>JAXMDJ010000008.1:0-156602 GCA_046348875.1 Paracoccus sp. (in: a-proteobacteria)
CCCGAAAGCTTGTTCGTCGCAAGCTGACATGCGGCGAAAGTCATGCGGGTGTTGTGAGTTCTGCGGGCACATGTGTGACCGGCCCGGCAGGCGGTTCAGGTTATTAGATTTATAAGTATTTCTGGTCTGCACGCGTCACAGGCGTGTGCAGTCACGAGTATCACGTTCCTCCGACAACTCTGGCAGTGCTTTCATCGTAAGCGGCTTAAAAAAAGCCGCTTGCTGGGCGTTGCGCGATGCAGAAAGCAAAATAAGACATGGCGAATTATACCGGCACCACCGGCAATGACACATATGGCGGCACCACGTCGACGGATTCGATTTCGGGCCTTGGTGGCAATGACATTCTTGGCGGCAGCGACAGCAACGACACCATTTTGGGCGGTGACGGAAACGATTCGATTACCGGTGGCGCAGGAATTGATTCGATCACCGGCGACGCCGGCCTTGATACCATCGACGGCGGCAGCGAAGGCGACCAGATCGATGGCGGATTGGGCAACGATGTCCTTTACGGCGCGGCCGGGGACGACAATATCCTGGGCGGCGGCGGCGACGATCTGATCTATGGCGACGTGCAGGCCCCGCAGGTCAGCCCGCTGTCAGAGACGACCGGATGGACCTATTCGCCAGCCGGGGGCATATTTTACCCGTCCTCCAACGGCGGCAAGCCCACGCATTGGCTTTGGACGGATGGCGCGGACTCGGCCCCCGGGACTGCGACCACCCCGCTGACCGGGACGACCTGGACGGCCGGCACAAGCTATGATGTCCAGCTGAATGCCCAGACCCAGTATCACAGCGGTGAGGCAGCGGCCTACCCCGCTCTCGGGAATGACCTGTTCGCGGTCAGCATCAAGGTCGATGGCGTCGTCGTCGCGACGGCTTCGGCCTATACCGACAAGCTGACCAATACCATGACGCATTACAATCTGACGCTGACGCCGACGGGGAACACGCCGGTTAACCCGAATGCGACGCCGCAGCTTGTGATTACGGAATACAAGACCCATGCGTCCTGGGATTACGCCTACAGTAACAACCTGGACTTCGACGGCGTCGTCGTGACCACGACTCCGGGTACGGCAAGTGCTTCCTCGACCATCCCCGGCAATGACACGCTGGATGGCGGTATCGGCAATGACACCATCCTCGGCGGTGCCGGCGCGGACGTCCTGACGGGCGGCGACGGCAACGATTCCATTGATGGTGGCACCGACATCGACAATATCAAGGGCGATGACGGCGCGGACACCCTGTATGGCGGCGACAGCGCGGACCTCGTTTCCGGCGGGGCCGGCGCCGACCTGATCTATGGCGACAGCACGCTTGACGGCGCCGGAGACGGCAATGACGTCCTGACCGGCGATGCCGGAGACGACACGATCTATGGCGGCGCGGGCAATGACAGCGTCGATGGCGGCGACGGCAACGACTCGATCCATGGCGGCGTTGGCGATGACAGCATCCTGGGCGGTGCCGATAACGACAGCATCCTGGGCGGCGACGGGGGCGATGCCATTCTGGGCAATGCTGGCGATGACAGCATCAGCGGCGGCGCGGGCAATGACACCCTTCAGGGTAACGAGGGCAATGACAGCCTCGATGGCAATGACGGCAACGACAGCCTTACTGGCGATGACGGCGATGACAGCCTGACCGGCGGCGCCGGAATCGACACGGTCTATGGCGGCGCCGGCAAGGACAGCCTTGATGGGAATGACGGCAACGACAACCTTTTTGGCGGTGACGGGAACGACAGCGTTACCGGCGGCGCTGGCAATGACAACGTCACCGGCGGTGCCGGCGATGACAGCATCGACGGCGGCGCTGACAAGGATACGATCCTTGGCAACGACGGCGTGGATACCATTTCCGGTGGCGACGGCGCCGACCTGATCTATGGGGACAGCGTTTACGGGGACAGTGTCATCGCAAGGCCCGGAGACGCCGGCGACATGATCAACGGCGGCGCCGGAAACGACACGGTCTATGGCGGCGCCGGCAATGACAGCATCGATGGCGGTGCCGACAATGACACGGTCGATGGCGGCGAAGGTGACGATACGATCGCTGGCGGCACCGGCGATGACAGCGTCGATGGCGGCGCGGGCAGTGACAGCATCTCTGGCGGCGACGGTGCCGACAGCCTCACCGGCGGCGACGGCAACGATATCCTGCTGGGCGGCGCCGGCACTGACAGCCTGACCGGCGGCGACGGCGACGACTTCTTCGTTGCCGGCTCGGGCGATGTGATCACCGACTTCAACGCCGGCAATACCGGCAGCATCCATGACGGCGATCTGGCCAACAACGATCAGGTCGACCTGTCGGACTATTACAACGCCACCAATCTGGCGGCATGGAACGCCGCCCATCCCGACAAGACCTACAAGACACCGCTTGAGTGGCTGAAGGCCGATCAGACCGACGATGGCGTGCTGAACATGCTCGACGGCAGCGGCAGCCTGCCGACGTTTACCATGACGCTGCAGAATGGCGGCGCCGCTGTCACCGCCTCGCAGCTCAGCAACGAGAACACGCTGGTGGTCTGCTTTGCGGCGGGCACCCTGATCCTGACCCAGCAGGGTGAGCGCCCGGTCGAGGACCTGGCCCCCGGCGATCTGGTCCAGACCCGCGATCACGGGCTGCAACCGATCCGCTGGGCCGGCAAGCGCGTGCTGTCCCCGGCCGAGCTTGCCGCCAACCCCAAGCTGCGCCCGATCCGCATCCGCAAGGGCGCGCTGGGACGCGACCTGCCCGCGGCCGATCTGGTGGTCAGCCCGCAGCACCGCGTGCTGGTGCGCTCGCGCATCGCGCAGCGCATGTTCGGCGCCGACGAGGTTCTGGTCGCGGCCAAGCAGCTTTGCCAGATCGACGGCATCGAGGTGGCCGAGGATATGGCCAGCGTCGCCTATCACCACATCATGTTCGACCGTCACGAGGTGGTGATCTCGAACGGCGCCGAGACCGAGTCCTTGTTCACCGGACCCGAGGCGCTGAAGGCCGTGGGCGCGGTGGCCTTGACCGAGATCCTGACGCTGTTCCCCGAGCTTGCGAACGAAAACCACCGGCCCGAGGCGGCGCGCACCATTGCGATCGGGCGCCGGGCCCGGCAGATGGCCGAGCGTCACGCCAGACACGCCATGACGCTGCAATAACGACCGACCGGCAGGGCGGACAGAAGCGGTCCGCCCTGCCAAAACATAGCCAGGCGAGGGATGGGGGCGCCCCCGTATCGCGCGCCCTCAGACCCGCCTGCCCCTGTCAGCCGCGCTCAAGCAGGGCGCGGGCGGTGGCTTCGTCGGTGACCAGCGTGTTGACGACATTGCGTTTCAGCACGGCGCGGATGACGGCGACCTTGTGCGGGCCGCCGGCGGCAAGGATGACATTCGGGATCGACGCAAGATCGGCAAGGCTGATGCCGATGGCGCGTTCGTTGATCGCATGCGGGATCGGCTGGCCCTCGGCGTCGATCACCACGCCCAGAATGTCGCCGACGGCGCCAAGCGCGCGCAGCTCCTCCAGCGTCACGTCCCGCGGCAGCCCGTCACGCATCAGCAGCGACCTGCCCGAGATGTCGCCGGTCGCCAGCGCCATCGCATCGACGCTGCGCAGCTTTTCCAGCACCTCGCGGAACACGTCAAGCTGCATGATCGTGTCGCGGCTTGCGCGCGAGCCGGCGTAAAGCGGCGCGGTGAAATAGCTGTGCTCAGCGCCCAGCAGGTCGGCAAGGCGGGTGGTGATCTCGAAGCTGTTCAGATCCGAGCCGCGCGTCAGGCCGCCCATGACGCTGATGATCTCGATATCGGGGCGCTCCATTGCGGCGACAAAGCGGGTGGCGATGTTCAGCGTATTGCCCCAGGACATGCCGAAAAGCCGCAGGCCCGGATCGGCAAGCACCTCGGAAAGCAGGTTTCCCAGCGCGGCGCCGACGGTCATCTGCACGTCGCGCGGGTCCATCGGCGCCGGGGCGACATAGGCCTGACGCAGGCCGAAGCGGGCGCGCAATGCCGCCTCAAGCTCGGCGCAGGCGGCAAAGGCGGTGTTGAAGGTGATCCGCACAAGCCCGCGGGCCTTGGCCTCGGACAGGGCCTTGTTCACCCGCAGCCGGGTCGAGCCAAGCTTAAGCGCCACCTGTTCCTGCGTCAGACCTTCGACGTGATAGGCCCAGGCGACCTGCGCCAGAAACCTTTCGTCGGTATCGATCTGCGGAAGCTTCGGTGCGCGCGCCATGGCCAGCCTATTTGACCGCCCCCATCGTCAGCCCCCGGACAAGGTGCTTTGAGGCCAGCAGCGCAAAGATCAGCACCGGCACGACGATCAGGGTCGAGGTCGCCATGATCTTGCCGTAAGGCACGTCATAGCCCTCCATGAAGGTCACGGCCATCGCCGGCGCGGTCTTGGCGGCCTTGGGCGCCAGAATATAGGCGAAAAGCAGCTCGTTCCACGAGAAGATGAAGGACAGGATCGAACTGACGGCCACGCCCGGCATCGCCAGCGGCAGGCAGATCGAGCGGAAGATGCGCCACTGGCTTGCGCCCTCAAGCATCGCGGCCTCGTCCAGTTCGCGCGGAATGCCGCGGAACTGGTCGGTGCAGATCCAGATCACGATGGGCAGGGTAAAGGTCAGATACATCAGGATCAGCGCCAGATGCGTGTCGCGCAACCCGGTCTGACGGGCGATCAGGAACACCGGAAAGGCCAGCACCACCGGGCTGACGAAGCGGTTGGTGATGAACCAGAACCACAGGTCCTGCTTGCCCCGGAACTGGAACCGGGCCAGCGCATAGGCGGCGGGTGTGCCCAGGCCCACGGCCAGCGCGGTCGTGCAGACTGCAACGATGATCGAGTTGACCAGCGCCGGGCCGACCTTGTCGGCGAACAGCACCTCCCAATAATTCGCCAGCGTGGGCGTGAACCACCAGACCGGCGGCGATTCCAGCGCGACGACCTGGGTTTTCAGGCTGGTGGTGACCATCCAGTAAAAGGGAAAGACGCAGAACAGCCCGATGAGCAGCAGCAGCAGCCCTTCGCCCATAAGGCTGCGGCGTTGGACGGGGGCGGCCATGTCAGCGGACCTCGCGATAGAAAAGGCGGATGTAAAGCCGGGCAAGCACGATGGTGATCGCCAGCATGATGATCGACTGGGCGGCGGCCATGCCGATGTCGAACTGGCGGTTGCCGACGCGCTCGATCAGCACCGCGATGAACTCGGTGGCCGAGCCGGGGCCGCCACGGGTCATGGTAAAGGGCATGTCGAACAGCTTCAGCGTGTCGGCGGTGCGCAGGATCAGGACCGCGACAAGGCTGGGGATCAGAAAGGGCAACTGCACATGGCGCAGCACGGTCCAGTTCGATCTGGTCTCAAGCTTGGCGGCCTCTTCGATCTCGGGCGGGACGGTGGACAGGCCCGCCAGCAGCACCAGCGCCACGAACGGCGTCCATTGCCAGATGTCCCACAGGATGACGGCGATGAAGGCGTTCGTCGGCTCGCCGATGAAGTTGATCGCATCGATGCCGACCCAGCCCAGCATCTGGTTGATGACGCCGTATTTCTGGTTCAGCATGACCTGCCCCAGCAGCCCGACGACGGCATAGGTCGTCGCCATCGGCAGGATCAGCGCAAGCCGCGTCAGGGTCTTGCAAAAGCCCAGGCCCGGGCGGTGCAGGACCAGCGCCGTCAGCAGGCCAAGCGCAAGCTCGACCGGGACGGCGATGACGAACAGCAGCCCCGTGCGGCCCATCGCCTGCCAGAACACCGGGTCGGTCAGCACGGTCCAGTAGTTTTCCAGCCCCACGAACCTTTGTTCGGCAAGCTTGGTCAGGTTGAAATAGTGCAGGCTTTTCCAGACCGCATAAAGCAGCGGCGCGATGCCCACCAGGGCCAGCGCCGCGACGGCGGGGCCAAGAAAGGCGGCGATCGTGCGCCGGGGCACGCGGAACGTCATCGTGATCCTCGTTTCGGGTTTGGGGCAGGCCGGACCCCGGAGAACCGGGGCCCGCAGGTGCCTTGCGGCACGGTCATCGGGGGCTTACTGGACCAGCGGCTTCTTGCCGTCATAGTAGCCGGCCTTGGCCAGGACCTCTTCCATCTTCTGGCCGATCATCTTCGAGCCTTCCTCGACGCTGACTTCGCCCAGCATCATCTTCGTGCCCCACTCCTGCACGATCTCGGTGATCGCCGGCCATTCGGCAAAGCGCGGACGGAACTCGGGCACGCCCTCCTGCCAGCTTTCGACCAGCGCCGGGATGAACTTGAACTTCGCGGCCAGCGCCGGGTCGGCATAGGCCGACTTGCGGGCCGGGACGCCGCCCATGTCCAGATACTGGCCGGCCTTTTCCTTCGAGGTCAGCCACTGGATGAACAGCCAGCCCGCGGCCTGCTCGGCCTCGTCCGCCTGCGATGCGACCGCCAGCGAGAAGCCGCCAAGCGCCGGCTTGCGCCCCGCCGGACCCTTGGGTTCGGGGGCGATTTCGACACATTCCGCGACTTTCGAGGTCTCGGGGCTGACGACGGTCGAATAGAAGGCCGACCATTCGGTAATCATCGCCACATCGCCCTGCGCGAAGGCGTTCACCGTTTCGGCATGGTCATAGGCGACGATGCCCTGCGGCATGTATTTCATCAGGTCCTGACGGAAGTTCAGGCCGGCCTGGCTTTCCGGTGACATGAGGTTCGACTTGAACTCGGCATTCAGGAAGCTGCCGCCAAACGGCCACAGGAAACGCGCGAAACTGTCGGCCGACTGGGTTTCGTTGCGCTTGGATTGCAGCGCATAGGCATATTTGCCGTCCTTGGTCAGCGCCGGGCCATAGGTGTCCATCACCTCTTGCCAGGTCGCCGGCGGGTTCTTGAAGCCCGCCGCCTCAAGCATGCAGCGGTTATAGAACAGCAGGCCCGAATAGTTGTCGAAGGGCAGCCCGTAGTTCACGCCGTTCCACGACCCGAAGGCGTCCAGCACCAGCGGGAAGAAATCCGGCATATCAAGGTTGGGATCGGCCAGCGCCGGGTTCTTGATGAAGGTCTCGGACGGCACCAGCCAGTTGTTTTCGGCGAAGTTGCCGATCCAGACCAGATCGATCAGCGCAATGTCCAGATCGCCCCCGGCCACGAAGTCGCGCACCTGTTCGCCAAGCGCGTTCTCATAGGGGACGGTGGTGTAATTGACCTTGATGCCGGTGGCCTTCTCGAATTCGGGCAGCATCTTGATGGCGGCGTTATAGCCGGGGCGGTCCAGGAACAGGACCTCCAGTTCGGTCCCGGCATAGGGCTTGGCGGCCTCTTCCAGCGACCAGGCCTGCGCGGTGCCGGCCAGTGCGGCCAGCGAAACGGACGCCAGCGCCAGCGCGCCGACATGTGATTTCAGCTTCATGTTTTCCTCCCTCTTGGGTCAGCGTCAGGGAATTGACTTCCATTTGTATCGCTGGACATATAAATGTATCGAAATCCGCTTGAGTCAATTGAAAAAAAACAGCTACACAGTTCCGCAAGGCAGGTAGCGCAACGGAGGGGACCCCATGGCCGAGGTCAGGCTGTCAGGCGTGAACAAGTTCTACGGCGCGGCGCAGGCGCTGCATTCGGTCTCGCTGACCATCGCGGATGGCGAATTCGCGGTCTTCGTCGGCCCCTCGGGCTGCGGCAAGTCCACGCTGCTGCGCTCGATCGCGGGGCTGGAGGAGATCTCGGACGGGACCATCCACATTGGCGACGGCGACGTGACGCGCGCGGCGCCCTCGGACCGCGACGTGGCGATGGTGTTCCAGTCCTATGCGCTTTACCCGCATATGACGGTGCGCGAGAACATGGACTTCGGGATGAAGGTGAACAACTTCCCCGCCGATGACCGCAAGCGCCGGATCGCCGATGCCGCGCGGATCCTGCAACTTGAACCCTATCTGGACCGCAAGCCCGGCCAGCTTTCGGGCGGCCAGCGCCAGCGGGTGGCCATCGGCCGGGCCATCGTCAAGGAACCCAAGGTCTTTCTGTTCGACGAACCGCTGTCGAACCTGGACGCCAAACTTCGCGTGCAGATGCGGGTCGAGCTTGAGGCCCTGCACCGCGACCTGAAGGCGACGATGGTCTATGTGACCCACGATCAGGTCGAGGCGATGACCATGGCCGACAAGATCGTGGTGCTGAACGCCGGCCGGATCGAACAGGTCGGCGCCCCGATGGAGCTTTACAACCGCCCGGCCAGCGAATTCGTCGCCGGCTTCATCGGCGCGCCCGCCATGAACTTTCTGCCCGTCGCGCTGCATCAGGGACAGGCCATGGTCGAGGGCGTCGCGCTGGGGGCCGCGCCCGCGGGCACGGTCAAGCTGGGCATCCGCCCCGAACATCTGGTGCTGCGTCCCGCGGGTCAGGGCCAGCTTGCCGCGACGGTGACGCTGACCGAAACGCTGGGCGGGGACGCCTATCTTTATGTGCGCCTTGCCGGCGGGCAGGAGCTTGTCGTCCGCGCCGAGGGCGACACCACACTTGACCATGGTGCGGTGATCGGCCTTGACCTGCCGGTGCAGCGCCAGCACCATTTCGGCGCCGACGGGCGGACGCTCGCCTCGGGCGGCGTGGCGGCGTGAACGTATCGGCGCAAGCGTATCGGCGTGGACCTCATGCCGATGCGCGCCCGCCATATCAGGCAGGAGTGAACCATGAGCTGGCAGGACCGCTTTTCGCTTAAGGGCCGCAAGGCGCTGATCACCGGCGCCTCGAAGGGCATCGGCGCCGAAATCGCCGCCGTCTTCGCCGAGGCCGGGGCCGACATCGTGGCCCTGGGCCGTGACGAGGCCGATCTTGCCGCGACCGCCCGGACCGTGCGCGACCACGGCCGCCGCTGCCTGACCCTTGTGGCCGAGATGGCCAGCCCCACCGAACCCGTCGCCGCCTGCGAACGCGCGCTGTCGGAATGGGGTACGATCGACATTCTGGTGAACTCGGCCGGCATCGCGCTGGTCGCGCCCGCGCTTGAATTTTCCACCGAAGACTGGGACCGGCTGATGGCCGTGAACCTGCGTGCGCCCTTCCTGACCGCGCGCACCCTTGGCCCGGCGATGATCGCGCAGCGCTGGGGAAAGGTCATCAACATCTCCAGCCAGGCCGGGGTGATCGCGCTGGACGACCATGCCGCCTATACCGCCTCGAAGGGTGGGCTGAATGCGCTGACCAAGTCGCTTTGCGCGGAATGGGCGCGGCACAATGTGCAGGTCAACGCGATCTGCCCGACGGTGGTGATGACGCCGATGGGCCGGCAGGTCTGGGGCAAGCCCGAAAAGGGCGACCCCTTCCGCGACGCCACCCCTGCCCGCCGCTTCGCCGAGCCGGTCGAGGTGGCCGACGCCGCGCTCTATCTGGCCTCGGACGCATCCGGCATGGTCAACGGCGCGCTTTTGATGGTCGAAGGCGGCTTTACCAGCGTCTGACGCGCCTGGGGACATGGCGATGCGCCGTCATTCCCCGGAAATGTCGCCAAAGCGGATTTGCGCAAGGGCGCGCCGCTTTGGTCAATCGGCGACGTCCACCTCCCACGGCGCATCCATCGACCGCCGAGAGAAGGCTTCACCGGGCTTTATCGCCGCGGGCGGCAGGATTGTCGGATCATGTTCCAGAAGATGTCCGACGCAGACGATCCGTCCATCCTTGGATGAGTAGTGGTCTTCCTCACCGCACATGTACTGGACTGGTTCCAGACAGCCGTCGGTGACCGTTGCATCTCTATGTACGAATAATATCGGCCTTTTATGCTCAAAGACATGGATGCAGCAGATGCTCATCGTATTGTCGAACTCATCGTCGTGATCGCATGTCGCCGTCATCGGATTCTTTCCCCTTCGTCCCTCACGGTTGCGTTTATCCCTCGCGCCCGTTCGGCGTAAGGTTCTTCGTTCGCTTTGGTCGCCCGCATCTGAATGCAGCCTCAGGCGCGCGGTCTTCGCCGCCATGGTCGACAAGAATATGGCCCATCGCCCTTCGCGCATCAGCGCGCCAAAAAGCCGCAAGCGATCACGCGCCCGCCCCGCCCGACAGCCGCACCAGCTTTTCGCCAAGGCTCGCGACATGGGATGCGACATGCGGATTGGCACGGGTGACGGCCTCATAGACCTCGGGGGCGTCGCTGCGCACAAGGTCCAGCGCCGCGCATAGCAGGTCAAAGCTGCGGGTGCGGATCAGCGGATGCGGCTGGAATTCGTCAAGCGCGCGGGCCAGCAGATGCGTCAGCCCCTGGGTCAGCGCGGCGTGGCGGTCATGCTCGGCGGGTGAGGTCAGGATGACCTTCAGCCCCAGCACATGCCGCAGGAACGCCGCGATCCGCCGCCACCCCGCGCCGCGCAGCGGGCACAGAACCACGCGCCCGCCCGCAAGATCGCCGGGCATGCTTTGCGGGCCGAACATCGGGTGGGTGGCGAGGATCTCGACCCCTTCGGGCAGCGCGCGGCACATCAGCGCGGCCGGCCCCTCCTTGACCGAGCAGACATCGGCGACGATCTGCCCCGCGCGCAGATGCGGCGCGATCAGGGCAAGCGCACCGGCAAGCGCCGGCACCGGCACCGCCAGCAGGACGATATCGAATTCGCCCGCGCGCGCCGCCGGCACCAGCGGCAGGCCAAGCGCCGCCGCCCTGCCCTGCGCCCCGGTGTCGGGGTCGCAGACCGCGACCGGCAGATAAGGTGCCAGCGCCCGCGCGGCCAGCCGGCCAAAGGCGCCAAAGCCAAGGATCAGGACGGAACGGGGTGAAACAGACATATGGCGGGTTCCTGAAAGGGGGCCAGCGTCTGGATTTCCGGGAAAAAGACGGGTCCGCTGGCGGGTTGGGCACAGCGGTCGCATGACAGGACGTTCCGCTGCTCAGGGCAGCGGATAATAGCGGTTGGCAAGGGTTTGCGCGGTCCGGGTCATGCCGCCCCTGTTAGGCGCCCTGCCCCGCCCGGTCAAGCTGGCCCCGCCCCCTGCCCGGCCGCGATGCGGCGGTTTGGCCGCATATGTCATGACCGGCGCTGCGAAATCCGGCTTTCTGGACCGGCGGGCCGCCCCGCGCGGACCCTGCACCATTGCCGAACCCCCCAAGGACGAGGAAACTGATTGTGCAAAGCAATTTTGGAATCGGACGCCGCGACATGATGAAATTGACCATTGCCACCGCCGCGCTTGCGGCCTCGGGCCTTTCTGCCCGCGCCGCCGCCACGCGCGAGATCACCGCTTTGTCGGCGCTGGATCTCAGCCGCGCCATCCATGACCGCAAGCTGAGCTGCGTCGAGGTGATGACCGCCTATCTGGATCATATCGAGGCGGTGAACCCGCGCGTGAACGCCATCGTCGCCATGCGCCCGCGCGATGCGCTGCTGGCCGAGGCGGCCGAGGCCGATGCCGACCTTGCCGCCGGGCGCGACCGCGGCTGGCTGCATGGCATCCCGCAGGCCCCGAAGGACCTGACCGCCACCCGCGGCATGGTGACGACGCAGGGTTTCCGCGGCCTTGTCGACAACGTGCCCAAGGCCGATTCCGCGCTGGTCGCTCGCACCCGTACCGCCGGCGCCATCTTCATCGGCAAGACCAATACCCCGGAATTCGGTCTTGGCTCGCACAGCTATAACGAGGTCTACGGCACCACGCTGAACGCCTATGACCCGGCGCTGTCGGCGGGCGGCAGCTCGGGCGGGGCGGCGGTGGCGCTGGCCACCGACATGCTGCCCGTGGCCGATGGCAGCGACATGATGGGGTCGTTGCGCAACCCCGCGGGCTGGAACAACGTCTATGGCTTCCGCCCCTCGCTGGGGCGCGTGCCCTATGGGCCGACGCCGGAAATCTTCTTCGGCCAGCTTGGCTATGAAGGGCCGATGGGCCGCAATGTCGCCGACCTTGCGATGCTGTTCTCGACCCAGGCGGGCTATGATGCGCGGATGCCGCTGTCGCTTTCGGGCGATGGCAGCGAATTCGCCGCCCCCCTGACCGGCGCCGGTGCCCAGGGCGCGCGCATCGGCTGGCTTGGCGATCTGGGCGGCTACCTGCCGATGGAGCCGGGCGTGTTGGAGACCTGCGACGGTGGCCTGAAGGTGCTGGAACAGATCGGCGCCACGGTCGAACCGGCCAAGGTCGATTTCGCGATGGACCGGCTGTGGACCTCGTGGATCACGCTGCGCAGCTTCCTTGTCGGCGGCGGCATGGCGGCGCTTTACGACAACCCCAAGGCGCGCGCGCTGCTGAAGCCCGAGGCGATCTGGGAAATCGAGCATGGCCGTTCGCTGACCGGGGCGCAGGTCTATAATGCCAGCCTGACCCGCTCAAGCTGGTATGAGACGGTCCTGGGCATGTTCGGGACCTACGACTATCTGGTGCTGCCGACGGCGCAGATCTTCCCCTTCGACGCGCGCGAGCATTGGCCGAAAGAGATCGCGGGCCACAAGATGGACACCTATCACCGCTGGATGGAGGTGGTCATTCCCGCCAGCCTTGCCGGGGTGCCGACGCTGGCCGTGCCTGCGGGCTTCAATGCCGCCGGCCTGCCCATGGGCCTGCAAATCCTTGGCCGGCCCCGCGGCGACCGCGCACTGCTGGAACTGGGCCACGCCTATGACATGGCGCAGGGCTTCACCGCCCGCAAAAGCCCGCTGGCCGGATAACGCCGCCCGTTAACCCCGCCCGTTCACGCAGACGGTTCGCCAGACGGACGGCCTTAACCCGAGGCCGTCCACAACCGGAACCGCCTTGCGCCGGTGATCTCGCGCGCAAGGCCCAGGTCGCGCAGCCGTGCCAGCAGGCGCTCGGCGGTATCGCGGCTGATGCCGGTCTGCGCCTCAAGCATGGCGGCGCTCAGCAGCGGCTGCGCCGCCAGTTCGGCGATGACGCGGGCGGGGTTCTCGCCCTTGATCCGCGCCGTCGCCGCCAGCGCGCGGGTCTGCCAGGCGGCGATCCGCGCCAGTTCCTGCCGCGCCTCGGTCGCGCCCTGCGTCACCGCCGCAAGGTGGCGGCGCAGGCGCTCGGCCGGCGGGCCGCCATCGATCCAGACCCCCCGCCCGTGCCGGCCATGGGGGACAAAGGCCAGCGCCTCGCAATCCGCCGCCATGTCGCGCGCCGTCCATGTCGCGGGTTCGCTCAGCGCCTCGGGCGGCGAGATGCCGCAAAGCCGCCACAGGCTGCGCATCGCCGGGGCGCGGGCCAGCGGCAGGATGCCCTCCAGCGTGGCGGCCATGGCGCGGAACTCGGCCTCGGCGGCGTCGAAATCCTCGCCGGTGGGGCGCGTCGCCAAAGGCTCGGCAAGACCGCCGAGGCCGGTGCGGTAAAGGCCAAGAAAGCCGCGCAGATCGGAGGTGGCGCCCTGCCCCTCCAGCCGCCGCAGGCCCCAGCGCGCGATGCGCATGGCTTCAAGATCGGCGCCGGCGCGGGCCTCCATCAGGTCGCGGCCGATCTCTTCGCGGCGCAGCGGGCGGCCCTCGGCCCACAGCATCGCCTCGATCTCGATCAGCGCCAGCCGCCGGGTGGCGCCGTCGCGGGTGGCCTCGCCCTGCCCGGCCATGACCTCGTCCAGCCGCCCCAGCGCCTGCGCGGCCAGGGCCAGTTCGACGGCAAGCTCCGCCTGCGCGGCCCGCCAGGCACCTGCATCGAAAAGCGGCGCCAGGCTGTCCGTCCGGGCGGGTCCGGGCATTTTCCCCGCGCCCTTCGGATCTGGATCGGAATCAATCATATCCGCAATATACCGCGATAATGCGGATTACTGAAGATATCTTCGCAGAGGGCCGCCGCCACCTTCCCGGCGGGGAAGATAGCGGTCAATCCAGGCTTTCCAGCATCGCCCGCACCGCAGCCTCAAGCCGGCGGCGGTCGATGGCGGTAAAGTCGCGCGCCAGCCGGATTTCCAGCCGCCCGTTCGCCGCGGTGCATTTGGCGTTGCCATGCGGCTGCTGGATCTGAAAGGTGATCCGGGCGCGTTCCTCGGCCATGTCGGGCGCGGCCAGCCGCCTTGCCGGCTGGTCCATGCCGGCATCGCCGCCCAGCCCCGCATATCGGCGCAGGATGTCCAGTTCATCCTTGACAGCGCGCGTGTCCCAGTCCTTCAGCTCGGCCCGGATGGCGGCGGCGGTGCCCGGCACCTCGGCCAGCCGCTGCGCCAGCGTCAGCCCCAACGCCCGGGGAATTTCATTGGCGTAAAGCAGCGTCTCGCCAAGCGCCTCGACCAGCGGGATGAAGTTGCGGATATAGCTGCGCTTCTGGTAGCCGGCGGATTTGAACAGCAACGCCACCGCCTTTTCGGGGTCGTGTTCGGCGGTCAGCGGGTCCATGGCGTAATGCAGCGCAAGCTGCGCCATTTCGGCAAAGGACACGTCCTTGCGGACCATGTTCTCATCGACCATGCGGCGGTAAAGCTGTTCAAGCTGGTCGCCGCGCGCGGCGATGCCGGCGGGAATGGCGCCCCATGTTTCCGCATCGCCGGTCTCGTCCAGAAGCTGGCGATAGGCCGAAAGCCGGCGCCAGCCCTGGATCAGTTCATAGCGCCCGTCCGCCGCCGGCTCGACCCGGATCGGGTTCGACAGCCCGATCTCGCGGATCGAGGCGACCAGTTCGGCCAGCTCGAAATCCGGGCCGGGCCTGCGGTCGCGGATCAGCTTGCCGGTGTCGATGGCGTCCAGCGGGATCAGGTCGGTGATCAGCCCGGCGCGCTTCATCCGCACATGCTCGGCCGCCAGCGCATCGTTTTCGGCGCGGATCCCGGCCTCGACCCGGGCGCGGTCGCGGCTGGACTCGACCGTCTCAGCGATGGCGGTCGCCATCGGGCCGCGGCGGTGATCAGCGGCATCCTTCCCCGCGGGGAAGGTTTCGGTGGCGGCGGCTTCGTCGGGCATTTCAATGTCGAACATGCGGCGCTTGCGGCTCATGCCCGGTCCTCCAGCTTGGTCCATGCGGCGATGACGTGATTGCGGAATTCCTCATAGGCCTGGTCGAATGTCGCGCGCGCCCGCCGCCAGGTGCCACGCGTCATTTCGCGATAGTCGATCTCATAGATCGATGACAGGAACCGCCCGGACTGTTCGACGGCGCGGGTCAGTTCGATCGGGTGCTCGGCCATGCGGTCGCCAAAGACCTGCCGGAACGCGCCCATCATCGCCTGATGCAATTCGTTCGACGGCTCATATCGCGTCATCAGAAAGCGGATATCGGCAAAGGCCTTGGGCAGGCGGATCTTCCCCGTGGGGAAGTTTTCAAAGCCATGCGACAGGTCCTCCAGCGCCTCGGACAATTGCCCGATGAAGCTGGTGGTCGAATCGTATTCCCAGTAGCCGGGCCCCGAGGGGATATAAAGCATGTCGGCGGCAAAGACCGCGTTCATCGACTGGTAGCCGATGGCGGGCGGGCAGTCGAACAGGATCAGGTCATAGGCGTCGTCGGCAAGGCTGTCCAGAAACCGCGACACCGCGCCGAAAAAGGTCCATTCCGGGTTCAGATGCCGGTACTGCGCGCTGGCGAATTCGACGAAGGCGGCATTGGCGCAGCTGGGCACGATGTCGATGGTCGGCCAGGCGGTCGGCTTGATGAAATCCGCTGGCCGCAGCGTGCCCAGACCCATATCGCGGATCGCCGCCGGCAGCTTGCGCTGGGGCAGGGCGGTGCCGCTTTCGGCGCCCCTGGCGGCGGTGTTCATGCGGTCGGTTTCGCGCTCAAGGTCGCGGGCCATGATGCCCCAGACGGTGTGATCCTCACCCACATCGGTCAGGCCCATGGAATGGCTCAGCGTCGCCTGCGGGTCGAAGTCGACGACCAGCACGCGATAGCCGTCCAGCGCCGCGGCATGGGCAAAATGCAGCGCCACCGTCGACTTGCCGGCGCCGCCCTTGAAATTGGCAATGGCGGCGCGAAAGGCGCGCTTGCCCTCGGGGCGGGGGGGCATCAGCGACTTGCGGTTGATGCGCACGCGGCGGCGCAGCTCGTTCACCTCGTCAAGGCTGAACCAGCGCTGGCGGCCGTCCTCTTCGACTTCCCCGAGGGGAAGGTTCGGATCGGCGGCCAGCTTGCCGCGAAAGGTGGACTGGTTGATGCGGAAGATCAGTTCGGCGACCTCCCAGCTTGAAAAGCGCCGCAGCGTCTTTTCGTTCGAGGGGCTGAAGGTCTGCCGCCGGATCCAGCCCTGCATCTTCAGCGACTGCGCCTGCAGCCGCGCGAGGTCTTCATGCGTATACATGTCTTGCCTGTATCAGTTAGGACGCTGATTATTGTTTGATCCGCTTTTACGCCGGATTTGCTTTTTTGGCAAAAGCCAAATTCACTATGTCACGGAAAACGATGAAAACGCTGGATTTCCGGCGGATAGTTGCGAATCGGTCCAGGCGGGGCAGGGCAGGGCGGTCCCGCAGAGCACGGCGCGATCACGGGACAGCATCGCGTCCGACAGCACCGGATCAGGGGACAAAACCGGCTGAAAGGGTGTCATCCAGACTGTCCCCCTATACCAGTGATACCGATTTTATCCTTTGGTTTTCGCAGCTTCCGGGCGCTCTCCGGCAAATTGCTTGACAGAATCGGAAAGCAGGACGCAAATACGCATAAGGCGGCGAAAAGCGTTTTAAAGCGCCCGGCAGGACGGCGAAGATCGTCCCCGCAATTGCAACGACCCGGCACAGAACGGGCGCTGCCGAGCAGGCAATAAGGACCCCGAACATACCGGGGACAGGAGCGGTGATGCAGGTGACCCGGGCCGTCGGACGTGAGGCCGCGGCAAAGAAATACGACCTTTTATCGGCGATGATGGCGCATGGGCTGGCCTCGGACAAGCATCGGCAGCGGCTGGTGCTGCGGCTGATGGCGCTGATCACCAGCCGCTACAACTGGCAGCGCGACGAGCTGAGCGTCGGCCAGCGCGAGATCGCGCGGCTGTGGTGTGTCGACGAACGCACCGTCAAGCGCGAGATGGCCCGCCTGCGCGCGCTTGGCTGGGTCGAGGTCAAGCAGCAGGGCACGCGCGGCCGCGTCTCGGTCCTGGGGTTGAACATCACGCGCATCATGCTGGACACACGCGCCGAATGGCCGAATATCGGCCCGGATTTCGTCGAAAGGGCAGGGGGCGCCGGCCAGCCCGGCGACGCGGGGCCGCCCGGCAATGTCGTGCCGCTGCGCCGGGCCGATGCCTTGCCCGCGACCGGCCTTTGGGGCGCGGCGCAGGCGCGGCTGCGGGCCGAGGACGCGGCGCTGTTCGACGCCTGGTTCGCGGGGCTGGCCGATGGCGGGATCAGCGGCGATTGCCTGGTGCTGGCCGCGCCGACGCGCTTTCACGCCAGCTACGTCCAGACCCACCTGATCGAGCGCCTGCGCATCGCGGTCCTGCGCAGCGATGCCGCCATCCGGCAGGTGCGGCTGATCGCGCCCTGACCGGCGGCGATGTTGTCGGTGATAACTTCCCGCTTGACAACGCGCCGGAATCGCCCGATCCAGATGATGTTTTCAGTGGAAACATAAACGATGCCGCCCCCGGACGACCGCCCCTATCACCACGGCGACCTGCGCCGCACCGTCATCGACACCGCCATCGCCATGCTGGACGAAAGGGCAGGGCCGCAATTCACCCTGCGCGAGGTCGCGCGCCGCGCCGGCGTCAGCCACGCCGCGCCCTACAAGCATTTCCCCGACAAGGCCGCGCTTCTGACCGAAATCGCGCTGATCGGCTTTGACCGGCTGCGCGACGCCCTGCGGGGCGCCAGCCTTGGCGCCAACGCCGATGCACTGGCGGCGCTGACCGCGATGGGCTGGGCCTATCTGACCTTTGGCCAGACCAATCCGGGCCTTTACCGGCTGATGTTCGGGGCCGAGCTGGGCGGCAATCCCGACCTGCATCTGTCGGACCGCGCGATGGGCGCCTTTGACGAGGTGATCGCTGTCCTTGAACGCGGGCAGGCCGAGGGGCTGATCCGGGCCCGCCCGGTGCGCGGACAGGCGGGGGCCTGCTGGGCGCAGTTGCACGGGCTGACGCTGCTGACGCTGGACGGGCTGCTGATCGCCGAAAAGGTCGGCGAATGCGCGATCACGGCGGCGCTGGCCGTGCTGGTCGAGGGGCTGGCCACGCGCGAGGGCTGATCGCGCAGGACCCTCGTTCCCGGCGGCAGGCGGGATCAGACCGACTGCGCGCAAGCGTGGCGGCGCAACCGACGCCCGCATCCGGCCAGACGAAAAGCGCCCCACCGTCCGGACCGAAAAGTAAGGGGCGGGCCATGCATGTGATGATCGTTGGCGCGGCCGGGAAGATCGGCCGCAAGCTGACCGCGCGGCTGGCCGAAGCCATCGTCCCGGACCTTTCGGCCCCCGGCGCGGCATCGGCGCTGGCGGCCCTGAAGCCCGACATGATCATTCACCTTGCCGCCATCGCCAAGACGCCCCTCCGCCGGCGTAAACCTGCCTTGGACCACACATGTTCAACAGTCTTTCCTTTTGTTGAACACGGGTGTATTCAACAATCATCAAGGTTGTTGAACATGCCCCAGCACCACAGCGCCATCGCCCATGCCGCCTATCACGACCTGACCCGCGCCCTGCGGGACGAGGCAGCCTCGGATCTGCGCGGCACCCCCACCCGCGTGCAGCGGGGCGACCGCGTCTATTGGTATGACAGCTACCGCGTCGGCAACGAGGTCCGTAAGCACTATATCGGCGAGGACACGCCCGAGCTTGCCGCCCGCATCGCCCGCCATGACCAGGACCGCGCCCCCGCCGAACAGCGCCGCCGCGACCGCGCGCGCCTTGTGCGGCTGCTGCGGGCCGAGGGGTATATGGGCCTTGACCCCTCGACCGGCAGCCTGATGGCGGCGCTGTCGGGGGCAGGCGTCTTTCGCCTTGGCGGCACCGTGGTCGGCACCCATGCCTTTCGCCTGTATGAGGGGGAACTGAACCTGCGCCTTGGCCTGAACCACGCCGCGCAGACCGACGATCTGGACATCGCCAGCTTCCACCGCCTGTCGTTGGCGCTGGAAGATGCCGCGGCACCTCCGGTGCAGCAGGTGCTGGCAGAGTTCTCGTTCGCGCCGGTGCCCAGCCTTGAACAGGGCCGGACGTGGCGCTGGCGGCAGACGGCGGGGAATGCGCTGGTCGAATTCCTGACCCCCGCCTTTGGCGACGAGGGGCTGCGCGACCTGCCGGCGCTTGGCGTGCAGGCGCAGGCGCTGCATTACCTCAACTATCTGATCGCCGAGCCGATCCCCGCCGCGATTCCCTATCGCAGCGGCGTGCTGGTGCAGATCCCCCGCCCCGAACGGTTCGCCATCCACAAGCTGATCGTCGCCGACCGCCGCCGCGACGGCGACCGGCTGAAATCGGCCAAGGACCGCGCGCAGGCCGAAACGCTGATCGCCGCGCTGGCCGGGGACCGCCCCGACGATCTGGCCGAGGCGCTGGAGGACGCTCGCGCCCGCGGCCCCCGCTGGCGCGAGCGCATCGATGCAAGCCTTGCGAAACTGCCCGCCAGCGCCGCGCTGCTGGCCGGGCTTTAGCCGCCGCGACCCTTCAGGCCCAGAAGCCGGGTGCTTTGCGCCTCGATCCAGCCCTGCGCGTGCGACATGAAGGCCATGTGCAGGCGCGTGCGCCCGGTCCCCTCGCTCATCAGCAGGCCAAGGTTCATCGGGCGCGGCTGGTCGCGGAACTGGCGCAGGGCGCCACAGCCCATTCATCACCCAGCTTATAACACCATGCAGTTTCCAGATGCTTATCTCTGGCCCGACGCGCCGCTATCTTCGGCGTCATCGGGCGCGGACATCGGTCTCGCCCCCTTCCGGGCAGGAGAGAGCCATGACCAAGACCCTGATCCTCGGCGCCAGCGGCCAGATCGCGCGCCATGTCATCGATGACCTTGCAGGCGACGACGCCCAGCAGATGACCCTGTTTCTGCGCAATGCCGCGAAACTGGGCGCGGCACCCGCCAATGCCCGCGTCATCCAGGGCGATGTGCTGGACGCCGCCGCCCTTGGCGCGGCCGTGCGGGGGCAGGATGTCGTCTATGCCAACCTGACCGGCGAGAACCTCGACGAACAGGCCGATGCGGTGATCGCCGCCATGCAGGCGCAGGGCGTTCGCCGGCTGGTCTTTGTGCTGTCGCTTGGCATCCATGACGAGGTGCCGGGCAAGTTCGGCGAATGGAACGACGCGACCATCGGCGAGGACCTGAAGCCCTTTCGCCGCGCCGCCGCCGCAATCGTGGCCTCGGGGCTGGATTACACCATTCTGCGCCCCGCATGGCTGACGGATGAGGACGAGGTGGAGTATGAAACCACCAGCCGCGACCAGCCCTTCCGTGGCACCGTCGTGTCGCGCAAAAGCGTGGCCGACCTGATCGCCCGCATCCTGCGCGACCCGGACCTGCATCGCGGCGCCGACCTTGGCGTGAACAAGCCGGGGACGGACGGCGACAAGCCCTATTTCATGTGACCGTCGACGTCATGTGACCCGATGCCCGCCCGGCCACCGGGCGGGCGACCGGCGACCGATCGGGCGGGCGGGATCAGCCCCGCGCCGCCTCGGCGCTGGCGCGGGCGCCGGCAATGACGAATTGCGCATCCGTGGGGCCGACGATCAGCCGATAGCCCCCGGCGGCAAGCTGGCCCCAGCTTCGCCCCGGCCCGGTGATCGTGCCCAGCATCTTGCCCGATGCGGCGACGGCCTGTTCGACCCGCTGGAAGGCAGCGTGCAGGGCAGGGGCCTCAAGCTGCTCCAAAAGCCCCATCGACCCCGCCAGATCGTTCGGCCCGATGAACACCATGTCCACGCCATCGACGGCGGCCAGCGCCTCGATCCCGGCCACGGCATCGGCATGTTCGCATTGCACGATCAGCAGCAATTCCTCGGCTGCGGCGTGCAGGGCATAGCCAGGAACCGACCCGAAGCCCGAGCCGCGCACCACCGGCGCCGCATAGCCGCGCCGGCCCAGCGGCGGATAGCGGCAAGCGGCCGCGATCCGGGCCGCCTCTTGCGCCGAATTCACCATCGGCACGATGATCGAGCGGAAGCCGCGGTCCAGCACCCGTTTCAGCAGCGCGTCCGAGCCTTCGGGCACACGCAGGATCGCCTCGCCGCCGGCGGCCTCGACGGCGCGGGCCATGGCGACCCAGTTCTCGATATCGCCGATGCCGTGCTCGCCGTCGATGACGACGACCGGCCAGCCGTGGCGGACCATGATCTCGGCCACATCGGGGCTGCCAAGCCCGGCCCATGCCGCCCGGATGGTTTCGCCGGCCGCCAGCCGGGCCTTCAGCGGGTTCATGGCGCGTCCTCCTGATGGGTGTCGGTTTCGGGCAGCATATCAAAGACCTTGCCGGGGTTCAGCACGCCCTGCGGGTCCAGCGCCTGTTTCAGCCGCCGCATCAGCGCCAGCTCGCCCGCCGTCCGGCTAAGCGGCAGATAGGGCTTTTTCACCAGCCCGATGCCATGTTCGGCCGAGATGGTGCCGTCATAGCCCTTGACCGTGCGATAGACGATTTCGGAAATCTGCTTGCCGGGATGCAGCGCGGATCCCGGCACCAGCGCCACGATATGCATGTTGCCGTCGCCGATATGGCCGTAATACAGCGACAGGCAGCCCGGCAGCGCCGCCGTCAGCGCCGCCCGGCATTCGCGCGCGAAATCGTCCATCGCGCCCACCGGCAGGCCGATGTCGAAGGCCGTATACTGCCCCAGGACCGAGGCCAGCTCGCCCGCAACATCGCGCACCCGCCAGAAGGCGGCGATATCGGCCATGCTTTGCGCAATGGCGGCGTCCTCGATCAGGCCGGCCTCGAACTGCGCCTCAAGCCAGGTCTCGAAACGGGGCGCGTCCAGCGCGGCATCCATGCCCTGCATCTCGATCAGGACGTAATAGGCATGCTCGCCAGAGATCGGGCGGCGGACATTCGGGACGGTGACGGTGGCCTCGTGCCAGTAATCCGCCCACATGACCTCAAAGGCCGACAGCATCGGCCCCAGCCCGCGCCGCGCCGCGGTCAGCAGCGCCACCACATCCTCATACTGCGCCAGCCCGCAAAGCGCGGCGCAGGTGCAGCCGGGCCTGGGAAACAGGCGCAGGACGGCGCGGGTGATCATGCCCAGCGTCCCCTCGGACCCCATGAAAAGCTGCTTCAGGTCATAGCCCGCGTTGTTCTTGATCATCTTGTTCAGGCCGGTGACCAGCGTGCCGTCGGGCAGGACATATTCCAGCCCCAGGACCATGTCGCGCGCCATGCCATAGCGGATGACGCGGTTGCCGCCGGCATTGGTGCCGATATTGCCGCCGATCTGGCACGAGCCGCGCGCCCCCAGATCCAGCGGGACGAAGAAGCCCGCCTCATCCGCCGCGCGCTGGATCACCTCAAGGGGGGTGCCCGCGCGCACGGTCATCGTGGCCGATGCCGGGTCGATCTCCTCGATCCCGGCAAAGCGCTCGAACGAGATCGCGATCCAGCCCGGCAGCGGCTGCGCGCCGCCCGCAAGCCCGGTCATGCCGCCCTGCGGCACCACCGGCACGCCGTGGCGCGCGCAGATCGCCATGGCGTCGGCGAATCCCTGCGGGTCGTTCGGCCGCACGACGCCCGCGGGCGGCACCGGCGCCATGAAGCTGGCGTCATGGGTATTGCGGGCCGGGACATCTGCGCCCTCAAGCCAGCCGGGGCCGGGGAAACGCCGGGCCAGTTCGGCCTTGCATGCGGCCATGTCGGAAGAAATCTGCGATCCACCCATCCGGGTCCATCCTGTCTGCGAAGAAAGCCCGGCACACCAGCGCGCCGGGCGGATTGGTCAGCCGGCGCCCCGGTCAGCCGAAGCCGGGGTCTCGTCGGCCTTTCTTTGAAAACGGCGCAATTCGTCGGTGGCGATGCGGCGGGTGCGGTCGATATGTTCGGCCAGCGTGGCGCGAAAGCCGTCCATGTCGCGGCGGCCAAGCTGGGCGGCGATCTCCTGATGCTCGCGAAAGCTGGCCTGCCGCAACGGGTCCGAGGGCGCGGTCAGCGCCGTGCGCAGGGTGGCGATGCGCGCCTCGGCCAGCGCATAGGCGTCGCAGACCAGCCGGTTGCCGCAGAACTCAAAGAACGCCATGTGAAAGGCGGTGTCGGCGCGGGCATAATCGGCGTGATCGCCGGCATCCTCGGCCCGCGTCATGCGCTGGCAGATCGCGTCCAGCCGGGCGACCAGCGCATCGGGGGCCTTGGCCATGGCCAGCACCGCCGCCTCGCGTTCCAGCATGACGCGGAATTCGCACAGGTCGGCGACCTCGGCCGCGCCGGGCAGAAAGACGAAGCTGCCGCGCTTGGGCAGGATCTCGACCAGACCGATGAATTTCAGCGCGTTCAGCGCATCGCGCACGGGTGAGCGGCTGACCCCGAACAGCGCCGTCAGCCGTTCCTCCGAGATGTTCTCGCCCATGGCGAACTGGCCGTCGACAATGGCATCGCGCAGCCCGTCGCGGACCTGATCGGCCACGCTTTTCGCCGGCGCTATCGGTGCGATTCGACGCATCTCGCCCTCCCCCTTGCGGGTTTCTTACATGTTACATGTTAGTCCGCGCAACGGAAATCGCGCCCCCGCCTGCGCCCATTCAGCCCATTGACATCAGAATTTCTGATAATAATGCTCTGGCATCTTTTGCGGACGGGTCCGGCGGTGCCGGCACCCCCGTCCGCATCATCCGATCCACGAGGCCACGCCATGAAACCGACCCTGATTTCCCTGCTTCTGACCGGCACGCTGCTGGCCGGCCCGGCGCTGGCCGTGGACAAGGCCGAGGTCGTCAAGACCTATGCCGACATCGCCGCCGCCGCCTTCGGCGACAGCGCCACCACCGCGCAGGCGCTGCAAACGGCGGTGGCGGCACTGGTCGCCCAGCCCTCGGACGACACGCTGGCGGCCGCGCGCGCGGCATGGCGTGCCGCCCGCGTGCCCTATCTGCAAACCGAGGTCTTTCGTTTCGGCAACCCGGTCGTCGATGACTGGGAAGGCCGCGTCAATTCGTGGCCGCTGGACGAAGGGCTGATCGATTACGTCGATGCCAATGCCTATGGCGGCCCGTCCGAGGAAAACCCGCTGTCGACCCTGAACGTCATCGCCACGCCGAAATTCAGGATCGGCGCGACCGAGGTCGACGCCACCACCATCACCGCCGACACCATCCGCAGCCTGCACGAGGCCGACGGGATCGAGGCCAACGTCGCCTCGGGCTATCACGCCGTCGAGTTCCTGCTGTGGGGGCAGGATCTGAACGGCACCGGGCCGGGGGCGGGGGCGCGGCCCTATACCGACTTCGTGCAGGGCGCGGGCTGCACCGGCGGCAATTGCGACCGCCGCGCCGCCTATCTGACCGCCGCGACCGACCTTCTGGTGCGCGACCTGCAGGAGATGGCCGGCAACTGGGCCGAGGGCGGGGCGGCGCGTGCCGCCGTCGTCACCGACCCCGCCAAGGGCGTGCGCACCATGCTGATCGGCATGGGCAGCCTGTCCTATGGCGAACTGGCGGGCGAACGGATGAAGCTGGGCCTGATGCTGAACGACCCCGAGGAGGAACAGGACTGCTTCTCGGACAATACCCAGAACAGCCACTATTATGACGGTCTGGGCATCCGCAACGTCTATCTGGGCAGCTATGCCCGGCCCGATGGCAAGGTCGTCTCGGGGCCGTCGCTGTCGGAACTGGTCGCCGCGGGCGACCCGGCGGTGAATACGCAATTGACCGCCGAACTGGAGGACAGCGTGGCCAAGCTTGGGGCGCTGAAACAGGCGGCGGATGGCGGCTTTGCCTATGACCAGATGCTGGCGCCGGGCGACAAGCGGGGCGAAAAGCTGATCATGGATGCGGTCGATGCGCTGGTGACGCAGACCGCCTCGATCCAGCGCGCGGTTGCCGTGGTCGATGGCTCGAAGGTGGAATTCGAGGGCTCGGATTCGCTGGATAACCCCGACGCGGTCTTCCAGTAAGCCGCGCGCAGGCGGCCCCTTCGCGGGGGCCGCGCCCTAACCCAGTGCGACCAGATGGTTGTCCCATGCCAGCTCGTGGCGCTGCATCGGCTCCAGCCCGGCGGGGCCAATGCGGCTGATGGCGCCGGTTCCGTCCGTGACCATCAGCCCATCCCCCAACGGCGCCACGCCCGAGGCATCGCTGCGCCGGATCGTCTGCACGAATGTCCCCGCGCCGTCAAAGACCTGCACCACCCCCCCGGGCGGAGAGGTCAGCGCGATCTGCCCGCCATTCCACGCGATCGACCCGGCATAGCCCTTCATCGCCCAGGCCTCGGCATCCGGGGCCGGGCACATCTGCACCGGCTCGCCGCGCCTGAACAGCGCCAGCAGCGGCACCGGCTCACTGGGGTCGCCCTCCCATTGCATGGCGCAGGCGACGCGGCCATCCGGCCCCAGCGCCAGATGCCGGGTCGAAAGCTGGTGCAGGTCGGGATGTAGGGTGACGCGGTCCAGCTCGACCCCCTCGGGCGACAGATAGCACAGGTTCGGCTGCATCGTTTCGATGTTCAGCTTGCGCCGGTCGCCGGGATCGGTCTGGATGCCGCCATTGGCGATGACCAGCGTGCCATCGGCCATCCGGCGCAATTCATGCGGGCCAAGGCCGTTCGTCGGCCATTCGCCGACGCGCCGATAGCCTGCGGCGGCGTCCCAGACACCCAGCCGCCCCTCGCTGGTCTCGGCCACCACCTCGGATGTGTAAAGCCGCGCGCCGTCAGCCGAAAACGCGCCATGGCCGTTGAACTGCCGCCCCTCGGGCGGGGTCAGGCGATGGGCGATGCCGCCTTGCGCGCAGTCGATGACCAGCGCGAAGGTGCCGGGGCGGCGGGCAAAGGCCACCGCCTCGGGGCGGATGGGATGGGCGGCGGCGGCATGGCCGCGCGCGGGCAAAGGCAGGGTAAAGACGATCTGGCCGTCCATGCCGATCCCGCACAGAACAAAGCCCTGACCCTGTTTCGCCGCCGCCAGAAAGGCGGGGCTGCCGGCATCGGCCCAGGTCAGGCGTGGCACCGCCAGCGCGGCGGCAAAAGTCGCAAGGAAACCGCGTCGCGTCGCCATCTCAGTCCCCGTCGGCCGAGTTGAAACCCAC
Source organism: Paracoccus sp. (in: a-proteobacteria) (assembly GCA_046348875.1). Classification (GTDB taxonomy): domain Bacteria; phylum Pseudomonadota; class Alphaproteobacteria; order Rhodobacterales; family Rhodobacteraceae; genus Paracoccus. Next base: position 26,028 of record JAXMDJ010000008.1, read on the forward strand.
CGTCACCCCCAGCGCATCCCCGGCCTCAAGCCCGGCGCTGTCGCGGGCGGCCTGCACAAGGCCCAGCAGCGCCTCGGCGCGGACATGGCCCTGCGGCTTGGCGAAGCCCGCGAAATCCGGGTCGTCCAGCGCCCGCGCCGCCGTCAGCGCCCGGTCGACATCGGCGCGCGTCTCGGGCAGGGGACCGGCCAGCACCTCGGCGAATGACAGCAGCGATTGCAGCGACAGTTCCACATTGCGCTGCGACCGCCCCGAGGCCCGCGCCTCGGCCCGTTCCGGGCGCGGCCGGTCGAAGCTGCCCAGGGGGCGGCCCAGCCGCTGGTCGGCGGTGAATTCAAAGCCGGTCATCATCTGCGTGAACAGCGCCTGCCGCGCCTCGGTCTCGGTCAGATAGGTGGTGTTGCCGGGCTGGCCGGCGCTGGTCAGGGTGGCGGCGAACCCGTCGCGCCAGCCCTGATCGATCTCGGCCGCCATGCGCGCCAGATCGGCGGCGGTGGCGCGGGTCAGCGCACAGGGGTAATCGCCGCTTGGCGGTTGCGCCGGGTAAAGCAGCCGCTCCAGCCCGAACAACCCGCGCAACGCGACCGAGCGTTCGGCGAAACCGGCGGGGTCGTTCACCACCGGGTCCTGCGCCTGCAACATCTGGCGCTGCTGTTTGGCGCCGATGCCCTTGGGGTCGGGCCAAAAGGCGATGGCCAGCGCGCGGCCCTGCTCTTCGCCGGGGCCAAGCCGCAGAAAGCTGACCGGCAGCCAGGCGTCAAAGGCCGCGTTCCACAGCGGGCGCAGTTCGTCGGGCGCGCAGGTCCGCGCCGCCGCGTCCGACAGCGCCTGCGTCGCCGTGCGAAACGCGGCAAGGCCGGGCAGGATGCGGTCGTTCACCGCCTGCGCCACATCGGCATGGACAGGCGCGGCCATCAGCAGCAGCGCGGCGATTGCGAAGTTCTTCAGACCCATCAAAGGCTTCCCAGGAATTCAAGAATGGCGTCGCGGTCGGCTTTGGTCATGCCGGCAAAGCTGTCGCGGGCGGCCTGCGCCTCGCCGCCATGCCACAGGATCGCCTCGGTCAGGTTGCGGGCGCGGCCGTCATGCAGGAACTCGGTCCGGCCCGAGACGGTTCCGGTCAGCCCGATCCCCCACAGGGGCGCCGTGCGCCATTCGCTGCCCGAGGCGCGCCCTTCGGGGCGGTTGTCGGCCAGCCCCGGCCCAAGGTCGTGCAGCAGCAGGTCCGAATAGGGCCAGATCAACTGAAAGCTTTGCTCGGGCTGGTCCTTCAGGCGGTTGGTGACGAATTTCGGGACGTGGCAGGCGGGGCAGCCGGCCTGATAGAACAGCGCCTTGCCGCGCAGGACCGCCGGATCGTCGATGCGGCGGCGTTCCGGCACGGCAAGGTTGCGCGAATAGAAGGTCACCAGATCAAGGCTTTTCGCATCCACCTCAAGCCCGTCGCGGGTGTCGGGTTCCTGCCCGACGGGGGCGGCGCGGCAATCGGTCTGCGCCATGCTGCATTCGCCATGGGGGTCGGGCTTCACCGGCGTCGACAGGCCCATATCGCCGGAAAACGCCCCGGCGGACTGTTCCCTGATCGTCGGCGCGCCGCCCTTCAGGCCAAAGCGCCCCAGCATCGGCACGCCGAATTCGGCCGAGGGCACGATGCTGGCGCGTCCCGAAATGCCGTCGCCATTGGCGTCGTCGGGGTCGGCATTGGCAAGGATGTCGGCGGCGGGGATCGCCTCAAGCAGGCCCAGCCCGATCATCTGCGGCGCGACGCGCGGCGACAGCATCAGGTCGGCGCGCGGCGGGCCGTAACCCGGATCGGCCAGCGCATATGTGGGCTTGCGCAACGTCACCACGCTGCCATCGCCCAGCGTCACCGGCTGGTCCTGATAGGTGATCGCCATGCGCCCCTCGGGCGGCAGGCCGTTGGCGGCGAAATCCTGCAACTGGCCGCCATAGGTCGGGTCGGGCTGGGTCGCCAGCCATTCCTCGATATCGCCCGGCGGCTCGCCCCCGGGGATCGACAGCCGCAGGAACATCGACACGGCCGAGCCGCCCTCGTCCGGGACGCGGCCGCGCCCGTCCTTCAGGTGGCAGTCCTGACAGCCGCGCGCATTGTACAACGGCCCCAGCCCGTCCGAGGCCCGGGTCGAGGACGGCGCCGCCACCCATGTCTTGCGGAACAGCCCGTTGCCCAGCTTGAAGTCCATCTCGCGCGCAAAGGGCATATTGGCCGAGGATAGCGAGAACGCATCCGCCGTGTCGCGCGCCCGCACGGTCGCGGCACCGCCGGGCTTGGCCTCGTATTTCTCGGGGGTGGCGAAGTCGGTGGCCGGGGCGATCACCGCCTTGATCCGCGCCTGTTCCCTGGCCGTGCGCGGCACGACTGGCAGGTGGCGGTCGTCAAGGGTCTGGGCGATTGCGGGCGGGGCAAGGGCGGCGGTCAGGGTCAGGCTGGCGGCAAGCGCGCCAAGGGCAGATCGGAGCATCATCACAGATCCGGAGCTATTTCCTGACTTTACTACTCTGGATTTATGGCGCTGCCAAGCGGGGACGGCTGGGACAGTTTGCCCCAGCCTAGCCGGTGGCGCGGCGGGTCAGGTGGACGCGGCGCAGAAAGGCCAGGATGAACATGCCCGTCAGCACAAGGATGATCGTCGGCGCCGGCGCGCTGTCCAGCCAATAGCTCAGGTAAACGCCCGCCAGCATCCCCGACAGGCAGACCCCGACCGCGACCGCCAGCATCCGCCCGAAGCTGCGCACCAGCAGAAAGGCGGTGGCCCCCGGCGCGATCAGCAGCCCCACGGCAAGGATCAGCCCGGTGGCGGTCAGCGTGGCGACGATGGTCAGCGACAGCGCCGTCAGCAGCCCGTAATGCAGCAGGCCGACCCGCAGCCCCGAGGCCCGCGCCTGCGCCGGATCGAAGGCTTGCAGCATCAGGTCCTTCCACCCGACCAGCAGGCCCCCCGATACCGCGACCGAGATCAGCCCGGCGGTCCACAGGTCCTTCGCCTGCACCCCCAGCATATTGCCGAACAGCACATGGTCCAGATGGATGTCCGAGGTGATCGAGGCATAAAGCACGATCCCCAGCCCGAACATGCCGGCAAAGACGACGCCCATGACGGTGTCCTGCTTCACCCGGCTGTTCTGCGCCAGATAGCCGGTCGCCAGCGTCGTCAGCATCCCCGCGCCAAAGGCGCCAAGGATCAGCGGAAAGCCCATGATATAGGCCAGCACGATCCCCGGCAGCACCGCATGGCTGACCGCATCGCCCATCAGCGCCCAGCCCCGCAGTACCAGAAAGCACGACAACAGCGCCGTCGGCACCGCCACGATGGCGGCGATCAGAAAGGCCTTCAGCATGAAGGTGAAATAAAACGGCTCCAGCAGGATCATGGCGTGCCCCCCGCCGCCAGCGCCGCCGCGGCCTTGCGGCGCGCGGCCAGAAGCCCGTGCTTGGGCGCCCAGACAAAGGCCATCAGGAAGATCAGCGTTTGCAGGCAGACGATGATGCCGCCGGTCGCGCCGTCAAGGAAATAGCTCAGATAGGCGCCGACGAAACTGGTGGTGCTGCCGATGGCGACCGAGGTCGCGATCAGCCGCGGAAAGCGGTCGCACAGCAGATAGGCCGTCGCCCCCGGCGTGACGACCACGGCGATGACCAGAAACGCGCCGACGGTCTGCATGGCCGCGACCACGCAGGCCGACAGCAGCACGAAGAACACCCCCTTCAGCAGCCCCGGCCGCAGCCCCACCGACCGCGCATGGCTTTCGTCGAAAAAGACCACCATCAGGTCCTTCCACTTGGCCAGCAGCACCGCCAGCGACACGAAGCCGATGATCAGCAGTTGCAGCGTGTCGGCGGGCGTGATCGCCAGGATATTGCCCATGGTGATGGTCTGGACCGAAATCGCCATCGGGTTGATCGAGACCATGAACAGCCCCAGCCCGAAAAACCCCGAAAAGATCAGCCCGATCACCACATCCGCCTTGAGCCCCGAACGGTCGGACAGAAACAGCATCGCCGCCGCCGCCAGCCCGCCCGAAAAGAACGCCCCCAGCGCGAAGGGCATCCCCAGCATATAGGCGCCGGCGACGCCCGGCACGACCGAATGGGACAGCGCGTCCCCGATCAGCGACCAGCCCTTCAGCATCAGATAGGCCGACAGGAACGCGCAGACGCCCCCCACCAGCGCCGAGACCCACATCGCGCTGGTCATGTAGTGATAGTTGAAGGGCTCCAGCAGCACGCTCATTCCCGGCGCTCCGTGGTCTGGGTGCGGTCGCCGTATTGCACCAGCGGGCGCTCGTCGTCGCTCAGGATGGTGATGTGGCGGGGGTCGTCGTCGTCATGCAGCGCGTCGCCCCCCAGCGTGATGTGGCGCAAGACGCCGCCGAAAGCCGCCTCAAGGTTGTCGCGGGTAAAGGTGGTCTCGGTCGGGCCGTAAGCCAGCACCGTGCCCCGGACCAGCACCACCCGGTCGCAGAACTCGGGGACCGAGCCAAGATTGTGGGTCGAGACCAGCATCACCCGCCCCTCGGCGCGCAATTCGCCCAGCAGGGTGACGATCTGTTCCTCGGTCTTGACATCGACGCCGGTAAAGGGCTCGTCCAGCAGGATCACGCGACCGTCCTGCGCCAGCGCGCGGGCCAGAAAGACCCGCTTTTTCTGGCCGCCCGACAGCTCGCCGATCTGGCGATGGCGATAGTCCTGCATATTGACCCGCGTCAGCGCCACATCGACCGCATGCCGGTCCGCGGCCGAGGGCCGGCGCAGGAACCCCATATGGCCATAGCGCCCCATCATCACCACGTCCTCGACCAGCACCGGGAACGACCAGTCCACCTCCTCGGATTGCGGGACATAGGCGACAAGGCTCTGGCGCAGCGCCTCGCGCACGGGCAGGCCCAGCAGCCTGATCTCGCCCGAGGCCAGCGGCACGAAACCCATGATCGCCTTGAACAGCGTCGATTTCCCGGCGCCGTTGACGCCGACCAGCGCCGTGACCGTGCCGCGCGGGATCTGGAAGCTGGCGCGGCTTAGCGCCGTCAGCCCGTTGCGATAGGTCACGGTCACGTCGCGGGCCAGGATCCCGCCGGCCGGGTCGGTCTCGATGCCGGGATCAAGCGTGATGGTGCTGTCCTGCCTCATCCTGTCGTCTTTCTGCCGCGATGCGGCTGTCGGTTGTCATGCGTCATGGGTCATGCCTCATTCCGGGGCCAGCGGCTTTGCGCCGCGCAGCCCGTCGGCGACGGTCTGGGTCGTCACCCGCAACAGCTCCAGATAGCTGGGCACCGGGCCGCCGGGCGGCGACAGGCTGTCGACGTAAAGCACGCCGCCATAGCTTGCGCCGGTCTCGCGCGCGACCTGCTGGGCCGGCGCCTGATTGACGGTGCTTTCGCAAAACACCACCGGGATGCGGTCGGCGCGCACGCCGTCGATGACCTTGCGCACCTGTTTCGGTGTGCCCATCTGGTCGGCGTTGATCGGCCACAGATACAGCTCGCGCAGGCCCAGATCGCGCGCCAGATAGCTGAAGGCCCCCTCGCAACTGACCAGCCAGCGCTGCGCCTCGGGCACGGCGGCGATCTCGGCCCGCAGGGGGTCAAGGGCCGCGTGCAGCCGGTCCTTGTAGGCCGCCGCATTCGCCGCATAGGTGGCGGCATTGGCGGGGTCGCGTTTGGCCAGCGCCTTTTCGATATTGTCGACATAGATCATGGCGTTATCGACCCCCATCCAGGCATGGGGGTTGGGCTTGCCCTGATAGTTCCCGCCCGCGATCTCGATCGGTTCGATCCCGTCGCTGAGCGTGGCCGAGGGCACGTCGCCAAGGTTTTGCAGGAACTGCTCGAACCAGCGTTCAAGGTTGAAGCCGTTGCGCAGAATCAGGTCGGCGCCCTGCGCCTTGGCGATGTCGCGCGGCGTCGGCTGATAGCCGTGGATCTCGGCCCCCGGCTTGGTGATCGAGACCACATCCGCCGTGTCCCCGGCCACCTGCCGCGCCATGTCGGCCAGAACGGTAAAGGTGGTCACCACCTTCAGGCGGCGGGCTTCGGCATCCGCCGCCCCGGCCGCCAGCGCTGTCGCCGTCAGCGCAATCGCCGCCACCGTCATCGCCCGCACCGTCATCGTCAGCCCTGCCTTTGCCCGCACCACCTTTGCCCGCCCCGCCTTTGCCGGCGCCGTCACCCGTGCCATTGCCGCCCCTACCCGCGCTGATATGCCAGCATGTAAATGCAACTCAATCGCAACTGTCAAGCGGGCGCCTTGGTTCCATGCCTCACGTCCGCGGCATCGCGCGCGCCGTCAACGCAAGGCCTAGCCCCATAAACTTCGGTTTAAGCCTGCGTCTCTCGGCCTTGGGGCGAATGGCGCAACCGCCGCCACCGGTGCTTGGCTGATCCCCGGGCCGGTCGTCCCGGCACGCCAACCCACCCAAGATGGAGACGCAGATGCGCAAACACATCCCCCTGGCCGCCGCGCTGATCTTTGCCGGCGCGTCCTTCGCGAATGCCCAGACGACCGAGGCCCAGATCACCGAGCAACTGACCAAGCAGGGCTTCCACAGCATCGAGTTCAGCAGCAAGGACGGCCAGCTCAAGGTCGAGGCCCTGCGCGGCGGCAACGAGCTTGAGATGACCTATGACCTTGCCACCGGCAATGTCCTCAGCCAGGAAATGGGCCCGCACGAACCCGACCGCCCCGACGCCACCGACCCCGAACATCACGGCTCGACCGCCGGCAGCGATGACAGCGACTCGGGCAGCGGCGCGACCGACGACAGCAACGACGATTCCAGCGACGATCACGGCTCGACCGCCGGCGGCAACGACGACAGCCATGACGGCGCCAGCGGTGACGACAGTTCGGACGACAGCCACGACGGCGCCAGCGGCGACGACGGCTCGGACGACGGCCACGATGGTGCCAGCGGCAGCGACGATTCCGGCGACCATTCGGGCAGCGACGACAGCAGCGACGATGGCGGCGACGACAGCTCGGATGGCGATCACGGCAGCAGCAGCAAGGATTGATGCAAGATGCGTCGCCGCATCTGACAGTCCCCCCGGACCCATGATATGATGCGGACCGCATCGCGCGTTGGAGGTCGCATGAGCCTGCGCCTGAACCTGAATGCCAGACTTCTGACCCTGGCGCTTTGCCTGACGGGCGCGGCAGTTCATGCCGCGCCCGACTATGCCCGTCAGGTCGTCCAGCAACTGAGCCGCCAGGGCTATGACCAGATCGAGGTCCGCCGCAGCCTGCTGGGCAAGATGATCGTGACCGGCTCGCGCCCCGGGCAAGAACGCGAGGTCGTCATCGACCCGCGCAGCGGCGAATTGCTGCGCGACCTCGTGCGCCCCGGCCCGGGCGCCCCCGCCAAACCCGTGCACACCTCGGACGGCCATGACGGCCAGTCCGGCAACAGCGGCAGCAGCAGTAGTGGGGGTAGCAGCGGGGGAAGTGGCAGCGGGGGCGGCGGCAATGGCCACAGCAGCGGAGGCGATGACGGCGGTTCCGACGACGGCTCCGACGACGGCAAGGGTAGCGACAGCGACAGCGGAAGCGACTCGGGTAGCGATAGCGGAAGCGACTCTGGCGACTCTGGCGATAGCGGCGACTCGGGGGATTCTGGCGACTCCGGCGACTCGGGCGATTCCGGTGACAGCGGCAAGGGTGACGACTGATGCCGCAAAGGGTTGCGTCATGCTGAGATCCGCCCCCATCATCGCCGTCCTCGCGCTTCAGGCGGTCTGCGCGCTTTACCTGATGTCGGACATCATCGCCTCGGTGCTGGGCATCGACTACACGCCGCCGGCCTGGCAATTCGTCGAATACCTTCAGATCGGTGCCTCGGTCGGGCTGATCGCCGGGCTGGTCCTTGGCGCGCGGCTTCTGTCGCTGACCATCCGCCAGCACCGCCTGGCCGAGGACAAGCTGCGCCGCGCCTCGACCGCCTTCATGGACCTTGTCCAGCAGCGCTTCGCCGAATGGTCGCTGTCGCCTGCCGAACGCGACGTGGCGCTGTTCGCCATCAAGGGCATGTCCGTGGCCGAGATCGCCGCCCTGCGCGGCACCTCGGAAGGCACGGTCAAGGCGCAGACAGCGGCAGTCTATCGCAAGGCCGGCGTCGCCAGCCGCCCGCAACTGCTGAGCCTGTTCATCGAGGACCTGTTCGACCCCGCGCCCCCAACCGCCCCCCCAACCGCATCCCCCCGCAGCCTGGCCAGCCCCCCCGCAACCGAGGCCGACATCCCCGCCGACCGCTAGGCGCACCGTTTCGCTTTGGGATGACCCGGCATTGGCGTATAACCAGGGAACCCGCCGGTTTTACCTGTTCATCCGAGGTTCCCAGTGCCGCGCTTCCGCCCCTTCCCGCCCGCCCTTGCCCTTGCCGCCGCGCTTTCGGCCTGCGGGCAGGTCGATTATCAGAACGTCAACGCCGGCACCTTCAGCGGCAACCTTCTGGTCATGTGGCTGGGCGAGGGCAGCAGCTCCGCCGGCGACGGCAAGTTCCTGTTCGTCCCGAACACGAACGACCCGCTGACCTTCACCTGGACCGACGGCAAGGGCCGGGAACGCAGCATCCGGCCGCAGATGATGTATACCGACGGCGGCTCGATCCCCAGGATCGGCCAGGTCTTCAACGGCTTCGGCCCCTGGGGTTATGCCCCCGCCTATATGGTCCATGACTGGCTTTACGTCGCGCGGCATTGCAATCTCGACCAGACCCCGACCCCGGCCGAGGCCACCGTCGCCGATATCGCCTTCGACGACTCTGCCGTGATCCTTGCCGCCTCGATCAAGGCGCTGATCGCCGCGGGCCGCGTCAAGCAAAACGACTTTGCCGCCAGCACCATCTCGGGCGCCGTCGCCGGCCCCATCGCCCGCAACCTCTGGGACAAGCCCGGCCTCTGCCAGTCCGGCCGCGTCAGCGAGGCCGACCGCCTCGCGGCCGAGGCCGCCATTCCCGGCTCATCCACCGCGCTGCGCAACCGCGGCGTCCGCCCCGCCGCCATCGTCGGCGAATTCAGCTTCTGACGCGGCCATCCCGTCAGCCGAAACTTTCGCGCACATGCTCGGCAAAGACCTGCCCCGCCGAGCCGATATCGGGGTGCTTTTGCAGGCTCAGCTGATACGAGCCGATCTCGCCAAAGCCCTCCTTGCCGGTCAGCCGGCGATGCTCGTCGCCCATCAGGCTGCGCGGCAAGGGCGCGATGGCCAGATCGGCCATCACTGCCGCCAACTGCCCGGCCGCGGCCTCGGACGTATAGGCGATCCGATAGCGTCGCCCGCCCCTGTCCAGCGCGGCCAGCGCCGCCGCCCGCCACGGGCATCCATGCGCCGACAGCGCCAGCGGCACCGGATTTCTGGAAAACGCCATCCCGTCGCGGGCCCCGACCCAGACCAGAGGTTCGGTATGAATGACCTCGCCCGGCGCCGGATCGGACCGGGCCGAGACGGTCAGGATCATGTCGATCTCGGCCGCCTCGAACCGTCGCGCCAGCGTCACGCTGGTGGACAGAAACACCTCGACCTCGACAAGGGGATGGGTCGCGGCAAAGCGTGACAAGATCGCGGGAAGATAGCGCACACCGAAATCGTCGGGCGCGCCAAAGCGGACCCGCCCTTCAAGCTGGGGCACGCGAAAGCGCGACAGCGCCTCGTCATTGATGCGCAGAATGTCCCGGGCATGGCCCAGAAACGCCTCTCCGTCCGGGGTCAGCGTCACATGGCGCGGATGCCGGACAAAGAGGGCACGCCCCAGCTGATCCTCAAGCCGCTTGATCTGCATGCTGACCGCCGAAGGGGTCCTGAACACCCGTCTCGCCGCGACCGTGAAATTCCCGGTCTCGGCGATGGTGACGAAGGTCTTCAGAAGGTCGGTCTCAAGTAGCTGGTTCTGCTGCGGTTGCATGGCGCCATCTCGATCAATTTTCCTGAACGATACACTAAGAACTATGCGCTGTATTGAAGAATATCGCCATGCCACCGTGACCTGAACCAAAGGAGGACGCGATGGCAAAGGAAACCTACACCATGACACCGCCCGCCCGATACCCGTGGATCGGGGGTCTGCGGATCGGGGGTCTGCAAATCGGGGCCGCCTTGCGCCTGCCGATGTCGCGGCTGGCGGCCATGCTGGAAACCCGGCGCCAGAACAGGGACAGGCGCGACGCGTTCCTGAACATGCTGCGTCTGGACGACAATATCCTGGACGATATCGGCGTGACCCGGGCCGAGGTCGACGCCGCCGCCCGCCTGCCGCTTCATCTGAACGCCGCGGACGCGCTGACAGCCACGGCCCGTGCGCGGCGGAAAGGTTGACCGCCCGTCAGGCCCCGGACCCCCGCGACACCCCACCGGGGCCATGCGATTGAAGGTTGGACCCTTGGTCGCCGTTCATGACGTCAAAGGCAAAGGTCGCAGTCATCCGCCTGCGGTCATGCTCGGCCAGCCAGTCATTGAACTGTTCATAACAGGGACGCAGGAGCGAGGGCTTGATCGCGACAAGGTCCAGACCCCGGTCGTCATAGATGTGCATGGCTACGCCTCTTTCGAGGTCCAAGATGTAGTTGAGCGCGATGGAGGGGAAGCGGGGCTTGATGCCCATTTCGTTTGCGACCGCCGCCCAGATCAGCGGGGAAATCTGTTCCGCTCCGTTGCGTATGTCAAAGGCGAAAAGAAAGCGATGCCAGCCTGCCGCCACGTCTTCGGCATCGTCCGAATCTCGGGGTTCCATACGTTTCGTCGCGCCAGTTGCCGCAGAGAAACCCGCGGCTTGCAAAGTCTTGCGCAATCCCGACGGTGCCTCGGCCCCGGGCCTGCGGCTACGGAAGGGGAGCATTACCGTCAGATTGTCAGCTCCGGCGAAAACCAGCGACGCGATGAAGCGAGCGCGATCCATCGCCTGCAAGAAGCGGGCCGGCCCCATTTCGCGGTCGCCGCCCAACTCGAACCTTAGGGCGAAATCGCACCCATGAAATAATGGCCGAGGGAAATCTGCCCAGCCGAAAACCGTCGAAAGTCGCTGCATGACTATCATTCCAAGGCGTCGATACGGCGCGGATCATCTGTGACATTGCGAAAATGAGCAACGTCCGCTTTGTCCAGTAAAGCCCCCGCCGGCAAAGCGCATCGGGCTTGGCTGGAATCCGGCGAACTTCTGTTTCAGGTCATGGCGCCACGGTTCAAAAACTGATGCGTCGCAGCGCAGGAACCGCCCACATCCGACCGCCCGCATATCGCCTTGCCGCCGCGATCACAGACCACAATCGACGCGACAACCGGCGCAGATCCCGGACAACCGGCCATGTATCGCCAGCCGGAAATCGTCCAAGACGATGTTTCCCCGCCATCAGACGATCAAATCATCGTTCCAACCATCCTTCGTCGTCATCGCGCATATCCGCACAAAATGACCGAAATGCGGATTACCCAGATAACCCTTTCGATGCCCGATTTCGCCCTTCCCGCCGCGTGGCCCTGAAACCAGGACCAGCCCCGACGCGGCACCTGGTTTCGCGGCGAAACCGATGGTCATTTTTCCAGCAGCGCTTGAATCTCCAACATCAGGCTTTCGATCAGGTCGCTGGTCAGCGGCGCCCCTTCCAGCCGCAGCGTGTGGCCCTTGCCGTCGCTGGCGCGGCGAATGGTGATGCCGCTGCTGGTGCGGATGGTCTGGTCGTCGATCCAGCCATATTCGACCGGCCGCGACCGCGGGCGGCCACCCCGCGCCGGGTCGCGCGGACGCCGCTCGCTGGCCTCAAGCTCGGGCTCGATCAGCGACCACTCCTCGTCCGCGTCTGCGGGCGGGCGCTCGGACAGCGCCTTGCGCAGCCGCCCCTCGGCGCCCGAGCGCAGCGCCGCCGCCAGCCGCAGCCCGCGCTTCTCGGTCAGTGCCTCGGGGAATTCCAGCATGTCGCCCAGTTCCTCGAAGATCAGCGCGAACGAACGCACCTTGGACCGCTTCGCCTTCGAGCCGGTGGCGTAAAGCCGGTTCACCGCGTCCTCGGTATTGGCGAAGGCGCCCTGATTGGCGGCGATGACGGCGATGCGGCCGCGCTCGAAATGGCTCAGCTCCTCGCGGACCTCGTTCTCCTCGACCATGGCGACGAAGGCCGCGTCGGCCTCGGCGCGGGGGCGGATGATGGCGCGGATGCGGGCATAGCGGTCGGCCTGCGCCAGATCGAACAGGCCGCGCATCGCCTGCAGGCGCCGATAGCCCGACAGCAGCCCATAGCGCGGCGCGCCCTCGGCCGCGCCGGCGGTCCGGTCCAGCTCAAAGACCTCGATCGGCAGCCGCAGGCCGTTGGCGGCGATGGAGAGGCGCAGCTCCTCCATGTCCTCGCCGTTCAGCACCATGCGGTCGCGGACCATCGCGCCCTCGTCGATCTCGGCCAGCGGCAGTTCGACCATCAGCAGGCCCTGCGCCTCGGCGTCGTGCAGGCGGGCGGCGTCGGCCTCGGTCCGGGCGCGGGCGGCGCGGGCATCGGCGCTTTCGGTGCGGGCCTCGGCGGCGGCCTCGGCCGCGACCTGCGCGATGGGCGCCATCGGCCGCGCCAGCGCCGGACGCTCGGCGGTTTCGCTGCGAAACTCGGCCTCGATGCGGTCGAGATCGGCGATGCTGGGGGTCTCCAGCCGTCTGCGCTTAGCCATGGGCCTGCTCCCTTGCCTCGGCGGCCTGCTCTGCCGCCTGCATCTGCTGATCGCGCCACCAGGTGCCCAGGATCAGCTCCTTGATCTCGGCCCAGGTGCGGTCGAAGGTCTCGCGCCCGCGCACATAGGTGTCGCGGTTGAACTCGCGGTAGTCGGCCTCGTAGATGCCGTTCACCTGCTCGCCGGCCTGCCCGACCATGGCGGTCATTTCCTGGCGGTAGGTGGTCATGAAGTCGCCGAAATAGGCCTGGATGACATTGGCCAGATCGGTCTGCTGGCTGGCGTCGAAGCGGGTGATCAGCGCCCGCACGGCGTCCCATTCAAAGCGCATCTCGGGCAGGCCGTCGCGGCGGCGGGCGGCATTCTCGCCATCCTCGACGCTGGCGAAGGTCGAATAGAGCATGTCGAAAAAGCGCCCGGTCGAGTCGAATTCAAGGAACGTGGCCCCAAGCGGCACCAGCAGGATATCGGCGGCGGCCAGCGCGTTGATCGTCAGATAGCCAAGCGCCGGCGGCGTATCCAGGATAATGATGTCATAATCGTTAACGATGCGGTCGTTGCCGAGCGCGTTGCCAAGCGCATCCCAAAGCGGCCAGCTTCGCAGCCCCATGCGCCAGACCGGCACCTGAAATTCGGCCCAGTAAAGGTTCAGCTGCGCGCCGAGCAGGTCGATATTGGGCCAATGCGTCGGCTGGATCAGGTCGCGGGCGCCGATCTTCAGCGCCTCGGTCAGGGTCTCGTCAAAGGGCAGGGGCGGCTGGCCGGCGGCGGCGCGGACGCGGTTCTCGTCCTGAAGGGCCAGCGCGTAATCCTTGGCCAGCAGCGGGAATGCGGTGGACCATTCGTCGGGCACCTTGCCGCCCATGATCGAGGTCATGCTGCCCTGACTGTCCAGATCGACGACCAGCACCTTGTAGCCATCCAGCGCCGCCGACATCGCCAGATGCGCCGCGGTCGAGGTCTTGCCGACGCCGCCCTTGAAATTGGCGACGGCGATGATCTTGGCGGCCAGCCCCTCGGGCCGCCAGGGACGGTATTCGCGCCCGGCCGCACCCTCGGTCGCGAAATGGTCGCGCAGGCGCAGCACCTCTTCCAGCGTGAACCACTTGGAGTTGCCCTCGCCGGTGCCCTGCGGCAGGTCCTCATACTTGCGCAGCACGCGGCGGAAATGGGCGGGCGCGACCGGGATCAGGTAGCGGCAGATTTCCCAGGTCGAGAAGCGGCGCAGCCGCTTGCGGCCATCGGGGGCATAGCCGCGCTTGGCCAGATCCTCGCGTCCGCGGGCGGCAAAGGCGGCGGCCTTGGCGAATCGGGCGGTGTCGATCGGCTCGGACAGACGCCGCGCCGCCTTGGCCGGGTCGATGCTGAAATAGGGCGGGACAGGGTCCTTGCCTGATGACATGTCGCTACCTCTGCGATGTATCACTTGGATGCGTGTTTTGCCGAAACTATTGCACATGCAAATGGGCAAAGGAAACAGTCTTCGAGGTTTCGCCGCGAAACCATCTGAAAATACATCGAAAAGGACAAGGCAGCAGCCGGGTAAAGCTTGAGAGTCTTTTCATTGCTTTAGAATCTTTGCCGGAAATTACTGACGGCATATCAGGATGTTAGATCGCTTCCGGCACCCGGTTACAGGATGAAAGGGACCCGGTTACGGGACCATCGGCACCCGGCTACGGGATGAAGGGTGCCGATTCGCGGGAATAGGGGTGCCCGGCTGCGGGAAGGGCCGGAAAACGGCGAAATCGGGGCCGGATATGGCACTGGCGCACCTCAGGCCGTCCCGGAAACGGGCACCTTTGGGTGGCGCCAACGCGTGAGGCACCCGTTTGCGGGGCCGGCACGACGGCAGGTTGGGCACCTTTTGTGCTGTTGATCGCGGGTACCTGATGCGGCATAATCCGGACAAAAGAACACGGGCAGCAAGATGGACGAGATTCCGCGCGACCAGCTGACCGGCGCCCTGCGCCGCGGTGCGGTCAAGAAGAACGTGGCCGCGATCCATGTGTCGGGCAAGCTGACGCTGTTGCAGCGCAAGCTGTCGAACGTGCTGCTGCTGAACGCCTATGACACGCTGATCACCAACAGCCGCCACCAGATCGACGCGCGCACGCTGTGCCTGATGATCGGCTATAACTCGAACGACATGGAGACGCTGAAGCAGTCGCTGAAAGGGCTGGCCGAGACCGTCGCCGAATGGGACATGCTGGACGAAAAGGGCCAGCAGGAATGGGGCGTCTCAAGCCTGCTGAGCTATGCCAAGCTGAAGGGGGGCGTGTGCGAATACGCCTATTCCCCGGCCTTGGCGGAAAAGCTGCACGACCCCAAGGTGTTCGCGCTGATCAACCTGAACATCCAGCGCCGCTTTACCTCGGGGCACGCGCTGGCGCTTTACGAAAACTGTTACCGCTTTGTCAGGACCGGCTCGACGGGCTGGTGGCCGCTGGATCTGTTCCGGCGGCTGATGGGGGTCGATGGCTCGGCCTATTACGAGACGTTCAAGCACCTGAACGCCAAGGTCATCAAGCCCGCCGTGGCCGAGGTGAACAAGACCAGCAATATCCTTGTCGCGCCCGAGACGCGGCGGCAGGGCCGCGTCGTCACCGATATCCGTTTCCGCATCAAGGAAAACCCGCAACTGGCCATTCTGGATATCGACGATGGCGAGGGGATGCGCCACGGCCCGGTCTATGCCCGGCTGCGCGGGCTGGGGGTCAGCGACCGGCTGGCGCGGCAATGGCTGGCCACGCATGGCGACAATCAGGTGGCGGCCAAGCTGGATTACGTCGAATCGCGCCAGAACGTGAAAAGCAAGGTGGGCTATCTGACCGCGGCGCTGGACGGCGATTTCGGCGCCGACGCCCCCGCGGTCGAGATCGTCGTCCCGAACGAGCGGGTCGAGCGGCTGCGCCGCATTCAGGACGCGATCAAGGCGCGCACCCCCACCCAGCGCGACGCCGACCGGCGGCTGTTCCTGAGCCAGTTGCCCGAAGGCATCGCCCGCGCCGATTTCGAGCGCCACGGCTGGATGTCGCCGCTGAACATCGAACGCATCGCCGCCTTCTGGGAGGACATGTCGCCGGGCTTGTTCGACGGCTGAGGCCGGCGCGGGTGCCGGCCACCGTCCGGGCGGTCAGGTATTGGCCCAGCCGCCGTCGATGACATGGGCGACGCCGGTCGTATAGGCCGATTCGTCGCTGGCCAGATAGACGACGAGCGCCGCGATTTCCTCGGGCTGGCCGATGCGGCCGATGGGCTGGCGGGCGATGAAGGCGGCTTTCGCGGCCTCGTAATCGCCCGTCGCGCGCAGGCGGTCATGCAGCGAGGGGCTTTCGACCGTGCCGGGGCAGATGGCGTTGGCGCGGATGCCCTGCTTGATGTAATCGGCGGCGATGGATTTGGTCATGCCGATGACGCCGGCCTTGGTCGCGCCATAGGCAAAGCGGTTCGGCGCCGCCAGCACCGCCCCCGCGACCGAGGCCATGTTGATGATCGAGCCGCCGCCATTGTCGATCATCCCCGGAAGGAACGCGCGGCACATGTGAAACATCGCCGTCATGTTCAGGCTGACCGAGAAATCCCAGTCGGCCTCGCTGCAATCCAGAAGCGCGCCATTGGCGACGACGCCGGCGCAATTGAAAAGGATGTCGGGGTCGGGGCAGATCGCCACCATCTCGGCGATGGAGGCGGTGTCGCGCACGTCAAGAAAGCGCGCCTCAAGCCCCAGCTTGTCCAGTTCCGACAGCGCCTCGCGGTTGACGTCGGTGGCGATGACGCGCGCGCCCTCGGCCTTCATGGCCAGCGCGCTGGCGCGTCCGATCCCCTGTCCCGCCGCCGTCACCAGCGCCGTCTTGCCGTTCAGTCGTCCCATGGCTTTTCCCCTTTGCCAGATGTTGTGCCCGGTCAGACCGGCAGGCAGGCCGGGCCGATCGGCTGGAAGCTTTTATAGGTCAGGATGAATTCCTGATGCCCCAGATCTTCCGACCGGCTTTTGCCGCCCGATGCAAGGGCCAGCACCTTCTGATAGATCTCGTCCCCGACCTGGGCCAGTGTCGCCTGACCTTCAAGGATGCGGCCGGCGTTCACGTCCATGTCGTCGGCAAGGCGGCGATACATGTGCGGGTTGGCGGCGATCTTGATGACCGGCGAGATGGCCGAGCCCACGACCGAGCCGCGCCCGGTCACGAACAGCGTCAGATGCGCGCCCGAGGCGATCATCTCGACGATTTCGGCATTGTCCGAGATGTTCGGAAAGCCGAAGCGCACCTCGCCGTCGGGGACGACGTCCATCAGGTAAAGCCCGCCGCGGGGCGGGATGTCGCCGGGCTTGATCAGGCCCGAGATGGTGGACTGGCCGGACTTCATGTAGGCGCCAAGGGATTTTTCCTCGATGGTGGACAGGCCGCCATCGGCATTGCCGGGCGCGAATGAGCCATAGCCCAGCGTGGCATAGTAGCGGGCGGCCTTTTCGACGCTGGCGCGCAGTTCGGCGGCCAGCGCCGGCGTGGCGGCGCGGGCCTGCATGATCGCCTCGCAGCCGATCAGCTCGCCGGTTTCCTCGAAGATGCAGGTGGCGCCCTCGGCCACCAGCCGGTCGAAGGCAAGGCCCGCTGCCGGGTTGCCGGTGATGCCGCTGGTCCCGTCCGAGCCGCCGCAGACCGTGCCCACCACCAGTTCATCGACGCGCATCGGCACGGTGGGTTGCGCGGCAAGCACTGCTGCCTGCGCCGTGACCCAGTCGCGGCCAAGCGCGATGGTGGCGCGGGTGCCCCCATCGGCCTGAATGGTCAGCACCCGGACCGGACGTCCCGAGGCGCGGATCACCTGTTCAAGCTGGTAGCGGTTGAAGCTTTCGCAACCGAGGCTGACCAGCAGTACCGCGCCGACATTCGGATGGGTGCAAAGCCGCTCCATCACGCGTTGGGCATAGTCGTTGGGAAAGCAGCCCGGAAAGCCGATGATATGCGCGGCCTCGGGCTGGGCGGCGGCGATCTGGCGGGCGACGTGATGGGCACATTCGACCAGATAGGCGACCGCGACGACGTTGCGGATGCCCTTGCGGCCGTCCTGGCGTGGCCAGCCGCGCATCATGCCTGCCCCCCGGCGCTGGCGCGTGCCGCGTCAAGCGTGTGGGAGGCGGTATAGTCGCTTTTCAGGTTGTGGGTGTGGACATGATCGCCCGGCGCGATCGCCTGCGTGGCCGAGCCGATGGGCGCGCCGTATTTCAGCACCTTGTCGCCGGGCCCCATCGCGCGGCGCGCGATCTTGTGGCCAAGGCCAAGGGCGTGCGGCACGGCGACGGGCCGGCCCTGCACCATGACCGTTTCCCCCGCCGCAAGCTGGTCGCGCAGGACATAGACGCTGTCGCCGGGCGAAAGCAGCATCAGGCGTGGGTCGGTGTCCGAATCTGGCAATCGTCCTCTCCGTGGTTCGGGCCGGTAGTTCGGGTGGCCCCTTTGGACAGAACGATCCGGGGGGCAGGGTGGTTTCAACAGGCGCGGGGGCGGTCCCGTGCCGCTCAGTCCCTGGCGGTCAGGACGGCGTGGCTGCCCTCGACCCGGCGGGCGGCGATGGCGTCCCAGTCCCATTCGATGCCAAGGCCCGGCGTCATCGGCACATGCGCGCGCCCGCCATGCAGGTCGGGGCGCGAGGTGGTGATGGCGTCAAGCTGCGGGATGTATTCCAGCATCCAGCCGTTCGGGACGGCGGTGACAAGGCTGACATGCAGCTCCATCAGGAAATGCGGGCAGACGGCGACGTTATGCGCCTCGGCCAGATGGGCGACCTTGAGCCATGGGGTGATGCCGCCGATGCGGGCCACGTCCACCTGCACGATGCTGGCGGCGTCGCGGGTCAGGTAGTCCTTGAACTGGCTGAGCGAATACAGGCTTTCGCCGACCGCGATCGGCACCGGCGAGCGGCTGGCAAGCTGGGCATGGGCGCCGATATCGTCGGCGGGCAGCGGCTCCTCGAACCAGCCGATGCCGTGATCGGCCAGCATGTCGGCGCGCATCAACGCCTGATGCAGGGAAAAGCCCTGATTGGCGTCGGTGAAGATGTGGAAATCGTCGCCGACGGCCGCGCGCACGGCGGCGAGGCGGGCCGAATCCTCGGCCAGCGACGGGCGGCCGATCTTGATTTTCGAGCCGGCGAAACCGGCCTCTTTCATGCGGATCGCGTCCTCGACCAGTGCGGCGGTGTCGATATGCAGCCAGCCGCCTTCGGTCGAATAGACGGCGACGCTGTCACGCGCGCCCCCGGCCATGCGCCACAGCGGCAGGCCGGCACGCCGGCAGCGCAGGTCCCACAGCGCCGTGTCGATGGTCGCCAGCGCCAGCGAGGTGATGGCGCCGACGGTGGTGGCATGGGTGGAAAACATCAGGTCGCGCCAGATGCCCTCGATTTCCTCGGCCTCGCGGCCGATCAGGCGCGGCAGCAGCGAATCGCGCAGCAGCGAGATCACCGCCGGGCCGCCGGTGCCGATGGTATAGGAATAGCCCGTGCCCATGGCACCATCGGCATCCGTCAGCCGCAGCATCGGGGTTTCCTGACTGACAAAGGACTGGATCGCGTCGCTGCGGCGCACCTCGGGCACCAGGTCGACCATCGAGAGTTCGGCACGGACAATCTTTGCCATCGGCTTGCTCCTGCTATCGCGGTATCGGGGCCTGGGGCGATAATGCCGAATATCTTTCAGCCGTCAAACCGCCTTCTATCCATGAAATGGCTTTGCCGGTGCGGCAAGGGCTTACGGCAGGACGGGGGTGCCGGGCTTTGGGTTCGGGCCGGGAAATGCGTGCCGTCCGGGCCGAATCACCGGCCCCCGGCGGGGTCAGAGCGGTTGTTGCGCCGCGCCGCCGCCAAGGCCACGGCTGAGCGAGGCCGCCGCCTCGGTCACGCCGGCAAGGCAGGTCTCGAAGCTGATATCTTCGTCCAGACGTTCCAGATGCGGGATGGTCAGCGCCGCCGCTGCCAGCCCCGAATGGTCGAAGACCGGCACCGAGATATTGACGATGCCGCGCACGACGAAGCTTTCGCGCATCTCGTGCCCGGCGGCGCGGATGGTGGCCAGATCGGCCTTCAGCGTCGCTTCGGTCATCGGCGGGGGCAGGGGCACGCGGGCGATGTATTCGGCCAGCCGCTCGGCCGGCAGATGCGCAAGGATGACCCGCCCGGACGAGGCCAGCCAAAGGTCGATCTTGGCCCCCAGCCGCACCGACATGTTGTTGTTGTTGGGGCTGTCGACCTGACCGATGACCAGAACCGCGTCCTGCGACAGGATGGCAAGGTGAACGGACTGGTTCACCTTGCGGGCAAGCTGGTTCATGATCGGGCCGGCCAGTGTCGTCAGGCGGCGGACCGGCGGCGTGCGGTGGGCGATCTCGAACAGAAGCGTGGTCAGGGTATAGCGTTCGGTCAAGGCGCTGAGCGCGAGGTAGCCGCGTTCCTGCAACACCACCAGCATGCGAAAAATCTCGCTGACGGAACGGTCAAGCCGGCGGGCGATCTCGGACTGGCTGAGGCCCGCTTCCTCTGTGGAAAGCAGTTCAAGAATGTCCAGCCCCTTTTCCAGCGCCGGGGCGGCGTATTTCCGGACCGGTTCGGCGAGCGAGTCGTCGGGTTGCGGCAAGAGGCACCTTGCCACTGCTTCAGAATAAGGCATTTCTACCCTTATAAGGCTTAAAAGCCAATGACCCACCCGCTATTCGTGCAATTTGACTGATGCAAAAGGTGTGACGTCACGCCGCAGGTCGGCACGGAATGCACGGTTTGTTAAGTTCCGGTTGCAATTCCGGCATGTGCACTCATATTCCGCGACATGATTAATGACGCGCATTTTCGCGGCATGGTTGACCAGTACGGCAAGGGATGACGCAGAACGTGCCCGACGATACGACCAGACCTCCCAGGCGCATGTTGCGCGATGCCGCCCCGGCCGAACTGTTCGCCGCCATCCCGCAACTGGCCGAGCTGGTGAAGCTGCGGCCGCGCGCCGACGAGGACGGCTTGGGTTTTCTTGCGCGGCTGCGCGCCTCGACCACGCCGGAAGAGGCGGTGACTTATACCGCCTTCGCGGCGCTGCCCGGCGCCGCGACCGGCTGGGGCTATGAATGTCTGCGCCTGATGGCCGACCATCTTGAGCCGCAGGAGCGGCAGATGATGCAGCGCATCGCCACATGGCTGGCCGAGCCGACGACGCGCCAGCGCCACGACATCATGCGCGAGGCGCTTTGGGCGCCGGCGCGCAGCCCCTCGGTGCTGCTGGGGCTGGCGGTGGGCTGGTCGACGGGCGGTCCCGCGCCGAACGACGCGGAACGGTCGCCGGTCCACAAGACGCCGGTGGTGCTGAACAGCGCCGTGCTGTCCTGCCTGTCGCGGGCCGAGCTGGCGCGCCGCTCGTATTACCTTGCCCGCTTTCTGGATATGGCCGAGGCGCTGTTCCGTGCCTATTGATGTTGTGACATGACCCTGACCCTACAGATCGAAAACTTTCATGTGCTGGACGATGGCGGCCCGGTCAGCATCAACGTGCCCGAAAGCGGCATCCAGGTCGGGCGCCGGTCGGGGATGAACTGGGTGCTGCCCGATGCCAGCCGCTATATCTCGGGGCATCATTTCGATGTCGGATATGAGGGCGGGACGTGGTGGTTGAACGACCGCTCGACCAACGGGACGTTCCTGCAGGGGCACCGGCACCGGCTGGACGGGCCGCATGCGCTGGCCCATGGCGACCGCTTTCAGGTCGGGCAATATGTGATCGTGGCGCTGTTCGACCTGGCGCAAGGCAATGCGATGACGCCGGGATCGCTGCCCGAGCACCGCATGGACCGCCCGGTGGACGAGCCGGTGGCGGACGACCCCTGGGCGGTGGGCACCGTCCACGACCCGATCGAGGTCTATTCCGCCGCCATCGTCAACCGTGGCCCGGATTTCGGCCGCGACTTCGTGCCGTTCCCGACCACGCCGCCGGTCGCGATGCCGGTGGCGATGCCCGCATCCGCGCCGCAGGCCGCCGCCGTGCCAACGGCGCCCGCGCCGCCGCGCGCCCATGGCGCCGATCCGGCGGCGGTGCTGCGCGCCTTTTGCGAGGGGGCGGGCCTGCCGGCCGAATATATCGGCGATGTCGGCGCCGAGGATCTGGCGCGCAATCTGGGCCAGGCGCTGCGCGCCACCACCACGCATGTCATGGCCGCCTTGCAGGACCGTGCCGCCGCGCGCCATTTCACCCGTGCGGGCGAACGCACCATGCGCGGCGCCACCGACAACAACCCGCTGAAATTCCTGCCCGATGCCGAACAGGCGATGGACGCGCTGTTCCTGCGCCCGCGCGCGGGCTTCCTGACCGGCGCCGACGGCTTTGACGCCGCGCTGTGGGACCTGCGCCGCCACCAAAGCGCGCTTTTCGCCGCGTTGCAGCCGGCGCTGCTGGCGCTGGTCGAGGATCTGGACCCCGGCCGCATCGATGCCGAGGTCAAGGGCGCCGCCCTGATGGGCAACCGCAAGTCGCGAACCTGGGATGAGTTCGTGACCCGCTGGGATGCCAAGACCGCCAGCGAAAACGGCATGCTGGACGAATTCATCCGCCTGTTCGCACAGGCCTATCGCAAGGCCCATGACCGCGAGGGGCTTCCCGACTAGACGCGCCGCCGCAAGTGAGGTCCCGATTTGTCTGCTTTCAATCTGCTTGAGCCGGTTTCCCCCGAAAGCCCCTGCGGCCCGGACCTTGAGCGTCGGGACGACCCGGAATTCATCGACTATTACTTCGAGGCGGAATCGCGCCTGCCGGAACGCTATTTCACCCCCGGACTGGCCGAGGAC
Source organism: Paracoccus sp. (in: a-proteobacteria) (assembly GCA_046348875.1). Lineage (GTDB taxonomy): Bacteria > Pseudomonadota > Alphaproteobacteria > Rhodobacterales > Rhodobacteraceae > Paracoccus. The sequence continues at coordinate 48,508 of JAXMDJ010000008.1, forward strand.
GGGCGCGAGGACCGGCTGTTCGACCCGCGCTCGGTCGATCTGGCGGGGGAAACGCGCCGGATCAACGGCTTGCTGGAACGCTCGCGTGATTTGCGGCTGCTGAGCCTGCTGGCGCGGTTCCAGATCCTTGCCGGCCGGCTGGAGGAATTCACCGCCACGCTGGAGGACATGGCCGCGATGATGGCGCAATGGCCCGAGGCGCTGCATCCGGCCGGCGCCGAACGCCGGGCGGCGATTGATTCGCTCAACAGCCAGCCGGCGGTGGTGATGCCGCTGCTGCATTTGTCGATTTTGCCCAATGCCGAAGTGACGCTGCGTCGCTTTATGGTCGCGAATGGCCGGGCGCCGGCGCGCGCCTCGGAGCGCGATCTGGACGGCGCCGATTTTCTGGGCCCGCTGCGCGCCGAGGCAAATCAACGCGCGGTTGCATCGGCCCACGAACGGCTGGACCGCGCCGCCGATGCGCTGCACCGCATCCAGAGCCTTGCGGCCAGCCATCCCCAGAAGCCCCTGCACCTTGATCTTGGCGCGCTGCGCACCGCCATTGCCGACATGCAGGCGATGATCGCGACCGCGCGCCCCGAGCTGCAACCCTGGTCCGCCAATGCCCTGCCGCCCGAACCCGAGGCGCTGACCGAGGCCCCGCCCGAACCGTCGCCCGCGCGCGAGATCGAGACCCCGCCGACCGCCGCCGCGCCGCCTCCGGCACCGCTGAAGATCGGCAACCGCGCCACGGCTTCTGCGGCGCTGGACGGGGTGCGCAACTGGCTGGTAACGCAGGAACCTTCGTCCCCGGCGCTGGTGCTGGTGGTGCAGGCGCGGGCGCTGATCGGCAAGCCGCTGGTCGAGGCGATCGAGGTCCTGATGCCGCGCGAGGCGGCGGGTGCGACATTGCGTATCGGGCAGGGCAGCCCCTTCCTGTTGCCGATGGACCGGCTGAAGGCGCTGACCGAAAGCGGACTGGAGGGGCAGGGCGCGGCGCAGGCCGCGGCCATGGACCTGCCGCCGATCACGCAGCGCGGCGAACTTGTCGGTAAATTACTTGAGGTTGAACGCTATTTCGCGACCTGCGAGCCGGCCAGTCCGGTGCCCTTGCTTCTTGCCAAGGCGCGTGAAATGCTCGACAAGCGTTTTGACGCGATTATTGCTGAATTGCTGGCTTCCCCGGCGGCGCCCGGTCAAGCCTGATCCGAGTTGTGGGGAATTGACTTGGTGAGAATTTTAAAGTTTGCCTTGCGCAATGGAGGATTGATCTGATGGCCTCGGACAAGTCGACCGACTTTCTCAAGCGCAATCGCCCGCCGCGGGTGAATATTTCCTACGAAGATCCCTACGATTCCGAAAAGATGGTCGAGCTGCCTTTCGTGCTGGGCGTGATGTCGGATCTGTCCGGCAATGCATCGGCCGTCGAAAAGCCCGACATGGAAGAACGCGACTTCGTCGATGTCACCGCCGCGACGCTGGACGATTATATGAAAAGCGTCGCCCCGGGCCTGTCCTTCAACGTCTCGAACAAGCTGGGCGATGGCGATAGCCGCGTCGGCGTGTCGCTGAACTTTGAAAGCATGGACGATTTCAACCCGGCCGCGGTCGCCCGCCAGATTCCGGCGCTGAAAAAGCTGCTGGAGGCCCGCCAGCATCTGGCCAACCTGCAACGCTATATGAATTCCAAGCCCAAGGCGCAGGACCAGATCCGCAAATTGCTGAACGACCCCGAACTGATGGCGGCCCTGGCCGAGCGGGAACAGAAGAAATCGGCTGACGGAGAGGATAGCTGATGGCGAAGGAAACGCAGGCCCGCGCCGCCGAAGCCGGTGCCCTTACCGGCCTGGACGAATTTTCGGACATTCTGAAACAGACGATCAAGCCGCGCACCGATATCGCCGCGAAAGAGGTCGACAATGCGGTTATCGCGCTGGTGCGCGAGGCGCTGGACGATGAAAGCCTGATCGCCGAGGACGTGATCGACACCATCGACGCGATGCTGTCGAAGCTGGACCAGAAGCTGACCGAGCAACTGAACGAGGTCATCCACAACGACGAATTCCAGAAGCTGGAATCGTCCTGGCGGGGGCTGGCCTATACGGTGAACAACTCCGAGACCGACGCCTCGTTGCGGGTCAAGGTGATGAACGTCTCGAAGAAAGAGCTGCAACAGTCGATGCGGCGCTATCCGGGCGCGAAATGGGACAAGTCGCCGCTGAACATGCGCGTCTATGAGGCCGAGTTCGGCACGCTGGGCGGCAAGCCCTTTGGCGCGCTGATCGGCGATTATTATTTCGACCACGGCACCGCCGATGTGGCGCTGCTGCGCGACATCTCGAAGGTGGCGGCGGCGGCACATGCGCCGTTCCTGTCGGCGGCGGCGCCGGAATTGCTGGGCATGGATAGCTGGACCGAGCTGGCGACCCCGCCCGACCTGTCCGAAATCTTCGATACCCCCGATTACGCCGCCTGGAACGGCCTGCGCGATTCCGAGAATTCGCGCTATGTGGCGCTGGTGGCGCCGCGCGTGCTGTCGCGCGAACCCTATGGCCAGAATTCCAATTCGGTCGTCGAGGAATTCAACTTCGAGGAAGAGACCGACGGGCACGAGGGCCGGAAATACGCCTGGATGAACGCCGCCCATGCGATGGCCGTGAACATCAACCGCGCGCATAAGGAACACGGCTGGACCGTGCAGATCCGCGGCGTGCAGTCGGGTGGCGAGGTGCTGAACCTGCCGACGCATAACTTCGATACCGGCGACGGCTCGAAGGATCTGAAATGCCCGACGGAAGTGTCCATTACCGACCGTCGCGAGGCGGAACTGTCGAAGGCCGGGCTGATCGGCCTGATCCATCGCAAGCATACCGACAAGGCCGCCTTCATCGGCGCGCAGACGATTTATCGACCCAAGAAATATGTTGATGAGCAGGCGACCGCCTCGGACAATATGTCCTCGCGGCTGCCATATATTTTCGCGGTGTCGCGGTTCAGTCATTATTTGAAATGCATGGTCCGCGACAAGATCGGGCAAAGCCCCGATCGTCTGCAATTGCAGACACAGTTGCAAACCTGGATCAACAAGTATGTATCCGGGAATCCTGAAAGCGCCACCGAGCGCGAGAAGGCAAAGAAACCCTTGGCCGGCGCCAAGGTCGAAGTGGTGGAAGACGAGGAAAACCCCGGCTATTACATGGGGAAATTCTACCTGAAGCCCCATTTCCAACTCGAGGGCATGGATGTTGGCATGTCGCTCGTATCCAAGTTGCCCAAGGGCAAGTAACTGTTTGAAAAGTCTACTGTAGTCAAGGAGCTCATCGCATGGCTGTCGATATCTTTCTGAAGCTGTCGAACAACATCAAGGGGGAATCGCAGGACGAGACCCATCGTAATGAAATCGACGTCCTGGCCTGGAACTGGGGCCTGACCCAGTCGGGCACCACGCATGTTGGCTCGGGCGGCGGCGGCGGCAAGGTGAACGTCCAGGATATTACCCTGACCAAATATGTCGACCTGGCCACCAATGACCTGATCAAGCGCTGCACCAACGGCGAACACATCACCGATGGTGAGCTGATCGTGCGCAAGTCGGGCGGCACCAAGCCGGTCGAATATTTCCGCATCAAGATGCAGAACATCATGATCACCAGCTACGCCACCGGCGGCGCCAAGGATGGTCTGGACCGCATCCAGGAAACCCTGACCCTGAATTTCCGCCGCTTTGAGGTGGCCTACACCCTGCAGGAAGACACCGGTGCCGCCGGCGCCGAGACCCTGGCGGGCTGGGACATCGCCGAGAACCGGGAGTGGAACGCCTAACCGGCGTCCTTTCGGACTGTTCCGGACGGGGCCGGCCGCATGCGCCGGCCCTGTTTCCGTATCCGGGCCTCGTCTGACCGCGTGGCCCAGCAGCGGGGCCTGGCATGACGACGCGCCGTCCTTTCTCTGACAGGGACCCGGGCCGTGGCGGCCTGCGTGAAATGTCCCTGATGCATATTTTCCGCGATTCCGCCGCACGCCGGGATTCGCGCGACCGCGGCCATCGCTATACCGAGGGCGAGCGCGATCTGACCGTCATCAGCCAGAAGCGCCGCGAGGGCGCCAGCGAGGAATCGCTGCGCCGCAATCTGGCGCGCGACATCGCCAGCCTGATGAACACGATCCGGCTGGATGTCTGCGTCGATCTGGCCGACACGCCGCGGGTGCGCGACTCGGTCATCAATCACGGCTTTCAGGACATGGACACGCTTTGGCGCGAAAACCGCACGCCGGGCGATCTGGCCCATGCCATCCGCGAGGCGCTGATCCGCAATGAACCGCGCCTGCGCGCCGAAACGCTGGAGGTGCGCATCGACGAGATCGCCCCCACCGTCGACCAGCGCCTGACCTTTGAAATCATGGCCGAGATGATCGCCGACCCCACCGACATTCCGCTGCAATTCTATGCCGAGGTGGACCCCGCCGCCGGCAAGATCGCCATGAAACGCATGCAGGGCGACGCATGAAAAAGGCCTTTCGCGACGCCTATGAGCGTGAACTGGACATGCTCTACGAACGCTCGGCCGAGTTCGCCGAAGAGTTCCCGGGCCTTGCCGAGCGTCTTGGCGGCGTGCTGCGCGAAAACATCGACCCCACCATCGCCGGCCTGCTTGAGGGCACGGCGTTTCTGGCGGCGCGCGTGCAGCTTAAGCTGGACGAGGAATTCCGCAGCTTCACCAGCGAGCTGCTGGAGCAGATCTTTCCCGACGCGCTGGCCCCGGTGCCAAGCTGCATGATGGTCGAGGCGCCGGCGCTGACCCGCCAGACCGGCGACGGCGAGCCGCGGGTCTTTCAGCGCGGCGAATATCTGGACGCGCGGTTTCGCGATGCCGACAAGCGTGTGACCTGCCGGTTCAGCCTGACCGCGCCTTTGGTGGTACTGCCGCTGGCGGTCTCGGGGCTGGTCTATCACGACCGCACGACGACGCTGGGCGGCCTTGGGCAGGACCCCGACCGGCTGACCAGGGCCGGCTTGCAGATCGACCTGCAACGCATGGACGGCGAGCCGGTTCTGAGCCACGCGCCCGATGCGCTGACATTCCATTTCGCCGCCGATCACCAGCGCGCCATCGCGCTATATGAGCAGGTGCATTGCAATGTCACCCGCGCCTCGCTTCGGTGGTTGCAGCCGAATGGCGATCCGGCCTTCATCCGGCTGCGCCCCGACCAGATCGGCCAGATCGGCTTTGAGCGCGAGGAATTGCTGATCGACCGCGACGGCCGCATGTTCGAGGGCTTTGCCATCCTGCGCGATTTCTTTGCCTTTCCGCGCAAGTTCCTGGGCTTTCGCGTCAGCGGGCTGAAGTCGATGCTGGGGCGCATCCCCGCCGGTCAGGTGCAATTGATCGTGGAATTCGACCGCGCCAGCGACGAATTGGCACGCCAGACCCAGACCGGCGATATCCTGTTGAACTGCGCGCCCGCGATCAACCTGTTCGAGGAAAGCTCGAACCAGGTGCGGCTGGACGACCGCCGCCACGAATATGTGGTGACGCCCGATTCCAGCCCGATCACGCATTACGAAATCCAGCGCCTGCTGCGCGTCCATGCCAGCTATGGCACCGCCCATGACCGGGTCGAGGTGTTCCCGCTTTACGCGCTGCCGCAGAACGCAAGCGCGCCGCGTGCCACCTATTACTATACCGCCCGCCGCAAGCCCCGCCGCCTGACCGAGACCGAGCGCCGCGCCGGGCTGCGCCACGATTATCGCGGCACCGAGACGTTCATTTCCGTCTATGAGCCGCCGGAATCGGTGGTCGGGCGCCGGGCGCAGCGGCTGCATATCCGGGCGCTGTGTTCCAACCGGCATCTGCCGGCGGCGCTGCCGCTGGTCGGCTCGAACGATTTCAACATGGTCGCCGATCAGGCGATGCCGCTGGCCTGCATCAGCGGCCCGACCGAACCGCGCGAGGCCATGACCGAGGTCGAGCGCGCCGGCCCGCACCGCATGGGACAGGGCGATGTCTACTGGCGGCTGATCTCATACCTGTCGCTGAACCATTTCGGGCTGGACGACCGGTTCGGCCGCGACGGCGCCGCCAGCCTGCGCGAGATCCTGACACTGTTCGCCGACGCCTCCGACAACGTGACCGAGGCGCAGATCGCCGGGCTGACCGGGCTGGTGGTGCGGCCGGTCACCCGCTCGATCCGGCGGCCCGAGGGGTTCTTTCCGGCGCGCGGGCTGGAACTGACGCTGACGTTTGACGAAACCGCCTTCGAGGGCAGCGGCATCATCCTGCTGGGCGCGGTGCTGGACCGCTTTCTGGCGGAATATGCCAATGTCAACAGCTTCACCCAGACCGTCATCGTCAGCCGCCAGCGCGGCCTGATCCGCCGGTTCCCGCCGCGCACCGGGCTTGGTCCGCTGATATGAGCCTGCCCCCTCCGACAGCCGAGGCGGGCTTTCTGGCGCTGCTGCGCCGGCTGGAACGCGAAGCGGGCCAGCGCCCGCGCATCGGGCGTTCGGTCCGGCGGGGGCAGGATATCGCCGATATCGGGCAGGACCCGCAGCTTGCCTTTCCGGCCGAGGAGCTGCGCGACGGCGGCGGCGATGGTCCCCGGCCCCGCATCCGCGCGCAGTTCATGGGCTTTTTCGGCCCGCAAGGCGCGCTGCCGCTGAACACGACCGAGGAAGTCCTGCGCTGGCAGCACGAGGGCGAGGATGGCTTTGTCCGCTTCACCGACATCCTGTCGGCGCGCTTTTATCAGCTTTTCTTCCGGGCATGGTCGGATGCCCATGCGATCAGCCAGCACGACCGCCCCGACGAGGACCGTTTCGGCACCTATGTCGCGGCGGTGGCGGGCATCGGCTCGCCCGCGTTTCAGGACCATGACAGCTTTCCCGACATTGCGCGCAGGCCCCTGGTGCCGATCTTTGGCGGCCGGGTGCGCAGCGCCGTGCGGCTGCGGCAGATGCTGGCCAGCTATTTCGGCTATCGCGTCGATATCCAGGAACATCTGCCCTGCTGGCTGGAATTCGAGGCCGACGACATGCGCGGGCTGGGGCAGGGCGGCGCGGTCGGGCTGGATGTCTATCTGGGCGCGCGGCTGCAATCGGTGAACGAAAAGATCTGCATCCGCGTCGATCTGCCCGATACCGAGGCCTATCGCAGTTTCCTGCCCGGCCAGCCCCGGCATCTGCGGCTGGCCGATCTGGTCTTCTGGTATCTGGGCAAATGCGTCGAGGTCGATCTGGCGCTGTCGCTGCCCCCCGATGCCATTCCGCCCGCCCGGCTTGGCGGCGATGCCGCCATCGGCTGGCTTGCCGCCATGCGCCCCGAGGGCATCCCCCGCGTTTCCGATTACATCGAAGTCGCCCGCTTCGCGCTAAGCCGCGATGCAGGCACGCAGACCGAAAGAGGCCAGGCATGACCGCCATCACCATCGAGAAATTCGCCGGCAAGATGAACCGGCTGGGCTATGAGGCCTTTTTGCAGGCGATGCGGCAGGCGCGGGGCGACGGCAACCGCAATGTCGAACTCAGCCACTGGCTGTTTCATGCGATCTCGCATCAGGATGGCGATATCGCGGTGACGCTGCGCGGCCTTGGGCTGGACCGGGGCCGGGTGCTGAAGGACCTTGGCCAGGCCATGGACCGCTTGCAGAAGAACGTGACCGAGACGCCCGGCATTTCCGAACGGCTGGCGGATGCGCTGAACCACGCCTGGACCTATGCGACGCTGTTCTTTGGCGAGGCGCAGATCAGGACCGGGCATCTGCTGGTGGCGCTGCTGAACGACCTGACGCTGCGGCGCGAGATCGAGCAGTATTCCCCGGTCTTTGCCGACATGTCCGCCGAACGGATCGGGGCCGAGGCGCGCACCCTCTGGGCCGATTCCGAGGAAGAGGACATGCGCCCGATGGACGGCACCGGCATCGGGTCTGCGTCCGGCGCGCGGCCCGAGGGGCAGGGGGCGGCGACGGCGCTGGGGCGCTTTTCGGTCGACATGACCGCGCAGGCCGCGGATGGCAGGATGGACCCGGTCGTCGGCCGCGACGACGAGATCCGCCAGATCGTCGACGTGCTGATGCGGCGGCGCCAGAACAACCCGATCCTGACCGGCGAGGCCGGCGTCGGCAAGACCGCCGTGGTCGAGGGCTTTGCCCAGAAGCTGGCTGCCGGCGAGGTGCCGCCCACGCTGCAAGGCATGCGCCTGCACATGCTGGATATCGGCGCCATGCAGGCCGGCGCCAGCATGAAGGGCGAGTTCGAGCAGCGCCTGCGTTCCGTCATCGACGAGGTGCAGGCCAGCCCGGTCCCGATCATCCTCTTCATCGATGAGGCGCATACGCTGGTCGGCGCCGGCGGCGCGGCGGGCACCGGCGATGCCGCGAACCTGCTGAAGCCGGCGCTGGCGCGCGGCACGCTGCGCACCATTGGCGCCACCACCTGGGCCGAATACCGGAACTATTTCGAAAAGGACCCGGCGCTGACCCGGCGCTTTCAGCCGATCGCGGTGGACGAGCCCTCGGTCGAGGTGGCCTGCTATATGATGCGCGGGCTGCTGGGGCCGATGCAGATGCATCACAAGGTCCGCATCTCGGACGCGGCGCTTGAGGCGGCGGTGAAGCTGTCGGCGCGCTATCTGCCGGCGCGGCAACTGCCCGACAAGGCGGTGTCGCTGCTGGATACGGCCTGCGCGCGGGTGGCGGTCAGCCAGTCCGCCGTCCCCGCCCGCATCGCCGACCTGCGCGCCGAAATCGCATCCTTTGAAAGCGAGATCGCCGCGCGCGAGGCCGAGCATGAGCTGGGCGAGGTGGATCAGGCCCGGCTAGGGGAAACCCGCCAGCGCCTGACCGACGCGCAGGCGAAACTGGCCGAACTGGAGCGCGCTTACGGCGACGAAAAGTCGCTGGTCGAACAGATTCTTGACCTGCGCCGCCGTCTGGCCGCGCGCGAGGGCGAGGATTTCGACGAGGCCGCCGTCCGCGCGGACCTGACTGGCGCCATGGACCAGCTTGGCCAGATCCATGCCGACGACCGCATGATCTGGCCGCATGTCGACGAACAGGCGGTGGCCAGCGTTATCAGCGACTGGACCGGCATTCCGGCGGGGCGCATGGTCGCCGACGAATTGCAGGCGGTGCTGGGGCTGGCCGACCATCTGCGCGAACGCGTCATCGGGCAGGACCCCGGCTTGCAGATGATCGCCCGGCGGGTCGAGACCGCGCGCGCGGGCCTGGGCAACCCGGAAAAGCCGATCGGGGTCTTCATGCTCTGCGGTCCCTCGGGCGTGGGCAAGACCGAAACCGCGCTGGCCCTGGCCGAGGCGCTTTATGGCGGCGAACAGAACGTCATCACCATCAACATGTCCGAGTTCCAGGAAGCCCATTCCGTCAGCCTGCTGAAGGGCGCGCCCCCCGGCTATGTCGGTTACGGCGAGGGCGGCCGCCTGACCGAGGCCGTGCGCCGCAAGCCCTATTCCGTCGTCCTGCTGGACGAGATGGAAAAGGCCCACCCGGACGTGCATGAGCTGTTCTTTCAGGTCTTTGACAAGGGCCGGATGGAGGACGGCAATGGCCGCCCGATCAACTTTCGCAACACGCTGATCCTGATGACCTCGAACGTGGGCACCGGCACGATCATGGCGCTGGCGCCCGAGGGCACGATCACCGACGCGGACACCATGGAAGCCGCGCTGAAGGAGGAATTGCTGGGCACCTTCCCGCCGGCGCTGCTGGGGCGGATCGTGTCGATCCCCTATGTGCCGCTGTCGGCCGGGGTGCTGGGCGGGATCAGCCGGCTGAAGCTGGGCTCGGTCGCGCGCAGGATGCGCGAGTCGCACGGCACCCGGCTGGGCTGGGACGATGCGGTGGTCGACCATATCGTGGCGCAATGCCGCGACCCGGACAGCGGCGGACGGATGATCGACAATATCATCACCAATTCGATCCTGCCGGACCTGTCGCGGCAGGTGCTGTCGCGCATGGTCTCGGGTCAGGCGATGTCAGACGTGACGATCAGGGTCGCGGGGGGCGGTTTCGCCTATGACTTCGGCTGAAGGATATTTCGCCTAGCGGATGTAGACGCTGGCGACGCCGACCAGCGCCTCGGGGCCGGTCTCGCGCAGGAGCTGATCGAAGAAGTCTTCGGCCAGCTCGCCCGCCGCGCGGCTGACGGTTTCGGGGCGCGAGGCGGTCGCCACCGCGATCAGAAGCTGGTGGGTGTCGCGGATATTGCCGTCGCGCGCCACCGGCACGTCGAAATTGATCTTGCCGCCCGACTTCACCAGAAAGCGGCGCAGGTCGTGGGTCACGCCGTTGTCGTCGACCATCAGCAGCGTGACATAGCGCCCGGCCCCGCCCGAGATGGTGCCGCGCAGCGAGTTGCCGCTGGTCACATCGGGCGATTGCAACTGCACCGCCAGCGGGAACACCGGATAGCGCAGGTCGCGCCGCGCGAAGGCAAGGCCGGGGCATTGGCGCGGGTCCAGCAGCACCGCCTGGCCGGTGACATCGCTGCCGAAGCCCTGCGTCAGCTCGCGCAGCAGGGCGGGGATCTGGCCGTCATCGGCGGCCAGCAGGTTCAGCCGGATCCGCCCGTCCGCCGTCAGCGCCGGTAGCGCCAGCATGCAGGGCGCCGTCAGGCGGCTGCGGATGCGGTCGAAAAGGTCGATCAGGCGCGGGTCGGCTTCCGCGGCCGGGTCGCCGCCGGGCGGGGCTTCCGGCGCGGGGGGCATGGCGGCGGACGGCTTTGGCGTTTCCGGCGGGGGCGCGACCGGCAGCGCCTCGTTTTGCAGGATGGGCGAGGCGTCGGGCGCAAGCGCAGGCTCGGGCGTGGCCGCCGCCTCGATCTGCGGGGCGGGGACGGGGCTGGTGACCGGGGTCAGCGCCTCGGCCGCGCCATCGGGTCCGGGCAGGGTCAGCGCGGTGACCTGGATTTCGGCCGGGCGCGCGGGCTCGGCCCCGCCCCAAAACCATGCCGGGCGCCAGATCACCGCCGAGGCCGCCGCCGTATGCACCGCGACCGAGATCGCCGCCGCCAGCGTCCAGCCGCGGGTCGAGGCTTGCATGCCGATCATCCGCCCGGCCCCTTGATCGTGACCAGCCGCAATTCGTGCCCGGCCAGTTCCGGGCGGCGGATCAGCCCGACCAGCAGCCCGGCGGGCGCGTCGCGGTCCAGCAGCAGGTGGACGGGGCCATCGACCGCGGCCAGCGCGCCGGGCAGCGCCTCGGGCAGGATCGGCTGGCCGTCAAGCCGCCAGTCCTCGGGGCCGATGACCTCAAGCACGGGCGAGGGCAGGTTGTCGGGCGACAGCGTGCTGGTGGTCGAAAGCCGAAGCTGCGTCTGCGGCTGCGCCGATTGCCCGGCCAGCAGGAAGTAGAAGATCAGCAGCAGCACGATATTGACGATCGCCAGCGAAGTGTCGACCTGCACCTTGCGGCCGGCGGTGGCGGGCAGGCGCAGGCTCATGGCGTGGCCCCGCCGCTGACTGGCGCGGTGCTGCCGGGCGCGGTGCTGCCGGGCGTGGTCGTCGCCGTCTCGGCGATCTGGACCGAGGTGATGCCCTGCGCCGACAGCAGTTCCAGCACGGTGGCGACGCTTTGCACCGGCACGTCGGGGCGCAGGACGATCAGGACATGCCGGGTCTTTTGCAGCGCCAGCGCATTGGCGAGCAGCCCCAGCCGTTCAAGCCCGAAACGCTGGCCCGAGGCGACGATGCCATCGCGGTTCAGCGTCCAGACGGCGGTGGTGCTGGCCTCGGTCACCGTGCCGGGGGCCGTCGCGGCGCCGGCGGGGTCATGGGCGCCGCCATCGCCCTGCAAGGCGCCGCTGCGCAGGGGCAGCAGCGAATAGGCGGCAAGGTTCGCCGACAGCATGAAGAAGATCAGCAACTGGAACAGCACGTCCGCCAGCGCCGTCATGGAAAACGCCACGCGCCGCCGCGGCCGGACGGGCAGGCCCAGCCCCGGCGCGCGGATCGGGCCTGGCGCGCCCGGCATGGCTTAGCTCCGCTGCGGCCGGGCGATCCGGCCGTGGATCGCGGCCGAGACGGCCAGTTCGATGCTTTGGCGTTCATCCTCGATGCGGCCGTCCAGCCAGGCCGAGATGAAATAGGCGACCAGCGCAATGGCAAGCCCGGCCGCGGTGGTGGTCAGCGCCGTCCAGATGCCCCCGGCCAGAAGCCGCGGGTCCGATCCCTGCTGGCTGAGCGCGAGATTGCCGAAGGCGTCGATCATGCCGATCACCGTCCCCAGAAGGCCCAGCATCGGCGCCATCTGCACCACCGCCTCAAGCAGGCGCATGCGCGCGCCCATCTGCACCAGCTCGGCCAGCGCGACCTGGCGGGCCAGTTCCTCGCCGTAGGCCGGGTCGCCGGGGCGGGCGCGCAGGCCCGACATCACCGCGCCAAGCACGCGCGCCAGCACGGTGCGCCCGGCCTGCGCCTTGCGCTGCGCCTCGTCCGGGCGGCCGTTCAGCCAGTCGTCAAGGATGGTCTCGCCCAGCTTGTGATGGCCGACGCCCATGCGGCGGAATTGCATGATCTTGAAGATCACGATGGTCAGCGTCAGCACCGACAGCCCCGCAAGTGCGGCGAAGACGGCCTGTGTCGTCAAAGGCAAATTCCAGAACATCACAAACCGAAGTCGATATCCGTGCGGCTCTGGGTGGCCAATCCACCCAGGCAGGTGTCGCGCAGGTCGGCGCCGTCCTCGGCGCTGCATTCGGCGACATCGTTCACCACGATGCGGCCGATATCGCCGCAGGAGCGGCCCGGCAGCGGAAAGATCCCGACCCGGGTCTTGCCCGCGATCATGCCGCCGAAATCAAGGATCGGCAGCGATTGCACCGCGCCCGCCCTGTCGAAGATCGCCACCTGCCAGGCGGCGCGGCGGATGGGTTTGTCCAGCCGATTCGTCGCCACCAGGGTCAGCTTGCAGCCGCCATCCTCGGTGTCGGCGGCGCCGTTCAGTTCCAGCACGATCTTGCCGTCGGGCGCGGCCGGTGCCGCATCCTCGGCCAGCGCGGGAGAGGCCAGCGCGGGGGGCGCGAGGCCAAGGCTCATGGCGATGAGCAACCTTCCAAAATGGCGCCGCATGGCATTCCTTTCAGAGAACCAGTCAACAAGTCGGGCGCCGGCCCGGGGAAAGGCCGCCGCGCGCGCAGATCGTGACGCCGTCCATGCCGCCCGCGCGGGCGCGGGTCGCACGCCACGGTTGCGAAAGCGGTCAGGATCGGCTTCATGGATCGAAACTCCTATGTCTATGGGCTGTAACACGGCTGGAAGCGTTGCTCAATCGGCGGAACATCAACCCTGCGTTGCATTTTATGCGTCTCGGCCTGCTGGCCGCGCTGTCGCTTGCGGGTCTTGCCGGCACGGCGGCGGCGGGCTTGCGGCTGTGCAACCAGTCCTTTGACGTGTTGAACGTGGCGGTTGCGGCGCCCTCGGGGCAGGGGTTCGTCACCCGCGGCTGGTGGCGCGTCGCCCCGAACCAATGCGCGACCTTGCAGCGCGAGGCCCTGCAATCACGCTATTATTATGTCTTTGCGGCGGATGTTTTCGGTAATGAGGTGCTGGCCGGGTCGATGCCGCTTTGCGTGGCGCCGCGCCGGTTTGAAATCGATGGCCAGCGCGATTGCCTGCTGCGCGGCTATCTGGACGCGCGCTTCGCCGAAGTCGATACTGGCGGTCAGCAGAACTGGACGGTGTTCGTGGCGCCAAGACCGAATTGAAGGGGTAAACGGGACGGGGTGATGAGTAGGGGGTTGAGGACCGCGACGACATGGACCGCGCTGGCGCTTGGCGGCTGGCTGGGCTGCGCCTCGGCGGGTCTTGCGCAGGCGCTGGTGATTTCGCCCCTGCCCTCGGACGTGGTGATCGGGGCAGAGGGCGGCGTGGTGGTGCCGGCGGTCGTGTCCTCGGCCCAGACGGTGCATGCCACGACGCTGACGCCCGCCGACCCCGGCCTGTCGGCCATGCCCGCGGCTTTGCGCAGCGATCTGCCGCGCCCCTCGATCATCGTCGGCGATCTTGCGATCATGGCCGCGATCGGGCCGCGCGGGCCGCTGGGCCTGCCCTTTGCCCTGCGCGAGGCGATCCGCCAGCGCGATGCGGCCCTGTTCGAGCGCCTGCTGGAGCGCGGGGTTTTCGACCCCGATGCCGGCCGCATGGCCGAGGCGATCCAGACCGAATTGCAGCGCGCCGACTGCTATGGCGGCCGCATCGACGGAAGCTGGGGCGCCGGCTCGACCCGCGCGGTCGAGCGCTGGCGGCAGGCCTCGGGTGACGCGGGGGGCGGCGCGGGGGCGGGCGATCAGCCGCTGCCGGGCCTCTTTCGCGCCATCGCCCGTGGCGGCGACATGCGCTGCGCGGCGGTGGTCCAGCCGGTGGCGACGGTCGCGCCGCGCGGCGATGGCGGGCGGCAGGGCAATGCCGCGAAACCCGGCAAGCCGCGAAACCCCGCTGCTGCCGCCGCCAAGCCCGCGACGCCGGTGCAAAGAAAGCCCGACGCGCCGGCAAAGCCCGCCACCACGGCCCCGCAGTTCAACCCGTCGATGATCGGCGCCGGGGTGTTCCGCTGAGCCGATGACAAGGGTCGATCCCCGTTTCCGCCAGATGGGCCAGGGCGCGCGGCGCCGGCGCCGTCGCGGCATGGCCCTGCGCGCCGGCGCCGGGCTGGCGGTGCTGGCCGCCCTTGGCGCGCTGGCATGGCCGCGCCTTGCCCCGGTGGCCGGCGACTGGCTGCGTCCGGCACCCGCGCCCGAACCGGCCATGGTGCAGGTCGAGGCCGAATTCGACATCGTCCCGGTCGTGCGCGTCGACACCTTCACCGACTTGCCGGGCGATCCGCTGATCATCCCGCCGCCGCAGGATGGCGCGGCGCCCGACACGCAATTCCTGCCCGCGCCCCCGGCGCTGGCGGCGGCGCGGCGGCTGCCGTCCACCGGCGCCCGGCTTGCGGTGCTGGACAGCCGGCTGGTGGCGCAGGACCGCCAGTTGGTCGCGGCGTTGCCCTCGACCCGCGAGGAGTTCGCGCTGTTTCAGGCCGAGCGTGGCCGCGCGCGGCTGATGAACGCCGGCATGGCCGTGCCCCCGGCCCCGGCCGTCGCGGTGCCGGGCTTCATGACGCCTGCGGATCAGCGCGCCGAATCCGACATCGCCTTTCTGCGCGATGCGGCCAGCCGGGTGCCCCTGTGGCGCGAACTGATCCTTGAGACCACCGCCGACACCCGCCCCGAGGCGCTGCTGGCGGCAAACGGCTTTGACGCCGGGCAGGCCGAGCGGCTGGGGGCGCGGCTGCGCGGGCAGTTGTCGCTGGCCGAAACGCTGCCTGCGGGCGCGGTCCTGGCGCTGCGCTATCGGCCGCGGGGCGGCCTGCGCGAGGTGATCCAGCTTACGCTTTACGACCGGCAGGGCTATGTCGGGTCGCTGGCGCTGTCGGCGGCGGGGCAACTGGTGCCCGGCGCCGACCCCTGGGCCGACCAGCCCCTGCTGAAGAATGCGCTGTCGGGCGAGGACGCGCCCGCCCCTGCCGGCCCGCAGCGGCTGCTGGACGTGATCTATTCGGCGGCGCTGCGCAACGAGGTCCCGACCGAGATCATCGGCGAGGCGCTGGCGCTGATGTCGCAGGTCTATGACCTTGACGGCTATGCCGATGCCGCCGACCGGCTTGAACTGATCTATGCCGCCGGCGCCTCTGGCCGCCCCGGCGCGGTGATGTTCGTGGGCGTCAGCGGCCCCTCGGGACAGAAGCGCTGCTATGTCGTGCCGGCAAAGGACGGCGGCTTTGAATGTTACGCCCCCGGCGCGCGGGTGCAGATGCGCGCGGCCGGGGCGCAGTTGACGCCGCCGGTCGCGGGGGTGCTGTCGCAGCGCTTCGTGCCGCCCTCGGGCGCCGATGAACAGGCCGGGCGCGGGCTGGTCGCCTGGACCGCGCCACCCGGCACGCCGGTGCTGGCGGCGGGTGCGGGGCGCGTCACCCGCGTCGCCGGGGATATCGTCGAGATCACGCAGGAGGAGGGCGGCCTTGTCAGCCGCTATATCGGCCTTGCCCGGCTGGCCCCGGACATCGCCGGTGGCGCCACGGTCATCCGCGGCGCGGTCATCGGCCAGACCGGGCAGATGGCCGATCAGGCGTCGGGGGGCGCGCAGCCGGAACTGGCCTTCATGCTGCTGCAAGGCGGCAAGCCCGTCGACCCGATGCCCTATTTCGGCGCCGCGACCGAGGCGCTGGCCTCGGATTCCATCGAATCGCTGATCGGCAATATCATCCGCATCGAAAGCGCCGGCAATGCGGCGGCGCGGAATCCGCGCTCGACCGCCACCGGCCTTGGGCAGTTCATCGACAGCACCTGGCTGCGGATGATGCGCAGCTATCGCCCCGATCTGGTGGTCAGCCTGTCGCAGGCCGAGCTTCTGGAACTGCGGCTGGACCCCGGCATCTCGCGCCAGATGGTGCGCAACCTTGCGCAGGAAAACGAGGGCTACCTGCGCCAGCGCGGCCACGCGATTTCGGCGGGGCGGCTTTATCTGGCGCATTTCCTGGGCCCGGCGGGGGCCGACATGGCGCTGCGCGCCGATCCGGCGCAATCGGTCGAGGGGGTGATGGGCGCGGCGGTCGTTTCGGCCAACCCGTTCCTGCGCGGCTGGTCCATCGCCCAGCTTCAGGACTGGGCCGAACGCAAGATGAGCGGCGGCACCCCGGTCCCGGTGCTGGTGGTGCCCGAGATCCCCGCCTCGGCCGCGATCCGCGCCTTCATGGCCGAGATGGACCGCCTGCGCCCCGACGCGAAAGGCTGACGCCCGCTGGGGTGATGCGTGAAAGTTGATTTCATGCAGATTCCACCCGGTTTGCGCGCATATTTGCTTGTGCTGGCGATATTCGTCAAAGTATCGCTGGTAGCTAATGATTTAACGATATCGCCGCTGCGTTTAACGAAAAGAAGACACCAGCTTATGTTGCCTATTCTCCAGAACTCGATGCGCCTGGTCTGCCGCTCGCACCTTCTCCTGACAACTGCACTGATCTCGGTCGCGCCGATGGCCTTTGTCGGCGGCATGGCGCGGGCGCAGGAATATTACCTGGACAATGCCGCTCCGGGTGGGACGAGCTATGAAACGCAAAGCGGCACCTGGAACAATGGCAGCGACATCTGGACCAACAGCTCGGATGGAAGTTACGGCGCGCTGCCGGCGGATGCGGTCGGTATTCTGACCAGCACCGACAATTCCGCGATCGTGCTGACGCTGAACGGCAATATCTCGGCAGGCGGCCTGAGGGTCGATTCCGGGCAATACACGCTGCAAAACGGCACGCTTCGCGGCGGGACGACGGCGGGCCTGTCGTTCCTTGTCGCCCAGGGCCAGTCCCTGACGATCAACTCGGATATCGAGGTCGACCCGAATGTCGGCCAGATCGTGATCAACCGCCCGGCGAGTCCCGACCCCACCAATCCTCAACGCGGTGGGCTGGTCCGGTTTTCCGGCGATACGCAGGGGCAGATCGACAACAACGGCAGCTTGCTGCTGACAAGTTCGCACGACGGGAGCGTCACGACCAACAGCGGTGCTCTGACTGCGCTGTCCGGAACCATCAACGGTGGTGTGACCAATAGCGGGACCTTCAACCTGGCGGGCACCGTGACCGGAGCGATCACCAATAACGACCTGATGGTGACGACCGGCACCGGAGGCCGCGCGACCGATCTGACCAACAGCGCCGGCGCGAGCGTCTTTATCGGTCCCGGCCAGACGCTGACGGTCGATAACCAGATCGCGAACTCGGGTGTCATTCGTGTGGGCGGCGACACCGGGCCGGAACAGGCGATCCTGGATGCGGACGTGAACAACGCAGCCGGTGCCACCCTGCGGCTGGTGAACGGCGGGCGCGTGCAGGGCGCAGTCGACAATGCGGGCACCGTTACCGGCAGCGGCAGGATCGCCGGCACCATCACCAACAGCGGCACGGTGACCGTCAACGCGGGTGATACGCTGAGTTCGGATCAGGTGGTCCAGAACCAGGACACGATCAATATTGCCGGCACCCTGGCAAGCGGGATCGCGAACGATGCGGGTGCCCAGGTCAATATGACCAATGCCAATGCAAGCATTACCGGCAACGTTCTGAACCGCGGCGTCATGAGCGTCCAGGGGACGATTGGCGGCCGGCTTGAGGATCGCGGGTCGGTCGTCACCAGCGGGAACGTTCAGGTCGGAAGCATGTATGTCGGCGCGTCGGGGAACACCACGATCAACGCCAATCACACCCTGACGGCCAATCAAAGGGTCACGAACTACGGAACCACCACGATTGCCGGCACGCTGAGCGGCGATATTCTGAACGATGCCCTGGGGGGCTATACGGGAACGCTGGTCGTGGCCGGCGGCACGATCGATGGCGACGTCGCCAATGCCGGGTTGATGAATGCCAGGGGCGATGTCACCGGCGCGGTCAGCAACTCGGGCATCCTGAATACGACGGGCGATCTGTCGGTGGGCAGTCTGACCAACCAGACCGCGGGCACGGTCACGGTCGCCGCCGGCAGCGAACTCAGTGCGGACGGCGTGATCGCAAACCGGGGCCGGATGAACGTCAACGGCGATGTCACGCTGAGCGGTGCCAACCAGCTGAGGAACGATGCGACGGGCACGCTGGTCCTGTCGGGCGCCAATATCACGGGCAGTGTCACCAATGACGGCGACATGAACGTGATCAATTCATCCACGATCAACGGCAGCCTGACCAACAACGACAACCTGTCGCTGACCTCGGATGCGGTCGCGGGCCAGGACGTCACGCTGACCGTCACGAATGACTTCTCCAACCGCGGCACGGTCGATGGAACGGGCCCCGGTTCGCTGACCATCCAGGCCGGAACCTACAGCAATCGCGGCGGCACGGTCACCAATGTCGACATCATCGGCAACACGGCGAACTACGGCACCCTGAACTATACCGAGGATGCGTCGATTCAGGGCAGCCTGACCAACATGACCGGCGGCAGTGTCACGGTTTCGGCCGGGTTGGACATGACCAACCACAATATCGTCAATAACGGCAACTTCCTTGTCACGGGGACCACCGCCCCGGCCGGAGACCTGACCAACGTCACGCAACTGACGAACAACGCAACCTTTACGATCGAAAACGGCGGCCGGGTAACGGCGACCGCGGTCACCAACGGTCAAAGGGGTGCGATGACGATCGGCGGCACGCTTGTCTCCAGCCTGACCAATGCCGGCAGCCTGACCGGCAACGGCACGGTGACCGGCGCGCTGGTCAACCACGGCACGATGAGCATGACCGGGACCGTGGGCGGCCGCCTCACGAATGGCGCGAGCGGCACCGGAACGCTGGCGGGCCGGTTGCAGGTCGGCAGCATGGAAAACAGCGGCGACTATACCGTCAACGCGGGCGGTGTCCTGCAATCCGGTGAGACCATCGCGAACAGCGGTGGGCTGGCCATCGCCGGGCAGGTCGTTGCGGCGCTGAACAATACCGGCACCACCACGCTTGCGGGGACGGGCTCGATCAGCGGCTCGCTGACCAACTCTGGCAGCGCAACCATTGCCGGTACTGTCGCCGGGCGGGTCATCAATACGGGCACCGCGCTGCAACCGGGCACGCTGACGCTTGCAGGTGGCAGCATCGGCGGCCCGGTCACCAATGGCGTCAACGGCAGGCTGGGCGGCAACGGAACGATCAACAATACGCTGGAGAATGCGGGGACCGCGGAACTTGGCGGGCGCGTCACCGGCCTTGTCACCAATACCGGCACGCTGACCTCGGCCGGGACGCTTGCTGTGGCGGGGCTGAGCAACGCCGCGAACGGCGAGGTCAACGTGGCCACCGGCAGCACGCTGCAATCGGGGACCGAGGTGCAGAACGGCGGCGCCCTGAATGTCCACGGCACGTTGGCGGCGGGACTGAACAACGCCGGGACCGCGGTTCTGGGCGGCGCTGTCACCGGCGCGGTCGCGAACAGCGGCACCACGACGCTGGCCGGCGGCACGATTTCCGGCGCCGTCACCAACGCCGCGCGCGGCACGCTGAACGGCACCGGCACGATCAACAACACGCTGGCCAATGCCGGCACCGCCACGCTGGCCGGACGCGTGACCGGGCAGATCACCAATACCGGCACGCTGAATGTCGCGCAGGGGACAACCCTGCGCGCGGATCAGGTGGTCCAGAACAACCGTCAGGTCAATATCAACGGGGCGCTGGCGGGCGATCTGAACAACACTGCCAATGCGGTGATCGGCGCGGGCGGCAGTCTCAACAACCTGACCAACGCGGCGGGCGGCAGCGTGACCAGCGCCGGTAACATCGCCGGGCTGACCAATGCCGGGACCGCGACGCTGACCAGCAGCTCTGACACCGATCATGTGGCGAATGTCGTCGGAGCCACGCTGACCGGCGCGGGCACCATCGGGACGCTGAGCAACAACGGCACCGCCACCATCGGCGGCCGGGTCGATGCGCTGACCAATGGCGGCACGCTGAACACGCAAGGCGCGCTGAGCGCCGGCGCCCTGACCAACAATGAGCTGATGAACGTCAATTCCGGCTCGACCTTGACCATGGACGACGGTGCCCGTCTGCTGAACAATGACCGTCTGGTCATGGCCGGAGGCACCATCGCGGGGGCGGTGACGAACGCGGCATCCGGGGCCTTCTCGGGGACGGGGACGGTCAACGGCACGCTGACCAACGCCGGAACCGTCACGGTCGATGACAGGCTGACGATCGACCGGGTGGTCAACAACAACAATGTCACGATTACCGGGCAAGGCACGCTGATCTCGGGCCAGGCGGTTCAGAACAATGCCTTGCTGACGGTCGCGGGCAGGTTGCAGGGGGATCTGGCCAACAGCGGCACCGCCGCGCTGAACGGTGGC
The DNA here is from genome assembly GCA_046348875.1 of Paracoccus sp. (in: a-proteobacteria). Lineage (GTDB taxonomy): Bacteria > Pseudomonadota > Alphaproteobacteria > Rhodobacterales > Rhodobacteraceae > Paracoccus. Next base: position 69,375 of record JAXMDJ010000008.1, read on the forward strand.
ACGATCATCGGGAATGTCGCCAATGCCGGTGCTTTGACCGGCACTGGCACCATCGACGGCACGCTGCGCAACAGCAACATCGCCAGCATCGGCGGCACCGTCACCAATCTGGTGAACCTGTCCGGCGGCCACCTGACCACCGATGGCGATCTTGCCGCGACGAGCTTTACCAACAGCAGCACGAACGCGACCGCCGCCGTTGCCACCATTCGCGAGGGCACGACCCTGACGGTCGCGAATATCGCCGAGAACGGCACTGGCGGCGAGCTGGAGGTTGCCGGCACTCTGGCCGGCGCGCTGAACAACGCCGGCACGCTGACCGGCGGCGGCGCGATCTTGGGTGCGGTGAACAATACGGGTATCGCCAGATTCTCGGGCAGGATCGGTGGCGATCTTGCCAATGGCGGCGTGGCCCGGCTTTCCGGTTCGGTCAACGGTAATGTCGTGAACCAGCAGGGCGGCCGCCTGACCACGACCGGCGATCTGGAGGTCGGGGGCAGCGGCGGCGTGACCAACGCCTCGGGCGGGCAGATGAACATTGCCGCGAATACCAGCCTGACCACCGCCATGCTGACCAACCAGAGCGGCGGCAACCTCAGCCTTGCCGGCACGATGAACGGCGCGGTTGCGAATGCCGGCCGGATCGCGATGACCCGGACAGGCGTGCTGAACGGGACGCTGACGACCTCGGGCTATGCCGATCTTTCCGGTTTCATCAATGGCGGCCTGATCTATCAGGGCGGCACGCTGCTGACCGGCGAGACCTTCCGCGTCGGCGGCGACTTCCGGCTGGAGAGCGACTATACCGTCGGTGCCGGGCGCGAGATCAACGCCGGGCGGACCGTCGTGACCGCCGGCAACACGCTGAACCTGAACGGCGCGCTGGTCGGCGCCCTGTTGAACAATGGCCGGGTCGAGACGCGCGGCGATCAGGCCAGCGTCAGCGGCCAGATGACCAACAACAACGTCGTCTCGCTGTCGAATGGCGCCGGGCAGGGCAATGTCGGCACCGATGTGCTGACCGTCGGCGGCCTTGCCGGCAGCGGCACCTATTATCTGGATGTCGATACCCTGAACGCCACTGCCGACCGCATCGTGGTCGATGGTGGTGCTGCGACCGGCACCTATCGGCTGGAGCTGAACTTCCTTGATCCGACCGTGCTTCTTGGCACGGGCAACCGGCTGACGCTGATCGATGTCGACGAAAGCGCGGCCAACGGCTTTACCGTCATCCCGGGCGCGCTGCCGGAATATTCGGCGCAGATCTCGTACTCGATCGACCGCGCGCCGAATTATGGCGATGTCTCGCTGGTGGCGCAGACCAACGCCGCCATCGGCGCCATCTTCGGCAACGTGGCGCTGGTCCAGTCGCTGATCGGCTCGGTCATCAACCGCCCGACCAGCCCCTATGTGACGGCGCTGGCCTATGAGGACAAGGAAAAGCCCTGCGGCGTCGGCAGCTGGGGCCGCGTGACCGGCGGTCACGCCAAGGCCACCGGCGCGACCGACAACGGCGTTAGCGTCGTCGATAGCGAGGTGACGGCGAACTATTACGGCATGCAGGTCGGCACCGATCTGGCCTGTTTCGACGACCGCTTCGGCGGTTGGGACATGGCCTTCGGCATGCTGGGCGGCATCAACCGCGGCAATACCAGCCAGCCGGTCTATGGCTATGATGCCAACAACTCGCAGGTGCTGTCCAACAACCGGATCAGCACCACCTCGACCGATTTCGAGCAGCGCTATATCGGCGCCTATGTGACCGCGACCCAGGGCCCCTGGCAGGCCGACCTGCAATACCGGCTTGAGCGCACGGATTTCACCATCAGCAACAAGGGCGTCGGCGGCAATCTCGGGCTTGGGCTGGACGATTACGACTTCTCCAGCGACGGCTATACGCTGAGCGGCTCGCTCAGCTATGGGATGCTGCTGGACAATGGCTGGGCGGTGGTGCCGACGGTCGGTTTCGCCTGGTCGAAGATGTCGACGGATTCGATCCCCTTCTCGGACGATTATCGGCTGACCTTTGACGACAGCACCCGCAAGGTCGGCTTTGTCGGCGCGACGGTGGCCAAGACCTTTGTGCAGCCGAACCAGAACGCCGCGCTGAGCACATTCGCGACCGCGACCTGGTACAAGGACTTCGCCGATCCGACCGTCTCGGTCTTCAGCCGCGATGGCGATGCGGGCTTTGCCCCGCAGCGGCTGAAGTCGGACAACCTGGGTTCCTATGGCGAAATCAGCCTGGGCGCGAACTGGATCAAGGTGCTTGGTCCCCGCTCGCGCGGTCGCCAGCTGAGCGCGGGCGCCCGCATCGACGCGCGTTTCGGCGACCAGCTTGACAGCGTTGGCGTCTCGGGTCAGGTCCGCTGGCAATTCTGATGGGCAATTCCGGCTGGCCCTTGGCAAGGGGGGCCGTTAGTCTGCGGCAACCGTCAAGGCTGCCGCAGCCGCGTATTTTGCGGGGCGGCCCGAACGCAACGAGTATCAACGGGGGTCAGTGACGCATGTCCTGGTTCAGCAAGGTTGCCTGGAAGGAAGGGCTTTTTCTTCAGCCCCAGCATCTGCAACAGGCCGACCGCTATCACGAACATCTGGTCAATGCCCGCACGCGGCTGATCACCCCCTATCCGTGGGGCGTCGGCGAACTGGTGCTGGACCGCGATCAGGCGCAGCAGGGCATGATCGCGCTGCGCGCCGTCGCCGGCATCATGCCCGACGGCACGCCCTTTGACGCGCCGGGCACCGGGCCGCTGCCGGTGCCGGTGCGCGTCCCCGAGGATGCGGCGGGCCAGTTCGTCTGGCTGACGCTGCCCGACATTTCGCCCAACATGCGCGACGCCGCCCCCTATGAGGACGAGGCCGCGACCACGCGCTGGGGCGTCATTACCGAGACCGTCAGCGACAGCGCCTCGTCCGCGCGGATCGAGCAGGTGCTGGAACTGGCCGTGCCGCGGATCGAGCTGGCGGTGCGCAAGACCCCGCGCCCCGGCTATCAGAACCTGCGCCTTGCCCGCATCGCCGAAGTCCGCGACGGCGTGGTGACGCTGGACGAGACCTTTCCCCCGCCGGCGCTGGTCATCGGCGCGCATCCGCAGGTGCTGGGCTATCTGACCCGCGTCATCGGCTGGATCGAGGCGCGGCTGGAAAGCCTTGCGCGCTATGCGACCGACCCTTCGGCCGGGGGCGGCTTGCAGGCCAGCGACTATCTGATGCTGATGACGCTGAACCGCCAGATCGGCGTTCTGCGCCACATGTCGCGCACGCTGGCCGTCCACCCCGAGGCGCTTTACCGCGAACTGGTCGGGCTGGCCGGCGAGTTGACGACATTCGACAGCGGCAGCCGCCATGCGCCGGATTACCCGGCCTACGATCACGAAAACCCCAAGGACAGCTTTGCCGAGATCGTGGCCGATATCCAGCGCCTGCTGTCGCGCGATGTCGGCCGGGCGATCCGCCTGCCGCTGCGGCAGGTCCGGCAGAACTCGTATCTGGCCGAGGTCGCCGACCGCAACCTGTTCCGCGAGGCCGCCTTCATCATCGAGGTGGAAAGCGCCAAGCCCCTGACGCAGGTGCAGGCGCAGTTCCCCGAACTGTGCAAGGTCGGCCCGAACACCCGCATGTCGGAAATCGTGAACAACAACCTGCCCGGCATCGGCCTGCAACATCTGCCGAACCCGCCGCGCCAGATCCGGGTCTTGTCGACGAACGTCTATTTCCGGCTGGAGCGCAATTCGGCCCTGTGGCGCGAATTTTCCACCGCGCCGGCCATCGGCATGCATTTCGCCGGTGACTGGCCGCATCTGAAACTGGAGTTGTGGGCCGTGCCCGAGAGGTCCTGATGGCTGGCAGGGATGACGACAAGGACAAGACCGTTTTCGGCGGACCCGCACCGGGGCAGCGGCGCGGCACCACCGACATCTGGTCGCGGGGCCCGGGTCAGGGCGCGGATGACGGACGCACGGTGATCGGCCGTCCCGGGCAGGGCGGCAGCGCGGCGTTTGGCGGCGATCAGCATACGGCCTCGCCCTTCGGGCAGCCGCAACCCTCGGGCGGCTGGGCGCAGGGGGGCGACGGCTCGACCTGGATCGGCGGCCCGTCGCGGCCGGCGCAGGGTCAGCCGAATTATGGCGGCCAGAACTATGGCCAGCAGAATTACGGGCAGCCTCCGGGCGGTTACGGGCAGGGGCCCTCGGGCTCGCCCTGGCCGGGCTATGGCGACCCGTCGCAGATCGGGCGGGCGGCGGGACCGGACCAGCGCGGCTTTTTCCCCGAGATCGGCGCGCAACAGCCGCAGATGGTCGCCCATGGCCCGCGCATCCCGCTGGCCGAGGCGATGCGGGTGCGCGATCTTGGCGCGGCCTCGTCCTCGAACCCGCTCTTGGCGGCGGCGGCGCCGCTGCTGATCCTGCTGGGGCGGCTGCGCACGGGGCTGGTCGAATTGCAGGTCGCGCCCCTGATGGAGCACGTCACCCGCGAAATCGACCGGTTCGAGCGGAACGCGCTGGCCGCGGGCATCAACCCGCATGAGGCGCTGGTGGCGAAATACGCGCTGTCGGGCACCGCGGACGACATCGTGCAGAACCTGCCCGGCGGCGACCGCGGCAACTGGCAGCAATATTCCATGGTCGCGCGGTTCTTTCACAAGCGCGATTCCGGCGTCGGCTTCTTTCAGGAGGCGGAAAAGGCCCTGCACGCCCCGGCGCAGAACTATAACCTGCTGGAACTGATGCTGGTCTGCCTGTCGCTTGGCTTCGAGGGGCAGTTCCGCACCCAACCCAACGGCGCCGCCGACCTGTCGCGCATCCGCAGCGCCATCTATGAAAGCCTGCGCCGCGTGCAGCCGCGCCCGGACGAGGATGTGTCGGTGCAATGGCAGCCGGTGGTTCTGGGCAAGGGCCGCCGCTTTGCCGCGATCCCGGTGCCCGCCGTTGCCGGCATCGCCGCGCTGGCGCTGGTGGCGCTGTTCGCGACGCTTCTGACGCTGATTAACCGCGACGGCGCGGTGGCGGCCGAAGAGTTGCGCGCCGTCTCGCTGGGGGCGCCGGTGATCCAGATCGACCGCGACCCCGGCGCCGCCTATGTCGCCGAGATCCCGCAGCTTGACCGCATCCGCGCCGCCTTTGGCGACGAGATCGCGGACGGCCGCATCTCGGTCGATGCCAAGGGCGACTATATCGCCATCCGCGTCGGCGACCTGCAACTGTTCGACACCGGCTCGGTCGAGGTGAAGCCCGGCTTTGCCGAACTGGCGCGCCGCATCGCCGAGGTGCTGAACGCCGAGGGCGGCCCGATCCTGGTCGAGGGCTATACCGACAACGTGCCGCTGTCGGGCCGTGGCCGGTTCAAGGACAATTACCAGCTTTCAAAGACGCGGGCCGAGGTGCTGGCGCAGGTGCTGGCGCCGCTTCTGGCCGATCCCGCCCGCATCACCGCCGAGGGCCGGGGCGAGGATGATCCCGTCGGCGACAACGCCACCCCGGACGGGCGCGCCGCCAACCGCCGCGTCGAAATCATGCTGGCGCGCGAAGGCACCTACGAGGCGCCGATCGCCTTCGTACCGGAGGTCGAGAAGTGAATCTGCTGGGTTTCTACATCCGCACGCCGCGCTGGAGCCGGGATCGCTGGTGGCGTTGGGTGGTGACGCTTCTGGGCATCGGCGGGCTTTGCGCCGCCGTCTGGCTGGGCGGGCCGATGACCGGCTGGGGTCCGCTGGTCGGCGTCTTCTGGCGCGTGGTGCTGATCGGGCTGTTTCTTGGCATCTTCCTGACCGTGCTGATCCTGCGCTGGCGCCGCCGCGTGCGCGCCGCCCGCGCCATCGAGGAGGCGCTGATCCCTGCCGAGCCCGAGGGCGACGGCAAGCTTCTGGCCGAGAAGATGACCGAGGCGCTGGCGGTGCTGAAGAAATCGGGCGGCGCGGCCTCGCTTTACGATCTGCCATGGTATGTCATCATCGGGCCGCCCGGCGCCGGCAAGACCACGGCGCTGGCCAATTCCGGGCTGGACTTTCCGCTGGCGCAGAAACAGGCGGTCAGCGGCTTTGGCGGCACCCGCAACATGGATTTCTGGTTCGCCGAGGACGCGGTGCTGATCGACACCGCCGGGCGCTATACCACGCAGGACAGCGACCGTTCCGCCGACAAGGCAAGCTGGGACGCCTTCCTTGACCTGCTGAAACGCACCCGCCCGAACCGGCCGATCAACGGCGTCATCCTGTCCTTTTCGATCGAGGACATGATGAAGGACGACGCCGCCACCCTGCAAGCCCATGCCGAGACCGTCCGCGCCCGTCTGGCCGAGCTGCACGAACAGCTCAAGATCGATTTCCCGGTCTATGTGATGTTCACCAAGGCCGACCTGATCGCCGGTTTCCGGGAATATTTCGCCTCGTTCAGCCTGAACCGGCGAAAGCTGGTCTGGGGCGTGACTTTCCAGACCCCCGACCGCAAGGCCATCACCCATGAGGCGGTCCCGGCCGAGTTCGACCGGCTGGTGTCGCGCCTGTCGGACGAGATCATCGACCGCCTGTCCGAGGAACCCGACGGCGTCGCCCGCATCGCCATTTTCGGCCTGCCGGGGCAGATGGCGCTGCTGAAGGACAATGTCGGCGCCTTCCTGCGCCGGGTCTTTGAACCCACGCGCTACAAGACGAACGCGATCCTGCGCGGCTTCTACTTCACCTCGGGGACGCAGGAAGGCACGCCCATCGATCAGGTGCTGGGCGCGATCAACGAACCCGGCACAGGCGGTTTCGCCGCCGGCTTCATGTCGGGGCGCGGCAAGAGCTTCTTCATCCACGACCTTTTGCGCGGCGTGATCTTTCCCGAACAGGGCTGGGTCTCGCATGACCGCAAGGCGGTGCGGCGGGCCTTCGTTCTGCGCACCACGGCGCTGTCGGCGATTGCCGTCCTGACGCTGGGCGCGGCGGCGGCGGTCGGAGTCAGCTACTGGAAGAACCTGCGGCTGGTGCGCACCGCCGAGGCCGCGACCGAAAGCTGGCGCCGCGACGCCCGGCCGGAACTGACGCGGGACGTGATCGACGATCCCGACCTGACGCCGGTGCTGCCGCTGCTGAATGAAATTGCCAATATGCCCGCCGGCTATGGCGACAGCGAACAGCCCGACATCTGGGAAGGCTTCGGCCTTGGCCAGCGCGACCGCCTGAACCGGGTCGCGACCGACACCTATGCCGGCGCGCTGGAACGGATGATGCGGCCGCGCATGATCCTGGATCTGGAGCGGCGGATGCCCGACATCATCCGCTCGGGCGAGATGCCCGAGATCTATCGGGCGCTGAAGGTCTATCTGCTGCTGGGCAAGCAGGGCGAGACCAGCGACGACGACGCCATCAAGGCATGGTTCGCGCAGCGCTGGCGTGCCGCCTATCCCGACCGCATCGGGCTGGAGATGACCGAGCAGCTTAAAAAGCACCTCGACGCGATGCTGACGCTGGGCGACCGCCGCGAATTGCTGGTGACGCTGGATCAGGGCACGGTCGAGCGCGCCCGCGCCGCCATCGCGCAACTGCCGCTGGACGAACAGGCCTATGCCATCATCAAGGATGGCGCCATCGCCGCCGGTCTGCCCGAATGGAGCCTTGTCGCCGCCGCGGGCGGCAATGCGGCGACGCAGGTCTTTGCCACCCGCGACGGCAGCGACCTTGCGACGCTGACGGTGCCCGGGCTTTATACCTTTGAAGGCTTCTGGCTTTACTTCAACGACCAGTTGCCGCTGGTGGGCGAACAGCTTCGCCGCGACCAGTGGGTGCTGGGCGAATTTGCCAATTCGGCCGAAATCGAGGGGCGGCTGGCGCGGCTGGACCGCGACCTGCTGGAACGCTATCGCAGCGACTTCATTGCCGCCTGGAACCGGGTTCTGGACAATGTGACGCTGAATTCGATGGTGGCCGACAAGCCGCAATATGCGGCGCTCGGGATGGCGTCCTCGACCGTATCGCCGATCCTGGGCCTGGTGAAATCGGTGGCGGAACAGACGCAACTGCCGCGGCTTTACAAGGATGCCGACCCCGATGCGATCCGGCAGGCCATGGCCGGCGGTCAGGACGCCTCGGGGCGCGGCTCGGGTGGCGCGTCGGGCGGGGGCGCGGCGAACTCGGTCGGCAATTCGCTGATCACGCGGATGATCAGCCGCACCGGCGGCACCATGCGCATCGTGCTGGAGGCGGCCGAAAAGGAGCGCGGCAAGGGCGGCGCGGCCATTCCCGGCATCACCGCCGCGCAGTCCGGCGCCGAGCCGATGAGCGTGACCATCGCCGCCGAGGCCATCGCCAAGGCCTTCGAGAACTGGGCCGTGCTGGCCGAGGGCGAGCCGGGCAAGCGCCCCATCGACACGCTTCTGGGCAATCTTGGCGCGGTCTGGGAAAACCTGCGGCTGGCCGAGCACAATCCCGATCAGGCCGCGGCGGCGCTGCCGACGCTGCTGAACACCATGACGCAGTATAATTCGCAACTGCCCGCGCCGCTGGCGCAGATGGTCAGCAAGGCGGAAAGCGACTTCCGCTCGGGCGCGTCGGATGCCTCGATCGAGGTGATGAACCGCGCCCTGACCGACCGCATCACCTTCATGTGCCGCGATACGATCAAGACCTCGTATCCCTTTGGCAAGTCCGACCGCAGCCTGTCCATCGACAACTTCGCCCGCTTCTTCGGCCCCGGCGGCGAGATGGACCGCTATTTCACCGAATATCTGGAACCCTATGTCGAGCGTGGTCCCGACGGGCTGAAATGGCGCACCGACAAGGAGATGACCGCGCGGCTGTCCACGAACACCCTGCGCCAGTTCGACCGCGCCGAACGCATCCGCCGTGCCTTCTTTGCCGGCGGCGGCACCGCGCCCTCGGTCGAGATCACGGTCCAGCAGGTCGATGCCAGCCCGACCGTGCAATCGGCGGCGCTGGTCATCAACGACGAGGTGATCGAGACCGCGCTGGGGGCGATGCCGCGCACGGTGATCTGGCCGGGCGAAGGCAAGTCCAGCGGCGTGCAGCTGTTCCCGGGGCTGGACCGCAAGTCGGCCGAGGGCTTCACCGGCAGTTCGTGGACGTTCCTGCAACTGCTGGGCACGGCGAGCTACAAGGAACAGCGCGGCGACGTCTTGCGCGCGACCTTCACGCTGGGCGGGCGCAATATCACCTATGACTTTACGATCAATGCCTTGACCAATCCTTTCACCATGCCCGAGATCAAGGATTTCGAATGTCCGCAGAGCATCGACTAGAGGGCGGGGCGGGGCTTTACGGCAAGCACCCCGCCTTCGGCGATTTCATCTCGGCCGGGCTGGGAGAGCGCTGGCGCGTCGTCGCCGACTGGGCCGAGGCGGCGCTTGGCGGCTGGCGCGAGGCGGCGGGGCCGGACTGGCAGGCGCGCTTTGACGCCGCGCCGGGCCTGTGTTTCTGGATCGGTCCGGCGCTGGCCGGGGGGCAGGCGCTGCGCGGCGCATGGGTGCCCTCGCGCGACCGGACCGGGCGGCGCTTTCCGCTGGTCGTGGCGCAGGCGGGGGGGCTGCCGCCGGTGCTGGATGGCGGCGACGAATTCTATCGCGCGGCGCTGGCGGCGCTGGCGCGGCTGGCGGCGCTGCCCGCATTCGAGCCGCGCGAGGCGCTGGCCGGGCTTGACCTGCCGCCCGCGACCGGCGACGCGCCGTCCTGGCCGACCTTCTGGGCGGTCAATCCGCAGCTTTCGCCGCTGCACCTGCTGGGCCAGCTTGCGGCGACCGACCACGCCCACGCGGCGGCGGCGCGCAGCTATTGGTGGTTTTCTGGCCCCGCCGGCGATCAGGCGGGCGTTCTTGCCTGCCAGGGCTGGCCGGGTCCGGCCGAACTGGGCTGGCTGATCGCCGGCGGCCAGACCGAGGGAGACGACGAATGAGCCAGTCCGGCACCGCATTCACCCATGATTTCGCCGCGCTCAGCGACCGCGGCCGCGTCCGCCAGCAGAACGAGGACAGCATCGGCGCCTTTCCCGAATTCGGCCTTTGGGTCGTTGCCGACGGCATGGGCGGCCACGCGGCGGGCGATGTCGCCAGCCGCATCATCGTCGAGGAACTCGGCTCGCTTGGTGTGCCGGTCAGCGCACAGGACCAGCGCGCCCGCGTGCTTGAGCGGCTGGACCGCGCGCATCACCGCATCCTTGCCCATTCGCGCGACAGCGGCCTTGGCGGCGCCGGCTCGACGGTGGCGGCCTTGCTGCTGCACGGTTCGGAACTGGCCTGCATCTGGGCGGGCGACAGCCGCATCTACCTGATGCGCGAGGGGCGGCTGACCCCCTTGACCCGCGACCACAGCGAGGTGGCGCTGATGGTCGCCGCCGGCACCCTGACCGAGGACGAGGCCCGCATCGCGCCGCGCCGCAATGTCATCACGCGCGCCATCGGCATTGGCCAAACCGCCCAGCCCGACACCGCCAGCGGCGTCATCAAGGACGGCGACCGCCTGCTTTTGTGCTCGGACGGGCTGACCGAGCATCTGTCGGATGCCGAGATCGCCGGTTTCGTCGGCCGCGGCCTCAGCGCCGCCGGGGTGGCCGAGGCGCTGATCGCCGAAACTCTTCAGCGCGGGGCGCGCGACAATGTCAGCGTGATCGTCGTCGATTGCATCGCCATGCCGGGCGAGGACGCGGAATAGCCATGGCGGTCGGGTCGCAGGACGATCCGGGAGCGGGCGAACGGACCGTCATCTCGGGGGGGGAGGGTAGCCCGCAAGGGGATGGCGGTGCGACCGAGATCGCGCCGGCCGCCGCCGAGCGCACGATCATCGCCACCGCAGGTGCCGCCCCCAAGGCCGGGCTGGTGCAGCCGGGCACGCTGATCAACAACAATTATCGCATCCTTGCGCTGGTCAGCGCCGGCGGCATGGGCGAGGTCTACCGCGCCGAGAACGTCTTTACGGGCGACCCGGTGGCGGTCAAGGTCATCCTGCCCGGCCTTGCCGGCGACAGCGCGATGCTGGACATGTTCCGGCGCGAGGCCCGCGTCCTGGTGCAGATGCGCCACGAGGCCATCGTCCGTTATCACAATTTTGTGCTGGATCAGGGTCTTAACCGCTACTGCCTGATCATGGAATTCGTCGATGGTCGCCATCTGGGCAAGCGCCTGTCCGAGGACGGACCGCTGCGCGAACCCGAGGTGATGGCGCTGCTGCGCCGCCTTGGCGCGGGATTGCAGCGCGCCCATGACAGCGGTGTTACCCACCGTGACCTGTCGCCCGACAACGTCATCCTGCGCGACGACCGCAGCGACGAGGCGGTGCTGATCGATTTCGGCATCGCGCGCTCGACCGAGCTGGGCGATGGGCTGGCGGGGCGTTTCGCCGGCAAGTTCAAATATATCGCGCCCGAACAACTGGGCCATGCCGGCGGCGTCATCGGGCCTGCGACCGATGTTTACGGGCTGGCGCTGCTGATCGCGGCGGTGGCGCGCGGCACGGCGCTGGACATGGGCGATTCGGTGGTCTCGGCCTCGGCCGCGCGGCAGGCGATTCCCGACCTGACCGGCATCTCGCACCGGCTGTTCCCGCTGCTGCAACACATGCTTGAGCCCGATCCCGCAGCGCGGCCCGCGAATATGGGCATGGTGCTGCACATGCTGGACGATCCGTCGCTGATTCCGGCGCGCTATCGCCTGCCGCTTTGGGCGCGGGGCGAGGGTGCCTCCAGCGACGACAAGCCCGATTCCGAAAGCCCGTTCCCCGGCTTTTCGCTGCCGCCTGCCGAGGCGCCGCCCGAACCCGCGCCCGCGCCGCGCCGCACCGCGCCATGGCTGGTCATGGGCGCCGGGGTTCTGGCGCTGGCGGGGGGCGTCGGCTGGTGGGCGCTGCGCCCGACCCCGGCGCCGCCCCCTGAACCCGCGCCGCCCCCGCCCGCCGCGCTTGCCGCCCGCGACAGCGCCACGCGCGAGGGTTTTCTGGCCGGCCAGCCGCTGCCCGATTGCACGCTGGCGCGGCGCATCGCCTCGGGTCCGAATACCGGGATGATCGGGCTGATCGGCGCGGCGCCGCCGGACGGGACAGCGCTGGCCGGGGCCTATGAGCGGGCCTTTGGCACCCGCGCCGCGGTGCTGACGCAGGCGGTGACGCCGCAGCAATGCGCGGCCGTCGATTTCCTGCGCGAGGTCTCGGGGCGGCCCGCCCCTGCCGCCGATCTGCGTGTCGACGCGCGCGCCATCGGCGACAGCATCCAGATTCACGGCACCGTCGGCATGGCGGCGGATCGCAGCCTGTGGCTGTTTCTGGTTGCCCCCGATGGCAAGGTTTATGACCTGACCGCGCAGCTTGCCGCGCCCGGCGGCGCCGCGCGCAGCTTTGGCTTTGCGCTGTCGGCGGCCGGGCAGGGGCAGGGCGCGGGGCCGTTCCTGCTGGTGGCACTTGGCAGCGCCGCGCCGCTGGCGGCGGTGGCGGCGGCGCCCTCGGGGGTGGCGGCGGCGGATATCCTGCCGATGGTGCTGGACGAATTGCGGCAAGCCGGGGCGGCGCCCTCGGTCGCGGCGGATGTGGTGGCGGTGGCGGCACCCGGACCCGCCCCGCCGGCAGATGCCGGACCGGAAGCCCCCGCCCCCTAGCGGCGTCCGAGAGGCAAAAGGGACCCCGAGAGGTCTTGACACCTCTGCCGCATGCGCCATTCGTATTCTGGAACAATGTTTTGATGAAATAATGGGCTGGCAGTGTGAAGGCTCGTAATTTAATCATGTCAAGGTTTCATATCCCAGTCTGGTTAACTGATTACCCGGAGTGCCCATGAATGCGCCTTTCAGCCAGGTCGATCGTCTTGGCCGCCTGAACACGGTATTGGGCGAGGATGCTCTGGCGCTTCTTCGCTTTGACGGCTCGGACCATGTGAACGCGCTTTTCGAGTATCGGGTCGAGGCGCTGGCCGCGCATGGCGGCATCGATTTCGACGCGCTGCTGGGCACCCATGCGACCGTGACCATCGACGGACATCACGGCGCGCGGCATTTCGACGGCATCGTGACGCAGACCCGCTGGGCGGGCGTGGGCGAAAACGGCCACCGCTATGACGTGGTGCTGCGGCCATGGGCGTGGCTGGCGGGGCGGCGGCGCAATCAGCGCATCTTTCACGACAAGAGCGTGGTGCAGATTTTGCGCGAGCTTTTCGCCGAATATGCGCCCCTTGGCGATCCGGCGCTGGAATTCCGGCTGTCCGAGGAATATCCGCCGCTGGAATATACCGTCCAATATCGCGAAAGCGATCTGGATTTCGCCTGCCGCCAATTGGAGCGCGCGGGCATCAGCTTTCATTTCCGCCACCAGCCCGGCAGTCACACCATGGTGCTGACCGACGACGTGCTGGCGCATGACACCATCGGCGCGCGCCCCTATCGCGGCTATGACGGCCACCATCAGGCGGCCGATCAGGGCGAACATTTCTGGGAATGGGCGCCCGAGCGCAACCTGACCACCGGCGCCGTGCGGCTGACGGATTACAACTTCAAGACGCCCGCGACCGCGATGGAGGTCGACCGGCTGGGCGATGCCCGCCACGCACAGGGCCAGATCGAAAGCTTCGACTGGCCGGGCGACTATGCCGATCAGGGCCACGGCAAGGCCCGGGCCGGGCTGCGTCTGCGACAGGAACGCGGCGCCGACCAGCGCAGCCGTGCCGTAGGCGACTGTCTGGGGCTGGGCGCGGGCAAGCTGGTCGGGCTGACCGGCGACCCGGTTCCCGGCACCGGCCAGACTTATCTGTGCCTGTCCGCCAACCACCATTTCGTCAGCGAGGCCTATGGCTCGGGCGGGCGGGGCAGCGACGGCTACAGCTATAGCGGCAGCTATGTGCTGACGCCCGACACCGCGCCGATGGCGCCGCCGCGCCGCACCGCCGTGCCGGTGGTGCAGGGCCCGCAGACCGCCTTCGTCGTGGGCGAGGGCGAGATCGACTGCGACGAATATGGCCGCATCCTCGTGCGGTTTCACTGGGACCTTGAAGGCGCGCTGTCGATGCGCTGCCGGGTCAGCCAGAACTGGGCCGGCGGCGGCTGGGGCGGCATGGTCATTCCCCGCGTCGGCATGGAGGTGGTGGTCGAGTTTCTGGACGGCGACCCCGACCGGCCGCTGGTCACCGGCTGCGTCTTCAACGGCCAGAACGCCGCGCCCTACGGGCTGCCCGCCGACCGGACCAAGGCGGTCTGGCGCTCGAACACGCATCAGGGACAGGGCTTCAACGAGATCAGCTTCGAGGATCAGGCCGGGCGCGAACTGGTCTATCTGCACGCGCAGCGCGACCACGCCACCGATATCGGCCATGACGAGACACACCGGATCGGCCATGACCGGCAAAAGACGGTCGCCAACGACCAGTCCGAAAGCGTCGGCCGCGACAAGACCATCAGCGTCGGCGCCAATCACAGCGAAAACATCGCCGCGAACAAGACGCTGAGCGTGGGCGGCGACCATACCGCGACCATCACCGGCGCCGCGACGCTGAGCGTCGGCGGCGCGCAGACCCGCAGCATCGCGGGCGACGACAGCACCACCGTCAGCGATGGCAACCAGACCGTGACCATCGCCCGCGGCACGCGCGAAATCAGGGTGCTGGAGGCCGGGCAATACACCACCGTCAACAACGATATCGTCACCGTGTCGCGCGCGGGGGGCGTCTCGATCAAGGCGGCGACCAGCGTCGTGCTGGACGCGCCGACCATCCTTTTGCGGGCGGACGCGCAGAATTTCATCATGGTCACCCAGGGCCAAGTCGTCATCGAGGGCGCCGAGACCTTCATCAACCCGCGCGAAAGCGCGCCCGACACCTGAACCGAGGCCAGAATGTCGATTTGCCGGACAGAAAGCTTTTCCCTGACGGTGCCCGATGGCTGGGCCGACCGCAGCATGATCACCTGGGTCGCGCCGCCATCGCCGAAATACAAGGTGATGCCGAACCTGCTGTGTTCGCGCGGCGATCTGTGGCCGGGCGAGGATCTGGACGCCTTCGTCAATCGCCAGCTCAAGGATCTGATGATGCAGGTGAAAAGCTTCGATCTTATCAGCCGGCAGAACGTGCGGTTCGCGGACCGCCCGGCGGTCGAGCTGGTCTTTTGCATGAAGCCGCAGACAGTGACGCTGAAGCAGCGGCAGCTGTTTTTCCAGACCGACCCGGCTGGCCCCGCGGTGCAGACGGTCGTGGTCACCGCCGCAAAGGAGAATTTCGACGAACTGGCCCCGGTCTTTGATGGCATCCTTGAGTCCGCCGTCTGGAATAGCTGAGGTCACCGATGCCCGCCGCCCTGGCCGCCGCCCATATCGGTCACCAGATTGAGCATTCCTCGGCCCTGATGGGCTTTCTTGTCGGCGCCGCGGTGGGGCTGGCGGTCGGGGTGGCGGTGGTCGCGACGGTGGCCTCGGGCGGGGCGGCGCTGGCGGTGATCGCGGCGACCGGCGGGGCGATTGCCGCCACGGGCGCGGGCGCGCTTGCCGGCAAATATATCGGCGAGGCGATCACCCAGCCCAAGGGGCCGGTCATCACCGGCTCGGCCAATGTCTATTACGGGCCGGCGCGCATCCCGGCGGCGCGGGCGGTGCTGGACACGGTCTCCTGCGACGATCACGGCATCAGGCGCATCGCCACCGGCAGCGACAGCGTCTATGTGAACCAGTATCCGGCGGTGCGCGACAGCGACCGCACCGAATGCGACGGGGTCGTGAAGTCCGACCTGTCGCATATCCGCATCGGCGCGGAAACGCTGGCCTATCTGCCGATCGACAGCGAAGTGCCGGACTGGATGGTGAACCTTGCCACCGGCATGGTCATGGTCGGCGGTGCGGTCGCGCTGCTGGCCGGGGGCGCTGCCGCCTTTGTCGCAGGAAGCTGGTGCGGGCTTGCGACCTTTGGCCTGTCGGTGGGCCTGTCCTATGTCGGGGGCGCGGTGCTTGGCCCGCTTGGCGGCACCATCGGCGAGGCCCTGGGCGGCGAGCTTGGCAGCCGCATCGGCGAGGTGGTGGGCGGTGTCCTGGGCGGCGCGCTTGGCGGGCGCTTCGGGCAGGCCTTCGGCCGCCGCGTCGTCACCGGCCACCCCGTCGATGTCGCCACCGGCGAGCTTTACAGCACCGAGACCGAATTCGTCATGGGCGGCCCGGTGCCCGTCGCATGGGAACGGTTCTGGCTGTCATCCTCGGATCAGGACGGGATGCTGGGGCGGAAATGGCACCACCCGCTGGACAGCGAACTGGTCGAGGCGGGCGAATATACCGTCCTGCGGCTTGAACATGGCCGGCTGATCCTGCTGCCGCGGATGCAGCCGGGGCAAAGCTTCTATCACCGCGCCGAAAAGCTGACGGCGACGCGGGAAAGCGACGGCCAGTGGCTGTTGCGTATGGCGGACGGCCTTTTCCGCCGCATGACCGCCTGTCCTGGCCATCCCGGCCTTTTCCGGCTGGCGGCGCTGGTCGACGGCAATGGCAACCAGGTCGCGCTCAGCTACGATTCGCGCGGCTGCATCGCCAATGTGCGCGCCAGCGACGGCATCGACTATCAGTTCTCATGCGATCCGGCCGGGCGGATCACCGAGATCTCGCGCACGGACGGCAGCGCGCGGATGACGCTGATCACCTATGCCTATGACCTTGGCGGCGACCTGATCGCGGCAAGGAATGCCGGCGGCGTCGCCGTTCTTTACGCCTATGCGCAGGGCCTTCTGGTGCGCGAGACCCGGCGCAGCGGCCTGTCCTTTTATTTCGAATGGGACGATCCCATGGCAGGGCTGCGGGCGCGCTGCGTGCGGACCTGGGGGGATGGCGGCATCTACGCGCGCGAGATCGCCTATGACAGCGCGCTTGGCATGACCACGGTGCAGAACGGCAAGAACCACGCCGAGCGCTACTTCTGGGACCGGCGCGGGCTTGTCACCCGCTGCATCACGCCCTTGGGTCATGAAACCCGCGCCGAAAGCAACCGCTTTGCGGAATGTGAGCGCAGCACCGACGCCAATGGCCGCAGCACGCGCAGCCAGCATGATGAATTCGGCCGCCTGGTCGCGCAGACCGACAAGGCGGGGGCGGTGACGCGGTTTTCCTATGCCAGCCGCGATCCCGCCAGCCTGAACTTTCTGAATGTGAACCGCCATGTCGATGCGCTGGGGCATGAAAGCCTTGCGACCTATGACCAGCGCGGCAACCTGATTTCCTATACCGATCCGACCGACCACACCGTGCTGATGCTGCGCGACCGGCGCGGGCTGCCGCTGGTGGTGCGCGATGTCGAGGGGGCGCTGGCGCGGTTTTCATGGACGCCGCAGGGCTGGCTGGCCGAGGAGCGCAGCGCCCGCGGCGGCCGCCTGCGCTATCAGCGCGACGGCTTTGGCCGCGTCACCGAAGAGGCGGTCGAGGACGCGGGCGAGACCCGCTTCCGCTATGACGTGCTGGACCGGCTGGTTGAGGTCATCGGCCCCGACGGCCAGCCCACGCGCATGAGCTATGACGCCGAAGGCAACCTGATCGAGCATGTCGACCCCGCCGGCAACCGCACCGCCTGGGACTTTGCCGGCCTGCCCGCGCCGGTTCTGCGCACCAATCCCGATGGCACCCGCTTTCGCTACAGCTACGATTGCGAGCTGAACCTGATCGGCCTTCAGAACGAAACCGGCGAGATCTATGCGCTGGAATACGACGCCGACGAACGCATGATCGGCGAGATCGGCTTTGACGGCCGCCGCCAGCGCTATCACTATGACCCGGCGGGCCATGTCATCCGCTACGAGGACGGCCATCGCGGCCACCAGCTTGGCCGCGATGCCATGGGGCGGTTGATGCTGCGGCAATGCTCGGACGGGTCATGGGCCAGCTATCGCTTCGACGCGCTTGGCCGCATGACCAAGGCCGAGAACGAGGTCCGCCGCATCGGCTTTGTCCATGATCCGCGCGGTATCGTCACCTGCGAACGCCATGACGGCGTGGAAATCAACCATCTGCTGTCGCTGCGCGGCGAACGCCTTGCCACGATCCTGCCGGACGGGCGGCGCATCGACTATGGCTATGACCCCGACAGCCAGTTCGAGCAGCTCAGCTTCGAGGGCCGCGATGTCCTGCGGCTGACCCGCGACCGCATCGGCCGCGAGACCCGGCGCGAGGGCGGCAGCATCGCCATGCAGACCGAATACGACCCCGAAGGCCGGATCGAGCGTCAGCGCGCCTATCGCCGCCGCCGCGACACCCCGGTTTTCGGCCGCAGCTACAGCTATGACAGCGCCGGGCTGATCCGCTCGATCCGCGACGTGGCGCGGGGCGAGCGTGCCTTTCAATACGACAGCCGCGACCAGTTGCGCCGCGTCTCGGGCGCCACGCGCGAGATCTTCGGCTTCGACCCTGCGGGGAACATCCTTGCCGACGTGGAAAGCCCGCGCAATGCCTCGGTCGTGGGGGGGCGGCTGCTGATGCGGGGCGACACGCATTACCGCTATGACGACGCCGGAAACCGCATCGAGATGCGGCGCGGCTGGGGCGGGCGCCATGTCTATCAGCTTGATTACGACGACATGAACCAGTTGACCGAGGTGCGCGAGACCTCGGGTGCGGTGTCGCGGACGACGCGGTTTTCCTATGACGCGCTGGGGCGGCGGGTGCTGAAGCACCACCGCGAGGAAACCGCGCCGCTGGTCGCCGCCAACGCCGCCGAACCCGATGCCGCGCCGCGCATCACCCGGCTGACCGCCGAGGACGCGACGTGGTTCTTGTGGGACGGCGACACCCTGCTGGCCGAGGGCAAGGGCGACCTGTCGGGCCCCCGCGACGCCTTTGCCATCGTCTATGTCCATGAGCCGGGCAGCCACCGCCCCGCCGCGCAGATCCGCCGCAGCTCGCCCGAATACGAGGGGCAGGTGCTGATCTACTGGACCGACCATCTGGGCACGCCGCAGGAAATGACCAACGAGCGCGGCGAACTGGTCTGGCAGGTGGCGCTGAAGGCCTGGGGCGCCATCGACCGCGTGCATGTCGAGCGCATCGAAAGCAACCTGCGGTTCCAGGGCCAGTATTACGACCCCGAGACCGGGCTGCATTACAACCGCTTTCGCCATTACGACCCGCAGGCGGGCTGCTATATCAACCAGGACCCGATCGGTCTGGCGGGTGGCGAGGTGCTGGCGCGCTATGCCATCAACGCGCTGCAATGGACCGACCCGCTGGGCCTGACGAGCTGGGACGATTTCCGCAGCGCGAACAAGGGGTTATATGACCGCCAGGGCCTTTCGGACGCCTATGCGCTGGCCTATCCCAAGCCTTTGGTGCAGCCGGGCGCGGCGGTGCATGGCAACTCGCATGCCAGCACGCGCACCACCTATGGTTATATCCTGCGCGAGATAAACCCTGATGGCACGAACGGACGCATCCTGAAATTCGGCGAAAGCAGCCAGCCGATCCCGACCCGCCGCTATACGGCGAAATTCTACCAGACGCATAACGCCCGCATGATCGTGGTCAAAGTTGGCAGCAAGGCCGAGATGTACCGGTGGCAACACGACAGAATCGTGCAATACAAGGAAAGGCACGGCGTCAGGCCGACTCTCAACAAGTGTAATTACTGATCATGGATATTTTCTTCACCAGCTTTTCGCAGGGGAAACTTGGCGACGAGGCGGCAGTCCTGTTCACGCAGATGAACAGGGTGCTGTCGGACCGGCTGGGGGCGCGCGATTACGGGCCCGGGCTGACAAGCTGGTTTCTGATGTTCATCCTTGTGCCGCCGGATTTCCCCGGCGCCTCGGACCCCGAACGCGCGCTTTACAAGAAAAAGGACCGCGCTTTCGATCTGCGGCTGCATGTGCCGTTCCAGCTCTTCAGGGCTGCTGACCGGGACGGGCGGCGGGCGCTGCTTTACGCCTGTATCCGCCGCGGGCTGGACATGATCGCCGCGCGCAAGCTGCCGGATTTCGACGCGGCCGCGCTGATCGCGGATGTCGAGGGCATCGCCCTGTCCGAGGGCTGGAGGAGCGCCGGCTGACCACAGCCACAGAAAGGTTTGTTCACGAGTCACGGCCCAGTTTTTTTGCCGTTCTACACTTGCAATTATGCATTTCATCAATTGTCATCAGCCGTAACCGCATCATTTCGCGCGACGTTTCGGCTGGTCGTTCAAGAGCTTGGTAAATGATAGGTAACAGTTACAATGACGCTGCCATCCTGGCCCGCCGGACCACGGTTTCGAATGGATCGGGGTCATGCTGACCGCGGGCGACGCCCAATGCCGACATAGCATTTCGCCATGGCTCAGCGCGTTTTGCGCGTTGGCCGGCAATCGCATCGCGGCGCCGGTGCCGCAACGTCCCCATGACCGGGAGGCTGCGACGGGGCGGATCATCACCGTGAAATACCCGCAGGACGTGCTGCATGCCGCGCAACTGCCGCGGCACGGGGCGATTGCCCGCGCGGCGCGGGCGCGGGCGGCCGAATACCGCATCATCGATATCCCCGCGCCATGCGACGGGCGGGGACGGACCGGCCCGGGTCCCTCCGCGCCGGCCATGGCCATCGGCCTGATTGCCTGTCTGATCGCCGGGTCCAGCGACCTGCATGTGCTGGAACTTGGCCGTGATGTGACTTAGTGCGCCGGTTCGGCGAGTTGAGGGGGAACCCAGTGGACCAGAAGGTCGAATATGAAAAGCTGGATGATGTGGTGATCACGCGCCACGGCTCGGGTCGGCCGGTGATGCGCTTTTCGGTGCAACTGCAACTTTTCCTGTCGCAGGGTGCCGACCTTGCCACGCGCCACGCCGTCATCGACGTGCTGGAGGGCTTTCGCCAGCTTGCGCCGGACCGGGTGACGCATCTGCAACCGCATCTGGAAAACCGCCTGCTGCCCATCGCCAGCGTCGGTTTTCCCGCCTTTGGCCATGCCGAGGCCGCGCGGCTGGACCCCCTGACCGAGGATTTCGGCCCGCATCTGACCTCGGTCCCGGCGGCGCCGCCGCAATGGCAGGGCTACGCCGCGCTGGCCTCGGCCGAGGCGGGGCCGGGGGCGATCTCGGCGCTGGATCTGTCGGTGCCCCCATCGTTCGTGCGCGCGGATCCCGACCGATATCTGGCTTATGTGCTGGATTGGTGCGCGCGGGTGAAACCAATGCATGGGCTCGCGGGTTTCGCCCCTGTCTACGAGATCGGGATGGAGGCGAATTACATGCAGGAGACCTGGCCATTTCTGGCGCGGTTCCCCGGGCTGCAATATCCGATCCCCTATCCGATGGCGGCCGAGGGGCAGGGGCAGCGCAGGATCAGCGGCACAGGCTGGCTGACGATCCTTGGCGACCAGCCTCTGGCCGCCATTGGCGGCCGCGACCGGCTGGCGCGGCGGCTGACGGACGCCTGGGCCGACGTCATGGACGACGCGCCCGCTGCGGTGCAGCCCCCGGACCTGCCCGGCGGGCTGAGCTTGCATGACTATGCCGGCGGGGTGGTCATCCGCGCCGGCACGCATCCGCAGATGGGCGATATCAACATGGGCAATATCCCCGAGGCCTATTGCGCCGTCAGCGACGCGCTGCGCCCGATCCGCTTCGAGGATTACCAGCAGAATCCGATGGATCTGATTCGGGTCCCGCGGCCGCTGGATGCCTATGAGGAAACGATGAACTGGTTGCGCCGTTTTGACGTGGTGGACTGAACTTGTCCGATCACTTCATGTCCTGTATCGGACTGTCCAGTTTGGTGTTTTTGTACAAAAATCCGCCGATGGCCGGCTCGTGCGCGGCAAATGCGCAAAGGATACTGGTTTATTGGCACGCTATGGGGCAGTCTTGGCCCATTGGGTTCGCGTATTTGGCGAGTGGTGCTTGGGTTATCAGACAATATTGCACGGCGGTGCCGCAGAAGCGGTGTCATTTGCGGGCGCGGGAAAAAGGAACGAAAACCGATAGGCGGACGGGCGTCACGCAACGATCGGGTGCGGGCAATTGGAAATGCCCCGCGCCATGACGGCGCGGGATTGGTTGGACGAGTTGTTGGTCTATTGACATGTTGCAGGTTCGGAACACGAGCGGCGCTCCGTTGGCGGGCAGGACCGTGCGCGCCCCGGTACCCTGTGGGCGGCCCCCGGTCATGCGACCGGCAAAGGCGCGTGCGCGCCCGTCGCGTGGTCTTCCACCATGAGCGACGTCACCATCCTTGCATGGGGGCTGGCCACTGTCGCCGCCGGCGATAACGAGGCGCAGGCCCAGGCCCTGGTCGAGGGGCGCCCCCATTACCAGCGCCATCCGCGCTGGGTCGGCCGCGACGGCCAGCGCCAGATCATGTGCTGGGCGCCCGGCCTGCGCGACCATGTCGATTTCGCCTCGCGCGTGGCGCTGCTGGCGCAGCGGGCGTGGTCGGCCTGCCGCGATGCCCAGCTTCGGCAGGGCATGCAGCCGGTCCGGGCCGAGCTGATCCTGGCGCTGCCGCTGGTCCTGGGCTTCTATCCCGGCATGCGCGACAATTTCACCGCCGCCGCCGGGCGGCTGAAATTCGACGGCATGGCCTCGGTGCAACTGGTCTTTGGCGAACATGCGGTCGGCTTCGCTGCGCTTGAGCGCGCCTCGCGCGCGCTGCATTCCGAAGGCCCGCGCCACATCTATGTCGCTGCCGCCGATACGCTGGTCGCGCCGATGATCCTGGACCTTCTGGCCGCGCAGGGCGAGCTGCGCGACCGCGACAACCCGTGGAGCCCGGTCCCGTCCGAGGCCGCCGTCTGCATGCTGGTCGCCTGCGGCGATCCCCGCGATCAGGT
Source organism: Paracoccus sp. (in: a-proteobacteria) (assembly GCA_046348875.1). Lineage (GTDB taxonomy): Bacteria > Pseudomonadota > Alphaproteobacteria > Rhodobacterales > Rhodobacteraceae > Paracoccus. The sequence continues at coordinate 92,087 of JAXMDJ010000008.1, forward strand.
CCACGCCCGGGTCATCGCGCAGGCGTCGCGCATCGCCGATTTCCCGATGGGGGTCGCGCAGGAGGACAGCGCCGGCGCGCTGCTGGAATCCGCGCATGACAGTCTTGACCAGACCGTGGGCTATGCGCGCATCGTCTCGGATGCCTCGGGCGGGCGCTGGCGGGCCGAGGAGCTGGGCCGGGTCACCTCGGCGCTGGCGTCCCGCACCGCGGCGGTGCCGGTGCTGACCGCGGCGCAGGCGGTGGGCGATGTCGGCGCCGCCAGCGCGCTTTTGTCCATCGTGGCGGGCATCTCGGCCGGGGCCGGCGCCAGCCTGATCCTTGCCAGCGAACGCAGCGGCAGCCGCCGCACCGCCATCGCGCTGCCGGGTCTGCATTGCGGCGCGGTCGGCATTATCCCCCCGCGCGCGGCCGAGGCGCCGCTGCGCTGACGAAAAAGGGCGCGGAACCACCCCGGCCCGCGCCCCGATTTCTGCACTGTATTCCCGTTCAGAGCAGGAAATCGCTCATGTCGAGCTGCGCCTTGTCCATGTCGCGCATGACGATGGCGGTGTCGCCGGACAGCACCAGCACCAGATTGTCGCCGACCTGCTGCGCGGCGCCGATCGCGGCGCGGACCTGCAAGGCGGTGAAGTCGTCCAGTTCGATCTTGTCGATGCCGTTCTGGAAATCGGTGATGACGTCGCGGCCATCGCCTCGGTCGAACTCGAACACATCCGCCCCGGCGCCGCCGGTCAGCACGTCATAACCGGCGCCGCCATCGATGGTGTCGTTGCCGGTCCCGCCATTCACCGCGTCATTGCCGTGATCGCCCGACAGGTCGTCATTGCCGCTGTTGCCGAAGACCAGATCGTTGCCGTAACCGCCCTCGACATCGTCATTGCCGGCGCCGCCAAAGGCGGTGTCGTTGCCATATGAGCCTTCGATCTCGTCGTCGCCATTGCCGCCGTTCAGATAGTCGTTGCCGTAGCCGCCGTCCATCGTGTCACGGCCGTCGCCGCCGAACATGCGGTCAAAGCCATTGCCGCCATACATGATGTCATTGCCGCCCAACCCGAAAATCAGGTCGTTGCCATCCATGCCGTTCAGAAAGTCGTTCGAGTTGCCGCCGGTCAGTTGCTCGCCGACGCTGGTTCCGATCTTGCGCACCATTTAACTGGTCCCTTTTTTCTGACATGGACCGCCCGCGCCTTTTGCGCAAGGCTGTCCGCTTCAGCCGCGACCGCCACCGGGTCGCGCTTTCGATGGCCGAGATGTGCCACAGCCGACCTGACAGCGTTCTGACCCGCGCTGTCAGCAAGCTGTCAGTCTGGACAAATTCGCCATGTTCGGGCCGCAGAACCGGCAGGAACCCGCCGACCCGTGCTGTCAGCCGGCTGTCAGCGATGCGCCGCTATAGCCTCGCGCCATGGACAAGCTGAGCCTTCTGACCCTTGCGTTGCTTCTGGCGCCCGTCGCGGCGGTCGGTCAGTCGCAGATTCCCCCGGATTTCGAATTCGCCCGCGACGCGGTCGCGCGCGGCGAGATCCTGCCCCTTGCCGAAGTCCTGCGCCGCCTGCAAACTTCCCATCCCGGCCGGGTGGTCGAGGTCGAGCTGGAATACAGCGACCAGCGCCTGACCTATGAGGTCGAGCTGGTCACCACCGACGGCCGCCTGATCGAGGTGGACATGAACGCCGCCACCGGCGAGATCGTGAAGCTGGACGAGGAGGACTGATGCGCGCGCTGGTGGTCGAGGATGACGCAAGGATCGCCTCGGATCTGGACCGCGCGCTGACGGCGGCCGGGTTTCTGGTCGAATGCGCGGCGGACGGCGAAACCGCCTGGTTCCGCGGCGGGACCGAGAATTACGACCTGATCGTGCTGGACCTGAACCTGCCGCGCCTTGACGGGCTGACGATCCTGAAACGCTGGCGCGGCGAGGGCTGCGAAAGCCCGGTGCTGATCCTGACCGCGCGCGGCGCCTGGACCGAGCGGGTCGAGGGCATCGATGCCGGCGCCGACGACTATCTGCCGAAACCCTTCCGCATGGAGGAGTTGATCGCCCGCGCCCGCGCGCTGGTCCGCCGCGCGGGCGGGCGCGGCAATGCCACCCAGCAGATCGGCCGGCTGACGGTCGATCTGAACCGCATGACCGCCGCCATCGACGGCGTCCCGGTCGCGGTCACGCCGCTGGAATTCCGCCTTGTGTCGTATCTGGCACTGAACCGCGACCGCACCGTCGCGCCCTCTGAACTGCTGGAGCATCTTTACGGCGACGACGACTCGCGCGAGGCGAACGCCATCGAGGCCGTCATCACCCGCCTGCGCCGCAAGCTGGGGTCGGGGGTGATCGGCACCCGGCGCGGCTTTGGCTATTTCCTTGAGGCCGGAACTGCGGATGGCGCAGCGGACGGCACGGCATGATGCGCTCGATCCGCTGGCGGTTGCTGGCGATGGGGGCGCTGGCGATCTCGGCGGCGCTGGCGCTGTCGGGCATGGCCATCGCCGTGCTTTTTGAACGCCATGTCGAACGCATCGCCGTCGCCGACCTGCAATCGCGCGCGCTGGCGCTGGCCGCCATGGTCGAGCCGGACGGCAGGGACGGTCCCGCCTTTGCCGCCGGCCCCGCCGATCCGCTGTATGAGCAGCCGTTTTCGGGCCATTACTGGCAGATCACGCTGGGGGACCGCGAATACCGCTCGCGTTCGCTTTGGGACTATGTGCTGCCGACCGGCGCGCCGGCGCCGCCCCCCGGCGAAACCGTGACGCTGTCGCTGCCGGGGCCGCGCGGCGATGCGCTGCTTGCGGTCGAGCAAAGCCTTGTGGTCGGGTCGGGCGCCACGCCGGTGCCGCTGCGCATCGTCGTTGCGACCGACCGTGACCAGCTTACCCTTGCGCGGCGCGGTTTTCTGGGCGACCTGCTGCCGTATCTGACGCTGCTGGGCGCGCTGCTGCTGGCGGCAAGCTGGGCGCAGATCCGCTTTGGCCTGCGGCCGCTGGCGCAGGTCGGCGCGCGGGTCGCCGGGCTGAACAGCGGCGCGCGGCCCCGCATCGGTCAGGACCTGCCGACCGAGGTGATCCCGCTTGCGACCGAAATCGACAAGCTGCTGGATGCCCGCGACGACCAGCTGGCCCGCGCCCGCCACCGTGCCGCGAACCTTGCGCATGGTTTCAAGACGCCGTTGCAGGCGCTCTTGGGCGATGCAGCCAGGCTGCGCGACTGCGGCGAGACCGAGATCGCCGCCAGCATCGAGACCGTCGCCACCGCCATGCGCCGCCATGTCGACCGCGAACTGGCGCGCGCCCGCATCCAGTCCGGCCGCCCGGTGGCCGGGGCCGAGCCGGGCCCGATCCTTGCCAAGCTGATCGGCGTCCTGCGCCGGATGCCGCAAGGCGCCGGCATCGACTGGCGGCTGGACGCGGTGCCCGGCCTGCGCGCCCGCATCGACGCCGACGACCTGACCGAGGCGCTTGGCGCGCTTCTGGAAAACGCCATGCAGCACACCGATGAGCGGGTCGCGATCTCCACCCGCCGCGAAGGCCCCCGCATCGTCATCGCCATTCGCGACGATGGCCGCGGCGTGCCCGAGGCCGACCTGCAACGCCTGCCCCGCCGCGGTCTCAGCCTTGATCCCGACGGGCAGGGGCAGGGCATCGGCCTTGCCATGGTCGCCGATATCGTCGATGCCGCGCAGGGCGAGCTGCGCCTTGCCAATGCCCGTCCGGGCTTTCTGGCCGAACTGCGCTTCGACGCGCTGCCATAGGCGACGTTGGCAGCACCGGGTGCTGATCGTGGTGTCTGCGATGAAGGCCGGATTGCGGCGCGCTCAAATCGCAACATGAAGGCGATTTGCAACCGCCCGGGGGCCCCTCGGGAGGTGCATGGACGGCGCAGGCTGTTCGAGGCCTTCAGGGCGGAAACGATGAAACTGAGATAGCGGAACCCGCCGCAACGACACTTGAGCCGCCGACATACCCCGGTCCGGCGGCTGTGGATGTCGGATCGGTGCCCCGGGTCGCAAAGCTCCAGTTGCCGGAACTGAACAACTAGCTGTTGTGGTATCGTGCTGCGGCCTTTCATCCAGGAACCCTGGAGCTGCCGTCCGGTCGAGCGCGATTATCGGCAACCATGGTCAAAATGATGCGCGCGCAAAGTCGGTGCCGCGACAGACTGGGCTATTTCACCATCGGCCGTGGGCCTCTTCGGTCCGTTTGCGATGTTTCAAGGACAGGTCGTAACCGGCGCACGCTGTGGTGCGGCCATCGATGGCGAGGTCGCGGCCCTCTCGCGGATGACATGGATGGGGCGCAGATCGGAGAACGCTGCACCCGCCGCGCCCGGTCATCCGGGCAGCGCCACCGCCACGTTGTCGATCAGCCGCACGCCATCCAGCCATGCCGCGACCAGCAGTCGGGCCGGGCGGCCGGGGCGGGCCTCGGCCAAGGTCTCGGCGTCGCGCAGCGCCAGATATTCGACCGGGCCGATCCCTGCCGCGGCCAGGGCCGTCTCGGCGCCGGCAAGCACCTGCCCGACGGCCTCGCCAGCCTCGATCCGGCGCGCGGCGTCAAAAAGCGCGCCGGGCAGGGCGGCGGCCTGCGCCCGCGCCGCCCCCGACAGCCGCTGATTGCGCGAGGACAGCGCCAGCCCGTCCGCCGCCCTGATGCAGGGGCAGCCGACGATCTCCAGCGGCAGCTTCAGGTCGGCGACCAGCCGCCGCACGAGTTGCAGTTGCTGCCAGTCCTTTTCGCCGAAAAACGCGTAATCCGGCTGCGTCATGTTGAACAGCAGCGTCACCACCGTCGCCACGCCGTCGAAATGGCCGGGGCGATGCGCGCCCTCCAGCGGCTCGGTCACGCCCGAGACCGAGATCCGCGTCGCGTGCTCGGGCGGATAGACCTCGGCGCCGTCGGGCACGAACAGCGCGTCCACCGCCAGCGGGCCCAGCAATTCGGCGTCGGCCTGTTCCGTGCGGGGATATTTCGCGAAATCCTCGGGGCTGTTGAACTGGCGCGGGTTCACGAACAGCGTCACGATGACCCGGTCGCAGCGTTCGCGCGCGGCGCGGACAAGGCTCAGGTGCCCTTCGTGCAGTGCGCCCATGGTGGGGACGACGCCGATGGTCTCGCCATGCGCCTTCCAGCGGCGGATCAGGCCGCGCATCTGCGCCAGCGGGCGGATGATCGGCGCGCTCATGCGGGGGCGCCTTCGCCGAAGCTGTGTTCGGGCGCGGGAAAGGCGCGGGTGCGGACGCTTTCGGCATAGGCGGCGATGGCGGCATCTGCCGCCTCGCCCAGTTCGCCGAAGCGCCGGACGAATTTCGGGCGGAAATCGGTGAACAGCCCCAGCATGTCGTCGACGACCAGCACCTGCCCGTCGCAATCGACACCGGCGCCGATGCCGATGGTCGGAATGGCGATCTGCCGGGTGATGCGCTGGCCAAGCGCCGCCGGCAGCTTTTCCAGCACGACCGCGAAGGCGCCCGCCCCGGCCAGCGCTTCGGCGTCGGCCGCGATGCGCGCCGCCTCATCGCCACCGCGCCCCTGTACTTTGTAGCCGCCCAGCGTGTTCACCGATTGCGGCGTCAGGCCGACATGGCCCATGACCGGGATACCGCGCGCGACCAGAAAGGCCACGGTCGCGGCCATGTGTTGCCCGCCCTCAAGCTTGATGGCCTGACAGCCGGTCGCGGCCATCAGCCGCGCGGCATTGCGGAAGGCCTGTTCGGGGCTTTCCTCGTAGCTGCCAAAGGGCATGTCCACGACCATGCAGGCCTGCGAGGTGCCGCGTGCCACCGCCTGCCCGTGCAGGATCATCATCTCCATGGTGACGCCCAGGGTCGAGGGCAGCCCGTGCATCACCATGCCGACGCTGTCGCCCACCAGCACCAGATCGCAATGGCGGTCGACCAGCTTTGCCATCGGCGTCGTATAGGCGGTCAGGCAGGCGATGGGGGCCTGTCCCTTGCGGGCGCGGATGTCGCCGGGGCCAAGGCGGGGCTTCTGCTCGGGGGTCGCGCTCATCGGTCCTCCGTTGATGCGGGCGTCTTGTCCCTGCCGGAATATGGGATTTGCGGCGCGCTGTCTTGCAATAAAACCCGCCCTGCCACCGCGTGCCGCCAGCCATTCTTGACATGAACGGGGGCTGGGCCTAGTGCCGGAATGGGCCTTTGGGCCGCCTTGCCTAGCCATCGGATACGCATATGACGCTGAAAGCTGCCATTCTTGGGGCCTCGGGATATACCGGCGCCGAACTGGTCCGCATCCTTGCGACCCATCCGCAGATCGAGGTCGCGGCGCTGTCGGCGGACCGAAAGGCCGGGCAATCCTATGACGAGGTGTTCCCGCATCTGCGCCACCTGCGCCTGCCGCCGCTGGTCAGGATGGAGGAGATCGACTTTTCCGGCATCGACGTCGTCTTTTGCGCGCTGCCCCATGGCCTTAGCCAGCCGCTGGTCGGGCAATTGCCGCGCGATGTGAAGATCGTCGATCTGGGCGCCGATTTCCGGCTGCGCGATCCGGCTGATTACAGGAAATGGTATGGCCTTGACCATGCCGCCCCGGAAATCCAGCCCGAGGCGGTCTATGGCCTGACCGAGTTCTATCGCGACCAGATCCGCGATGCGCGGCTGGTTGCCGGCACCGGCTGCAACGCCGCGACCGTGCAGTTCGCGCTGCGCCCGCTGATCGGCTCGGGGCTGATCGATCTGGACGATATCATCTGCGACCTGAAGAACGGGGTTTCCGGGGCCGGGCGCTCGCTCAAGGAAAACATGCTGTTCGCCGAGCGGTCCGAGGATGTCGCCGGCTATTCGCAGGGCGGCAAGCACCGCCATCTGGGCGAGTTCGATCAGGAATTTTCCCTGCTGGCCGGCCGTCCGGTGCAGATCCAGTTCACGCCGCATCTGGTGCCGGTGAACCGCGGCATCCTTGCGTCCTGCTATCTCAAGGGCGAGGCGCAGGCGGTCCATGCCGCGCTGGCCGCCGCCTATGCCGACGAACCCTTCATCGTCGTGCTGCCCTATGGCCAGCTTCCGGCGATGTCGCATGTGCAGGGCTCGAACTTCTGCCATATCGGGGTGACGGGCGACCGGATTTCCGGGCGTGCGCTGGTCGTCTCGACGCTGGACAACCTTTGCAAGGGGTCAAGCGGACAGGCGGTGCAGAACGCCAACCTGATGCTGGGACTGGACGAGACCGCCGGCCTGATGCTGGCGCCGGTCTTTCCCTGAACGGGGCTAGTCCGGGCATGGGCGCGGGATCGGGCGCAGGATGACGGGCTGGCCCGCATCCGCGCCCAGCGTCACGCAGTCCGCCCCGCACAGCCGCCAGCCCGCCCCCGTCGCGCCCGAGGCCGCCAGCGCCAGTTCGCGCACCGGCGGCGCCTTGGGCTGCCAGACCAGCCAGCCGTCCTGCAGGCGCGCGTCCGGTCCCGGCTCCATCCCGGCGCCATAGCCGCGGATGGCGGCGCGGGTCGGGACCAGCCCGGCGGCGGTGACGCGCCAATCCTCGCGCCATTCGGTTTTCTCGACCGAATGGGTCCATGTCAGCGAAAAGCTGTCGCCGGGGCCAAGCGCAAGCGCCACGGCCCCGGCCAGCAGGCAGGCGCTCATGCCGCGCTTTGGCGCTGGCGCAGCCAAAGCCGCGCGGCAAAGACCGCCGACAGGGCAAAGCCCACTTCGTCGGTCAGCGGCAGGGCGGCGATCAGGGTAAAGGCCGCCGTCATGGCCAGCAGGCGTTCCCAGACCGCCAGCGGCCGGCCCAGCCAGCCGATCACCGCAACGCCCCACAGGCCGATCGCGACCACGGTCTTGGTCACGATATAGACCACCGCCGGCCAAAACCCCAGCGACTGCGCCAGGGGTCCGCCGTCCTGCAACATCAGCGTCGGCGTATAGACGGCCATGAAGGGCACGACGAAACCGGCGGCGGCGACCTTGACCGCCTCGAAGCTGATCTTCAGTCCGCTTTCCCTGGCGATGGGTGCGGCGGCAAAGCAGGCCAGCGCCACTGGCGGTGTCAGGTCGGCAAGAATGCCGAAATAGAATACGAACATATGGCTGACGATCAGCGGCACCCCCAGTTCCAGCAGCGCCGGCCCGGCGATGGACGAGGTGATGATGTAGTTCGGGATCGTCGGGATGCCCATGCCCAGGATGATGCAGGTAATCATGGTCAGGATCAGCGATAAAAGAAGGCTGCTTTCGCCGACGCCGACGATGAACTGGCCGAAGGTGGTGGCGGCGCCGGTCAGGCTCATCACCGCCATGATGACGCCGACCAGCGCGCAGGCGATGCCGACCGGCAGGGCGGTGCGCGCGCCCTCGGCCAGGCTGTCGCGGCAGGCGATCAGCGTCTCGCGCCCGCCTTGCGTGAAGGCGCAGATGATCGCCAGCACCGCCAGCGCCGCGATCACCACGCCGATGCCGAACTTGAAAAAGGCCGAGGCGACAAGGCCAAGGACGATCCAGAAGATGACGCGGACGATTCCCTCGGGCAGGCCCAGCACGACCGAGCCGCCAAGGATCAAAAGGCCGGTCAGCGCCAGCCCCACGGTTCCGGCGAACAGCGGCGTGTAGCCCGAGAACAGCAGATAGACCAGCACCGCCAGCGGCAGGATCAGATACCAGCCCTGACGCAGCGCGGCGCGGGGGGACGGCAACTGGTCGCGGGTCAGTCCGCGCAGGTCGCGCTTGCCGGCCTCAAGATGCACCATCCAGAAGACGCCAAGGAAATACAGCACCGCCGGGATCAGCGCCGCCTTGACCACCTCGACATATTCGACGCCCAGCGTCTCGGCCATGATGAAGGCCACGGCGCCCATCACCGGCGGCATGATCTGGCCGCCCATCGAGGCCGTGGCCTCGACGCCCCCGGCAAAGGCCGCCCGATAGCCGAAGCGTTTCATCAGCGGGATGGTGAACTGGCCGGTCGTCACCACATTGGCCACGCCCGAGCCCGAGATCGTCCCCATCAGCCCCGAGGACAGCACCGCCACCTTGGCGGCGCCGCCGGTCCGGTGCCCGACCAGCCCCAGCGACACATCGGTGAACAGCTTGATCATCCCGGCCTTTTCCAGAAACGCCCCGAACAGGATGAACAGAAAGATATAGGTCGAGCTGACATAGATCGGGATGCCGTAGATCCCCTCGGTCCCATAGGAGATCTGGTCGATCACCTGCGAAAAGTCATAGCCGCGGTGGTTCAGCGGCGAGGGCAGGTATTGCCCCAGCAGCGCATAGGCCAGAAACAGCCCCGAGATGATCGGCAGCGCCGGCCCCATCAGCAGCCATGCGGCGGCAAAGACCGCGATCAGCGCCGCGACCCCGAACCAGACATCGCGCGGCAACGGCTCGCCCGCGCGCAGCAGAAGTTCCGTGTATTCAATCCATTGATAGGCGGCGACGGCGATGCCGACCACTGCAAGCCCCAGCGTCAGCGCGCGGCCCACGGGTCCCATGTGCCGGGCATAGGCCAGCATCGGGAACCCCAGCGCCATCAGAAAGCCCACATGGATCGCGCGCGCGATCTGGCTGGGCATGTCGATCAGATGCGCCGCCAGCGCGATCTGGAAGGTCGAGAATGCGATGGCCAGCCAGAACAGCGCCCGCCCCCAAAGCCCGGGCGGAAAGCCCGCGCCAAGGGGGTCATGGCCTTCGGGTTCGGGCGGCGCCTGCAATGTCGCGTCGGGCAGTTCTGTCATCGGTTTCCCCTTCTTGCGGACAGGGGGCGGCCCGCGCCGGGCCGCCTCGGGTTGCCTTGCCGGTCAGAGCAGGCCCTTTTCCCGATAGAAGCGTTCCGCACCCGGATGCAGCGGCACCGGCGAATCCTTGGCGGCGTTTTCCAGCTTGATGCCGGCAGCGGCGCTGTGGGCGGCCTTCAGCGTGTCCAGATGCTCGAAGATCAGCTTGGTCATCTGATAGGCGGTTTCGTCCGACACGCTTTCATGCGTGACAAGGAAGTTGATGACCGCGGCAGTCGGCACGTCCGCGTCCTGGCCCTGATAGGTGCCGGCGGGGATGGTGCCGGGGATATAGGGGGCGCCGATCTTTTCGACGACCTCTTTCGGGACCGAGACGATGGTGATCGCCTGCGAGGATGCCAGATCCTTGATCGCCGCGTTCCCCAGCCCCGAGGATTGCAGCGTCGCCTCAAGCTGGCGGTTCTTCATCAGCTCGACCGATTCCGCAAAGGGCAGGTATTCGACCTTGGCAAGGTCGTCATAGGTCATGTCCAGCGCGCCAAGGATGGCACGGGCGTTCAGCTCGGTCCCGGATTTCGGCGCCCCGACGGACAGCGACTTGCCCTTGAGATCGGCGACGGTGGTGATGCCCGCCTCTTTCAGGGCGGCGATCTGGACATAGTTCGGATAGATCGCGGCGATGACGCGCAGCTTGGTCAGCGGCGCCTTGAAGCCGGCATCGGCATTGCCTTCCCATGCGTATTTCACGGAATCGCCAAGCGCGAAGCCCAGTTCGCCCTTGCCCTGTTGCAGCAGGTTCAGGTTCTCGACCGATGCCTTGGTCGCCTGCACCTGCGTGCGCGCGCCGGGGATGCCCTTGGCATAGATTTCCGACAGCGCCACCCCCAGCGGGTAATAGACGCCCGAGGTGCCGCCGGTCAGGATGTTGATGAACTCATCGGCTTTTGCCACGGGGGCGGCAAAGGCCAGCGCACCGGCGACAGCCGCCGCAAAGGTGAAACGAATTGACATGGTTCCTCCCAAAGAATTTTTTTCAGCAGACCCGGGGGCCCGGTGCAACTGTGTCGCAAAGCCAAGGGTCGCGACAACCGGCAATGACCCGTTGACGGAAATTTCTGGCCATTTTGCCGGGGAAATTGTGGAAAACCCTTATCGATTCGGGTCGGATTCCGGTCCGGTTTCCGATCTGCGCGCCCTAGCCGGGGCGGCGGGCGGCGTCGAAACTGGCGCGGCTGATGATCTCAAGATCGGGGCCGACGGTCAGGCGCAGGGTGCGGCCCTCGCTGAAAAAGGTCAGCCGCCAGCGGCCTTCGTCCTCGTCCACGCCCTTTTCGCAGCGGCTGGTGATGCGGCCGTCGCGCATCCGGCGCGCGACCTCGTCCGCGGTCAGGCCGAAGCCCTCGGCAAGCAGTTCGGCATCGACCTGAAAGCCTTCTCCGTCCGGGGTGATCTGCGTCATGGCGTGCAGCCTTTCGTTCATGTCCGGCAGGGCCAGCTTAGCCGCATGGCGCGGCTTGCGTCAAAGCCGGTCGCCATTGGTGGCGCTTTGCCGCAGTCAGGCCCGGCGCTGGCCGATTTCCATGCCCTGGAGATCGCGCAGGGTGCCGGGGGTGACGATGTCATCGGGCATGGCGGTGGCGATGAGGCTGCGGAACATATCCGACTTTTTAGCGTGGTTTCTGGCGCGGGTAATGGCGCAGCATTGCCGAAACCGCAGCGGCGCCGGTATTTTCGCACCGTCCCGCTTGCAGTTGCCGGCAGGAAACGGGAATAGGGCGTTGGAACAGGGCTGCGCGACGGCAGGGCGCAAGGGACAAGGTGTTTTGGACAGGATGAGCGAGATCAAGCGGATACCCGGCAATTACGAGGCTTACCTTTTCGACATGGACGGGACGCTTCTGACCTCGATCCCGGTGGTGGAACGGGTCTGGTCGGACTGGGCCAAACGCGTCGGCGTGCCCTTTGCCGATGTGCTGGCCTATCTGCATGGGCGCCGCGGCATCGACACCGTCAGCCATTTCGCGCCGCCGCATGTGTCCATCGCCGAGGAAACCGCCTGGGTCGAGGCGCAGGAAATCGCCGATGTGAACGGCGTCGCGCCGATTGCCGGCGCGCTTGAGCTGCTGACCTCGCTCCGGCCGGATCAATGGGCGGTCGTCACCTCGGCCAGCCGCGCGCTGGCGCTGCGTCGGCTTGAGGCCGCCGGCCTGCCGCTGCCGCGGGTGCTGATCACCTCGGACGATGTGCAGAACGGCAAGCCCGACCCCGAGGGATTTCTGCTGGCCGCCAGCCGCCTTGGCGTCGATATCAAGCGCTGCCTGGTGTTCGAGGACGCCGATGCCGGCCTGCGGGCGGGTCTTGCCGCGGGCGCGCAGGTGGTCCGGCTCAGCGGGCCGCATGGCGCCTCGCAATCGGCCGAGGTGCCCACGATCAGCGATTATATCGGGTTGCGTCTTGGCAACGCTTGACGGTGCGACCACGACGGCACCCGGTGAAAGACTGCCGGCGCGCGGCAAGGCGTGTTAGCATCGACGGACATATCGCCATTCTCAGGGTCCGGGGGTGGCGCAGTTGGTTCAAGGTTTTTCGTGCAAACAGGCGGATATCGTCGGTTTTTCTGTAATCAGACTGGTCACGGCGCCGATCGCGCCGGGGCCGATTGCTGCCTGTTGCCCGGATTTTTACCGATCCGGCCCTGACCTGTAAGCTTGGCGCAAGGTTGGAGTCGGTTATGGTCCTTTCAAGCCGTTGCCCGGGGCCAGGGCAGCGGCAGCATGGAACGGCGCATGGCGAACGAAAATACGATCTGGCTGGTCATCGGCTTTGCCGGCCAGTTGCTTTTCACCTCACGCTTTCTGGTCCAGTGGATCGCCAGCGAACGTGCGCGCCGCAGTGTCGTGCCGCTGGCCTTCTGGTGGTTCAGCCTGGCGGGCGGAGCAACGCTGCTGGCCTATGCGCTGTGGCGCCGCGACCCGGTTTTCGCGGTGGGGCAGGCCTCGGGGCTGTTCATCTATACCCGCAACCTCATGCTGATCGGCAAGGCGCGCAAGGCGGAGCTTGCCCAATGAGATCAGGTTTTTCCGTGCCGCTGGCCATGGCCTGCCTGTTGCTGACGGCTGCGCTGGGGCTGGCGCTGCGTCCGCTGACCCCCATCGACGAGACCCGCTACCTGGCCGTCGCATGGGAAATGTACCAGTCGGGCAACTGGCTGGTTCCGACCAAGAATTTCGCCGTCTACAGCGACAAGCCGCCGATGCTGTTCTGGCTGGTCAACCTTGTCTGGCTGGTCACCGGCGTCAGCGAGTTCGCCGCCCGCATGGTCGGGCCGGTGCTGGGCTGCGTGGCCTTGTGGCTGACATCGGTGCTTGGCCGCCGGCTGTGGCCCGACATGCGCGGCATCGGCGGCGATGCGGCGCTGGCGCTGGCCGGGCTGGTCGTCTTTGCGCTGTCCTCAAGCCTGACCATGTTCGACGTGCCGTTGACGGTCTGCGTGCTGCTGGGGCTGATCGCGCTGTCGGATGCCGGGCAAGAGGGCGCCGGCCGCCGGCCCTGGGTGATCTTTGGCCTTGCCATCGCGCTTGGCGTGCTGACCAAGGGGCCGGTGATCCTGTTCCACCTGCTGCCCGCCGCGATCCTGCTGCCCTTGTGGAGCGCGGCGCCCTTGGCATGGGGCCGCTCGCTGAAGAACCTCGGCTTCGGGATGCTGGTCGGCCTTGGGCTGCTGGCGCTGTGGCTGGTGCCGGCGGCAACGCTGGGGGGCAGCGAATACCGCGCGGCGATCCTGTGGCATCAAAGCGCGGGCCGTGTCGCCGGCTCGTTCGCCCATGCCCGGCCGTGGTGGTTCTTCGCGATATTGCTGCCGGTTCTGGCTTTTCCGCTGTTCTGGGCGCCGGCGCTGTGGAGATCGGCGCTGCGGCAGCCGTGGCGCGCCGACCGGGGGCTGCGGCTGTGCCTGATCTGGGCGGGGGCGGCGCTGGTGCTGTTCAGCCTGACGAGCGGCAAGCAGACCCATTACCTTGTCCCCGAACTGCCGGCGCTGGCGCTGATCGCCGCGCGGCTGGGACGCGAGATCGCGCGCTTCAGCCTGCTGCCCGCCATCGTGATCGCCGCTGTGGCGGTGGTCGTGGCGGTGCTGGCAACGCTGGGGCTGGTGCCCCTTGGCCGGAACGAGGCGCTGGTTGCGCCCCGCACCGCGCTGCTGATCTGGGCGCTGAGCATCGCGGCGGTCGCGTTCCTGACCTTGCGGCTGCGCGGGTTCATGGGGGCGATGGTGCTGTCGCTGGGCGCCCTGCTGGCCACCAACCTGCTGATCGGCACCACCCGGCTGCATGACGTCTATAGCACCACGCCGATTGCCGAAAAGCTGGCCCCGCATGAGGCGGACGGGCTGGCGATACTGGACGGCGACTATCACGCGCAGTTCAATTTTGCCGGCCGCCTGACCCGGCCGGTCGCGCTTTTGCCCGATGCGGCAGCGGTCAAGGCATGGGTCACGGCGCATCCGCGCGGCGTGATGACCGGCCAGATCGGCCTGGTCGACATGCCATGGCCCCCGCGTGAGACCATTCTGTTCCGCAATCGCGACTGGGGCATCTGGTTTGCCGCCGATGCCCCGACCGGTGCCCCGGCCAATACCCCCGCCGCGCCCGCAAAGGAGCCCTGAGATGCAGGACAATGCCGTTACCGTGTCGGTCGTCATTCCCGTCCGCGACGAGGCCGGGGCCATCGGTCCCCTGCTGGATGAGGTTGCCGCCGCCCTGACCGACCGCGCGTTCGAGGTCATCGTTGTCGATGACGGCTCGACCGATGGCACGGGCGAGATTTTGCGCGAACTGGCCAAGGGCCACCCCTGGCTGCGCCATCACCGCCACCCGCAGTCGCGCGGCCAGTCCACGGCGATCCGCAGCGGCGTCCGTCTGGCGCGGGCGCCGCTGATCGCCACGCTGGATGGCGACGGGCAGAACCCGCCCGACCAGATCCCGGTGCTGCTGGCCATGTTCGACGGCGCCAGTCCGCAGCTTGGCCTTGTGCAGGGCCAGCGCGTCGGACGGCAGGACAATCTGGGCAAGAAGCTGTCGTCGCGGTTCGCCAACCGCATCCGCTCGGCGCTGCTGCGCGACGGGGTGCGGGATTCGGGCTGCGGGCTCAAGGCGTTCCGCCGCGACGCCTATCTGGAGCTGCCCTTCTTTGACCATATCCACCGCTTCATGCCGGCGATGATGCTGCGCGAGGGCTGGCAGATCGCCACGGTCGAGGTGACGCACCGGCAGCGCAGTTCCGGGCGGTCGAAATACTCGAACCTTGCGCGCGGGCTGGTCGGCATCCCCGACCTGCTGGGCGCGGCATGGCTGATCCGCCGCTCGGGCCGGCCGCCGGCAAAGGCGCAGCCCGGGACCGAGACGCCTGCGCTGTCGCGGCCGGTTCCGGCCTCGGGGACGGGTCAGGACAAGACGCCGTCCTGAGAGGGCGATCCGGGACCGACACCCGATCGGGTCCACCGGGGGCTGCAAGGATGCGCCCGCAGGAGGCCGCGATGGCTCTGCCGGCCGCGCCGGGGCGACATATTCGACAACAACCCCGACCGATATCGGCGCGCACCTCTACCCCGGGTTGACGAGCCTGCGAAATCTGCGTCAACCTGACGCGGATCGCAGGGCGTATTTCTGCGGCTGTTTCGATTAACCCTCTATTAACAAACCGGATGTCGAATCGGGTCGGTCCGGATATCTTTATCGCAAGGGTTGCAAGATATTTGTGAGTATTCCCAATGCTGATGCTGGGTAGTCTGATTGGTTTGCTGTTCATGGGGCTGGCGGTCGATACCACCAGCCTGACTCGCTCTGTCGATGAAGATGACGGCGACGATGACGGGGAACCCGGCGGCGGCACCGATGGCGGGGGCAGCACCAATCCCGGCGTGACCACCGACGGAACCGAGGGCGACGACTGGCTTGCCGGCAAGGATGGCGATGACCTTCTGACCGGCTTTGGTGGCAATGACGACCTGCATGGCGGCCTGGGCGGCGATACGCTGCTGGGCGGCGCCGGCACCGACTGGATCTATGGCGACGGCGATTACGGGCAGGGCGGCAACGATTCCATCGATGGCGGCGACGGCGCGGATTCGCTGGCCGGGCAGGGCGGCAACGACACCGTTCTGGGCGGCAACGGCGACGACACCATCTTCGGGGGCGAGGGCGACGACCTGCTTTCGGGCGGCAACGGTACCGACTGGATTTCCGGCAATTCCGGCAATGACACGCTGATCGCCGGCCGCGGCGAGGACGACCTTGACGCGGGCGAGGGCAATGACGTGCTTTACGGCTCGGCCGAGGAGGACCGCGCCTGGCTGCATGGCGACGAAGGCGACGACACCCTGTTCGGCGGCGCGAACGATTTCGTCGAGGGCGGCGCCGGCGCCGACCGCTTTGTGCTGGACGATCCGGGCACCGGCGGCGTGCCGACGATCGGCGACTATAACGGCGCCGAGGACCGGATCGAGCTGCGCTACGAAGACGATGGCAGCGGCACGCAGCCGGTGCTGTCGCTGGACCACGATACCGAGGGCGCGGCGGTGATCCGCATGGACGGCGTCGCGGTCGGTCGGCTGATGAACGCGCAGGCGCTGGATCTGCGAGACATCGTGCTGACACCGGTGCAGCCGGCGGCCTGACCGGCAGAAAGGCGTTTCAATTCCGCGAAAACCCTGCTAAACGCGCGCATCCGCCGGGTCGAATCCCGGCGGTTTCTCCATGGGCCTGTGCTGGACGACATCCCGGCCTGCGCCATAACCCTTTGACTCTGAAAGGAGCCCCCGATGTCGATCACGGTTGAAGAAAAGAACCGCCTGATGACCGAATTCGCCACCAAGAAAGGCGATACCGGCTCGCCCGAGGTGCAGGTTGCGATCCTGTCCTCGCGCATTGCCACCCTGACCGAGCATTTCAAGACGCACAAGAAAGACAACCATTCGCGTCGCGGTCTGCTGATGATGGTCGCGCAGCGCCGCAAGCTGCTGGACTATCTGAAGCGTAAGGACGAAGCCCGCTATACCGATCTGATCGCCAAGCTGGGCCTGCGCCGCTAAGACCGGCCAAAGGTCGAACTGACAACGCCCGTGACCCAGGTCGCGGGCGTTTTTCATTGGCTGTCAGGATGGCGGCTGAAGCGATGCCGATGGCAGGTTTGTCGTGTCGTGTCGTGTCGTGTCGTGTCGTGTCGTGTTGCGATGCGTTGCCAATCGTTGCGACGGCAGCGGGCGCGTTCGATCGGGTATCCCGGGTTCCCTCGGCCGCGCGCTGGTTCGCGCGCAGAAGCGGCTCAATCGATGCTTGCGCGCTGCCCGAAAGCCAGGGTTCTTTCGCGATCGCCCACCCGTCCTGAACTGCAGGACAAGGCGATAAATCAACAGATCGACCGGGTTTTGGGTCTAATCGAGGATTTCCTTGTCCGAGGTATCGGACTGCCCCTTGACCCAGCAATCCGCCGCGCGCAGCCCCAACCCGCCGGGTGGCTGCAGTCAAGCAGGTGATGGCGAAGCGCGCGGGCGACGCCGGGAACGGCAGCAATCACCGTGGCGCTGGCACCCGGCGGCAATCCCTAGATATAGCGACCGATGGCGGGCAGGGCGGTGTCATCGCCGATCAGAATCCAGCCCATCATCCGGCCCGCGATCACGCATGAACCGCGCGGTCCGGCGATGGCCAGCCGCGCGGCGTATGGTCCCGCGCCTGCGGATTTTGTATCTGATCCACTGGACCCGGGCCGGGTCCGCCTGTCGTCGGGCGTCGGGGCCTCCCTGTCTTGGGCCGGTCAGTCCGGCCAGGCATAGGGGGTGAAAAGATCGGCGCCGGGCCAGTCGCGCAGCCGCACGACCGGCGCGGGCGCGCCCCTTGTCCAGTTCGCGGCGTCGGTCGGGGGACCGGCGCCGGAATAGACGGCGAGATCGGGATAGGGATAGACCGGCCGGGTCATCTCGGGCGGTGGCGTCACCCCCGGCAGCGCCATCTGCGGCGGCGGCCCGTCGCGGTCGCCCCCGGCGACGTCGGGCGGCCCGAAGTCGGGGTTCTGGCCGGCGCTAAAGGTCAGGATCGCCTCGGGCGCGGTGCCGGTTTCGACCCAGTCCATCATCGGCGTCAGCAGGTCCAGATTGTCCGGCCCCTCGCCGCCGCCGCAATGGCTGACGCCGGGCAGCAGGTAAAGCCGCTCAAAGTCGCGCAGGCGCGCGGCGCCAAGCTGGCGCCCCATCGCCTGATGCAGCGCGACCGAGTTCGCGGGCGCGATATGCGGATCGGCCAGCCCGTGCCAGATGATCAGCTTGCCCCCGGCTGCGGCAAAGGCGGAAAGGTCGGGGTTGGTGGTGTCGAACAGCGGATGGCGCGGGCGCAGCGCGTCCAGTGTCGCGGTCGTGAATTGCAGCTCGGCAAGCTGGAAATCCGGGCGCGGCGTCGTAAAGGCCAGATAGCGCAGCGCCGCCAGCGCCGCCATGGTCGACATCAGCACATCGTCCGGCTTGTCGGCGACATAGACCCCGTGCCAGTTCAGCTCTGATCCATAGAGCGGCTGACCGGCGGTCAGAAAGGCGCCGGTCCGGGCGTCCTGCGGGCCGGTATAGAACTTGCGCACGACCCCGGTTTCAGCGGGCGTCAGGCAGTCCGGGCCGGCGCTGCCCGTGCAGGTCAGCGCGCCGGGGTCAAAGCTGCACAGCGCCGGCTGTGCGATCAGCCCGTCCGTCGCCCCGTCCAGCGCGTCGCAGGCCACCACCACCGCCTTGTGCAGCAAAGGCAGCTTGTCCGAGGTCAGGATCGCCCGGCCGCCCGCATCGGTATTGGCGCGCGCCTGCCAGCCGTGAAACAGCGTGTTCTGGACCTGAAACAGCATCGCGGGCGCCCCGGCGATCACGCCGTCGAAATCGCCGGGAAAGCGCATCGCCTCCATCAGCGCCTCGCGTCCGCCATCCGAGCAGCCGTTGAAATAGCTGAAGGCGGCGTCTTGCCCGTAATAGGCGCGGATCAGGGCCTTGGCGGCCGCGGCGGTCAGGTGCTGGGCACGCCATGCGAAATCGTCGCGGCTTGCGGCGTCTTCGCCCCAGCGGGCATCGGGGCCGGAATGGCCCATATCCGTCGCAGCCATGACGAAGCCGCCATCTGCAAGAACCCGGCAACCCGCCGACGCCCCCGCGCGCAGCGAGATCTGCCCGCAAAGCCCGCCGCAGCCCAGTTGCAGATAGCGCTGGCGCCAGCTTTCGCGGGGCAGGACGACCTGGAACCCGATCCGGGGCGCCAGCCTGCCGGTGACAAGGCAGACGGGGATGCCGTCGCTGGTCGTCTCGGTCGCGGCGGTAACGCTGCTGCCCGGGCCGGCGATGGCGGTCATGTCGGTGGCGGTCAGGCCGTCGCAGGCGGCGGCCGGTGCCACGACCTCCAGCGGCGCCTGCGCCATGGCGGCGCCCGGCAGGACAACGCAAAGACGCATCAGCAGGGCGGCAAGGCGGGATGTCATCGGTTGCACCTCGGCATCGGCGGACGTGGCCATCGCGGTTGGCGGCAGGGTCGCGCCGGGCTGCGGGCCGGGCAAGCGCAAAAACCATGAGGTGCGCCCTGATCGAACGGGCGCGGGCGGGCGCCTTGTCGAAAAGGCGCCGATGTCGGGGATATGGCTGGCGTCTGGCAGGCCCGAGGACGTCAAAAGCGTCGCCGTCGCGCCCGATCAAGCCCGTAAGAACGAAAGCGGGCGCATCGGGGGATGCGCCCGCCTTTGATCCAATACTTGCCGCGCCGGCTTATTGCAGCGCGATGCCGTTTTGCAGGTGGCGCACCGCCAGCTTGCGGCCCAACCGGCCCGAGGGCAGCAGACGCGCGGCCTCGGGGGCGTAATCCTCAGCGGCAAGTTCCGGGAAAAGCGCGAAGATTTCCGCGCGCGCCGCCGGACCCACGGCCTTCAGGGCCTCGGGGCCGGTAAACAGCGACTCGGTTTCCGCGCCGTTCGAGATCACCACCTCATGCCGGTCGAACATGATGTGGTGATAGCTGACCTCGGCCAGATCGGTGGCGATGTCGATGCCCTCAAGCTGGCAAAGCTGCTTGGCCGCGACCAGCACCTCTTGCGCGTCGAACATGCGCAGCGCGATGCGCGAGCGGATCAGGATGCGGTGCTGCGGGCTGACCACCAGATCGGCCGTCGGCACACGCCGCCCCAGCGCGCCCTTGCGGATGCGGATCGGGCGCAGCTTGGGATTGGCTTCAAGTTCCGCCGCCGACAGGTGGCGCGCGCCGGTCCAGCGGATCGGTTGCAGGCCGTTGTCGCGGGTCTCGACCAGATCGCCGATCTTCAGCTCCTCGATGGGGCGCGGACCGTCGGCGGTCGCGATCAGCGTGCCGGCGGCGAAGCACATCACCAGCGTGTTTTCATAGGTCAGCTCTGCCGGTGTCGTCGCCGTGCCCGCGGTCTGGATGGTCATGTTCAGCGCGGACGGCATGTTCAGGACGCCGTCGGCCTGATCGTGACGCAGCCAGCCCAATGCGGTGTGGAACTGCTGCGTCGGATTGGCGGCGTTCCAGGCTGCCAGATTGGCGGCGTTGTAATAGCTGGACAGATCGACCAGATCGTTGTTGGTCAGGTCGCCATCGTTGATGCCGCCGGTATTGCCGGCGTTGAAGTCCAGGATCGTGTCCCCGGTCCCGGCGATGAAGGTGTCATTGCCGTCACCGCCGGTCTGGGTGTCCGCCTCGGTTCCGCCATTCAGCAGGTCGTTGCCAAGCCCGCCCAGCATGACGTCGGCGCCTGCGCCGCCCAGAAGCGTATCTGCGCCGTCGCCGCCATCAAGGCTGTCAGCGCCGACATCGCCGATCAGCGAATCGGCATCCGCGCCGCCCGAGATCGTGTCCGCACCGCCGCCGCCATAGACGGTATCGTTACCCGCCCCCGCCGTAATGGCGTCGTTGCCGTCGCCGACACTGCCTCCGACCACGGTGTTGTCGCCATAGATCAGGTCGCTGCCATCGCCGCCGCCAATGGTGTCGTTGCCCTGATCGCCCTCGATGGTATCGTTGCCGATGCCGCCGTCCACGCTGTCATTGCCGACCGCGGCCCAGATCGAATCGTTTCCATCGCCGCCCAGCACCGTGTCGTCGCCCGTGCCCGCGTTGATGCTGTCATCCCCGGCGTCGCCGCTGATCGAATCGTTGCCGTCGCCGCCCAGCAGCGTATCGAGGCCATCGCCGCCAAAGATCTGGTCGTTGCCGGCGTCGCCATCGACGCTGTCATTGCCGGCATCGCCGTAAACGGTGTCGACGCCCGGGCCGGCCTGCATGATGTCATTGCCGTCGCCGCCATGCAGCTCGTCGTCGCCGACGCCGCCATCGACGGTGTCGACGCCAAGGCCGCCGTAAAGCGTGTCATTGCCGATGCCGCCGTCGATCGAATCGTCGCCAAGATCGCCGCTGAGGTAATCGTTGCCCGATTCGCCCCAGATGCTGTCATTGCCGTCGCCACCCGACAGGCTGTCATTGCCGCCGTTGACGGTGGCGCCGTCGTCGCCGCTGATCCAGTCATTGCCGGCGTCGCCCGTCACGGTGTCATTGTCGAGCCCGGCGAAGATGCTGTCGGCGCCATCGCCGCCATCGATCAGGTCGGCGCCCGCACCCGCATGCAGCGTGTCGTTGGCGCCGCCGCCATAGATGGTGTCCAGCCCGATGCCGGCATAGATCAGGTCGGCGCCGTCGGTGACGTTGGCGCCGGGCGTGGTTTCATCGCCATAAATCAGGTTGTTGCCATCGCCGGCATCGATGTAGTCGGCCCCGGCATTGCCCTGAATGTTGTCATTGCCGCCCGCAGCGATGATGCTGTCGTTTCCGATATCGCCGGTGACGGTGTTGTTGCCGAGGCCCGCGTTGATCGTGTCGGCGCCATCGCCGCCATGGATCAGGTCGTCGCCGACATCGGCATCGATGATGTCATCGCCGGCATCGCCGAAGACGGTGTCATTGCCGGGGCCGGCCTGCATGCTGTCATTGCCGTCGCCGCCATGCAGCTCGTCATCGTCAAGGCCGCCCAGAACGGTATCGACGCCGGCCCCGCCGAACAGCGTGTCATTGCCGGCGCTGCCGTCGACCGAATCGTTGCCGTCGTCACCGCTAAGCCAGTCGGCGCCCGATTCGCCCCAGAGGCTGTCGTTGCCGGCACCCCCCGACAGGCTGTCATTGCCGCCGTTGATGGTGGCGCCGCTGTCGCCGCTGATCCAGTCGTCGCCGTCGCCGCCCAGCACGGTGTCGTTGCCAAAATCGGCGCGAACCGTATCGTTGCCCACGCCGGCATCGACAGAATCGTCGCCAAGCCCCGACAGGATCGAATCGGCGCCACCGACAATCGAGGTGGTCGTCGCCGTCACATTGTCGATGATGATGTCCTGCGCACCGGCCGCATCGACATTGGTGAAGGTGAGGGTCGTCGTCGGCCCGGTCGCGGTGAAGGTATAGGTATAGCTCGTCATCGACCCGTTGGTCGAGGTCGCCACCTGGATGTTGGGCTGTGCGGTCCCGCCGATCGACAGACCAAGATTTGCCGTTCCGCCGATACCCCCGGCGGTGAAGGTCAGGGTATAGACGCTGCCATTGACCGTCTCGAGCGTCTGCGACACCGTCTGACCGACCGCGGTCGAGTTGCTGCCAAGCGCAAAGACGTCGTTGCCGTTGTTCGTCGTGATGCCGCCGCCGGTGCCGGTGGTGCTCCAGCCGATCGCGGTGCCGTTGTCCATCCCATAGGCGGTGTTCTGGAAATCGCCGTTATAGATCGTCTGGATCGGGTTCGCGTCACCATAGATGGTGTCGTTGCCGTCGCGGCCCTCGATGGTGTCGCTGCCGCCGCCGCCCCAGATGGTTTCGTTGGTGGCGTTGCCATAGAGGGTATCGTTGAAGGCCGAGCCGGCGATCCCCTCGATGTTCGTCAGCGCATCGCCGCCGGCCTCGCCGGACCAGCTTCCGGTGGCGGCGTTGATGACGCCGACGCCGGCGCCGGCCGTGCTGTAATCGGCGATGTCGTTGCCGGCGCCGCCATCCAGAGCGTCGCCGCCAAGGCCGCCGTTCAACTGGTCGTCGCCATTGCCGCCCTGAAGGTTGTCGGGGCTGGCATTGCCGAACAAGGTGTCATTGCCGTCGCCGCCGACCAGCGTGTCATTGCCGTTCAGGCCCGAGATGGAATCGGGGTTGGCAGTGCCGGTCAGGCTGTCGTTGCCCACAGTGCCAATGATTGTCGACATGGTGCTGTCTCCACTTGCGGTATATCGTTGTTGTCCTGGTCGCGCTGCCGGGAATCTGCCCTTGGGCAGTCCTGTCGCGCGTTGTGCAAACCGCGCACGAGCTACATCACTTTCCCGGCGCATGGCGCCAGACGCCCTGCGCCGGTCGGGTGACAACAGGCACAGCGCTATCGTCCGCGCTGCGGCATGCATTGCCTGCCAGCTACGGGACGGGATTGTTTTGCTTGCCTTGCCGACAGCGCCTTTCGGCACGGGCTACAAGGACATCCAAACGGTGATACTGGAAAAAGCGGAGCGGGCTGCCCAAAACGGGTTCAGCACTTGCTCGGTACAACCACTGACAAAAACAGCGCCACCTTCGGTGCTTTCGGCACCTGTTCGCGACGGCGTTGTGGGAACCATCTGAAATTCGTGTCTTGGAAATGGGACCTTTTCTGGCAGTTGAGATCGGCGTGTATGTCGCCTCGGCAGGATGTGCTGATTTGACGCATGTACTTTACCATTAACCAAAAAAGCGATCCAGAGCAATTTTGGAACCCGCAGGGCGATAGTGTGGCGCAACCCCAGCGTGCATTGGCTGTGATGACCACATCTGCGACGGTTGGATTCCGGCTTTGCAGAGGATGGCGCACCCGGTCGCCCGACGGCGCGGACCTGCGCCGGGGCGGCGCTGCCTGCCGTTCGCCAGACGGAAATGCGGGCCCGAGCGGCGGCTTGACAGCCCTGATACGAGATGTTGACTGCGTGCAAAGCCGGGCCGGCCACGGGTCGCCGCCGCCTGCGCGCAGATCTGAAAGGATACAGGATGACCTTCACCCCCCATGGCAAGCACCTGATCGCCGGCGAATGGGTCGGCGGCGACGCCACGTTCCAGTCCGAACCCGCGCACGGCCCCGCCCATGCCTTTGCCGTCGGCACGGTCGATCTGGTCAACCGCGCCTGCGAGGCCGCCGAGGCCGCCTTCTGGTCCTATGGCTATTCCACGCGCGCCGAACGCGCCGCCTTCCTTGACGCCATCGCCGATGAAATCGAGGCCCGCGCCGAGGCCATCACCCAGATCGGCAGTCAGGAAACCGGCCTGCCCGAGGCCCGCCTTCAGGGCGAACGCGGCCGCACCACGGGCCAGTTGCGCCTGTTCGCCAGCCACATCCGCAAGGGCGAATATCTGGACCTGCGCCACGATCCGGCGCTGCCCGACCGCAAGCCGCTGCCGCGTCCCGACATCCGCCTGATGGAGCGCCCCATCGGCCCCGTCGCCGTTTTTGGCGCCTCGAACTTTCCGCTGGCCTTCTCGACCGCGGGCGGGGACACCGCCGCGGCGCTGGCCGCCGGCTGCCCGGTGGTGGTCAAGGGGCACAGCGCCCATCCCGGCACCGGTGAGATCGTGGCCGAGGCCATTCATGCGGCAATCAGGTCATGCAACCTTCATCCCGGGGTGTTTTCGCTGATTCAGGGCGGTCGCCGCGATGTTGGCACGGCGCTGGTGACGAATCCGTTCATCAAGGCCGTGGGCTTTACTGGCAGCCTTGCCGGCGGGCGGGCGCTGTTCGACCTTTGCGCCAGCCGGCCCGAGCCGATCCCCTTCTTTGGCGAACTTGGCAGCGTCAACCCGATGTTCCTTTTGCCGCAGGCGATGGCCGCGCGGGCGGAAGCGCTGGGGCAGGGCTGGGCCGGGTCGCTGACCATGGGCGCGGGGCAGTTCTGCACCAATCCCGGCATCGCCGTCGCCATCGACGGGCCGGAAACCGACCGCTTCATCGCGGCCACCCATGCCGCGCTGGAAAAGGTCGGCCCGCAGACCATGCTGACCGACGGCATCGCCAAGGCCTATCGCGACGGCAAGGACCGCTTCGAGACCCGCAATGCCGTGCGTCAGGTCTATACCACGCCCTCGGCGGGCCGCGAGGCCAGCCCCAACCTTTATGAGACCACCGCCGACGCCTATCTTCAGGATCACGCGCTTGGCGAAGAGGTGTTCGGCCCGCTGGGCCTGATCGTGCGCGTGGCCTCGGTCGAGGACATGGCGCGGCTGGCCCGCGGCTTCGAGGGGCAGTTGACCGCGACGCTGCACATGGATGCGGGCGACCTGCCCGAGGCCCGCCAGCTTCTGCCGATCCTTGAGCGCAAGGCCGGCCGCGTGCTGGTCAACGGCTTCCCGACCGGGGTCGAGGTCTGCGACGCCATGGTTCATGGCGGCCCCTATCCGGCCTCGACGAATTTCGGCGCCACCTCGGTCGGGACCATGGCCATCCGCCGCTTCCTGCGGCCGGTCAGCTATCAGAACTTTCCCGAAGCCCTGCTGCCGGAAGATTTGCAGTAACGCGGGCGCCGCACCGCAAAGGGGGCGCCCGAGAAGGGCGTCCCGCTAAAGCATCCACTCGATCGGCAGGATGCCGGCGACGGCCAGCGCGACCTGCTGGAACAGCGTCGCGCCGGGTTCCTGCTGCCAGATGCGAACCTTGCCGTCGCCGTCGGTCTCCAGCCAGGTCATGCGGTCGTCGGCGGACAGGACCGGGCGATAGCTGACCTTGTCCAGCGGCCCGTTGAAATTGGCGCTGATCTGCCGGGCCATGGCCGGGCTGTCGATCAGGAAGCCCATCTCGCAATTCAGCATGGCCGAGCGCGGGTCGAAGTTGAACGAGCCGATGAAGATGCGCTGTTCGTCGATGGCGAAGGTCTTGGCGTGCAGGCTGGCGCCCGACAGGCCCAAGGGCTTCAGTTGCGTCTCGGATTCCGGGTTGACGCCGCCGCGCAGCCGCAATTCGTAAAGCTTGACCCCGGCCTCAAGCAGCTTGCGGCGGTATTTCGTATAGCCGGCATGGACCAG
Organism: Paracoccus sp. (in: a-proteobacteria); assembly: GCA_046348875.1. Classification (GTDB taxonomy): domain Bacteria; phylum Pseudomonadota; class Alphaproteobacteria; order Rhodobacterales; family Rhodobacteraceae; genus Paracoccus. The sequence goes on from JAXMDJ010000008.1 coordinate 117,850, forward strand.
CAGCACGTCGGTGGTGTTCAGCGCATTGGTCAGGATATTGACCTGCTTGCCCTCTTTGGCCAGCCCGGTGAAGAACTCGGTTCCGGGCTTGCCGGGGATGAAATAGGCCGAGACGAGGTCCAGCCGCTGCTGCACACCGCCAAGGATCTGCGCCAGCCGGGTAATCATGAGCTGGTCGCGCTGCGCGACGCCCTGACCCTTGACCGGGTCATCGGCGACAAGCTGCACGCGGGTCCATTCCAGTGCGACCTCGCCTTTCGCATAGCGCGTCACGCTGTCGTTCAGGACATCGAGCAGGTCCTTTGCCTCGGCGCTGGCCTTGACCTCGGCGATGCGGGCGTCAAGGCCGGCGCGGTCGCCGGTGCCGCTGATGATGTCGCCGACGGCAAAGACCGAGGCGCTGTTCCAGTACTGGTCAAAGACCTGCGCAGTGCGGGGCACGACCTCGCCGATGGCCAGCGCGTCCATGTCGACATAGAAGGCGTCGCCGACCTGGAAATATTCGTTGCCGATATTGCGGCCGCCGATGATCGCCGTGGCGCCGTCCACGATCATCGACTTGTTGTGCATCCGCCGGTTCATGCGCATGAAGTCGATGGCATAGCCCGCCATCTTGGGTCGCCGGATGGTCGAGGGGTTGAACAGCCGGATCTGGAAATTCGGCATCGCGTTCAGCGCCGCCAGGAACGGGTCAAGCCCCGGCACGCCGTTGTCGTCCAGCAGCAGCCGCACCCGCACACCACGTTTCGCGGCGCGGTCCAGCGCGTCCAGCAGCAGCATCCCCGAGGTGTCGTCGTGCCAGATGTAATATTGCGCGTCGACGGATTCGGTGGCGGCATCGATCAGCGCCAGCCGGCTGGCCAGCGCATCATGACCATTGGGCAGCGGCATCACGCCCGACAGGTCCGGGTGCTGCTGCGCTGCCGTCAGCGCAAACTGGCCAAGGCGCGTGTCGGGGCTGATCGGAATGGCGGCCTCGGCCGGGCGCTGCGAGATGTCGGGTAACGGAAACATCAGGCGTCCGATCACCACCACCGCGATAAGGATGATGACGACCGCCAGCAATCCACGAAAAAAGCGCCGCATCGACTGTCCCTGACTTTGGCGGCCGGCCGCAATGGCCCGCGCCACCCATTGAAACCACCGGGAATCACCCCGCCTTGTGACCGCCTGCGGCACCGGCCGCGGGGCGGTTTTGCCATGCGCCTGGCCGCGCCCGCGCGGGGCGGCACCGGTGAATGGCTGGCGAACCTTAAAACCGAATTGTCGATATATGCAATGAAACCCCTGCCGCCCCTTGTTCTTTTTCATCGCGCGCCATAGAACGCGCCCCTGAAAACTGGCGATGCTGGGGGCAAGGAATGCCGCTTCTGGTGATGAAATTCGGCGGCACCTCGGTGGCCGACCTGGAACGCATCAAGAATGCCGCGCAAAAGGTTCGGCGCGAGGTCGAGCGGGGCTATGACGTCATCGTCATCGTCAGCGCCATGTCGGGCAAGACCAACGAACTGGTCGGCTGGGTCGAGGCGACCTCGCCCATGTTCGATGCGCGCGAATATGACGCCGTCGTGGCCTCGGGCGAGAACGTGACCGCCGGGCTGATGGCGCTGACCTTGCAGGAAATGGAGATCCCGGCGCGCAGCTGGCAGGGCTGGCAGGTGCCGATCAACACCACCGCCCAGCATTCGGCGGCGCGGTTCGTGGACATTCCGCGCGCCAATATCGACCAGAAATTCACCGAAGGGTTCAAGGTCGCCGTGGTCGCGGGCTTTCAGGGCATCGGCCCGGACGGGCGCATCACCACGCTGGGCCGGGGCGGCTCGGACACGACCGCCGTCGCCTTCGCCGCCGCCTTCGGCGCGGAACGCTGCGACATCTATACCGACGTGGACGGCGTCTATACGACCGATCCGCGCATCACCTCGAAGGCGCGCAAGCTTGACCGCATCGCGTTCGAGGAAATGCTGGAACTGGCCAGCCTGGGCGCCAAGGTGCTGCAGACCCGCTCGGTCGAGCTGGCGATGCGCTACAAGGTCCGGCTGCGGGTTCTGTCCTCGTTCGAGGATACCGACGAAACCAGCGGCACTCTGGTCTGCGATGAGGATGAAATCATGGAATCGAAAGTCGTCAGCGGCGTCGCCTATTCCCGCGAAGAAGCCAAGATCACGCTGGTCACCGTCGAGGATCGCCCCGGCATTTCCGCCTCGATCTTCGCGCCTCTGGCCGATGCCGGCGTGAACGTCGACATGATCGTGCAGAACATCTCGGAACGCGATTACGAGGACCATCCCGGCGCGGTCACCGACATGACCTTTTCCTGCCCGGTGAACCAGGTCGCCCGCGCCAAGAAGGCGATGGAGGATGCCAAGGCCGCCGGCCAGATCGCCTATGACGATCTGGTGGTCGATACCGAGGTCGCCAAGGTGTCCGTCGTCGGCATCGGGATGCGCAGCCATGCGGGTGTCGCGGCGCGCATGTTCAAGGCACTTGCCGATGAAAACATCAACATCAAGGTGATCTCGACCAGCGAGATCAAGATTTCGGTGCTGATCGACCGCAAATATATGGAACTGGCCGTGCAGGCACTGCATGATGCCTTTGAACTGGAACAGGTCTGAGCCCGGACCGGAACCGTTAAACTGGGGGATCATGCCCGAACGCAAGGACAGTGATTCGCGCAAGCTGCTTTTGCGGCTGCGCGAGACATTGGCGGCGCCCGGCAGCGGACAGCACCGTCTTGACCAGATCACCCATCACATCGCCGATTCGATGGGGACGCAGGTCTGCTCGATCTATCTGTTCCGCGACGCCGAAACGCTTGAGCTTTGCGCGACCGAGGGGCTGAAACAGGCCTCGGTCCACAAGACCCGCCTGCGCCTTGGCGAGGGGCTGGTGGGCCGCGTTGCCCGCACCGGGCGGCATGTGAACACCGCCAACGCCCCCGCCGAACCCGGCTTCCGCTTCATGCCCGAAACCGGCGAAGAGGTGTATCCCAGCTTTCTGGGCGTGCCGATCCAGCGCGTCGGCGAAAAGCTGGGCGTTCTTGTCGTGCAATCGCGCGAGGCCCGCCAGTTCAGCGAGGACGAGATCTACGGCCTTGAGGTCGTCGCCATGGTGCTGGCCGAGATGGCCGAGCTTGGCGTCTTTCTTGGCTCGCAATCCGATGGCCTGCCGCTGGCGCACCGCTTTCCGGTCATGTTCCGCGGCACCACCGGGCAAGAGGGTGCCGCCGAAGGCCGCGTCTGGCTGCATGAGCCGCGCGTCGTCATCTCGAACCCCGTGGCCGACGACCCGCTGAAGGAAAAGGCCCGCCTGAACGAGGGCGTGGCGATGCTGCGCACCAATGTCGACCTGATGCTGTCGGGCAGCGATGTCGAGGGCGGCGATTCCGCCGAGGTGATGGAGGCTTACCGCCTGTTCGCCCATTCCCGAAGCTGGCTGCGCCGGATGGAAGAGGCGATCGACCTTGGCCTTTCGGCCGAGGCGGCGGTCGAAAAGGAACAGGGTCAGGCGCGCGCCCGGCTGGAAAGCGCCTCGGACCCTTATCTGCGCGACCGGCTGCACGATCTGGACGACCTGTCGAACCGTCTGCTGCGCATCCTGACCGGGCAGGGCAAGGACACCGGCGCCGAGATGCCGGAAAACCCGATCCTTGTCGCCCGCAATATCGGCCCTGCCGAACTGCTGGACTATGGCCGCAAGCTGAAGGGCGTCGTGCTTGAGGAAGGCTCGGTGGGCAGTCACGCCGCCATCGTCGCCCGCGCGCTGGCGATTCCGCTGGTCATCCATGCCGACCGCGTCATCGCCGAGGCGCTGAACGGCGACCCGATCCTTGTCGATGGCGATTCGGGCGTCGTGCATTTGCGCCCCGAGGAAAGCGTCGCCATCGCCTTCCGCGACAAGATGGCCATGCAGGCCGAGGCGCAAAGCCGCTATGCCGGGCTGCGCGACCTGCCCGCGACCTCGCCCTGCGGCACCACGATCCAGCTTTACATGAATGCCGGGCTGATGGCGGACCTGCCCAGCCTTGACGGCTCGGGCGCCGAGGGGGTGGGGCTGTTCCGCACCGAATTGCAGTTCCTGACCCGCACCCGCGTACCGCGCCGGGGCGAGCTGGCGGCGCTTTACGCGCATGTGCTGGACAGCGCCCATGGCAAGCCGGTGATGTTCCGCACGCTGGACATCGGCTCGGACAAGGTGCTGCCCTATATGAAGCCGCAGGACGAACCGAACCCGGCAATGGGCTGGCGCGCGATCCGCGTCGGGCTGGACAAGCGCGGCGTCCTGCGGATGCAGTTGCAGGCGCTGATCCGCGCCGCCGTCGGCAAGCCGCTTTATGTCATGTTCCCCTTCATCACCGAGATGCAGGAATTCGAGGACGCCCACCGCCTGCTGATGGAGCAGCTTGCCCGCGAACAGCGGCTGGGCCATGCCATGCCCTCGGATATTCGCGTCGGCGCGATGCTGGAAACGCCGTCGCTGGCCTTTGCGCCGAAGAAATTCTTCGAGATGTGCGATTTCATCTCGGTCGGCGGCAACGACCTGAAGCAGTTCTTCTTTGCCGCCGACCGCGAGAATGAGCGCGTCCGCCGCCGCTACGACACGCTCAACACCTCGTTCATCACGCTGCTGGAACAGATCGTGCAGCGCTGCGACGATGCCGGGGTGCCGATCTCGTTCTGCGGCGAGGATGCGGGCCGCCCCATCGAGGCCGTCACCTTCGCGGCGCTTGGTTTCCGGCGGCTGTCGATGCGCCCGGCCTCGATCGGGCCGGTCAAGCATCTGATCCGGCGGGTGAACCTGACCGGGCTGCGCGCCGTCATGGACGAGGCCCGCGCCCGCGGCGACACCAACCTGCGCCGCCCCATCACGGAATGGCTGGCGCGGCAATAGCGCCATTGGCCCTTGCTTTACGGGGGCTGTCCCCCGACACTTCCTGCCGAAAGGCGCCCCGCCTGCCGACAGGGCTTGCGGGGGCGCGCGATAATTCCAGGGTGGTCGAGATGGAAAAAGTTTACGCTGACAACTCGCTCAGCATCGGGCGGACGCCGCTGGTGCGGCTGAACCGCATCACGGACGGCGCGGGCGCGACGGTGCTGGCCAAGATCGAGGGGCGCAACCCCTCGTATTCCGTCAAGGACCGCATCGGCGCGGCGATGGTCTGGGACGCCGAGGAACGCGGCCTGCTGGGTCCGGGCAAGGAAATCGTCGAGCCGACCTCGGGCAATACCGGGATCGCGCTGGCCTTCGTGGCGGCGGCGCGCGGCATCCCGGTCACCCTGACCATGCCCGACACCATGAGCATCGAGCGGCGCAAGCTGCTGCTGGCCTATGGCGCGAAACTGGTGTTGACCGAGGGCGCCAAGGGCATGAAGGGCGCCATCGCGAAGGCCGAGGAAATCGTCGCCTCGGACCCCGGGCGCTATGTGCTTTTGCAGCAGTTCGAGAACCCCGCCAACCCCGCCATCCACGAACGCACCACCGGCCCCGAGATATTCGAGGATACCGGCGGCCAGCTTGATATCTTCGTGTCGGGCGTCGGCACCGGCGGCACCATTACCGGCGTCAGCCGCTATCTTAAGGGCAGGGGCCTGAACGTGACCTCGGTGGCGGTCGAACCCGCCGCCAGTCCGGTCCTCAGCCAGACCCGCGCCGGCGAGGCGGTGGCGCCCGGCCCGCACAAGATCCAGGGCATCGGCGCGGGGTTCGTGCCGAAGGTGCTGGACATGTCGCTGGTGGACCGGATCGAGCAGGTCGGCAATGACGAGGCGCTTGAGATGGCGCGGCGGCTGGCCCGTGACGAGGGCATCCTTGCCGGTATCTCCAGCGGTGCGGCGGTGGTGGCGGCGCTGCGGCTGGCGCGCGAGCCCGAGAACAAGGGCAAGACCATCGTGGTCGTACTGCCGGATTCGGGCGAACGCTACCTGTCCTCGGTGCTGTTCGAGGGCGTTTTCGACGCCAGCGGCGCCCCGGCCTGAAGCGGGCGCCCGGACCGGCATTTGCCGAAAAAACTGACAGCCGCGACGGGGACACCGTCGCGGCTTTCGCATGTCATCGGTTCGGCGACGGCACAGCTTGACCTTTTTCAGTCTTATAAAATATAAAAAGTGAAATCGGAGTGCGATGATGACCGAAGCCCGTTTCGCCGACGATATGCTGTTCGCGTCAGGCGAGGATCCCGTTCTTGCCGCGGCGCAAAACCTGCTGCGGACACCGCCGCCCGCGGTCTCCGAGGCGCAGGCGGCGGATTTTGCCGCCCGCCACTATGGCCGCACGGCCAGCGTCAGGCTGCTGACGGGCGAGCGGGACCGGAACTTTCTTCTGTCCGGTGCGGATGGCTGGCAGGCGATCCTGAAATTCTATAATGCCGTGGACGATGCGCCGACGCGCGCGCTGCAACATGGCGCGCTGCTGCATGTGCAGTCCCGCGACCCGGCCTGTCCGGTGCCCCGGCTTTTCCCGACCCGCAGCGGAGAGGCCGAGGCGACGGACCGGATCGGCGCGCTGCCGGTCGCGGCGGTGCTGATCAGCCGGCTGCCGGGCATCAACCCGGTCGCTGCGGACCTGTCGCCGCGCCTGCGCATGAATGTCGGCCGCGTGATCGGAGAGCTTGCGACGGCGCTGGCCGACTATGCCCATCCCGGCGTCCGGCGCACGATTCTGTGGGACATCATGCAGGTCGCGCATCTGCGCCCGCTGACCGCCCTTGTCGCCGAGCCAGAGCGGCGCGCGGCGCTGGAACTCTGGCTGGACGGTTTTGCGGCGGACACCATGCCGCTTCTGCGGGCCTTGCCACAGCAGCCCATCCATAACGACCTGAGCCTGTCGAACCTGCTTGTCGACCCCGACACGCGCAGCAACGTCGTCGGCGTGATCGATTTCGGCGATATCGTCCACGCCCCGCGCATCAACGAACTGGCCATTGCCGCCAGCTATTTCCTGTCGCCCCTGGACGAGCCGGCGCAGGCCATCGCCGATATCCTGCGCGGCGCCGCGGCCAACCTGCACTTGACCACGGCCGAGATCGCGGCGATGCCGGCGCTGATCCGGGCGCGGCTGGCGACGCGCATCCTGCTTTCGGGCTGGCGGGCGCGGCTGTTCCCGGACAATCGCGACTATATCCTGCGCAGCAACCGTGCCGCCTGGCTGATCTGGGACCGGCTTCAGGCCTCGCCCGCCGATCTGCCTGCGCGCCTTGTCGATCTGTGCGCGGGGGCGCGGCCAGGATGAGCTTTGACCAATCGCTTCTGTCGCGGCGCGCGCGCGTGCTGGGCCCGGCCTACCGGCTGTTCTATGACCGGCCGCTGCATCTGGTCCGGGGCCGCGGCGCGCGCGTCTGGGACGCCGAGGGGCGGGAATATCTGGACGCCTACAACAACGTGCCCTCGGTCGGGCATTGCCATCCGCGGGTGACGGCGGCATTGGCCGCGCAGGCGCAGGACCTGAATACCCATACCCGCTATCTGCATGCCACCGTCGTCGCCTATGCCGAACGGCTGGTCGCGACATTTCCGCCGGGCCTGTCGCAGGTCATGTTCACCTGCACCGGCAGCGAGGCCAACGACCTTGCGCTGCGCATCGCCCGCGCGGTGACCGGCGCGCAGGGCATCATCGTGACCGCGAACGCCTATCACGGCGTCACGGCGGCGCTGGCCGAAATTTCACCGGCGCTGGGGGCCTTGAACCCGCTGGGGCCGCATGTGCGCTGCATCCTTGCGCCCGACAGCTATCGCGCCGGCAGTCCCGCGCAGGCCGAGACGCAGTTTCTGGCCGCGCTGCGCGTCGCCATCGCCGATCTGCGGGACAAGGGGCACGGCGTCGCCGCGCTGATCTGCGACACGGTTTTCGCCAGCGACGGGCTGTTCGTCGACCGCCCCGGCCTGCTGAATGCCGCGTGCGCCGAGATACGCGCCGCGGGCGGTCTGTTCATCGCCGACGAGGTGCAGTCCGGCCTTGCCCGGCCCGGCACGCATATGTGGGCGTTCCAGTGCCACGGCGTCATTCCCGATCTGGTGACGCTGGGCAAGCCCTTGGGCGCCGGTCATCCGCTGGCTGCGATGGTCGCGCAGCCTCGGCACCTTGACAGCTTTGGCCGGGCGACGCGCTATTTCAACACCTTTGGCGGCAACCCGGTATCGGCCTCGGTCGGGCTGGCGGTGCTGGACGTGATCGCGGAGGAGGGGCTGATGCAGTCGGCCCGCCGCGTCGGGGCCGAACTGCTGACAGGGCTGCGCGATCTGGCCGGGCGGCATCAGGTGATCGGCGACGTGCGGGGCGCCGGGCTTTATGCGGCGGTCGAGCTGGTCACCGACCGCGCCAGCAAGACGCCGGCGACGGCGGCAGTGGACGGGCTGGTGAACCTGATGCGCGAGGCGGGCATCCTTGTCGGCACCTGCGGCAAGGCCGGGAACTGCGTCAAGGTGCGGCCGCCCTTGTGTTTCACGCAAGACGATGCCGCGCGCTTTCTGGATGTGTTCGACCGCTGTCTTGCGCAGGTGGACCTGTCCGGGGCGGTTTGACCGCACCGGGCGCCTCTGGGCATTGACGGCGGGTTGCGGGGCCGGAACTATCGGGCGATACGGGACGGAAAAAGGGACGCTTCATGGAAAAGGCACGGCTGGATCTTGCGCCGATCGCTCAGGGCAGTCTTTCGCAGCGCGCCTATTCGGTGCTGCGCGACGGGCTGATCAGCGGTCAGTTCCGGCCCGGCCAGCGGCTGGTGATGCAGGAACTGGCCGACATGCTGGGCACCTCGATCACCCCCGTGCGCGAGGCCTGCATGCGGCTGGTCAGCGAGGGCGGCTTGCAGCTTCGCTCGGGGCGCTTCGCCATCGTGCCGCCGATGACGCTTGAGCGTTACATGGAAGTGCGCCTGATGCGGCTTGAGCTTGAGGGGCTGGCCGCCGAGATCGCTGCCCAGAAGGCCACGCCCGAGGACATCGCCAACCTGCGCGCCATCCATCCCGAATATGCTGCCGCCGATGACAACGAACAGCCGGACGAAGCCTTTCGGCTGAACCGCGATTTTCATTTCGCGGTCTATCGCATCTCGGGGATGGAGATGCTGGTCAGCCATATCGAAAGCCTGTGGACCTCGATGGGGCCGATGCTGACGGTGTTCTTCATCCGCGGCAAGCGCACCTATTTCGGCGCGCAGGCGCATCAGCGCGTCATCGAGCGGCTGGAGGCCGGCGACGGCCCCGGCGCGCGCGATGCGATTCGCCGCGATATTATCGATGGCGGCGTTGATTTCATTCGCTTTCTTAAAGAAAACGTCGAATTTTCAATAGAATGACCGCCGGACTTTCGCCGGCGCCCGTACTTCCGGACAGGGACCGCAAAAACCGTTGACTTGCAATTTATAAGTTGCATGATGATCCTACGTCAGCGCCGATGCCCGACGCGGGAGAGACCGAAGATGCAGGGGTCCGGACATTTCGCCATCGCGGCCAATTCGATCGAGGGACGCGACGCCCGCTGGCACCTGCATCCCAACACCGATGCCCGCCAGCATGAAAAGACCGGGCCGCTGATGATCGTCCGGGGCAGCGGCGTCCATGTCTTCGACAATACCGGCAAGCGCTATATCGAGGCGATGTCGGGCCTGTGGTCGGCAGCGCTTGGCTTTTCCGAAACCCGGCTGGCCGACGCCGCCTATCGGCAGATGCGCGAGCTACCCTTCTATCACAATTTCAACCACCGCGCCGTCGCGCCCGCGACCGACCTGGCCGAGCGGCTGGTGGCGCTGGCGCCGGTGCCGATGAGCAAGGTCTTTTTCACCAATTCCGGTTCAGAGGCGAACGACACCGCGCTGAAGATGATCTGGTATCGCGCCAATGCCATGGGGCAGGGCGCGAAGAAGAAGGTCATTGCCCGCAGGCGCGGCTTTCACGGCGTCACCATCGGCGCCGCCAGCCTGACCGGGCTGCCGATGAACCACGGCGCCTTCGACCTGCCGATCCCGCAGATCCGGCATGTCACCTGCCCCCATCACTGGCGCGAGGCGCTGCCCGGTGAAAGCGAAGAGGCCTTCGCCAGCCGTCTGGCCGAGGAACTGGACCGCCTGATCCTGGCCGAGGGGCCGGAAACCGTCGCCGCCTTCGTGGCCGAGCCGGTGATGGCGGCGGGCGGCGTCATCGTGCCGCCCCGGACCTATTGGGAAAAGATACAGGCGGTTCTGGCGCGCCACGACGTGCTGCTGGTCGCCGATGAGGTGGTCTGCGGCTTCGGGCGCACCGGCCGGATGTTCGGCTCCGAGACGCTGGGGATGCGGCCCGACATCATGATCGTGTCAAAGCAGCTTGCCTCGTCCTACATGCCCATCGCGGCGGTTCTGCTGTCGGACCGCGTCTATGAACCCATCGCCGACGAAAGCGCCCGGCGCGGCATGTTCGGCCATGGCCTGACCGCTGGCGGCCATCCCGTTGCCTGCGCCGTCGCGCTGGAAAACCTGCGCATCATCGAGGAACGCGGGCTGGTCGGGCAGGCGGCACGGGTCGGCGCGCATATGCTGGCGGGGCTGCATGACCGGCTGGGCGATCACCCCATGGTCGGCGAGATCCGCGGCATCGGCTTCGTCGCCGGCATCGAACTGGTCGCCGACCGCGCCAGCAAGGCGCCGCGCGGCAAGCCGGGCCAGCTTGGCGCCCGCGCTGCGGCGCTGATGCAGGATGCAGGCGTGATCCTGCGCGCCATGGGCGACACGCTGGCGCTGTGCCCGCCCCTGATCACTACCGAGGCCGAGGTCGACGAGATCCTTGCCGCGCTGGTGCCCACGCTGACGACCCTTGCCGCCGAGGCGGGATGATGCGGGCAGAGACCCGAAAGACAGAAGCCGGAACGGCCTGACCAACCCAACAAGGAGTGAACATGATGACCCTGACGAAAGCCTTGCTCGCCTGCAGCTTCCTCATCGCCTCTGGCCAGTTCGCCGCGGCGAAGGACTGGTGGCCGTTCCCCATCGCGGCGGCCAAGGGGGGCGATCTGAACAAGATCGAGCAGATCGAATACACCCCGCTGGAAAAGGCGGAAAAGCCGTGGAACCTGTGCGTGCTGTTTCCGCATCTGCAAGACAGCTACTGGCTGTCGGTCAACTATGGCATCGCCGAGACGGCCAAGCAGATGGGCGTCAAGTTCACGCTGTTGCAGGCCGGCGGCTATTCCAACCTTCCCAAGCAGATCTCGCAATATGACGACTGCCTTGCGGCGGGGGCGGATGCCATCCTGATCGGCGCGATCTCCGAGGCGGGCCTTGCCGCCAAGATCAACGAGGGCATGGCCAAGGGCGTCGTGAACATCGCCGTCGCCAACCCGATCCTGGACACGCCGATCACCGCCCGCATCACCCCCGACTTCCACGCCAAGGGCTTCCAGACCGGCGAATTCGTCAAGACCTATCTGGGCGACAAGCAGGGCGCGGCGGTGGCGTTTCCGGGGCCGCAGGGCTCGGGCTGGGCGGAAACCTACATGGCGGGCTTTCGCGATGCGACCAAGACCGGCAACGTGAAGCTGCTGGCCGAGATGTTCGGCGAAGCGTCGGTCCCGGCACAGTTGCGTCTGGTCGAGGATGCGCTTCAGACCTATCCCGACATGAACGTGATCTGGGGCGGCGCCCCCACCGCCGAGGCCGCCATCGGCGCGGTTCAGGATGCCGGGCGCGACGACGTCACCATCATCGCGTCCTACGAAAACCAGACCATGTTGAACGCCGTCAAAGAGGGCAAGGTTCTGGCCTTTGCCACCGAATACCCCGTCATCATGGGCCGTATCAGCGTCGATCTTGCTGTTCGGGCACTTGAGAAAAAGGATCATGAAAAGATCCTGCTTGTCAGCCCCGGCATCGTCAGCAAGGAAAATGTGGACAAGTTCGATGTCTCGCAGATCTTCGCTCCCGAGGGGTTCCAGCCGGTGTTCTCGGCGGAATGAACCCCATCCGGGCGGGCGGTTTCCGCCCGTCCGGTCCTTTGACTGACCGGGGCGGCTGCCGATGCTGGAACTGACTGGCTTTTCCAAGGCGTTCAACAATGTCGTCGTGCTGGACGGCGTCGATTTCACCCTTGAGCCGGGCGAAGTCCACGCGCTTCTGGGCGAGAATGGCGCGGGCAAGTCCACGCTGATCAACCTGATCATCGGCAGCTTTCCCCGCACCGCCGGGCGCATGACCTTCAAGGGACGCGAGATCAGCGGCCAGACGCCCCAGACCTCGCGCGATATGGGGATCGCGGCGGTATTCCAGGAATTTTCGCTGGCCCCTGACCTGACGGTGACGGAGAACCTGTTTCTGGGCCGCGAATTGCGCCGCGGGCCGTTCCTGCAACAGCGCCGGATGCGCGAGGCGGCGCGGCAGCTTATGGATGAGCTGGGCTTTGCCGTGCCGCTGGATGCGAAAATCGCCTCGCTCAGCCGGGCGCAAAAGCAGATGGTCGAGATCGCCAAGGCGCTGCGCACCGGATCCGAAGTGCTGATCCTTGACGAGCCGACCGCCTCGCTGACCGACGGCGAGGCAGAGAAGCTTTTCGAGGTCATGGCGCGGCTGAAGGCGCGCGGCGTCGGCATCATCTATGTCTCGCACCGGATGAGCGAGATCCAGAACCTGTCGGACCGCGTGACCGTGCTGCGCGGCGGCCGGCTGGTCGGCACCGTCCGCACCGCCGAGGTCAGCGCCGCCAAACTGATCGAGATGATGGTGGGCGTGCCCGTCGACAAGCTGTTTCCCGTCATTGCCGCCCGGAAGGGCCCCGAACGCCTGCGCGTCGCGCATCTGAGCAGCGACAGCGGATCGGTGCGCGACGCCTCGATCACGCTCAATGCCGGCGAGGTGGTGGGGCTGGCCGGGCTTGTCGGCTGCGGCCGCAGCGAACTTTGCCGCGCCATCTTCGGGCTGGAACCTTTGGCCGGGGGCGAGATCATCCTGTCGGGGCGCCACGTCACCCATCCCGCCCCGGCGCGGATGCTGCGCCAGCGCCTGTGCTATTTCCCCGGCGACCGCGGCGCCGAGGGGCTGGCGCTGACCCGTCCCGTGCGCGAAAACGTCACCATGGCGACGCTGGACGAGGCGGCCATCGCCTCGGGTCCGGTGCTGCGCTACTGGGACGAGCCGCGCGTCATCCGCACCCCGCTGGAGGACCTGGGCCTGCGCCCGATGGCGCCCGAACGGCGCGTCATCGCGTTCTCGGGCGGCAACCAGCAAAAGGTGATGCTGGCGCGCGGCCTTATGCGGCCCTTTGACGTCTATCTGTTCGACGAGCCGACCGTCGGCATCGACGTCAACGCCAAGGCCGACGTCTATGCGCTGATCAAGCGGCTGGCCGAGGGTGGTGCTGCGGTGCTGCTGTCCAGTTCGGAACTGCCCGAGCTGCTGCATCTGTGCAGCCGGATCTATGTGATGAACGACGGGCGCATCGTGTCGGAACTGACCGGCGATGCGATGTCGGAAACCGCCATTCTTGCCCATTACTTCGGCCATTGATCGGGGGTGCCGCAGATGACCATATCCGCCGCAACCCCCGCCCGCCGCCCGCGCCGGATGCAGGCTTTCCTGCAAAACGGCGGCATCGTGGTGGTGCTGCTGCTGGCGGCGCTGATCTTTACCGCGCTGGCCGAGCCGCGCTTTCTGAACCGGATGAATCTGGTCAATCTGGCGCGCAACTTCTCGTTTCTGCTGATCCCGTCGCTGGCGCAGATGCTGGTGATGACGGTGGGCGGGTTCGACCTGTCGGTGGGCATGGTGGCGGCCAGCGGCTCGGTCGTGACGGCGCTGAGCATGGGCGCGGTCGCCGCCTGGGCGCCCGGCGCCGACCTGCTGGCGGTGATGGCGGCGCTGGCGGTGGTGATCGGCGTTGGCGTCGCGGTCGGGCTGGTCAATGCGGTGCTGATCGCGGGGTTCGGGCTCTCGCCCTTCATGGTCACGCTGGCGGTGATGTCGGCGCTGACCGGGATCGCGCTATACTACACGCAGGGCATCCCGATCTATGGCATCCTTGACAGCTTTATCGCGACCGTGGGGCGCGGGCAGATGCTGGGCGTGCCGGTCATTCTTGCCATCGCGCTAAGCCTGCTGGCGCTCTGCGTCCTGTTGCAGCGCTGCACGGCTTTCGGGCGGCATGTCTATGCGGTGGGCAGCGACGAACGCGCCGCGCGGCTTTCGGGCGTCAGGACGCGGCGGGTGCTGATCGTCACCTATGTCCTGGCCAGCGTCATGGCCGCCTTTACCGGCTTTCTGATGGCGGCGCGCATCGGCTCGGGTCAGGCGACGATCGGCGGCACGCTGGCGCTGGAGACCATCGCCGCGGCGGTGATCGGCGGCGTCTCGCTGCGCGGCGGGGTCGGCCGCGCCGGGCTGGTCGCGCTTGCCGCGCTGTTTCTGACCGTGATCGCCAATGCCATGAACCTGCTGCAATTCGACAGCAAGTATCAGGCGCTGGTTCTGGGCGTGGTGCTGATCCTGGCGCTTGGGATCGAACGCCTGCTGCTGAGAAGGAGCGAGACCTGATGCCCGCCCCGAGCGTTTCCCCGCAAGCCGGCCTGATCCGGCGTCTGGCCGCCTGGCGGCTGCCCCTGGGCATCGCCCTTGTGCTGCTGGCATTCGCGTTGATCGAGCCGCGGGTGATCTCGGCCGCGAACCTGCGCAATATCGCGGTGCAATGCAGCTATCTGGCGATTTTCGCGCTGGCGCAATGCCTTGTCATCCTGACGCGCGGGTTCGATCTGTCGCTGGGCTTCACCGTGTCGCTGGTCAGTGTGCTGTCGGCGATGGTGATGGTGGCGACCGGATCGGCCTTTGCGGGGGTCGCGGCGGGGCTGGGCGTCGGGCTGGCGGTCGGCCTGGCCAACGGGCTGCTGGTCGGCGGCATCGGCCTGAACCCGCTGGTCACGACGCTGGGCATGGCCAATATCGTCATGTCGCTGGCCTCGACCGTCAGCGGCGGCTTTCCGGTGGCGGGCCTGCCCGCCGCCTTCACGGACGGGTTGGCGCAGGCGGCGCCGCTGGGCCTGCCGATCCAGATCTGGATCGTGGCGCTGATCTTTGCCGCCGGCTGGGCGATGCTGCGCGCGACCCGCTTTGGCCGCAGCCTTTACATCATCGGCGCCAATCCCCGCGCCGCCGTCGCGGCCGGCATCAACACCTTTGGCACGCTGACCGCGGCCTATGTCCTGTCATCGCTGGCGACCGCCATCGGCGCATTGCTGCTGACCGCGCGCACCGGCTCGGGCGAGCCGAACCTTGGCGGCAACCTGACGCTTGAGGCCATCGCCGCCGCCGTGGTGGGCGGTGCGAAGCTGTCGGGCGGCGAGGGGGGCGTCGGCTCGGCGCTGCTGGGCGCGGTTTTCGTCACCGTGCTGTCCAACGGCATGAACCTGATCCAGCTGGACGGCTACATCCAGCAAATCTGTCTTGGCGCGATCATCGTCATCAGCCTTGTGCTCAGCCGCGACGATCTGCGCCGGTGAAATAACGGGAGAAACAAGTGGGCTATCAGATCTGCATCGATATCGGCGGCACCTTCACCGATTGCCTCGTGTCGGATGAGCGCGGCGTCATCTCGATCTTCAAATCGCCCACCACGCCGGGCGAGTTTGAAAAGGGTTTCATCAACGTCCTGCATGTCGCCGCCGAAGGCTATGGCCTGCCGCCGGAGCGGTTCATCCGCGAAATCGACCTGATCGTGCATGGCTCGACCGTCTCGACCAATGCGCTGGTCGAGAAGAAGACCGTCAAGGTCGGGCTGGTCCTGAACCAGGGGCACGAGGATATCCTGCTGCTGCGTCAGGGTCCGCGCAAGGGCGCCTTCCAGTGGAAGCTGGACTATCCCGACGCCTATGTGCCGCGCCATCTGACGCGGGGCGTGGCGGGACGGATCGACGCGCGCGGACAGGAACATGTCCCCCTGGACGAGGCGGCCGTGCGTGCTGCCGCCCGCGACTTTGCCGGGCTTGGCGTTCAGGCGATCGCGGTCGGACTGCTGTGGTCGGTGGTCAACCCCGCGCATGAGCTGCGCGTGCGCGACATCCTGGCCAGGGAACTGCCCGACATTCCGGTGACGCTGTCCCATGAGATCAACCCGATGCCGCGCGAATACCAGCGCGTCATCGCGGCGGCCATCGACGCCTCGATCCACCCCATCGTCTCGCGCTATATCGGCCGGCTGCAACAGGCGCTGGATGCCGCGGGCTTTGCCGGCGACCTGCTGCTGGCCAATTGCGTCGGCGGCATGATGCCGCTGCCCGAGATGCTGAAAAAGCCGATCTATTCGGTCATGTCCGGCCCGACGCTGGCGCCGATGGCGGCGCTGGCCCTGTCGGACGAACCCGACATCATCGTGGGCGACATGGGCGGCACGACCTTCGACGTCTCGGCGCTGCGCGACCACCAGATCATCATCACCCCCGACAGCATGATCCACGACGATTCGCTGGGCATCCCCAAGGTCGACGTGCGCTCGGTCGGCGCGGGCGGCGGCTCGATCGCGCATGTCGATGCGGGGGGGCTGCTGAATGTCGGGCCGCAATCGGCGGGGGCGCGGCCGGGGCCGGCCTGCTACGGGATCGGCGGCA
Source organism: Paracoccus sp. (in: a-proteobacteria) (assembly GCA_046348875.1). Lineage (GTDB taxonomy): Bacteria > Pseudomonadota > Alphaproteobacteria > Rhodobacterales > Rhodobacteraceae > Paracoccus. Next base: position 134,404 of record JAXMDJ010000008.1, read on the forward strand.
CGCATCCCACGGTGACGGATGCCAACGTGGTGCTGGGGCTGGTGGACCCCGACTATTTCCTTGGCGGCAAGATGAAGCTGCGGCGCGATCTGGCCGAACAGGCGGTGGCCCAGATCGCCACCGGGCTGGGCGTCAGCCTGCCCGAGGCGGCCTATGCGATCTATACCACCTCGAACCACAACATGGTCGCCGCCATCGAGGAAATCACCGTCCGCGAGGGCATCAACCCCCGCGACAGCTTCTTTGTCTGCGGCGGCGGCGCGACCGCCATCCATATCGCGGAAATGGCCGATATCCTTGGCCTCAAGCGCTATATGATCCCGCGCTTCATGGCCGGGCTCAGCGCCTTTGGCGGCTTGATCTCGGATATCCGCAACGAGAAAAGCGGCGTCCTGCTGACCTCGGACGCGGATTTCGACCTTGCGGGCGTCAATGCGATGCTGGCGCAACTGCGCATGGCGGGCGACGGCTTTCTGGAGGATGCCGGTGTCGCGCCGGAAAACCGCCAGTTCGAGTTTTCCTTTATGGGCCGGTACGAATTCCAGTCCTTTGAAATCGAGGTGCCGCTGACCCTGACCGACGGCCGCCTGACCGCCGCCGACCTGCCCGCGCTGGTCGAGGCGTTCCACCGCATGCATGAGCGGATCTACTCCATCCGCACCGATGGCGACGTGGTCGAGTTCACCGCCTGGAAGCTGCGCGCCATCGGCAAGCGGCAGGGACAGGAAATCTGGCGCAGGAACATCCTGCCCGCGCAGCAGGGCGCGGTCGCGCCCAAGGCCAGCCGCCGCGTCTATGACCAGCCCTCGCGCGGGATGATCGACGTTCCGGTCTATGAGCTTTCGACGCTGGGCGAGGGCGCGCAGCTTGCCGGTCCCTGTCTGGTCGAGGCCGAGACCTTCACCGCCTTTCTCAAGCGCGGCCATGACGGCCGGCTTGATCGCTTTGGCAATATCATCGTCACCGTCGCCTGACCGCGAGGAGGATCACCATGGCACAACCGGACCTTTCCCCCGCGACCGAGACCGTCACCCGGCGCATCGACCCGTTCCTGATGTCGGTGCTGAAAAGCCGCTTCGAGGCCATCGTGCGCGAGATGACGCTGGTCGTCATGCGCGCCAGCCGCTCGGCCGTCATCAAGAATGCCCGCGATTTCAGTTGCGCGATCCTGACCTATGACCATCAGCTTGTCTCGGTCGAGGATGCGCTGCCGATCCACGTCATGTCGATGGACATGGCGACGCGGCCCCTGACCGAGCTTTTCGACGATATCGCGCAAGGCGACATGTTCATCAACAACTGTCCCTATACCGGGGGCACCCACCACGCCGACCTCATCATGGCGATGCCGGTGTTTTACCGGGGTGAGCCGCTGTTCTGGGTGGTAGCGCTGTCCCATCACGCCGATACCGGGGCGCCGGCGCCCTCGACCTACCTGCCCTTTGCCCGCAACATCTTCGAAGAGGGGATGCATTTCCCCTGCGTGCGGGTGGCGCAGAACTACAAGGACAAGAAGGACATCCTGCGCATCGGCGCCATGCGCAACCGCGTGCCCGAACTGTGGCTGGGCGATGTCGCGGCGCAAAGCGGCGCCTGCCGCACGGCCGAGCGGCGCATCGTCGACCTTCTGGATCGCTATGGCCGCGATACGGTGGTCGATTTCGTGCAGGACTGGTTCGACTATGGCCGCCGCTGCGCCAAGGCCGCCATCGCAAAGCTGCCCGCCGGCACCTATGAATACCAGACCATGCACGACCCGGTGCCGGGCGTGGCCGATGACGGCATCCCGGTGCGGGTCAAGGTCACCATCGACCCCGAGGCGGGCGAGATCACCGTCGATGTGCGCGACAATATCGACAACGTGCCGGGGGGGCTGAACCTTTCGGCCAATACCTGCACCGGCTCGTGCCGGATCGGCGTCTTCAACAACCTTGACGAGTCGATCCCGCATAACGAGGGCGCGAAGTCCCAGATCAAGGTTTTGCTGCGCGAAGGCTGCGCCATCGGCGCGCCGAAATACCCCGTGGGCACCTCGGTCGCGACGACGAACGTGAACGACCGGCTGATGATCGCCGGGAACGCCGTCTTTTCGCGCATGGGCGCACCTTACGGGCAGGCGGAAAGCGGCTCGCATCTGCCGGCGGGCACCGGTGTCATCTCGGGCGCCGATCCCTTCAAGCGCGGCAAGGGCTATGTGAACCAGATCTTTGTCGGCTATGGCGGTGGCGGCGCCAACCACGGCCATGACGGCTGGCTGACCTATTGCGGGCCGGCGAATGCCGGGCTGATCCAGCTCGATTCGGTCGAGGTGGACGAATCCATGTATCCCATCATCATCGAGCGCCGCGGCGTCATGCGCGACAGCCAGGGCCTGGGCGAGTTCGAGGGCGCCCCCGGCATGGGCGGCGTCTTCTATCCGCTGGGCCATGACATGACGATCATGTATGCCGCCGACGGCACCACGCATCCGCCGCGCGGCGTTCTGGGCGGCACCACGGCGAAGCCCTGCACCTCGGTCAGGATCGACGAGCGGGGCGACGAAACCGCGCTGCCCGCCTTTGCCGAAGAGGTGATCCGCGCCGGCACCAAGATCGCCTTCACCGCTTGTGGCGGTGGCGGCTATGGCGACCCGTTGCAGCGCCGGCCGGACCGGGTGGCGCGCTCGGTCAATCGCGGCTGGCTCAGCCCGGAAACCGCCGCCGGGGTCTATCGCGTCGCCCTGACCGAGGGCGACATTCCCGGCGTCTATGCCGTGGACGAGGCCGCGACCGCCCGATTGCGCGCCGGGGGCTAGGCCATGACCCCCCGCCGCGCGCTGGCCCTGCTGATCGTCGCCGCCGTGCTTTACGGCGGCATCTTCCCGGTCAACCGGCTGGCGGCCGAGGCGGGCTGGCCCCCGGTCGCCTTTGCGCTGGCGCCGGCGGTTCTGGCGGGCGTGGCGCTTTTGGCGCTGGGGGCCGTGACCGGGGCGCTGCCCTCGCTTGCCGTCGGGGCGCTGGTCGCCGATCTGGTGATCGGGGGGCTGGTCATCGGCCTGCCCATCGGCATCCTTGTCACCGCCGCCCAGCATCTTGAGGCATCGACCCTGACGCTGGTCCTGTGCCTGTCGCCGGTCCTGACCCTGCTGATCGCCGCCGCGACCGGGTCCGAGCGTTTCGACCATCGCGTGCTTCTGGGCATGGCGATGGGGCTGGCGGGGATCGCGCTGATCGTGCGCCCGGAAAGCGGCGTGCTGTCGCAGGGCGGCCTGCGCTGGTTCCTGCTGGCGCTGACCGCGCCGGTGATGTTTGCCACCGCCAACAACTGCGCCGCATGGCTGCGCCCGCCCGCCGCCCCGGCGCTGGCCATGGCCACGGGCACGCTGCTGGGCGGCGCGCTGGTCGCGGCGCTGGTCGGGCTGGTCATGGGCGCCCGGTTCTGGCCCGCGGAAACCGGGACTGCGCAACTGCTGCCCCTGTTCCTGTCGGCGCTGATCAACGCGGTCTTTTTCTGGCTGTTCTTCGTGATCGTCGCCGCCATCGGCCCGGCGCGCTTTTCGGTCTTCAACTATCTGGCGGTCGCCGCCGGCATCCTGTGGAGCATGGCCATCTTTGGCGAGACGCCCGCACCGGTCTTCTGGCTGGCGGCGGCGCTGATGCTGGCGGGGATGCATGTGGCCCTGCGCCCGCGCCAATCCGAAACGGGGGGATGAGATGAGCGATTTTTCCAGCGGCGCCGCCTATTTTGACGGTGAATACATGCCCATCGCGCAGGCGCGCATCCCGGTCACGCATTTCGGCTATCGCCGTTCGGACGTGACCTATGACGTGGTCGGCGTCTGGCAGGGCAGCTTTTTCCGGCTGGATGACCATATCCGCCGCTTCCGCGCCTCGATGACGCGGCTTCGGATGCAGCCACCGGAAAGCGACGACGATATCCGCCGCATCCTGAACCGCATCGTGGCGCTGTCGGGGCTGCGCTCGGCCTATGTGGCGATGGATTGCCTGCGCGCCAGCGCGCCCGCCGGCGGCCCGCGCCATTCGGCCTTTGCGCGCAGCTATCTGTGCTGCTTTGCCGTGCCCTGGGTCAATATCCCCTCGGCCGAACAGTATGAACGCGGGCTGCATATGATCATCCCGCGCGTGCAGCGTATCGCGCCCGAAAGCGTCGATCCGCGGGTGAAGAACTTTCACTGGGCCGACCTGACCGCCGCCCAGTTCGAGGCGCTGGATGCCGGCGCCGATACCGCCGCGCTGCTGGACGCGCAGGGCCATGTGACCGAAGGGCCGGGCTTCAACGTCTTCTGCATCACCGGCGGCGTGGTGGCGACGCCCCGCCACGGAGCGCTTGAGGGCGTGACCCGGCTTTCCGTCACAGAGCTGTGCGCCGAGCTTGGCCTGCCGCTGGAAATCCGCGACATCCCCGCAGATGAGTTCCGGCAGGCCGACGAGATCTTCGCCTGCACCACCGCCGGCGGCATCATGCCGGTGTCGCGCATCGACGGGCGGATCATGGGCAACGACCGGCCCGGCCCGATCTCGACGCGGCTCAAGGACCTGTTCTGGCAAAAGCGCGCCGAGGGCTGGCACGCGACGCCGGTCGATTACGAGGTGTAGGGGCTTATCTGGCCGCCTGACTTGGAAAGTTCATGTAATTTATCATGTGAATGAGAAATAATAATCGGAAATAACTACTTACGAAGAAACCATAGATTTTGTCGATGTTGGACCTGCCCAAGCCAACTCCAGCCGGCGCCGCAGCGCAGAGGCCGCGACCGACGGGTGTCGGTGCGTGCGCCGATATTGCGGCCAGTATCAGCGTGATCTTAACCTCGCCCGGTAAACGGACAGCGGCCGGCGTGGCAGGCCGGCTTGCGGTGAGGGTGTTTCGTCCACTATATTGGCACGATGCAGCATGATGATATCGACAACCGCATTGGCGCCAGCATCCGCGCGGAACGCGAAAGCCGCGGCTGGTCGCTGACCGAACTTGCCGCGCGGGCGGCGGTCTCGCGCGCCATGATCCACAAGGTCGAACGCGGCGACAGCAGCCCGACCGCGAACCTGTTGGGCAAGCTTTCGGGCGCGTTCGGGCTAAGCATGTCGACGTTGCTGGCGCGGGCCGAGGCTGCGGGCGGCCAGCTTTTGCGGCGCGCGGATCAGCCGCTTTGGACCGACCCCGAAACCGGCTATCTGCGCCGTCAGGTCTCACCCCGGTCGGACATGCCGGTAGATCTGGTCGAGGTCACGCTGCCGCCCGCGCGTGAGGTGCCGATGCCTGCCCCTGCCTATGCCTTCATCCGGCAACTGATCTGGGTGCTGGATGGCGAGCTGACCTTTGTCGAGGGCGCGATCACCCATCAACTGCGGCAGGGCGACTGCCTGCATCTTGGGCCGCCTGCCGACTGCGTCTTTCGGAATGCCGGCAACCGGCCTTGCAGCTATGCGGTCATCGTGCTGCGCGATACCTGAAAACCCGCGCGATCCCATTGACGGACTGTCCATCATAGTGGACAATTCGTCCACGATGATGCTTGATCGGAGCGGAGAATGATTATTCGCGATGCGACGGACGCGGACATGGCCGGGGTCATGGCGATCTATAACGACGCCGTGGCGCATACGACTGCGGTCTGGAACAACACGCAGGTCGATCTTGCCAACCGGCAGGCCTGGCTGGCTGAGCGCCGCCGCGCGGGCTATCCGGTGCTGGTCGCCCTGGGGGATGACGGCCGCGTGCTGGGCTATGCCTCGTTCGGCAACTGGCGTGCCTTCGACGGCTATCGCCACACGGTCGAACATTCCGTCTATGTCCGTGCCGACACGCGCGGCGCCGGCATCGGCCGCGCGCTGATGGAGGCGCTGATCCTGCGCGCAAAGGGACTTGGCAAGCATGTCATGGTCGCCGCGATCGAGGCCGGGAATGCCGGCTCGATCCGGCTGCACGAAAAGCTGGGGTTCCAGCAGGTCGGCCACCTGAACGAGGTCGGGACCAAGTTCGGCGCGTGGCTTGACCTTGTCTTTCTGCAACTGGTGCTGGACCGTCACCGCACGCCGACCGACGGCGCATGACACCGGTCCTGTCCCTTGCCTAGCTGGCGCGGCTGACAGCGCCGCTTTTGCGCAAGGCGGGGCAGGGCGGTGACGGGACGCAGGCCGGCTGCGACATCAGACGATATCGCAGCCGCAATCGGACCGGGACCACGGCGCAGCGGTAAGCTGGTGGCAAACCCGTGACCCGTTACGACAACAGCGCGCGGCAGCCATCGCCATCCTTGCCGTGTTACCCCTTCAATACTCCACCACCCGGCTGTCGTTCGGGTCGGCCCAGCGGGTGTTCGGCACGACCGAGAACCAGCCGGGACGCGATGGGTCGCGGTCATAGGGATAGCCGCCCAGCGTCTTGTAAAGATCGGCGTATTTGCCAAGCTTGTCGCGGTCCAGCTCGACCCCGAGGCCGGGCGCCGTCGGCACCGCGATGGCGCCGTCGCGGTATTGCATCGGGCCGCCCACGATGATGTCATCGACCAGCTGGTGGTAATGCGCGTCGGCGTGAAAGACCAGGTTCGGCAGCACCGCGCCAAGATGCAGCATGGTCGCAAGCTGGATGCCCAGCTCACCCGAGGAATGGACGGCGATGCCCTGCTGGAAGGTCTCGCAGACGCCGGCGGCCTTGACGCAGGGGCGGATGCCGCCCCAGAAGGTCGTGTCCAGCAGGATCACGTCCACCGCCGGGTTCAGCGTATTGGCGGCAAGCTGTTCAAAGTTGATGACCACGGTATTGGTGGCCAGCGGCATCGAGGTATTCTCGCGCACCCGGCGCATGCCGTTCAGGCCCCAGGTCGGGTCCTCGTAATAGTCGTTGTTCAGGTCCTCGATGCCCTTGGCGAAGCGGATCGCCTCTTCGACGCTGAAGGCGGCGTTGGGGTCGTAGCGGACCTTGTCGGTGCCAAGGGCCTTGGCCCAGGCGCGATAGACCTCAAGCTCGTAATCCGGGGGGAAGACGCCGCTTTTCAGCTTGTGGGTGGTAAAGCCGCATTTCTTCTTAAGGGCCAGCGTCTGTTCGATCAACTGGTCGGCGGTGCGGGTCTCGCCCTCGCCGGTGTCCTTGTTGGGCAGGCGAAAGAACATGTAGCTGGCAAAGGGCACGGTGTCGCGCATCTTGCCGCCCAGCAGGTCATAGACCGGCACGCCCAGAAACTTGCCCATGATGTCGAGGCAGGCAAATTCCAGCGCCGCATGCATCTGCGTGCGGTTGTTGTAAAGGCTGGCGGTCGGGTTGCAGATCATGAAGCGCAGCTTTTCCAGCTCGAACGGGTCATGGCCGACAAGATAGGGCTTCAGCGCGCGGAAGGCGGCCTCGGCGCTTTCGCCGCCGCCGCCCATCTCGCCCAGGCCGATGATGCCGGTATCGGTCTCGATCTCGACGATGGTGCGCACGAAGCGGCCCCAATGGGCGCCGTTCGAATGGCGCAGGGGGGCCTCAAGCGGGACGGTGACGGTGGTGGCGCGGATATCGGTAATCCTGGGTCGCTTCATGGCGGACCTCCTTGGACTGGAAGTGAAGGGGGATCAGGTGATCATCCGGGTCATTTCATCGACGCTGATCTCGTCGGCGCGGACGTCGGCGATCTTTTCGCCGCGGGCCATGGCCACGATGCGGTCGGAAATGGGGTGGATGTGATGCAGGTTGTGGCTGATGAAGATCGAGGTGACGCCCTGCTCCTTCAGCTCGACGACGTGATCCAGAACCTTGTGGGTTTCCTTGACCGACAGGTGGTTCGTCGGCTCGTCCAGGATCAGCACCTTGGAACGGAAATGCATGGCGCGCGCGATGGCGACGCCCTGCCGCTGGCCGCCCGACAGCGCCTTGACCGGCGTGTCGGGGCCGCGCAGATGCAGGCCGACGCCGCGCAACCCCTCCATCGCCTCGCGCGCCATCTTCGCGCGGTCGACGATGCCAAAACCGGGGCGGCCCCATTTCAGCGGCTCGCGCCCGATGAAGAAGTTCTGCGCGATGGACATTTCCGGGACCATGGCGGTGTATTGGTAGATCGTCTCGATCCCCAGCGACATCGCCACCTCGGGCCCGGTGATCGAGACGGCGCGGCCGTCGATCAGGATTTCGCCCTGATCCTGCGTATGCACGCCCGACAGGATCTTGATCAGCGTCGATTTGCCCGCGCCATTGTCGCCGACAAGGCCGATGACCTCGCCGCGGCCGGCATGGAAATCGACATTCTTCAGCGCGTGGACCGCGCCATACCATTTCTGCAGCCCGGTGCATTTGATGATCGGGTCGTCAGCGGGGTTCTGTGCAGGATGTGCCATGACCTTAGCCCTTGATTCCTTCGGCCTTCAGCCGGGTCTGCGTGTTCAGGACCACCGCCACGACGATCATCGCGCCGACGGCGAACATGAACCAGTTGGCGTTGACGCCGCTGAGGATCAGGATGTTCTCGATCATCGCGATCAGCAGCGTGCCCACCACCGCCCCCAGGACCGAGCCGACGCCGCCGGTCAGCGCCACGCCCCCGATCACCGCCGCGGCGATGGCCTGCATTTCAAGCCCGGTGCCAAGGTTCGGCACGATCACCTTGACGCGAAAGCTTTGGATGATGCCGGCGAACCCCGCCAGCGTGGCGCAGATCACGAAGCAGGCCATCTTCACGCGCTGGGTCTTGATACCCATGTCGCGCGCCGCCTGCGGGTGGCCGCCGGTGGCAAAGATCCAGTGGCCGAAATCGGTGCGGCGCAGGACGAAGCCCAGGACCATCGCAATGACGATCATGTAGATCAGCGACACGCGCGGCGTCACCAGCCCCAGATCGATGCGCCCGACCAGCCAGGACACGTCCAGTTCGCGCGGAAAGACCGGCGGAAAGCCTCCGGCAAGGACGATGGCAAGGCTGCGCGCCATGAACAGCATCCCCAGCGTGGCGATGAACGACGGGATCTTCAGCCGCAGCGTGATCAGCCCGTTGCAGAACCCGATCAGCGCCGCGACCGCCAGCCCGATCAGGATGGCGACGGCGGTCGGCCAGCCGCTTTGCATCAGCAGCACCGTCACCATCGGCGACAGCCCGAAGACCGAGCCGACCGACAGATCGAATTCGCCCGCGATGATCAGCACGGTGATGCCCATGGCGACGATGGCAAGTTCGGGGATCGGTTGCAGATAGACGGTCATGTTGCCGCTGGTCAGGAACCGGTCGTTGAGAACGCTGAACAGGACGAACAGCGCAAGGAAGATCAGCAGCGCGGCCATCTCGGGGCGCGCCATCATTTTCTTGATGGTCGGTGTCATTTCATTGGCCCTTGGCAATGCCCCCCGCCTGCGCGGCGAGGGGCGCGGGTTTTTGGGGCGGCGTCAGCGCACGCCCAGCGACATGAATTTCTCGACCTGCTCAAGGTCCTTGGGTTCGACCACGGCCTTGCCGGTATTCACGTCAAAGGCGCTGAGGCCGAATTTCTTCATCATCGCAAGCTGAAGGATCGGCAGATAGCCCTGATAATAGGGCTGCTGGTCGATGGTGATGTCGACATAGCCCTTTTTCATCTCGTCCAGAACCACCGGCACCAGATCGAAGGTCGCCATGTGCAACTGGCCCGGCTTGATGCCCAGATCGCGCAGGCATTCGCCCGCGCCCGCGCCCCAGAAACCGGCATCGACATAGGCGTTGGTCTCGGGCTTGCTTTGCATGTACTGGCAGATGCGCGAGGCCGTCACCGAAATGTCGTTCGAGGAATCGATCACCTCATAGGTGATTTCGCGGTTCGGGTTGGCGGCCTTCATCTCGTCCAAGAATTTCTTGGCGCCGCCGATGCGTGCCTCGGCCCAGCTTTCGCCCGGCCGCGACAGGCCCAGAAGGGCGTGGACCGGCTGATCCGCGGGGATCTTGGCGTAAAGGCCCTGCATCAGCACATAGCCGGCCTGAAACAGGTCCTGCCCGACAAAGGCAAGCCGCGCATTGCCGGCCGCGCCCTGGCTGTCGTCCACGTTGGCGGTGATGACGGGGATGCCCTTGTCGATCGCCTTCTTGATCGTCTCGTCGTAAAGGTCGTCGTTCACGACCACGGTGACGATGCCATCGACGCCCTGTTCGACAACCGTATCAAGGTTTTGCAGGTGCTTTTGCAGGTCGCCATTGGGCGTGGTGAAGATCAGCTGGCAATCCGCCTGAAACTGCGTGCAGGCGTCGTCCATGCCCTTCTTGATCGACTGCCAGAAGCTGTTGTCGATGCCGGTCTGGGTCAGATAGACGAATTTCGGCCGCTCTTCCGCGCCGGCGGCGGTGGTGACAAGCGCGCAGCCAAGGGCCAGCGCTGCCAGTGATTTGGTCAGCATTTCATTCCTCCCGAAGTTTTTTCGCGCTTTTCAGATGGGTGGCCCGCCAAGCGCGGGGCGCGGGCCGCCGGTTTTGCCGCCGCGCTAGCTGGCCTTTCCCAACTGGCGGAGGATTTCGTAACACGCCCCGAACGGGTGATAGTCGGTCTTGCCCGGAGGGCTTTTCACATCGCTTTGCTTCACGCCCGCAGGCGACAGGATGCGGAACCAGCAGCCGTATTCGTGATCGACCAGATGGCGCCAGCTATAGCGCCAAAGCCGGTCGTAATCCTGCCGAAAGCGTTCCTGCCCGGTGCGCAGCGCAAGGCCCGCGGCGGCGGCGACGGTCTCGCAATGGACCCAGTGATACTTGTCCAGATCGTAAAGCTTGCCGTCGGGGCCATAGCTGTAATGCATGCCGCCGAATTCCAGATCGGCGCTTTCCGCCAGCGCGGTCTCGTAAAGGTGGATCGCGCGGGGCAGGATCCAGTCCTGCGGGCGGTGGCGGTCCAGGATCAGCAGCAGCTTCGTCCATTCCGTCATGTGGCCGGGCAGATAGCCGTAGGGGCGGAACAGGTGCTTGGGGTCGTCCTTGTTATAGTCCCAGTCCACCGACCAGTCCTGATGGTAATGTTCCCAGACCACACCCTGCGCGCTGTCGGCCAGATCGACGCAGATGCGCCGCGCCAGTGTCTCGGCGCGGTCCAGATAGCGCACATCGCCCGTGGCCTCATAGGCGGTCAGCATCGCCTCGGTCATGTGCATGTTGGCGTTCTGGCCGCGATAGGGCGAAACGGTCTGCCAGTCGCGGCTGATCTCGTCCTTGTACATCTGGGCCTCGGGTTCCCAGAAGCGGGTTTCAAGCAGGTCCCATGTCTCGGCAAGTTTTCCGCCCATGCCGGGAATGCCCGCCTTCATCGCCGCCGCATAGGCCAGCAGCACGAAGGCATGGCCATAGCAATGCTTGGTCGCATCCGCGACCTCGCGCCCGTTCATCACCCAGAAATAACCGCCATGTTCGGGGTCGCGATGCACCTCGTCCAGGTAGCGGATGCCATGCGCGGCGGCCTCGGCATAGTCGGGGCGGTCAAAGATCACCGCCGCCGTGGCATAGTTGAAGATGAACCGCGTGGTCGAGACGATATGCTGCGTCTTGCGGTCAAGGATGAAGCCGTCGTCGCGGTATTCGTTGTAATAGCCGCCATCCTCGGTGTTCAGGCAGCGCGGGTGATAGAAGGCCATGATCTCGCGCATGTGCGAGGTCAGAAAGTCCGGGGACAGGAAGTCGGGGAACTGGTCCATGGCGTGTCTCCTTAGTCCGGGATGATGATGCCAAGCTTCGACAGCACGCCGCCGTCGATCTTGACATCCGCGCCGGTGATGAAGCGCGCGCGGTCGCTGGCAAGAAAGGCCACAAGGTCGGCGACCTCGGAGGGCTGGCCGACGCGGCCGACCGGGTGGCCGCGCCCCCAGGCGTCCAGCGTCGCCTCGGCGGTGCTGTCGCCCTTCCACAGATCGGCGGCCCATCGCAGCATCGGCGTGTCGATCGAGGCCGGGCAGACCGCGTTCACGGTGATGTTTTCGCCCGCATGGTCCAGCGCCATGGCGCGGACCAGCGCGTTGATCGCGCCCTTGCTGGCGGTATAGGCGGCAACGCCGGCCTGCGAGGCGAAGGCCTGCACCGACGAGATCGCCACGATGGCGCCGCCGCCGCGCTTGCGCATTTCGGGAATGGCGTATTTCGCCGCCAGAAAGATGCCCTTCAGGTTTATGTCCAGCACGTCGTCCCAGACCTCTTCGGGCGTGTCGACCACGGTGCCGTAACGCTGGATGCCGGCGCAGCAGGCCAGAATGTCGATGCCGCCGTGACGCGCCGCCGCCTCGGCCATCGCCGCCTGCATGTCGGCCCCGCGGCGCACGTCGCCGACAAAGCCCGCGGCATGGCTGCCGATTTCCTCGACCGCCTCATCGACCGAGGCGCGGTCGTTGGCGACGATCATCACCCGGCCGCCGCCCGCGGCAAAACGGCGCGCGCAGGCCAGTCCCATGCCCAGGCTGCCGCCGGTCACGACGATGCTTTTGCCTCCGAATTCGCTCATCAGGGTCACTCCGCTGTGTTGGGGGATGCGCCGAAGACTGGCTCGGGCCGGCCATGGCCCGCGCCGGTGACGGCAAAAAGGGCGCCTTCCCTGGGGTTGGCCGCCAGATGCGCCGCGCTCATGGTGAAGCGGGCCGAGGTGACGTAAAGCGTGTCGAGCCCCGCGCCGCCGAAGGTGCAGCTTGTCGGCCAGCTTGCCGGCAGCTCGACCAGATCCGACAGCGCGCCGGTCGTGTCGAAACAGGCCACCGCCGAGCCGCCGGCCACGCGGCAGTTCCACAGCCGGTCGCGGTCGTCCAGGCACGAGCCGTCGGGAAAGCCGCGCGGGAAATCCTTGACGATGGTGCGGCGGTTGCCAAGCCGCCCGGCCGCCAGATCGCAGTCGAACAGATGGATTTCATTGGCCAGCGTATCGGCAAAGAAAAAGCGGCCGTCCTGCGTCCAGGCCATGGTGTTGGTGATGCCGTATTCGTTGGGCGTCAGCCGCGTGACCGCGCCGCTGGCATCGATGCGCCAGATCGCGCCGGCGTTTTCCGTCATCTCGCGCGGCGAGCCGTCGGGGTTCAGGTTGGTCTGCATCGTCGCCACCCAGAACGAGCCGTCGGGCGCCACGCGCCCCTCGTTCAGGCGGTTGTCGGGCAGGTCGGGTTCGGGGGTGGCGAAGTCCTGAAACGCGCCGTCCGGTTCCCACAGGCAGACATTGCGGCGCAGCCCGACGATGAAGCCGCCATCCGCGCGCATCCCGATCGAGGTCACGAAGTCGGGCGTCGGCCAGGTATCGTGGCGGCCATTGCCGGGTTCCAGCCGGTGGATGCGGCGCCCGACGATATCGACCCAGTAAAGCGCCGCCTCGGCCGCCGACCAGATGATGCTTTCGCCGACGATGTCGCCTGCGTCCAGAACCGTCCTGACCAAGGCTTTCATGACCGGCCCCCCATGCGCTTGATGCTGACGATATTGACCATGACGGCCACCAGGATGACGGCGCCGCGCACGATGCCCTGTGCAAAGGGATCGACGCCCATCAGCACCAGCCCGTTGACCAGCGCCGCGATGAAGATCACCCCCAGCAGCGTGCCCAGCATGGTGCCGCGCCCGCCGAACAGGCTGGTGCCGCCGACGACCACCGCGGCGATGATGTCGAATTCCAGCCCCGAGGCCGCCCCGCTGTTGCCCGAGCCAAGCCGGCTGGCGACAAGGATGCCGGTCAACGCCGCCAGCGTGCCGGTGATGGCAAAGACGGCGATGCGCACCCGCGCCACCGGGATCGCCGACAGGCGCGCGGCCTCGGCATTGCCGCCGACGGCATAGACGCTGCGGCCAAAGACGGTCTGCGTGGCGATGAAGCTGAAGACCAGGAACAGCGCCAGCATGATGACCGCCGGCACCGGCACCCCAAGGACCGAACCCGCGCCCAGCTTCTGAAAGCCGAAATCCATGATGACGATGGGCACCGCATCCGACATGACCTGCGCGATGCCGCGCAAGGCCAGCCACAGCGCCAGCGTGACGATGAAGCTGGGCACATCCATATAGGCCCGCAGCGCGCCGGCAACGCTGCCGATCAGCGCGCCAAGGATCAGCACCAGCAGGCAGGCCAGCGGCAAGGGCAACCCCGCCTGCGCCAATGTCGCCAGCACCACGCCCGCGAAGGCGACATGCGGTCCGACCGAGATATCGATCTCGCCCGCGATCAGCACCAGCGTCATCCCCCAGGCGATGATGCCGACAAAGGCCGCGTCGCGCAGGATGTTGAGCTGGTTCGGCAGGGTCAGGAAATTCGGCGCGAACCCGGCCAGAAAGGCGTAAAGCAGGACGATGGCGGCCAGCAGGCCAATCTCGTTCGCGCGCCCGCCCATGGCGCGGCGCAGCGGGGGCGCGGTTTCGGTCGGGGTCGCGGTCAATGCAGCACCTGTTCGCCAGAGGTCAGTTCGGTCAGGGCCTCGGTCTGGATGGCGGGGCCCGCCAGTTCGCCGGCGATGCGGCCGCCGCGCAGGATCAGGACACGGTCGCAGACCTCGCAGAATTCCTCGATCTCGCCCGAGACAAAGACCACGGCCAGCCCACGCGCGGCCGCATCGCGCATCAGCCCATAGATCTGGCGCTTGGCGCCGATATCGACGCCGCGCGTCGGCTCATCCAGCAAAAGGATGCGCGGGCCGGCGTTCAGCGCCTTGCCGATCACGACCTTCTGCTGGTTGCCGCCGCTGAGATTGCCAAGCGTTTCAGACGGATGCGCCAGCTTGATCCCAAGCGACCGGATCGAGGCCGCGACGCGCGCGCGCATTGCCTGCCGGTCGATGATGCCCCGGCGCGAGACCGTGCCCCAGCTTGCCATGACCAGGTTTTCATCGACGCCCAGCATCATCACCGCGCCTTCGCCGCGGCGGTCCTCGGGCGTCATGAAGATGCCGGCGGCGCGGGCGGCGCGCAGGCTGGCGGGGGCAAAGGCGCGGCCCTCCAGCGTCATCGTGCCGCCGTCGCGGTGGCGCAGCCCGGCGATGGCCTGCAAAAGCTCGGTCCGGCCCGAGCCGAGAACGCCCGCAATGCCCAGCACCTCGCCCGCGCGGATGTCAAGGCTGGCGTCCTCGATCCGGGGGGCGACGCGCAGGCCGCGCAGGCTCAGCAGGGCAGGGGCGTCGCTTGTGCGGTGGTCGGCGCGGGGCAGGGCGTCGGCCTGCGCGCTGCCCAGCAGCATGTCGATGATCTGGCGGTTCGAGAGCTCGCCCACGGCGGCGGTGGCGACGTGGCGTCCGTCGCGCATGATGGTGACCGAACCCGCCACGCGGCGGATTTCGTCCATGCGGTGCGAGATATAGATGATGCTGGTGCCCTGCTGGGCCAGCCGGCGGACGACCGCGATCAGCAGCTCCGCCTCATGCGCGACAAGCGAGCTGGTCGGTTCGTCAAGGATCAGCAGCCGCGCGCCCTGCCGCAAGGCGCGGGCGATTTCGACCAGTTGCCGCTCGGCGACCGACAGGCGCGAGACGGGCAGCGCGGGGTCCAGATCCAGCCCCAGCATGGCCAGCGCCTCGCGCGCCTCGGCCCGCATGCGGGGCCAGTCGATGCGGCCACCGCGCCGGGGCCATTGGCCCAGAAAGATATTCTCGGCAATCGACAGTTCCGGCACCACGCTGAGTTCCTGATGCACGGTCGCGATGCCGGCGCGAAAGCCGTCGACGGGGCTGCGAAGCTGCACGGTTGCGCCGTCGATGGCGATGGTGCCCGCGTCCGGGGTCTCGATCCCGGCCAGGATCTTGATCAGCGTCGATTTGCCGGCGCCGTTCTTGCCCAGAAGCGCGCGCACCTCGCCCCGCGCCAGTGTGAAATCCACATCCCGCAGGGCCACCACGCCAGGATAGGCCTTGGCGATGCCGCGCATATGGACAAGCTGTTCAACCATGACGGTCCCGGGGTAGAGGAAGCGGAGAGGGCCGCGGCAGTGCCGCGGCCGTTCAGGATGCCGCGCGCCTCATGGAATCCCGTCGGGCCGTGCCTCAAGCCAGGCTTTGACCTTTTCGGGGTCCGAGGACAAAAACATCTCGGTCGGAACGATGGTCAGGTAGCTGTCGATCGGTTCCTTGCGGATGGCCTTCAGCGCCATCTGCATGGATTCCCTGCCCATCTGCTGGGGCTGCTGGCCATTGGTGGCGATCAGGATTTCCGGCTCATTCACCAGATATTGCGCCAGTTGCACGCTGATATCATTGCCGAAAACCACGGCCTGACCCTTGCGCCCGGCGGCAGAGATGCCCTGGATCGCGCCGATGGTGCCATTGTCGGTGGTGGCGAACATGGCGTTGATGGCGGTGTCGCCGGTCAGCATCGTGGTGGCGGTCTCGGTCGATTTGCCCGGCTCGAACCCGGCCTGGTCGGCGGCCCATTCGACGCCGGGGACCTTTTCCTCGACCGCCTTCTTGAAGCCGGCCTTGCGCTGCACGCAGGCCTCATAGACGTCGCAGTTCAGGATGCCGAAGCGCGGCTTTTCGATGCCCTTGGCGACGAAGTAATCGCCCGCGACCACGCCCACGTCATAGCCCAGCTTGAACTGGTCGGTGGTGACCAGCGCCTTGACGTATTTCTGCGCATCCGCATCGTTGATGCAGGTGTTGTAGCAGATGACGGGGATGCCCGCCTCGGCCGCCTGCCGCACCACCGGGACCGAGGCCGTGGCCGAGACCGGCGACATGATGATCGCATCCACCTTGGACGAGATCAGGGTCGAGGCGAACTGCGTTTCCTTGGCCGCATCGCCCTGCGAGTTCTGCCCCAGCAGACGCACGCTGGCATCGCCCGCCCCCTCTTCGATGCCTTTCTTGATGCCGCCGTAAAAGCCCTGCGCGTCCAGATAAAGCGCGCCGACGGTCACCTCTTCGGCGCTGGCCGCGCCCGTGACCAATGCCGCCAGCGCGGCCGACAGGACCAGCCGTGAACCGGCGGACCAAAGCCCGTTGCGATCAGACATCACATCCCTCCCCGATGCGTTTGTATTCTTGTATGCAAGATTCGCACAGCTTGTCAAGCAAGGTCGGAAGCTTGCGAAAACACCCTGTATTTCCTGATATTTTGCGGATATGTAGTCTTTGTATGCAAAAAGACCATGGATGGTGGGAATGGCGCGTGACGCGGGAATCTCGGCGGCCGAACATTGCTATCGCACGCTGTCGCGCAAGATCGTCGGGCTTGAGCTGAAGCCGAACGAACCCATCGGCGAACAGGCCCTGGCCGAGCTGCTTGGCGTCAGCCGCACCCCCGTGCGCGAGGCGCTGTCGCGCCTTGGTGCCGAAGGGCTGGTGGACCTGCGCGCGCGCGCCGGCGTCATCGTCTCGCCCATCCGCATGGAGGCGGTGCGCACCGCCCAGTTCGTGCGCGAAAACCTTGAGCTGGCCATCGTGTCCGAGGCCGCGCGCCAGTCGAACCGCCGCGTGCTGCTGAGCATCCGCCAGGCGATCGAGGAACAGGAACTGGCCGTGGCCGAGGACAATCCCGACCTGTTCTTTGAATGCGACGAACGGATGCACGCGCTGTTTTGCAGCCTTGCCGGGCGCGACGGCGTCTGGTCCTTCATCGCGGATGCCAAGCGCCATATGGACCGGGTGCGGCGGCTGTCCTTGCAGGCCGGGCAACTGGACCAGCTTGTGCAGGACCATCAGGCGATGCTGGACGCGGTGAGTTCGGGCGATGCGTCCCGCGCGCATGACGTGATGCGCACGCATCTGCGCCGGGTCATGTTCGATCTGGCCGAGCTTTCCCGGCAGTTTTCGTCCTATTTCGAGGCCGGTTGACCCCGTTTCGATCTGGCCGAGCTTTCCCGGCAGTTTTCGTCCTATTTCGAGGCCGGTTGACCCCGTTCGGGCAAGACGATGCGGCATGACCTGTCCTTGCGGGCTGGCTTTCGCATGTCGAAAGCATTGCCTCGGCATTGTCGTTGACAAAAGGCTATGACGAATCTATTCAAAGGTCAACGCAAACCTATATGATAGGTCTGGGCATGGGCGCATCTCATCCCGATAGTGACGGCAGGGCGGACAAGGCGGGCGGCGAAAGCGCGCTGGCGCAGACCATGGATGCGATCAAGGCCCATATCCGCGAAAATGCGCTTCAGGTCGGGGATTCGCTGCCCAGCGAAGGGGCTTTCGCCGAACAGCTTGGCGTGTCGCGCGGCATCGTGCGCGAGGCCTATCGCTCGCTTTCGGCGCTGACGCTGATCGACATTGGCAATGGCCGCCGCCCGCGCGTCACCGCGCCCAAGGCCGACGTGCTGGCGCTGGTCACCGACCATGCCATGCATACCGATCAGGTCACCATCCAGCAGATCTTCGACGTGCGCCGCACCGTCGAGCGCCGCACCGTCGTGCTGGCCGCGATGCGTCGCACCGATCAGGAGGCCGCGCGGATCGTCGCGCTGGCGCAGGCGATGCAGCGCGACTTCGACAATCCGC
Source organism: Paracoccus sp. (in: a-proteobacteria) (assembly GCA_046348875.1). Lineage (GTDB taxonomy): Bacteria > Pseudomonadota > Alphaproteobacteria > Rhodobacterales > Rhodobacteraceae > Paracoccus. The sequence goes on from JAXMDJ010000008.1 coordinate 152,749, forward strand.
AGCAGGTGATGGAACATGACATCGCCTTTCACGAGGCCATCGCTGCCGCCTCGCGCAATCCGATGTTCGCGCTGATCGTGGGGTCGTTCCAGATCATCACCCGCCACACCTGGCCCATCGGCTGGGCCAGCCGCGCCGGCAACGAGACGCGGCAGGAAAGCATCGACGGCCACATGACCATCGCGCGCGCCATCGCCGACGGCGACCCTGCCGCCGGCGAACAGGCGATGACCGACCATTTCGACCTGACCACCAAGGCCCTGCTGGAGGCCGGAGTATACTGAAGATGAAGATTACCGCGCTTGAGACCGTCCGCGTGCAGGACTTCCCCAATATCCTGTGGGTCCGCATCCATACCGACGAAGGACTGGTCGGCTTGGGCGAGACCTTCTTCATGGCCCAGACCGTCGAAAGCTATATCCACGAGGTCGCGGCGCCGAAACTGCTGGGCCGCGACCCGCTTGAGATCGACCGTATCTCGCGCGATCTGACCGGCTATCTGGGTTTCCGCTCGACCGGGGTCGAGACGCGCGGAAACTCGGCCATCGATATCGGGCTTTGGGACCTGTTCGGCCATGCGACGGGCCTGCCGCTGGCGCAGCTTCTGGGCGGCTTCACCCGGCGCGACATCCGCACCTACAACACCTGCGCCGGCAATACCTACATGCGCGAGGCCAAGGGCCAGCAGACCGCCAATTACGGCATCGGCGGCCCGCGGCGCGACTATGACGATCTGAACGCATTTCTGGAACGCGCCGACGATCTGGCCGAGGACCTTTTGTCCGAAGGCATCACCGCCATGAAGATCTGGCCCTTCGACATCGCGGCGGAAAAAAGCGGCGGGCAGTACATATCCGGCCCCGACCTGCGCAAGGCCCTGGAGCCGTTCGAGAAAATCCGCAAGCGCGTCGGCGACCGCATGGATATCATGGTCGAGTTCCATTCGATGTGGCAATTGACGCCCGCGATCCAGATCGCCCGCGCGCTGGAGCCTTACGGGACCTTCTGGCACGAAGACCCGATCAAGATGGATTCGCTGTCCAGCCTGAAACGCTATGCCGCCGCCAGCCGCGCGCCGCTTTGCGCGTCCGAGACGCTGGCGACCCGCTGGGCCTTTCGCGACCTGCTGGAAACCGATGCCGCCGGCATCGTCATGCTGGACCTGTCATGGTGCGGCGGCGTTTCCGAGGCCAAGAAGATCGCCACCATGGCCGAGGCGTGGCACCTGCCGGTGGCGCCCCATGACTGCACCGGGCCGGTGGTGCTGGCCGCGTCCACGCATCTGTCGCTGAACGCACCGAACGCCATCGTGCAGGAAAGCGTGCGCGCCTATTACCGCACCTGGTATGCCGACCTGACGACGCAGCTTCCCACCGTCAGCAACGGCATGATCACGGTCCCGCCGGGGCCGGGCCATGGCGTCGATCTGGCCCCCGACCTTGACGCGAGGTTCCAGGTCTCGCGCCGGGTCTCGACGCTGGACGACTGACACCGCCCGCGCCAGCGGCGAGGAGGCCTTTGGCGCGGGAAAGAAAAGGGGGAAACCCCGCCAATGACAATTCAGGACGGCAGACGCGTCGTTCAACAGGAGGAGTGCATCGTGATCAGGAAACTACTTGCGGGTTCGGCGCTGGCGCTGGCCCTGACCTCGGCCGCAGCCGGCGCCGAGGGTCTGAACATCGCCTTCATCAGCCATTCGTCGGCCTCGAACACCTTCTGGCAGTCGGTGAAGAAAGGCTATGACGACGCCTGCGAAAAGGTCGCGGCGAATTGCCAGCTGATCCTGACCCAGACCGAGGGCTCGGTCGAACAGGCGGTGGCGAACCTTCAGGCGGCCATCGCCTCGAAGCCGGACGCGATCTTCGTCGCCATCGTCGATGACAAGGCCTATGACAATGTCATCAAGGAAGCGGTCGATGCCGGCATCCTGGTGCTGGCCGTGAACGTGGACGACAGCGAAGGCGCCAAGGGCAATGCCCGCAAGGCCTTCATCGGGCAGGGCTTCGTTGCCGCCGGCTATTCGCTGGCCAAGGCGCAGGCCGAGAATTTCCCCAAGGACGGCCCGCTGAACCTGCTTGTGGGCGTCAACGCCCCCGGCCAGACATGGTCCGAGCAGCGCGCAGGCGGCGTGACGAAATACCTTGAGGAATACAAGGCCGCCAATCCGGGCCGCGAAATCAACATCACCCGCATCGATTCCGCCACCGACCTTGCGCTGACGGCGGATCGCATCGGCGCCTATCTGAACGCCAACCCGAATACGACCGCCTATTTCGACACCGGCTACTGGCACGCGGGCGTCGCCAAGGTGCTGAAGGATCGCGGGATCGAGCCGGGCAAGATCCTGCTGGGCGGCTTTGATCTGGTGCCCGAGGTGCTGCAACAGATGCAGGCGGGCTATGTGCAGGTGCAGGTCGATCAGCAGCCCTACATGCAGGGCTACATGCCGGTGATGGAGGCCTATCTGTGGAAAAAGGCCGGGCTGGCGCCTGCCGATATCGATACCGGGCAGGGCATCGTCACGCCCAAGGACGTGCCGGCGATCATCGAACTGTCCAAGCAGGGTCTGCGCTAGGCGGCCATGAATCCAGCGCCCTGCCCGCCAAGCAGGGCGCGAAACCCGAGACCGAGCCATGAAGCGTTTTCTGAAAATCTATCTCGACAAGCCGGAACTTGCCGGCGTCGCCCTGCTGGTCATCCTGCTGGCCGTCTTTCAGGTCAAATCCGGCGGCGTGCTGCTGTCATTTGAAAACCTGCGCGGCGTCATGGGCCTGTTGCCGGAAATGGCGCTGGTGACCATCGGCGTCACCATCCTGATGATCTGCGGCGAGTTCGATCTGTCCGTAGGCTCGGTCTTTGCGCTGATGCCGATGTCCATGGCGGTCATGGTCAATGCGGGCGTGCCGTTTCCGGCGGCGGTCCTGCTGGGCCTGATGCTGTGCGCGGTCATCGGCTTCGTCAACGGCTATGTGACGCTGCAATTCGCCATCCCCAGCTTCATCACCACGCTGGGGATGATGTTCATCGCGCGTTCGCTGACCATCGTCATTTCGGGGGGCTTTCCGCCGCTTTTGCCGGCGGACCTGCCGACATGGTTGTTTACCGAGTATCTCTGGCAAGGGTCGCCCATTCGCATGTCCTTCGTATGGTTCGTTGTTATTGCGACCCTTGCCAGTGCGTTACTTTCGCGGACCAATTTCGGCAACTGGATCCGCGCCACCGGCGGCTTCAACGAGGCGGCGGCCTCGATGGGCATTCCGGTCAGGCGGGTGAAGATCACCTGCTTCATGCTGTGTTCGGTGCTGGCGGGGTTTGCGGGGCTGTTGCAGGTGCTGCGGCTTGGCTCGCCCCTGCCTTCGATCGGCGAGGGGCTGGAGCTGCAGGCCGTCGCCGCGGCGGTGATCGGTGGCACGGCGCTGGCGGGCGGTATCGGCACCGTCTTCGGCGCCATTGTCGGCACGCTTCTGATCCGCGTTATCGACAACGGGCTGGTCCTGTCGCGCGTCGATGCCAACTGGTTCAAGTTCGCCATCGGCGTGCTGACCATGTTCGCCGTCATCGCCAATGCGTGGATGGGTAAAATGTCGCGCAAGATCAAGGTGGAGACGCGGAAATGACCACGCCGATCATCGAATGCCGCGGCCTTCAGAAATGGTATAGCGGCGTCCATGCGCTGAAAAACATCAACCTGACCATCCATCGCGGCGAGACGGTCGGCCTTGTCGGCGACAACGGCGCCGGCAAGTCGACGCTGATCAAGATCCTGTCGGGCGTCCACCATCAGGATTCCGGCGATATCCTGATCGAGGGCGCCAGGGTCCGCCTGCGCAGCCCCAAGGACGCCATGCGCCATG
>JAXMDJ010000009.1:0-146123 GCA_046348875.1 Paracoccus sp. (in: a-proteobacteria)
CGATGCCGGCACCATCCGCAAGGAATTCGCGCTCTCGGTCGGCGAGAACTCGGTCCACGGTTCGGACGCGCCGGAAACCGCCAAGGAAGAAATCGCCTTCTTCTTCTCGGGTCTGGAACTGGTCGGCTAAGACCGCCCGCAAGGCCGAAATCGCAAGGGGCCGTCCCGCAAGGGGCGGCCCCTTTGCCATGCGGAATGGAATGAAACGACGCAGCGTCAGCCTGTCCTGGCCGCCGTGAACGGATGGAAATTCGCGCCGGCCTGCCTATCTCGGCATGGTTCCGGCGTCGCCCGGCGCGCAAGCGGCGCGTCAGGGGCGGCAAGGGTAGGGAATGCGTCCGGTCGCTGAGGCGGCTGAGCACCGGCGCGACGGCGGCTGCAACGCAAGAGGTTTCAATGAACGCCCGCAAGACCGTCATCGTGACCGGTGCCGGAACCGGCATTGGCAAGGCCACCGCGCTACGCTTTGCGCGGGACGGGTATGACGTGGTCCTGAACGGCCGCCGCCCCGAGGCGCTGGCCGAGGTCGCCGCGGAAATCGGCACCGCCGCGGCGGTGGTCGCGCCGGGCGATGTCGGCAAGCGGCAGGATTGCGGGCAGATCGTCGCGGCCGCGCTTGGCCGCTTTGGCCGCATCGACGTGCTGGTGAACAATGCCGGTGTCGTCCATGCCGGCATCGGCGAGATGCTGAACGACACGAATTTCGACGCCATGATGGCCACCAATGTCGGCGGCGTGCGCAATATGGTGCTGGCGGCGCTGCCGGCGCTGCGCAGGTCGCGCGGCAATGTCGTCAACGTCACCTCGGTTTCGGGGATGCGGGGCGATTGGGGAATGTATGGCTATAACGCCTCGAAGGGGGCGGTGTCGCTGATGACGCAGGGGCTGGCGCTGGACCTTGGCAAAGAGGGCATCCGCGTCAATGCCGTCGCCCCCGCCGCCGCCAATACGCGGCTGGCCGCCGCGCTGCGCCACGCGCCGCGTGTGGGCACCGCGCTGCGCCGGCGCATCCCGCTGGGCAGGATCGCCGAACCCGACGAGGTCGCCAGCGTCATCGCCTTTCTGGCCGGCCCGGATGCGGGTTTCGTCAATGGCGTGATCCTGCCGGTCGATGGCGGGCTTTCCGCCTCGAACGGGCAGCCGGATTTCACGGACTGGTAGGGCGGGCTGGTAGTCAGGGGGCCACCCGCGCGTCGCTGCACGGGCGGTTTTTCATTGCCGTTTCGCGGTCAGATCGAAGCTGATCGCGACGGCAAAGCCCACGGTCTTTTCATCGGCATAACGCGCGCCGATGCCGAAATCGCGCCGGTCGACGGTGATCTGGCCCGCCGCTTTGGCGGTATCGCCTTGCAGGTCCAGCTGAAAGGGCAGGTCGGTCTCGATCGCGGTTCCGGCGACGGTCAGCGTGCCGCGGGCGATATGCGGCTGGCCGGCCCCTGCGGGCGGCAGGATCGCCGCCTTGAAGCTGGCGGTCGGATGTGTGGCGGCGTTCAGGAAATCCGGGCCCTTGGCACTGTCGCCGACCGCGCCCAGCGTCAGCGAGGCGATGCCGATGGTCACGTCCACGGCGCCGGTCTGCGTCTCGGGCGCATAGTCGATTTTCGCCTGCCATTGCCCGAACTGGCCGGAAACGTCGTTGCCGCCCTGCTTGACGCTGATCGCCAGCGTGCCCTGCCGGACCGCCCAGCCCGAGGCGGCAGCGGGCGTGATCGCCGCCGCCTGCGGCTGGGCGCTGTCGCCCATCTGCGCCGGGATGGCGGCGGTGGCGCCCCAGATCGCGACTGCGGCGATGGCGGCAAGCGCATGACGCAGCCCCGAGGGCAGCGGATGCGCGGGCGGCTCGGGCAGGCGGGCGGGATTGCCTGCCATGCGCGCCAGCGTGTGGTCGCGGTCGATCAGCGCATGTTTCAGCGCACCCGCGACATGCAGCAGGATCAGGCCCGCCAGCACCCACCAGCCGGTTTCGTGAAAGCGGGCAAAGCCCTCGGCCAGCGCGGCGTCCTGAGGCACCAGCGGCAGGCGCTGGCCAAAGGGCCAGAGGATGCGGGAAAAGCCGCCCGGCGCCGCCGAATGCAAAAGCCAGCCCGACAGCGGCATGACGATCATGCCGATCCACAGCGCCCAATGCACGGTCTCGGCCAGCAGCGTCTCCAGCCGGCGCTCGGGGTAAAGCGGGCGCGGGCGGATCTGGGAAAGCGTCCACAGGATCCGCGCCAAGGCGATGATCAGCACCGCGACGCCCGCCGTCTTGTGGATCGAGAAGGCGGCGAAAACCGCCTGCAATTCGTCGTCGCTGCCGCTGGGCAGGCTGCCTGCGTAAAGCCCCAGCCCCAGCGCGACAAGAATCAGGACGGCGACCGTCCAGTGAAAGGCGCGCGCGGCCCAGCCATAGGCGCGGGTGGTGTTCATCGGGCTCATGGTCTGTCTCCCATCGCGGCGCGCCAGTGGCGGCGGCACAGCGACACATAGGTTTCGTTGCCGCCAATCTGGACCTGCGCGCCTTCGCGCAGCGCGCGGCCCTGTTCGTCCTGACGCACGACCATGGTGGCCTTGCGTCCGCAATGGCAGATGGTGCGCACCTCGCGCAGGTCGTCGGCCAGCGCCAGCAGCGCCGCCGAGCCGGGGAACAGCCGGCCGCGGAAATCGACGCGCAGCCCGTAGCACATGACCGGCTGGTGCAGGTCGTCGGCGACGCGGGCCAGTTGCCAGACCTGCGTTTCGGTCAGGAACTGCGCCTCGTCCAGAAAGATGCAGGCGGCGCCGCGGCCCTGATCGGCGATCAGCGCGAAAAGGTCGGTTTCCGGGGTAAAGGTCAGCGCATCATCGGCAATGCCGATGCGGCTGGCAATGCGGCCATGCCCGGCGCGGTCGTCATGGGCGGCGGTCAGCAAAAGCGTCGCCATGCCGCGTTCGCGATAGTTGTAGGATGCCTGCAAAAGCAGCGTGCTCTTGCCGGCATTCATCGTCGAGTAATGGAAATAAAGCTTGGCCATGGCGGCAGATAGCCGCGAGGGCCTGTCGCCCGCAAGCCGCCGCAGGGATGCGGCGGCTCACGTTTGCGTCGGATCAGGCCTGCTGCGAGGCTTTCGGCGCGCGCGACGGGCGGCGTGCCGGGCGTTTGCGTGCCGGCTGGCCGGCGGCGGGGCGACCGGCGGGGCCGCCACGCTCGCGGATCTTGCTGGCCTCGAACGGGACTTCGCCACCGACGACCGGGATCTGGGCCTTCATCGCCTTTTCGATGGCGCGCAGTTCGCCGATCTCGGCGGGCGCGCAGAAGGCGATGGCGCGGCCGTCGCGCCCGGCGCGCGCGGTGCGGCCGATGCGGTGGACGTAGTTTTCCGGCACGTTGGGCAGGTCGTAGTTATAGACATGCGCCACCTCGGGGATATCAAGGCCGCGTGCGGCGACATCGGTCGCCACCAGTACCTTGGTTTCCCCGGCACGGAACCCGGCAAGGGCGCGCTCGCGCTGGCCCTGGCTTTTGTTGCCGTGGATGGCAGCCACCTTGTAGCCCCATTTCTCAAGCAGCTTCGACAGCTTTTCCGAACCGTGCTTGGTGCGGCCAAAGACGATCGCCAGCTCGTCCACATGCTTCGAGAGATACTCGGCCAGCAGCGTCGCCTTGTCGCCCTGATTGACGAAATGCACGCCCTGATCGATCTTGGCCGCCGCCTGCCCGGGCGGGTTCACCGCCACCTTCAGCGGATCGGTCAGATAGCTTTCGGCCAGCTCTTCCATCAGTTTCGGCATGGTGGCCGAAAACAGCAGCGTCTGACGTTCGCGCGGCAGCATCTTGGCGATGCGGCGCAGCGCGTGGATGAAGCCGATGTCCAGCATCTGGTCGGCCTCGTCCAGCACCAGATACTGGGTCTGGGACAGATCGACCGCGCCGCGTTCAATCAGGTCGATCAGCCGGCCCGGCGTCGCGATCAGCACGTCCACGCCGCGTTCCATGCGCATGACCTGCACATTGATCGAGGCGCCGCCGACGACGCGGAACTGCCGGATCGGCGTTCCGACCGCATAGGCGTCGATATTCTCGGCGATCTGGGTGGCCAGCTCGCGGGTCGGCGCCAGGATCAGCGCGCGGCAGGTCTTCGGCTCGGGCTTGCGGCCGATGTTCAGAAGCCGCGTCAGCATCGGCAGGCCAAAGGCCGCCGTCTTGCCCGTCCCGGTCTGGGCAAGGCCCAGCAGGTCGCGGCCGGCGACGATGCCGGGGATGGATTTTTCCTGGATGGGCGAGGGGGTGTTGATGCCCATGCCCTCAAGGTTGATCGCCACGCGCGGGTCGATGCCCATGCGGGTGAAGGGGGTGTCGATTTCCGGGATGGCACGGCGGATGAACTTTTCTTCGGGTTCGGCGCGCATCCGGCGGTGGTTGGAGTGGTTGGTATTGGGCTTGTCGCTGCGGAAGCGGGGTTTGCCGCCCTGTTCGCCGCGCGGTTTGCCCGGGTTGTGGTTCTGCCCCTGGAAGCGGGGCTTGCCCGAACGGTTCGGGCGCGAAGTTTCGTTCGTCATGTTTTCTTTCATCCATGCCGCCCGCGTATCGGCGCACATGGCAGGGGCCGCGCGGATCGCGCGGCAGGGTTGCGAGGGGCGGGCATGATACGGATTGCCCGCAAGCCTCCCCGCGTGAATGGGAAACCGGAATTTTCGTGCCGGCCTGACGCGACGGGGCGTCGGCTGCTCACGCGGCAGCGGGCGGCAACTGCTGGCAGATGGGGGATCTGGCGCGAAAAGTCAAGCGCGGTCGGTCGAATCCATCCAGATCGTCACCGGCCCGTCATTGACCAGCGCCACCCGCATGTCGGCGCCGAACTCGCCGGTGGCGACGCTGACACCCAGATCGCGCAGGGCGTCGGCGAAACGCAGATACAGCGCCTCGCCGCGGGCAGGGGCCTCGGCGGTGGAAAATCCGGGGCGGTTGCCGGTGCGGGTATCGGCGGCCAGCGTGAACTGGCTGACCACCAGCGCCGCCCCGCCAATGTCGATGACCGAGCGGTTCATCTTGCCCGCCTCATCGCGGAAGATGCGCAGCTTGGCCACGCGCGCGGCCAGCTTTTCGGGGGCGTCGGCGGGATCGCCCTGCATGGCGCAGACCAGCACCAGCAGCCCCGGCCCGATCCTGCCGGTGCTGCGGTCCCCGACCGTGACCTCGGCCTGCGAGACGCGCTGGATCAGGGCGCGCATGTCAGCGCCCCAGCATGATGCCAAGGACGACGAACATAAGGCCAAAGACCGAGGCCGCCAGCGCCGCCATGTTCACCACCACCACCCGGCGCATCACCGCGCGCATGGCGGTGTCGTCAAGGCTGCGGGCCTTGGCGCGCGCGACGCTGACGATGCACCATGCCAGCGCCACCAGCCCCGCCAGGGTCAGGGCGGTTCCGCCCCAGATCAGCCCGTCCCAGATCGTCATATTCGTTCTCCGTCTGCCGGGGACGGCCTAGCGGCGATTGCGCCCGCCCGCAAGACCGCCTAGACCCATGCCCCACAGGCAGCCGGCCCGCCGCCGGCATCGAGGATGTGAAGGAAAGACCGACCATGACCGATGACGCGACCTATAACGTGACCGCCAACGAGCTGCGCCAGTTCATCGAGCAGATCGAGCAGCTTGAGGCCGAAAAGAAGGATATCTCGGAGCAGATCCGCGACATCTACGCCGAAAGCAAGGCGCGCGGCTATGACCAGAAGGCGCTGAAGACCATCATCAGCCTGCGCAAGAAGGACAAGAACGAGGTCGCCGAACAGGAGGCGATCCTGGAGGTCTACAAGGCCGCGCTGGGGATGGTCTGATCCAGCCGGTCCTGCCCTCGCTTCGCCGGACATTCGGGCGGTTGCGGTTTCGCCTGCAACGAACTCGCGGGGGGGCGCATTTTCGAGCCTGAAGGCGGGCGATTGTCGTTGTGGTCGCCGATCAGTCCACAAACGGCCCGCAGCGGTGTCGCCTGAACGTCGTTGCAGTTGACGGCATTCGCGACTGTCCCGGGCATCCGGTCGGCCCGGGGGCTCTGGGCAGGCGTGTATCAGGGCTTTGGGCCTGACTGGCGGGCGAAGATCAGGTGGACTTCGCCCCTCGCCAGCCCGCCCCACGACAAACCGGTCCTGTCTGCCGAACAGCCCGTCGCGTCACCCTTCACCCGCACCGCCGAGGACCTGTTGAAGTCGCGGCACCACGAAGTCGAGGAAGACCCGGACGCGCTGCGGCATGCGCGCACCGCCAAGGAAGACGGCGTGGATCTCCTCGTGATCGGGTTCGACGGCGTCGGCCAGCACCTCCACCAGCCGGCCGGCGGCGATGTCGGCCCTCACATGATAGTCGCCGAGGCGGCCAAGCCCGACCCCGGCAAGCGCCATGCGCCGGACCGTCTCGCCGTTATTGGCCAGAAGCGAGCCGTTCACCACGCGGTCGACGACGCGCCCGCCCTCCTTCAGCGGCCAGACCGGCGCCGAGCGGCGGAAGTTGAAGCTCAGGCAGTTGTGCTGCGACAGATCATCGACCGTTCGCGGCGTCCCGTGGCGGTCAAGATAGGCGGGCGACGCCACGATCTTGCGCCGCGCCGCGCCGATCCGGCGTGCGATCATGCCGGAATTGGTCAGCGGCCCGACCCGGAAGGCGATGTCCGTCCGGTCCAGATACAGATCGACGATCTCATCGGACAGCGACAGATCGACGACGATATTGGGGTAGGCGCGCCAGAAGTCGGGCAGGATCGGCTCCAGCCCCTGCACGCCGAAGCCGACCGAGGCATTGATCCGCACCCTGCCGCCGGTCGCCGCGGCGCCATGCGATAATTCCTGCTCGATCAGGTCCAGATCATTCAGCAGCGACTGACTGCGTTCGTAATAGATCTGGCCCTCGGTGGTCAGCGACAGTTGCCGGGTCGAGCGTTCGACCAGCCGCACGCCCAGCCGCGCCTCGATCCGCGAGATCAGCTTGCTGACGGTCGAGGGCGTCATGCCCAGGACCCGCGCCGCCTCGGAAAAGCTGCCGGTTTCCACCACGCGCAGGAAGACCTGCATCTCGCCGGTCCGGTTGTCCATCGGCGCGCTCCGCCTGTGATTTCGTTTCATATATGCTGTGGAAAACGGGCGGATTATCAAGCCCCTGCCGGCGCTTTATCTGCTGCGTCATGGAAAACACATCCTCGCTTGATCTGATCCGCCGCCCCGGCCGCATGACGCTCGGGGTTGAACTTCCACTCGACAACGACTGGTCACCGGCAGGCGAAGCGCGCCGGGTGGCCGCGGGGCGCCCGTCTGGCGTTCCCGATCTTGGCGCGCAGGCCGATCTGGTCAGCTGGGCCGAGGATCTGGGCTTTTCGGCGGTCTGGGCGCGCGACGTCCCCGTCTTCGACCAGATCAATATGGGCGACGCGGGGTCCGTCCACGACGTCTTCGTCCTGCTGGGCTATCTGGCCGGGATCACCCGGCGCATCGCGCTTGGCACGGCGGCCGTGGTGCTGCCGATCCGCCATCCGTTGATGGTGGCGAAGGCGGCCGCTTCGGTCGATGCGCTGTCGGGCGGCCGGCTGATCCTTGGCGTCGCCTCGGGCGACCGTCCGGTCGAATACCCGCTGCTGGGCCTTGATTTCGAGACCCGGGGCGAGGCGTTCCGGCAGGCGGTCGACTATCTGCGCGCCGCCTGGCAGCCCGGCGGCCTGCCCGTCAATGGCGAGCGTGTGCCGCAGCTTGACCTGCTGCCCCGCCCCGTGCAGCCGACCATTCCCTTGGTCGTGGCCGGTCAGGCGCGGCAGTCGGACGACTGGCTTGCCGCGCATATGGATGGCCGCTTCGTCTATCCCGGCGGGGTTGAGCGTCTGCGCGCCCAGGCCACCGGCTGGGCAGGTGCAACCGGGAACCGCGCGGCCTTCATCAGCGCGTTCCACCTTGACCTCGACCGCGACGCGGCAGCGCCGCTTCAGCCGATCCGTTTCGGTGCCCGGGGCGGTCGTCAGGCGATCCTGACGCATTTCCGGGCGATGGCCGAGGCCGGTGTCGACCACCTCGCCATCAACCTTCGGCAGTCGCGGCGCGCGCCGGCCGAAGTTCTGGACGAAATCGCGACCGACATCATGCCGGCGCTTGAACAATCGACGGCGGCCACGGCTGCCTGACCAACTTGCAGGAGAATACGATGCAAACTGTCACCTCTCATGGCGCGAAGATCCCGGCCCTTGGCTTCGGCGTGTTCCGCATGTCCGATGCCGAGGTCGAGCGCGTCATTCCGGCTGCGCTGGAAGCCGGTTTCCGCCATTTCGATACCGCGCAGATCTATCAGAACGAGGCCGCGCTTGGCCGGGCCCTTGCCGCCGCCGGCGCGCGCCGGGACGATCTGTTCCTGACCACCAAGGTCTGGGTCGACAAATACAGCCCGGCCAAATTCTCGGCCTCGGTCGATGAAAGCCTTGGCAAGCTGGGCGTCGATCAGGTCGATCTGCTGCTTCTGCACTGGCCGGGCGACTCGGTCCCGGTCGCGGCCCAGATCGAGATGCTGGACGCGGTGAAGTCCGCCGGCAAGACGCGCTTCGTCGGGGTGTCGAACCAGAACATCGCGCAGATGCGTGAATCGGTCGCCCTCTCGTCGGCGCCGATTGTCACCAACCAGGTCGAGCTGCACCCCTATCTGCCGCAAGCCGCGCTTGCCGCCGCTGCGCGCGATGCGGGTGTGGCCGTGACCGCCTATTACAGCATGGCCGATGGCGCGGTGCCGAAGGACAGGCTGCTGCAACAGATCGGGGCCAAATACGGCAAAAGCGCCGCGCAGGTCGGTCTTCGCTGGCTGGTGCAACAGGGTCACATCGCGCTGTCGAAAACCGCGAACCCTGCGCGCGTCGCCGAGAATATCGCCATCTTCAACTTCACGCTGGATGAGGCCGACATGACCGCCATTGCCAGCCTTGCGCGACCGAACGGGCGGCTTGTCAGCCCTCCCGGTCTTGCGCCGGTCTGGGACGTTTAAGGGGAAACTGTCAACATGAGTGCCAATATCTCGACGACCGTTCCGGCGGTCGGAACACCTTCCTCGGCCGGCTGGACGCTTCTCGCGCTTGCCATCGGCGCCTTCGGCATCGGCACGACCGAGTTCTCGCCCATGGGGCTATTGCCGGTGATCGCTGACGGGGTCGATGTCTCGATCCCGACGGCGGGGCTGCTGATCAGCGCCTATGCGATCGGCGTCATGGTCGGCGCGCCCTTGATGACGCTGGCCTTCAGCCGGTTCGGCAAGCGCACGGCGCTGATCCTGCTGATGTCCATCTTCACCATCGGCAACCTGATGTCGGCGATGGCGCCGGGCTATTTCACGCTGCTGGCGGCGCGGCTGGTCACCAGCCTGAACCATGGGGCGTTCTTTGGCCTTGGCGCGGTCGTCGCCGCAAGCGTGGTCCCGAAGGAAAAACAGGCGAGCGCCGTGGCCGCCATGTTCATGGGCCTGACCATTGCCAATATCGGCGGCGTTCCGGCGGCGACCTGGGTCGGTCAGCAGATCGGCTGGCGCATGTCCTTCGTCGGCACCTCGCTGATCGGGGTCGTGGCCATCGCCGCCCTGTGGTTTGCCCTGCCGAAGGGTGAACGCGGCGTGATGCCCGATGTCCGGCGCGAGCTTCGCGTCCTGACCCGGCCCGCAGTGCTGGTCGCCATGACCACGACCGTCATGGGGGCGGGGGCGATGTTCACGCTGTATACCTACGTCGTGCCGGCGCTTGAGACGCTGACCCATGCCTCGGGCAGTTTCGTGACCATTGCCCTTGCGCTGATCGGTGTCGGCTTCACCGTCGGCAACTGGCTGGGCGGGCGGCTGGCCGACTGGTCGCTGGACGGCGCGACGAAGATCTTCCTAGCCGCGCTTGCTGCGACGATGTTCGTCCTGCCGCTGGTTTTCGGAAGCCATGCTGGCGCTGCCATCATCCTTCTGGTCTGGGGCGCTGCCGCCTTCGCCATCGTGCCCCCGGTGCAGATGCGCGTGATGCAGGCCGCATCCGAGGCGCCGGGCCTCGCCTCGGCCATCAATATCGGGGCCTTCAACCTCGGCAACGCGGTTGGCGCGGCGATGGGGGCGGGCGTCATCAGCCTGGGCCTCGGCTATGCGGCGGTGTCGATCGCGGGCGGGCTGCTTGCCGCCGCGGGCCTCGGGCTGGTGATGATCGGCGGCCGCGAGGCGGCACCGCGCCTTGAAGCCTGTGGCGCCTGAGGCCGACCTTGGGCAGCCTTGCAGAAACCGGTCCTCGCCCGAAATGGGCGGGGACTTCCCCCAACCAGACAGGAGATGAAGTGATGCAACCGATTCCGTCGAATCCCATCGGTCTGAACCGCGCCAACCATGTCGGCATTTCGGTATCGGATCTCGATGCCTCGATCCGCTTCTACGAGGCTTTGACCGGCACGAAGATCGTCAACAAGGACGTCATCGGCGGCCCGCGCATGGCGGCTGTCCAAGGGCTGCCCAAGGTGCTGATCCGCTATGCCAACGTGCATCTGGCCAACCTGAACATCGACCTGCTGCAATATGACGAGCCGAAGGTGAAGAAGGCCAGCTACGACAACAGCGACATCGGCGCCATGCACCTGTGCTTCGAGGTCGACGATCTGGACGCCGTCTACCAGCGGATGCGCGACGCGGGCCTGGATTTCGCGGGCGCGCCGATCACCTTCCAGCCCGAGGACTAGCTGGCGCAGGGCTTCGGCACCAAGGTCGCCTATTTCGACGACCCCGACGGCACCCATCTTGAAATCATCGAACCGCAGGGCCCGTTCAAGCGCGAGGTCCGTTAGGTCAGGCCGACATTCAGGCCGCGCAGGAGCGGCGATAGGTGATCCATCCGGGGTCATGTTCTGGACATGGCGCCCCTGATGGCCGCGAAGCGCGATGAGTTGGGCGATCCTCAAGCGAGGATCGCCCTTCCGTTTTCCGGCCCGGCAGGGGGGCGGTCTTCGGATAGACGATTGTGTGCCAGCGGCGGCCTCTGGGTTTTGCGGTCGGTCCCGTATCGGTGCGATCCCCTGAAGCCGATGACGTAACCAGGACCGCATTCACGGAAGCGATGAAAATGCTTCTGTCGAAGGGGCGATTGCACTTGTCGAAACCCGCCCACAGTCAAAGCGCCGTAGCCGCAGATGGGCTTCCCCTTCCGGCGCCCCGTCCAGCCCGGTCCCCACAGACTTCAACGCGCGCGTAAAATTCACCGCCATGCATGACGTTCAAGGGGCGTTGTCGGAGCTCTATCGTCTTGCCTGGTCGAAGCGCATGATCGCCAAGCGGCCTCTGCAAGAGGTCGACGCCAACCTGCGCAATGGCGAACCCATGTGGCGAGAGACCGGCGACGGCCACGGCGTCACGCTGATCGCCACTGATACAGGTCTTGCCGCCATCGACATCGAGATCAAGGACGCGAACCTCGCTCCTGCGGGCACGACGCGCACCTCGCGCGAGGGAACGAAGCAGGCCGCGCTGATCGCCGTGCTGCGCGCGCCGGACGGCGCGACCATCGAGAAGATCGCCAGCGCACTCGGATGGGCTGGTCACACAGTCAGCGGTGCAATGGCCGGGGTACTGAAAAGGAAGCTCGGGCTCGAGGTGATCTCGGAGAAGATCGAAGGGCGCGGAAGGGCCTACAAACTTCCGGAAGCTTGAATACAGCGTCCCTGAACCGGATGGAGCCGCCTTTCGGGGCGGCGGTTTACGTTCGGGCAGAGCCGTGATATGAATGCTCCCACGAAAATCATCCCGAGTTTGACCCATATCGCTGGTTCCTCATTCGCGGCCCTCCGGACCGCAGACATTCGCATGTCTGCAATTTCCGGAGGAAGATCGATGAACCACAAGCGCAAGAAACCCAGAACTAAGAGCCGCAGCACCGGAGCGTTTCCGAACGGAACGCCGTCGCACTGGAACATCCTGTTCCACAGCCGCCCGCGCCGCAGGCGCACTGCGATGACGGCCGTCAGGCTTTTGCATGGCGCCGATCCCGATGTCCTGATCTGGGATCTCGGCAACCACAAACCCCACAAATACTACTGGTGATCCCATGACCGACATTTCCACCGACCACGGCACGGTGCTGCCGCCCGGCAGTTCTGCCCTCGTCGTCTCTGCCGAGGGGGAGTTCTCCTTCTTCCTGCCCGACAACCCTCCCGACACGCCGGTGCCCCGCTTGACCCAGCTTCTCGTGGCCGTGCTGATACGCAGCGAGGACGAGGACTGGGTCGAGGAAATGCTCGGTATCCTCGAGGATCAGTCTCGGAACTGACCACCGAACCGGGCCGCCTCAAACACGCGCCGCAGCAGGAAACTGCGCAGAATGGAAATCATGGTGAAAATCGCCCTGATCGCCATTACCGCGCCCGGTGCCACCAGATTGTCGGCAGTGAATGATAGGACCACCGCATGGCCGGACGGAGTGTCGCCTAACAGCCAAACGCCGTCCGCAATGCGGGCGACCGCGCCGCCAAAATCACCGCTGGCCGCAATCCGGACCACGAGCCGGTCGACGTCGATCGAAAAACGGCGAAGATCGTCTTTCTGAAGGATCACGTCCCCGGCTGGATCCTGCGGGCAGCACGCCCGGAACGCGTCGTCCAACTGTTCGACGGGGCGCTCGTCAAGACCGCAATCGCATTCTGCACGGACCGATCAGGCACCAACGTGTTGAAGCGCATGAGTCGCGAAGACCTTACGCAACATGGCTTCCGCAGCACGTTCCGCGAATGGGCCGGTGAAACGACCGCGCATCCGCGCGAAGTGATCGAACATGCGCTTATCCACAGCCTGAAAGACAAGGCCGAAGCTACATACCAGCGCGGAACGCTCGTGCCAAAGCGCCGCAAGCTTATGGAAGATTGGTCGAAATACTGCGGCATTTTGCAATCAAAAGACGCCGAAAACGTCGTCCCATTGCGCGGGATTGTGTCGTGACAACGGCGCTTCCTTTCGGCGGGTTCAATGCGACCTTGCCGCATGTCGGCGAAAGGCCGCTGTGCGGGGCGGCATCGCAACGCTGGAATGTCCTGCCAAGGACGAAACCAAGACCGAGCCGGTTCGTCACGAAAACGCAAAGCTTCTGTTCCAGAACATCGAAAAGGAAGTGTCGCGGTCGATTACGGAAATCCGCAACTACAGCGAACGCGAAGCAACCAACGCAAGGGACCGCGCATTCGGCGCGTTGAAATGCGCCGGGGTTTTTTCATGGCTTCTCTATCTGCTGTCTAAGTCGTTCAATTTCATTGGCGACATGATGCACATTCTTCGTATGGAAGCCGCCCCGAAACCCATCCTTCGGTTCGGTCTTATAGTTGAGTTGTTCGCGGTCTTTGCCGCCCGGCAACTGTGACCAGCTTATCCAGACTTCGTAAGTGGCTTCCTTTACGTCGCGACCCATTACACCTTGCAGCGGCAGCATCTGACCCGGCGGCAACAGCGAGATTTCATAGGTCTTTTCTTCGGGGTTTTTTGATGGCTGACCATTCGCCTTTGGCGGTGCAGGGGTGATGCGAAACTTTACATCGAACGCGGTTGCATTCCCGGTGTTGCGCAGTGTCAAGTTTAGTGCGGTTGGATCAGCACCACTAGATTCGAAAGACGATACGACGAACGGCTGTGAAGTCATCTTCGCAAGAACTTTGGTTTCCACAGCCAACACGCGGGTGACGCGCCACAGGGCAATGGTTGCTATCGCGGTGACGCCAGCGGCAACAAGCTGTGAGAACGCCAGAGCGTTTGCGCCTTGCGAGAACCATTCGACAATGCTTCCGAACGTCATGCGTCGTTCCTTTCGGCCTTACTTGCCGCGCAACAATGAGGCGGTAAGGCTGACGCAGCAAGCCCGCTGCTCACAGTTTCGTGAGCGTTCAGCCGGTCGCGATGGGCGTTTCCAGCCGTTTCCCTGACATGTAACGCAACATGCAAAGACTGCTGAAGTCGTCAAATTATTCAATGAAATCAATGATAAATGGCGGAGAGGGTGGGATTCGAACCCACGGAACCCTTGCAGGCTCAACGGTTTTCGAGACCGCCCCGTTCGACCACTCCGGCACCTCTCCGCGCTTTCTGGTGTGGTGGCGCGGATTTAGACGGGGTGGGGTTGAAGCGCAAGGGGCTTCGCGCGAAAAATCCACGAAACTTTGTCGCCACTTCATCCGCAGGTGCAAACATGCCGCAAAACTTCGGGCCGAACCGCGCAAAAGGCGCAAGGAGCAGGGGTCGCGCATGGTCCTGCTGATCGGGGCGCTGGCCCATCCGGACCTCTGGCGCCGGCTTGCGCCCGACTCGGTCGAGGTGTTGCTGCTTGAGGGGGTGACGCTGACAAAGGCGCCGCGGGCGGGGATCGCCGTGGATGGCTGGCCGGCCTTGCAGGCGGCGGCAGGCACGGTTGCGGCACGGGAAAGCGGCTGGACGCCCGCGCTGCGCCGCTATGCCGATATCTTCGGTCTCAGGCCGGTCAATGTCGCAGGGCGCGAGGTGCTGGGGGTGCAGGACCAGCCATCGGGCGCGGACGGCGAATGGCCGCCGGAACTCGCCGGGGCCATGGCCGAATGGGTCGTGAACCTGCCGGCCGACACGGCCATTGAAACCATCCGCGGGCGGCTGCCGATGATCGCGGCCTGGGTCTCGGCCCGGTTGCGGGCGGCGCGAGACAGCGCCCATCTGCCGCAGATCGGCCCCGAAGGCGATGACCGCGTCAAGGTCATCTCGCGCACGGAACCTTATGCGAAATTCTTCTCGGTCGAGGAGCTCGTGCTGCGCCAGCGTCGTCATCGCGGCGACTGGTCGCCCGAAATGCTGCGCGCGGTCTTTGTGTCGGGCGATGCCTCGGTGGTGCTGCCCTATGATCCCGCCCGCGACCGGGTGCTGCTGATCGACCAGTTGCGTGCCGGGCCGGTGGCGCGCGGCGACCACCAGCCATGGTTCTATGAGACCGTCGCCGGCCGCGTCGATCCCGGCGAGACGCCGGAACAGGCCGGCCTGCGCGAGGCGCTGGAGGAGGCGGGGCTGCATATCCGGCACCTGATTCCCGGCCCCCACAATTATCCCAGCCCCGGCATCATCGCCGAGTTCCTGTATCTTTACGTCGGCATCGCCGATCTGCCCGATGAGGCGGCGGGCTTCGGCGGTCTTGACAGCGAGGATGAGGATATCCGCTCATTCATCCTGCCGCGCGCCGAACTGACCCGCATGGCCATGGCGGGCGAGATCAGGAACGGCCCGCTGCTGTCCCTGGCGCTGTGGCTGGAGCTGAGCCACCAGCGCTTTCGCTAGCCTCCGCACCGGGTCGCGATGGCCTCACCCAATCGCGACCCGGGCGTGAGCCGGCGTGACCGGGGCGGGGTTGCCGCCATCGGGCAGGGGCGTGTAAACCAAAGCGATGTTTTCCGTGAAAGGCCCTGCCATGCGCATCTGCCCCGACCTTGCCTCTGCCATCGGCAACACGCCGCTGATCCGGCTCAACCGCGCGTCCGAGGAAACCGGCTGCGAGATTCTGGGCAAGGCCGAGTTCATGAACCCGGGGCAGTCGGTCAAGGATCGCGCGGCGCTTTACATCATCCGCGATGCGGTGGCGCGTGGCGAATTGCAGCCCGGCGGCACCATCGTCGAGGGCACGGCCGGCAATACCGGGATCGGGCTGGCGCTGGTGGGGTCCTCGATGGGGTTCCGCTCGGTCATCGTCATCCCGGAAACCCAGAGCCAGGAAAAAAAGGACATGCTGCGGCTGGCAGGCGCCGAACTGGTCGAGGTGCCGGCGCAGCCCTACAAGAACCCCAACAACTATGTGCGCTATTCGGGCCGTCTGGCCGCCGAACTGGCCAAGACCGAACCCAATGGCGCCATCTGGGCCAACCAGTTCGACAATACCGCGAACCGGCAGGCGCATCTGGAAACCACCGGCCCGGAAATCTGGGAACAGACCGGCGGCAAGGTCGACGGCTTTGTCTGCTCGGTCGGCTCGGGCGGCACGCTGGCGGGCGTGGCGATGGCCTTGCAGCCCAAAGGCGTCAAGATCGGTCTGGCCGACCCCGAAGGCGCGGCGCTTTACAGCTTTTACACCAGCGGCGAATTCGACAGTCCCGGCTCCTCGATCACAGAGGGGATCGGGCAGGGGCGCATCACCGCCAACCTTGAGGGCTTCACCCCCGACATGGCGTGGCGCATCCCCGACAGCGAGGCGCTGCCGGTGATCTTCGATCTGCTGGAACATGAAGGGCTTTGCCTTGGCGGCTCGTCCGGGGTGAATATCGCCGGCGCAATCCGCATGGCGCGCGAGATGGGGCCGGGGCATACCATCGTCACGGTGCTGTGCGATTACGGCACGCGCTACCAGACCAAGCTTTTCAACCCCGATTTCCTGCGCGCCAAGGGCTTGCCGGTGCCGGGCTGGATGGCGCGCAAGCCCGCTGAGCTGCCCGAAGTCTTCGAGGACTAAGCCATGTTGCCGCGCCTTCTTGCCCTGTTCCTGTCGCTGTTTCTTGCATTTGCGCTGCCGGTGGCGGCGCAGCCGCAGGACGTGCAGGCGCCGAATTACGACGCCTGGAGCAAGCAGGCCGATCAGGCCGAGCAGATCCTTGATTCGGGACAGGCGAACGCGGCGCGGCTGAAGGCGATCCGTGCCGAGGTCGTGAAGTGGCGCGAACAGTTCAAGTCGCAGGACGGCGTGAACGCCACGCGCATCGCCACGCTCAAGGATCAGATTGCCGCGCTGGGGCCGGTCCCGGCCGAGGGCCAGACCGAGGCGCCCGAGGTCGCCGCCCGGCGCAAGGAACTGAACGCGCAGATGGCCGAATTGCAGGCCCCGGGCCTGAAGGCGACCGAGGCCTTTGGCCGCGCCGACGGCATCATCGCCCAGATCGACCAGGCGATCCGCACCCAGCAGACCTATGCGCTGATCCGCAGGACGCCCTCGCCGTTGAACCCGGCGAACTGGCAGATCGCGCTGAGCGAGGCGACCTCGGTCGCGGTCAATATCGTCGAAGAATTCAAGCAGCGCTGGCAGGACAATGGCGGCTACAGCGGCTTTCTGCTGGTGCTGCCGCGCGTCGCCGGCATCCTGCTGGCGGCACTGTTCCTGCTGACGCGCGGGCGGCGCTGGATCGGTTCGCTGCCGTCGCGGCTGTCGCACCGCGCCAGCGACCGCGTCCGCGCGGCGCTGGTCTTTGGCGTCTCGCTGGGCCAGATCTTCATTCCGATGCTGGGCGTGCTGCTGCTGGTCGCGGCGCTTTACTCGACCGATCTTTTCGGGCTGTGGAGCGAGCCTCTGCTGATCTCGATTCCCGGCGCGGCGGTCTCGTATATCGGCGCGGTGTGGCTGTCCTGGCAATTGTTCCCCGATGCCAGCAGCGGCGCCGCCTCGGCGCTGCCCCTGTCGGAAAAGCAGCGCGCGCAGGCGCGGTTCCGCATCTCGATGCTGGCGCTGGCGCTGGCGGTCCATGACGTCTTCGCGCGCACCGTGCTGCCGCTTTCGGGCTTCAACAGCGAGGGCGACAAGGACATCGGCACCATCCCCGAGCGGCTGAGCGATGCCGCCGCCGGCGTCTGGCACCTGCCGGTGATCCTGTTCGCGGCGTTCTACCTGTTCAACCTTGGCAATATCCTGCGCCGGATGAAGGGGCACGAAAACACGCCGACGCCCTATCGCGTGCCGGTCGCCGCCTTCCTCGGCCGGCTTTGCCGGCTGGTGGCGGTGCTGGTGACGGTGGCGGCGGCGCTGGGTTATGTCACCGGCGCCAATGCGATCCTGTGGGCGACGGTGCTGACGCTGGGGCTGGTCGGGTTGCTGATCGTCCTTCAGGACTTCATCGCCGATCTTTACGGGATGGCGGTGGGCGGCGACGGCTCGGCGCGGGAATCGCTGGTGCCCGGGTTGATCGGTTTCGTGCTGGTGCTGGTGTCGCTGCCCCTTTTCGCGCTGATCTGGGGCGCGCGCGACAACGACCTGTCGGAAGCCTGGAGCAAGGTGCAAAGCGGCGTTTCCCTTGGCGGCGTCTCGCTGTCGCCCATGGGGCTGCTGACATTCCTTTTCGTCTTTGCGCTGGGATATTCGGCGACGCGCTTCGTGCAGGGCGCATTCCGCAGCACCATCCTGCCCAAGACCCATATCGACCCGGGCGGGCAGGTGGCTGTCGTTTCGATCATCGGCTATGTCGGGATCGGCCTTGCGGTCATGCTGGCGGTGACGGCGGCGGGGATCAACCTGACCTCGCTGGCGGTCGTTGCCGGTGCGCTGTCGGTCGGCATCGGTTTCGGCATGCAGCAGGTGGTGTCGAACTTCGTTTCGGGCATCATCCTGCTGGTCGAACGCCCGGTGGCGGTCGGCGACTGGATCGAGGTCGGCGGCCGGCAGGGCGTGGTCAAGAAGATGGCCGTCCGCGCCACACAGATCCAGACCTTCGACCGCAACGAGATCATCGTCCCGAACTCGGACCTGATCACGCAGCCGGTGACGAACTGGACGCGCGGCAACCTGACGGGGCGCATCATCGTGCCCATCGGCGTGGCCTACGGCACCGACACCCGCAAGGTCGAGGCGATCCTGCGCGAAATCGCCGAGGATCAGCCGACCGTGCTGATCAACCCGCCGCCCGCGGTGCTGTTTCGCAATTTCGGCCCGGACAGCCTGAACTTTGAAATCCGCGCGGTGCTGTCGGATATCAATGGCGGCGTCGGCGTGACCTCGGACATCAACCACGCCATTGCCCGCCGCTTCGCCGATGAGGGGATCGAAATTCCCTATGCGCAGCGCGATGTCTGGCTGCGCAACCCCGAGGTGCTGGTCAGGACCGATGCGGCGAACGCCGTCGAAAAGGTTCTGCCCGCAAAGCCCGAACCCGCGAAAACCGAAGCTGCAAGGCCCGAGCCAGCCCGCCGCCCGATCCAGCCCGACGAGGCGCCCGAAGCGCCCGAGGCCGATGACGGTGACAGCGGCGGCGACGACGGCGGCCCCGACATGCGCTAGGCCCCGCGGGCCCCGCGGGCGCTGCCGGTTCAGGCGGCGTCGCGCAGGCTTTCCGGTGGGTGGGTGTCGTCCTCGTCCGGCAGGCCTTCGTGCGACAGCAGGACGGCGATGGGGCGCAGCCACGGGATATGCGCGCAGACGATCATGCCCGCGACCATGATCGGCACCGCCAGAAAGGCGCCGGCAATCCCCCAGATCGCGCCCCAGAAGGCCAGCGACAGGATGATCCCGAACGATGAGAGCCGCAGCGTCTGCCCCAGCAGCACCGGGTCCAGCACATTGCCGATGACGAATTGCACCAGCGTGCAAAGGCCGCCGATCAGCAGGGTCAGCGTCGGGTCTCCGGTCTGGGCCAGCGTCAGGACCACCGCGATCACCGTCGCGATGATCGAGCCGATGGTCGGGATGAAGTTCAGGATAAAGGTCAGCATGGCGACCGCGCCGGCCAGCTCCAGCCCGGCGGCGCGAAAGATCATCCAGATCAGCAGCGCCGTCGCCAGGCTGATCGCCGATTTCACCAGCAGATAGCGGTTCACGCGCCGGGTGATCGACCGGACGATGCGCAGGATGCGCGCGCCGCGCGCCGGGTCGCCCAGAATCCGGTCCAGCTTGACCGGAAACCACGCGCGTTCGGCGAACATGAAGGCGGTGAAGGTCACCGTCAGCACCGCCCCCGAAATCAGGTTCGAGGCCTGCCCGGCGGCCGACCGCATCCAGCCGGCGACATTGATGCCGCCAAAGAAGGTGCTCAGCCCCTCGCGCGTGCGGGGGCTGAAATCGGCGGTCAGCCGGGTCAGCACCTCTTGCGCGCGGTCCGAATAAAGGATGGCGGTCGTGACCACCTCGTTGACCTGCGCCACCACCGCCGTTGCCGCCCAAAGCAGACCGAAGGCAATGGCGATCAGCGCCAGCGTCGTCGCCAGCCAGTTCGGCACCTTCAGCCGCGCAAAGGCGGAAATGGCGTCGCTGGTCAGCGCGAAGATGATGATGGCGATGGCAAGGCAGATCAGCATGAACCGCGCCTGCACCAGCAGGAACAGGACCAGCGCAAAGGCGATGATCCCCAGAAATCCTGTCTGTAGCCGCTCGCGCAGCAGCGATTCACCCGATTGCAAGGCCGACCTCATGCCGCGTTGCTGATCCCCGCCGGGGGCGGATGGCTCCGCCCCGGTCGGGTGTCAGGCCCGGAAATCAGGCCTCTTCGCCTTCATCTTCGCCATTCTCGGCGATGCGCGCAACGGAAACCACGGTTTCGTCGGCGCCGGTGTTGAAGACGCGCACGCCCCCGGCGGTGCGGGACCGGAAGCTGATGCCATCCACCGGCACCCGGATCGACTGCCCGGTCGAGGTGGCCAGCATGATCTGGTCGTCGCGTTCGACGGGGAAGCTGGCGACCAGCGGCCCGCCGCGCATGGCCTTGTCCATGGCCATGACGCCCTGACCGCCGCGCCCGCGCAGCGGATAGTCGAAGCTGGAGCTGGTCTTGCCCGAGCCCTTGGCGGTGATGGTCAGGATCAGGTCCTCGGCCGCCGACATTTCGGCATAGCGTTCCTGCGTGATCGCGGCCTCGGCCACGGCATCCTCGTCCTCGTCGGCCTCGGCGCCATCGTCCAGCGCACCCTCGACGGCGCGGCGCATCTTCAGATAGGCGGCGCGCTCGGCGGGGTCGGTCTCGAAATGGCGGATGATGGACATGCTGACCACGCTGTCGGTGCTGCCCAGCCGGATGCCGCGCACGCCGGTCGAATCGCGGCCCTTGAAGACGCGCACATCGGTGGTCTGGAAGCGGATCGCCCGGCCCATGGCGGTGACCAGCATCACATCGTCGTTTTCGGTCGCCATGCGGGCGCCGATCAGTTCGACCCCCTCGGGCAGCTTCATGGCGATCTTGCCGTTGCGCATGACATTGGCGAAATCCGACAGCGCATTGCGGCGCACGTCGCCCTGCGAGGTGGCGAAGATCACCTGATAGTCGTCCCATTCCGCCTGCGGCGCATCCACCGGCATCAGCGCGGCGATCGAGACGCCCGGCTCGATCGGCAGGATATTGACGATGGCCTTGCCCTTGGCGGTGCGCCCACCCAAGGGCAGGCGCCACGTCTTCAGCCGATAGACCATGCCGTCGGTGGTAAAGAACAGCAGTTCGGTATGGGTATTGGCCACGAACAGCGTGGTCACCACGTCGTCTTCCTTGGTGGCCATGCCCGACAGGCCCTTGCCGCCGCGCCGCTGGGCGCGGAATTCGGCAAGCGCCGTGCGCTTGATATAGCCGCCCGAGGTGATGGTCACGACCATGTCCTCGCGCTCGATCAGGTCCTCGTCGTCCAGATCGCCGGCCCAGTCGGTGATCTCGGTCCGGCGCGGCACCGCGAACAGGGTCTTCACCTCGCGCAGCTCGTCCGAGATGATGGCCATGATCCGCTCACGCGAGGCGAGGATGGCCAGATAGTCGCGGATGGCGTCGGCCAGCGTCTTCAGTTCGTCGGTGACTTCCTTGACGCCAAGCTGGGTCAGGCGTTGCAGGCGCAGTTCCAGAATGGCGCGGGCCTGCGTTTCCGACAGGTTATAGGTGCCGTCATCGTTCACCGGATGCAGCGGATCGTCGATCAGCTTCAGGTATTCGACGATGTCATGGGCGGGCCAGCGCCGCGCCATCAGCCGCTCGCGCGCGGCGGCGGCATCGGCCGAGGCGCGGATCGTCGCCACCACCTCATCGACGTTCGAGACCGCGACCGCAAGACCGCAAAGCACATGCGCGCGCTCGCGCGCCTTGCGCAGTTCATAGGCGGTGCGGCGGGCGACGACCTCTTCGCGGAACTGAAGGAAGTAGACCAGAAAATCGCGCAGGGTCAGTTGTTCGGGGCGGCCGCCGTTCAGCGCCAGCATATTGGCGCCGAAGCTGGTCTGCATCTGGGTAAAGCGGAAAAGCTGGTTCAGCACCACCTCGGCCGTGGCGTCGCGCTTGAGTTCGACCACCACGCGGATGCCGACGCGGTCGGATTCGTCCTGAACGTGGGCGATGCCCTCGATGCGCTTTTCCTTGGCCAGTTCGGCGATCTTCTCGATCAGGCTGGCCTTGTTCACCTGATAGGGGATCTCGTCCAGGACGATCGCCTGCCGGCCGGCGCGCAGCTCCTCGATCCGGGTCTTGGCGCGCACGATGATGCTGCCGCGCCCCTCCAGATAGGCCTTGCGCACGCCCGAGCGGCCAAGGATCAGGCCGCCGGTCGGAAAGTCGGGGCCGGGCACGATCTCCATCAGGCGCTCGGTCGAAAGGTCGGGATCCTCGATCAGCGCAAGGGCGGCATCGACGACCTCGCCCAGGTTGTGGGGCGGGATATTGGTGGCCATGCCGACGGCGATGCCGCCCGCGCCGTTGACCAGCATGTTCGGGAAGCGCGCCGGCAGGACCGTCGGTTCGCGGTCCTTGCCGTCGTAGTTGTCCTGAAACTCGACGGTATCCTTTTCGATGTCCATCAGCAGGTAGTTCGCTGCCTTGGCCATCCGCACCTCGGTATAGCGCATGGCGGCGGCGCTGTCGCCGTCCATGCTGCCGAAGTTGCCCTGGCCGTCCAGAAGCGGCAGCGACATGGAAAAGCTTTGCGCCATCCGCACCAGCGCATCATAGATCGCGGCGTCGCCATGGGGGTGATACTTACCCATGACGTCGCCGACCGGCCGCGCCGACTTGCGATAGGGCTTGTCGAAGGTGTTGCCGGTCTCGTGCATGGCGAACAGGATGCGCCGGTGCACCGGCTTCAGCCCGTCGCGCAGGTCGGGGATCGCGCGGCTGACGATGACCGACATCGCATAGTCCAGATAGGACGAGCGCATCTCTTCGGAAATGTCGATCACCGGCCCGGCATGGGCCATCACGGCGCGTTCCGTGGTGCCGTTCCCGGCGCCGTTTTCCATGCCGCCGTCATCGTCGTTCTCGGGGGTGTCAGCCAATGGGTCGCCTCAACATCTTGTTGGGCATGGGTCTATCCCATACCAGCCGCGGGTGCAATCTTGACCCGCCCGATTCCGGTCCGAAAGACCCGGAAAAACGCGGAAAAATCCGGGTTTCAGCCGGTGCTGGCGACGCGGCCGCGCCCGCGAAGCGAGGCCAGCCACAGCCCCGACAGCCCCGCCGAGATGATGGCGTTCCAGCCGGCCATGGAAATGCCGAACAGGCTCCAGGCGACTTCGTTGCAGCGCACGACGGGCGCGGTCTGCAGCGCCGTCAGCAGGTCCTGCGCCGACATCTGCGCCAGTCCCGACACCCCGGCCGAGCAATGCTGCGGCCCCAGCCACAGCTTCAGCTCGACGCCGGCGTGATAGATGGCAAGGCCGGTCGCGGTCAGCGCCGCAACGGCGCCCAGAAGCGCCAGCAGGCGGCTCCAGCCCAGCCACCAGATCAGCGCCCCGACAAGGACGGCGACCAGATGCGGCCAGCGTTGCAGGATGCAAAGCTCGCACGGGGCGTAGCCGATGGCCTGAAAACCCAGCGCCGCGGCCAGCAGCGCGGCCGATCCGGCGGCGGCGGCCAGGGCGATCATGCGGGGCGAAAAACCGTCAGAATATCCGTTCATGGCCATGGGTTAGGCTGGCTAAGCGCGGCGGGCAAGTGCCAATCGCGTGAACGCCCGCGGCATAGGGCTGCGGGCGGCCTCAGCGCGGTTTCCAGGTGATGACGCGGTAAAGATAGACCAGCACCACCACGGCCACGACCAGCTTCGACAGCGGATCGACGTAACCGGCCACCAGCGCATAGTTTTCATGCAGCAGAAGGCCGGCGAAGGTCAGGATGCCGGTCCACAGCGCGCTGCCTGCGACCGTGAAGATCAGGAACTTCCACAGGGGCATCCGCGCCAGCCCAGCTGGGACCGAGATCAGCGTGCGGATCGCCGGGATCATCCGGCCAAAGAACATCGCCACGGCGCCGTGGCGCACGAACCAGCCGTGTGCTGCATCGATATCGGCGGGCGACAGCGTCAGCCAGCGCCCGTGCCTTGCGGCAAAGCGCTTCAGCCGCTCTTCGCCGAAGGCCATGCCGATGTAATACCACACCGTCGTCCCGATGACCGAGCCCAGCGTGCCGATCACGATGGTCAGCGTCAGCGACAGCCGGCCGCTGCCGGCAAGGAACCCGGCCAGAGGCATGATGACCTCGGACGGGATCGGGGGGAACAGGTTCTCGGCCACCATCAGGACAAAGACGCCCAGATAGCCCCAGTCGCTGATCGTCGCCACCACCCAGTCGAACATGTGCAGGCTCCTTGTCCTTGCCTTTTGTGGCTTGCTTGCCGGGCCGGGCGGAACTGTCAAGCCCATGCCGGCGTTGCAGCCGGCGCGGCTTGGGTTAAGCTGTCAGCCGAAAACGGGTTTACCGGCAGCAAGACCGGCCCAAAAGGGGGTATGCATGGAATGGCGCGGCAGACGTGAAAGCAGGAATGTCGAGGACCGGCGCGGCACCGGCGCCCGCGCGGGCGGCATGGGGATTGTCGGTCTGCTGGCGGTGCTGGCGGTCAGCTATTTCCTCGGCATCGACATTTCGCCCATCGTCGGCGCGCTGGATCACAGCGCCCCGACCACCGACAGCGGCGAGATGACGGCCGAGGAGCAGCAGATGGGCCAGTTCGTCAGCGTCGTTCTGGCCGACAACGAGGACGTCTGGAAGCGCGTCCTGCCCGCGCAGGCCGGCGTTGCCTATCGCGATCCGAAGCTGGTGCTGTTCTCGGGCATGGTCGGCTCGGCCTGCGGCACGGCGCAATCGGCGATGGGGCCATTCTATTGCCCCAACGATCAGAAGGTCTATCTGGACACCGACTTCTTCCGCACCATGAGCCAGCGCATGAACGCGGGCGGCGACTTTGCCTATGCCTATGTCATCGCGCATGAGGTCGGCCACCATGTCCAGAACCTGCTGGGGATTCTGGAAAAAAGCATGAACGCCCGCCAGCGCGCGGACGAGGCGCAGGCCAACCGCATCTCGGTCCTGACCGAATTGCAGGCCGACTGCTTCGCCGGCATCTGGGCGCGTCAGGCCAATGAGCAGTTCGGCACGCTGGAACCCGGCGATGTCGAAGAGGCGATCAATGCCGCCTCGGCGGTGGGCGACGACACGCTGATGAAGAACGCCGGCCGCGCCGTGATGCCCGACGCCTTCACGCACGGCTCGTCCAGGCAGCGGATGGACTGGTTCCAGCGCGGCTTCCAGTCCGGCCAGCTTGCGCAATGCAACACGTTCGGGGCGGCCGGGCGCTAGGCCCGGGCCCCCCGGTCAGCGCGCTTGAAGGACGGCAAGCATTTTCGGGGTGATATTGCCACGCTTGCTCTCGTTGATGTCTGTGGCATCCAGACGACCGGATTGAACCCCCTCGATCATGCGGTCGCAGAATACGGTCGGCACCTGCGCCGGCGATACCCCCATGACGACCGCTACATTGTTGTTTGTATTCTTCGAGTTCATCCGTATGTCGGCCCGACATGAATTCATGAGATCCTGCCTGCGCGCTGGATCGTTCGCAACAATCCGACGGGCAGCATTAAGGTTCGACTGGGTCACGTCATCGGGTCGGCGGGCACCCGTATCCTCACAACCTGTCACAAGGGTCATGGCGCCAAGCGCCAGAGCAAGGGAAAGCATGCGCATTGTGGAAATTGTCCTGAAAAGTTAGTATCCGCCCAAGCGTTATCCGACGAAACCCGTGCCGCAAGACAAAAACGCCGCGCGCCCCTGCGACCTTCTGTCAGGGCCGCGGCACCCGCACGCCACGCGGCTGGCGGTCCATCTGCGCCCAGTCGGGGATCAGGCCGAAATGCTCCAGCCCCTTCAGCGCCAGCCCCAGCGCGATGATCGCCAGCACCATCCCGACCATGCGCGGGGCGGGCGGGTTGCGTGCCCAACGCGAGGCCCGGATCAGCCAATTCAGGTTGTTCATTTCCCCGTTCCTTTGCTAGTGCTGCCCGAAACCGTCCTGGCCCGGAACCGCCCCTTGCCTCAGCACAAAGACAGCCGCATCCTGCCCTATACCGCCGACCAGATGTATGCGCTGGTCGCCGATATCGAAAGATACCCCGAGTTCCTGCCCTGGAATACCGCCGCCCGCATCCGCCTGCGCAGGCCGGGGCCCGATGGCAGCGAGATGGTCGAGGCCGATCTGGTCATCAGCTTCAAGGTCTTTCGCGAACGCTTCGGCAGCCGGGTGACGCTGTGGCCGGCCGAAAAGCGCATCGATACCGAATATCTGGACGGCCCGTTCAAATACCTCAAAAGCGGCTGGAGCTTCGCCGACCTGCCGCAGGGCGGCTGCAAGGTCGATTTCTTCGTCGATTTCGAGTTCCGCAACGCCATTCTGGGCAAGGTCATCGGCGTCGTCTTCGGCGAGGCGATGTCGCGCATCGTCCGCGCCTTCGAGGACCGCGCCCGTGCGCTTTACGGTGCCCGCCCGCGACCCTGATGCGCCGTGACGACAGCGGCGGCGCAAACTTGCCGCCGCGTCACAGGTCAGTTGTCGCAAGCCACGGGCAGATCGGGCAGAATGGGCGCATGTTTCGGGCGAATTGCCGAGTCGCCCGGCGCTATGCTGCGATGAATTGCGGAATATCCATTTGATTCAAAGACTCGGGGCGGTTTCCTCGAACCCTTGAAACGCGCGCGGGCTTTCGGCATCAGCCCCGGATTCGCGCGGACGGGTCAGGTCCGCCGCGAGACATGGTGTTGATGAGGGAGGCTTTGCCATGACCGATACGACGTCACCCGCCGCCACCGGGAACCCGGGCTGGACGCGCTATGACACGACCTGGATGCTCAGCCTGTTTGGCACGGCGGTGGGGGCCGGCATCCTGTTTCTGCCGATCAATGCCGGTATCGGCGGCTTCTGGCCGCTGGTGGCGATGGCGGTGCTGATCGGCCCGATGACCTACCTGTCCCATCGCGGGCTTGCGCGCTTCGTCTGCTCGGGCAGCCGGCCCGACGCCGACATCACCGAGGTCGTGGCCGAACATTTCGGCGCCGGCGCCGGCAAGTTCATCACGCTGCTGTATTTTCTGGCGATCTATCCGATCGTGCTGATCTATGGCGTCGGCATCACCAATACCGTCGGCAGCTTCATGGAAAACCAGCTTGGCGTGGCCGCGCCGGCGCGCTGGATCCTGTCGGGCGTGCTGATCGCGGGGATGATGGCGGTGATGCTGGCGGGCGAACGCATCATGCTGATCTGCACGCAATGGCTGGTCTATCCGCTGGTGGCGATCCTGATCTTTCTTTCGCTTTACCTGATCCCGGACTGGAACCTTGCCGCGGTCAGTCAGGTGACGCCCTTGGGCACGGCGCTGAAGACCATCTGGCTGACGCTGCCGGTTCTGGTGTTCTCGTTCAACCACAGCCCGGCGATCTCGCAATTCTCGGTGGCGATGCGGGGGGAATACGGCGCGGATGGCGCAGTCAAGGCCGATCTCGTGCTGCGCAACACCGCCGCCATGCTGGTCGGTTTCGTGATGCTGTTCGTCTTTTCCTGCGTGCTGGCGCTGTCGCCCGAGCAACTGGCCGAGGCCAAGACCCAGAACCTGCCGGTGCTGTCCTATCTGGCCAATGTCCATGGCAGCGCCTTCATCAGCTATTTCGGCCCGATCGTGGCCTTCGTCGCCATCGTCTCGTCCTTCTTTGGGCATTACATGGGCGCGGCCGAGGGGCTCAAGGGCATCCTGCGCGGCGCCGGCATCGGCCATGGCCAGCAGGGTGAGCGGAGCCTGAGCATCGGCGTCGCCGTCTTCATCTTCCTGACCACATGGGCGGTGGCGGTGATGAACCCGTCGATCCTGGGCCTGATCGAGACGCTGGCCGGTCCGGTCATCGCCGCGATCCTGTATCTGATGCCGATGTATGCGATCCACAAGGTGCCGGCGCTGGCGCGTTATCGCGGCGCGGCCTCGAACGTCTTCGTGACGGTCGCCGGCCTCATCACCATGAGCGCGATCCTTTACGGGCTGTTCTAAGCCCGCCGACCCGAACCGAGGCCGCCCGCCACATCCCCGTGGCGGGCGGCTTTTCATTGCCCGCCTCAGCGAAACCCGGAAACCGTCCGCCCCGCCTGTTCCAGAAGCGAGCCGAACTTTGCCGAGAATTCCTCGACGCTGTGTTCCTCAAGCGAGCCTGCCAGATGGATCGCGCCCAGGGGCCGGCCCTGGCCGTCCCGCACCGGCACGCCCATCGCCAGCTCGTGTCGCAGCAACTGCCCCGAGACGATGGAATGGCCGCGCGTGCGGGCGGCCTCCACCGCCTCCATCACCTCGGCCAGCGTGGTGAAGGTCTCGGTCGTGTAGGACATGCGGGGCGAGCGCTCGAAGATATCGGCGATCTCGGCGTCGGGCAGGCAGGACAGGACCGCAAGGCCGCCCGCCGTGCAATAGACCGGCACCGCGTTCCCGATCAGCGTCGCGGTAAATATCTCGTGTTTCGAGGGCATCCGCAGCGCATAGATCAGCCGCGTGTCGTCCCAGAAGGACATGTCGACGCGTTCGCGCGTGCGGCGGCGCAGCTCCAGCAGCACCGGCGTGGCCTTCTGCGCGACCGGATTCAGACGAAGGTATGAATAGGCCATCGTCAGGATGCGCTTGCCCGGCAGATAGCCGCGATCCTCGTCGTCGCGGGTGATCAGGTCCAGCGCCTGAAGCGTGTGCACCATGCGCTGCGCGGCGCTGCGATCGACGCCGGACAGCGCGGAAATCTCGTTCAGGGACAATGGCTTGTAAGCATGTTCAAAGGCTGACAGCACTGCCACCGCCCGTGCTGCCGCCCGCACGAATAACGGGTCGTCACTGAAGGTCTCGGCCTCTTTCGGGTCGAAGGTCGAAACGCCGGTCCAATCCTGAAGCATGTAGGCCTGCTTTCTTTTACTGGCGGAAACACGTTGACAGACGCCGCTTCGGACGTCTTAATTTTCGATATTCTTGTATCGGCACGCGATACGCAATGCTGATTCTTGTTCCTGACGAAAGGCTCTCCCTTGTCCATTCGCGTCGCATTTGCCGGTTTCCTGCACGAAAGCAACAGTTTCGCAGCGGCGCCCGCCGACATGGCGGCCTTTCGGCAGGGGGGCGGATATGTGCCATTTGTCCGTGGCGCCGCCATGCGCGAGGCGCTGCGGGGCGTGAACCTGGGCATGGCGGGGGCCTTTGACTATGCCGAGAAGGCTGGCTGGGACGTGGTGCCGATCCTGTGGACCGGCGCCATCCCCTCGGCCCCGGTGACGCGCGCGACCTATGAGGAAATCGTGGGCGAGATCCTGCAAGGGCTGCGCGAGGCCGGGCCGCTGGATGCGATCTGCCTTGACCTGCATGGCGCCATGGTCGCCGAGCACCTGCCCGATGGCGAGGGCGAGCTGCTGGCCCGCATCCGCAAGATCCATCCCGACCTGCCGATCGCCTGCGCGCTGGACCTGCACGGCAATATCACCGCGCAGATGTTCGAGCATTCGGACATCATGGTGGGCTTTCGCACCTATCCGCATGTCGACATGGCCGAGACCGGATATCGCGCGGCCAAGGCGCTGGACGACATGCTGCGCGCGGGCGGGCGCTGGGCCAAGGCGATGCGGACGGTCGACTACCTCATTCCGATCACCTGGCAATATACCGGCATGGAGCCGGCACGCGGCCTTTACCAGATGACCTTCGACCTGCCGCCGGGCGTCGCCACGGCCTCGATGTTCATGGGCTTTCCGGCCGCCGATTTCGCCGGTTGCGGCCCGGCGACATTCGCCTATGGCCCCGATGCCGCCGCCGTCCGGGCCTGCGCCGATGCCATGGCCGCGGCGCTGCTGGCGCATGAGGCCGAATTCGTCGGCACCTCCTGGATGCCCGAGGATGCCGTGCGACAGGCGATGGCGCTGGCCGAACATGCCTCGCGTCCGGTCGTCATCGCCGATACGCAGGACAATCCCGGCGCGGGCGGGTCCTCGGACACCACCGGCATGTTGCGGGCGCTGGTCGCCTGTGGCGCGCAGGGCGCGGCGCTGGGCAATTTCCACGACCCCGAGGCCGCGCGCGCCGCCCATGCCGCGGGCCTTGGCGCGGAAATCGAGGTGGCGCTGGGCGGGCGCTCGGGGATTGCGGGCGACAGCCCCTTCGTCACCCGCGCCCGCGTCGCCGCGCTGTCGGATGGCAAGGTCCACGCCACCGGCCCCTATTTCGGCGGCACGCATATCGACATGGGGCCCTCGGCCGCGCTTGAAATTGGCGGCGTCCGCGTCGTCGTGACCAGCCACATCGCGCATATGGCCGACCGCAACTTCTATCGCATGGTCGGCATCGAGCCCGAGCGCCAGCGCATCCTTGTCAACAAGAGCTCGGTGCATTTCCGCGCCGATTTCGCGCCCATCGCGGAAACGATCCTTGTCGCCACCGCGCCCGGGGCGATGCCGCTTTGCCCGTCCTCGCTGCCATGGACCAGCCTTCGCCCCGGGATGCGCACGCGCCCGCTGGGGCCGGTGTTCCAGCCGCCGAAATGACCAAGAGACCAAGCAACAGAGAGAGAGATCACTGATGAACTATCCCTTGAGGCTTACCTTGAAGACCGGAATTTTCGCCTCGGCGCTTGCGCTGGCCGCGGGTGGCGCGTTCGCCGAAACCACCGTCACCGCCGTGATGCATTCCGACCTGCGGGTGCTGGACCCGGTGATCACCACCGCCCATATCACCCGCGACCATGGCTACATGATCTATGACGTGCTGCTGGCCGAGGACGAGAATTTCGTCCCCCAGCCGCAGATGGCCGAGGTGAAGGCCTCGGATGACGGGCTGACCTATACGTTCACGCTGCGCGACGGGCTGAAATTCCACGACGGCGCGCCGGTCACCGGCGAGGATGTCGTGGCCTCGCTGACGCGCTGGGGCAAGCGCGATACCGGCGGCCAGTCGATCATGGCGGTGACCGAGGCGCTGACCGCGCCCGACGAAAAGACCGTGGTCTGGAAGCTGAAAACCCCGTTCGGGCCGTTCCTTTCGACCGTCGCCAAGCAGTCGGGCGTGCCGCCCTTCATCATGCCCAAGCGCGTGGCCGAAACCCCCGCCGACGAGGCGATCAAGGAGCATGTCGGCTCGGGTCCGTTCAAGTTCGTCCCCGAGGAATTCCAGCCCGGCGTCGGCGTGACCTACCTCAAGAACGAGGAGTACGTTCCGCGCAGCGAGCCTGCCTCGGGCTTTGCCGGCGGCAAGGTCGTGAATGTCGACAAGGTGCGCTGGGTCACGATGTCGGACAGCCAGACGGCGGTGAACGCGCTGCAATCGGGCGATATCGACCTGATCGAATCGATGCCGGTCGACCTGATCCCGCTGGTCGAGGGCGACGATACCGTGGTCGTGGAAAAGCGCGCGGCCTTCGGCTTTCAGACCGTGGGGCGCATGAACTTCAAGCACCCGCCCTTTGACAACCCCAAGATCCGCCGCGCCGCGCTGATGGCCATGTCGCAAGAGCCGGTGCTGATGGCGCTGACCGCCAGCCCCGAATATTACAAGATCTGCGGCGCGATCTTTGGCTGCGGCACCCCGTTCGAGAACCAGTCGGGAACCGAAACCCTGACCGACAAGGGCGATCCCGAGGGCGCCAAGAAGCTGCTGGCCGAGGCCGGCTATGACGGCACGCCCATCGTGCTGATGCAGCCGACCGATGGCCCGACGCTGAAGGCGCAGCCGGTGGTCGCCGCACAGATGCTGCGCGATGCGGGCTTCACCGTCGACATGCAGCCGATGGACTGGCAGACGCTGGTGACGCGCCGCGCCTCGATGGAGGCGCCGTCCAAGGGCGGCTGGAGCATGTTCTTTACCAACTGGCAGGTCTCGGAGGTGGCAAGCCCGGTCAACAACGTCATGCTGAACGGGCGCGGCGACCAGGCCTGGTTCGGCTGGCCCGAAGACCCCGAGATGGAAAACCTCAAGCAGGAATTCATCGAGGCGACCACGCCCGAGGAACAGAAGGCCGCGACCGACAAGATCCAGGCCCATGCCATCGACGAGGTCAGCTATATCCCGCTTGGCGAATACAACTTCCCGCAGGCACGCCGCGCGGTGCTGGTCGACATGCCGCCGACCGCCGTGCCGGTCTTCTGGGGTGTGAAAAAGACCGAGGAATAAGCCCGGTCCCGGCCCCCGCCTTGTCGGCCCCGGCCTGGCCGGGGTTCCCTGACCGGTCCCCGTTCCGGGGGCCGGCCCATCCGCCGCCCGCCCGTGCATCGTGGCAGACCGCCTCATGCCCGGCACCGGCCGGCGCGTCCCCGGATCAGCGGAGAAGCTCATGCTGAACTATATCCTGAAGCGGATCCTGTCGGTCATTCCGGTGCTGTTTCTGGTATCCGTCTTTGTCTTCCTGATGCTGCGCCTGACGCCGGGCGACCCCGCCGCCATCATCGCCGGCGACAACGCCACCCCCGAGACGCTGGCGCGCATCCGCGAGGCGATGGGCCTGAACGAACCCTTGCTGACCCAATACGTCAAGTGGATCACCGGCATCCTGCGGGGCGATTTCGGCACCTCGCTGATTTCGGGCGTGCCGGTCCTTGATCTGGTGGAAAAGCGGGTGGGGCCGTCGATGTCGCTGGCGGTGCTGACCATCATCATCGCCGTCTGCATCGCCATTCCCATGGGCGTCATCGCCGCGTGGAAGCACAGGACATGGGTCGATTACCTTGTCATGTCCTTTTCGGTCCTGGGGTTCTCGGTTCCGGTCTTTCTGGTCGGCTATGTCCTGCTGCTGATCTTCTCGGTCAAGCTGGGCTGGCTGCCGCCGCAAGGCTTCAAGCCGATCTCGGCCGGCATCGCGCCCTTCATGGAACGCGCGATCCTGCCGGCGCTGACGCTGGCCTCGATCTATATCGCGCTGATCGCGCGGATGACGCGGGCAGCGATGCTGGATGTCCTGAACGAGGACTATATCCGCACCGCCCGCGCCAAGGGCGTCGGCGACCGCAGGCTGCTGTTCGTCCATGCGCTGAAGAACGCCGCCGTCCCCATCGCCACCATCGTCGGCGCGGGCTTCGCGCTGCTGATCTCGGGCGTGGTGGTGACCGAGACGATCTTCAACATCCCCGGCATCGGGCGGCTGACCGTCGATGCGGTGCTGGCGCGCGATTATCCCGTCATTCAGGCGCTGATCCTGCTGACCGCAACGCTTTACGTCGCCGTCAACCTGCTGATCGACCTGTCCTATTCGCTGTTCGACCCAAGGATCCGCTACTGATGAACACATCCCGTTCCGATGCGGACAAGCCCCTGACGCTGCGTCTGCTGTCGCTGGTCTCGCCCTCGAAGGCCGGGATCGGCCCCTTTGTCGCGGCCATCATGCTTCTGGGCGTGGTGCTGCTGACCATCTTTTCGCCATGGATCGCCACGCACGACCCCCTGGCGATGGACCCGATGATGCGGCTGAAACCGCCGTCCGAGGAACACCTGCTGGGCACCGACGGCTTTGGCCGCGACCTGTTTTCGCGGATGATCCTTGGCGGGCGCATCTCGTTGCAGATCGGGATCAGCGCGGCGGTGGTGGCGCTGGTCCTGGGCGTGGTGATCGGGCTGGTCGCCGGCTATTTCCGGCTGGCCGATGCCATCATCATGCGCGCCATGGACGCGCTGATGGCGATGCCCTCGATCCTGATCGCGATCGCGCTGGTGGCGCTGAACGGGCCGTCGATCGGCTCGGTCATCATCGCCATCACCATCCCCGAGATGCCGCGCGTGGTGCGGCTGGTGCGCTCGGTCGTGCTGACCGCGCGCGAGGAACCCTATGTCGAGGCCGCGATGGCGCTGGGCTCGTCGACGCCGAAGATCCTGTTCCAGCACCTGTTGCCGAACACCATGGCGCCGATGATCGTGCAGGGCACCTATGTCATCGCCTCGGCGATCCTGACCGAGGCGCTGCTGTCATTCCTTGGCGCCGGCATCAGCACGGAAATTCCGACATGGGGCAACATCATGGCCGAAGGGCGGCAATATTTCCGCATCAATCCCGGCATCATCCTGTGGCCGGGCCTGCTGCTGACGATCTGCGTGCTGTCCATCAACCTGATCGGCGATGCGGTGCGCGACGCGCTGGACCCGCGCATGAAGAAACGTGAGGCCTGACATGCAATTGCGAGACAAGGATTTCTCAGCCGAGCCGGTGGTCCTGGAAATCCGCGACCTGGTCGTGGGCATCGGCGGCAACCCGGACCTGCCGATGGTGCTGAAGGGCGTCAGCTTCGACATCCGCCATGGCGAGACGGTCTGCCTTGTGGGCGAAAGCGGCTCGGGCAAGTCGGTGACGTCGCTGGCGACGATGGGGCTGTTGCCCAAGGGCGCGCTGACCGTGCGTTCGGGGCAGATCATGCTGAAGGGGCAGGACCTGCTGGCGCTGAGCGAGGCGCAGATGAAGCAGATGCGCGCCCGCGACCTTGCCATGATCTTTCAAGAGCCGATGACGGCGCTGAACCCGGTCCTGAAGGTCGGCGCCCAGATCATGGAGGTGCTGGACCTGCACACCCGTCTGGGCGGCGCCGAAAAGCGCGCCAAGGTCATCGACATCATGGAGCAGGTGCATCTGCCCGATGTCGAGCGCATCTTTGAAAGTTACCCCCACCAGCTTTCCGGCGGCCAGCGCCAGCGCATCATGATCGCCATGGCACTGATCCTTGAACCCGCGCTGCTGATCGCGGACGAGCCGACGACCGCGCTGGACGTGACCACGCAAAAGCAGATCCTGTCGCTGATCGCCGAGCTTCAGGAAAAGCACGGCACGGCCGTTCTGTTCATCACCCATGACATGGGCGTGGTGGCCGAGATCGCCGACCGCGTCTGCGTCATGCGCCATGGCGAGATCCTTGAGACCGGCCCGATCCGGCAGGTGCTGCAGCATCCGCAGCACGACTATACCCGCAAGCTGCTTTCGGCCGTGCCCAGCCTTGTGCCGCGCGAGCCGCGCCCGGCCGGGGATGCCCTGCCGGTCCTTGTGACCAGGGATCTTGGCAAGACCTATTCCAGCGGCGGCCTGTTCACGAAAAAGACCGAGGTGCGGGCCTCGTATGGGGTGAACTTCGACCTTGCGCCGGGGCGCACGCTGGGGATCGTCGGCGAAAGCGGCTCGGGCAAGACCACGGTCGCGCGCTCGATCATGCGGCTGATCGAACCGACCGAGGGCCAGATCCTGCTGGAGGGCGACGATATCGCCCATCTCTCGACCCGTGCCATGAAGCCCAGGCGCAAGAAGTTGCAGGTGGTGTTTCAGGACCCGTTCCGCTCGCTCAACCCGCGCTGGACGATTGCGCGCTCGTTGACCGAGGGGCCGGTGAATTACGGCGTCCCCCATGCCGAGGCCATCGCCGAGGCCAAGCGCCTGCTGAAGATCGTTTCATTGCCCGAGGACGCGCTGCGCCGCTATCCGCACCAGTTTTCCGGTGGCCAGCGCCAGCGCATCGCCATTGCCCGCGCCGTCATGCTGCGCCCCGATGTGCTGGTCGCGGATGAGGCGGTCTCGGCGCTGGATGTGTCGGTGCAGGCGCAGGTGCTGGATCTTCTGGACGAATTGCAGCGCCAGACCGGCATCGCGATCATCTTCATCACCCATGACCTGCGCGTGGCGGCCCAGATCTGCGACGACGTGCTGGTGATGCAGCGCGGGCAGGTGGTGGAACAGGGGCCGGCCTCGACCGTGCTGCACCGGCCGCAGCACGACTATACCCGCGCGCTGATCGACGCCGCGCCGGGACGTTTCTGGGATTTCGCAGCCCGCAAGCCGCTGGCTGCCTGAAGGGGAACCAACCATGCCATTGATCCAGTTCATCGAAGACCGCGCGCCCGAGCTGCGCGCGGTGTTTCAGGACCTGCACGCCAACCCCCAGCTTGGCTTCGAGGAAACCCATGCCGCGGCCGTGGTCGAGAAGCTGCTGAAGGACTGGGGCTTCGACGAGGTCCATACCGGCATCGCCGCGACCGGCGTCGTCGGCATCCTGCATGGCAAGGGGCAGGGGAACCGCCGCATCGGCCTGCGCGCCGACATGGACGCGCTGCCCATCCAGGAGGTGACGGGCCTGCCCTATGCCTCGAAGAACGCTGACCGGATGCATGCCTGCGGTCATGACGGCCATACCACGATGCTGTTGGGCGCGGCGCAATACCTTGCCGCGACGCGCGATTTCGATGGCACCGCCGTCTTTATCTTCCAGCCCGCCGAAGAGGGGCTGGGCGGCGCGCGGCGCATGATCGCCGAGGGACTGTTCGAGCGCTTCCCCGTGGACGAGGTCTACGGCATGCACAACACGCCGCTGTCGCAGCTGGGCCGCGCCCGCATCCGCAAGGGGCCGATGATGGCGGGGGCGGCGTTCTTCGACATTACCATCCGGGGCCGGGGCAGCCATGCCGCGCAGCCCCACCGCTCACGCGATGCGCTGGTGATCGGCGCCGATCTGGTGGGGCAGTTGCAGACAATCGTCTCGCGCAATGTCGATCCGGTAAAGCCCTGCGTGCTGTCCTGCACCCGCTTCAACACCGGCTCGGCCTATAACATCGTGCCCGAGACCGCGGCCATCGCCGGGACCGTGCGCTATTTCGACCCCGAGGTGATGGCGCTGGTGGACACGCGTATGCGCGAGCTTTGCGCAGGCCTTGCCGTCGCCCACGGGATCGAGATCGACGTCGATATCCGCAATGTCTTCGACGTGCTGGTGAACGACCCCGATCTGGCCGATGCCTATGTCGCCGCCGCCGCCGACATTCTGGGCTCCGAGAACGTGAACGACGAAGGCCCGCTGGTCATGGGTTCCGAGGATTTCGCCGACATGTCCGCCATGGTGCCCGGCGCCTATATCAACGTCATGCATGGCGGCCGGGCCGCCCTGCACAATCCCGCCTTCGTGCTGGAACCTGGGGTGCTGCCCATCGGTGCCTCGATCTATGCCCGCATCATCGAACGTCGCATGCCACTGCTGAAGGAAGCTGCCTGATGTCTTTTCTGGATCTGAATTTCGACAATGAGGACATGATCCGCCGCCTGCGCCCCTGGGTCGAGACGGAAAGCCCGACCTTCGACGCCGCCGCCGTCGCGCGCATGGTGGATGTGGTCGCCTATGACTGCGCCGCCGCCGGCGCCAGCCTTGAGGTGATCCCCGGCCGCATGGGGCTTGGGCCGTCCCTGCGGGTCAGGTTCCCGCATCGCGACCGCGGCCGCGGCCCGGGCATCCTTGTGTCAGGCCATCTCGATACCGTCCATCCGGTCGGCACGCTGCAAAAGAACCCCTGGCGGCGCGAGGCGGGGCGCATCTATGGCCCCGGCATCCAGGACATGAAGGGCGGCAATTTCGTCGCGCTGGAGGCCATGCGCCAGATCATGCGCGCAGGCGCCGAAACGCCGCTGCCGGTGACGTTCCTGTTCACCCCGGATGAGGAAATCGGCACCCCCGCCACCCGCGACCTGATCGAGCAGGAGGCGCTGATGAACAAATACGTCATCGTCCCCGAACCCTCGTTCAACGGCAATTTCTGCGCCATCGGCCGCTTCGCCATCGCGCGCTTCAACCTTGAGACGCGGGGCGTGCCCTCGCATGCCGGGGCCTATCTGAAAGAGGGCCGCTCGGCCATTGCGATGATGGCGCGCAAGATCCCCGAGATCGAGGCGATGACCACCGAGGACTGCACCTTCTCGGTCGGGGTGATCCATGCCGGGCAATGGGTGAACTGCGTCTCGTCCTCGTGCTTTGCCGAGGTGCTGTCGATGGCCAAGACCGACGAGGACCTTGAGGCCGGGATCACGGCGATGCTGGGCCTGTCGCAATCGGCCAACGATGTCGAATTCATCGTCACCCGTGGCGTCACCCGCCCGGTCTGGAAGCCGGGCCAGCCGCAGGACATGGCGCTTTACGATATCGCCAAGGGCATCGCCGGGCGCGTCGGGTTCGATCTGCCGCATGCGGCGCTGGGCGGCGGCTCGGACGGGAACTTTACCGGCGCGCTGGGGATCCCGACCATCGACTCGACGGGGCTGCGCGGCTCGGGCCTGCATACGCTGGAAGAGCACATCCAGGAGGATAGCCTGATCGAGCGCGCCCGCTTCCACGCCGGCATGTTCCTGGAACTGGCCTGACCGATCCCGGGGCTGCGCCCCCCGGCCCGGGGGCGCGGCGCATTTTCCATGCGGCGGCCCATGGCCTGCCGCCTGCCTGAGCATGTTTCATGACCCAAGACGTCACCCACCGCCTGAACGGCCTTCACGCCGAAGTCACG
Organism: Paracoccus sp. (in: a-proteobacteria); assembly: GCA_046348875.1. Lineage (GTDB taxonomy): Bacteria > Pseudomonadota > Alphaproteobacteria > Rhodobacterales > Rhodobacteraceae > Paracoccus. Next base: position 38,169 of record JAXMDJ010000009.1, read on the forward strand.
ATCAGCGTCGATCCCTGGGGCATCGCCCATATCCGCGCGGAAAACCGCGACGACCTGTTCTTTGCCCAGGGCTGGAACGCGGCCCGGGACCGGCTGTGGCAGATCGATCTGGCGCGCAAGCGCGGGCTTGGGCTGCTGGCGCAGGACCTTGGTCCCGGCTATCTGGAACAGGACCGCGCCGCGCGCCTGTTTCTTTACCGCGGCGACATGGCGGCGGAATGGGCGGCCTATGCGCCCGACGCGCAGGCGATCTGCACGGCCTTCGCCGCCGGGATCAACGCTTACGTCGATGGCGTGCTGGCGGGCGATCTGCCGCTGCCGCCGGAATTCGCGCTTCTCGACTGTGCCCCCGCGCATTGGGCGCCCGGCGACGTGGTGCGCGTGCGCAGCCATTCGCTGACCCGCAACGCCACGTCCGAGCTTTTGCGCGCCCGCGTCATGGCGCTGATGGGGCCCAGGGCGGGCGCGGCGCTGGACCTGCTGCGCAAGGATATTGAACCCTTCGTCGTCCCGGCCGTGCCCGAGGGGCTGGATCTTGGCCTGTTCTCGGACCGGGTGCTGCGGGATTTCCTGCTGGCGGTCTCGCCGGTCAGCTTTGCCCGCGACAGGCTGGAGGCGCCGCTTGCGGATGCGCCGCTTTGGTCGCAGCCGACGCCTTTGGGCGAGGTGGACCGCATCGCCAGCGCCGAGGGCTCGAACAACTGGGTGATCTCGCCGGCGCGTTCGGCCACGGGGCGGGCGATCCTGTGCCTTGATCCGCACCGGACGCATGTGCTGCCCTCGGTGCGCTATATCGTCCACCTGTCGATGCCGGGCTTTGACGCCATCGGCGCGGGTGAACCGATGGTCCCCGGCATCTCGATGGGCCATAACGGCAGCGCCGCCTTTGGCCTGACCATCTATGGCGACGATCAGGAAGATATCCACGCCTATGAGCTGCATCCGGGCGACGCCGACCTTTACCGCTACAACGGCGGCTGGGAGCGGATGCAGATCGTTCGCGAAACGGTGCCCGTGCGCGGCCATCCCGGTCAGCCGGTCGAGCTGCGCTTTACCCGCCACGGCCCGGTGATCCACCGCACGGCGACGCATGCCTTCGCTATCCGCACCGTCTGGACGCTGCCCGGAACCGCGCCCTACATGGCCAGCCTGTCGGTCATGCGCGCGCAGAACCGCACGGACTATCTGGCGGCGCTGCGCGGCTGGGGCTGTCCCTCGGTCAACCATATCTATGGCGACGTGGCGGGGGATATCGTCTGGAAGCCCGCGGGCGCCTCGCCGATCCGGCAGGGCTGGCAGGGGCTTTTGCCGGTGCCGGGCGACGGGCGTTTTGAATGGCAGGGGCTGGCCGACCCCGACGATGGCCCGGTCGAGGTGAACCCGCCCCGTGGCTTCATCGCCACCGCCAATGCGATGAACCTGCCGCCGGGCTGGCAGGGTCCGGTTCCGGGCCATGAATGGCTGGACCCCAGCCGCCATGATTTCCTGAACGCCGCCCTAGCGGGGCTGGCGAAGGTGACGATGCAGGACTGCGCCCGCCTGCAACTGAGCGTTCACTCCAAGATCGCCGCCGGGCTGGCCGACTGGCTGCGCGCCCGCGCCATCCCGCCGGCGATGCGCGCCTTGCTTGCTGGCTTTCACGGCGATTTGCGCGCGGAAAGCCCCGCCGCCGCCTTTATCGAGATATGGCTTTCGCGCCACCTTGGCCCGGCGATTGCCGGGGCTCTGGGCGCAAGCGCCGAGGTCCTGCCGCTGCTTGCCCCTTATGACCCGCCGGTGCTGCTGCGCTGGCTTGGCGCGCAGAAGGACCTGCCCGGGGCCATCGCCGCCTCGCTGGATGCGGCATGGCGGGATTGCGCGGGCCTGATGGGCGCGGACCCGGCCGGGTGGTCATGGGGCGCCATCCACCGGCTGGAGCTTCGGCACCCGCTGCACCGCCTTGCGCCCGGCGCGTGGTCGTTTCCGCCGCTGCCGCGTGGCGGGTCCGGCTCGACCCCGAATTACGCCGCCTACCGGCCGGGGGATCTGGCGGTGACGGCTGGCCCTTCGGTCCGCATGCTGATCGACGTGGGCGACTGGGATGCGAGCCTTTGCATCAACACGCCCGGCCAGTCCGGTTTGCCGGGTGCGGCGCATTACGGCGACCTGCAACCGGCCTGGGCCGAGGGCGCCTATGTTCCGATGCTGTATTCGCAGGCGGCCATTGCGGGGGTGACCCGGCAGCGGATCGCACTTCTGCCAAAGGGTTAATCCTTCAGCAGCATCACCAGCGCCAGCGTGATCGCGGCGATGCCGGGCAGCACGATCAGCCCCGGCATGGTGCCGGTCAGCACGCCTTCAAGCAGGATCACCCAGGCCGGGGTCAGATAGGTATAGGCCATGACCTTGGCCGCGGGCAGGCGCAGGCTGGCGAACTGCACCAGCACGACGGTCGCCGCCGTCGCGAACAGCGCCACATAGACCAGCGTGAACCAGACGATCGGCGGCATATTGGCCCAATCCGTCGCCCGGATCGCGCCCCAGCCCCAGAAAAGCAGGATCGCCGTCCCCGCGACCAGCGTGGCAAAGGTCGAAACGACCGGGCTTTCGCCCCGGTTCAGCCGCCGCACCACCGGCGTATAAAGCGCATGCGCCGCGCAGCCGGCCAGATAGATCGCCTCGCCCCGCCCGAACTCCATCCGTGCCAGCGCCGCCATGTCGCCGCGAAAGATCACCCAAAGCGAGCCCGCGCCGCCCATGGCCAGCGCCAGCGCCATGTGCGGGCTGGTGATCTGGCGCAGGACCAGCCAGCCGAAACCCGCCGCCATCAGCGGTGTCAGCGCGAATACCGCGGCGGCCGGGACGGGCAGGGCGGTCTTCAGCCCCTCGAACATCAGGACGAAATAGATGGCGTAAAGCCCGCCCAGCACCAGATAGCGCCACGGCGCGGCAAAGGCGCGGCGCGGCAGACCCGGTCCCGCGACGCAGGAAAACACACCCACCGCGACCGAGGCGAGAACGAAGCGCAAGGCCGTGATCGCCACCGGGTCGATCAGGTTCGCGACCCGCGCCCCCAGCGAGAAGGACCCCGCGATCAGCACCGAAAAGGCCAGCATGGCGGCATGGCCGCACAGCGCCTCGCGCCGGGTATGGGGGATGCCCTGCGGCGCTGGCGGCGGGGCTGCGGTCGTCCGCGTCATGGCCGCCGCCGCCGGATCAGGCGGCCGTCGATCAGCGCCAGCCCCAGCGCGATCATCGCCATGCCGACAAGGTGGGCGGGGCCCAGCATCTCGTTAAGGAAGATCCAGCCCAGCAGGATGGCGGTCACCGGCACAAGGAATGTCACCAGCGAGATATTCGTGGCCCCGGCGCGGGCAAGGATGCTGAAATAGACGACATAGGCCAGCCCGGTGCCGATCACGCCGATGGCGATGGCGGCCAGCAGATAGGGTGCGCCCACCCCATGCGGCACGCCGTCATGCAGAAGGGCGGCGGGAACGATGGCAAGGCTGGCGCCGGTCACCATGCCGGCCGCACTCAGGAACGGGTCCATGCGCATGCGGCCAAAGCGGCGGCCATAGACGCCGGCGAAGGCATAGCTCAGCGCCGCGCCCAGAACCGCGAGCTGCGGCAATAGCGCGTGGCCCGTGCCCGCGAAGGTGTCCAGCCCCATCATTACCGCCACGCCCGCAAGCCCCATCAGCACGCCCGCGAATTTCTGCGCCGTCGCGCGTTCGTCCGCCAGCAGCACTGCTCCGACCAGCACCGTGAACAGCGGCGTCGTCGCATTCAGGATCGAGGCCAGCCCTGACGGGATCGCGCGCTGTCCCCAGGCGATCAGGATGAAGGGCAGGGCGTTGTTCAGCACCCCCATGATGACGAAGGCTCCCCACAGGCGCGGGTCGCGCGGAACGGGGGTGCCGCGCACCAGGACCACCGTCCACAGGACCAGCGCCGCCACCGCCAGCCGCACCGCGACCAGCGTCAGGACCGGCAGGCCCTTGACGGCGATGCCGGTCAGAAAGAACGAGCCGCCCCAGATCAGCGACAGCAGCAGCAGTTGCGCCCAGTCGCCCGGCGTCATCCGGGTCGAGATCGCATTGGTCACGGTCGCGGTCATGCGGGCTTTCCTGTCCGGTCCGCTGCCTTGCGCGCGGCCTTGCCGCCAGCGGTATCCCGGATCGCGGCCAAGGTGAAGCCTCAGGCTGCGCCGCCGTTGCCAGTGCCATCGTCCCCGCTGCGCAGGGCCTTCAGCACGGCCTGCACCTTGGGGCTGCGATGCAGGTCGACATGCGTGACCAGCCAGAAATGCGAATCCCATTCCGGCAGCGTCATCACCTGGATCAGGTCGCCCGCACGGGCCGTTGGCACCCAGCCCAGCCCCAGCCCCGCCGATATCGCCGCCATCCGCACCGCGGGGTCGTTGCTGACCAGCGCGATGTTTTCCGGCGCAAGCCGGTCGCCCAGCCATTGCATGAAGGGCGCGCGCCGGGCCTCAAGCCCCGGCAGGACGAAGCGATGCGCGCGCAGATCCTCCAGCGCGCCGGCGCCCGCCACATAGCCGGCCGAGCCGTAAAGCCCGGTCTGCATCGTCATCATCGGACGGGCGACATAGTCGGGCTCGGTCGGGCGGGCACCGGCGCGGATGGCGACCTGCGCCTCGCCGGTTTCCAGCCGGTAAAGGCGCGGGTCGGTCAGGTAGCGCAGCCGCAGCGCCGGATGGGCGCGCATCAGCCCGATCAGCCGCGGCAGCACCAGATCGGTCAGTTCCGGCAGCGAGGTGACGACGATCTCGCCCTCGATCCGCTCGCCGGCGCCGGCGATGCGCGCGGCCATCTGCGCGAAACGCGCGTCCGCCGCACCCGCCTCGTCCAGCAGGGCCTGCCCGGCCTCGGTCAGGGCATAGCCGCGCGGATGGCGCTGGAAGAGCCGCACCCCCAGCGCCGCCTCCAGCGCGTCGATGCGGCGGATGACGGTCGCATGATGCACGCCAAGCGCCTGCGCGGCACCGCTCACCGTGCCCATGCGCGCCACCGCCAGCGCATTGCGGATATCGTCCCAGCTTTCGATCTGCATTGTGCGTTCCTGCACAGAACCTGCGCGTTTATCGCTGTTTCGTTCGGCGATGCAAAGGGGTAAATCCCCGCCATCACGAATTCACGGAGCACGCGGATGAACATCCTGCATATCGACAGCGCCATTACCGGGGATGCCTCGGTCTCGCGCCAACTGACGGCGCAGATCGTCGCCAGGCTGAAGGCGGCGAACCCGACCGCCAGCGTCACCTATCGCGACCTGAACGAAGGCGTGCCGGCCATCGACACCGACTGGTTCAAGGCGGTGCGGCTGGTGCCGGAAAACCCGACCGCCGAACAGCAGGCGCTGGTCGCCACCTCGGACGCCTATCTGCGCGAGGTGCAGGATGCCGACGTTCTGGTGATCGGGCTGCCGATCTATAACTTCACCCTGACCGCGCAGCTCAAGAACTGGCTGGACCAGATCGCCCGTGCCGGCCTCAGCTTCCGCTATACCGAGGCCGGCCCCGAAGGGCTGCTGAAGGGCAAGCGCGCGATCTTTGCCTATACGGCGGCGGGCACGCCCTTTGGCTCGGATCTGGATTTCGCCTCGGGCTATCTGCGGCATATGCTGGGCTTTCTGGGCATCACCGATGTCGAATTCGTCGCCGCCGATGGCCTTGCCTTCGACCGCGAGGCGGGTCTGGCCCGCGCCAATGCGGCGCTGGAAAACCTGGCCGCCTGACGCCCGGCAGATGATGCAAACGGCCTTCGTTGACTCGGAGGCCGTTTTTGCATATCAGGCAACGCAATTCCCGGAAGGATGTCCCTTCCGGTCCCCGCATCGCGCGGGGATCGCCCTCCGTCAGCGCGTTGCGCCCACGGGGGCATTCGTGTTTTGGACCTGCAAGGAGGGCCGCCATGTTCGAGAACCTTTCCGACCGTCTGGGCGGTGTATTCGACCGGCTGACCAAACAGGGCGCCCTGTCCGAGGATGACGTCGCCGCCGCCATGCGCGAAGTGCGCGTGGCCCTGCTTGAGGCCGACGTCTCGCTGCCGGTGGCGCGCAGCTTCGTCAAGACCGTGACCGCCAAGGCGACGGGCGCTGCGGTGACGAAATCGATCACCCCCGGCCAGCAGGTCGTGAAGATCGTCCATGACGAGCTGATCAAGGTTCTTCAGGGCGAAGGCCAGCCCGACGCGCTGCGCATCGACAACCCGCCCGCGCCGATCCTGATGGTCGGCCTTCAGGGCTCGGGCAAGACGACGACCACCGCCAAGCTGGCCCGCCGCCTGAAAGAGCGCGAAAAGAAGCGCGTGCTGATGGCGTCGCTGGACACCAACCGCCCCGCCGCGATGGAGCAGCTGGCGATTCTGGGCCAGCAGATCGGCGTCGATACGCTGCCCATCGTCCCGGGCGAGAACGCGGTCCAGATCGCGAAACGCGCCAAACAGCAGGCGACGCTGGGCGGCTATGACGTCTATATGCTCGACACCGCCGGGCGCCTGCATATCGATCAGGTGCTGATGGACGAGGTGCAGGCCGTCCGCGACGTCGCCACCCCGCGCGAGACGCTGCTGGTCGTCGATGGCCTGACCGGCCAGGACGCGGTGAACGTCGCCACCGAATTCGACGGCAAGGTCGGCATCACCGGCGTCGTGCTGACGCGGATGGATGGCGACGGGCGCGGCGGTGCGGCGCTGTCGATGCGGGCGGTGACCGGCAAGCCGATCCGCTTCGTCGGCCTTGGCGAAAAGATGGACGCGCTTGAGGTCTTCGACGCCCACCGCGTCGCCGGCCGCATCCTTGGCATGGGCGATATCGTCGCGCTGGTGGAAAAAGCGCAGGAAGTGCTTGAGGTCGAACAGGCCGAGCGCATGATGAAGCGCTTCCAGAAGGGTCAGTTCAACATGAACGACCTGAAGAACCAGCTTGAGCAGATGCAGAAGATGGGCGGCATGCAGTCGATCATGGGCATGATGCCGGGCATGGGCAAGATGGCCAAGCAGGCCGAGGCCGCGGGTCTGGACGACAAGGCGATCCGCCGGCAGGTGGCGCTGATCAACTCGATGACCCGCAAGGAACGCGCCAATCCCGACATGCTGCAGGCCAGCCGCAAGAAGCGCATCGCCCTTGGCGCCGGCATGGACGTGGCCGAGCTGAACCGGCTTCTGAAGATGCAGAAGCAAATGGCTGATACCATGAAGAAACTTGGCAAGATGGGTAAGGGCGGCCTGCTGAAGCAGGCCATGCGCGCCATGACCGGCAAGGGCGGCGGGCTGCCCGACATGGCCAATGTCGATCCTTCGCAGATGGCCGAGGCTACCAAGATGCTGCAAGACCCCAAGGGGCTTGGCGGCCAGCTTGGCGGGCTGAACCTGCCCGGCGGCCTTTCGGGACTGTTCGGCAAGAAGTGATGCCCGTCCTCGCCGTCGATATCCCGGTCATCCAGACCCCGCGCCTGATCTTGCGCGAACCGCGTGCGGCGGATTTTGAATCCGTCGCCGCATTCGCCATGTCGGATCGCGCGCGCTTCGTCGGCGGCCCCTCGACGCGTTTCGATGCGTGGCGGGGCTTTACCTCGGGCTTTGGCCACTGGCTGCTGAAGGGCTTTGGCTTCTGGATGGTCGAGGACCGCGCCACCGGCGCCGTCGCCGGCCGTCTTGGACTGGTCGAACATGACGGCTGGCCCGAACCCGAACTCGGCTGGCATATCTACGAGGGGTTCGAGGGCAGGGGCTACGCTTACGAGGGCGCCATGGCCGCCCGCGACCACGCCTGTCGCGTGATGGGCATGGCCCCGATGATTTCCTGCATCGCACCGGGAAACCTGCGCTCGCGCCGGCTGGCCGAACGCATGGGTGCGGTGATCGAGCGCGAAACCGAGCTTCTGGGCCAGCCCTGCCTGATCTATCGCCACCCGGCGGGGGACGCATGATGCCCGGCTTCTTTCATGTTCAAATATCCGCGGCGGGCGCCGCCCCGACCGACCGGCGCCGGGGACGGACTGCCCCCGCCGCCACGCCAGCCACCGGAGCCAGCGCATGACCGACCCGACCGCCCGCGCCGCCACCCTGCTGAAAGAGCATCGCGCCAGCATCGACCGGCTGGACGCGATCCTTGTCTATACGCTGGCCGAACGCTTCAAGCACACCCAATCCGTCGGCCGCCTCAAGGCCGAACACGATCTTCCTCCGTCCGATCCTGCGCGCGAAGCCGCCCAGATCGAGCGGCTGGAACGCCTCGCGCGCGAGGCCGACCTCGACCCGGAATTCGCGCGCAAATTCCTGAATTTCGTGATCGCCGAAGTCATCCGGCACCACGAACAATACCAATCGTAAGGCAGGAACCCCTGCCGAACCCGCCATTCAAAGGAGAAAACCAATGGCAATGAAAATCCGTCTGGCCCGTGGCGGCTCGAAGAAACGCCCGTTCTACTCGATCGTGGCCTCGGATTCGCGCATGCCGCGCGACGGCCGCTTCCTGGAGAAGCTGGGCACCTACAACCCGCTGCTGGCCAAGGACAGCGAAGACCGCATCAAGATGGATGTCGAGCGCGTCCAGTACTGGCTGAGCCAGGGCGCCCAGCCGACCGACCGCGTCGCCCGCTTCCTGGAAGCTGCCGGCGCCCGTCCGAAGGCCGAGCGCGCCAACCTGAAGAAAGGTGAGCCGGGCAAGGCCGCGAAAGAACGCGCCGCCAAGCGCGCCGCGCGTGCGGAAGCCGCCAACGCCCCGGCCGAAAGCGCCGAATAAGACGGTCAGGGCGGGCGCCCGGGGTTTCCGGGGCGCCCGCCGATCTTGCGCCGATGCGGCTGATCCGGCTTTCCCTGATGTTGATCGCGGCGTTCGTCGCGGGCATGGTTGTGGAGCGGGCGCATCAGCACGACCGGTGCGAGGAATCCGGCGGGCAATGGCTGCGCAACGGAATATGCGGGGAAAGGTGACGGATGTCGGATAGGGTCTGTGTCGGTGCCATCGCGGGCGCCTTTGGCGTCAGGGGCGAGGTGCGGCTGAAAAGCTTTACCACGGAACCGAACGATATCGCGACCTATTCCCCCCTCTGGACCGAGGACGGCCAGCGCAGCTTCTCGGTCCGGCTGACGCGGCCGGTGAACGGCGCGCTTGGCGCCCGCCTGTCGGGCGTCGAGACGCGCGAGGCCGCCGAGGCGCTGAAGGGCGTCACGCTTTGGGCCGATCGCGACAAGCTGCCGAACCTGCCCGACGACGAATTTTACCACGCCGACCTGATCGGGCTGGCGGTCCATGACACCGGCGGCGCGCTGATCGGCAAGGTCCGCGCGGTCTATGACCATGGCGCCGGCGACATCCTTGAAATCTTTGGCCCGGGCCGCAAGCAGACGCTGCTTTTGCCCTTTACCCGCGCCTTCGTTCCGACCGTGGATCTGGCTGCGGGCCGCATCGTCGCCGACCCGCCCGACGAGGAGGACGGCGAATGATGCACCTTCCCGCATTGGTCCTGGGCATTGTGCTGATGCTGGCCGGTCCGCTGTTGCAGGGGCTTGCGGGCAACAGCGATTCCTATGCCTATGTCTTTGCGCCGGTGATGCTGGCGGGCGCGATCCCGCTGATCGCCGGGCAGAACATCCGCCCCAATCCGCTGATCCTGGCGCTGGCGGTGCTGGTCTGCGGCGCGGCCTCGATGGGGCTGTGGTATCTGGGCACGCGTCTTGGCCCGGTTGCGGTGCCGGGCTTTGCCCCGGTCGGCTGCGCCGTGCTCGGTGCGGTCCTGACCGCCTGCACCAACCTGCTGCGACCCCGCGCATGAGCGAGGCGCCGAAATCCCACGGCCGGCTGTCGATCCGCGCCAGCCTGCAACCGCGCGACCTGATGGCCGAGCCGCTGATCCGCGGCGCCTGGGCCGCGCATGTGGTGACGCTGTTTCCCGATGCCTTCCCCGGCATCCTTGGCCTGTCGCTAATCGGCCGGGCGCTGGCCGAAGGGCTGTGGAGCCTGCGCACGACCGACCTGCGCGGCTTTGGCATCGGCAGGCACCGCAATGTGGACGACACGCCCGCGGGCGGCGGCGCGGGCATGGTGATCCGCCCCGACGTGATGGACGCGGCGCTGCGCGAGGCCGCGGGCGGCGGCATCGGCGCGCCCTTGCCGGTCGTCTACCTGTCGCCGCGCGGCAAACCCTTTACGCAGGCGCGCGCCCGCGAATTGGCGCAGGGGCCCGGCGTGGTGCTGATCTGCGGCCGGTTCGAGGGTGTCGACCAGCGCGTTCTTGATGCCCACGGGGTCGAGGAAATCAGCATCGGCGATTATGTCCTGACCGGCGGGGAACTGGCCGCTCAGGTCTTGATCGACGCGACGGTTCGCCTTATACCGCGCGTGCTGGGGAATCAGGACTCCTTGGCCGAGGAATCCTTTTCCGACGGCCTTCTTGAACATCCGCAGTACACGAAGCCCGCCCATTGGGAAGGCCGCGCGATCCCCGAGGTTCTGCTATCGGGAAATCACGCGGCTATTGCCAGTTGGCGGCGCGACATGGCCGAAAGGCTGACCAAGGAACGCCGCCCCGACCTGTGGCGGGCATACGGGGAAACCCGGATGGACCCGGCAAAGGACCGACAGCTCTCGGGCGCATCAGACCAATCGCGGACTTACCGCGAGAGAACAGAGGAACCAAAGCGATGAACCTGATCGCCCAACTGGAAGCCGAGCAGATCGCTGCGCTCGGCAAGGAAATTCCGGATTTCAAGGCCGGCGACACCGTCCGCGTCGGCTACAAAGTGACCGAAGGCACGCGCACCCGCGTGCAGATGTACGAAGGCGTCGTGATCTCGCGCAAGGGCGGCGGCATCGGCGCGTCCTTCACCGTGCGCAAGATCTCGTTCGGCGAGGGTGTCGAGCGCGTCTTCCCGCTTTACTCGACCAATATCGATTCGATCACCGTCGTGCGCCGTGGCCGCGTTCGCCGCGCCAAGCTGTATTACCTGCGCGATCGCCGCGGTAAATCGGCCCGTATCGCCGAGGTCAGCAACTACAAGCCCAAAGCCGACGCCAAGGCCTGAGGAGACGCGCCATGAAAGCAGACATCCATCCCGACTACCACCTGATCGAGGTCAAGATGACCGACGGCACCACCTATGCCGTGCGCTCGACCTGGGGCAAGGAAGGCGACACCATGTCGCTGGACATCGACCCGACCTCGCACCCCGCCTGGACCGGCGGCTCGGCCAAGCTGATGGACACCGGCGGCCGCGTGTCGAAGTTCAAGAACAAATACGCCGGCCTGGGCTTCTGATCCCTTTCGCCCTGGCACGACATGCAGACGCCGCCCCGAAAGGGGCGGCGTTCTTCGTTTGCGCGGGCGGTGGGCGGCCAGATGGGACCGGCGGGACCGACCGTGCCCCTTAGAACGGATTGCCGAACAGCGGCATCCAGACATGCGCCCGTGGCGCGGTGTTCAGCGGGCGCCCCGTCACCTGACCATTGCCGGTGTCGATGACCACGCGGCCATCCAGATATTCGCGCAGGACTGGCCCCTGGGCGCTGCGGTAATCCGACAGCGCGATGGTCGCATAGCCGCGCGGGCGGGTGGAGGGTGTGACGGCGATGTTCATTGCGCGTATCCTTTGGTGTCCAGCCGTTCGATGAAGGTGTCCCAGATCGCCGGGTCGCGGTTGCGCATCAGCTCATGCGCGGCCTCGAACGGCTCGCAGGTCATCAGCCGCAGCGGGATATCCGAAATCCGATGCGGCTTGCCCGTGCGGCGGTCGATCAGACTGACCGCGTAGCGGGCGCGGGCGGGCATGGCGACCCGCAGCGCGCGATCGGCAAAGGCCGACAGATGGTTCAGCATGGTCATCTTCTGGCTCCTTCCCAGGGCTGAAATCTTCGGGGCTGTTCCCGATGCATTAATTACGACACGATAAGTCGTGTATTGTAAGACAAATCTACAGTTATCTAGTCGTGATTAAATATCCGGCTGTTTTCAGCCGCTTGTGGAACATTTCGTTAATGTTTCGCGGATGGCCTCCATGGCAAAAACATCGCATCTTCGGCGATTCGCCGCCCGGTTGCGCTTTTCTTCGCGCGCCCGCCGGCCTATGGTCCGGGCGCATTTTCCGGGCCATCGCAGGGGGATTCGTGGCGCATATCATCGTTGTCGGGAACGAGAAGGGCGGCTCTGGCAAGTCCACGACCTCGATGCATGTGGCGACGGCGCTGGTGCGCATGGGCCACCGGGTCGGCGCGCTGGACCTTGACGTGCGCCAGCGCAGCTTTGCCCGCTACCTTGAAAACCGCGCCGCCTATGCCGCGCGCGAGGGGCTGGACCTGCCCATGCCGATCCTTGGCCAGATGGAGCCCGAGACCGCCGGCGGCACCGATCCGCTGTCCAAGGCCGTGGCCGAACTGGATGCGGTCAGCGATTTCGTCCTGCTGGACTGTCCCGGCTCGCATACCCGGCTTAGCCAGATGGCGCATACGCTGGCCGATACGCTGATCACGCCGATGAACGACAGCTTCGTCGATTTCGACCTGCTGGCCCGCCTGACGCCCGAGGGCAAGGTGCTTGGCCCCTCGATCTATGCGGAAATGGTCTGGGCGGCGCGGCAGTTGCGCGGCGAGGCCGGCGCCGGTCCCATCGACTGGCTGGTGCTGCGCAACCGCCTTGGCACGCAGGCCATGCACAACAAGCGCAAGGTCGGCGGCGCGCTGGCGACGCTGTCGAAGCGCATCGGCTTCCGCGTCGCCCCCGGCTTTTCCGAGCGCGTGATCTTTCGCGAACTTTTCCCGCGCGGGCTGACGCTGCTGGACCTGAAGGATGTCGGGACCGAACAGCTCAGCATGTCCAACATCGCCGCGCGGCAGGAATTGCGCGAACTTATCGCAGAGTTGAACCTTCCCGGGGTCAGCGTCGCCTTTTGACGCAGTCGCCGCCATTGTTGCGGCCTCATGCCATCGCTATGCTGCCGGCGGACTGCTGAGGAGCGGATGATGACGGCGGCACGCCGGACACCGATGGTCGTAATGACGGCGCTTGCGCTGATGCTGTGCCTGCCGGGCACGGCCCGGACCGAAACGGCGGGCGCCACCGAGCAATCCGAACTGCCGCCCGAACTGCCGCTGGTGACGCTGGCCACGGCCGAGGTGACGCCCGTGCAGGCGCGGGTTCCCGTCTCGGGCTCGCTGGTGGCGCGGCGGCAGGTGCAGGTCCATGCCAATGTCGCCGGCTACGAGATCACCGAAGTCCTGGCCGAGGTTGGCGACAGCGTGCGCGCGGGCGACGTGCTGGCGCGGCTGTCCGAGGACGCGCTGGCGGCGCAACTGGCGCAGGCCGATGCCGAATATCGCCGATCCGAGGCCGCGGTGCGGCAGGCGCAAAGCCAGATCGACAGCGCGGTGGCGACGCTGACCGAGGCCGCCTCGACGCTGGAGCGCACGCGCAGCCTGCGCAAATCCGGCAATGCCAGCCAGGCGGTGCTGGATCAGGCCGTCGCGGCGGGCGCATCGGCGCAGGCGGCGGCGGCGCTGGCCGCGGACGGGCTGGGCGTGGCCGAGGCCGCGCGGGCGCAGGCCGACGCCTCGCGCCGGCTGGCGCGGCTGAACCTTGGCTATGCGCGCATCATTGCGCCGGTCGATGGCGTGGTCGTCGCGCGCGGTGCCGAACTGGGCGCGATCCCGGGCACCGGCGGCGATCCGCTGTTCACGCTGGTCGACAAGGGCGAGATCGAGCTGGCGGGCGATGTGATCGAGACGGCGCTGAACGGCCTCAAGCCCGGCGATCCGGCCGAGATCGCGGTGGCGGGCGTCGGGCCGGTCACCGGCAAGCTGCGGCTGCTGCCGGCCTCGGTCGATCCGATGACGCGGCTGGGGCTGGCGCGGATCGCGCTTGACCCCGATCCGCGGCTGCGGGTCGGGCTGTTCGCGCAGGGCTGGATCGTGACCGAGCGGCGCGAGGCGCTGACCGTGCCGCTGACCGCCATCCTTGCCGATGCGAAAGGCGAGCGGGTGCAAGTGGTCAGGAACGGCGTGGTCGAGACGCGCCCCGTGCGCGGGGGCCTGATCTGGCAGGGCCGCCGCGAGGTTCTGGAAGGGCTGAAGCCCGGCGAACAGGTCGTCGCCCGCGCCGGGGCGTTTTTCGCCGATGGCGACCGGCTGCGCGTGGCGCCATGAATTTTTCGACCTGGTCCATCCGGCGGCCGGTCCCGGCCATCGCGGCCTTTCTGGTCTTGCTGATGATCGGGCTTTACAGCTTCAGCCGGCTGGCCGTCACGGCGATGCCGAATATCGACCTGCCGCTGGTCAGCGTCAGCGTCGCGCAGCCCGGCGCCGCGCCTTCGGAACTGGTGCGGCAGGTGATCCAGCCCATCGAGGACGAGATATCAAGCATCGTCGGCGTGCGGCATATTTCCTCGACCGCGACCGACAGCGCCGCCAGCATCGTCGTCGAGTTCGAGCTTGAGACCGATACCGACCGCGCGGTGAACGACGTCAAGGACGCCGTCGCCAATGTCCGCGCCGACCTGCCGGAATCGATCATGGAGCCGCTGGTCAAGCGCATCGACGTGTCCGGCATGGCGATCCTGACCTATGCCGTCAGCGACCCGGGCCGCAATATCGAACAGCTTTCCGATTTCGTCGATGACGTGGTGGCGCGGGACCTGTCGGACGTGCCGGGCGTCGCCAGCATCGAGCGCATCGGCGGCGCCGACCGCCAGATCAATGTCGATCTGGACCCGGGCCGGATACAGGCCTTTGGGCTGACCGCGGCGGAAATCTCGGACCAGTTGCGGGCCAAGAACATCGACATGGGCGGCGGCCGCGGCGACATGGCGGGGACCGAATACACCATCCGCGCGCTGGGATCGGCGGCCGATGTGGCGCGGCTGGCAGAGACGCCCATCCTGATCGGGCAGGGGCGCACGGTGGCGCTGGATCAGCTTGGCACCGTCAGCGACGGCGCCAGCGAAGAGCGCAGCTTCGCCCTGCTGGACGGCAAGCCGGTGGTGGCCTTCGGCGTCTTTCGCGGCAAGGGCGAATCCGATCTGGTGGCGGGCGACGGCACCAAGGCGCGCGTGGCCCGGATCATGGCCGCCCATCCCGGCATGCAGATCACGCTGATCGACGATGCGACGACGCATACCTCGGGCAGCTATCGCTCGACCATGGACACGCTTTACGAGGGCGCGGCGCTGGCGGTGATCGTGGTATTCCTGTTCCTGCGGAACTGGCGCGCGACGATGATCGCGGCGGTGGCGCTGCCCTTGTCGATCATCCCGACCTTCTTCGTCATGTCATGGCTGGGCTTCACGCTGAACGGCATCAGCCTGCTGGCGATCACGCTGGTCACCGGCATCCTGGTCGACGATGCCATCGTCGAGATCGAGAATATCGTGCGCCACATCAACATGGGCGTCCCGGCCTATCGCGCCAGCATGGAGGCCGCGAGCGAGATCGGCCTGACCGTCATCGCCATCAGCTTCTCGATCATCGCGGTCTTTGCGCCGGTCAGCTTCATGGGCGGGATTCCGGGGCAGTATTTCAAGCAGTTCGGGCTGACGGTGGCGGTCTCGGTGCTGTTTTCGCTGCTGGTGGCGCGGTTGATCACGCCGATGCTGGCCGCCTATTTCCTGCGCGACACCATGCGTCATGCCGAGGAAAAGGACGGTCCGGTGCTGCGCCGGCTGATGGCGGTGCTGGGCTGGACCATGCGCCATCGCGGCTTGACGCTGCTGATGGGGCTTGGCGTCTTTGCCGGCTCGATCTGGTCGGCGACGTTGCTGCCGACCGAGTTCATCCCGGATCAGGATGTCGGCCGCAGCCAGATCTCGATCGAACTGCCGCCCGGCGCCACCGTCGGCGATACCGAGGCGGCGGCGCGCATGGTCTCGCAGCGGATCGGGGCGGTGGCGGATGTGCGCTCGGTCTTCGTGAATGGCGGCGATGGCGGCGTCACCAAGGCGCGGTTGCAGGTGAATTACGGGCCGAAGGACGAACGTCCGCGTTCAAGCTTTGCCATCGAGGACGAGTTGCGGCGGGACCTTGCGGACATTCCCGACATGCGGATCGAGTTCCTGAACGAAGCCGGCGCCTCGGACCTGTCCTTCGCCGTGCTGGGCGACAGCGACGAGGGCGCGTTGCAGGCCGCCGAGCGGCTGATGGGCGCCATGCGCGGCCTGCCCGAGCTGCGGGGGATCAGTTCCTCGGCCAGCCTTGAACGCCCCGAGATCCAGATCCGGCCGCGCCCCGAGATCGCCTCGCAGCTTGGCGTGACCGCCAGCGCGCTGGCCACGACCATGCGCGTGGCGACGCTGGGCGAGAACGAGTCGAACCTTGCCAAGTTCAACACCGGCATGAAGCAGATCCCGATCATGGTGCGCCTGAACGAGGCCGCGCGCCGCGACATGCCGGTGTTGCGGAACCTGCGCGTGCCGAGCAGCGCGGGCCAGGTGCCGCTGGAGGCGGTGGCCGATATCTCGGTCTCGGCTGGGGCGACCGAGATCCAGCGCTATGACCGCCGCTATCGCACGACGATATCGGCCAACCTTGCCGGGGGCGCTCTGCTGGGGCCGGTCAATGCCAAGGTCGAGGCGCTGCAAAAGACCGTCGCGCTGCCTGCGGGAACCGAGATCCAGGCCTCGGGCGATGCCGAGATCATGGGCGAGGTGTTCCAGGCCTTTTCGGTTGCGATGATTTCGGGCGTGGTGCTGACCTATGTCGTGCTGGTGCTGCTGTTTCATAATTTCGTCACGCCGGTCTCGATCCTGATGTCGCTGCCGCTGGCGATTGGCGGCGCCATCCTTGCGCTGTTCCTGACCGGCAATTCGATCAGCATGGCGGTGGTGATCGGCTTTCTGATGCTGATGGGCATTGTCACCAAGAACGCCATCATGCTGGTCGAATTCGCCGTCAGCGCCATGGAGCAGGGCGTTCAGAAGCGTGCGGCGATCCTGGACGCGGTCCACAAGCGCGCCCGGCCCATCGTGATGACCACCATCGCGATGACGGCGGGCATGGTGCCATCGGCCATCGGCACCGGCGAGGGCGCCGAGTTCAGCGCGCCCATGGCCATTGCGGTGATCGGGGGGCTGTTGCTGTCCACGCTGCTGTCGCTTTTGTTCGTGCCATCGCTGTTTTCCGTCATCCATGGCGCGCAGGCGCGGGTGTCGGGATGGATGGTGCGGCGGCTGGGGCTGAATGCGGCGCCGGAATCGCCCGGGGAGTGAGGCCGGAGCGGGGCTCTGCCCCGGACCCCGGGATATTTCTGGCATGAAAGAAATAAGGGGGCCGGTCAGGGCCCCCTTTTCGTTTTGCGATGGCGGCTGGCGTCAGGCCAGCATGCCCATCGGGTTTTCCAGATGGTTGACGATGGCTTGCAGAAGCTGCGCGCCCAGGGCGCCGTCGATCACGCGGTGGTCGACCGAAAGCGTCATCGACATGACGTTGCGGATGACCACCTCGCCATTCTCGACCACCGGGGTTTCGATGCCGGCGCCGACGGCGAGGATCGCGCCATGCGGCGGGTTGATGACCGCGTCGAAGTTCTCGACCCCGAACATGCCGAGGTTCGAGATCGCGAAGCTGCCGCCCTGATATTCATGCGGTGCCAGCTTCTTGGTCTTGGCGCGGTTGGCGAGGTCCTTCATTTCGGCCGAAAGCGCCGACAGCGTCTTTTGCTGCGCATCCTTCAGGACCGGGGTGAAGAGGCCGCCTTCGACTGCGACGGCAACCGCTACGTCCGAGGGCTTGAGCTTGAGGATGCGGTCGCCGGCCCAGACCGCATTCGCGTCCGGCACCTCTTGCAGGGCGAGCGCGCAGGCCTTGATGACGAAGTCGTTGACCGACAGTTTCACGCCGCGGCCTTCGAGCTGCTTGTTCAACTGGGCGCGGAACTTCATCAGCGCATCCAGCTTGGCCGAGCGGCGCAGGTAGAAATGCGGGATGGTCTGCTTGGCCTCACCCAGACGCGCGGCGATGGTGCGGCGCATGCCGTCCAGCGTGACCTCTTGCGTGGGGCGGTCGGCATACATCTTGAGGATGGTTTCCGCCGAGGCGCCGGTGGGTGCGGCAGCCTTGGCAGGCGCTGCGGCCGCGGGTGCGGCAGCGGCGGCCGGGGCCGGGGCGGCGCCGGGTTTCGCGCCTTCGACATCGGCCTTGACGATCCGGCCATGCGGACCCGAGCCGGCGATGCCGGCAAGGTTCACGCCCTTTTCCGCCGCGATGCGGCGCGCCAGCGGCGAGGCGAAGACGCGCCCGCCATCGGCGGCTTTCGGCGCCGCCGGGGCAGGGGCCGCGGCTGCGGCTGCCGCGGGTGCGGCGGCGGGGGCTGCCTCGGCCTTGGCGGCGGGGGCCGCGGCGGCTTTCGGCGTGCCGATATCGGCGGCGCTTTCGCCCTCTTCCAGCAGGACCGCGATGGGGGTGTTCACCTTGACCCCGGCCGAGCCGTCGGGGACGAGGATCTTGCCAAGGATGCCCTCATCCACGGCCTCGAATTCCATCGTCGCCTTGTCGGTTTCGATCTCGGCGATGATATCGCCGGATTTCACCGCATCGCCTTCTTTTTTCAGCCATTTCGCCAGCGTGCCTTCCTCCATGGTCGGCGACAGGGCGGGCATCAGGATTTCAGTCGGCATGTTCTGTGCCCCTTCAGCGATATGTGACTTTTTTAACCGCCTCGACGACCTCGGGGGCCGTGATCAGCGCGTGCTTTTCAAGATTGGCGGCATAGGGCATGGGCACGTCCTTGCCGGTGCAGTTGATCACCGGCGCATCGAGATAATCGAAGGCGTGTTCCATGAGATAGGCCGACAGGTGGTTGCCGATCGAGCAGACCGGGAAACCTTCTTCGACGGTCACGCAGCGGTTGGTCTTGCGCACCGATTCCAGCACCGTGTCGTAATCGATCGGGCGCAGCGTGCGCAGGTCGATCACCTCGGCATCGATGCCCTCGGCGGCCAGCGTCTCGGCGGCGGCCAGGGCATGGCTCATGCCGATGCCGAAGCTGATGATGGTCACGTCCTTGCCCGGGCGGGCGATGCGCGCCTTGCCGAAGGGGATGGTGAAGTCCTCGAGGTCGGGAACCTCGAAGCTGCGGCCATACATGATCTCGTTTTCAAGGAAGACCACCGGGTTGCCATCGCGGATCGCGGTCTTCAGCAGGCCCTTGGCGTCGGCCGCCGTGTAGGGCATCGCCACCTTCAGGCCGGGGATCTGCGCGAACCATGCCGCGTAATCCTGGCTGTGCTGGGCGGCAACGCGGGCGGCGGCGCCGTTCGGGCCGCGGAACACCATCGGCGCACCCATCTGGCCGCCCGACATGTAAAGCGTCTTGGCGGCCGAGTTGATGATGTGGTCCATGGCCTGCATCGAGAAGTTGAAGGTCATGAACTCGACGATGGGGCGCAGGCCGGCCAGTGCCGCGCCGGTGCCGATGCCGGCAAAGCCGATTTCGGAAATCGGCGTGTCGACGACGCGCTTGGGGCCGAACTCGTCCAGCAGTCCCTGGCTGATCTTGTAGGCGCCCTGATATTCGCCGACCTCTTCGCCCATCAGGAGAACAGTGCTGTCGCGGCGCATTTCCTCCGCCATGGCCTCGCGCAGCGCTTCGCGCACGGTCATGGTCTTCATCGGTGTGCCTTCGGGCCAGTCGGGCGCGACGTTGCGGGCCGGGGCCGGCGCGGGGGCGGCCTGCGCGGCAATGGTCGCGGGCGTGCTTTCCGATTCGGTGCTGACGGCGGCGGCGGGCGCAGAGGCGGGGACCGCGTCGGCACTTTCGCCCTCTTCGATCATGATGGCGATGGGGGTATTGACCTTGACCGCCTCGGTGCCCTCGGGGATCAGGATCTTGCCAAGGATGCCCTCATCCACGGCCTCGAATTCCATCGTCGCCTTGTCGGTTTCGATCTCGGCGATGATATCGCCGGATTTCACCGCATCGCCTTCTTTTTTCAGCCATTTCGCCAGCGTGCCTTCCTCCATGGTCGGCGACAGGGCGGGCATCAGAATTTCGGTTGCCATATTCTTGTCCCTCTCTCAGGCGTCGGCCTTGGCGTAGATATCGGTCCACAGCTCTTCCAGCGGCGGCTCGGGGCTGTCCTTGGCGAATTCGGCCGAGTCGTTGACGATCTCCTTGATCTCCTTGTCGATCGCCTTCAGGTCGTCTTCGCTGGCATGTTTGCCCTGCAACAGCAGCTCGCGCACGTTCTCGATCGGGTCGCGTTCGTCGCGCATCTTCTGCACCTCTTCGCGGGTGCGGTATTTCGCCGGGTCCGACATCGAGTGGCCGCGATAGCGATAGGTCATCACTTCAAGGATGTAGGGGCCCTTGCCGGCGCGGCAATGCGCCACGGCCTTTTCGGCGGCGGCCTTCACCGCCAGCACGTCCATGCCGTCGACCTGCTCGCCGGGGATGCCGAACGCCTCGCCGCGACCAAAGAGCGTCGTCGACTTGGTCGAGCGCTTCATCGAGGTGCCCATGGCGTACTGGTTGTTTTCGATGACGAAAATGACCGGCAGTTCCCAAAGCTCGGCCATGTTGTAGGTCTCGTAGACCTGGCCCTGGTTCGAGGCGCCGTCGCCGAAATAGGCGAAGGTCACATTGTCATTGCCCAGATACTTGTCGGCGAATGCGAGGCCCGCGCCCAAGGGCACCTGCGCCGCCACGATGCCGTGGCCGCCGTAGAAATGCTTTTCGCGGCTGAACATGTGCATGCTGCCGCCCTTGCCCTTGGAGTAGCCGCCGATGCGACCGGTCAGCTCGGCCATCACGCCGCGCGCCTCCATGCCGCAGGCCAGCATGTGGCCGTGGTCGCGATAGCTGGTGATGCGCTTGTCGCCTTCCTTGGTCGCGGCCTCCATGCCGACGACGACCGCTTCCTGCCCGATATAGAGGTGGCAGAAGCCGCCGATCAGGCCCATGCCATAAAGCTGGCCGGCCTTTTCCTCGAATCGGCGGATCAGAAGCATGTCGCGATAGTATTTCAGCAGCTCATCCTTGGACACATTAGGCTGAGTCTGCTTGGCTGCAGGCTTTTTGACCATGCTGGCCTCCTCCTGGGAGCAAAATAGTTCACCGTTAAACTAACTTTAGGGCATGGTTTCGGGGGAAGTAAACCGGCCTTCTGCATCCGGCCGGGACCAGCGTGCGAAAAGCCGCCCGGTCGGGGCGGCTTGCGACGGGATTGCCTGATTTTTGACGGGCCGCCGGGGCGGGTCAGCGGATGATGATTTCGTCCGCGCGCACAAGGCCCAGAACGTCGCGCGCGCGTTCGTCCAGAAGGTCGATATCCAGAAACTCGTCCGAGAGGCGCCGCGTCAGATTGCGCATCCGGTCCACATCGGCCTGAAGCCCGTCGCGCTGGCGTTCCAGTTCCCGCGTCTCGGCCTGCAACTGCACGCGGCGCAGGATGCCGGATGGCCCCTGGACCGCCGCGAAGGCGAAATAGATGCCCAGAAGGACCATCAGGGCAAAGAACACGATGGCGCTGATCGATAGGCGTTGGGTCATGGGCTGCTGCTCGTTCGTTTTGCCGCGATCATGGCATAGCGGGCGGCCGCTGTGAATCCCCCGCGTCACCGCATGTGCCGACCGTGTGTCTCGGGTCACGCCCCGTCTTGGGCCCCGCCTTGGACCCCGTCCCGGGGTCCGTTCAGGATATCGTCCAGCACCAGCGCCATGACGCAGGCAGAATCCTGCATGTCCTGCACACCGATCCATTCGTCGGGCTGATGGGCAAGGTCCAGCACGCCCGGCCCATAGGCGATGCAGTTCTTCAGCTTGCCGATGCGGTCGATATGCTTCTGGTCATAGGTGCCGGGGCTGACGACATAGCCCGCCGCGCGGCCCAGCACGCGTTCGATCGCCGCCGCGGTCGAGCGCACGACCGGCGCGCCGCGGTCGGTCATGCTGGGGATCACCTCGAACATGTCGCGGATTTCATACGAGAAATTCGGCCGCTCGGCGCGGATGCCCTCCAGCATGGCGGTGACCTCGCGCTTGACCTCGGTCAGATCCTCCTCGATCAGGAAGCGGCGGTCGATGACGATGCGGCAGCGGTCGGCCACGCAGGGCGCGGGCAGGCCGGTGAAGCCGGGGCCAAGATCGGGCTCGCCGCCATGGATCGAGTTGATGTTCAGGGTCGAGTTCCGCGCCCCCTCGGGGATCACCGGCATGTCGGTGCGCTTGGTTTTCAGCAGCGGGAACAGGCTGCGTTCCATCTCGTCAAGCACGGCGCCCATGTGGCGGATGGCGCTGTCGCCCAGAAACGGCATCGAGCCATGGGCGATGCGGCCATGGGTCTCGATCTCGGCCCACCAGACGCCGCGATGGCCAAGGCAGATGCGGTCCTTGTGCAGCGGCTCGGGGATGATGACATGGCCGACATGGGCGAAGGCGCCCTGCCGGGCCAGAAAGGCCACGCCGCCGAAGCCGCCCGATTCCTCGTCGGCGGTGGCGCTGATCTCGATGCGGCCGGGATGGTCGGGGTAAAGCGCGACGAAGGCCTCGGCGGCGACGATGCTGGCGGCAAGGCCGCCCTTCATGTCGCAGGCGCCGCGGCCATAGATGCGGTCGCCGTCCAGTTCGGCGCCGAACGGATCGCGGCTCCAGCCGTGGCCGATCTCGACGACGTCGTGATGGCTGTTGAAATGCACGCATTCGCCGGGGCGGCCCGCATCATGGCTGGCGACGATGTTCCAGCGCGGGAATTCTTCGCAGTCGCCGGGGGTGCCCGTGGCGCGCACCAGCCGGCAGTCCCAGCCCTGCGGGGCCAGCCGCGCCTGAAGATAGTCGCAGATGTCGCGGTAATGCCGCCCCGGCGGGTTCAGCGTCGGAATGCGGATCAGGTCCTGCGTCAGCCGGATCAGGTCGTCGCGGCGGCTTTCGATCTCAAGGCGAATGGCGTCCATGGCGAAAGGCTAGGCCGGGGGCGGCGCTGCTGCAATGGGGTCATTGACAGTCGCGGCGCGGCCCGTTTCATGCAAGCATGTGCCAGCCGCGACGAAAGGGACCCGCCGCATGATCGCATTCCTTCGCCTGATCGGGCTGGTCCTTGTCGTCGAGCTGATCTTTTACGCGCTGATCTCGATCTATGTGCGCAGCCTGCGCCGCGAGGCGCTGGAAAAGGAATGGGACCGGCGCCATCCCGGCCGCGCCGGCCCAACGGCGGAACGCGACACCTTCGTGCGGCGTTCCATGCGGGGCTTCAGCAAGACGCTGCGGGCGCGGCTTGTCGGGCTGGTCCTTGTCCTGCCGCTGGTGGTGATCGTCACGATCATCGTCTATGTGAATTACAACTGAGGGGGCGCCGATGCGCTGGTTCCTGACCGTTCTTGGGGTGATCTTCGGCATCGCCGTGTTCATGTTTCTGGATTACGCGCTGCCCTCGCGGCAGACGGTGCGCATCAGCGACGCCTATAACCGGCTGACGGATATCGGCGGCAACGCGATCTTCTATGCCTCGCCCGATACCGGCACGGTGCAGAACGCCCAGGGGCAGCGCGACGTGCGCTTCATCAACGCCGTGCGCGCCAACGGCAAGCCCTATGTCTATCGCAACGAGGATACCGGCTGGATCTGGCCGCCCTATTTCAAATACGACAGCTCGAACCTGCAGGCCGAGGCGACCGATTTCAAATCCGACGTGGCCAATCCGCGCTGGGTCAGCGTGACGTCCTATGGCTGGCGGATCTCGTGGCTGTCGATCTATCCCAACGCCATTTCGATGCGGCCGGTGGCGGGACCTGACGTGAAGCCGTTCAACTGGCCGGCGCAGATCATCCTTGCGGTGCTGGGCGCGATCCTGTTCCTGATCTGGCGCATGTGGAACCAGTTCCGCGAGCGCACCATCGATCCCGCCGTGCGCTCGGCCGATGAGGCGCTGGACCGGCTGGACGCCGGCGCCACGCAGGCGCAGGGCCGGGTGCGCCGCTGGTGGAGCGGGGTGACGGGCCGCTGAGGCCCGGCCCGACCGCATGGCCCCGCCATGCGGCCCTGCGACCGGATGCCGCGGGCCCGATCTGGCGGGGCGATCCGGCTGGGTGGTCAGGCGGCGCGGTCAGGCGGTGCGCAACCAGCGCAACCCGGCCTCGGTCGAGGTGCGGGGCGTGTATTCCGCCCCGACCCAGCCGCTGAAGCCCGCCGCGTCCACGGCACGGAAAAAGCCCGCATAATCGATCTCGCCGCTGCGCGGCTCATGCCGGCCGGGGCAGCCGGCGATCTGGATGTGATGTGTGTTCCGCGCGTGGCGTTCCCATGTGCCGATCACGTCGCCATGGATCATATGCGCCTGATAGACGTCGAATTGCAGGCCAAGGTTCGGGCGGTCGATCTGGTCGACGATCTCTGATGCCAGATCGAAACTGTCGAGGTAATAGCCGGGCATGTCGCTGCGGTTCATCGGCTCGATGGTCAGGCTGATGCCGGGCGCGCGCGTGCAGGCCCATTCCAGGTTGCGCAGAAATGTCTCGCGCGCTTCATCGCCTTCGGCCTTGCCGGCCATGACGTGCAGATGCGCGACGTTCAGCGTCTCGGCATAGCGAAGGGCGCGGTCGAAATCGCTGCGGAAGCGCGCCTCGTTGCCCGGCTCGGCGGCAAAGCCGCGCGGGCCGCCCGCCCAGTTCGGCGGCGGCGTGTTCATCAGCACAAAGCTCAGCCGGTTCTCGCGCGCAGCCTGAAGCAGGTCGCGTGCGGGCAGGTCATAGGGAAACAGGATCTCGACACCGTCGAACCCCGCGCGCCGGGCAGCGGCAAAGCGCTGCAGCATCGGCAGCTCCGTGAACAGGTAGGTCAGGTTGGCTGCGAATCGCGCCATGGTCAGAACTCCAGAGGAAAGACCGCCCCTCCCGAGTGCACTTCCATACGCCCGCTTGCGCCAGGCATAGCCGCATCGGCCAGTCGGTAGAATGTCTTGCGGTCAATGAGCGCCCACAGACCGCGCCGGATATGGACATAGGGCCGCGGCGCGTCAAGCGTCCCGCGAACCTCGATGGCATGATCGGGACCGGCTGTGACCCGGTCGCCGACATTGGTGACAAAGCTGATCTGATCGCCGATATCGGCATCGACGGCGACGAAGGGGGCGTCGATCACCCGGATGCCGACCTTTTCGACCGGGGTGACCAGGAAATAGGCGTCGCCCTCGCGCTTCAGGATCGAGGCGAAAAGCCGCACCATCGCCGGCCGGCCGATGGGCGTGCCGTTATAGAACCAGGTGCCGTCGGCGCGGATCTCCATGTCGAGATCGCCGCAAAAGGGCGGGTTCCACAGATGCACCGGCGGCGGTCCGCTGCGGGCGGCACGCCCGGCGGCGGCGGCGATCCCGGCCGCGTCGGTCACAGTATTGTCACCCGCTTGCGCCATTCCTTGTGGACCCCGCCACGACTGTCATTAATGTTGTGGTAAATCAGAATTGGGACGTTGTCATGGCCGAGGATCATAAACTGGTAACCGATGTGCAGGTTCTGACCGCACGTCTGGCCGAGGCACGCGGCAGCGTCGAGCGCCGCTTCGTCGGCCAGCATGCGGTGGTCGAGCAGGTCCTTGCCGCGATCCTCTCGGGGGGGCATGCGCTGCTGGTGGGCCAGCCGGGGCTTGGGAAAACCATGCTGGTCGACACGCTGGCCACCGTGCTGGGCCTTGATACCGCACGCATCCAGTTCACCCCCGACCTGATGCCCGCCGACATCCTCGGCTCGGAGGTGCTGGACATCCGCCCCGACGGCAGCCGCGCCTTTCGCTTCATCGAGGGGCCGGTCTTCACCCAGCTTCTGATGGCGGACGAGATCAACCGCGCCAGCCCCCGCACGCAATCGGCGCTGTTGCAGGCCATGCAGGAAAGCGAGGTCACCATCGGCGGCGAACACCGCCCGCTGGGCCGGCCCTTCCATGTCCTTGCGACCCAGAACCCCATCGAGCAGGAGGGCACCTATCCCTTGCCCGAGGCGCAGCTTGACCGCTTCCTGTTGCAGATCGACGTGGGCTACCCCGACCGCGAGACCGAGCGCGCGATCCTTCTGGCCACCACCGGCACCGAGCAGGGCCGCGCCCATGCGGTGTTCGCGCCCGATGAGCTGATCGCGGCGCAGGCGCTGATCCGGCGGATGCCGGTCGGCGAATCGGTGCTGAACGCGATCCTCGATCTTGTCCGTGCCGCCCGGCCCGGCGCGCCCGAGGCGCCCGGCTGGATGGCCGACACGCTGGTCTGGGGCCCGGGGCCGCGCGCCGCGCAGGCGCTGACGCTGGTCACCCGCGCCCGCGCCGCGCTGAATGGCCGCTTTGCCCCGACGCTGGACGATGTCGAGGCCATGGCTGCGCCGGTCCTGCGTCACCGCATGGCGCTGAGCTTTGGCGCCCGCGCGCGTGGCGAGACCATCGAAGGCGTCATCGCGCGGCTGCTTGGCGACCGGATGCAGGCCGCCGCGTGAGCCTGTCCCCCAAGCAACCGACGCCGACCGAGCTGCGCGCCGGCGCCGAGGCCGCGTCTGCGGGCCTGCCGGCGCTGATGCTTTCGGCCGAGCGGCTGGCGGCGGCGCTGACGGCGGGTGCGCATGGCCAGCGCCGTGCCGGCCCCGGCGAGGATTTCTGGCAATACCGGCCCGCCGCCAGCGGCGACACCGCGCGCAGCATCGACTGGCGCCGCTCGGCCCGCTCGGACGGCCAGTTCGTCCGCGACCGCGAGGCCGAGGTGCCGCAATCGGCCTCGATCTGGGTTTCGGCGGCGGCGGGGATGGATTACGCGGGCGGACCCGACCGGCCGTCCAAGCGCGCCCGCGCCGACCTGCTGGCGCTGGCGCTGACGATGGCGCTGCTGGAGGGGGGCGAGCGGGTGGGGTTGGCCGGTGCGCCGCCGCGCCCCGGCCGCCTGCAAGCCGAACGCGTCGCCCAGTCGCTGGTCACGCGCCCGGCGCTGGCCGGGGACGAGGACGCGCCCCCCGCGCAGGCGCTGCGCCCCGGCCAGCGGGTGATCCTGTTCGACGATTTTCTGGGCGATCCGCAGCCGGTCCTGGACTATCTGCACCGCGCCGCCGGGCTTGGCGTGCGCGGCGCGCTGGTGCAGGTGCTCGACCCCGACGAGGAAGGTTTTCCGTGGACGGGGGCGGTGCTCTTCCGCTCGGCCTCGGGGGCGCTGCGTCACGACACCCGCGACGCGGGCGGCCTGCGCGCCGCCTATCTGGCCCGGCTGGCCGAACGGCGCGCGCTGCTGTCGCGCGCGGCGCTGAACGCAAGCTGGCATTTCGGCACCCATGACACCGCCGCCGCGCCCGCGCAGGCGCTGTTGTGGCTGTGGTCGGCGCTGGAGGCCTGATGCTGACGCTTGGTCCCCTTGGTTTCCTTGCGCCCTGGCTCTTGACGGGGCTGATCGCGCTGCCGGCGATCTGGCTGATCCTGCGGGTGATGCCGCCATCGCCCAAGCTGGTGCGCTTCGCCGGCACGCGGCTGCTGTCGGGGCTCAAAGACGCGCATCCGGTGGCGCGGCACACGCCGTGGTGGCTGCTTTTGCTGCGGGTGGCGGCGATTGCGGCGCTGATCCTTGGCTTTGCCGGGCCGGTCTGGAAGCCGCTGTCCGATCAGGGCGGGCAGGGGCCGTTGCTGGTCGTCATGGATGCCGGCTGGGCCGCCGCGCCCGACTGGCCCCAGCGCCAGACCCGGATCGCCCGCGCGCTGGAGCGCGCCTCGGGCGCGGGGCAGCCGGCGGCGCTGCTGGTCGCCGATGGTGCGGTCACTGGCGCGCTGCCCTTTCGCCCGGCCGAGGAGATCACCGCCCGGCTGCGTGCGCTGACGCCCGCGGCATGGGAAACGCGCTATCCCGAAGACAGCGCCGGTCTGCTGGCCGGGGCGCCGCCATCGGGCCTGACGACGCTGTGGCTCAGCGACGGGCTGGACCATCCGGGCCGCGCGGCGCTCCTTGCGGCGCTGGCCGCGCGGGGCGAGGTCACGGTCGTGCCCCCCGACGGCGCGCGGCTGGCCTTGCAGATGGTGCCCGGCGACCGTCCGGCGCTGCGTCTGAACGCCACCAGCGCCGCCGAGCCGCCCGCCGTGCTGGCGCTTGGCGTTGACCCGCAGGGGATGCCGCGCGAACTGGCGCGGCTGAAGCCGGACGAGGCGGCGACCCAATCGGGCGTCACCAGCCGGATCTATCCCATCGATCTGCCCTCGGAACTGCGCAACCGCATCACCCGCTTTGAAATCGAGGGCCAGCGCAGCGCCGGCGCCGTGGTGCTGGCCGACGACGCCCTGCGCCGGCGCAAGGTGGCGCTGGTCGGCGATGACCGCGCCAGCGAAACCCAGCGCCTGCTGTCGCCCCTGCATTACCTGCGCCGGGCGCTGGCCCCCGGCGCCGACCTGATCGAGGGGGGGCTTGACGATGTGCTGCTGGCCTCGCCCGATGTCATCATCATGGCCGACCGGATCGGCCTGCCCGACAGCCCGGCGCTGGCCGAATGGCTGGACAAGGGCGGGCTGCTGGTGCGCTTTGCCGGGCCGCGCATGGCGGCCTCGGAACGGCTGCGGGACGAGCCCTTCCTGCCCGTCGTCCTGCGCGAGGGCGGCCGCGACATCGGCGGCGCGCTGAGCTGGGGCGAGCCGCGCGGCCTTGCGCCTTTCCCGCCCGAGGGGCCCTTCGCCGGCCTGACGATTCCGACTGACGCCACCGTGCGCGCCCAGCTTCTGGCCGAGCCGTCGCCGGATCTGGCGCAAAAGACGCTGGCGCAACTTAGCGACGGCACGCCGCTGGTGACGCGCGCGCCCATGGGGCAGGGGCAGATCGTGCTGTTCCACACCTCGGCCAATGCCGAATGGACGAACCTTGCCATATCGGGCCTGTTCGTCGGCATGCTGCAACGGCTGGTCCAGACCGCCCGCGCCAGCATCGCCCAACCCGACACCGCCCCGGCCGAGGCGACGTTCTGGACGCCGGAACAGGTGCTGGACGGCTTTGGCCGCATCGAAAAGCCCGCCGATCCGGTGCCGGTTGCGGCGGCCGATTTCGTCAAAGGCCCCGCGCCGGGCGCCCCCGCCGGGCTTTACCGGGCGGGCGAACGCATCGTCGCGCTGAACGCGGGCGGGCCGCTGGTCGTGGCCGACTGGCCCGGCGCCCGGATCGAAAGCGCCGGCCGCGCGGCTGGCCTTGACCTGCGCGGCTGGCTGATCGCGCTGGCGGCGCTGCTGCTGGCGCTGGACGCGCTTGGCAGCGCGTGGCTGGCGCGCGGCATCGGGCGAAAGGTCGCGGCATGATGCGGATTTTCCTGACGTTCCTCATGCTGGTTGCCGCCGCGCTTGCGCAGGCGCAGGAACAGCCCGATCCGCGCCTGATCCGCGCCGCCGACGAGGTGGCGCTGGCCTATGTCGTCACCGGTAATGCCGAGGTCGACGCCGCCTCCGAGGCCGGGTTGCGCGGCATCTCGCAGGTGCTGGCGGCGCGCACCACGGTCGAGCCGGGCGCCCCCATCGGCCTTGATCTTGACCGCGACGACCTGTCGCTGCTGACTTTCATCTACTGGCCGGTGACGGACAGCCAGCCCTCGCCCTCGCCGCAGGCCTATGTGCGGCTGAACCATTTCCTGCGCTCGGGCGGGGTGATCCTGTTCGACACCCGCGACGGCGATATCGCGGGGCTGGGCGGCCCGGACGGGGCTGCGGCACTGCAACGGCTGGCAGCGCCCCTGGATATTCCGCCGCTGGCGCCGGTGCCGCGCGACCATGTCCTGACGCGGACCTTTTACCTGCTTCAGGACTTTCCCGGCCGCTATCAGGGCCGCGACATCTGGGCCGAGGCCCCGCCCGCCGACGCTGCCGCCGCCGAGGGCGTGCCCTTCCGCAGCCTCAATGACGGTGTCTCGCCGGTCATCATCGGCGGCAATTCCTGGGCCGAGGCATGGGCCGTGGACGACAACGGCCTGCCAATGTTCAGCGTCGGCTCGGGCCTTGACGGCGAACGCCAGCGCGAGATGGCCAACCGCTTCGGCGTCAACCTGATCATGTATGTGCTGACCGGGAATTACAAATCGGATCAGGTGCATGTGCCCGCGCTTCTCGACAGGTTGCGGCAAGAGGAGGCGATCCGGTGAAGGCGCTGAACTTTGACCCGCTGCTGCCCTGGCCGCTGATCGGCGCCATCGCCCTGCTGGCGGTGCTGGTCATGCTGTGGTCGCTGTGGCGGTCCTTGCGCGGCTGGTTCTGGCGCGGGCTGGCGGGGCTGGCGGCGGCGCTGGCGCTGGCCGGTCCGGCGCTGGAATCCGGCATCCGCAATGCGCTTTCCGATATCGTCATCCTGCTGGACGACCGTAGCGCCAGCCAGTCGCTGCCGGGCCGTGCGGCGCAGACCGACGCGGCCATCGACACGCTGACCCGCCAGCTTGAGGCGCTGCCGGGCACCGAAATCCGCCGTGTCACCGTGGGCGACGACCCGGACGGCACGCTGATCGGCGCGGCCCTGACCCGTGCGCTGGCGGCCGAGCCGCAGACGCGCGTTGCCGGCGTCATCGCCGTCACCGACGGGTTGGCCCATGACGCGGCGATGCTGCCCGCGACCGCCCCCGCGCCGGTCCATGTCCTGCTGACCGGGGCGCCTGCCGACTGGGATCGCCGGCTGGTCATCGAAGAGGCGCCGGCCTATGGACTGATCGGCAAGCCCGTCACCATCCGCCTGCGGATCGAGGATCAGGGCGCCGTCCCGCCCGAGGTCGCAAAGACCCCGGCGCGGTTGCAGGTCGCGCTGGACGGCAAGCCTGCGCGCGTGATCGACCTGCCGCCGGGCGTGCCGCTGGATGTGCCGGTGGTGCCCGATCACGCCGGGCAGAACGTGGTCTCGATCGGTTTCGACGCGCCGCAGGCCGCAGTGCCGGAACTGACCGACCGCAACAACTCGGCCGCCATCCAGATTCAGGGCGTGCATGACCGGCTGCGCGTGCTGCTGGTCTCGGGCGAGCCGCATCCTGGCGAAAGAACGTGGCGCAACCTGCTGAAATCGGATGCGAATGTCGACCTGATCCATTTCACCATCCTGCGTCCGCCAGACAAGATGGACGCGGTTCCCGTCGATGAGCTGTCGCTGATCGCCTTTCCGACGCAGGAACTGTTCATGCAGCGGATCCGCGATTTCGACCTGATCATCTTCGACCGCTACCGCGTGCGCGGCATCCTGCTGCCCGAATATTTCGACAGCATCCGCCGCTATGTCGAAGAGGGCGGCGCGGTGCTGGTCGCCGCCGGCCCCGAGATGTCGACGGTGGAAAGCCTGAACCTGTCGCCCCTGGGCACCATCCTGCCGGCACGTCCGACCGGGCGCGTCTATGACGAGCCGTTCCTGCCGCGCCTGACCGAAAGCGGCCAGCGCCACCCCGTCACCGCCGGCCTGCCCGGCGCCCCGCGCGACGGCAGCACCGACCACTGGGGCCGCTGGCTGCGCATGTCGCAGGTCATTCCCGGGCCGCGCGCGCAGGTCGTCATGACCGGCGCGGCCAATGCGCCGCTGCTGATCCTTGACCGGGTGGGCAAGGGGCGCGTGGCGATGCTGACCTCGGATCAGGTCTGGCTTTGGGGGCGCGGCTTCGAGGGCGGCGGCCCGCAGCTTGAGCTGCTGCGCCGCATCGCGCATTGGTCGATGAAGGAACCCGACCTTGAGGAAGAGGCGCTGACCGCCGATGTCGCGGCCGGGCTGACGGTGACGATCACCCGCCGCACCATGCAGCCGGCCGCGCCGCCAGTGCAGATCGCCCGCCCCGACGGCCAGACCGAGACGCTGCCTTTGGCCGAAACGGCGCCGGGTCGCTTCAGCGCACGCTGGACGGCGCCGGGCCCGGGGCTTTACCGGCTGACCGACGGCGATCTGACCCGCGTCGTGGCGCTGGGGCCGGCCGCCCCGCGCGAGTTCGAGGAAACCGTCGCCTCGGGCACGGCGCTGGGACCGCTGGTCACGGCGACGCAGGGCGCGATGCTGAAGCTGTCGGACGGCATCCCGCGCCTGCGCCAGGTGCGCGAGGGCCGCCCCGCCCATGGACAGGGCGTCGGCGGCAACTGGATCGGCATCACCCCGCGTGAGGCCGCCTCGGTCAGCGGCCTGACGCATCGCCCGCTTTTGCCGGCATGGGGCTGGCTGGTGCTGATCGCCGGGCTGGCGCTGGCCGGCTGGCTGGCCGAGGGACGCGGTGCGGGCCGCCCGGCAGGCACCCGCGCCTGACCCGCCCGCGTGACCCTTTAGCCGGCGGCGGTGTTGGTGGCGAAACTTGCCAAGCTGCCGCACCGTTGCTAGGCAAATGGAAACAGTTCAAGAGGATCGCGCATGGCCGCCGACGAGACCGCCCCTATCCCTCCGACCGAGGCTGACCTTGGCTTGATCAAGCAGATCCTGCCGCATCGCTACCCGTTTTTGCTGGTGGACAAGGTGCGCGACATCGTGCCGATGAAAAGCTGCGTCGGCATCAAGAACGTCACCTCGAACGAGCCGCATTTCGAAGGCCATTTCCCGCAGGAACCGGTGATGCCGGGCGTGCTGATCATCGAGGCGATGGCGCAGGCGGCGGCGGTGCTGGTGGGCGTCAGCCTTGATCTGGCCGGCCAGAGCCTGGGCACCTATTTCATGGCCATCGACAAGTGCCGCTTCCGCCGCAAGGTGGTGCCCGGCGACGTGCTGGAACTGCACATGACGACGCTGCGTGGCGGCGGCAAGGTCTGGAAGTTCGAGGGCCGCGCCATCGTGGACGGCGAACTTGCCGCCGAGGCCGAGATCATGGCGATGCTGAGCCGGGGCGACAATGGCTGAGGCCGCGATCCACCCTTCGGCGGTGGTCGATCCGGCGGCGCGCATCGGCGCCGGCTGCGAGATCGGGCCGTTCTGCGTCGTCGGACCGCAGGTCGAACTGGGCCGGGACGTGGTGCTGAAATCCCACGTCGTCGTCACTGGTGAGACCGTGATCGGCGACGGGACGGTGGTGTTTCCCTTTGCCTCGGTCGGCGAGATTCCGCAGGATCTGAAATTCAAGGGCGAACGCGCGCGGCTGGAAATCGGCCAGCGCAACCGTATCCGCGAATATGTCACCATGAACCCCGGGACCGAGGGCGGCGGCGGCGTCACCCGCATCGGCGATGACGGGCTGTTCATGGCCGGCAGCCACGTCGCCCATGACTGCCAGATCGGCGACCGGGTGATTCTGGTGAACAACGCCTCGGTCGCGGGGCATTGCGTGCTGGAAGACGATGTCATCATCGGCGGGCTTTCGGGCGTTCACCAATGGGTGCGCATCGGGCGCGGCGCGATGATCGGCGCCGTGACCATGGTGACGGCGGACGTGATTCCCTTTGGCCTCGTGCAGGGGCCGCGCGGGCATCTGGACGGGCTGAACCTTGTCGGCCTCAAGCGCCGTGGCGTGGCGCGCGACGATATCCACGCGCTGCGCGACATGCTGGCGCGGCTGGGGCAGGGCAGCTTCCGCGACGAGGCGCGGCAGATGTCGGCCGAGACCAACGGCCCCATGGTCCGCGAGGTGCTGGATTTCATCCTTGGCCCCTCGGACCGCAGCTTTCTGGCGCCCCATCCATGAGCCGCATCGCCCTGATCGCCGGCGAGGGGCGTCTGGCCCCCGCCATCGCCGCCGCGCTGGACAATCCCCTGGTCTATGCGCTTGACGGGCTTTCGCCCGAGGTCGCCGCCAAACCTTTCCGGCTTGAGCGGCTGGTGCCGTTTCTGGATGAACTGCTGGATCAGGGGGCTACGCAGGTGGTCTTTGCCGGCGCCATCCGCCGCCCCCGGATCGAGCCGGAACTGTTCGACGCCCGCACCATGTCCATCGTGCCGCGCATCGTCATGGGCATGCAGTCGGGCGATGACGCCGCCCTGCGCGCGGTCATCGACGTTTTCGAGGAAAGCGGGCTAACTGTGCTGTCCGTAGATCAAATCCTTCCTGACCTTGTGCCGGGGGAGGGCGTGCTGACCGGCGAACCCGGTCCCCGCGACCAGAAGGACGCCGCCCGCGCCGCGCAGATCGTGCGGGGGCTTGGCGCTTTGGACGTGGGACAGGGCGCGGTGGTGGCGCAGGGCCTGTGTCTGGCCATCGAGGCGCTGCCGGGCACGCAGGCCATGCTGGAATTCGCCGCACTGCATTCGCAGTTGAGACCCGATCCCAACGGGGCCAAGGGCATCCTTTACAAGGCGCCGAAGCCCGGGCAGGACCGGCGCATCGACCTGCCGACCATCGGCCCCGATACCGTGGCGCAGGCCGCGGCGGCCGGGCTTGGCGGCATCGTCTGGGAGGCGGGTGGCGTCATCCTGCTGGAACGCGAGGCGGCGGTTCAGGCCGCGCGCGACGCGGGCCTGTTCCTGTGGGCGCGGGCCTGACGGACGGGAACGGCCCCGCCTGCGGGACCGTTCCATTTCTGACGGCGTATGACTGCGAAAGGAGGTGCCGAGGTGAAACTCTTTCTGATCGCGGGTGAGCCTTCGGGCGACAATCTGGGCGGGGCGCTGATGGCCGGCCTGAAGGAACTGGCGCCGGCTGTGGAGTTTCTGGGCGTCGGCGGCCCGGCCATGCAGGCGCAGGGGCTGGAAAGCCGCTTTCCCATGGAGGAACTCGCCGTCATGGGCATCTGGGAGGTGCTGCCGAAATACCGCGCGCTGAAGGCCCGGATTGCAGAAACCGCCCGCGCCGTGGCCGATGAACGGCCCGACGCGCTGATTACCATCGACAGCCCCGATTTCTGCCTGCGCGTCGCGCGCGAGGCGCGCCGGCTGAACCCCGACCTGCGCACCATCCATTATGTCGCGCCCTCGGTCTGGGCGTGGCGGCCGGGGCGGGCCAAGAAGATGGCCGAGGTCATCGACCATGTTCTTGCGATCCTGCCGTTCGAGCCGCCCCTGATGCGCGCCGCCGGCATGACCTGCGATTTCGTCGGCCATCCCATCGTCTCGGAACCGGTGGCGAGTGCGGCCGAGGCGGCTGCATTCCGCGAAACCCACGGCATCGCGCCCGAGCAGCCGCTGATCCTGTGCCTGCCCGGCTCGCGCCGGGGCGAGGTCTCGCGGCTGGGACCGCGCTTTGACGAGGCATTGATGCGGCTGCGCGACCGCGTGCCCGAAATCCGCGTCGTCATTCCGACGGTGCGCGGCGTGTCCGGGCTGGTGCGCGACATGGCGAAACGCTGGCCCACCGCCCCGGTCGTGGTCGAAAGCCCCGAGGAAAGACGCGCAGCCTTTGCCGCCGCCGATCTGGCGCTGGCGGCCTCGGGGACGGTCAGTCTGGATCTGGCGGCCAATGACGTGCCGATGGTGATCGGCTATGACGTGGCGCCGCTTAGCCGGCTGATCATCCGCCTGTTGCTGAAAACCGATACGGTGACGCTGGTGAACCTTGTCAGCGATACCCGCGTCGTGCCGGAATTTCTGGGCGCGAACTGCGAGCCCGGCCCGATGTCGCAGGCGCTGTTCTGCCTGATCGAACACCCCGAGGACCGCGCCGGCCAGATCGCCGCCATGAACCTGACGATGGAGCGGCTGGGGCGCGGCGGCGAGGCTCCGGGCCTGCGCGCCGCGCGATCGGTGCTGGACGCGCTTAGTTCTGCGCGGCGACCACGATGATCTCGACCTTGTAATCGGGGGTCGCCAGCGCCGATTCGCCGGTGGCGCGGGCGGGTGCGTGGCCGGGGGCGACCCAGCCATCCCAGACGGCGTTCATCTGGGCGAAATCGGCCATGTCGGCCAGCCAGACCTGCGCCGAAAGGATGCGCGTCTTGTCCGAGCCGCATTCCGCCAGCAGCCGGTCGATCTGGGCCAGCACCTCGGTCGTCTGCGCGGTGACGCTGTCGCCGGGCTTGCCGACCTGACCGGCCAGATAGACGGTGCCGTTATGGATCACGGCCTGGCTCATGCGGGGGCCGGTCTCGATGCGCTTGATGTCGGACATTGGGGTTCCTTTCGGGTTGATGCGGCGTCAGATGAGCCGCCAGAAGAACAGCGCCGTCATGCCAAAGCCGATGGCCGCGATCAATGCCCGAAGCCATGGCACCGGGATGCGCCGCGCCACCGGCGCGCCCAGATAGCCGCCAAGGATGGTGCCGACGCTCATCACCGCCGCCGGCAGCCATGCGACCTGACCGCCGATGGCGAAGATCGCAAAGGAGATCACCGACAGGGCGAATGACAGCCAGCTTTTCAGCCCGTTCATCTGGTTGAGGTCAGTCATCCCCCACAGCGCGAACAGCGCCAGCAGCACGATGCCAAGGCCGCCGTTGAAATAGCCGCCATAGATGGCGACCGGCACCATGGTCCCGGCGCCGAAGGGCACGACCATGCTGCGATGCTGCGCCGCCCATTCGCGCACCCGCGCCCCCCAGACAAAGATCGAGGTCGCGCCCAGCAATAGGAAAGGCACCAGCGCCGAAAACGCCTTGTTGGACGACACCAGCAGCAGGCTGGACCCGATGACGCCGCCGACCAGCGTCCACAGCGTCAGGCGCAGGACCAGCCGCCGCTCGATCCGGGCGATGTCGTGGCGAAAGCCGATGGCTGCTGCCAGATAGCCGGGCAGGGCCGCGACGGTGCTGGTCGCATTGGCCGAAACCACCGGCACGCCGCTGGCGACAAGGGCGGGGAAGGTGATGAAGGTGCCGCCTCCGGCGACGGCGTTCAGCATCCCGCCAATGAAACCGGCGGCCAGCATCGTCAAGGTATCGGTCATAACTCATTGTCCTGCTGCGATGCCGCCATGCTTAGCGGCGTGGGGCGGGGGCGTCCAGCCGCGGCGGGGATCACAGGCTTTCGGGCATGAAGATCTGCACGGCGGTGTGGACGGAACTGACCGCGCCCTCAAGCCGGCCGAAATGGCGGGCCAGCGCCTCGACCGCCAGCCGGGTCTCAAGATGCGGGTCCTGATCCAGAACCGCGTGCAGCCGGCGCTGGCGCAGCAGCCGGCGGCGGTTCGGGGTCAGTTCGTGCGTGATGACATGGACCTGATCGCGCCGCCCCAGCCGGTCGATGGCATCGACGATGCCGATGGTGCCCACCGACATGTGATAGATGCCGCGGATGCCGGGGCCCTGCGACAGCGCCTCATGCACGCGGGCGGCGGTGATGTCGAAATCCTCGCCGGTCTCGATCACCCGGGCGATGCGGCAGGCGGGGTGCCGGGCCGAGAGCAGGCTTTCAAAGCCGCGCGCCCGCGCCCGCTGCCCGGCAAGGTCGAAATGGCCGGCGACGATCAGCACCTCGCCGCCGTCCCTGCCCAGAAACAGCCCCATCAGGTCGGCGGCGATCCGGCCCGAGCGCCCGTCATCGGGGCCGATATAGGCCAGCCGCCCCGAGCCCTCGATATCGGTGACGATGGTGACGACCGGCACGGCGGCGCGAATGGCCATCAGCGCCCCGGCGATCTCGGGGCGGTCCTGGGCGGCGATGATCAGCCCGTCGGTCTGGCCGGGCAGGGCAAGGATGCGGCGCGCGGTATCCTGCGGCTGGTCGATGCGGGTCTGGACCACCGCGATCTGGATGTTCAGCGCCGCCACCAGCTTGCGGGCGGCGTCGATGCCCTTGCGCAGCTCGGCGTGAAAGGGGTTTTCGGGCGGCTGGATCATCACGGTGATGCGGCGGATCTGGCGATGGGTGAAGTCCAGCCGCCGGTCCAGCCCCAGTTCGCGCGCGGCGCGCAGGACGCGTTCCTCTTTCACGGCATTGACGCCGCCGCGATGGTTGATGACGCGGTCGACCGTGGCCGGCGAAAGCCCCGCGGCCCGGGCGACGTCGCTGAGTGTCGGCTTTCTGCCCATCGCTTGCCCCCCCTGTCCTTTCGCGCCGCCCAGCCTGCCATGGGCGGCGCGGCCGTCACAGTCCCGACTTGATGGAATCCAATCAAATATCCGATGGTATCACCCCAGATGCAAGGCTATCCCTTACCCCAAGGGGCCGCGCGCCCACGGGGGAAAATTTCGACATGTCGATGACGGTGACCACGGCGCCTTGCTGCTGGGGCGTGGACGATATTGCCAATCCGCACCTGCCCGACTGGCGGCTGGTGCTGGATGAGGTGGCGGCCGCCGGCTATGGCGGGCTTGAGCTGGGCCCCTATGGCTATATGCCGCTGGATGCGCCGCGGGTCGGGGCCGAATTGCAGGCGCGCGGGCTTTATATCGTCGCCGGCACCATCTTCGACGATCTCGTGGATCCGGCCAATCGTGCCGCCTTGCTGCGCCAGACGCGCGAGATCTGCGCCCTGATCACCGCATTGCCCCGGCCGCCGCGCGCGCCCGGCCAGCGGTTCAACGCGCCCTACCTGACCGTCATGGACTGGGGCCATGACGAACGCGACTTCGCCGCCGGGCACGCCGACCGCGCGCCGCGGCTGGACGATGCGGCATGGGCGGGCATGGTCGCCAATATCCGCGCCATCGCCACCGCCGCGCGGGACGAATTCGGCGTGCGCGCCGTGATCCACCCCCATGCCGGCGGCCATATCGAATTCGCCGACGAGATCGCCCGCATCGCCGCCGATGTGCCCGCGACCGAGGCCGGATTCTGCATCGATACCGGCCACAGTCTTTATTCCGGCATGGACCCGCTTGCGGTGCTGCGCCGCTGGTGGGACCGCATCGACTATATCCATTTCAAGGACATAGACGCTGCGATCTATGCCGATGTCATGTCCCGCCGCATCCGCTTTTTCGAGGCCTGCGCCCTTGGCGTCATGTGTCCCATCGGGCGCGGCGTCATCGACTATCCGGCGATCCGCGCCTTTCTGACCGAACGCGGCTATGGCGGCTTCATCACCGTCGAGCAAGAGCGCGACCCGCGCAATGCCGGCGGCTCGCTGGCCGATGTCAAGGCGTCGCGCGACTATCTGAAATCCGTGGGCTTCACCCATGACATCAAGGAAATGACGGCATGATCAATGGCGATCGTCTGACAAGGGAAACCATCCTCTGGGGCATGGTCGGCGGCGGCAAGGGCAGCCAGATCGGCTATATCCACCGCTCGGCGGCCGAACGCGACCGCTATTTCCAGCTTGTGGCCGGGGCCTTCGATCTGAACCCCGACCGCGGCCGCGCCTTTGGCGAGGAACTGGGGCTGGACCCCGCGCGCTGCTATGCGGATTACAAGGCGATGTTTGCCGCCGAATCCGCGCGGCCCGACGGCATCCGCGCCGTCTCGATCGCCACGCCCAACAATACCCATTACGAGATTTCAAAGGCCGCGCTTGAGGCCGGCATCCATGTCATCTGCGAAAAGCCGCTGACCTTCACCACCGCCGAGGCGCTGGAATTGCAGCGCATCGCGACCGAACGCGGGCTGCTGGTCGGCGTGACCTATGGCTATTCCGGCTATCAGATGATCGAGGAGGCGGCGCGGCTGGTCGCCAGCGGCGCCCTGGGCGAGATCCGCCTTGTGAACCTGCAATTCGCCCACGGCTTTCACAACGAGGCGGTCGAGGATGCCAATCCCGCGATCCGCTGGCGGGTCGATCCGAAATTCGCCGGGCCGTCCTATGTGCTGGGCGATCTGGCCACGCATCCCTTTTACCTGTCCGAGGTGATCTGCCCGCAACTGAAGATCCGCCGCCTGATGTGCGCGCGCCAAAGCTTCATCGCCTCGCGCGCGCCGCTTGAGGATAATGCCGTCACCCTGATGGAATACGAGGGCGGCGCCTTTGGCACGCTCTGGACCTCGGCGGTGAATGCGGGGGCGATGCACAGCCAGCGGGTGCGCATCGTCGGCTCGAAAGCCTCGGTCGAGTGGTGGGACGAACATCCGAACCAGCTTAGCCTTGAAGTGCAGGGAGAGCCGCCGCGGCTGCTGGACCGCGGCATGGGCTATCTGCATGCCGAAACCCTGGGCGACGACCGCATCAGCGGCGGCCATCCCGAGGGCCTGTTCGAGGCATGGGCCAATCTTTACTATCGCTTTGCGCTGGTGATCGAGGCGCTGGACGATGGCGACCCGGCCCGTGTCTCGGGGCTGCGCTATCCCGGCATCGAGGCGGGGATCGAGGGCGTGCGCTGGGTCGAGAACTGCGTCCGCTCGGCCGATCAGGGCGGCGTCTGGGTGGATTACGCCTGAGGATGGGATATGCGGGAACCTTGCGGCTGAAAGGCATGGGGATGATAGTTTCACATCATTTCCCTGACGCGAATCGCCGCATGAGCCGCCCGACCATCATCGACCTTGCCAAAGCCGCCGGCGTCAGCCCGGCCACCGTGGACCGCGTGCTGAACGGCCGCCAGAACGTGCGCGAGGAAACCGTGCGCCGCGTTCACGAGGCGGCCGAGGCCATCGGCTATCACGGTGCCAACGTGATCCGTTACCGCCTGCTGGCCGACAAGCCGGAATTCCGGCTGGGGCTGGTGCTGCAAAAGCCGCGCCATGCCTTTTATCAGGACGTGCTGCGCATCTTCGAGGCGCAGGCCCGCGCCTGCATGCTGCGCCGGGTGCAGATCGTCTCGCGCTTTGCCGAGACGGCCCGGCCCGAGGAACTGGCCGACATCCTGCTGTCCCTGAAGGGCCGCGTCGATGCGGTGGCGGCGACGGGGCTGGACCATCATCTGGTGACGCAGGCGGTGCAGGTGCTGCGCGGCTCGGGCATGCCGGTCTATGCGCTGCTGTCGGATTTCGCCCAAGGGGTGCGCGAAAGCTATTTCGGCACCAACAACCTGAAAGTAGGGCGGATTGCCGGCTGGTTCATCTCGAAACTGGCGGCGGGTCCGGGCAAGGTCGGCCTGTTCGTCGGCGGCCCGCGCTTTCACGGCCATGAGCTGCGCGAGACGGGGTTTCGCAGCTTCTTTCGCGATGCTGCGCCGGATTTCCAGCTTCTGGACACGCAGATCAATCTTGAGACGCGGCAACTGACCTATGAGGCGACCTCGGACCTGCTGGCGCGTCATCCCGACCTTGTCGGGCTTTACGTCGCCGGCGGGGGCATGGAGGGCGCCATCCAGGCCGTGCGCGAGGCCCGCGCCGCATCGCGCGTCGTGCTGATCGTGAACGAGCTGACGCCAGAGTCGCAATCGGGGTTGCAGGATCAGACGGTCAGCGTGGTGCTGGGCACGCCCGTGCGCCAGCTTGCCGCCGACCTGATCGCGCTGATGATCGCGACTTCGGAAAAGGGGCTGGCCGAAACGCCGGGGCAGCGTTTCTTTCCCAGCGAGGTCTGGACCCCGGAAAGCGAGTTCATGAGGTGATTGCATCATGGATCAGGTCGGAAACCATCACGGATGATGTAAATTTTCGCGCGAAATGATTGACCGGGGGCGGGGGATCGGGGATCGTTACCCGGCGTCGGGCAGGAGGGGCCGACCGCAGATCGACCGGAAATCGCGCGAGCCAACGGGAATTGGATAACCGCTTCCAGCGGGCAGGGAAGGTCTGCCCGGATGCGGGTTCCGGCACAAGATGGCGAAGCCGGACGCCAAAAGGGGAGGAGACCCAGAATGAAGACGTTCCTGATCACGACTGTGCTGGCCGCCGGCATCGCCAGCGCGGCCTCGGCCGAGAATATCGGCGTGTCGATGGCGCTGTTCGACGACAACTTCCTGACCGTGCTGCGCAACGGCATGCAGGATTATGCCAAGGGCCTTGATGGCGTGACGCTGCAGGTCGAGGACGCGCAGAACGACGTCGGCAAGCAGTTGAACCAGATCCAGAACTTCGTCGCCTCGGGCGTGGACGCGATCATCGTGAACCCGGTCGATACCGACGCCACCGCCGCCATGTCGCAGGCCGCCGCCGATGCGGGCATCCCGCTGGTCTATGTCAACCGCCAGCCGGTGAACCTGGACAGTCTGCCCGAAAAGCAGGCCTTCGTCGCCTCGGACGAAAAGGAATCCGGCACGCTTGAGGCCAAGGAGGTCTGCCGCCTGCTGAAGGAAAAGGGCAAGGACAAGGGCGCCAATATCGTCATCATGATGGGCGAGCTGTCGAACCAGGCGGCGCGGATGCGCACTCAGGACGTGCATGACGTCATCGCCACCGACGATTGCAAGTTCATCAAGGTGGTCGAGGAGCAGACCGCCGAATGGTCGCGCACCAAGGGCACCGACCTGATGACCAACTGGCTGTCGGCCGGGCTGCAATTCGACGCGGTCGTCTCGAACAACGACGAAATGGCCATCGGCGCCATTCAGGCGCTGAAGACGGCGGGCGTTTCGATGGACGACATGATCGTGGGCGGCGTCGATGCCACCGCCGACGCGCTGGCCGCGATGAAGGCGGGCGATCTGGACGTGACCGTGTTCCAGAATGCCGCCGGGCAGGGGCAGGGCGCCGTCGATGCGGCGCTGAAGCTGGCGCGCGGCGAGAAGGTCGAGACCAAGATCTTCGTGCCCTTCGAGCTGGTCACGCCGGCGAACCTTGCCGACTACATGAAGAAGTAAGCCGAACGATCGCCTGCGGCGTCCGGGGGCCTCCCCGGACGTTCGCCGGACCCCCGGGAAGGGGATGGGAGGGAGAGGAACCATGCTTGACGGCCAAGGTGCGAATGCGCGCGGCGTGTTCGAGGGCGAATTCATCCTTGAGGTCGACCATGTCCGCAAGGAATTTCCCGGCGTGGTGGCGCTGGACGACGTGCAGTTGCGCATCCGTCCCGGCAGCGTCCACGCGCTGATGGGCGAAAACGGCGCCGGCAAGTCGACGCTGATGAAGATCATCGCCGGCGTCTACAATCCCGACCGCGGCGAGGTGCGCTTTGCCGGCAGAAAGCTGGATATCCGCACGCCGCTGGACGCGCTGAACTCGGGCATCGCGATGATCCATCAGGAACTGAACCTGATGAACACGATGACGGTGGCCGAAAACATCTGGATCGGGCGCGAGCCGAAAAACGCCTTCGGCCTGATCAATCACGGCGAGATGCGGCGCATGACGCAGGCGCTGTTTGACGACCTGAACATCCGTCTGGACCCGGCCGGCATGGTGGGCGACCTGACGGTGGCGCAAAAGCAGATGGTCGAGATCGCCAAGGCGGTCAGCTTTCATTCCGACGTCCTGATCATGGACGAGCCGACCAGCGCCATCACCGAAACCGAGGTCGAGCACCTGTTCCGCATCATCCGCGACCTGCGCGCGAAGGGGGTGGGCATCGTCTACATCACCCACAAGATGAACGAGCTGTTCGAGATCGCGGACGAGCTGACGGTGTTCCGCGACGGCAAGTATATCGCCACGGTGGCCGCGCAGGACGTGACGCGCGACGACATCATCAAGATGATGGTCGGCCGCCAGATCACCGACATGTTCCCGAAAGTCGATTGCGAGATCGGCGACACCATCCTTGAGGTGCGCAACCTGACGCTGGACGGCGTCTTCGAGGATGTCAGCTTCACCCTGCGCCGGGGCGAGATTCTGGGCGTGGCGGGGCTGGTCGGCTCGGGCCGCTCGAACGTGGCCGAGGCGATTTTCGGCGTGGTTCCCGCGACCTCGGGCGAAATCCTTGTCGATGGCCATCCCGTGCGGATCACCTCGCCCAGCGTGGCCATGTCGCATGGCATGGGCTTTCTGACCGAGGACCGCAAGGAAACCGGCTGCTTCCTGAACCTCGACTGCATCGAGAATATCCAGGTGGCGCTTTTGTCCAGCGGCAAGGTGAACAATCACGGCTTCGTCAACCAGCGCGAAGTGAACCGCCTGGCCGAGGAATATTCGGCCAAACTGCGGGTCAAGACCCCGAACCTGGCCG
Organism: Paracoccus sp. (in: a-proteobacteria); assembly: GCA_046348875.1. Taxonomy (GTDB): domain Bacteria; phylum Pseudomonadota; class Alphaproteobacteria; order Rhodobacterales; family Rhodobacteraceae; genus Paracoccus. Next base: position 81,777 of record JAXMDJ010000009.1, read on the forward strand.
AGACGGTGGCGAACCTGTCGGGCGGCAACCAGCAGAAGCTGCTGATCGCGCGCTGGCTTCTGACCGAGCCGCGCATTCTGATCCTGGACGAGCCGACGCGCGGCATCGATGTCGGCGCGAAATCGGAAATTCACCGGCTGATCACCCAGCTTGCCGGGCAGGGCGTCGCCGTCCTGATGATTTCCTCGGAACTGCCCGAGGTGCTGGGAATGTCGGACCGCATCATGGTCATGCACGAAGGCCATGTCAGCGGATTTCTGGATCGCGCCGAGGCCGATCAGGTGCGGGTCATGGAACTCGCGGCGAAGTAGTTCGGAGGAGAAAACATGGCATCGCAAGACGCGAATTTTGAACGGGCGGCCCCGAAGGCGCATCGCAAGATGCCGGCCGAGGTCAATATCCTGCTGGTTCTGGTCGGCATCGCGCTGATCTTCGAGGTGCTGGGCTGGATATTCCAGGGCCAGTCGTTTCTGGGCAATATCGGCCGGCTGAAGATCATGATCCTTCAGGTCTCGGTCATCGGGATCATCGCGGTCGGCGTCACGCAGGTCATCATCTCGGGCGGGATCGACCTGTCCTCGGGCTCGGTCGTGGGCGCGGTGGCGATGGTGTCGATGAGCTTTGCACAGGCGGCGGGCTATGACCGCGCGGTCTATCCGTCGCTGACCGGCCTGCCGGTGATCGTGCCGGTCGGCATCGGCCTGCTCTGCGGGGCGGCGGCGGGCTTCGTGAACGGCTGGCTGATCGCCTATACCAAGATCCCGCCCTTCATCGCCACGCTGGGCATGATGGTGACGGCGCGCGGCTTTGCCAAGTGGTACACCAAGGGCCAGCCGATCAGCTTCCCCGAGGACAGCTATGCCGCGCTGGGGCAGGGCATGATGCCGGTGGTGATCTTCCTGATCGTGGCGGTGATCTTTCACATCGCGATGAAATACACCCGCTATGGCAAGTTCACCTATGCCATCGGCGCCAATGCGCAGGCCGCCCGCGTCTCGGGCATCAATGTCGAGCGGCATCTGGTCAAGCTTTACATGGTCGCGGCGACGCTGGCGGCGCTGGCCGGGATCGTGGTGGCGGCGCGCGGCCAGACCGCGCAGGCCGGCATGGGCACCATGTACGAACTGGACGCCATCGCCATGGCGGTGATCGGGGGCACCTCGCTGACCGGGGGCCGCGGCTCGATCATCGGCACCTCGATCGGCATGGTCATCTTTGGCGTCATCATCTCGGGTTTCACCTTCCTGCGGCTCGACGCCTATTACCAGGAGATGATCAAGGGCGTGATCATCGTCGTCGCCGTCATCGTCGATACGCAAAGACAGCAAAAGCGCGGCAAGAAATCCTGACGGCCGCGTCCGGTCGCGGCGGCGGCTCCTCCTCCGCCTGCCGCTGCGTCCGGCACGTTTTTCCGCAACCGCTTCCGCCAACATGAGGACCCAGGCAATGCGAAGCCTTCTGAAACTGACCGTCTGTGCCGCGACCCTTGCACTGGGGGCGCAGGCCGCGCAGGCCGAAACCCGCGTCGGTGTCTCGATGACCAGTTTTGACAACCCCTTCCTGACCATCCTGCTGAACGGCATCCGTGCCGAGGGCGCCAAGCATTCCGACCTGGAACTGGTGGTCGAGGATGCGCAGCTTGACGTCGCCAAGCAGCTCAACCAGGTGCAGAACATGGTGGCGAACAAGGTCGACGCCATCATCGTGAACCCCGTCGACGGTGCCGCCACCCCGGCCATGACCAAGCTGGCGGTCGATGCCGGCATCCCGCTGGTCTATGTCAACCACCCCCCGGCCGAAGAGGCGGCGATGCCCGCCGGCACCAGCTTCGTCGGCTCGAACGAGATCGACTCGGGCACCATGGAGACCGAGGCCGTCTGCAAGCTTCTGGGCGGCAAGGGCAAGGTTCTGGTGCTGATGGGCCCGCTTGAGAACGAAGCCTCGATCGTGCGCACCAAGGACATCGAGGACGTGATCGCCAAAGAGCCCTGCAAGGGCATGGAGATCGTCGACAAGCAGGTGGGCAACTGGAACCGCACGCAGGGTGCCGACCTGACGACGAACTGGCTGACCTCGGGCGTGGAATTCGATGCCATCATCTCGAACAACGACGAAATGGCCATCGGCGCCATTCAGGCGCTGAAACAGGCGGGCGTGCCCATGGACAAGGTCGTGGTCGCCGGCATCGACGCCACCCCCGACGGGCTGGCCGCGATGGAGGCGGGCGATCTGGACGTGACCGTGTTCCAGAACGCCACCAAGCAGGGCGAGGTGGCGCTGGAAACCGCGCTGGCCATGGCCAAGGGCGAAAAGGCCGAGGCCAATATCTGGGTGCCCTTTGAGCCGGTGACCCCCGACAACATGCAGAAATACAAGTGACCGGCCCGCGCGGCGGCGCCCCCTGCTGCCTGATATCTGCCGCCGCCGCGCGCCCCGGTCCCGGCGGAGCGCCTTGCGAAAAGGAATGACCGATGAAGATTGCCCTTGACCCCTTCATGCACCGCCATCTGTCGCTTGAGGCCCTGCCCTCGAAGGTGGCGGAACTGGGCTATGAATGGATCGAACTCAGCCCGCGGGCCGATTTCCTGGAATGGTTCAAGGCGCCGCGCGTCTTTCCGGGCCGCCTGCGGGGGTTCAAGCGCGCGCTTGCCGACGCCAAGGTGGGCATCGCCAGCCTGCTGCCGATGTATCGCTGGGCCAGCAATGACGAGGCCGAGCGGCAGGCAGCCATCCGCCACTGGAAGCGCGCCATCGAGATCGCCGTCGAGCTGGGCGTCGATACCATGAACAGCGAATTCGGCCGCGGCCCGCACCCGGACAAGGGCTCGTGCTACTGCTGCCATACCGGCAGCATGATCGAGGCCTGCGAGGACGCCTGGTGGCGCTCGATGGAGGAACTGGTCCCGATCCTTGAGCGCGAGGGCATCAACCTGCATGTCGAGCCTCACCCCGAGGACTGGTGCGAAACCATCCAGCCGGCGCTCGACATCATCCGCACCGTGAACAGCAAGCGGGTGAAGTTTCTTTATTGCGCGCCGCATACCTTCTATTTCGGCGACGACACCCGGGCGATGCTGCGCGAAAGCGCCGATGTGCTGGCCCATGTCCATGTCGGCGACACCTTTAACCACAAGGCCTCGTCGGGGCTGCGTTATATCCTGAACCCGCCCGGGACGCAGGCGCGCATCCACCAGCATCTGGATATCGGCCAGGGCGAGGTGCCTTGGGACGATTTCTTCGGCACGCTGGCCGAGGTGGGTTTCGACGGCATCATGACCGCCTGCGTCTTCGCCTGGGAAGACCGCGCCGATGCCTCGGGCAAGTTCATGCGCAGCGAGATGCAGCGCTATGTCGATCAATACTTCAAGTGAGGGAACGGGAATGACCGTCAGAATTGGTGTCATCGGAACCGGCATGATCGGCCGCGACCATACGCGGCGCATCCAGCAGGTGCTGGCCGGGGCCGAGGTGGTCGCGCTCAGCGACTATAACCCCGCGGCGGCGAAGGCGGTGCAGGCCGACCTGGCCCCCAAGGCCCGCGTCTATGACCGGGGCGAGGACCTGATCGCCGCCGATGACGTGGACGCGGTGCTGGTCTGCTCGACCGGGGCCACGCATGAGCCCTATGTGCTGGCCGCCATCGCCGCCGGCAAGCCCGTCTTCTGCGAAAAGCCGCTGGCGACCACCGCCGCCGGCGCGCTGCGCATCGTCGAGGCCGAGGTGGGCTTTGGCCGCAGGCTGGTGCAGGTCGGCTTCATGCGCCGCTATGATACCGGCTATGTCGCGCTGAAACACGCCGTCGACACCCTGATCGGCGCGCCGATCATGGTCCATGCCGCGCATCGCAACCCGACCGTGCCCGAGCATTACGTCACGCCCATGGCGATCCACGACACGCTGATCCACGAAATCGACGTGCTGCGCTGGCTGCTGGACGACGACTATGTGTCGGCGCGCGTGCTGTTCCCGCGCAAGGCCGCGCGCTCGCATGGCAAGCTGCGCGATCCGCAGGTGGTGGTGCTGGAAACCGCCAAGGGCGTGCTGATCGATGTCGAGATCTTCGTGAACTGCCATTACGGCTATGACATCCAGTGCGAGGTCGTGGGCGAGGACGGCATCGCCAAGCTGCCCGAACCCATGGCCATCCAGACGCGCCTTGACGCGAAGCTGCAAAACCCGATCCTGACAGACTGGAAGGATCGCTTCGTCGACAGCTACGATGTCGAGCTGAACGACTTCATCAAGGCGGCGGCCCGCGGCACCGCGGCCGGCCCGTCCAGTTGGGACGGCTATGTCGCGGCCATCACCTCGGATGCCTGCGTGACCGCGCAGGAAAACGAGGGCGAGGCCGTCGCCATCACCCTGCCGGACCGCCCGGCACTTTACAGCTGAGGCTTCGCGATGCGCTTCGCCATCAACCACATCTCGGCCCCGAAACTGCCGCTGGCAGAGTTCTTCGCCATGTGCCGGCGCCTCGGCGTCTCGGAGGTCGAGATCCGCAACGACATTCCCGACGTGCTGGGCACGATGAAGCCCCATGTCGTCCGGGACGAGGCCCATGCCCAGGGCATCACCATCCTGTCGATCAATGCGCTTTACCCCTTCAACGTCTGGTCGGGCGATCTGCCCGACCGCGCGCAGCGCATGGCCGATTACGCCGCCGAATGTGGCGCACATGCGCTGGTCATGTGCCCGCTGAACGACGGCAGGCATGTCGCGCACAGTGCGGTGGTGGCGGCGCTGGACGCGATGAAGCCGGTGCTGAGGGACCGCGGCCTGATCGGGCTGGTCGAGCCGCTGGGCTTTCCCGTAAGCTCGTTGCGCACCAAGGCCGAGGCCATCGCGGCCTTTACCGAGACCGGCGATGACGGCACCTACCGCCTGTTGCACGACACCTTCCACCACCACCTCGCCGGCGAGACGCAGGTCTATCCACGCCGCACCGGGCTGGTGCATATCTCGGGCGTGAGCGATCCGGCGGTGGCGGTGGCCGACATGCTGGACGCGCATCGCGTGCTGGTCGATGCCTCGGACCGGCTGGATAACCTTGCCCAGATCAGGGCGCTGCTGGCGGCGGGCTATGACGGCCCCTTCAGCTTTGAACCTTTCGCTGCCGAGATTCACGATCTCGACAACCCCGAACCCGCGCTGCGCGCCAGTATGACCTATCTGCGTGACAATGTCTGACGCGGCCGGGCAGGAGACCAGGATGAAACCATTGGACGTAATCACGATTGGCCGGAGTTCGGTTGATTTGTATGGTGAGCAGGTTGGCGGCCGTCTGGAGGACATGGGGTCGTTTGCGAAATATATCGGCGGATCTCCGACGAATATCGCCTGCGGGACGGCGCGGCTGGGGCTGCGCTCGGCGGTGATCACGCGGGTCGGGGACGAGCATATGGGCCGCTTCATCCGCGAGCAGCTTTTGCGCGAGGGCGTGGATGTGCGCGGCGTCGCCACCGACCCCGAGCGGCTGACGGCGCTGGTTCTGCTGGGCATCCGCGACGAAGAGCAGTTCCCGCTGATCTTTTACCGCGAGAACTGCGCCGACATGGCGCTGTCCGAGGACGATATCGACGAAAGCTTCATTGCCCAAAGCCGCAGCGTGCTGGCGACGGGCACGCATCTGAGCCATCCGCGGACCGCGGCGGCGGTGCTGAAGGCGCTTGAGCTTGCAAGGAAGCACGGGGCGCGGACGGCGCTGGATATCGACTATCGCCCGAACCTCTGGGGGGTTGCCGGGCATGGCGAGGGCGAAAGCCGCTTTGTCGAAAGCGCGGCGGTGACGGCGAAGCTGCAAGCCACGCTGCATCTGTTCGATCTGATCGTCGGCACCGAGGAAGAGTTCCACATCGCCGGCGGCTCGACCGACACGGTCGAGGCGCTGCGCAATGTGCGCAAGGTCTCGGATGCGGTGCTGGTCTGCAAGCGGGGCGCAAAGGGGGCGGTGGCCTTCACCGGCGCCATCCCGGACAGCCTTGACGATGGCGAGACCGGCCCCGGTTTCCCGATCGAGGTCTTCAATGTGCTGGGCGCGGGCGACGGGTTCTTTTCCGGGCTGATGAAGGGCTGGCTTGAGGATGCGGACTGGCCGACGGCCTTGAAATACGCCAATGCCTGCGGCGCCTTCGCGGTCAGCCGCCATGGCTGCACGCCGGCCTATCCCAGCCTTGCGGAACTGGAGTTCTTCCTCGGGCGCGGGGTGGTGCGGCCGGATCTGAGGAACGACACCGCGCTGGAGCAGATCCATTGGGCGACCAACCGGCAGGGCCGGATGGGCGGCGACTGGACCACGATGCGGGTCTTTGCCTTCGACCACCGCATGCAGCTTGAAGAGATGGCGGGCTATACGCCGGCAAAGGGCGGCGCCTTCAAGGAACTGTGTCTTGAGGCGGCGCTGCGGGTGCAGGACGGGCGGCCGGGCTATGGCATCCTGTGCGACAACCGCATCGGGAAACGGGCGCTGCATGCGGCCTCGGGGACCGGGCTCTGGATCGGGCGGCCCTGCGAATGGCCGGGCTCGCGACCCTTGGAGCTGGAGCAGGAGCTGGGCGCGGATTGCGGCGGGCTGGAGGCCTGGGCGCGTGAGGATGTGGTGAAGGTCCTGTGCTTCTGCCACCCCGATGACGATGCCGGGATGCGCGCGGCGCAGGAGGCGACGGTCAGGCGGCTTTTCGAGGCGTCGCGCCGGAACGGGCTGGAATTCCTGCTGGAGGTGATCCCCTCGAAGGTGGGGCCGGTCGATGACATGACCACGGCGCGGCTGATCGAACAGTTCTATGCCATCGGCGTCTATCCCGACTGGTGGAAGCTGGAGCCGATGGTGACGGCGGCGGCGTGGGAAAACGCCATTGCCGCCATCGAGGCGCATGACCGCCACACCCGCGGCATCGTGGTTCTGGGGCTGGATGCGCCCGAGGCGGAGCTGGCGGCCAGTTTCGCGGTGGCGGCGGCATTCCCGCTGGTGCGCGGCTTTGCGGTCGGGCGCACGATCTTTGGTGCGGTGGCGCGGGACTGGCTGGCCGGGCGGATCGACGACGAGGCGGCGGTCAGCGCGATGGCCGCGCGTTACGCCCGGCTCTGCGCGGTCTGGGACGAGGCGCGGGCGGCTGCGGCTGCGGCTGCGGCGTGAATTGGGGGTGACGGGGGGCTTGGGAAGAGGGGGGCGCTGCCCCCCATCCGGCTGGAGCCGGATTCCCCCCGGGATATTTGGACATGAAAGAAGGCGTTTGGGAGTGAGGGGATGAGCGGGACGATCAGGTTGACCGCGGCGCAGGCGATGGTTCGCTGGCTGTCGGTGCAGATGACCGAGGAGGGCGAGCGCTTCATCGAGGGCGTCTGGGCGATCTTCGGCCATGGCAATGTGGCGGGGCTGGGCGAGGCGCTGCACGGGATCGGCGATGCCTTGCCGACCTGGCGGGGCCAGAACGAGCAGAGCATGGCCCATGCCGCCATCGCCTATGCCAAGGGTCAGGCGCGCCGGCGGGCGCAGGCGGTGACGACCTCGATCGGGCCGGGGGCGACGAATGTGGTGACGGCGGCGGCGCTTGCGCATGTGAACCGGCTGCCCTTGCTGATCGTCGCAGGCGATGTCTTTGCCAATCGCCGTCCCGATCCGGTCTTGCAGCAGGTCGAGGATTTCGACGATGGCACGGTCAGCGCCAATGACTGTTTCCGCCCGGTGGTGCGCTATTTCGACCGCATCCAGCGGCCCGAGCAGCTTTTGACCGCGCTGCCCCGCGCGCTGCGGGTGATGACCGATCCGGCGAATTGCGGGCCGGTCTGTCTGGCCTTTTGCCAGGACGTGCAGGCCGAGGCGCATGACTGGCCCGAGGAATTCTTTGCCCCCCGCGTCTGGCGCATCCGCCGGCCCGAGCCCGACCGGGCCGAGCTGGCCGAGGTGGCAGCTCTGATCCGCGCGGCGACGGCGCCGGTGATCGTCGCCGGCGGCGGCGTCATCTATTCCGGGGCCGGCGCGGCCCTGGCCGAATTCGCCAGCCGCCACAATATCCCGGTGATCGAGACCCAGGCCGGGAAGTCGTCCTTGGCGCAGGGGCATGCGATGAACTATGGCGCCGCCGGGGTCGATGGCTCGGCGGCGGCGAATGCGGTGGCGGGGCGCGCGGATCTGGTCATCGGCATCGGTACGCGGTTGCAGGACTTCACCACCGGCTCGCGCACGCTGTTTTCCGGCGCGAAGCTGGTGGCGATCAACGTCCAGCCCTATGACGCGATGAAGCATGGCGCGGTGGCGCTGGTCGCGGATGCGAAGGTGGCATTGGAGAGGCTGGGCGCGGCGCTTGGCGATTATCGCGCCTTGGGCGCCGATCCGGCGGCGCGGGCCGCCTGGCTGGCGGCGGTCGATGCGCATTGCGCCGCGCCGCCTGCGGGCAACGCGCTGCCCACGGATGCGCAGGTGATCGGGGCGGTGCAGCGCGCCAGTTCCCCCGAGGCCATCGCCATGTGCGCGGCCGGCACCATGCCCGGGGCGCTGAAGCTTTTGTGGCAGCCCTCGGAGGGCGGCTATCACATGGAATACGGCTATAGCTGCATGGGCTATGAGGTCGCCGGCGCCATGGGGCTGAAGCTGGCGCAGCCCGGGCGCGAGGTGATCTGCTTTGTCGGCGACGGCAGCTACATGATGATGAACAGCGAGCTGGCGACGGCGGTGATGCGGCGCGTGCCCTTTACCGTGGTGCTGACCGACAACCGCGGCTATGGCTGCATCAACCGCTTGCAGCAGAATACCGGCGGCGTGCCCTTCAACAACATGTATGCCGACAGCCGCATCGAGGCGCAGCCGCAGATCGACTTTGTCGCGCATGCGGCATCCATGGGCGCACATGCGGTGAAGGCCGAGGGGATCGCCGATCTTGAGGTGCAGATCTCTGCCGCGCGCGGGCGCGACATCCCCACCGTGATCGTCATCGACACCACCGCCGCGCCGGGGCCGGGCGACGGGCTGGCGGGTGCCGGGCATTGGTGGGACGTGGCCGTGCCCGCCGTAGGCGACACCCCGAAACTGCAACAGGCCTATGCGCGCTATCTGGAAAACGCCGCGCACCAGAGCCTTGTGAACTGAGGAAACGACATGATCCTTTATGGCACCAACCCCATCGCCTGGGCCAATGACGACGACCAGTCGATCGGCGCCCATATCCCGACCGAACAGATCCTGCACGAGGCGGGCGAGGTCATCGGCTTTGACGGCATCGAAAGAACTGGCCATCGCTGGCCCGACGACCCGCAGGCGCTGAAGGCGCTTTTGGGCCGCTATGCGCACATGGCCTGCTGCCGCGCACGTGACCGCACTGCGCTGTTGCGCTTCGTCTCGGGCTGGTATTCAGGCGAGCTGCTGACGCGTTCCGTCGAGGACGAGATCGCCGCCGTGCAGGGCCATCTGGCGAAGCTGAAGGCCAATGACTGCAAGGTCTGCATCGTCTGCGAATGCTCGAACACCGTGCATGGGCGCCCCGACGTGCCGGTGAATGCGCGGCCGCGGCTTTCGGCGGCTGAGATGGCGGCCTTTGGCGCGAAAGATGGAGGCATTCGCCGCCTACCTTGCCGCGCAGGGGATCACGCTGGCCTATCATCACCACATGGGCACCGTGGTCGAAAGCCCCGATGAGATCGACGCCTTCATGGCCGCAACGGGGCCGGCGACGCATCTTCTGTTCGATTCCGGCCATTGCACCTTTGGCGGCGGCGATCCCGAGGCGGTGCGCAAGGCCGCCATGTCGGGCGCGTGGCGCATTTCCACGCCAAGAACATCCGCCGCCCGGTGACCGAGCGCGTGCGGGCCGAGGACATGTCATTCCTGCAAGGCGTGCTGGCCGGCGCCTTCACCGTGCCGGGCGACCCCGAGGGCGCCATCGACTTTCTGCCGCTGCTGCGGGTCCTTGCCGGCGCCGGCTATGACGGCTGGCTGGTGATCGAGGCCGAGCAGGACCCCGACAAGCGCAATCCGCTGGAATACCAGTCGCTGGGGCTGAAATCGCTGAAGGCCGCCGCGCGCCGAGGCCGGGCTGGACGCCGAGGTCGGAGGGGGACGGCACGGGCGCCGCCTGAGGGCGCGGGCGGCCTGGCTGGACAGGGGGCCGGACAGGGCGGTTTAGGAAAAAAGGGGGAGCGCTGCCCCCCATCCGGCTGGGGCCGGATTCCCCCCGGGATATTTGGACATGAAAGATGAGGTGAGGCAGATGAGCACGGTTCTTCGCAGACCCTTCGGCAATCATGGCAAGGTCCATGAAATCACCCCGCAATCGGCGGGCTGGCGTTATGTCGGCTTTTCGCTTTACCGGCTCAGGGCCGGGGAGGCCGCCGCCGAGGCGACCGGCGCCAACGAGGTCATTCTGGTCATGGTCGAGGGCAAGGCCAGCATTACGGCCGCGGGCCGGGACTGGGGGGTGCTGGGCGAGCGCATGGACGTCTTTGAAAAGACCCCGCCGCATTGTCTTTATGTGCCGGGTGGCCAGGACTGGCGCGCCCTGGCCGAGACCGATTGCGTGATCGCCGTCTGCGCCGCCCCCGGCCGCGGCGGTCACCCCGCCCGCCGCATCGGCCCCGATGGCATCAGCCTGACCCAGCGCGGCAAGGGCGCCAATACCCGCTTCATCAACAATATCGCCATGGAGGCCGAGGATTACTGCGACAGCCTGCTGGTCACCGAGGTCTTCACCCCCGCCGGCAACTGGTCCTCATACCCGAGCCACCGCCATGACGAGGACGATTTCCCCCGCATCACCTATCTGGAAGAGACCTATTACCACCGCCTGAACCCGAAGACCGGCTGGGCGGTGCAGCGCGTCTATACCGATGACGGCAGCTTCGACGAGATTACGGCCGTGCGCGACGGCGATGTGGTGCTGGTTCCGCGCGGCCACCATCCCTGCGGCGCGCCCTATGGATTTGAGCTTTACTACCTGAACGTCATGGCCGGGCCGCGCCGGAACTGGCGCTTCGTCCCCGCCCCCGAGGTTGAAGAGATCATCAGGAAGGATGCCGGGTGAGAATGGGGCCGGTTGGGCGCGGAGGCTTGCGGCCATCGCGGCGCTGACGTGACAGAGGCGGCTTGTGGCCGTGAGGGTGCGTCTGCGAAGGCGGAGCTTGTGGCCGTGAGGGAGCGTGCGGGACTTGTGCCCGTGGGGGCGCACAGGATGCCGCCCCGCCTTGAAGTGAAAGCGCGCCCGGGCCTGCGCGCGGTAACGCGATCTTAAGAAAAAGCCGCTAGCCTCAGTCCCGAACCGGAAAGAAGAGGGAGGAGGGAGCCATGGCCATCAGCCCATATAGCCCCCGCGTCAGCGCGCGGGGACCAGGTGTTCGGGCGGCATGGGGGCGCGGCCGCGGATACGGTCGGCGATCTTTTCCGCCACCATGATGATCGGCGCGTTGACGTTGGCCGTCGGGATCAGCGGCAGGATCGCGCCATCGACCACGCGCAACCCGCTGAGGCCGTGGACCAGACCTTCGGCGTCGGTGACGGCCATCGCGTCATGGCCCATGCGGCAGGTGCCGACGGGATGATGCTCGGTATTGCCGATCCGGCGCATCCAGCTGAGCACCTCGGCCCGGTTGCGGACGTCGGGGCCCGGCGTCAGTTCCGTGCCGCCCATCGCCTGCCAGGGGGCCTGACGCGCCATCTCGCGGGTCTGGGCGAGGCCGTCCAGCATCTCCTCGGCATCGGCCGGATCGTCGAGGTAGTTGAACACGATCTCGGGGTGCTGGTCGGGGTCGGCGCTGCGCAAGCGCAGCCAGCCGCGGCTTTTCGGGCGCATCTGGCTGAGGAAATATTGATAGCCATGCCCCAGCCGCACCTTGCCGGCCTGAAAATCCGCAAGGAAGGGCAGGAATTCGTGCTGCATGTTGGCATAGGCCGCGCCGGGGCCGCTGCGGAAGAAGGCGCCGACCTCGAAGAAGCTGGTGGCGCCAAGGCCGCCGCGCGTCAAAAGCCATTCGAGACCGATGCGGGGCCGGTTCCACAGCGCCAGATCCGACGCGATGGAGCGTTTCCCCTCGGCCCGGAAGGTCAGCGAGGCGACGAAATGGTCCTGAAGGTTCTCGCCCACGCCGGGCAGGTCATGGGCAACCGCCACGCCCTTCAGGCGCGTTTCTGGTCGGCCTCGGTTTCGCCAAGGATGCGGGCGCCGGCTTCGCGGATCAGGGGTTCCGCCCAGGCGATATCCTCGCGCATGGCCTTGCGGCTACGCTCCTGATCGCCTGCCGCCAGCGCCTGAAGCAGCTCGTGGTGCTTGTGGTCCTCGGCCGAGATCTCGCGCAGGGGCATTTCGATATGGAAAGTGCGCAGGAACGGACCGATCAGCACCCACATGTTTTCGCAGATCCCCTCAAGCAGCGGCATCCCGGAAAGCCGCATCACCGCGAAATGGAAGTCGCGGTTCAGCAGGCTGGCCTTGCCCGGGTCGCTGCGGGCGGCGGCGATGAAGCGGGCATGCAGGTCGCGCAGTTCGGCAAGGTCGGCGGGGGTCACGCGGGCAGCGGCCTCATACGCGGCCAGGCCCTCAAGCTCAAGCCGGACGCGCTGGACCTCAAGCAGTTGCGCGACGTTCAGGCGCGGCACCTGCACCGAGGTCGCGGCCCGCATCTCCAGCGCGCGTTCGCTGACAAGGCGAAAGATCGCCTCGCGCACGGGGGTGATCGAGGTGCCGTATTCCTCGGCCAGGCCGGCGATGGTCAGGCGGTGGCCGGGCTCATACTGGCCATTCATCAGGGCCTGGCGCAGATTGGCGTAAAGCTGCGCCGAGAGGCTTTCGCGGACAAGTTTTCCTGGCATCTCGGCCTCCTTCAAGCTTGCGGGCGCAGCGGCCCTGCGGAAGGCGCCGGCCGGCACACCCCGAAACACCCCCGAAACACCCTTGGGTCGGGCATGTATAGCGGGTGCGCGCGGGATGCGATACCTTGTCGCGCGTCTTTTGCACCGCGCCGCGGCCGCCAGCGCGATCCGCGACCGCCCCGGCTATCCGATTGGCCGGGCGGTCGAAATCGCCGCTTCCTTCGCCCCCGTCTTGCGCCTAACCTCTGCCCCGAACAACGGGAGAGCATTCCATGTCCGAGAACTGGGGTTTCGACACCACCGCCATCCATGCCGGCGCCGCGCCCGATCCGGCGACGGGGGCGCGGCAGGTGCCGATCTATCAGACCACCGCCTATGTCTTCAAAGACGCGGCCCATGCGGCGCGGCTTTTCGGCCTGCAAGAGGTCGGATATATCTATTCGCGCCTGACCAACCCGACGGTGGCGGCGCTGCAGGCGCGCATCGCGGCGATGGAGGGCGGTGCGGGCGCGGTCTGCTGTTCCTCGGGACATGCGGCGCAGATCATGGCGCTGTTTCCGCTGATGGGGCCGGGCAGGAACATCCTGGCCTCGACCCGGCTTTACGGCGGCACGATCACCCAGTTCAGCCAGACCATCAAGCGCTTCGGCTGGTCGTGCAAATTCGTCGATCTGGACGATCCGCAGGCGGTGCGGGCCGCCATCGACGACGACACCCGCGCGATCTTCTGCGAATCGATCAGCAATCCCGGCGGCTATCCGACCGACATCCCGGCCATTGCCGCCATCGCCGATGCCGCCGGCGTGCCGCTGATCGTCGACAACACGCTGGCGACGCCCTATCTGTGCAAGCCGATCGAGATGGGGGCGACGCTGGTCGTCCACAGCCTGACCAAGTACATGACCGGCAACGGCACCGTGACCGGCGGCGTCGTGGTCGACAGCGGCAAGTTCGACTGGTCGGCCAGCGACAAGTTCCCCAGCCTGTCCGCGCCCGAACCCGCCTATCACGGCCTGAAATTCCACGAGGCGCTGGGGCCGATGGCCTATACCTTCCACGGCATCGCCATCGGCCTGCGCGACCTTGGCATGACCATGAACCCGCAGGCTGCCCATTACACGCTGATGGGGATCGAGACGCTGGGTCTGCGCATGCCGCGCCATGTCCAGAACGCGCAGGCGGTGGCCGAATGGTTGCAGGCCGATCCGCGCGTGGCCTCGGTCACCTATGCGGGGCTGGCCTCGTCGCCGTGGCATGCGACGGCGCAGCGGGTCTATCCCCGGGGGACGGGGGCGCTGTTCACATTCTCCATCAAGGGCGGCTATGACGCGGCGGTGAAGCTGGTCGACAGCCTCAAGCTTTTCAGCCATGTCGCGAACCTTGGCGATGCGCGCTCGCTGGTCATTCACTCGGCCTCGACCACGCACAGCCAGTTGACGGATGCGCAAAAGATCGCGGCCGGCGCCGGGCCTGACGTGGTGCGCCTGTCCATCGGCATCGAGGACGCGGCCGATCTGATCGCCGATCTGGATCAGGCGCTGGCGGCTGCTACGGCCTGACCGCCGCGCGATGTTTGCGTATGAAAAAAGGCGGCAGGGGATGCCTTGCCGCCTTGGTTACTCGTCACCAGACCGATGCGATATCAGTTCGCAGGGGCCTCACCTTCGCCCTCGGGCATCGGCTCGCCGTCGTCCATGGGCATTTCGGGCATGTTCTCGGGCCGCAGCGCATAGACGGCGGTCACGTTGGTGGTGACGGTCAGCTCGCCCGCCTCGATGGGGGCACCGCCCATCTTGGCATCGGCCGCCATCGCCATACGCGGCATCGGCATCGGGCCGGCGTCCATGGGCACGTCCGAAAGCGCCACCAGCGGCCCCAGCTTCATGCCGGCGGCCTCGGCCATGATCTCGGCGCGGCGGCGGGCATCGGCGACGGCCTTGACGCGGGCCTCGTTCTCGGTCGCGGTCATGTCCTCGCGCGAGAAACTGATACCGCCCAGCTCGTTCGACCCCGAGGCGATCAGCTTGTCCAGAAGCGCGCCCAGCCCGGCGATGTCGCGCATCCGCACGGTGACGCTGTTCTGCGCGGCATAGCCGGTCAGCTTCGGCGGCTGGCCGTTGTCGGCATAGTCCATCACCGGCGCCAAGTTCAGCGCCGAGGTCTGGATGTCGCGCGCCTCGATCCCTGCGGTCTTCAGCGTCTCGATGACCTTGGCCTGCGCCTCGGCGTTCTTGGCCATGGCCTCGGCGGCGGTGGCGGCGCGGGTGCTGACGCCCAGGCCGATCGTGGCAAGGTCGGGCTGGGTCGTGGCCTGACCCTGACCGCCGACGGTCAGCCGCGCGATGGGGCCGTGATGCATTCCGTGGCGTTTCATCATGTCATGTCCCATTCCGGCGGGGGGCTGCGGGGCGTCGGCGGGCGCGTTCTGCGCAGCAAGGGGGGCGGCGCCCAGCACGATCAGCGTCGCGGCGGTCAGAAGGGGGCGGAAAACGGTCATATGGTCATCTTCTCCTTTGCCCGGGACGGGTGTCGCCGCCGGGAAATTCCATCGATGGCCCCATAACGTGTGAATATGCGCTTTGGATGCCTCACAATATGGTGTTTGGCTTTTCACCGACCCCGTTCTGGGGTAGTCGGATTCTATTCATTGCCAAGACGCGCCCCGGCGCCCGGAACTGCAAGGCCAAGCCTATAGATGTCGCTCGATTCCGCTTCCGAATACGCCCTCTCGTTCAGCGAGGATGCCGTGCATCTGCAACGGCGGGAGAAAACCGCCGGCGATGCCGGGGCGCCCGGCGCCTGGCGGCATCTGGGCTCGGTCGAGTTCGATTCGACGGCATTTCATGACGAATTCGCCCTGCTGCGCGGCATGGCCCAGGCCGAGGGCGCGGCGGCGGATGACGCGCCCCTGCCGGTGACGCTGCTGATCCCCGACGACCAGATCCTTTACACGACGCTGAGCATCGCCCCCGGCGCCGACCGTGAAAAGGCGGTGGCGCGGGCGCTGGACGGGCTGACCCCCTATGCGATCGAGGATCTCGCCTTTGACTGGGAAGGCGATGGCGACAGCGTCCGCGTCGCCGCCGTGGCCCGCCAGACCCTGCGCGAGGCCAGCGATTTCGCCCGCCAATACGGCTTTGACGGGCAGGTGTTCCGCGCCATGCCGGGCAATGACAATTTTTCGGGCGAGCCGGTCTTTGCCTTGCTGGCGCCGGCCCGCGCCCGCCCGGCGATGGACCCAGCGCGGGCGGGCGTCACCGCCGCCGCGCTGATGATCGAGCCCGATCCGCAGGAAGACAGCCTGCAAGAGGACGCGCCGCAGGCGGAACTGGACCTTGGCGCCGACGAGGCCGAGGTTGCGGCTGATGTCGGGGCTGATATTGGCGTTGCGGCAAAGGTCGAGATGCCGGAGGCCGCGCCCGCTCCGGCCAGCGCTGAGGCGGCGTCTGAAACTGCGGCCGCTGAAACTGTCGCCGAAGCTGTCGCTGTCGCAACCGAAGCTGCCGAGGCCGTCGCCGCCCCTGCCGCCATCGATGAACCCGCAGCCGCGTCCCCCGCTGAAACCACCGCTGAAACCACCCCCGAAACCACTGCCGATGCCGCGAAGGCGCCGCCCGTGGTACGGCATGCGCCGGCACGTCCGGTGCCCGGCAAGCCCGAGCCTGCGATCTCGCGCGCGGCGATGAACCCGCGGGCACAGGCCGTTCATGACCGCGCCGCCGAGGCCCGCCAGACCCGCGCCGCCGAACCCCCGGTTGCCGCCCAGCCGCGCCGCCCCGGCGAACGCGGCGGGTTGCTGGAACTGGTCGGTATGCTGGGGGCGCTGGTCCTTGGCCTGATCCTGATCTGGGCTTTTCTGGTTCCCGATCACAAGGTCACGCAGGTCGCCGAGACCTCTGCCCCGGCCACAGCGGAATCCGGCGAGGCCACGTCTGCCGCAATGCCGGAGGCCCCGGCAGAGGTTGCCACCTCTGATGCTGTCACCACCGATGCCGCGACGGGGCAGGGCGCCACCCCGCCTGAGGCCGTCACCGAGGCTGCCACCGAGACGGCCCCGGATGTCATGCCTGAAACTGCGCCCGGGGCGACTGCCCCGGCGACAGCGACCGCCGAGGCCGTTCCTGCCGAGACTATGCCTGCCGGGGCGCAGCCCGATGCGCCTCTGCCGGTCGTCGCCGAACTGCCGCTGGCCGCGCCGCAGGCCCCGGCAGCAAATCCTGTCTCGGCCCTGACCGAGGAAGAGCGCCGCCGGGTCATCGTCGCCGCCGCGGCGGTTGCCGCCGCCGTCGTGCCGCCCTCGGCCGGGCATGCGCGCCCGGCGACGCCGCCCGCAGAAACCGTGCCCGCAGAAACCGGGCCTGCGGCAACCGCGCCTGCGGCAACTGCCGCCGCGACTGCGCCGGCGCAGGCGACGACGGCCAAGCCGGCCGCCCCGGCGACCCGTCCCGCACGCCCCTCGCAGACCGCCACGCCGCGCGCCCCGATGACCCAGAAGGCCGCGGTTGAGCAAGCCCTGCGGGATGCCGTCGAAGCCTCGCCCGCACGGCTGCAAAGCTCGGCGCGGCCGCAGCTTGCGCCCCGGCGCAGCACGCCCAGGACCTCGACCCCCAGCACCGATGCCGCGCCGCGCGTGCCGACGAACCCGCTGCCCTATGAGGCTGCGCAGGCCCGCCAGCCCAAGACCAGCGCACGGCCGCCGGGACGCACCGCCGCTGCGGCGGCCCCTGCGCCCGCCGCCACGCCGGCCAAGGCCGCGCCCGAGGCGACCCCGGCGACCGCGACCAATGGCCCGCGCATGCGCGGCTCGGCCCGGCCGCCGGGACGCCCCGAAGGCTCGGCCCCCGACCTGATCGAGGATGACGGCGCGGCGCTGACGCCAGCCGAGCAGCGGCAGTTGCACGACCTGCGCCGCGCACTGGGACTGGGCGAGGCGACCGCCGCACCGGCAACCGCCCTGGAACCCATGGCCGGCCTGCCACCCGACACCCTGCTGGCGCAGGCGCGGCCCACGCGCAAACCCAAGGGGCAAAGCAGCGACGCGGCCAGCACCGCCGGCATCGATGCGGCGCTGCGATCCGCCATCGACGCGCCACCAGGCAAGCCGGGACGTGGGGAAGCCGCCGCCGCGCCCGCCCGGGATTCGGGCGGGCTTTTGCGTAGCTCGGTGCGGCCGCGTTCGCGTCCCGGCGCCGGCGCCGGCGCGGGGAATACCGGCGCTGAAGGCCGCATGTCCGACAAGGCGGTCGAGGCCGCCATCGCCGCCGCTGTCGATGCCTCGCCCGCGACGCCGGGGGGCGTGCAGCTTTCGGCGCTGGCCTCGTCGCCGCTGCCGCCCCGTCGCGGCAATGCCGTCGAGGCGGCAGTCGCCGCCGCTGCCGCCGCGCCCACCGCCGCGCCGACCACCACGCCCGAGGCTGCCGGGGCCGCCCCCGCCACCGCTGCGCCCGCCGGACCTGACGCCGCCGAAATCGCCGAGCGCCGCCGCCTGGACGAGCAGTTGCAGGCCCAGGCCGAGGCCCGCGTCCGCGCCCGCGCCCAGGCCGACGCCCAGGCCGAAGCGCAGGCCCGCGCCCAGGCCGAGGCCCGCGCCCGCGCCCAGGTCGAGGCCGAGGAACGCGCCGCCCTGGCCAGCCGCCAGCAATACAAGCCCGCCGAGGTCGATGACGAACCCGAGGTTGCCGCCGCGGCGCTGTCGAAGGGCGTGACCTCGGCCTCGGTTGCGCAGACGGCGACGCAAAAGCGCGGCATGAACCCCGGCCGCACCACCATCATCGGCATCATCGGCGCCGGGCAGGCCAGCCGCGCGCTGATCCGGCTGCGCAATGGCAATGTCGTGACCGTGCGCCTTGGCGACCGCATCGATGGCGGCACCATCAACTCGATCGGCGACGGGCGCCTGACCTATGTGAAGGCCGGCCGCCTTTATGAATTGAGGATGCTGGACGGGCGCTGATGGAATCATTCCTGCTCGCCCCGACGATCTATCTGCTGACCATGGTCATCGCCGTGCCGCTGTCGGCGCGGCTGGGTCTGGGTTCGGTGCTGGGCTATCTGGTGTCGGGCATCGTGATCGGGCCGGTCCTGGGTCTGGCCGGCAGCGAGGGCGAGATCTCGGACCTGCAACACTTTGCCGAGTTCGGCGTGGTGATGATGCTGTTCCTGATCGGGCTGGAGCTTGAGCCACAGGCGCTGTGGCAGATGTGAACCGCCCCGGGTTTACCGGAGAGTAAAACACTCAAAGGATGAGCCCTATGACCAAGCAGAGATTCACCCCCGCCTATCCTGCCGAGCTTCGCGAACGCGGTGTTCGGCTTTTTCGAGAGAACCGCGCCGGTTACGCCAGCGACACAGCTGCTTACAAGGCAATTGCGCCGAAGCTCGGCTGTTCACCCGACAGTCTGCGTGTCTGGTGTCAGCAGGCCGAACGTGACGCTGGGCGACGCGGTGGGCTGACAAGCGCCGAGAAGGATCGGATCAAGGAACTGGAGCGCGAGGTCCGTGAACTGCGTCAAGCGAACGAGATCCTGAAGAAGGCCAGCGCATATTTCGCGGCGGCGGAGCTCGACCGCCCGTTTCGCAAATGATCGCGTTCATTGATGATCACCGTAGTGTCTTTGGTGTCGGGCCGATCTGCCGGGTTCTGGGGATCGCACCATCGACGTATTACGCCTTCAAGACAGTGGAGCACGATCCGGACCTGGCATCGGACCGGGCCAGGCAGGATCGGCTGGACATGGCGGCGATCAAGAAGGCCTTCGATGGCAGCCGAGGCCGCTATGGCGCGCGCAAGGTCTGGCATCAGCTGCGCCGCGGCGGTCACGATATCGCCCGCTGCACGGTGGAGCGGCTGATGAAGGTCATGGGATTACAAGGTGTTGTGCGGGGCAAGAAGGTGATCACCACTAACCCCGATACGGCCCAACCCTGCCCGGACGACAAGGTGAACCGAGCCTTCGTGGCAGACATGCCAAACGAGCTGTGGGTTTCGGATTTCACCTATGTCTCCACCTGGCAGGGTATGGTTTACGTCGCCTTCGTGACCGACGTCTTTGCCCGCAAGATCGTCGGCTGGCGCGTCTCGACGTCGATGACGACAGGCTTCGTGCTCGACGCACTAAACCAGGCCATCTGCCAGAGGGCGCCGTCCGAGGCTGACAAGCTAATCCACCACAGCGACCGCGGCAGCCAATACCTGTCGATCCGATACACCGAGCGACTGGCAGAGGCGGGTATCGACACATCCGTCGGCAGCGTCGGGGATTCCTATGACAATGCCCTCGCGGAAAGCATCATCGGCCTGTTCAAGACCGAGGTCATCAAGTTCCTTGGACCCTGGAAGTCGGTTGGTCAGGTCGAATGGGAAACCCTGAAATGGGTCGACTGGTATAACAACACGCGCCTGCACAGCGCCATCGGATATGTCACACCGAACGAAGCAGAGGAGGCTTTCTACGCTGCCTTGAATAACGTCGAAAAAGCCGCGTAATCATTGAACCAGAAACTCTCCGGTAAACCCGGGGCGGTTCAGATGCGCAAGCGCATGATCGGACTGGCGGGGATGCAGATCCTGGGCACGGTGGCCGCGCTGACGCTGGTCTGCATGGCGCTGAACCAAAGCTGGCAGGTCGCGGTCACGCTGGGCATGATCATGTCCTTGAGCTCGACCGCGATCGTGTTGCAGACGCTGTCCGAAAAGCGGCTGATGCAGACGGCGGGCGGGCGCAGCGCGTTCGCGGTGCTGCTGACGCAGGATATCGCCGTGATCCCGATGATCGCGCTGATGCCGCTCTTGGCCACCCGTGTCGTGCCCGGCGCCGATGGCGAAACGCAGGTCGGCGCCGATTTCATGCATTCGCTGCCGGGCTGGATGGCGGCGCTGGTGACGCTGGGCGCGGTCGCCGCGGTCGTGCTGATCGGGCAATACCTGATCCGGCCGCTGTTTCGCTATGTCCATGCCGCGCGGCTGGACGAACTGGACACGGCGCTGGCGCTGCTGATCGTCGTCGGCATCGCCTGGCTGATGGAATTCGTGGGCCTATCGCCCGCGCTTGGCACATTCCTGGCCGGCGTGATGCTGGCGGGGTCCGAGTTCCGCCACAACCTCGAAGGCCAGATCGCGCCTTTCAAGGGGCTGCTGCTGGGGTTGTTCTTCATCACCGTCGGCGTCGGCATGAACTTCCAGATCCTGTATGAGCGTCCGGTGACGGTTCTGGGCATCACCGTCGTGCTGATCGCCATCAAGGCGGCGATCCTGCACGGCATCGCCCGCGTGACCGGACTGCGGGGCAGGGACAGGACGCTGTTCACGCTGTCGCTGGCGCAGGCGGGCGAGTTCGGCTTTGTCCTCTTGTCCTATGCGGTCTCGCTGGCGATCCTGCCGCGGGCGCTGGGACAGGCCTTCCTGCTGGTCATCGCGTTGTCGATGCTGGCAACGCCGCTGCTGTTCATCCTGTCGGACTATATCTCGCGCCGCATCGCCGAGGAACGCGCCGCCGACATTCCCGACGTGATCGAGGAACAGCAGCCCATCATCATCGCCGGCGTCGGCCGCTTCGGGCAGGTGGTGAACCGCCTTGTCACCATGTCGGGGTTCCAGACCACGGTTCTGGACGCCGATCTTGAGGTGATCCAGCTCATGCGGCGCTTTGGATTCAAGGGTTATTTCGGCGACCCGACCCGCCCCGAAATCCTGACTGCCGCCGGTCTCGACAAGGCGCAGGTGCTGGTCGCCGCGCTGGACGACCCCGAGGCGAACCTGCGCCTTGTCCGCTATGCCAAGGAAAAGCGCCCCGACATCACGGTGATCGCGCGCGCGCGCGACCGGGTGAACGTGTTCCAGCTTTACGATGCCGGCGCCGACCATATCGTGCGCGAGGCGTTTGACAGCTCGCTGCGCGCCGGGCGCTATGTGCTGGAGCAGGTGGGGCTGTCGCCCTATGAGGCCTCCGAGCTTGAGCATATCTATTACCGCATGGACCGCGCCCATCTGCGCGAACTGGCTGAGGTCTGGAAACCCGGCGTGCCGCTTGATCAGAACCCCGAATACGTCAAGTTGAGCCGCGACCTCAGCCGCCAGATGGAGGCCGCGCTGGTCGAGCGTTTCTCGCACGGCCCCAGCGCCGCGCCCGTGGCCGATGGCGCCGACGGCGACGAGGCCCCCGAACACGGCCTGACCCGACCCGCCGGGCGTCCGGGCCGTCCCGGCGGCCGTCCGCCGGTCGGATAGGGTGCCTGCCGTGGCTGGAATTTTCCGATGTTCTTCGTGTAACCAGGTATAAAGGCAAAAGAATATGCCGTTCATCATTGCGTTTCTGGGTCTGGTCATGGCCGCCGGCATCTGGGCATGGCGCATCCGCGCCGCGGCGCAGGTCTCGCGCGATCTGGCCGAGATGGCGGGCGACGTGGTCGCTGCCGCGCGCCGGCTTGGCTTCAGCCGCCGCATGAATGTTCATCCGGTCGAAAGCGTCGATGAACCGGCGCTGGCCATTGCCGGGCTTGGCATCGCGTTCCTTGAACTGTCCTCGTTGCCGACCGCCGAACAGCAGCGTGCGCTGACCGATTCGATTGCCCGCAACTGCCACGAATCCCAGACCCGGGCCGAGGAATTGCTGATCGTCGGCCGCTGGCTGGTCAGCGAATGCAAGGGGCCGCAACCCGCCATTCCGCGCCTGACGAAGCGCCTTTACCAGCTTGACAAGTCGGGCTTCCAGCCGCTCTTGGCGGTGCTGAACGACGTGGGGCAGGCGGGCGGCGGCCTGAGCCCGCGTCAGCGCGACGCGCTGGACGAGATCGCACGCGGCATGAAGCTCTGATCTGCCGGCAACCCTTGCCCGACCCGGTCCGAGGCCCTAGAAGGCAAGGCAATCTTGCCAAGGGGAACGCCATGCTGGACCATCTGACCTATACCTCGCCCGAGCCCAAAGTCATCCAGGGCGCGAAGCAGGACTGGGAACTGGTCATCGGGCTTGAGGTTCATGCGCAGGTCGCCTCGAATGCGAAGCTGTTTTCCGGCGCCTCGACCGGCTTTGGCGCCGAGCCGAACAGCCACGTCGCCTTCGTCGACGCCGCCATGCCGGGGATGCTGCCTGTCATCAACGAATTCTGCGTGGCGCAGGCGGTCAAGACCGGGCTTGGCATCAAGGCCGCGATCAACCTGCGCTCGGCCTTCGACCGCAAGAACTATTTCTATCCGGACCTGCCGCAGGGCTATCAGATCAGCCAGCTTTACCACCCCATCGTCGGCGAGGGCGAGGTGATCGTGGACATGGGCCCCGGGATCGCCCGCCGCGTCCGCATCGAACGCATCCATCTGGAACAGGACGCCGGCAAGTCGATCCACGACATGGACCCCAACATGTCCTTTGTCGACCTGAACCGCACCGGCGTCGCCCTGATGGAGATCGTCAGCCGCCCCGACATCCGCGGCCCCGAGGAAGCCGCGGCCTATGTCGCCAAGCTGCGCCAGATCATGCGCTATCTGGGCACCTGCGACGGCAATATGCAGAACGGCAACCTGCGCGCCGATGTGAACGTCTCGATCTGCCCGCCCGGCGCCTATGAGCGCTATCAGGAAACCGGCGATTTCAGCCATCTCGGCACCCGCTGCGAGATCAAGAACATGAACTCGCTGCGGTTCATCCAGGCCGCCATCGATTATGAGGCGCGCCGTCAGATCGCCATCGTCGAGGATGGCGGCAAGGTCGTGCAGGAAACCCGCCTTTACGATCCCGACAAGGGCGAGACCCGCTCGATGCGCTCCAAGGAGGAGGCGCATGATTACCGCTATTTCCCCGATCCCGATCTGCTGCCGCTGGAGATCGAACAGGCATGGGTGGACGAAATCGGCGCCGCAATGCCCGAACTGCCGGATGCGAAAAAGGCCCGCTTCGTCGAGGTGCTGGGGCTTTCGGAATATGACGCGGGCGTGCTGACCGCCGAGCTTGAGAATGCCGATTACTTCGAGGCCGTGGCGCAGGGCCGCGACGGCAAGCAGGCGGCGAACTGGGTCATCAACGAGCTGTTCGGCCGCCTGAACAAGGAAGGGCTGACCATCGAGACCTCGCCGATCTCGGCCGCGCAGCTTGGCGGCGTGATCGACCTGATCGCCTCGGGGACGATTTCGGGCAAGATGGCCAAGGACCTGTTCGAGATCCTCTGGACCGAGGGCGGCGACCCGGCCGAGGTTGCCGAGGCGCGCGGCATGAAGCAGGTGACCGACCTTGGCGCCATCGAGGCCGCGGTCGACGAGATCATCGCCGCGAACCCGGCCCAGGTCGAAAAGGCCAAGGCCAACCCGAAACTGGCCGGCTGGTTCGTGGGGCAGGTGCTGAAGGCCACCGGCGGCAAGGCCAACCCCGCCGCCGTCAACGATCTGGTGGCGCGCAAGCTGGGGCTCTAAGGGCCGGAATGACGACGGCATAGGACAGAGGGGGCATGAATGGCGCGCGACAGACGCGCCGGCCCCGCGATCAAAGAGGGACCAGAATGAACGCCCCCAAGCTCAACCGGTCGGTCACGGTCCTGCTGGCCGCGACGCTGCTTTTTCTGGCGGGCTGCGGCTTTGGCGGGCGCCATACACCGCAGGACTGCATGGAGCGCGCGATGTTCTTCGAATCGAACCGCTCCAGCCGCGACGGCATGATCGCGGTCGGCAGCGTGGTGATGAACCGTGTCGCCTCGCGCGACTTTCCGAACTCGGTCTGCGGTGTCGTCGGGCAGCGGCGGCAGTTCGCGCCGGGCATCATGACCCGCAGGATGAACTCCAAGGCCATGCCCGACGTGCGCGAGGCCGCCCGTGCCGTGCTGCGCGGCGAACGCCACCCGCTGATCGGCAATGCGCTCTACTTCCACGCGGCCGGGCACCGCTTTTCCTACGACAACATGCATTACGTCCTGACGACCGGCGGCAATGCCTTCTACGAAAAGCGCAAAAGCTACCTGGTGACGCAACCCGTACCGCCGGCGCCGCTTGAAGGGATCACCGGCCGCTAGGGACCGGCGCCCCTCCCGAACTTGTGCGCCCCGCGCGGCGCGGCGCCAACGCGGCGGCGCTTTTCTTGCCGCCCCATCTCGCCTAACCTGCGCCAAACGAAAGGCAGGACGCATGAGCAGCTACGAATACACCGTCATCCCGGCCCCCGCGCGCGGCGAAAAGGCCAAGGGCGCGAAAACCGGCATCGAACGCTTCGCGGCAACCATGGCCGAAGCGCTGAACGACATGGCCCGCGACGGCTGGGAATATGTCCGCGCCGAGACGCTGCCGGCCGAGGAACGCGCCGGCCTGACCGGTCGCAACACCGTCTATCACAACCTCCTCGTTTTCCGCCGCGCCCTTGACGCCGAAACGCCCGAACCCGCCGCGGCGACCCGCGCCGAGCCCGAGACCTCTGAACCCGCCGAACCCGGCAAAAGCCCCTTCAGTGCGCCGATGCGCGCCACGCCGCGGGCGACCGACGCGGCCCCCCGCAGCGCCGAGCCGCCGCTGACTGCGCCCGAACCCGCGGTCCCGACCGGCCCGCGCCTCGGCCCGGCAAGCCGCTAAGCCCTTCTTTCATGCCGAAATATCCCGGGGTAAGCCCCCGGGAACCGGGGGCGAGGGGCAGCGCCCCTCCCTTGCGCCCCAGAACCTTACCAATGCGGCGGCCGCTGGTCGGCCAGCGGGATCGTACCGCCCTCGACCTCGCGTTCGGCCTCGCGCTCCATCAGCGCACCGACGCGGCGCACCAGCCGCGCGATCTCGATCTCCTGACGGGCGACGATGGCCGACAGCTCGTCCGTGGTCCGCGTCAGATGCGCGACCAGCTCCTCCAGCCGCAACAGGGCGTCCGTCTGCCCGTTCGCATGCTTGTCCATGCATCCTCCATCCGTTAGACCCCGCATGGACCAGCCCGAGGCAGACCATGGCGAAAGATCAGAAAAAACAGCCCCGACCCAAGGCCGAGACGCCCAAGGGGTTCCGCGACTATTTCGGCGCGGACGTTACCGAACGCAAGCAGATGCTGGACCGCATCGCCGAAATCTATCACCGCCACGGCTTCGACCCGCTGGAAACCAGCGCCGTCGAGACGGTCGAGGCGCTGGGGAAATTCCTGCCCGACGTGGACCGCCCCAATGCCGGCGTCTTTGCCTGGCAAGAGGCCGAGGTTCCCGGCATCGGTCAGGGGGGCGGCGGCGCAGGCGACTGGCTGGCGCTGCGCTATGACCTGACCGCGCCGCTGGCGCGCGTCGCCGCGCAGTTCCGCAACGACCTGCCCAGCCCCTATCGCCGCTATGCGATGGGGCCGGTCTGGCGCAACGAAAAGCCCGGTCCGGGGCGTTTCCGCCAGTTCTATCAATGCGATGCCGATACGGTGGGCAGCGCCTCGGTGGCGGCGGATGCGGAAATCTGCGCCATGCTGGCGGCGGCGCTGGAACATGCCGGCATCCAGAGCGGCGACTATCTGATCCGCATCAACAACCGCAAGGTCCTGAACGGCATCCTTGACGCCATGGGCGTTGCCGAGGGCAAGCCCGCCGACGACGTGCTGCGCACCATCGACAAGTTCGACAAGGTCGGCGAGGCGGGCGTGCGCCAGCTTCTGACCACTGGCCGCAAGGACGACTCCGGCGCCTTCATCGACGGCGTGGGGCTGCGGCCCGAACAGGCCGACCCGGTCATCGCCTTCCTGACCTCGAAAGGCGCCGACAATGCCGCGACGCTGGCGAACCTGCGCGCGGCGGTTGCCGGCTCGGACATCGGCGCCGAGGGCGTCGACGAACTCGCCCAGATCGCCGAAATGCTTGCCGCGATGGGCGTGGACGAGGATCGCGCCGTCATCGACCCCTCGATCGTGCGCGGCCTTGGCTATTACACCGGCCCGGTCTTCGAGGCCGAACTGACCTTTGAAATCCTTGATGACAAGGGCCGCGTGCGCCAGTTCGGCAGCGTCGCCGGTGGCGGGCGTTATGACGGGCTTGTGGAACGCTTCACCGGCCAGAAGGTGCCGGCAACCGGCATCAGCATCGGCGTCGACCGCCTGCTGGCCGCGCTGCGCGCCAAAGGGCTGATGGGCGGCACCGATCGGGGTCCGGTGGTCGTCACCGTCATGGACCGCGACCGCATGGCCGATTATCAGGCCATGGCCGCCGAATTGCGCGCCGCCGGCATCCGCGCCGAGGTCTATCTGGGCAATCCCAAGAACTTCGGCAACCAGTTGAAATATGCCGACAAACGCAACGCGCCCGTGGCCATCATCCAGGGCGCGGACGAGGCCGCGCGCGGTGTCGTGCAGGTCAAGGACCTTGTCCTTGGCGCGAAGATGGCCGCCGAAGCCAGCCATGAGGAATGGAAGGCGCAGCCCGCCCAGACCGAGGTGGCGCGCGCCGGTCTTCTGGCCGAAGTCCGGCGTATCCTCGGATGACGACGCCCGCCAAACAGGCCATCGGGCAGCAGATCCTTGCGGTTTTCCGTGCCGCCGGCGCGCGCGAGGTCGCCCCCGATATCCTGCTGCCCGCCGAGACGCTTCTCGACCTTTACGGCGAGGATATCCGCGCCCGCGCCTATGTCACCCAGGACCCGATCCGGGGCGAGGTGATGCTGCGCCCGGACTTCACCGTGCCGGTCGTGCAGATGCATATGGAAAACGGCGCCGAGCCGGCGCGCTATTGCTATCTGGGCGAAGTCTTTCGCAAGCAGGACCACGGCGACACCCGGCCCGAACACCCGCGCGACAACGAATATCTGCAGGTGGGCTTCGAGCTTTTCGCCCGCGACGCCGATGCCGATGCCGAGGTCTTCGCGCTGTTTCACAGCATCCTTGCGCCGCTGGGGCTGCGGGCCTCGATGGGGGACATGGACCTGCTGATGGACGCGGTGCGGGCGCTGCCTTTGTCGGGCGCGCGCCGGGCAGCGCTTTTGCACCACATCTGGCGGCCGCAGCGCTTTGCGCGGCTGCTGGCGCGCTTTGCCGCTGCGCCCGAGCCGCGGAATTTCGCGTCCGCCGCCACGCCATGGACCGGCCTGCGCAGCCCCGCCGAAATGCAGGCCCGCATCGACCGCCTTGAAGCCGACGCCGCCGAGGCGCCGCTTTCACCGCAATGGGTGGCGCGGCTTGACCGCCTGTTCGCCGTTCAGGCCCCCGCGCCCGAGGCGCTGCGCCAGCTTCGCGCCCTTGCCGCCGAAATCCCCGATATCGCCGGGGCGGTGGCGCGGCTCGACCGAAATCTCGCGCTGCTGGCGGATCGCGGCATCGATGTCGGCGCCATTCATTTCGACGCCAGCCATGGCCGCCACACGATGGAATATTACGACGGCATGACCTTCAGCTTCAGCGCGCATGACCGGCCGGACTGGCCCCCCGTCGCCTCGGGCGGCCGCTATGACGCACTGGCGGCGGTGCTGGGGCAGGCGCGCGGCCGCGCCATCCCCGCGGTCGGCGGCATCATCCGTCCGGGGCTGGTCCACGAACTGGGCGGCCTGACGCAGGAGGAACGGCCATGATCCGGCTGGGCGTGCCGTCCAAGGGGCGGCTGATGGAACAGACCTTCGACTGGTTCGCCGCCCGCGGCGTGCGGCTGTCGCGCACGGGCTCGGACCGGGAATATGCCGGGCGGGTCGAGGGGGCGGGGAATGTCTCGCTGGTGCTGCTGTCGGCGGGCGAGATCCCGCGCGAATTGCAGGCCGGGCGCATCCATCTGGGCGTCACCGGCACCGACCTGATCCGCGAGAAGCTGGCCGGCTGGCGCAGCCATGTCGAGGAACTGGCGCCGATGGGCTTTGGCCATGCCGACCTGATCCTTGCCGTCCCCGCCTGCTGGAGCGATTGCGACAGCCTCGACGACTTCGCCACCATCGCCCGCGATTTTCGGGCCGAGCACGGCTTCCGGCTGCGCATCGCCACCAAATATCACCGGCTGGTGCGCGCACATCTTTCCAGCGCCGAGGTGGCGGATTACCAGCTTGTCGACAGCCAGGGCGCGACCGAGGGCACGGTGGCGAACCTGACCGCCGAGGCGATCGCCGATATCACCTCATCGGGCGAGACGCTGCGCGCCAACCACCTGAAGGTGATCGGGGAAGAACCGATCCTGCGCTCGCAGGCGACGCTGTTCCGCTCGGTCGCGGCGGGGGATGCGGGGGCCGTGCGCGACTTTGCCGCGCAACTGGGGCTTTAAGGCGCCTCCGATCCGGATAACCGAAAGGGGCAGGGGCGTCAGTCCCCCAACCCGACCAGCGCGCGGGCGAAATCGCCCGCATCGAAGGCGTCCAGATCATCTATCTGCTCGCCGACGCCGATGGCGTGGATCGGCAGACCGAAGCGATCCGCCAGCGCCACCAGCACGCCGCCGCGCGCGGTGCCGTCCAGCTTGGTCATCACCAGCCCCGAGACATCGGCAAGCTTCTGGAAGGTCTCGACCTGGCTCAGCGCGTTCTGGCCGGTGGTGGCGTCAAGGACCAGCAGCGTGTTATGCGGCGCCGAGGGGTCCTTCTTGCGGATGACGCGGACGATCTTGGCCAGTTCCTCCATCAGGTCCTGACGGTTCTGCAGCCGCCCGGCGGTGTCGATCATCAGCAGGTCGGCGCCCTCGGCCTCGGCGCGGGTCATGGCGTCAAAGGCAAGGCTCGCAGGGTCCGAGCCCTCGGGCGCGGTCATCACCGGCACGCCGGCGCGCTGGCCCCAGACCTGCAATTGCTCGACGGCGGCGGCGCGGAAGGTGTCGCCGGCGGCGATCACCACATTCTTGCCGGCCGCCTTGAACTGGCTGGCCAGCTTGCCGATGGTGGTGGTCTTGCCCGAGCCGTTCACGCCCACGACCAGCACAACCTGCGGGCGCTTGGGATAGATCGGCAGGGGCCGCGCCACCGGGGTCATGATCCGCGCGATCTCGCCCGCCAGCAGCTCCTTCAGCTCGGTGGCCGAGATGCGGCGGCCGATCCGGCCCTCGGCGATATTGGCGGTGACGCGCAGCGCGGTCTCGACGCCCATATCGGCCTGGATCAGCATCTCCTCCAGCTCTTCCAGCATGTCGTCGTCCAGCTCGCGCCGCGGCTCGGCCGTCTCCGGGCGGCCGAACAGCCGCCCCAGCACGCCCGGCCGCGCCGCCGGCTCGGCGGCCGCAGGCGCGACCTCGGGCGCCGCATCAGTCCCGCCCGCGCCTTCGGCGACGATATCGTCCAGCCCCGCGCCGATCTTCGACGAGGACCGCGTCAGCCGGTCGCGCAGCTTCGAGAAAAACGACATGCACCCATCCTTTTCGTCTGTCGCCCGAAACCTAAGGACTCTTGCCCGAAAGGAAAAGGGCGCCCGGCGGACGCCCCTTTCTTTCATGTCCAAATATCCCGGGGTGTGGGGCAGAGCCCCACCAACCTGCCCGCAGGCATCTACCTTTCCGGCACCAGCCCCCGCGGCGCAAAGCGCAGCACCAGCAGCAGCACCAGCCCCAGCGCGATAAAGCGCATATGCGGGGCGCTGCCCAGCAGATGCTCGCGCAGCGCGCCATCGGGCAGGGGCGCGGTGACCAGACGCATCAGCTCCGGCCCCCAGACTTCGGCCTTGATCCACAAAAACCAGATCAGGATCGCGCCCAGCACGGCCCCCCAGTTGTTGCCCGAGCCGCCGACGATCACCATGACCCAGATCAGGAAGGTATAGCGCAGCGGGTTGAAGCTGTTGGGGGACAAAAGCCCGTCCAGCGTCACCATCATCGCGCCGGCAAGGCCGATCACGGCGCTGCCGATGACAAAGATCTGCAAATGGCGGCGGGTGACGTTCTTGCCCATCGCCTCGGCGGCAGTCTCATTGTCACGGATGGCGCGCATCATCCGGCCCCAGGGCGATTTCAGCGCCAGTTCCGACATCAGGATCAGCAGCAGCAGCACGGCGGTGAATAGCGCCGCATAAAGCAGCTTCACCCAGATCGCCGAGGCGGTCGCCGGGTCCATGCCCCATTCGGCGGCGCGGGCGATAAAGCCCGGATCGGCCTGCAGGTCCAGCTCATAAGGGACCGGGCGCGGAATACCCGAGACGTTCTTCACGCCGCGTGCCAGCCATTCCTCGTTGCGCATCACGGCGACGATGATCTCGCCGATGCCCAGCGTGGCGATGGCCAGATAGTCCGAACGCAGCCCCAGCGCCACCTTGCCCACGCCCCAGGCGGCGGCGGCGGCGAACAGCGCCCCCACCGGCCAGGACAGCAGCACCGGCAGGCCAAGCCCGCCGATATTGCCGGCCGAGGCCGAGTTGTTGGCCTCGATCGCGATCACGGCGGGGTCGAAGATATAGCGATAGACGACGAAGCCGATCACCAGCACGGCGATCAGCACCGGCACCCGGACCGGCCCCGACAGCCTGCGCCAGACCTGCGCGGAAAGCCCCAGCGTGCCAAGACCGATGAGCAGCGCCAGCAGCACCTGCGGCACGCCCGCCGACCATGCGCCCGGAACCGGCGCACTGGAGATCAGCACCGGCGCCAGTCCCCCCAGCGCCAGAAAACCCACGACGCCGGCATTGAACAGGCCCGCGTAACCCCATTGCATGTTCACGCCAAGCGCCATGACCGCCGAGATCAGCCCCATGTTCAGGATGGCCAGCGACGTGTTCCAGCTTCCCGAGAATAGCGCATTGCGGAAGGTGCCCTCGGCAAAGAACAGCGCCGCAAGGATCAGGAACAGGATCGGCGCGCGCCAGCGGCTTGTCGTCTCGGCTTGACGGGTATTGGACATGATTGGCCCCCTCAGACGGATTTGCCGCGGAACAGGCCGGTCGGCCGGAACAGCAGGACCACGATCAGGATGACGAAGCTGACCGCGAACTTGTATTCGGTGGACAGAAGCTGAAGCAGCCCCTCGGGCTGAAAGCCAAGGTAGTTCGCCACTTTCTTCCAGGGATAGGTGACCGCCACCTCGGAAAAGGCGACGATGAAGCCGCCCGCGACCGCGCCCAGCGGATTGCCAAGCCCGCCGACGATGGCCGCGGCGAAGATCGGCAGCAGGATCTGGAAGTAGTTGAAGGCCTTGAAGCTTTTATCCAGACCGTAAAGCGTGCCGGCGATCACCGCCAGCGCCGTCGCGATGATCCAGGTCAGGCGCACCACGCGTTCGGGATCGATGCCGGACAGCAGCGCCAGATCCTCGTTGTCGGAATAGGCGCGCATCGCCTTGCCCTCGCGCGAGCGGTTCAGGAACCGGAACAGCGCCCAGCAGCACAGCGCTGTCACCACCAGCGTCAGCGCCTGGCTGACACGCAGCGACAGCCCCTCGGCCAGCCCGGTCCAGGCCTTGAAGTCCTGCACCGAGATCAGGAACCGCGCGCCGTCGTCGAAGCGGATCTCGTCCACGCCGATGATCAGGCGGGTCAGACCGTTGGTGATGAACATGACCCCGACCGAGGCCATGACCAGAATGATCGGCGCCGAGCGCTTGACGCGGTAAAAGCGATAGACCGCGCGATCCGTGCACAGCACCAGAACCGCGGTCAGCGCGATGCCGACCGGCAGCGCCAGCAGCGCGGTGGGCAGCGGCCACAGGCTGATGCCGATGGCCTGCAACCCCCAGGTCACCAGAATGACGAAGGCGGTGCCGATGGCCATGGTGTCGCCATGGGCAAAGTTGGAAAAGCGCAGGATGCCATAGATCAGCGTCACCCCCAGCGCCCCCAGCGCCAGTTGCGCGCCATAGGCAGCGCCGGGGATCACCACGAAGTTCAGCAGTGTTATCAGGGCGTTCAGAATATCCATCTTAGCCCCCAAGGAAGGTGCGGCGGACCTCGGGATCGGCAAGCAGCGCCGGGCCGGTGTCGGTATATGCGTTGGCGCCCTGCACGAGGACATAGCCGATATCGGCGATCTCAAGCGCCTGGCGGGCGTTCTGTTCGACCATCAGGATCGAGATGCCGGTGCGCGCCACCTCGATGATGCGGTCGAAAAGCTCGTCCATGACGATGGGGCTGACGCCGGCGGTGGGTTCGTCCAGCATCAGCAGGCTGGGCTGGGTCATCAGCGCGCGGCTGACGGCGACCTGCTGGCGCTGGCCGCCCGACAGCTCGCCCGCGTTCTGGCGGCGTTTCGCGGCGACGGCCGGGAACAGTTCATAGACCTGCTCCATCGTCTGGCGGTAATCGTCGGTGCGGATGAAGGCGCCCATTTCAAGGTTTTCCTCGACCGTCATGGTCGGGAAGATGTTGTGGGTCTGCGGCACGAAGCCCATGCCCTTGTGGACGCGCTGTTGCGGGGTCAGGGCGGTGATGTCCTCGCCATCCAGCAGGACCGCGCCCTCGCGCAGGTTCAGCATGCCGAAGACGGCCTTCATGGCGGTGGATTTGCCGGCGCCGTTCGGGCCGACGATCACCGCGATCTGGCCGCGCTCGACCGTCAGGGTGCAGCCGTTCAGGATGTCGGCCTTGCCATAGCCGCCGCGCATGCCGGTGG
The DNA here is from genome assembly GCA_046348875.1 of Paracoccus sp. (in: a-proteobacteria). Classification (GTDB taxonomy): domain Bacteria; phylum Pseudomonadota; class Alphaproteobacteria; order Rhodobacterales; family Rhodobacteraceae; genus Paracoccus. The sequence continues at coordinate 114,970 of JAXMDJ010000009.1, forward strand.
CGGAAAGGAATGGTTGGGTCATTCAGAGATCCCCCGCCGGCTTGCCGTCGCCGCCATGGCCGGCCTCGGCCCCAAGGCCGGGCTGGGCGCCGTGGCTTTCGTGGAACTGGGTTTCCTCGGCGATCTCGGCGGCGACCTTGTTCTTCAGGCCGGTGCCCAGATAGGCCTCGATCACGGCCTCGTTCTTCATGATGCTGTCGGCCGAGCCCTGCGCCAGCACGTTGCCGGCGGCCATGACGATGACCGGGTCGCAAAGGCGGCCGATGAAGTCCATGTCATGTTCGATCACGCAGAAGGTATAGCCGCGTTCCTTGTTCAGGCGGGTGATGGCATCGCCGATCGTGCCCAGAAGCGTGCGGTTCACGCCGGCGCCGACCTCGTCCAGAAACACGATCCTGGCATCGACCATCATCGTGCGGCCCAGTTCCAGCAGCTTTTTCTGGCCGCCGGACAGGTTGCCGGCCTTTTCGTCGGCGACATGGGAAATGGTCAGGAACTCAAGGACTTCGTCGGCCTTCTTGCGAAGCTCGCGTTCCTCGTTGCGGATGCGGCCGCGCTGGAACCAGGTGTTGACCAGCGTTTCGCCGGTCTGGCCGGCGGGGACCATCATCAGGTTCTCGCGCACCGTCATCGACGAGAACTCATGCGCAAGCTGGAAGGTGCGCAAAAGGCCCTTGTGAAACAGTTCGTGCGGCGCCAGCCCGGTGATGTCCTCGCCCGCCATGGTGACACGCCCCGAAGTGGGCTTCAAAACCCCGGCGATCACGTTGAAAAGCGTGGATTTTCCGGCTCCGTTCGGGCCGATCAGCCCGGTGATCGAGCCTTTCTCGATGGTCAGGCTGGCGCCGTCCACGGCGCGGAAGCCCCCGAAGTGCTTGTGCAGGTCATGGACCTGGATCATGTCGCTCCCCACCTTCATGCATAGCATGAAGAATACCCGTTACGGGATTGTTCTTGCTTGCAGAAAGGGCCCGGAGAACCGGACCCCCTCCAGATTGTCCGGCGCTCAGCGGAAGCCGATGACGTTCAGCTTGCCGCCCTTGAAATCGACCTCGCGATAGACGCCCGCGCTTTCGCCCGGTCCGACCAGCTCGACCGAAGTCGCGCCGACATAGTCGATATCCTTGCCGGCCGCCAGCAATTCCAGCGCCTTCGGCAGGTCGCCGGGCAGGATTTTCTCGCCGGGGGCGTTGGCGATTTCCATGACCTTGTCCTTGTAGACCTTGGGATCCGAGGACTTGGCCGCCTGCATCGCCAGCATGATCAGCGAGGCGGCGTCGTAAGCCTCGCCCGAGAAGGCGGACGAGCCGTCGAAGCCGGCAGCCTTGGCCAGTTCGGCGAACTTGTCATGGCCGTCGCCCTCGGCCGAGGGGTTCTGGCCGAACGAGGTTTCAAGCTGGGTGCCGAACTTCGTCACCAGCGTTTCGTTCACCATGCCGTCAGGCAGCACGAAGGTCGAGAAGGCGCCGGTGTCCAGCGCGCCCTGGATGATGCCGGCGCCGCCCTGGTCGGCATAGCCCACCACGACCAGCGCATCGCCGCCGGCGGCGGCCAGCGCCGCGACCTCGGCCGAATAGTCGCCCTTGCCGTCGTCATGGGCGGACACCACGGTGACGTTGCCGCCCTTTTCCTTGTAGGCCGTGGCAAAGCTGTCGGCCAGGCCCTTGCCGTAGTCGTTGTTGGTATAGGTCACGGCGACCGACTTGATGCCGCGCTCAAGCACGATATCGGCCATGACTTCGCCCTGCCGCGCGTCCGAGGGCGAGGTGCGGAAGAAGAAGCCCTTGTCGTCGATGGTCGACAGCGCCGGCGAGGTGGCCGAGGGCGAGATCATCACGACGCCGTTCGGCACGCCGACCTTTTCCAGCGAGGCGATGGTCTCGCCCGAGCACATGCCGCCCACGATGCCCTTGACGTGGTCGCTGGTCACCAGCCGTTCGACCGCGGCGACCGAGGCGGCGGCGTCGATGCAGGTGTTGTCCGCGACGACCGGTACCACGGTCGAGCCGTCCAGCAGCTTGCCGCTGTCCGAGACCTGCGTCATTGCCAGTTCGGCGCCTTTCTGGATCGGCGGCGCAATGGATTCCAGCGGCCCGGTCAGGCCCAGCGAGATGCCAATCTTGATTTCCTCGGCCCCGGCGGCCCCCGCGATCAGCGCACCTGCGGCGGTGGCCAGAAGAAGTTTTTTCATCGAGATACTCCCTGTGTGGAACGTTGTCCTGTCGCGAAGGCTATAAGCCCCGCCGGGAAAAGAAAAGCGGCTTGAGACCGGGAAATGGTGCTGAAACGGGCAGGTTTACGCTGCGGCATGTCGCCACCCCCGGGGGCATCGGCAGGTCCGGCCGCCGGTCGTGCGCGCCCGCGTCATCCGGCGACCTCGGCCGCGCCGCGGTGACGGTATGGGGTGCTGCCATAGGTGGCGCGGTAGCATTTCGAGAAATGCGCCGCCGAGGCGAAACCGCTGGCCAGCGCGATCTCGATCACGCTCATTTCCGTCTGCATCAGCAGGTTGCGGGCGCGCTCCAGCCGGATTTCCATGTAATAGCGCTTGGGCGAGCGGCCCAGATAGCGCGCGAACAGCCGCTCAAGCTGGCGTGGCGACATGCCGGCCTCGGAGGCCAGGCGGGCGGGGCTGACGGGTTCCTCGATATTGGCCTCCATCCGCGCCACGACCTGCGCCAGCCGGGGGTGGCGGGCGCCGATGCGGCTGGGGATCGACAGGCGCTGGTGGTCGTCCTCGGAGCGGATCGAGGTGTGGATCATCTGGTCGGCGACGCGGCTGGCCAGTTCATTGCCGTGATCGCGCGCGATCTGGCGCAGCATCATGTCGATGGCGGCGGTGCCGCCGGCGGCGGTCAGGCGGTTGCCGTCCTCGACGAAGACGGTGCGCACCAGCGTGACATCGGGAAACTCCTCGGCGAATCCGTCCTGATTCTCCCAGTGAATTGTCGCACGCCGCCCGTCCAGAAGGCCCGCATTGGCCAGAAGCCAGGCGCCCGTGCAAAGCGCGCCCATGCGCGCGCCGCGCCGCGCCTCGCGTCGCAGCCAGCCCATGACCGGACGCGTGGCGGCGCGGGTCACGTCGACGCCGCCGCAGACCAGAATCGTATCGCCGCGCTGGCTTTCCTCAAGCTGGCCGTCCAGAACCAGCCGCGTGCCGTTGGAACAGGTGGCGAAAGTGCCACCCTCACCCAGTAACCGCCATTCGTAAAGTGCCTTGCCGGACAAGCGGTTGGCCAGCCGCAGCGGCTCGATCGCGGCGGCGAAGGAAATCAGCGTAAAGCGGTCCAGCAGAAGGAAAAGATACCGCTGCGGACGGTCGGAGGCGGGGCGCGACAGGGCGCCCGGATCGGGGGAAACGGCTGGCATAAGGGCTTGCATGTCGGTCGCGCGTCAGGGAACGGCCGCAGATCAGCAGGCAATCGCGCGGCGCGCAAGGCTTTTCCTTTGCGTCCCCACGCACTATATGGCTGGCACGGTAAACATGAAGGATAGGAAAATGGCACAGACGAAACCCAGTTCCGCGACCCCGGCTCAAGCATGGGAAAAGCGTGGCTGGCGCGCCTATCCGCGCGTCCAGATGCCGGACTATCCCGATCAGGCCGCGCTGCAGACGGTTGAACGCCAGCTTGCCAAGTTCCCGCCGCTGGTCTTTGCCGGCGAGGCGCGCCGCCTGCGCGCCACGCTGGGCGAGGTCGCGGCCGGCCGCGCTTTCCTGTTGCAGGGCGGCGACTGCGCCGAAAGCTTCTCGGAGTTTTCGGCCGACAATATCCGCGACACGTTCAAGGTCATGCTGCAGATGGCGGTCGTGCTGACCTGGGGCGCGCAATTGCCGGTGGTCAAGGTCGGCCGCATGGCCGGCCAGTTCGCCAAGCCGCGTTCGGCTGCGACCGAGAAGATGGGCGATACCGAGCTGCCCAGCTATCGCGGCGACATCATCAACGGCTTCGACTTCACGCCGGAGGCGCGCATTCCCGATCCGCAGCGGATGCTGGCGGCCTATACGCAGGCTTCGGCCTCGCTCAATCTGCTGCGCGCCTTCTCGACGGGCGGCTATGCCGACATGCACCGGGTGCAAAGCTGGATCAGCGACTTCACCGGCGGCGAGGAAGCGGCGCGTTACCGCGACATCGCCGACCGCATCAGCGACGCCATGGCCTTCATGGCGGCGGCTGGCGTCACCGCCGAGACCGCGCATGACCTTGGCAAGGTGGACTTCTACACCAGCCACGAGGCGCTGCTTCTGGAATACGAAGAGGCGCTGGCGCGGATCGATTCCACCACCGGCCTGCCGGTCGCGGGGTCGGGCCACATGATCTGGATTGGCGACCGCACGCGGCAGGTCGATGGCGCGCATGTCGAATTTGCCCGCGGCGTGCAGAACCCGATCGGCCTGAAATGCGGCCCCTCGATCAGCGACAGCGACCTGAAGGCGCTGATCGCCAAGCTGAACCCGGAAAACGAGCCGGGCCGGCTGACGCTGATCGCGCGCTTTGGCGCCGGGGCGGTGGGCGACCACCTGCCGCGCCTGATCAAGGCCGTGCAGGAAGAGGGTGCGAACGTCGTCTGGTCCTGCGACCCGATGCACGGCAACACGATCAAGTCGGCCTCGGGCTACAAGACCCGGCCCTTCGACTCGGTCCTGCGCGAGGTGCGCGAGTTCTTCGCCGTCCACCGTGCCGAGGGCACCATCCCCGGCGGCGTGCATTTCGAGATGACCGGCCAGGACGTGACCGAATGCACCGGCGGCGTGCGCGCGGTGACCGATGAGGACCTGTCGGACCGCTATCACACCGCCTGCGACCCGCGCCTGAATGCCAGCCAGTCGCTGGAACTGGCCTTCCTGGTGGCCGAGGAACTGCGCGACCGCCGCCTGAGCGCCGCGGCCAAACAGGCGCTGGCAAGCTGAGATCGGCGACCCGGATCACGGGCCGGGCAAGAATGAAAAACGGCGGCAGGACAATGTCTTGCCGCCGTTTCCTTATTCTGTTTCCAGCTAAAGGCGCGGGCGCGGCACGCCGGGTTCCTCATTCTCGGTGATGATGCGGAAACGGGCGCGACGTTCCTCGGGGCTGGCATCTTCGGGCAGCGCGGGCATGCGCGGGGCGCTGGCCCGCCACGGCGCCGGCGGTTCGGCAAAGCCCGCGGCCGAGGCCGATGGCTCAAGCACCTTGGCACCGGGAATGACCGGACAGACATGGTCGCCGGTCAGGTCGAAGCGGCGCGGGTTCTGGCCGATCTCGCCCTCGGCGATCAGGCAGCCAAGCGCGCGGGTGACATCGCCCAGATCCGAGCGCAGCGGCAGCAGCAGCATCTGGGCCTGAAGCTCTGGCCGGCCATAGGCGGCGGGCGATTCCAGCCGCATCTCGGCGATCTGCGGGCCGCGAAAGACGCTTTCCAGCACATCCGACAGCCGCCCGCGCGAACTGGTGTTCATGAAGGAACAGACCGGCATCCCGCGCACCTCCATTCCCATCAGGTCGATCAGGTGGCGGCCGGCCAGACGAAAGCGGGCGGCGCCGGGGGCGATGCGCTCAAGGACGAAGGCATAGTCAAGGGCGCGGCGGATGCCCCGCGGCTCGACATCGGCGCGGGCCGGAATGGCGCGGCCCTGCCGCAGGCTTTCCCAATAGCCGCGCAGTTCGGCCAGAATCCGGTCGGGCCGGGCGGTTTCATAATCAGCAAGGCGCAGCAGCTTGCCCTTGCCCTGCAAAAGCAGGGCGGGCTTGCGACCCGTGCCGCCTTCCTGATCCTTGTCGTGGTCCCGCGCCATTGTCCCTCGGCCCGAAAAAATTGCACTCATGCCTGTACATGCTTGCAATCTATCGTCCCGCGCCGGTTCTGCCGAGTGAATTCTTAGCCGATGGTTAAGCATATGGCCTTTCCGGCAGGTCTTGACCCCGCTGCCCGGCAGGGTCATTCAGGCGGCAAGACAACGGCAAGGAACAGGATGATGCAGTTCAAGCGCAGCGGGCTTCTGGTGATCCTGTCCTCGCCCTCGGGGGCGGGAAAGTCGACGCTGGCGCGGCGGCTGATGGCCTGGGATCCGACGCTGCGCTTCTCGGTTTCCGCCACGACGCGCAAGCCGCGCCCCGGCGAGGTCGAGGGCGAGCATTACTTTTTCCGCGATGCCGGCCAGTTCCGCGACATGGTCGCGCGCGGCGAGATGCTGGAACATGCCGAGGTCTTCGGCAATTTCTACGGCACCCCGCGCGGCCCGGTCGAGGCGGCGATGGGCGCGGGCCGCGACACGCTGTTCGATGTGGACTGGCAGGGCGGGCAGCAGATCCGCGCCTCGTCCCTTGGGGCGCATGTCGTCTCGATCTTCGTGCTGCCGCCCAGCCTTGCCGAGCTTGAGCGCCGCCTGATCGCGCGCCAGCAGGACAGCGCCGAGATCATCGCCGGCCGGATGGAGAAAAGCCGTGCAGAAATCAGCCATTGGGCCGAATATGACTATGTCATCGTCAATGACGACATCGAGCGCAGCACCGACGCGCTGATCACCATCCTGACGGCCGAGCGGCTGCGCCGCGAACGTCAGGCCGGGCTTGGTCCGTTCGTGCGCGCCCTTATGCAGGAGGAAGGCCGATGATCTGGGAACTTGACGGAATCGCCCCGCATATCGCGATGGATGCCTGGGTGGCCCCCGAGGCGCAGGTGACAGGCCGCGTCGTCATCGAGGCCGGCGCCAGCGTCTGGTTCGGGGCCGTCCTGCGCGGCGATAACGAAGAAATCCGCCTTGGCCGCGGCTCGAACATCCAGGACCTGTGCGTCTGCCATACCGATCCCGGCTATCCGCTGACCGTGGGCGAGAACTGCACCATCGGCCACCGCGCCATCCTGCATGGCTGCACCATCGGCGATGGCGCGCTGATCGGCATGGGCGCGATCATCCTGAACGGCGCGAAGATCGGTGCCGGCGCATTGATCGGCGCCGGCGCGCTGATTGCCGAGAACAAGGAAATTCCCCCCGGTGCGCTGGTCATGGGCGCCCCCGGCAAGATCATCCGCGAACTGGACGACAAGGCCCGTGCCGGGTTGATCGAAAGCGCCCGCAACTATCAGCGCAATGCCGCGCGCTTCCGCAAGGGCATGGTGCCGGCGCCGCAATGACCGACCCCACGCTTGCGGCGCTGCTGCGCGCGGTTCCCGTCGCGCTGCTGGTCGTCGATGAGCGCGCGCGCATCCTTGGCGCCAATGAGGCGGCCGAGGCGCTGCTGGGCCCGGTGCCCGGCCACCGGCCCTTTGTCACCGTCCTGCGCCACCCCGAGGTGAACGCGGCGCTGGACGGCGTTCTGGCCGGCGGCCTGCGCGCGCGCCTGAACGTGACGCTGCCGCTGGCCGATCACCGCGTCCTGTGCGAGGTGACGGTCACGCGGCTTGCGGCCCCACGCCTGAGCGGCGCGGCGATCAGCATCGAGGACCGCTCCCGCGACGAGGAAACCGAGCAGATGCGCCGCGATTTCGTCGCCAATGTCAGCCACGAATTGCGCACGCCCCTGACCGCGCTGATGGGCTTCATCGAGACGCTGCGCGGCCCCGCCCGCAACGACGCCGCCGCCCGCGACCGTTTCCTTGACATCATGGAGCGCGAGGCGGGCCGCATGAACCGCCTTGTCGGCGATCTTCTGTCGCTGAGCCGGGTCGAGCAGGACGAGCGCCGCCGCCCGGTGCAGAATGTCGATCTGGCCGCGCTTCTGCGCGCCGAGGTGGCGACGCTGACGCCTGCGGCGCTGGCGGCGGGGGCGCAGCTTGACCTGCACGGCGCCGCGGGCAATGTCCTGATCCCGGGCGATGCCGACCAGTTGGTGCAGGTCTTTCGCAACCTGATCGAGAACGCGGTGAAATACGGCGGTGGCGGCGTGGTCCAGGTGACGCTGGAACGCCTTGCGCATGAGCCGGTGCTGCGTGGCCCCGCCTGGTCGGTGACCGTCGCCGACCGTGGCGAGGGGATCGAGCCGCAGCACCTGCCGCGCCTGACCGAGCGTTTCTATCGCGTCGATGCGCATCGCTCGCGCGGCAAGGGGGGCACCGGGCTGGGGCTTGCCATCGTCAAGCATATCGTCAGCCGCCATCGCGGCCGGCTGCGCATCGAAAGCACGCGCGGGCAGGGCAGCAGCTTTACCGTCATCCTGCCCGAGACCATTGGGCGGACGTGATCTGCGGCACGATGATCGGTCGTGAAACGCTGCGTCCCGCATGGACGCTGGGGCAGGATCGTTGCTAACATCGCCTTGGTGCGATCGACAGGCGGTAGAATGGGGAGGCCGAGCATGGACCGTTTCACAGGGGGCTGTCTTTGCGGCAATGTCCGCTTTGTCGCATGGGGCCTGCCTTACCGCGTCGGGATCTGCCATTGCATGGACTGCCGCAAGCACCACGGCGCGCTGTTTCAGGCCTCGGCGATCTTTCCGCAGAACGCCGTCACCGTCGAGGGCGAGATCGGCGAATTCGAGGGACGATTCTTCTGTCCGCGCTGCGGCTCGCCGGTGTTCTCGCGCAAGGATGACGAGATCGAACTGAGTCTGGGTTCGCTTGACGCGGCCGACCAGTTCATTCCGACCTATGAGCTGTGGACGATCCGCCGCGAATCCTGGCTGCCGCCATTCCCGGTGACGCGCTGCTATGAAACCGACCGCGAATCGGGAGAGCGGTTCGAGGATTAGGGGCGCGTCTTGACTGCCCGTGGCTGATTTCTGACCGGGCAGATTGGTGCATCGGCAGAAAGTTTCCCCTGACCGACATGAACGGGCCGGCGCCCGACATGAAAAAGGGGCGCCCCGGGGCGCCCCTTTTGTCATTTACCGCGCTTGGACGCGTCACTCGGCGGCGTGGCCGCTGATCGTCTCGGATTCGGGCTTCATGCGGAAGCCGCGCTCAAGCTGGTCGAAGGGCGCCACCGGATATTCGCCCGAGAAGCAGGCGTCGCAATATTGCGGGCAGGAATTGTTGCGGCCCTTGGCCTGGCCCACCGCGCGGTAAAGCCCGTCCAGCGACACGAAGGCAAGGCTGTCGACGCCGATCCATTCGCGCATCTCTTCCTCGGACATCTGCGCGGCCAGCAGCTTGTCGCGGTCGGGCGTGTCGACGCCGTAAAAGCAGGGCCAAGCCGTCGGGGGCGAGGCGATGCGGAAATGCACCTCGGCGGCGCCCGCGTCCAGGATCATGTCCTTGATCTTGCGCGAGGTGGTGCCGCGCACCACCGAATCGTCGACCAGAACGACCCGCTTGCCCGCGACCAGCGCCCGGTTCACGTTCAGTTTCAGCCGCACGCCCATATTGCGGATCTGCTCGGTCGGCTCGATGAAGGTCCGGCCCATATACTGGTTGCGGATGATGCCCATGCCATAGGGGATGCCGCTTTCATGCGCGAAACCGATGGCCGCCGGCGTGCCGCTGTCGGGGACCGGGCAGACCAGATCGGCCTCGACCGGGGCCTCACGCGCCAGTTCGACACCGATCTGGCGGCGGGTCTCATAGACCGAGCGGCCGCCGATGATCGAATCGGGACGCGAGAAATAGACATGTTCAAAGATGCAGAACCGCCCCGTGGAGGGGCCGAAGGGGCGCGAGCTTTCGATCTCGCCCTTCGAGATGACGACCATCTCGCCCGGGTCGATCTCGCGGATGAACTCGGCGCCGATGATGTCCAGCGCGCAGGTCTCGGATGCCAGCACGAAGCCGTCATCGCCGATCTTGCCAAGGACCAGAGGGCGCACGCCCAGGGGATCGCGCACGCCGATCAGCTTGGTGCGGGTCATGGCGATGACGCTGAACGCGCCCTCGACCCGGCGCAGCGCGTCCTTCATCCGCTCGGGGATGTTGCGCTGGATCGAGCGCGCCATCAGGTGGATGATGCATTCGCTGTCCGACGAGGACTGGAAGATCGAGCCGCGCTCGATCAGTTCGCGGCGCAGCGCCATGGCGTTGGTGATGTTGCCGTTATGGGCGATGGCGCAGCCGCCCATGGCGAATTCGCCGAAGAAGGGCTGCACGTCGCGGATCGCGGTCGCCGCCTTGGTGCCGGCGGTCGAATAGCGCACATGGCCGATGGCCAGCGAGCCGGGCAGCGTCTCCATCAGGCTTTGCTTGGTGAAGTTGTCGCGCACATAGCCGAAGCGATGGGCGCTGTTGAAACCCTGTTCCGCGTCATGGGCGACGATGCCGCCGGCCTCTTGTCCGCGGTGTTGCAGGGCATGCAGCCCCAGGGCGACGAAATTGGCCGCATCCGTGACTCCGATCACGCCGAAGACGCCGCATTCCTCATGCAGGCGGTCGGAATCGAAGGGATGGGCAAGGAATGGTTGCATCATCACCGGCTCTTGGGTTCTGGGGGCTATGCGCTAGGCAGAAATTTTCAGGTTCGGCGTCAATTTAGGGTGTCGGACCCGCGAAGTCACGCCCCGCGCGGGTCGGCGGGGCGATTTTTCTGTCACGACGCCTTGACCTGGCTTAGTTCGTGGCCGCTGGGGCGGGGGACGGGGCGGGCGTCGCGCCATCGACCGGCTGCGAGGGCACGGGGCAGCTGCGGACAAGCTGCTCATAGCGGCTGACCACCCAGCCGGGCGCATCCTGCGGGATCTGCTGGTCCATCTGGCCGCGCATCCGCTCGAACACCTGGGCCGAGCGCGAATTGTCGACCACCGCCACCGGCTGCGTCGACATCACCCGGTCATAGACGATGAAGGCCACCGCAACCAGCAGGATGCCGCGGGCGACGCCGAACAGAAAGCCCATGCCCTGATCGACCCCGCCAAGCGCCGAACGCTGCACGACCGACGAAAACAGCGGCGTGATGATCGAGAACAGCACCAGCGCCAGCGCGAAGACGGCGGCAAAACCGGCGATCGTGCCCAGTTCGCAACTGTCGGCAAGGAACTTGTTCAGCCCCGGGACCTGCGACACCATCGGCCGCACCGTCGGCGCAAAGACGAAGGCCAGCACGGCGGCGCCGATCCAGCCCAGAATCGCCAGCGATTCGCGCACGAAGCCCCGCGCATAGGCGAGGATCGCCGAGAGGATGATGACGACGGCAACGACGCCGTCGACGATGGTAAAGCCGTCCATGTCCACGCCCTTTCGCGGTTTTTCCCGCGTTTTCCGGCCAGTTCACCGGCGCCGTCACCCGGCCCCGAATGTCTCGCCTACGAAGCTAGTCAGATCCGCCATGCGGTCGACCCGCATGCCGGACACGCCCTCGACCTTGGTGGCCGCCGGCAGAATTGCCCGTGAAAAACCAAGTTTTGTCGCTTCTTTCAACCTGTTTTCGGCCTGCGCCACCGGTCTGAGCGCGCCAGAGAGGCTGATCTCGCCGAAAAGGACAGTATCGGCGGGCAGCGCGATATCCTCGCGCGCGCTTAAAAGGGCGGCGGCGATGGCAAGATCTGCGGCGGGTTCGTTGACGCGCATCCCCCCGGCAACATTCAGGAAAACGTCAAGGCCGGCGAAGGGAATCGCGCAGCGCGCCTCAAGCACGGCAAGGATGGTCGAGACGCGGCCGGAATCGAGCCCGACCACCGTTCGGCGGGGACTTGCCAATGTCGAGGGCGCGACCAGCGCCTGCACCTCGGTCAGGACCGGGCGCGTGCCCTCGATCCCGGCGAAGACCGCCGAGCCGGCATGCGGCTGGCCGCGTTCGCTGAGAAACAGCGCCGAGGGGTTGGTGACCTCGGCAAGGCCGCCGCCAGTCATCTCGAAGACGCCGATCTCATCCGCCGGGCCGAAGCGGTTCTTGTGGGCGCGCAGGATGCGGAACTGGTGGCCGCGCTCGCCCTCGAAATACAGCACGGTGTCGACCATGTGCTCGACCACGCGGGGGCCGGCGATCTGGCCCTCCTTGGTGACATGGCCGACAAGGATGACGGCGGTGCCGCGCCGCTTGGCGAAGGTGACCAACTCATGCGCGCTGGCGCGGACCTGCGCGACGGAACCGGGCGCGGCCTCGATCTGGTCGGACCAGAGCGTCTGGATCGAATCGATGATGGCGACATCCGGGCGCTCGGTGTCGAGCGTGGTCAGGATGTCGCGCAGCGCCGTCTCGGCGCCCAGCCGCACCGGCGCGTCGCCAAGGCCAAGGCGCTGTGCGCGCATGCGGACCTGCGCGCTGGCTTCCTCGCCCGAGATGTAGATGGCCTGCTTGCCGGTCCGCGCGAAGGCGGCTGCGGCTTGCAGCAGCAGCGTCGATTTGCCGATGCCGGGATCGCCGCCGACAAGGATCGCCGATCCGGGCACGAGGCCACCGCCCAGCACGCGGTCCAGTTCGGCAATGCGCGATTCGGCGCGGGGGGGCGGGGCCTCCTGCGTCGCAAGGCCAGACAACGGCACCGCCTTGCCCTTGAAGGTGCCAAGGCCGCGGCCCGGGCCCTGCGAAAGCGGCGTTTCCTCGATGATCGAGTTCCAGGCGCCGCAGGCGTCGCAGCGGCCCGACCATTTGCGGTGGCTGGCACCGCAGGCGGTGCAGGTGAAGGCGGTGACGGGTTTGGCCATGGCGGCTGATTGCCAGATTTCACGGTCGCGCGCCATGGGGGCCGCGCATCAGGCGGCGCGGTCCCGTGGCGCGCAACCGGGAAGCTGTCAGCTTACGCCCAGACCGGCGCGCATCATCACCCGGCGGATCGGCGCGACGGCGTAAAGACCGCCAAGCGCCGCGGCGCGCAGGTCGCGCAGAGGCCGGGCCGAGATCATGCTGGTGCGGTTCAACGCGTCGATGCCCAGAAGCCGGGCCATCGCCTCGGGGCGGCGGCGGCGTTCATAGGCGGCAAGCGACGCCGCGCTGCCGGGATCGCCGGCGGAAAGGTCGATCAGCGCCCGCAGGTCGGCAAGGCTCATGTTCAGGCCCTGCGCGCCGATGGGCGGGACGACATGCGCCGCCTCGGCGATCAGGGCGGTGCGCGGGCCGGTGAAGCGGTCGGCGATCTGGCTGATGATCGGCCATTCCGTCAGCCGCGTCGCCTGCGTCAGGTGGCCCAGCACACCGGCCGAGCGAACATTCAGCGCGGTTTCGAAATCCTCGCGGGGCAGGGCCTTCAGGCGGGCGGTCTCGGGGCCGCGCTCCATCCAGACCACCGCGGACGAGGGCTTGCCGTCCCGGTCGGGCAGCGGCACCAGCGTGAACGGCCCGCCCGAACGGTGGATCTCGGTCGAGACGTTCTCATGCGGGCGTTCATGGGTGACGGCGAAGGCCAGCGCCTTCTGGCCATAGCGCAGCGTGCGCGTGCCGATGCCAAGCGCCTGCCGCACCGCCGAGTTGCGGCCATCGGCGCCGATGACAAGGCGCGCGCGCACGGTGCTGCCATCGGTCAGCGTCACCAGCGCCTCGCTGTCGCGGGCCAGCAGGGACGCGGTGCCGGTGCCGGGCAGGAAGCGGACATTCTGCAACTGCGCCAGCCGGGCCGAGATTTCACGCTTCAGCAGCCAGTTGGGCAGGTTCCAGCCAAAAGGCTGGTCCGAGATTTCGGAGGCGTCGAAGTCGCGCGTCAGCCGCGCCTGCGAAAGTTTCCCGCCCGCATCGATGATGCGCATGATCTGCAAGGCCGTGGCGTGGGGCGCAAGGCGTTCCCACAGGCCCGCGGCCGCCAGAACCGAGATCGAGGGATGCAGGAAGGCGGTGGTGCGCAGGTCCGAGCCCTGCGCGCCTTCCTCGGTGATCGGGGGCGTCGGGTCGACGCAGGTGACCGAATAGCCGGCGCTGCCGAAGGCCGCCGCGGTGATCAGGCCGGCGATGCCGCCGCCCGAGACGAGGATATCGCTGTCCTGGATCTGCATGGCGCGGCTCAAAGCCCCGTTGCGTAGGCGATCAGCATGCCGAAGACGGCGACCGTCTCGACGAGGCCGATCATGGTCAGCGCCGGCAGCCCCCACAGCAGAAAGGCAATGGCCGCCAGCACGACAAGTCCCAGCGCAAAGACCAGAAGCAGGTTGGCGGTTTGCGCTTCGCTGCGCAGCTCGGCTTCGCTTGCATGTTCCATCGGGGTCCTCGGATGCTGATATGGCTTTGGTCAGAGTTTAGCCGAGATGCGGTTTTCAGCAAGGTCGCGCAGGAAATCCGCAAGGTCGGCGGTCTGGTGATGCACATGCGCCCCGTGGTCGTGGCCCGGCGCCAGATCGTCCGGCCCGTGGCGCCCCGGACCCACCAGCACCGTGCGCATCCCCAGCATATGCGGGACGGCAAGGTTGCGGGGGTCGTCCTCGAACATGGCGGCGCGGGCGGGGTCGAAGCCCTCGGCCCGGATGACTGCGGCATAAGCGCGCGCGTCGGGTTTGGGGTGAAAATCGACGTTATCGATGCCGTGGACGGCGTCGAACACCTCAAGGCCGCGATGTTCCAGCACGCGCAGCGCATAGGCGCGGTCGCCGTTGGTGTGGACGATCTTGCGGCCGGGCAGGGCGGCGATCAGCGCGGCAAGCGCCGGGTCCGGGGTCAGCGCGGAAAAGTCGATGTCATGGACCTCGCGCAGGTAGGGGCCGGGGGCAATGCCGTGTTCTGCCATCAGCCCCGCCAGCGTGGTGCCGTGCCGGCGCCAGTAATGATCGCGCAGCCGGCTGGCCTCGGCCTCGGGGACGCCGACCTCGCGCATGACATAGGCGGTCATGCGGCGTTCGATCTGCGAAAAAAGCCGCATCTCGGGCGCATAAAGCGTGTTGTCGAGGTCGAAGATCCAGGTGGTGACATGCTGAAAATCCATGGCATCTGAGTAAACCGGCGGCGGAGCGCTTGCAATCGCGCGCCGCAGCGGGAATCGTGCCGCACATGAAAGACGCCTATTCCCTGATCCTCGATGCCATCGACAATGGCATCTATCGCCCCGGCGACCGGCTGGTGGAATCCGAGCTGGCCGAGCGTTTCGGCGTCTCGCGCACGCCGGTCCGCGAGGCGCTGCAACGGCTTGAGACGCAATCCATGCTCAAGCGCGACGGGCGCAGCCTGATCGTCGCCACGCTGGATCACAACCAGCTGGCCGAGCTTTACACCGTCCGGACCGAGCTTGAGGCACTGGCCGCCCGCCTTGCCGCCCGCCACGCCACCCCCGAGGAGATGCGCGTCCTTGCCGGCATGGTCGATGAGGACCGCGCCAGCCTTGGCGATCCGCGGACGCTGGCGCGCGCCAACCGCCGCTTTCACCACCAGATCCACCTTGCCTCGCATAACCGCTATCTGGTGCAGCAGTTGAACCTTGTTCACCGTTCCATGGCGCTGATGGGGGGCACGACGCTGGCCGCCAAGGGCCGCGATTCGGTGTCGCTGGACGAACATCAGGCCATCGTCGAGGCCATCGCCGCCCGTGACGAGGCGGGCGCCGAGGCGGCTTTGCGCCGCCATATCTCGATGGCCTACGAGACCCGCCTGAAAGAGGACGCACGTCTCAATGACGAGGGCGGCGCGTGACAGGCCTGATCCGCAGCGCCGCCGATCTTGATGAAGGCGCGGCGCATCTGCTGCGGATCTGCCCGGTCTGGGCGCGGGAATTGCCGGCGCTGCTGCCGCTGCCCTTGCGGCGGCGCGAGGACGGCTTCAATGCGATTCTGGATGCGGTGGTGTCGCAGCAGATCTCGACCCATGCGGCGGCGGCGATTCTGGCGCGGATGGCCGCGGCAGGGCTGACGGACGAGGCGGCGATTGCCGCGGCGGATGACGAAGCCTTGCGCGCGGCCGGTCTGTCGCGGCCCAAGATCCGCTATCTGCGCGGCATTGCGGCAGCGGGGATCGACTGGCCGGCCCTGCGCGCCTTGCCCGATGACGAGGTGATCGCGCGGTTGACCGCGCTGCCCGGAATCGGGCGCTGGACCGCCGATATCTACCTGAAGTTCGCGCTTGGCCGCGCCGATGCCTTTGCCGCCGGCGATCTGGCGCTGGCCGAGGCGGCGCGGCTGCTTTACGACCTGCCCGAACGTCCCGGACCTGCCGCGCTGACCGCGCTGGCCGAGCCGTGGCGGCCATGGCGCTCGGTTGCGGCGCGGGCGCTCTGGGCCTATTACCGCGTGGCCAAGGGCCGAGAGGGGATCAGATGACACGAGAGTTGAAATCGCAGCGCAAGGGCCCGCAAAAGGCCGATTCCGTGGTGGTGTTCCTGCATGGCTATGGCGCGGATGGCGCCGACCTGCTGGGGCTGGCCGACCCGCTGGCGCCGCATCTGCCGGGCACCGCCTTCTATGCCCCGAACGCGCCCGAGCGCTGCGTGAACAATCCCATGGGCTACCAGTGGTTTCCGATCCCGTGGATGGATGGCTCATCCGAAGAGCAGGCCAAGGCGTCCGCTGCGCAATCGTTTCAGGATATCAATGTATTCCTTGACAAAGTTCTTGCAGATGAGAGCATCCCGGCTGACCGGCTGGCGCTGGTCGGCTTCTCGCAAGGCACGATGATGGCGCTGGCCGTGGCACCGCAGCGCGACCCCGAAATCGCCGGCGTCGTCGGCTTTTCGGGCCGGCTGATCGACCCGGAAAAAGCCGTCGAGGCCCGCACGAAGCCGCCGATCCTGCTGATCCATGGCGATGAGGACCCGGTCGTGCCCTTCGACAGCATGGGCATCGCCGGGCAGGCGCTGCAAAACGCCGGCTTCACCGTCTATGGCCATGTGATGAAGGGCACCGGGCATGGCATCTCTCCTGACGGGTTGTCGGTGGCGCTGGCCTTCCTGAAAGAGCGGTTTTCCGCAAGGTCGTGAGCTTTTGAGCGAAATGGGGCTTGCATCACGCGATGCAGGCCTTAACTTTCCCTCAAGTGCTGAGGAGACACGCCATGACCATGATCCTGATGACTGCCGCCCTGATCCCGGCCAGCCTGAT
The DNA here is from genome assembly GCA_046348875.1 of Paracoccus sp. (in: a-proteobacteria). GTDB lineage: Bacteria > Pseudomonadota > Alphaproteobacteria > Rhodobacterales > Rhodobacteraceae > Paracoccus. The sequence goes on from JAXMDJ010000009.1 coordinate 131,755, forward strand.
GGCCCTGCGTCTGCTGGCCCTCCAACCGCAACGCGTCCCGGTGGCCGCCCGCGCCCGGCGCTGACGCGCGCCCGCTCCGGCATCGGCCGGATCATCCCTGAAGTTCAGTCCCAGATCGCCGGGTCGGCGATCTCGATGGAATTTCCAGCCGGATCGCGGAAATAGATCGACCTGCCGCCCTTGGGCCAGATGAAATCGGCCTCGATCTGAATACCGTTCGTTTCCAGATGCTTGCGCCACGTTTCCAATGTGTCGGGCGCTGCCGCCATACAGAAATGCGCGGGTCCCGTGCAACCATGTGGCGGCACCGGCAGGCGGGTGTCGGTCTTCGGCGGTAGCCGCGTCGCCTCGGCCCGAAACAGCAGCAACACCTGCGCCCCGCAGCGCAGAAAGACGTGACGGCCGGGTTGGCGGGTGATCTCGGTCAGCCCGATCACCCCGGTCCAGAAGCGGGCGGCGGCATCCAGATCCTCGGCGTAAAGCGCCGATTCCAGCGTTCCCAAAAGCGGCGGTGCGGCGTCATCCATGCGCGTCATTCTGCCAGTCGGCGGGCGGTCTTGTCACGCCCCTGTCATGGCGCGCGGCTATTTGATCGGCGGCATATATTCGGGGACTTGTCAGCATCCGGCCGCGATATATAGTCTGCGCACAGGATTTGACGAGTTCCGGACAACCCCAGGCGAGGGCCGATGCTGGATGACCACGGCGATTTCCGAACCCAATTCGTGCGCGAACCGTCCGGGCTGCGCCGCCACCCGGCACTTGTGCTGAACGCCGATTTCCGACCGCTCAGCTATTATCCGCTGTCGCTTTGGCCCTGGCAGGAGGCGGTCAAGGCGGTGTTTCTGGACCGGGTGCAGATCATCGCCGAATATGACGAGGTGGTGCGAAGCCAAAGGCATTCGATACGCATCCCCTCGGTCGTGGTGCTGAAAGACTACGTCAAACCCCAGAAGCGCGTGGCATTCACGCGCTTCAATCTTTTTCTGCGGGACGAATTCTGTTGCCAGTATTGCGGCGCGCGGGGGGAACTGACCTTTGACCATGTGGTGCCACGTTCGCGCGGTGGGGTCACAAGCTGGGAAAACGTCGTCGCCGCCTGTTCGCCCTGCAACCTGAAAAAGGCCAACAAGTCGCTGAAGAACTCGGGTATGCGCCTGCGCCGTCCGGCGCGCCGCCCCACGCCCGAGGAAATGCATGCCGCAGGCCGGCGTTTCCCGCCGAACCATCTGCATCGAAGCTGGATGGATTTCCTGTACTGGGATACCGAACTGGATAGCTGAGCCTAGGACTCAGTGATGACGGTGCTTAGTGGTGGCGGTGGTCGCGGGTGCCGAAATGCGCCAGCGCCGCGCCGACCAGCGCCAGCATGGCAAGCGCGACCAGCGGGATGCCGACGGCGCTTGCGGCCCAGATCGTCACTCCGGCGGCAAGGATCACGGCAAGGATCAGCAACAGGAAATGCGGCAATGGCATGTTGTCCTCCGTTGCCCATAATATGGCGCGCCGGGTCGCGTCCGAAAAGACCCGTGCGGCCATTTTACACGTTCGCGTTGACAAATGGGACTAAAATTCTGCGCAAACCCGTTGGCATGTGCCTGGCGGCTGGTGCGTGTTCGCTAAATGTTCTAGCTTGGGCGGATGACCCTGCCACCCCGGAACCCCGACGAAATCCTGCGCGCGCGCGGCGCCGACTCGCGTCCCGCCGCCCGGTTCGAGCCCTATCACACCGAGCGCGAGCATGACGGCTGGGACATCCCCCCCGAACAAAGCCTGCTGAAAACCGAGGTGGCGCAGGAACGCGCGCGCTCGATCATCACCCGCAACAACTCGCCCGATGTGCCCTTCGATCGCTCGGTGAACCCCTATCGCGGCTGCGAGCATGGCTGCATCTATTGCTTTGCGCGGCCCAGCCACGCCTATCTGGGCTTGTCGCCGGGGCTGGATTTTGAAACCCGCATCACCGCCAAGCCCAATGCCCCCGACCTGCTGGCGGCCGAGATCGCGCGGCGCGGCTACCGTGTCGCGCCGCTGGCCTTTGGCACCAATACCGACCCCTATCAGCCCATCGAATCGCAACTGGGACTCATGCGCGGCTGCTTGCAGGTGCTGCATGACTGGAACCACCCGCTGGCGCTGGTCACGCGCGGCGCGACGGTGATGCGCGATGCCGACCTGCTGGGGGCGATGGGCGCGCGCGGGCTGGCGACGGTGGGGATTTCGCTGACCACGCTTGACGCCGCTCTGGCCCGGCAGATGGAGCCGCGCGCGCCGTCGCCCGCGACCCGGCTGCGGATGATCCGCCGCCTGTCGGATGCGGGCGTGCCGGTGCGGGTGATGATCGCGCCGGTCATCCCCGTCCTGACCGCGCATGAGATCGAGCGCATCCTGCAAGCCGCCACTGATGCGGGCGCGCGCGCCGCCAGCATGATCCCGCTGCGGCTGCCGCTTGAGGTGGCGCCGCTGTTTCGTGACTGGCTTGACCGCCATCACCCCGGCAAGGCCGCGCATGTCATGTCGCAGGTGCAGGCGATGCGCGGCGGGCGCGACAACGACCCGCGTTTCGGCAATCGCATGCGCGGCGAGGGGCACGAGGCTGACCTGCTGCACCAGCGCTTTCGCCTTGCGCGGCGGCGGCTGGGGCTGACGGGGCGGCTTGAGGCGCTGGATTGCAGCCAGTTCGCGCCGCCGCCTCGCGCGGGCGACCAGCTTTCGCTGTTCTAGTCCTCGCCGCTTTGGGCCATGGCGCGGGTAATGCGGGCGCTGATCGTCTCGGCGCTGGGGCGGGGGCCGCGCGGCGCGTGGATCAGCGCCTGACGCATGGCGTCCAGATGCGCGGGCGTGGTGCCGCAACAGCCGCCGATCAGCCGCACGCCAAGGTCGCGCGCCAGAACCGCGAATTCCGCCATGACCGGCGGCGTCGCGTCATAGATCAGCCCGCCATCCTGATAGCGCGGCACCCCGGCATTGGGCTTGGCTATCAGCGGGCGTTCGTTCCCCGAGGCGGCAAAGCCGGTCATCGCCATCAGAAGCTCGGCCGGTCCGGTGCCGCAATTCGCGCCGTAAGCCAGCGGCGGATAGGGCAGGCGGTCGATCAGCGAGGCAAGCTGCGGCGGCGTCACCCCCATCACGCTGCGTCCGCCCGGCTCAAAGCTCATGGTGCCGCACCAGGGCAGGCCGACGGCCTGCGCGGCGCGGGCGGCGGCGCGCATCTCCTCGATGCTGCTGATGGTTTCGATCCACAGGATATCGGCGCCGCCGTCCTTCAGCCCCTGCGCCTGCTCGGTGAAGATGGCGGTGGCGTCGGCCTCGGTCAGGCGGCCGATGGGAGCCATGATATCGCCGGTGGGGCCGATCGAGCCGGCGACGGTGACGGCGCGGCGCGCGGCGGCCGCTGCCTCGCGCGCAAGGCGGGCGGCGGCGCGGTTCAGGGCGTGGACGCGCGATTGCGCGCCGGCAAGGCGCAGCCGCGTCGCATTGGCGCCGAAGCTGTTGGTCAGGATGATGTCGGCGCCGGCCGCGATCATCCGCAGATGCAGCTCGCGCACCTTGTCGGGCTGGGTTTCGGTCCACAGATCCGGGGCCTGCCCGTGCGCCAGCCCCATATTGTAAAGATTGGTCCCGGTCGCGCCATCGGCAAGAAGCCAGGGCCGTTCGCCAAGCATTCTGGACAGTTGGTCGCTCATCTCGCCACCCGTCTTGGGCGGGGCGCGGCCCGCGGGCCGTCCCGCCTCGGTTTCACCGAAAGCACACGCGCGCCTTACGGGCGCGCGCCGATCATGCCCATGATATCCTTGGTGCGCTGGACGATGGGGCCGGCGATGGCGCGCGCCTGTTCGGCGCCGCGGCCCAGCAGGCGGTCGATCTCGGCGGGGTCGGCCATGAACTGGCTCATCCGCGCGGTGATCGGCGCCAGCACCTCGACCGCGACTTCGGCCAGCGCCGGCTTGAAGGCGCCGAAGCCCTGGCCCTCGAAGCGGGCAAGGATCCGGTCGGCGGTCTCGCCCGAAAGCGCGGCGTAGATATTGACCAGGTTCTTCGCCTCGGGGCGGTCCTTCAGCCCCTCCATCGTGCCGGGCAGCGGCTCTGCATCGGTGCGCGCCTTGCGGATTTTCTGCGCGATGGCGTCGGCATCGTCGGTCAGGTTGATGCGCGTCGCATCCGAGGGGTCGGATTTCGACATCTTCCGACTGCCGTCGCGCAGCGACATGACGCGCGTCGCCGTGCCCTCGATCAGGGGCTCGGTGATCGGGAAGAAGTCGATGCCGTAATCGTGGTTGAACTTGGCGGCGATGTCGCGGGTCAGTTCCAGATGCTGCTTCTGATCCTCGCCCACCGGCACGGCGGTGGCGTGATAGGCCAGAATGTCGGCGGCCATCAGCGAGGGATAGGCCAGAAGTCCAAGGCTGGAATTCTCGCTGTTCTTGCCGGCCTTGTCCTTGAACTGCGTCATCCGGTACATCCAGCCGACGCGGGCGACCGTGTTGAAAAGCCACGCAAGTTCTGCATGCTGGGCGACCTGGCTCTGGTTGAACAGCACCGACACATCCGGGTCCACGCCCGAGGCCATGAAGGCCGCCGCCACCTCGCGCGTGTTGTGGCGCAGCTTTTCGGGGTCCTGCCAGACGGTGATCGCATGCAGGTCCACCACGCAATAGACGGTCTCGGCGCCCTTGCCCTGATATTCGGCAAAGCGCTTCAACGCGCCCAGATAATTGCCCAGCGTCAACCCGCCCGAGGGCTGGATGCCGGAAAAGATGCGCGGCGCAAAGCTCGTCGTCATGGCACTACCTGCTTGGAAAATTCCATTCGCTGCCTTACCCCTTGCCCCGTCCGGGCGCAACCGCCCAGCCAATGAAGGAATGAAGATGCGCCCCGGTTATGACGAATCGCCCCTGAACCCCGTGCCCGCCGTGATCTGGGTGCTGGTGCTGCCGATGATCGCGTTTGAGGCTTATTTCGGCCTTGGCCAGCTTGGCTTTCTTGGCGGCGGCCAGCCCGGCGCGGGCATGGCGCTGCGCCAGTTCGCGGCCGAGCGCACCGCCTATGTTCCCGACTTCGTCTTGCGGATGTGGCAGATCGGCGTGTTCGTGCCCGATCAGGGCTGGCGGATCGTGACCTATCCCTTCGTGCATCTGTCGATCACGCATGCGCTGTTCGTCATCGTGTTCACGCTGGCGCTGGGGAACCTGATCGCGCATCAGTTCCGGCCCTGGGCGGTGATCGCGCTGTTCTTCGGCTCGGCCATCGGGGGGGCGCTGATCTATACGCTGTTCGCCGGGCTTTTGCCGCAATGGCGCTTTCAGCCGCTGATCGGCGGCTATCCGGCGGTTTACGGCTTTGTCGGCGCCTTCACGTTCCTGCTTTGGGTGCGGCTGGGGCAGCAGAACGCGAACCGGCTGCGCGCCTTTACACTGATCGGGATGCTGCTGGCGTTCCAGCTTGTCTTTGGCATCCTGTTTCAGGATGGCAGCCTGACCTGGATCGCCGAGATCGCGGGCTTTGCCTGCGGGTTCCTTTTGTCCTTCGTGCTGGTGCCGGGCGGAATCGGGCGCGTGATGCGCCAGATCCGTCAGCGCTGACGCCTGAGGCCGGCCCGCAGGTCCGAGGGGCGAATGGCGCCAAGCAGCACCGCCGCGACGCCATAGGCGCCGATGCCGCCGAGGACCAGCGCTGTCAGCGCCAGATAGCGCAGGCTGGGCGTCTCAAGCGCGGGGTCAAGGACCAGCCGCATCGCCCAGATCGCCACCCCCATCACGACCGAGGCCGCGACGATGCGGGGCAGGCGGTGGCGCAGGCGGGCGTCAAGGGCCGCGGCCTCGCCAAAGGCCCTTGTGCCCAGCCAAAGCTGCGCGGCCATGGTCCAGCCGGCGATGGTGGTGCCAAGCGCTGCCGCCGAAAAGCCGATGAAGGGCGCAAGCCCCAGCGCCATGACCGCGTTCACCACCATCGACCAAAGCGCAAAGCGGAAGGGGGTGCGCGTGTCCTCGCGCGCGAAATACAAGGGTTGCAGCACCTTTTGCAGCACGAAGGCCGGCAGACCGGCGCCATAGATCGCCAGAGCCAGCGCCGTCGGACCCACATCGGCCTGCATGAAGGCGCCGCGCTTGAACAGGACCGAGATCAGCGGATAGGCCGCAACCATCAGCGCCACACCCGCCGGCACGGTCAGGAACAGCGCGAATTCGGTGGCGCGGTTATAGGCGTGGCGGCCGCCATCGGTGTCGCCGGCCTTCAGGCGGCGGGCGATGTCGGGCAGCAGCACGATGCCGATGGCGATGCCGACGACGCCCAGCGGCAACTGGTAAAGCCGGTCGGCATTGGTCAGCCACGCGATCGCCCCGTCGAAGAACGAGCCGACCTGACGCCCTACCAGCAGGTTGACCTGCACCACGCCCCCCGCCAGCACCGCGGGCGCCGCGATGGCCAGAAGCCGCCTCATGTCGGGCGACAGGCGCGGCCGGCGGATGCGCAGCGCGAAACCCATGCGCTTGGCCGCCCACCAGACGCAGAAAAGCTGCGCGATCCCCGAAACCGGCGTGGACCACGCCATGGCCAGCCCCATGTCCCAGCCGAAGCGGTCCGCCATCAGCATCGCCACGATCAGGATGAAGTTCATCAGGACCGGCGCCGCGGCCGCGGCCATGAAGCGCCCGCCCGCGTTCAAAAGCCCCGACAACAGCGCCGTCAGCGAGATGAACAGGATATAGGGAAAGCAGATACGGCCATAGACCACGGCAAGGTCGAAGCGTTCGTCGCCGCGAAAACCCGCTGCCTGCGCCAGCACCAGCCAGGGCATGGCGAAATTGGCGATGACCGAGACCACCAGAACCACGAAAGCCAGCCCCGAGAACGCCTCTTCGGCAAAGCCGTGCGGGTCGTCGCCGGCCTCAAGCCGCTTGGCGAACATCGGCACGAAGGCGGTGTTGAACGCCCCCTCGGCGAAGAAGCGGCGGAACATGTTGGGCAGGGTGAAGGCCACGATATAGGCCTGCGCGACCGGCCCCGTGCCCAGATAGGCTGCGATCATCACGTCGCGGACGAAGCCCACGACGCGGCTGGCCAGCGTCCAGGCCCCTACGGAAAGAAAGCCGCGGATAAGTCTGATCGGTTGCATTGCCTGTCCTTCGTGGTCCCTAGAACGAACCACCCAGGGGGCGTTCGGCCTTTTCGGCGCGTTCGGCGCCATCCTTGATTGCCTGCCGCAGCTTCTTTTCCAGCGACTCGCGCTTTTGCTGCTGGTGCAGTTTCAGCCCGAACATGTCCTTGACATAGAAGGTATCGACGACCTGCGCGCCAAAGGTGGCGATCACGGCGCTGGCGATCTGGATGTGGTTTTCGGCCAGCGTCCGCGTCAGGTCGTAAAGCAGGCCGGGACGGTCGCGGGTATCGACCTCGATTACGGTATAGACGTCGCTGCCCTCGTTATCGAAGGTGATATGGGTCGGGAAGCGAAAGGCCGAGTTGCGCTTTTTCGGCTTGTCGCGGCCGGCCAGCGCCTCGCGGGCGACGATCTCGCCGCCCAAGGTGCGCTCGATCATCTTGCGCAGGCGCGGCAGGCGGTCGGCGGCATAGGGGTGGCCGTCGCCGTCCTGCAACCAGAAGACGGCGGTCGCGAAGCCGTCCTTGGTGGTATAGGTGCGCGCATCGACGATATTGGCGCCAACCAGCGCCAGCGCCCCCGCCATGCGCGAGAAGATGCCCGGATGGTCGGCCAGCACGAAGGCCGCACGCGTGGCGTCGCGGTCGGTATCGGGATGCAGGTCGATGCGGATCTCGTCGTCGCCAAGCCCGTCCAGCATCTGCGCAAAGACCGCCTGCGTGTCGGTGGGCAGGCCCGACCAATAGCTTTCGTAATGCCGGCCAAGCTCGGTCTTGATCGCCTTCGGCTCCCACCCCTTGGCGCTGAGCAGGTGACGCAGCGAGCGCCTGGCCTCGTCCATGCGCTGGTCGCGGTTCAGTTCCTCAAGACCGCCATCCAGCGCGGCGGTGGTTTCCTTGTGCAGCTTGCGCAGCAGCATGGCCTTCCAGTTGTTCCAGGTGCCGGGGCCGACGCCGCGAATGTCGCAGACGGTCAGGATCAGCAGCAGGTCCAGCCGCTTGGTGGTCTTCACCGCCTTGGCGAAATCGCGCAGCACCCGCGGGTCGGCGATGTCGCGTTTCTGCGCCACGTCCGACATCAGCAGGTGGTTGCGGATCAGCCATTCGATGGTCTCGATCTCGTCCCCGGGCAGGCCGAAGCGCGTGCAGATGCGCCGTGCCAGCCGCGCGCCAAGGATCGAGTGATCCTCGGCCCGGCCCTTGCCGATATCGTGCAGCAGCACCGCCAGATAGATGACACGGCGGTTGATCTTGTCCTTCATCAGGCCGGTGACGACGGGCAGATCCTCGTTTTCCTCGCCCCGCTCGATCGAGGCCAGCGCCGCGACGCATTGGATCAGGTGCTCGTCCACGGTGTAGTGGTGATAGACGTTGAACTGCATCATCGCCACGACCGGCGCGAATTCGGGGATGAAGGCGGCCAGCACGCCCAGTTCGTTCATCCGCCGCAGCGCGCGTTCGGGGTTGCCGTGCTTGAGCAGCAGGTCAAGGAAGATGCGCACCGCCTCGGGGTCCGAGCGCACGCGGTCGTCGATCCGGTCCAGATTGGCCGCGACCGAGCGCATGGCATCGGGATGGATCAGGATGCCGGTGCGCAGCGCCTCCTCGAACAGGCGCAGGATGTTCAGCGGGTCCGACAGGAACTGCTTTTCGTCGGCATAGGTCAGCCGGCCCCGGTCGACGCGAAAGCCCGCGCGCATCCGGCGGCGGCGCTGGAACAGGATGTTGATGATCGGCGCCTTGTAAAGATGGCGTGCCTCAAGCGCGACAAGGAAGACGCGGGTCAGTTCGCCGACCTTGGTGGCGTGCAGGAAATAATCCTGCATGAAGATCTCGACCGCGCGGCGCCCGCCAAGATCGCGGTATCCCATGCGCCGGGCCACCTCGACCTGCATGTCGAAGGTCAGCTGGTCCACGGGCCGGCCGGCGATCAGGTGCAGGTGACAACGCACCGCCCACAGGAAATCCTCGGCCTGCCAGAAGGTCAGGTGTTCTTCGCGCGTGAAGAAGCCAAGGCCGACCAGTTCCACGGCACGGTCGACGCGGTGGATGTATTTCGCGATCCAGTAGAGCGTTTGCAGGTCGCGCAACCCGCCCTTGCCCTCCTTGACGTTGGGTTCAAGGACATAGCGCTGGCCGCCCTGGCGGCGATGGCGCTCGGCGCGCTCGGCGAGCTTGGCCTCGATGAATTCGGGAACCGAGCGGTCGAAAAGCTCGGACCAGAGGCGGTCGCGCAGGATTTCGGCGGTATGGGCATGGCCGCAGACCAGCCGGTGTTCCAGCAGGCTGGTGCGGATGGTGATGTCGCCCGCGCCCAGCCGCAGGCAGTCGTCGATCGAGCGCGTGGCCTGCCCGACCTTCAGCTTCAGGTCCCACAGCATGTAAAGCATCGATTCGACGACGCTTTCCGCCCAGCCGGTGACTTTCCAGGGCGTCAGGAACAACAGGTCCACGTCGGATTGCGGCGCCATCTCGGCCCGGCCATAGCCGCCGATCGCCAGCACCGCCAGCCGTTCGGCATCGGTGGGATTGGTCCGCGGATGCAGGATGGTGGTGGCGACGTGGTGGATGGCGGTGACGGTCGCATCGGTCAGCGTGGCGATGGCGCGCACCGTTTCACGCGCGGCGCGGGGATGGGACATGAAGCCCGCCGCGATGTCGCTGATGGCGGCGGCGCGGGCCTGGGCCAGAACCTCGACCGTCTTCGCCTGGATCGCGCGGGCGTCGGGAATGTCGCGCAGCGTCTCGGTCAGGGCGGGCAGGAAGGTCTCGGGCGTGAACAATGATTGCGCCCCGGGCAGAGCCGGGGCGCTTTGCGGCAGTTGCTCGGGGGCCTTTCCGGTCAAGATCAGAACCCGAAGCCGCCAAAGCTGCGCGGCGCCGGATCCAGCACCACGACCTGATTGCTGCGGATGGTGGCCACGGCCAGCGCGCGTTCGTTGGTGCCGTCGCGGCGCAGGCGGAAGGCGCCGCCGATGCCGGCAAAGCCCGCGTTCTGCGTCAGCCCGGCCGTGGTCAGCGCGTTGCGCTTGCCCGCGCGCACCAGCGCCGCGATGGCCGCGACCCCGTCATAGCCCAGCGAGGCCAGTTCATGCGGCGTCTCGCCATGGGCGGCGCGATAGCGCTGCTCGAACTGCGCCTTCATGGCGGTGTCGGGAATGGCGAACCAGCCGCCCTGCGTGCCGCGAAGCTGCAACCGCGCCGAAGGCTGGTCCCAGCGCGTCAGCCCCATCATCTGCACCGCCGCCGAGGTGACGCCGGCATCGGCCAGCTTGTCGGTCAGATAGGGCAGCACAGCGCCCTGGTTGGCGGTCAGGAAAACCGCGTCGACATTGCCCGACATCGCCGCCTGGGCGACATTGGGGACGATCGCGTCGATGCCCTGCTTGGACAGCGGATGGGTGACGCTGCCGGCCAGCGTGGCGCCGTTCTTCTGGACCGCGCGCTCGATGGCGCGGGCGCCGACCTGACCGGCGGCATCGTCCTCGGCCACCATCAGGATGCGGCGCTTGCCGTTCCCGACGCCGAATTTCACCAGCCGGTCGGCGACGTTGTCGAAGGTATTGCCCAGGACAAAGACGTTGCCGCCGGCGATGTCGGTATTGTTCGAGAAGGACAGCACGTTGATGCCCTTGGGCGCCATCGCATTGCCGACGGCATTGGCACTGTCGGCGAAAAGCGGGCCCAGGATGATCTTGGCACCCTCGTCCGCGGCCTTGTTGGCCTGCGCCACGGCCTGCGCCGGGTCCGAACCCGCCTCATAGACGCGCAGGTCGATGGTGGCGCCGCGCGCATCCGCCGCCGCCATCTTGGCCGAGTTGGTCAGCGAGCGCGCCAGCCAGTCCAGATCGGCGCTGCCGGTACCGGCCGGAACCAGCATGGCGACCTGCACGGGTTTCGAGGGGTCGATCATCTGCCCGGTCTGCGGGCCCGAGGCGCCGATCCCCACCGGTTCGCAGGCGGCAAGCGCCATTGTGGCAAGAACGGCTCCGATCCGCGCGATGGGACGGCGCATGTCGAAGGCGCCGCGGATCGTTGTCATGACGGTCATGGCGTGATTCCCTGTGGTCGGGGGCTGGGGTTTGTGGCGGGCAGGTTATTGGCATATGCCGGTCATGGCAACTTGCCCGGCAGCGCCGGGCGGCATGAAGAGGAGACCCCATGGAGGACAGCGCAGGATCGAATGCCCCCGGTGCGCGGCCGCTTTCCGTGACCATCGGCACGGCGGCGCCCGAAGCGGGGCTGTATCTGGTGGCGACCCCCATCGGCTCGGCACGCGATATCACGCTCAGGGCGCTGGATGTCCTGAACACCGCCGATGTGCTGGCGGCCGAGGACACACGGAACCTGCGTCACCTGATGGACATTCACGGCATCCAGTTGCGCGGTCGGCGGATCATTGCCTATCACGACCATAATGCCGACCGGCAACGCCCGGCGGTGCTGGCCGCCCTGGCCGACGGTCGGTCTGTCGCCTACGCCTCGGATGCGGGGACGCCGCTGGTCGCCGATCCGGGCTACCGGCTGGCGCGGGACGCGGCCGAGGCGGGTTTCACCGTGCGTGCGCTGCCCGGCCCGTCGGCGGCGCTGGCGGCGCTGTCGGTGTCGGGCCTGCCCAGCGACCGCTTCCTGTTCGTCGGCTTTCCGCCCTCGGCCGCAGGGGCCCGGCGGAAATGGATCGAAAGCTGGCGCGAGGTCGAGGCGACGGTCATCGTCTTTGAAAGCCCGAGACGCGTTAAACAATTGTTGGAGAATGTCTGCGAAACTGAGGCGAATCGGGCTACGGTGATTTGCAGGGAACTGACCAAGAAATTCGAAGAGGTGATGCGGGGCACGGCGGCGGAACTGATCGGACAGATACCCGATGAGGGGCTGCGCGGCGAAGTCGTGGTGCTGTTCGGGCATCCCGAACCGGTCGTGGCAGACGGTGATACGCTGCGCACCGCGCTTGCGGGGCTGCTGGATACGCTGCCGGTCAAGGAGGCGGCGGCACAGGTTGCCAGCCGCTTTGGCCTGCCGCGCCGCGATGTCTATGCGCTGGCGCTGGAGATGAAGAAGGAACGCGAATGAAGCATGAGCGATATTTTGACGGCGCGGCCGTCCGTCCCGATCCGAGCCGGGTTCAGCGCGGGCGCGTTGCCCATTCGGCGGGAACCATGGGCGAAAGTTCTGCTGCCCGTGCCTATGCGGATCGCGGCTATGCGCTGGTCGCCGAACGCTGGCGCGGCAAGGGCGGCGAGATCGACCTGATCCTCAGCAAGGACGACGAATATATCTTTGTCGAGGTCAAGAAATCGGCCCGGCACGCCACCGCCGCCGAACGGATCGGTGCGCATCAGATCGCGCGCATCTGCACCGCCGCGCAGGAATTTTGCGGCGGCTTGTCCACAGGGCTTCTGACCATGATGCGCTTCGATGCGGCGCTGGTCGATCAGGTCGGCCGCGTCGAGATCATCGAGAATGCCTTTGGCATGAACTGATACCAGCCTTGCAAAGGCCGCCCGGTCGCGCGACAACACCGGTCGCAACAGGCTGGAGAAGATCACATGAGCCTTTACGTCGCCCTCCAGATGGACCCGGTCGAGGCGGTTTCGATCGACGGGGACAGCACCTTCCGCATCGGTCTTGAGGCCGAAGCGCGCGGGCATCGGCTGTTTCAGTATACCGCCGACCAGCTCAGCTATTCCGAGGGGCGGGTGGTGGCCCGCGGACGTCCGATCACCTTGCGGCGCGAGGCCGGCAACCACGTCAGCTTCGGCGACTGGGCCGAGCTCGATCTGTCGGAATTCGACGTCATCTGGCTGCGCCAGGATCCGCCCTTCGACATGGCCTATATCACCAATACACATCTTCTGGATCGCGTTCACCCCGAGACCTTCGTGGTGAATGATCCGTTCTGGGTGCGCAACAGTCCCGAAAAGCTGCTGGTGCTGGATTTTCCCGACCTGACGCCGCCGACGCTGATCACCCGCAGCCCCGCGCTGATCCGGGCGTTTCGCGAAAAGCATGGCGACATCATCGTGAAGCCGCTCTACGGCAATGGCGGTGCCGGGATTTTCCATCTTCGGCCCGAGGATTCGAACCTGTCCTCGCTGATCGAGACGTTTTCCAGCATCAGCCGCGAGCCGGTGATCGCGCAGAAATACCTTCCCGCCGTGGTCAAGGGCGACAAGCGCATCATCCTGATCGACGGCGAACCCGTGGGCGCCATCAACCGGGTCCCGGCCAAGGGCGAGGCGCGCTCGAACATGCATGTCGGGGGGCGTCCCGAAAAGATCGGCCTGACCGCGCGCGAGCGCGAGATCTGCGCCCGCATCGGGCCGGTCCTGCGCGAGAAAGGCCTGTTGTTCACCGGCATCGACGTGATCGATGGCTGGCTGACCGAGATCAACGTGACCTCGCCCACCGGCATCCAGGAGCTTGAGCGTTTCGACGGCGTCAATGCCGCCGCGCTGATCTGGGACGCGGTCGAACGCAAGCTGGCTGAGCGTCAGCGCGCCTGACGCCGCAACCGGCAGGTCCGGTCAATCGGGCCTGCCAAAGGGCAACCGATAGGACAGCGCCTCGCCCAGATGCGGCTGGCGGATGTTCTCGCTGGCGTCCAGATCGGCGATGGTGCGGGCGGCGCGCAGGATGCGGTGATAGCCGCGCGGCGTCAGCCCCAGCTTTTCCGCCGCCAGCGCCAGCAGCGCCCGGCAATCGCTGTCGAGCGGCGCGATCTCTTCAAGCAGCCGCCCGGCGGCATCGGCATTGACCCGCGCCTGCGGGTGGCCGGCGAAGCGCTGCGCCTGCAGGGCGCGCGCGGCCGCCACCCGTTCGGCCACGGTGGCCGAGCTTTCGCCCGTGGGCGGCAGGCCAAGTTCTTCGTAGCTGACCTGTGGCATGTCGATGCGCAGGTCGAAGCGGTCCATCATCGGCCCCGAGATTCGCCCCAGATAGTCCGACTGGCAGCGCGGCGCGCGCGGGCAGGGCTGGCCTGCATCCGCCGCCTCGCCGCAGCGGCAGGGATTGGCGGCGGCGACCAGCAGGAAGCGCGCCGGGTAGCGGATATGGGCGTTGGCGCGCGAGACGTGGATCTCGCCGGTCTCGATGGGTTCGCGCAGCGCATCGATGACGCGGCGCTCGAATTCCGGCAGTTCGTCCAGAAACAGCACGCCGTTATGGGCAAGGCTCGCCTGCCCGGGGCGCGCATTGCGACCGCCGCCGACCATCGCCGCCATCGAGGCGGTATGATGCGGCTGGCAGAAGGGCGCGCTACGCGAGATGCC
>JAXMDJ010000010.1:0-142976 GCA_046348875.1 Paracoccus sp. (in: a-proteobacteria)
TGACGTGCGGTTTCGTACGTTCAAACTTTGCCTTTGCCATAAGCAGGGCTCCTTGGATTCTGATGTTCTGTATGGAGAGGCGGGGGTCTGGCCCCCGCCATCCCGATTAGGCGTATTTCTTCTGGATCTCGTCCGAGATGTTCTGCGGCACGGCCTCATAGTGGTCGAACTGCATCGTGAACACCGCGCGGCCCGAGGACATCGAACGCAGGTTGTTGATGTAGCCGAACATGTTGGCCAGCGGCACCATCGCGTCGATGACGTTGGCGTTGCCGCGGCTGTCCTGGCCACGGACCATGCCACGACGGCTGGTCAGGTCGCCGATGATCGAACCGGTATATTCTTCCGGCGTGACCACCTCGACGCGCATGATCGGTTCCAGCAGCTTGGCGCCGGCCTTTTTCAGACCTTCACGCATACCGGCACGGGCGGCGATCTCGAAGGCCAGAACCGACGAGTCGACGTCGTGGAAGGCGCCGTCGATCAGCGCAACCTTGAAGTCGATCACCGGGAAGCCGGCCAGCGGACCCGAGTCCATGACGGACTTGATGCCTTTTTCGACGCCGGGGATGTATTCCTTCGGCACCGCACCGCCCACGATCTTCGATTCGAACGAATAGCCTTCGCCCGGCTCGGTCGGGGTGATGACCAGCTTGATGCGGGCGAACTGGCCCGTACCACCGGTCTGTTTCTTGTGCGTGTAGTCGATTTCGGCCTGGGTCGAGATCGTTTCGCGGTAAGCCACCTGCGGGGCGCCGATATTCGCCTCGACCTTGAACTCGCGCTTCATGCGGTCGACGAGGATGTCGAGGTGAAGTTCGCCCATGCCCTTCATGATGGTCTGGCCCGATTCGATATCGGTCTCGACGCGGAAGGACGGGTCTTCGGCAGCCAGGCGCTGAAGGGCAAGGCCCATCTTTTCCTGGTCGGCCTTCGACTTCGGCTCGACGGCGATCTCGATCACCGGCTCGGGGAAGGTCATGGTTTCCAGAACCACCGGCTTGGCCGGGTCGCACAGCGTGTCACCCGTGGTGGTTTCCTTCAGACCCGCCAGCGCGATGATGTCGCCGGCGAAAGCTTCCTCGATTTCCTCGCGGTTGATGGCGTGCATCACCATCATCCGGCCGACGCGCTCGCGCTTGCCTTTGGTCGAGTTCATCATCTGGTCGCCTTTTTTCAGGGCGCCCGAGTAGATGCGGGTAAAGGTCAGCGAGCCGACGAAGGGGTCGTTCATGATCTTGAAGGCCAGCGCCGAGAACGGGTCGCTGTCCGAGGCATGACGCTCGATGTTGCGGGTTTCGGTCTCGTCACCGGGGGCGAAGCCGACATAGGCCGGAACGTCCGTCGGAGCGGGCAGGAAATCCACGACAGCGTTCAGCAGCGGCTGCACGCCCTTGTTCTTGAACGCCGAGCCGGCCATGACCGGGAAGAACGACAGCGACAGCGTGCCCTTGCGGATCAGCCGGCGCAGCGTCGCCTCGTCGGGCTCGTTGCCCTCAAGATAGGCTTCCATGGCGTCGTCGTCTTGCTCGACGGCCAGTTCGATCATCTTGCCGCGCCATTCTTCGGCGACGTCCTGAAGCTCGGCCCGGATCGGCTGACGGACCCAGCTTGCGCCGAGGTCTTCACCCTTCCACACCCATTCTTCCATCTTGATCAGGTCGACGATGCCTTCCAGCGTGTCCTCGGCGCCGATCGGCAGGGCGATCGGGCAGGGGATGCCGCCGGTGCGGTCCTTGATCATGTGGACGCACTTGAAGAAGTCGGCGCCGATCTTGTCCATTTTGTTGACGAACACGATGCGCGGAACCTTGTAGCGGTCAGCCTGACGCCACACGGTTTCGGTCTGCGGCTCGACGCCGGCGTTGCCGTCCAGAAGGCAGATCGCGCCGTCCAGAACCGCCAGCGAGCGTTCGACTTCGATGGTGAAGTCGACGTGGCCGGGGGTGTCGATGATGTTGAAGCGGCAGCGCTCGGCCTGATCCGGGGTGAATTCCGGGTCTTCGTGCTTCTGCCAGAAGGTCGAGGTCGCAGCGGAGGAAATGGTGATCCCGCGCTCGGCTTCCTGTTCCATGAAGTCCATGGTCGAGGCGCCGTCATGCGTCTCGCCCATTTTGTGGTTCTTGCCGGTATAGAACAGGATGCGCTCGGTCGTGGTGGTCTTGCCGGCATCGATGTGGGCCATGATGCCGAAGTTCCGATAGCGCTCCAGCGGATATTCGCGTGCCATAAAGGGCCTTCCTTCCGGTTACCAGCGGTAGTGGCTGAACGCCTTGTTGGCGTCGGCCATCTTGTGGGTATCTTCGCGCTTCTTCACGGCGGTGCCGCGACCGTTGACGGCATCGGCAAGCTCGCCGGCAAGGCGCTCTTCCATCGTGTGCTCGTTGCGGTTTTTCGCGGCGGTGATCAGCCAGCGGATGGCCAGCGCCTCGCGGCGGGTCGGGCGAACCTCGACCGGGACCTGGTAGGTGGCACCACCGACGCGGCGCGAACGCACCTCGACCGAGGGTTTCACGTTGTCGAGGGCTTCGTGGAACACCTCGATGGGCTCGCGCTTGAGCTTGCCCTGAACGCGGTCGAGGGCGCTGTAGACGATGCGCTCGGCAACCGATTTCTTGCCATCAACCATCAGGTTGTTCATGAACTTGGTCAGCACGCGATCGCCAAATTTGGCGTCGGGCAGAACTTCGCGCTTTTCAGCGGCGTGACGACGAGACATGTGCTGATCTCCTTACTTCGGACGCTTCGCGCCGTATTTCGAACGACGCTGACGACGGTCTTTGACGCCTTGGGTATCCAGCACACCGCGCAGGATGTGGTAACGGACACCCGGAAGGTCTTTTACCCGGCCGCCGCGGATCAGCACGACGCTGTGTTCCTGCAGGTTGTGCTTTTCGCCCGGAATGTAGGAGATGACCTCGAAGCCATTCGTCAGGCGCACCTTGGCGACCTTACGCATAGCGGAGTTCGGTTTCTTCGGCGTCGTGGTATAGACGCGCGTGCAGACGCCGCGCTTTTGCGGGCATCCTTGAAGGTGCTGCGACTTCGAGCGCTGCACTTTGGGCTGCCGCGGTTTGCGGATCAGCTGTTGGATCGTCGGCATTCGGTTCCCCGTCTTGCTTTCGTCAATACTCGCAGCGATGTGCTGCGCCACTTCTCGACAGCATTCCGCCGAATCGCGAAATGCCACGACCCACCCTGCCCCCGAAAGGGAAGGACGGGTTAATTTCCAGAGGATCAAGGGCTTAAGGGCCCGGATCATGACCAATAATGGTTCTGGGTCCCGGCAGAAATCCGCTGGGTGTGGGGCGTATATGGCGATTTGGCGGTTGAGTCAACAGCCCGGCCCCCTGCCCGCGCCCGCTCAGGCGCCCCAATGCGGGCGTTTGGCGCCGGGCAGGCCGAACTCGCGCGCCGCCGCGTCCAGTGCCGGCAGGTCGATACAGAAGCGCTGCGCCAGCAGGTCGTTCCAGTCCGCGCCCTCGGCCGGCCAGCGATAGCCGGTGCCGATGGCACCCGAGTCGTTGTCGTGATGCAGGAAGCGCGCGAACATCAGGTGCCGCGCCATCATCACGTTCGGCATCGACAGCGCCACCCGCCAATGCTGGAAATGCACCGCCGTGCGGCCCGCATCGGGCGCAAGATAGATCGGCTGCGCGATGCCGGTATTGTGGACGACCCATGGCTCGACCGCGACGCCCTCTGCGGTCCCCTTCAGCACCACGCCCCGCGAATAGTCGCAGCAAAGCCGCTTGCTGCGCGACCACAGCGGTTCCAGCGCCGGGAAATCGCGCCGCGCGTGCTGGATGAAATCCACGGCCACCGCATCGTCGTCGTCCTGACGGAAATGGCCGACGACGTCGGCGCCCGGCTCGATATGCGGGGCGACGGCGGCCATGCAGGCGTCAAGGTGACGCTCCATCGGCGGCACCAGCGCAAGCCTTAGCTGCGGCAGGATTTCGGTCAGCTCATGCAGTTGCGACAGATAGGGTTCGGGCAGGTCGGGGCCGGTCATGACCACCAGCGTGAAATCGGGATCGCCTTGCGCGATATAGCCCGGCAGGGTGATGTTCTCGAACCAGAACCAGCGCCGGGCAAGGCGCGCGGGGTCGTAAAGATAGGCGCGGCGCTCCTCGATTTCCTCGTGTTTGACCTGGAATCCGGTCCCGCCCAGATAGGAAAACCGGCAAAGCCCCAGCATCTGCAACCGCATCCGTTCTATCCCCTTGTCCGCCGTTCGCGCAGGATCGTGTAAAGCCCCGCCCCGACGACCAGCGCCGAGCCGGTCCATGTCCACATGTCCGGCCATTCGCCAAAGACCAGCACGCCCAGCACGATGGCAAACAGCAGCGAGGTATAGCGGAACGGCGCGACAAAGGAAATCTCGCCCACGCGCATGGTGGCGACGGCGGTGATATAGCCGGCGGTCAGGAACAGCGAGGCCAGCATCAGCAGCGCGAATTCGCGGCCGGTCGGCAGGCGCCAGGTCTCTTCGCCAAGGCCCAGCACCACGCCCGACAGCATCACCGTCAGCGCCGCGTAGAATGCGATCGAGGACGAGCCGGTGCCGGCCGAGAACAGCCGCGTGGCAATGTCGCGCACCACGATCAGCGCCATCGAGGCCAGCGCCACCACCGACCATGTGTCAAAGGCCCCGGTCCCCGGCCGCAGGATCAGAATGACCCCGGCAAAGCCGATGCCGATGGCCAGAAGCCGCCGCCAGCCCAGCCTTTCGCGAAAGACCAGCGCCGCCGCCAGTGTCACCGCCAGCGGCAGGGCCTGCATGATCGCCGACAGGTCCGCCAGCGCCATCTTGCGCAGCGCCAGCAGGTAAAGCACGGTCGAGACGATATCCGCCGCCGTGCGCAAGACCAGCGGCCAGCGGTCCTGCCGCGCCACGGACAGCCGCAGGCCGCCCTGCTGGACCTGCGCCACGGCGACCATCATCGCCAGCACCGCCGCGCCGCGGATCGCCACCGATTCATAAAGCGGCAGGGTCTGCGTCACCGCCTTTATCACCGCGTCGTTGCAGGTGAAGGTCGCCATGCTGGCGATCATCAGCAGCGTGCCGCGCAAATTGTCGGACGCGCCTTGATGCTGGACCGCCGGGACCGAGGGCGGCCTGACGCGGCGGTTGGGGGACAGGAACGGCGTGCGCATGATCTCTCCGGCGGGCGACGATGCCAGCGTTAGGCAAGCCGCGCAGGAAAGGCCAGTGGCCAAAAAGGTTTGGCCTGACCGCCCGCATGTCATGCGCCCGGCATGACGGGTCGATGCGCAAGGGCGGCAGCAAAGGAAAAGGCCCGGCGCGGGGCCGGGCCTTTCCGATGGTGTCCGGGCGGGGATCAATCCTCGCCGGGGGTCACGTTCTCGAAGGCGACGTCGATCACGTCCTCCTTGACCGGGGCCGCAAGCGCGGCAGCGGCCTCGGCCTCGGCGCGACGGGCCTCGATCACCTCATTGTCGCGCTCGGCGGCAATGCGGCGGACGCGGGCGGTGGCGCCACCGGTGCCGGCCGGGATCAGACGGCCGACGATGACGTTTTCCTTGAGCCCCACCAGCTTGTCGCGCTTGCCCTGAACGGCGGCCTCGGTCAGCACGCGGGTCGTTTCCTGGAACGAGGCGGCCGAGATGAAGCTGCGGGTTTGCAGGCTGGCCTTGGTGATGCCCAGAAGCACCGGCTCGCCCGTGGCCGGACGGCCACCCTTGGCTTCGATCTTGGCGTTCTCTTCCTCGAACTCGTCGCGGTCGACATGCTCGCCCTTCAGCAGCGTGGTGTCGCCGCTGTCGAGGATCTCGATCTTTTGCAGCATCTGGCGAACGATCACCTCGATGTGCTTGTCGTTGATCTTCACGCCCTGCAGTCGATAGACGTCCTGCACCTCATCGATGAGATAGTCGGCCAGAGCCTCGATCCCCATGATGCGCAGGATGTCGTGCGGCGCCGGGTTGCCGTCCATGATGTAGTCGCCCTTCTGCACGAAGTCGCCTTCCTGCACCGGGATGTGCTTGCCTTTCGGCACCATGTATTCGACGGCTTCCAGCGTGTCGTCCGCGGGCTCGATGGTGATGCGGCGCTTGTTCTTGTAGTCCTTGCCAAAGCGCACATAGCCATCAAGCTCGGCGATGATCGCGTGATCTTTCGGGCGACGGGCCTCGAACAGTTCCGCCACGCGGGGAAGACCCCCGGTGATGTCCTTGGTCTTGGCACCTTCGCGCGGGATCCGCGCCACAACGTCACCGGCCCGGATCTCCTGCCCGTCCTCGACCGACAGAATGGCGTCGACCGACATCGGATAGGTGACAGGGTTGCCCTGTTCGTTGCGCACCGGCTCGCCGTCCTGATCGACGATGATGATCTCGGGCTTCAGCTCGTTGCCTTTCGGCGCCGAGCGCCAGTCGGTCACGATCTTCTGGGTCATGCCCGTGGCATCGTCGGTCTCGTCCCGGACCGAAAGGCCCGAAAGCAGGTCGACATAGCGCGCGATACCGGCCTTTTCGGCGATGATCGGCAGGGTATAGGGATCCCATTCGAACATCTTCTGGCCGCGCGCCACCGCATCGCCATCGCGGACGAACAGCTTCGAGCCGTAGAACAGCTTGTGGCTGGACAGCGTCTCGCCCTGCGCGTTCTTGATGTGAAGCTGCATGTTGCGGCTCATCACGATCAGTTCGCCATTGGCGTTTTCCAGCGTGTTTTCGTTCTCGAACGCCACCACGCCGTCCTGCGCCGCGGCGATGAACGACTGCTGGCCACCCTGCGCGATGCCGCCGATGTGGAAGGTCCGCATCGTCAGCTGCGTGCCCGGTTCACCGATCGACTGCGCGGCGATGATGCCGACAGCCTCGCCGATGTTGACCAGCGTGCCACGGGCCAGGTCGCGGCCATAGCACAGCGCGCAGACGCCATCGTCCGATTCGCAGGTCAGGGCCGAGCGGATGCGCACGGACTGCACGCCCGCCGCCTCGATCTCGTCCGCCTTGCGTTCGTCGATGATCTCGTTCTTGCGAACGATGACCGCGTCCTCGCCGGGAACCAGCACGTCTTCGGCCGCGGTGCGGCCCAGGACACGCTCGGACAGCGGGCTGACCACTTCACCGTCGTTGACCGCGGCCGAGGCCGTGATCGCGCGTTCGGTGCCGCAGTCATGCTCGCGGATGATGCAGTCCTGCGCCACGTCGACCAGACGGCGGGTCAGGTAACCCGAGTTCGCCGTCTTCAGCGCGGTGTCGGACAGACCCTTCCGGGCGCCGTGGGTCGAGTTGAAGTATTCAAGAACGGTCAGACCTTCCTTGAAGTTCGAGATGATCGGCGTCTCGATGATCTCGCCGTTCGGCTTGGCCATCAGGCCGCGCATCCCGCCAAGCTGCTTCATCTGGCTGACCGAACCCCGCGCGCCCGAATGGGCCATCATGTAGACCGAGTTCGGCTCAAGCTCGGCGCCCTTGGCGTCCTTCTTGGTGGCCGAGATGGTCTTCATCATGGCATCGGTGACGCGGTCGTTACATTTCGACCAGGCATCGACGACCTTGTTGTACTTTTCGCCCTGGGTAATCAGACCGTCCAGATACTGCTGCTCGAACTGCTTCACCTGGTCCTGGGTTTCCTCGACCAGTTCCCACTTGGTGGGCGGAACCACCATGTCGTCCTTGCCGAAGGAAATCCCGGCACGGAACGCCTCGCGGAAGCCAAGGCCCATGATCTTGTCGCTGAAGATCACCGCCTCTTTCTGGCCGCAATAGCGATAGACCGTGTCGATGACGTTCTGGATGTCCTTCTTGCGCAGCAGCCGGTTGACCAGCTCGAAGGGCGCTTTCGCGTTCTTCGGCAGAAGCGAGCCCAGACGGATGCGGCCCGGGGTGGTGTCGAAGCGACGGATCACCTCGTTGCCGTTCTCGTCGATCTGCGGCAGGCGCGCGGTGATGCGGGCATGCAGATGCACCTCGCCGGCGGCAAGGGCGTGCTCGACCTCGTCGATATTGGCGAAGATCATGCCTTCGCCCTTCATGCCCTCGCGTTCCATGGTCGTGTAGTACAGACCCAGAACCATGTCCTGCGACGGCACGATGATCGGCGCGCCGTTGGCGGGCGACAGCACGTTGTTCGTGGACATCATCAGGACGCGCGC
Source organism: Paracoccus sp. (in: a-proteobacteria) (assembly GCA_046348875.1). GTDB lineage: Bacteria > Pseudomonadota > Alphaproteobacteria > Rhodobacterales > Rhodobacteraceae > Paracoccus. Next base: position 8,130 of record JAXMDJ010000010.1, read on the forward strand.
CTCAAGCTGGGCTTCCAGCGAAAGGGGGACGTGAACGGCCATCTGGTCGCCGTCGAAGTCGGCGTTGAAGGCCGAGCAGACCAGCGGGTGAAGCTGGATCGCCTTGCCCTCGATCAGGATCGGCTCGAACGCCTGGATGCCCAGACGGTGCAGCGTCGGCGCGCGGTTCAGCAGGACCGGATGTTCGCGGATCACCTCGTCAAGGATGTCCCAGACTTCGGGGCGCTCTTTCTCGACCAGCTTCTTCGCCTGCTTGACGGTGCTGGAAAGCCCCTTCGCCTCAAGCCGCGAATAGATGAACGGCTTGAACAGTTCCAAGGCCATCTTCTTGGGCAGGCCGCACTGGTGCAGCTTCAGTTCCGGGCCGGTCACGATGACCGAACGACCCGAGAAGTCGACCCGTTTCCCCAGAAGGTTCTGGCGGAAGCGGCCCTGCTTGCCCTTCAGCATGTCCGACAGCGATTTCAGCGGACGCTTGTTGTTGCCGGTGATGACGCGGCCGCGGCGGCCGTTGTCGAACAGCGCATCGACCGATTCCTGCAACATCCGCTTTTCGTTGCGCACGATGATATCGGGCGCACGAAGCTCGATCAGGCGCTTCAGGCGGTTGTTGCGGTTGATGACGCGGCGGTAAAGGTCGTTCAGGTCCGAGGTCGCGAAGCGGCCGCCATCCAGCGGAACCAGCGGGCGCAGTTCCGGCGGAATGACCGGGATCACGGTCAGCACCATCCATTCGGGACGGTTGCCCGATTCCAGGAAGCTTTCGACGATCTTCAGGCGCTTGATGATCTTCTTCGGCTTCAGTTCGCCCGTCGCCTCTTTCAGCTCTTCGCGAAGCTGTTCGGCGGTGGCGGCCAGATCGATATTGGCCAGCATTTCGCGGATCGCCTCGGCGCCGATATTGGCGGTGAAGGCGTCGGCGCCATACTGGTCCTGCGCGTCGATATATTCTTCCTCGGTCATCAGCTGACCATAGGTCAAGTCGGTCAGACCCGGCTCGATGACGACGTAGTTTTCAAAGTAAAGGATGCGCTCAAGATCGCGCAGCGTCATGTCCAGCATCAGGCCGATGCGCGAGGGCAGCGACTTCAGAAACCAGATATGCGCGACGGGCGCGGCCAGTTCGATATGGCCCATACGCTCGCGCCGGACCTTTTGCAGCGTGACTTCCACGCCGCATTTCTCGCAGACGAGGCCGCGATACTTCATGCGCTTGTATTTGCCGCACAGGCATTCGTAGTCCTTGATCGGACCAAAGATGCGCGCGCAGAACAGACCGTCACGTTCCGGCTTGAACGTGCGGTAGTTGATGGTTTCGGGCTTCTTCACCTCGCCATAGGACCAGGCCAGAATTTCTTCCGGCGAGGCCAGCGAGATCTTGATTTCGTCGAACTGCCGCGGCTGGGCCAGCGGGTTCAGCGGATTGGTGGCAAGTTCCTGGTTCATCTTAATATCCAATCTGACATCCGGTTGGCGTCAAATGACTAGCGAGGCCAGCCATAGGCAGAACGCCGTTATTCCGAAATGAACAGCGATCAACACCGCTCTGCGAAGAACGAATGCGCGTGTGAAGTACTTCCACCTCCACCAAGGCGGGTAGAACCCCAGCCTCGGTGGAACCATTGGAACTCGGTGCTCGTCGTACAGCCGCACGCTCCGGTAGAACACCCACATATTCGCGAAGAACCATGCGGTGAAAATGGCGGCCAGACCTGCGATAGCCCATCCCATCACTGAGATTTTTCACTCCTCATCCTCCGCATCCAGGAGTTCCATGTTGAGGCCCAGACCCCGGACCTCCTTGACCAGCACGTTGAACGATTCCGGCACGCCGGCCTCGAAGTTGTCCTCGCCCTTGACGATGCTTTCATAGACCTTGGTCCGACCGGCCACGTCGTCCGACTTGACCGTCAGCATCTCTTGCAGGGTATAGGCGGCGCCATAGGCTTCCAGCGCCCAGACCTCCATCTCACCCAGACGCTGACCGCCGAACTGCGCCTTACCACCCAGCGGCTGCTGCGTGACCAGCGAGTACGGCCCGGTCGAGCGCGCATGCATCTTGTCGTCGACAAGGTGATGCAGCTTCAGGACGTATTTCATGCCGACGGTGACCGGACGCGCGAACTGCTCGCCCGAGCGGCCGTCGAAGACGATGGACTGGCCCGAGGTGTCGAAACCGGCACGCTTCAGCGCGTCGTTCACGTCCGCCTCCTTGGCGCCGTCGAAGACCGGCGTCGAGATCGGAACGCCGCCGCGCACGGCATTGGCGTGTTCGATCAGCACGTCGTCATCGAGGCCCTCGAAGGTCTCGGCATAGAACTCGTCGCCGTAGCCGTTCCGCATCGCCTCGCGCACGGGGGTCATGTCGCCATTGCGGCGATAGTCCTGCAACGCCTCGTCGATCTTGATGCCCAGGCCGCGCGATGCCCAGCCCATGTGGGTTTCAAGGATCTGACCGACGTTCATGCGCGACGGCACGCCCAGCGGGTTCAGCACCAGGTCGACGGGCGTGCCGTCGGCCAGGAAGGGCATGTCCTCGATCGGGACGACCTTGGACACCACACCCTTGTTGCCGTGACGACCGGCCATCTTGTCCCCCGCCTGAAGCTTGCGCTTCACGGCGACGAACACCTTGACCATCTTCATCACGCCCGGAGGCAGGTCGTCGCCCTGACGGACCTTTTCCACCTTGTCGTCAAAGCGGTTGTCCAGCGCACGCTTCTGCGCGTCGAACTGCTGGTTCAGCGCCTCGACTTCCTTGGCGGTGTCCTCGTCGGCGACGGCAAGCTGCCACCACTGGCCACGGCTCAACTGGCCCAGAACGTCCTCATCGACATGGATGCCGGCCTTGACGCCTTTCGGCCCCTTGACGACTTCCTTGCCCATGATCAGCGACTTGAGACGCGCGTAGATGTTGCGCTCAAGGATGGCCAGCTCGTCGTCCCGGTCGCGGGCCAGACGTTCGACTTCCTCGCGCTCGATCTGCAGCGCCCGTTCGTCCTTGTCGACGCCGTGGCGGTTGAACACGCGGACCTCGACGATGGTGCCGTAAGCACCCGGCGGCAGACGCAGCGAGGTATCGCGCACGTCCGACGCCTTTTCGCCGAAGATGGCGCGCAGAAGCTTTTCTTCCGGCGTCATCGGGCTTTCGCCCTTGGGCGTGATCTTGCCAACCAGAATGTCGCCCGGACCGACCTCGGCGCCGATATAGACGATGCCAGCCTCGTCGAGGTTGCGCAGCGCCTCTTCACCGACGTTGGGGATGTCGCGGGTGATTTCTTCCGGCCCCAGTTTCGTGTCGCGGGCCGCCACTTCGTATTCGTCGATATGGATCGAGGTGAACACGTCGTCGCGGTGGATCCGCTCGGAAATCAGGATCGAGTCCTCATAGTTGTAGCCGTTCCAGGGCATGAAGGCCACGACCACGTTGCGGCCGATCGCCAGTTCGCCCTGATCGGTCGAGGGACCGTCGGCGACGACCTGACCCTTGACGACCCGCTCGCCCACCTTGACCAGCGGACGCTGGTTGATGGTCGAGGACTGGTTCGAGCGCTTGAACTTGCGCAGACGATAGATGTCCACGCCCGCGTCGCCCGCGCCCAGATCCTCGGTCGCGCGGATAACGATCCGCTGCGCATCGACCTGGTCGATGACACCGCCCCGGCGAGCCATGATGGCGGCGCCGGAATCGCGGGCCACGGTCGCCTCCATGCCGGTGCCGACAAAGGGCGCCTCGGCCCGCAGCAGCGGCACGGCCTGACGCTGCATGTTCGAGCCCATCAGCGCGCGGTTGGCGTCGTCGTTTTCAAGGAAGGGGATCAGCGCCGCCGCCACCGAAACAAGCTGTTTCGGCGACACGTCGATCAGGTCCACCGCCTCGACCGGGTTCAGCATGAAGTCGCCCGCCTGACGGGTCGAGATCAGCTCGTCCACGAACTTGCCGTCCTGATCCAGCGTCGCGTTCGCCTGCGCGATGGTGTGGCGCATTTCCTCGGTCGCGGACATGTAGACCACGTCGTCGGTCACCGCACCCTCGACCACCTTGCGGTAGGGGGTTTCGATGAAGCCATACTTGTTCACGCGGGCGAAGGTCGCCAGGCTGTTGATCAGGCCGATGTTCTGGCCTTCGGGGGTCTCGATGGGGCACATCCGGCCGTAATGGGTCGGGTGAACGTCGCGCACCTCGAAGCCGGCGCGTTCGCGGGTCAGACCGCCCGGCCCAAGCGCCGAAAGACGCCGCTTGTGCGTCACTTCCGACAGCGGGTTGGTCTGGTCCATGAACTGCGACAGCTGGCTGGAGCCGAAGAATTCGCGCACCGCCGCCGCCGCCGGCTTGGCGTTGATCAGGTCCTGCGGCATGACGGTGTCGATCTCGACCCCGGACATGCGTTCGCGGATGGCGCGTTCCATGCGCAAGAGGCCGATGCGATACTGGTTCTCCATCAGCTCGCCGACCGAGCGCACCCGGCGGTTGCCGAGGTGGTCGATATCGTCGATCTCGCCCTTGCCGTCGCGCAGTTCCACGAGGCCGCGGATACAGGCGATGATGTCTTCCTTGCGCAGGGTGCGCTGGGTGTCCGGCGCATCCAGGTCAAGACGCATGTTCATCTTGACGCGGCCCACGGCCGACAGGTCGTACCGTTCGCCGTCGAAGAACAGGCTGTCGAACAGCGCCGAGGCGGCCTCGACGGTCGGCGGCTCGCCCGGGCGCATGACGCGATAGATATCCATGAGCGCGCCGTCGCGGCCCATGTTCTTGTCCGCCGCCATGGTGTTGCGGATATAGGGGCCGACATTGACATGGTCGATGTCCAGCACCGGGATATCGGTGATGTCGTTGTCCAAGAGCACCTTCAGCAGGCCGCCCGACAACTCGCCGTCGCGGTCGTATTCGGCGGTGATCTCGTCCCCGGCCTCGGCATAGATGAAGCCGGTGGCGCCGTTGACGATATCCTTGGCGACAAAGCGGCCGATGATCTTTTCAAACGGCAGCAGCAGGTTGATTTCACCCTGCTCGGCCAGTTGCTTGACCAGACGCGGGGTGACCTTGTCGCCGGCCTTGGTGATGATCTCGCCGGTGGCGGCGTTCACCAGATCATAGGTCGGACGGGTGCCGCGCACGCGTTCGGGGAAGAAGCGCGTGACCCAGCCCGCGTCCTTGCCCTTGCCGGCGCGCTGAAGCCTGTAGTCCACGGTGTCGTAGAAGGCATCCATGATGCCTTCCTGATCCATGCCAAGCGCGTAAAGCAGCGTCGTCACCGGCAGCTTGCGGCGGCGGTCGATGCGCGCGAACACCAGGTCCTTGGCGTCGAATTCAAAGTCCAGCCACGAGCCGCGATAGGGAATGATGCGGCAGGCGAACAGAAGCTTGCCCGAGGAATGGGTCTTGCCGCGGTCGTGGTCGAAGAACACGCCGGGGCTGCGGTGCATCTGCGACACGACGACGCGCTCGGTGCCGTTCACGATGAACGTCCCGTTCTGCGTCATCAGGGGCATGTCGCCCATGTAGACGTCCTGTTCCTTGATGTCCTTGACCGACTTGGCGCCGGTGTTTTCATCGACATCGAACACGATCAGGCGCAGGGTGACCTTCAGCGGCGCGGCATAGGTCATGTCGCGCTGCTGGCATTCCTCGACGTCGTATTTCGGCTTTTCCAGCTCGTATTTGACGAATTCCAGCGTCGCCGTCTCGTTGAAGTCCTTGATCGGGAACACCGACTGGAACACGCCCTGGATGCCATCGCCATCCCGGTGCCCCTCGCCCTCGCCCGAGCGCAGGAACAGGTCATAGGACGACTTCTGAACCTCGATGAGGTTCGGCATTTCAAGAACTTCGCGGATATTGCCATAGTAACGCCGGATGCGTTTCTGGCCGACATAAGCTTGCGCCATAGAGGGTCTTACCTTTCGTCTTTCGCTTGCATCGGTCGTCGGGGCCCGACCGGCACAAGGCGGCGAATGAGGGGCGGGGTCCAATTCGTGCCGCGCGTCCCACCGCGAGGCTCCCGAACCCCGAACATGCCCTGAAGGAAGGTCTGTGGTGAAAACCGTCCTTCAAGACAGGCTCGGCAGGGACCGGGGAACGCCCCGGACCCTGCCAATTTCGTGTCGTTCAATCGGCCAGCACAGCCAATTGCCTGAACCGATTACTTCAGCTCGACCTTGGCGCCAGCCGCTTCGAGCTTTTTCTTCATTTCTTCGGCGTCGGCTTTGGAAGCGCCTTCTTTGACTTTGCCACCGGCTTCGACCAGGTCTTTGGCTTCTTTCAGGCCCAGACCGGTGATGCCGCGCACTTCCTTGATCACGTTGATCTTGTTGGCGCCGGCGTCGACCAGGACGACGTCGAATTCGGTCTTTTCTTCGACGGCTTCAGCCGCACCAGCGGCCGGGCCGGCAACCATGACCGCGCCGCCAGCGGCGGGCTCGATGCCGTATTCGTCTTTCAGGATGTTCTTCAGTTCCTGGGCTTCCAGCAGGGTCAGGCCCACGATTTCTTCGGCGAGTTTTTTCAGGTCAGCCATTTTTCCGTTCTTTCCATTAAGTGTTCCAACGTCAGGGTTTCAACCCCACGGGGGAATTTCAGGTTTGCCTCAGGCAGCCTCACGCTCTTCCAGCGTCTTGAGGATGCCAGCGATGTTGGAAGCAGGTGCGCCAATCGCGCCCGCGATGTTCGAGGCAGGGGCACCGATGCAGGACGCGATCTGAGCGATGAGCTCTTCACGCGACGGCATCTGGGCCACGGCTTTCACACCGGCGGGGTCAAGTGCCGTGTCGCCCATCGCACCGCCCAGGATCACGAACTTGTCGTTGCCCTTGGCGTATTTGTCCGCAACCTTGGCCGCAGCCACAGGGTCCTCGGAATAAGCGAGCACGGTCATCCCCGTCAGATAGTCGGCGATGCTTGCGCAAGGCTTTCCATCCAGGGCGATCTTGGCGAGCCTGTTCTTGGCAACGCGCACGGACCCGCCAGCTTCGCGCATCTGCGCGCGCAGGTCCTGCATCTGGGCAACCGTCATTCCCTCGTAGTGGGCAACCACCACGACGCCAGAGGCTTCAAAGATCTGGCCGAGTTCCTCGACCAACTGCTCTTTCTGCGCTCTATCCACGGTTTCACTCCAAGTATGGGGGTTTCCCCCCGGCTCTCACTTTCCTGTCGCCCGAACAGCGGCAGGAACGGGTCCGTGACGGACCAAGATGCCCCGGACTGCGCCCGGAAAACGGTCTTGATCCCATCTCAGGAAGGAAATTAAGCAAGGTTTCCCCTGCACCCTCCGTCTCGGACAGGACGGGGCATCGCTGCCCCGCCATCCGCCGGATCGCTCCGGCGAAATTCTTGCGCTTACTGCGCGGTGGCGGTCGAAGCCAGGTCCAGCGACACGCCCGGACCCATGGTCGAGCTGATCGAGACCTTCTTGACATAGGTGCCCTTGGCACCCGAGGGCTTCGCACGGTTCACCGCGTCGACGAAGGCGCGGATGTTCTCGGCCAGCTTGACGGCGTCGAACGAGGCCTTGCCAACACCGGCGTGAACGACGCCGGCCTTCTCGGCCTTGAACTGGACTTCGCCGCCCTTGGCAGCTTCGACGGCCGCTTTCACGTCCATCGTCACCGTGCCGACCTTGGGGTTCGGCATCAGGTTGCGCGGGCCCAGGATCTTGCCCAGACGGCCGACCAGCGGCATCATGTCCGGGGTGGCGATGCAGCGATCGAATTCGATCTTGCCCGACTGGATGGTTTCCAGCAGGTCTTCCGCACCGACGATCTCGGCGCCGGCGGCCTTGGCTTCGTCAGCTTTCGGGCCACGGGCGAACACGGCGACGCGCACATGCTTGCCGGTGCCGTTGGGCAGGGTGACGACGCCGCGGACCATCTGGTCGGCGTGGCGCGGGTCAACGCCCAGGTTCATCGCGATTTCGACGGTCTCGTCGAATTTCGCCTTGGTGTTGGCTTTCACCAGCGCGACGGCATCCTCGACCGAAAGGTTCGACTTGCCTTCAAAGGCGGCGCGGGCGGCGGCCTTGTTTTTCGAGATTTTCGCCATGACTTAGCCTTTCACCTCGATACCGATCGAACGGGCCGAGCCAAGGATGATCTGCATCGCGGCTTCGACGTCGTTCGCGGACAGGTCCTTCATTTTCGCTTCGGCGATCTCGCGGACCTGCTTGACGGTCACGGTGCCGGCGACCACACGGCCGGGCTTTTCCGAGCCCTTGGCGCGGTTGCGCTTGCCGACCGGCTTCAGGCCAGCGGCTTTTTTCAGCAGGAACGAGGCCGGAGCGGTCTTGGTCTCGAACGTGAAGGATTTGTCGGCGTAATAGGTGATCACGACCGGAACGGGCGAACCCTGTTCCATTTCCTGCGTGCGGGCGTTGAACGCCTTGCAGAATTCCATGATGTTGATGCCGCGCTGACCCAGGGCCGGGCCGACGGGCGGGGACGGGTTCGCCTGACCCGCCTTGATTTGCAGCTTGAGGCTGCCGACTACTTTCTTGGCCATCTGGCCCTCTCCTTATCATCACGCCCCTGCCCGTGATTGGGCGACGGGGCCGACTTAGCGGTGCGGCGCCGGCCCTGTGGACCCGCGCCTCCCGCACGACATCACGCGGTCTTGGAGACCTGCGTAAATTCCAGCTCGACCGGCGTCGGCCGGCCAAAGATCGAGACCGTCACCTTGATGCGCGACGAGATCTCGTCGACCTCTTCGACCATGCCCGAGAAGCCCTCGAACGGGCCGTCGGTCACGTTGACCTTTTCGCCCACGTCAAAGCGGATCAGGTTGCGCGGCGCCACCTCGGCCCCGCCCTCGCCGCTGCGATGCAGGATCGCATTCACTTCGTCGTCACGCATCGGCATCGGCTTGCCCTGCGCGCCAAGAAACCCGGTGACGCGGTTGATCGAGTTCACCAGGTGATAGGTCTTGTCGGACAGCTCCATGCGCACCAGCACATAGCCGGGCATGAAACGGCGCTCGGACGTGACCTTCTTGCCGCGGCGGATCTCGATCACTTCTTCGGTAGGAACCAGAACTTCGTCGATCTGGTCCTCAAGGCCCTTTTCGGCCACAGCCTGGCGAATCGCCTCGGCGACCTTCTTTTCAAAGTTCGACAGGACGCTGACCGAATACCAACGCTTTGCCATGTCTCGATCGACCCCTGTTTTCTTCCGGGTCAGCCAAGCCAACCCCTTGAATTCCCTAACCGCCCCAGCCCCAGCAGCGGGCATGTCGCCCACGCTCCGGCCAAATTGAAATCGGCGCGCACGACCGAATCGATGCACGCCGCTTTACGGGCAGGTCCGGGGGACATACCGCCACCCGGCGCCTATTGCAAGCCCTCAGCTTCCGACAAGGCCCAGCACGGCCGCCAGTCCCGACTTGATCCCCAGATCGACCAGGAAGAAGAAGATCGAGGCAAGGCTCGCCATGATCAGCACCATGATCGTGGTGGTGATCACCTCACGACGGGTGGGCCAGGTGATCTTGCCGACTTCGGCGCGGACCTGACTGATGAACTTGGCCGGGTTTTCCATGAGATTCCCTTTGGACGTGCAGCGGCCCAGATACTCTGCGCCGGATGGATTTTCAAGCGGCGATCTGGGCGCGGCCTACGGCAGCAGCAGCTCGACCCCCGGCAGTTCCGCCAGCCGGGCGACATTCTCGGCGTAACAGACGGCCGAGCGGGCATAGACCTCGTCCGCAAAGGGCCGCATCGGGCCGTGACCCTGCGCGCGGCCAAAGCGGATGCGGGCCTCATGGACAAGGGCGCGCAGGTCGGCGTCCTCAGAGGCATCGGCCTGCTCAAGCAGCCAGTCGTAACCCGCCTGCGTGATGCTTTCGTTCGAGCGCGGCGCCTCGGGGACGATGGCGCCCAGTCCGGGCGGCAGCATCCGCGCCAGGATCTGCGGGCGCAGCGCGGGATAATCCTCATAGCGCCAGACGATGATGCGGGCGACGCCGGGCACGGCCGACAGCCGCGCCACCAGTGCGGCCCAGTCAAGCCGGGCCGGATCGCGCCCGACCAGATAATCCTCGATGTCGATTTCCTTGCCATAGGCAAGCTGCACCGCAAAGGCCGAGACATTGAACGACGCCGGGTCGCGCACGGCCAGACACAGCGTGGCAGGCCCACCCCCGGCCAGCGCGATCAGGCGCTGCAACCGGCGGCCGGCACCGGGATAAAACACCCCCTGCGGCCCGACGATCCGGCGGCGCGAGGTGCCCCCCAGAATGTTTTCCTCGGACAGCAGCATTTCGGGCAGGCAATGGCGGACCTCGGCCAGCGCGCGGCCCAGTCCGCTGTCCATGCGCAATTCGCCGTGACCGCCCAGAATCCGCTCCAGCCGCGCGCCACGGTCGCGCAGCACGCCCGGGCCGGCATAGAAAACGCCGCCCTGCCGCAGTTCCCGCCGCACCTGCCGCAGCGATTGCTGCAAATGGGTCGTGGCGGTCTTGTGCGCCCCAAGATGAATGGTCAGCGCCATCGACAAAGCCGCTTTGAAAGGATGGTGTTCGGGAACATGTGCGGCGATAATTTCCGCAGGCGACTGGCAGGGGTTGGGGGACTCGAACCCACGACCCTCGGTTTTGGAGACCGATGCTCTACCAACTGAGCTAAACCCCTAAGCCGCGCGCCTGATTACGGCAGGAACGCGCCCGGTTCAAGAGGGAACTCGCACCCCTCGTGTCATTCCGCCTCGATGAAGCCGCCGGACTGGCGTGCCCACAGCCCCGCATAGATGCCGCCCCGCGCCAGAAGCTGGTCATGGGTGCCCTGTTCGACGATGCGGCCCTGTTCCATCACCACCAGCCGGTCCATGCGGGCGATGGTGGACAGCCGGTGGGCGATGGCGATGACGGTCTTGCCCTGCATCAGCAGGTCAAGCTGGCTTTGGATCGCGGCCTCCACCTCGCTGTCCAGCGCGCTTGTCGCCTCGTCCAGCACCAGAATCGGCGCGTCCTTCAGCAGCACGCGGGCGATGGCGATGCGCTGGCGCTGGCCGCCCGACAGCTTGACGCCGCGTTCGCCGACATGCGCATCCAGCCCCCGCCGCCCCTGCGAATCGGTCAGGGCGCTGATGAAGCCGGCCTCGGCCAGTTCGGCGGCGCGCAGGATCTCGGCCTCGGACGCATCGGGGCGGCCATAGGCGATATTGTCGCGGATCGAGCGATGCAGCAGCGAGGTATCCTGCGTCACCACCCCGATGGCCGCGCGCAGCGATTCCTGCGTCACCTGCGCGATATCCTGCCCGTCGATCAGGATGCGCCCCGATTCCAGATCGTGAAAGCGCAGCATCAGGTTCACCAGCGTCGACTTGCCCGCGCCCGAGCGCCCGACAAGGCCGATCTTCTCGCCCGGTGCGATGGTCAGGCTAAGGTCGTCCAGCACCGCACCGCGCCCGGGCCGCGCCACCTCGCCATAGCGGAAGGTGACGCGGTCGAAATCAACGCCGCCGCGGTCGGTCTTCAGCACCGCCGCGCCGCGCGCATCCGTCACCATCCGCGGCAGCGCCAATGAGCCGATGCCGTCGCGCACCGTGCCGATATTCTCGAACAGGCCGGCGAATTCCCACATGATCCAGTGCGACATGTTGCCCAGCCGCAGCGCCAGCGGCACGGCGACGGCAACGGCGCCCACCTCGACCTTGCCCGAGGCCCACAGCCATAGCCCCAGCGCCGTCACGCTGAAGGTCAGGGCCGAGTTCAGCGTCGACAGCAGGATGTTCTGCACCGACGCAAGCCGCATCTGCCCATGCACCGTGGTCAGAAAGTTTTCCATGCTTTCGCGGACATAGGCCTCTTCGCGGGAACTGTGCGAGAACAGCTTCACCGTCGAGATATTGGTATAGCTGTCCACCACGCGCCCGGTCATCACCGCGCGCGCGTCGGCCTGCGCCTCGGAGATGTGGGCGATGCGCGGGATGATCCACCACAAAAGCAGCCCGTAAAGGATGCCCCAGCCCAGAAAGGGCAGCGCCAGCCAGCCATCGGTCGAGGCGGCAAGGATCAGCGCGCCGATGAAATAGACGCTGACATAGACCAGCACATCCATGAACTTCATCGCGACTTCGCGCACCGCCAGCGCGGTCTGCATCAGCTTGGTGGCGATGCGGCCGGCGAATTCGTCCTGGAAATAGCTCATCGACTGGCGCAGCAGATAGCGATGCGCCTGCCAGCGGATGCGCTGCGGCATGTTGCCCATCAGCGTCTGGTGCATGATCAGCGAGAACAGCACCTGCAAGACCGGCAAGCCGATCATCAGGATCGCGCCCATGATCACCAGCCGGCTGCCCTCGGCGGTCCAGAAGCCGCTGCGGTCGGCCCCGGAAAGGCGGTCCACAAGCTGGCCCAGATAGCCGAACAGCACCACCTCGGCCACGGCGATCATGGCCGAACAGGCGGCCATCGCCAGCATGTAGCCCTTGGCCCCGCGCGAGAAGTGCAGGATGAAACGCCACAGCCCCGAAGGCGGCATCTGCGGCGGATCGGCGGGATAGGGGTCAAGCCGCTGCTCGAACCAGCGAAACATCGTGAAACCTCGGAAAGATCAGGACGGGCGGGACGCAAGAAGGTGGTCCCGCGCATCGCCGCTGTCAAGGCAGCACCCCCGCAGCAGCGTCAGGGGGCATTACAGATAGCGCGTTTCCGGCGCGGGGCGTGCCCAGTCGTCATGCGCACCATCGGCATAAAAGACCGGCGCGGCGGCCAGTTCGGCCTCGGGGATATTGTCCAGCGCGCCGACGCAGACCATGACGAAGCGGCCGCCCAGCTCGGGCAGGTTCCCCTCGGTCCAGAGGCGGGTGCCGCAGCGGGCGCAAAAGCGGTGATGCATGTCCAGCCCGTCGTCCTGGCTGCGCGGGGTTTCCGCCAGCGCATCGGCGCCGCGGATCAGGTGCAGGCTGGCAGGCTCGGGCAGGCGCATTTCCCAATAGCGCATCTTGCGGCAAAAGCGGCAGTTGCAGCGCATGGTGCCCTGCGAAAGGTCGCCCTCGGCCCGAAAGGCGACCGCGCCGCAAAAGCAGGATCCGTGCAGGCTGGTCATGGCATGTCCCCGTTCAAGCGCCGCGGGGCATCGCGGCCTGTTCGACGATGGCACATGCCTGCTGACAGATCGCGTCAGCAGCGGCCATGCAGGCAGCGCGCCGTGTCAGAACGCCTTGAACGTGATCGTCGTCAGCGTGCGCGAGATGCCGGGGATGTCGAACAGGTTCTGCGACAGGTAATGGCCGACGTCCTGATCCTCGGGGATATAGACCTTGGCCATCAGGTCGTATTCGCCCGAGGTCGAGTAAAGCTCGCTGACGATCTCGCGGTCATAGATGGCGTCGGCGACCTCATAGGTCTTGCCGGGCGTGCAACGGAACTGGACGAAAACCGGGCGCATGGCGTGCCTCTCCTGACCTGAATTCGGGCGTCGTATCGGGCCGCAGCCTAGACCGGCTGCGCCTCGCGGGTCCAGTCCCCGCGCGCCAGCCCGCGCCAGAAGCGCCGCATCAGCAGCGCCGCCGCGACCGTCAGCCCCGAGACAAGGCCCAGCCACAGCCCCGCCGGCCCGATCCCGGCGACGAAGGCCAGCCCATAGGCGACCGGCATCCCGATCAGCCAATAGCTGATGGCGGCAATGATCATCGGCACGCGCGTGTCCTGCACGCCCCGCAGCATCCCCAGCCCGATGACCTGCATGGCGTCGGTCAACTGGAACAGCGCGGCATAGAACATCAGCCCGGTGGCGATGGCGACCAGCGCCGGGGTCTCGGGGTCGCCGGCGTCAAGGTAAAGCCCGACAAGCTGGCCCGGAAACAGCACGAAGACCGTCACCGCCAGCAGCGCCACCGCCAGCGACACCGCCATCACCGTCACCCCGGCATCGCGCATCCAGCGCGCATCGCCGCGGCCCTTGGCCTGCCCGACGCGGATGGTCGCGGCGTTCGACATGCCCAGATGCACCATGAACGTGATCGAGGCCAGTTGCAGCGCGATGCCATGCGCCGCAAGCGGCACCGTCCCGATCCAGCCCATCATCACGTTCGAGGCGACGAAAAGACCGCCCTCGGCCACCATGGTCAGGCCGATGGGCAGGCCCAGCAGGAAGACGGCCTTCAGCTCGGCCTTGTCGACGCGCCAGAAGCGCTGGAACAGGTGATATTTGCGCGCCGCCGGCAGCCATGCCGCATAGCCGACCAGCAGGACCAGTTGCAGCACCTGCACCGAGACCGAGGCGATGGCCGCGCCGCGCACGCCCAGTTCCGGCGCGCCAAGGTTGCCGAAGATCAGCACCCAGTTCAGGAACACGTTCACCGGCAGCCCGGCCAGCGTGATCCACAGGACGACCTGCGTGCGCTCCATCGCGGCCAGATAGCTGTTCAGCGTCAGCGCGCACAGCACCGGCAACAGGCCGAAGCCCGCGATGCGCAGATAGTCCTGCGCCAGTGCGGCGACGACCGGCTCTTGCCCGATGGCCAGCAGGATCGGCTGCGAAAACCACATCAGCGGCGTGACCAGCAGCGGGTAAAAGATCGACAGCCACAGCGCCATCCGGGTCGAGCGGCGCACCTCGACCTGGTCATCGCGGGCGATGGCTGCGGCAATCAGCCCCATCACACCGATGCCGAACCCCATGCCAAGAAAGAACAGGATGTGAAAGAACGAGGTGGCGATGACCAGCGCCGCCAGTTCCTCGACCCCGTACCAGCCGACCATGACGGTATCGGCGACGCCAATGGCCATGCGCGCAAGGTGGCTGCCGACCAGCGGCAGACCCAGCGCAAGCGTGGCGCGCAGATGCGGGGCATAACGGGCGAAGTCCATCGCCCTGCAATATCGCCAGCCACAGGCAGAAGGCAAGCAGGCGGGTGGGGCAAGCCGCGCCCGGCAGGCGCGACAGTTTTCCGCTGCACCGTTTCCGTCTGCGGCCTTTCTTTGCGGCCCCTTCCGCCCTATATCCAGACCGTCCGGCTGAAAGGGAACCCATGTCCGAACGAGCGATGCGCCGCCTGTCCTTTTTCCTGCTGATGGGGCTGACGCTTTACGCCGCATTCGCGGGCGCGGCGTAAGGGTCGCGCCATGGCAAAACGCTTTGGCGGCAGGTTCTCGCCGCAGTCGCAACCGCAGGACAGCGGCCAGCCCGCCCCCATGTCCCAGCCCGCCCCCCGCCCCCATCCCGGCGAGATGCGCCACCCGCTGGAATCGCGCACGCGCTGGGTCACCATCATGGCGATCCCCTTCCTGATCAGCGCCTTCTGGCAAAGCCCGGCCGGGCTTGCCGGGCATCTGGCCGCCTTCGGCGCCATCGCCGCCGGCATGTGGATGACGCGCGAGGGGTTGCAGGCGCAGGCCGCCTATGACACGCGCCGCGTCGCCCGCCGCCCGGCGATCCCGCGCAAGCTGTTCGGCGGCATCCTGACCGGGCTGGGCCTTGCCGTCGGCGCCTATGTCCCGGGCGCCGAAATCGGCGCCGGCATCATCGGCGTCGCGGGCGCGCTGCTGCATTGGCTGGCCTTTGGCCCCGACCCCATGCGCGACAAGGGCATGGAGGGCGTCGACAGCTTCCAGCAAGACCGCGCCCAACGCATCGTGGCCGAGGGCGAGGCGCATCTGAAAGCGATGCAGGACGCCATCCTGCGCACCGGCGACCGCCGGCTTGAGGCGCGCGTCGCCATGTTCGCCGCCACCGCCCGCGACCTGTTCGCCCGGGTCGAGGAAGACCCCGACGACATCGCCGCCGCCCGCCGCTATCTGGGCGTCTATCTGCAAGGCGCCCGCGACGCGACGGTAAAGTTCGCGGACCTCTATGCGCAGACGCACGATACCCGCGCGCGGCAGGATTACGAAAGCCTGCTGAACGACCTTGAGACCGAGTTCGCCGCCCGCACCCGCAAGCTGATCGAGGGCGGCCGCACCGATCTGGATATCGAGATCGGCGTCTTGCGCGACCGGCTAGCGCGCGAAGGCGTGCGGCCAAACGCCGCGCCGGGGCCTGCACCGAAACCCGCACAGAGTCCCGCACAAAAACCCGCCTCGCCGGCGGAACTGGAACGCCCGATGACGCTGGACGACCTGCTGATCCCGCGCGACGGCGAAAAGCAGCGCCGCTGAGACCAGAACCGCCATGCCCCGTTTCGCCCTGCTGATCGAATATGACGGCGCCCCCTTTGCGGGCTGGCAGGCACAGGCCGACCAGCCCAGCGTGCAGGGCAGCATCGAATCGGCGCTGGCACGCCTTGACCCCGGCTTCAAGGCGGGCGCGCGTATCGCCGCCGCCGGGCGCACCGATGCCGGTGTCCATGCCACGGGTCAGGTCGCCCATGCCGATCTGGCCCGCGACTGGGACCCCTTCCGCCTGTCCGAGGCGCTGAACTGGCACCTGAAACCCGCCCCCGTCGCCGTCCTTGCTGCGGCGCGTGTCGATGACGATTTCCACGCCCGTTTCTCGGCGCTGGAACGGCGCTATCTGTTCCGGCTGGTCGCCCGGCGCGCGCCCGTCACCCATGATCGCGGCAATGTCTGGCAGGTGCTGAACCCGCTGGACACAGAGGCGATGCGCGCCGGTGCCGCGCATCTGGTCGGGCGGCACGATTTCACCACCTTCCGCTCGACCATGTGCCAGTCGGCCAGCCCGGTAAAGACGCTGGACGAGATCGCGATTGATGAAATCGCCATCCCGCAGGGCCGCGAATACCGCTTTTCGCTGCGGGCGCGGTCGTTTCTGCATAATCAGGTGCGCTCGATCGTGGGCACGCTGGAGCGTGTGGGCGCCGGATCATGGCCGCCCGACCGTGTGGCCGAGGCGCTGGCGGCGCGCGACCGCGCGGCCTGTGGGCCGGTCTGTCCGCCGCAGGGGCTGTATCTGACGGGGGTGGGCTATCCGCAGGATCCCTTCGCGGGATAGGCGCAGCTATTCGGCGGGGACGTGAAGGCGGCGCTGCTCGTCCTGAATGCTCATCGGGCGCTGGTCGGTCGGCACGCGGCGGCGGCAACGGCCCTGCCAATTCGGAATCGCCACGGTCATCAGCGTGTGCATGATGATCCACAGATCAACACGCAGGCTGCGGCGGCGCTGATAGATCAGGTCAAGGCGCAGCTTGGTGGGCAGGCAACGGCGGTAATAGGCGGCCTCGGTCGCCTCGGCCGTGCGGCACTGGGCCATGATGCGGTCTTCATGCGCGTGATAGATCATCGTCGCAAGGCCGGTCACGCCGGGACGGTTCTTCAGCACCTGCGCATAAAGCGCGGGGAAGCGCTCGACATATTCGCGCAAGGGCGGGCGCGGGCCGACAAAGCTCATGTCGCCGCGCAGGATGTTGAAAAGCTGCGGCAATTCGTCGATGCGGGTGCGGCGCAGGATGCGGCCCACGCGGGTGATGCGCCAATGCTTGTGCGCGCCGGTGGCGCCGGAATCGTCATCCTCGCGCAGCATGGTGCGGAATTTCAGCAGGTCGAACTGCTCACCCGGCGCACGCATCCGCGGCGCGACATAGAACAGCGGCCGCCCCTGCGTCACCAGCAGCGTCACCATGACCAGCACGATCACGAAAGACAGCGGCACCAGCAGGATCAGGGCAAAGACGATATCGAAGGCGCGCTTGCCAAAGGTCATGCCGACGCGGTCGACCTTGTGTTCGCCTGCCAGCCACTCCAGCCCCTTGGCGGGCAGCGACGCCAGCTCATGGCGATCGGCACTGTCCAAATCGTGGTGGATTGTCACAGCCCCGTCCCGTGTTATCGCAATTGATTCAATTTTTTCGCCGTAACATGACGCGGAGAAAATGGAAACATCCACAAGCCCGAATCGGCGCAAGGGTTGCGCGACCGTGTCCTTTCGGCCAGTCTTTGCCCATCGCACGGTTGACGGTGGGGAAGAATGCGGAAATTTCTGGTTGTGCTGGACGATTCTCGCGAAAGCTTGAACGCGATCCGCTACGCCGCGATGCGGGCGGCCAGGACCGGCGGCGGCGTTCAGGTGCTGGCGGTCATTCCCGCGACCTCGATCCAGCACGGATTCGGCGTGGCCGACGTCATGCGCGCCGAGGCCTATGACCGGATCGAGGCCCATTTCGAGGTTTTCGCCAAATGGATGCGCGACCGCCCCGGCGTGAACCCCGAACTTGTCGTGCGCGAGGGCGAACCGGGCGCCGAGCTGCTGGCCCAGATCCATGCCGACCCGGAAATCGGCGTCGTCGTGCTGGCCGCCTCGCTTGAGACGACCGGCCCCGGCCCCCTGGTCACCCGGCTTCTGCGCGAGGTGGCGACGCTGCCCTGCCCCATCACCATCGTGCCCGGCGACATCTCGCGCGAGCGGCTGGAACAGGTGACCTGAGCCCCGCCCCAGGCCCCGTCCCGTCCCGGCCGGCGTGGCGCGGTGTCGCGGGCAGCCTTTGGCTTGACTTGCCCCCCCTTGAATCCCCATATCCCCACCAACCCCCATGGCAAAGCTTCACGGGCAAAGGAGTCCGCAATGTTCATCCAGACCGAGACCACCCCGAACCCCGCCACGCTGAAATTCCTGCCCGGCGAGACCGTCCTTGCCAGCGGCACCGCCGACTTCCCCGAGGCCGGGGCCGCCGCGCGCAGCCCGCTTGCCGCCCGCATTTTCGCGGTGCCGGGTGTGGCGGGCGTGTTCCTCGGCTCGGATTTCGTGACCGTGACCAAGGCCGAAAATGCGGTCTGGGACCATCTGAAGCCCTCGGTCCTGGGCGCGATCATGGAGCATTACCAGTCTGGCGCCCCCGCGCTTGAGGGCGCCTCGACCGGCGGCCACAACGATCAGGACGGCCCCGATGCCGGGATCATCAGCCAGATCAAGGAACTGCTGGATACCCGCGTGCGCCCTGCCGTGGCGCAGGACGGCGGCGACATCACCTTTCACGGCTTTGACCGCGGCGTGGTCTATCTGCACATGCAGGGCGCCTGCGCCGGCTGCCCGTCCTCGACCCTGACGCTGAAAATGGGGATCGAGAACCTGCTGCGCCACTATATCCCCGAAGTGACCGAGGTCCGGCCCGTTGCCTGACCCGATTTCGCTTGGCTTCGACACATCGGCCGCGCATTGCGCGGCCGCTTTGCTGCAAGGTGACCGCCTGCTGGCCCATCGCCACGAGGAAATGGCCCGCGGTCAGGCCGAGCGCCTGTTTCCTCTGCTTGAGGAACTGCTGGCCGGCGCCGGCATCGGCTGGCCGGATCTGGCGGTGATCGGCTGCGGCACCGGCCCGGGGAATTTCACCGGCATCCGCATCTCGGTCGCGGCGGCGCGGGGGCTGGCGCTGTCGCTGCGCATCCCCGCCATCGGCGTCAGCGTGACCGAGGCCATGGCCTGCGGCCTGCCCCACCCCTGCCGCGTCATGCTGCCATCGCGCCCGGCGGGCGTGATCTGGCAGGATTTCGGCCCCGGCTTTGACGACAGCCTGCCCCGACAGGACCTGCCCGAGGATCTGCCCCCCGGCCCGGCATGGGCCGAGCCGGTCATGCCGCTGGCCGAAGGCGTCGCCCGTATCGCGCTGGCGCGTCGCGACACGCCCGGCCTGCCGCGCCCGGCGCCGATCTATCTGCGTCCGGCGGATGCCGCCCCCGCCCGCGACCGCGGCCCGGTCATGCTGCCGTGACACCCGACCAGCTTGCCGCCCTGCATGCGCGCTGCTTTCCCGGCCACCCCCGCCCGTGGTCGGCGGCGGAATTTGCCGATCTGCTGGCCAACGCGCTGAACTTCGTGCTGATCCGGCCGCAGGGCTTTCTGCTGGGCCGCGTGGTCGCCGACGAGGCGGAGCTGCTGACGCTGGCCGTCGCGCCCGAGGCCCGCCGCATGGGTCTGGCCCGCGCGCTGCTGGCGGAATTT
The DNA here is from genome assembly GCA_046348875.1 of Paracoccus sp. (in: a-proteobacteria). GTDB lineage: Bacteria > Pseudomonadota > Alphaproteobacteria > Rhodobacterales > Rhodobacteraceae > Paracoccus. The sequence continues at coordinate 27,953 of JAXMDJ010000010.1, forward strand.
GCGCAGGTCTCATCGGCGTGCGGCGCGCACGAGGCCTTTCTTGAGGTCGCCTCGGACAATGCCCCGGCCATTGCGCTTTATACCGGAAACGGCTGGCAAGGCGCGGGAATCCGGCGCGATTATTATGCACCCGGGATCGACGCCGTGGTGATGCGCCTGCCCCTTCGACATCCCGGCGCGGCGACAGAAGCCTGTTGACGGCTTCCGGCCCATGCGCCCTAATCCCTTCATCCCGGGGCTGAATCGCCCCCGCCAAACCTGAGGTCCGACATGTCCCTGATGAAATCCCTGCTCACCGGCGCCTGCCTTTGCGTGCTGCCGCTGGCCGCGCTGGCCGATCCGGCGCTGATCTTCGATCTTGGCGGCAAGTTCGACAAATCCTTCAACGAGGCCGCCTATGCCGGGGCCGAGCGCTGGAAGGCCGAGACCGGCGGCAGCTACAAGGAACTGGAAATGCAGTCCGAGGCGCAGCGCGAACAGGCCCTGCGCCGGCTGGCCGAGACCGGCGCCAACCCCATCGTCATGACCGGCTTCGCCTTTGGCGAGGTGCTGAACAAGGTCGCCAAGGACTATCCCGACACCAAATTCGTCATCATCGACATGGTGGTGGAACAGCCCAACGTGCAGTCGGTCATCTTCTCGGAACCGCAGGGCTCGTATCTGGCGGGCATCATGGCGGCCAAGGCGTCGAAAACCGGGACGGTGGGCTTCATCGGCGGCATGGACGTGCCGCTGATCCACAAGTTCGAATGCGGCTATGCGCAGGGCGTCAAGGCCACCAACCCCGATGCCAAGGTGCTGATCAACTATACCGGCACCACGCCGGCGGCATGGAACGACCCGGTGAAGGGCGGCGAGCTGGTCAAGGCGCAGATTTCGCAAGGCGCCGACGTGATCTATGCGGCGGCCGGCGGCACCGGCATCGGTGTGCTGCAGGCGGCGGCGGATGCGGGCATCCTGTCGATCGGCGTGGACAGCAACCAGAACCACCTGCATCCGGGCAAGGTGCTGACCTCGATGGTCAAGGCCGTGGACAATTCGGTCTATGAGGCGTTCAAGGCCGGCGCGGACGTGCAGCCGGGCATCAAGGTCATGGACCTTGCGTCGGGCGGGGTCTCGGTCGCGATGGACGACAACAACAAGGCGCTGGTCACGCCCGAGATGCAGGCCGCTGTCGATGCCGCGACCAAGGGCATCATCGACGGCTCGATCCAGGTCCACGATTACATGACCGACAACACCTGCCCGGTGAAGTAATGACCGCAGCCTCCGGCGCAAAAAACACAGCCCCCGCAATCGAATTGCGGGGGATCTCCAAGGCATTCGGCCCGGTTCAGGCCAACAGGGGGATCGATCTGGTGGTGCCGCGCGGCACCATCCACGGCATCATCGGCGAGAATGGCGCCGGCAAATCGACGCTGATGTCGATCCTTTACGGCTTTTACCGCCCCGATTCCGGCGAAATCCTGATCGGCGGCACGCCGGTCGCCATCACCGACAGCCAGACCGCGATCCGCGCCGGCATCGGCATGGTCTTCCAGCATTTCAAGCTGGTGCAGAATTTCACGGTGCTGGAAAACATCATCCTTGGGGCCGAGGACGGGCCGATGCTGCGCACCTCGCTGACCCGCGCGCGGGCCGAGCTGAAGCGGCTGGCCACGGAATACGAATTGCAAGTCGATCCCGACGCGCTGATCGAGGAGCTGTCGGTCGGCCACCAGCAGCGGGTCGAGATCCTCAAGGCGCTGTATCGCCGCGCCGACATCCTGATCCTTGACGAGCCCACGGGCGTCTTGACCCCGGCCGAGGCCGACCACCTGTTCCGCATCCTGCGCGGCCTGCGGGATGAGGGGAAAACCATCATCCTGATCACCCACAAGCTGCGCGAGATCATGGAGATCACCGACAATGTCAGCGTGATGCGCCGCGGCGAGATGGTCGCCAGCGTGCGCACCGCCGAGACCAGCCCCGGCCATCTGGCCGAGCTGATGGTGGGGCGCAAGGTGCTGCTGCGCGTCGACAAGGCCCCCGCCCGCCCCGGCGCCCCGGTGCTGGAGGTGAAGAACCTGCGCATGGTCGATGCCGACGGCGTCGAACGGCTGCGCGGCATCGACCTGACCATCCGTGCCGGCGAGATCGTCGGCATCGCCGGCGTCGCCGGCAATGGCCAGACGCAACTGCTTGAGATTCTGGGCGGCTTCCCCGAACCGGGCGCGAAGCTTTCCGGTGAGATCAGCCTGAAGGGGCAGGCCCTGCCGCTGGGCCACACGGATGCGCGGGCGCGGCGCCATGCCGGCATCGGCCATGTCCCCGAGGACCGGCAGGTCGAGGGGCTGATCATGGATTTCGCCGCCTGGGAAAACGCTGCCTTCGGCTATCACGACGCGCCCGAATTCCAGAAGGGCCTGCTGATGGACAATGCCGCCATCCGAGCCGACGCCATCGGCAAGATCGAGCGTTTCGACGTGCGCCCTCCGAACCCCGATCTGGCCGCCAAGAACTTTTCCGGCGGCAATCAGCAGAAGATCGTCGTCGCGCGCGAGGTCGAGCGCAATCCCGACCTGCTGCTGATCGGCCAGCCGACGCGCGGCGTCGATATCGGCGCCATCGAGTTCATCCACAAGCGCATCGTCGCGCTGCGCGATGCCGGCAAGGCGGTGCTGCTGGTCTCGGTCGAGCTGGACGAGATCATGGCGCTGTCGGACCGCATCGCGGTGATGTTCGACGGCCGCATCATGGGCGAGCGGCTGCCCGACGAGGCCACAACCGGCGATCTGGGCTGTCTGATGGCTGGGGTCGAGCCGGGTGCGATGGCGCCCGAGGATGTCAGCGGGGGCGCGAGATGAGCGGTCGGGTGCCTCCGGCGGGGATATTTGGGCATGAAAGAAGCCCGCAAGCAGGAGCGCGGTGATGGAGCGTATGCCGAAATGGGCGGATGTGATCCTGACGCCGCTGATCTCGCTTTTTCTGGCCTTTGCCATTTCGGCACTGGTGATTCTGGCGATCGGGGAAAGTCCGGTCGAGGCGCTGACGGTGATGGTGCAGGGCGCGCTGGGGTCCAGCTATGGCTGGGGCTATACGCTGTATTACGCCACCAACTTCATCTTTACCGGCCTTGCGGTGATGGTCGCCTATCATGCGGGCCTGTTCAATATCGGTGGCGAGGGGCAGGCCGCCATGGGCGGTCTTGGGGTCACGCTGGTGCTTTTGTCCCTGCCCTGGCCGCATTGGGCATTGGCGCTGCCGGCAGCGATGATCGGGGCCGCGGCCTTTGGTGCGCTTTGGGCGCTGATCCCGGCCTGGTTGCAGGCGCGGCGCGGCAGCCATATCGTCATCACCACCATCATGTTCAACTTCATCGCCGCGGCGCTGCTGAACTATCTGCTGGTCAATGTGCTGCGTCCGCAGGGCAGCATGGACCCGGCCTCGGCCAGCTTTCCGCCGGGGACGAACCTGCCCAAGCTTTCCGACATGGCGCTGGCGCTTGGCTTTGAATGGGGCAAGAACACGCCTGCCAACATCACCCTGTTCATCGCGCTGGCCGCCTGCGTGCTGGTCTGGCTGCTGATCTGGCGCACGCGGCTGGGCTATGAGATCCGCGCCTTTGGCAAGTCCGAGCCCGCCGCCGTCTATGCCGGGATCAGCCCGACCCGCATCATCGTCGCGGCGATGCTGATTTCGGGGGCGCTGGCCGGGCTGATGGCCATCAACAACGTCATGGGCGAGGCCGAGCGGCTGATCTTCAACGCGGTCGAGGGCGCCGGCTTCATCGGCATCGCCGTGGCGCTGATGGGGCGCAACCATCCGTTCGGGATCTTTCTGGCGGCGCTGCTGTTCGGGTTCCTGTATCAGGGCGGCGGCGAGCTGGCGCTGTGGACCACGATCCCGCGTGAGCTGATCGTGGTCATTCAGGCGCTGGTGATCCTGTTCACGGGGGCGCTGGACAATATGGTTCGCATGCCGCTGGAGCGGCTTTTCGCGGCGCTGCGCAAGCGGGGGAATGCGTGATGGATTTCGCCACTGTCCTGCAGATGGTCGACAGCGCCATCCGGCTGATGACGCCCCTGCTGCTGGCCTGTCTGGCCGGGCTTTATTCGGAACGCGCCGGCATCTTCGACATCGGGCTTGAGGGCAAGATGCTGATGGCGGCCTTTACCTCGGCCTCGGTCGCCTATGCGACGGGGGATGTCTGGCTGGGCCTGCTGGCCGGGATCGCCGGATCGCTGGCGCTGTCGCTGATCCACGGGCTTGCCTCGATCACCTTCCGGGGCAACCAGTTGATTTCCGGGGTGGCGATCAACTTTCTGGCCGCCGGGCTGACCGTGCTGCTGGGGCAGAAGATCTTCGGGCTGGGCGGGCGCACCCCCTCGCTTGAGGGGGCGGCGCGGTTCAACCCGATCGACCTGCCCCTTGCCGACAGCCTGAAGGGCGTGCCGGTGATCGGGCCGGTCTATGCCGAGCTGATCTCGGGGCACACGATCCTGGTCTATGTGGCGTTCCTGTGCGTGCCGCTGACATGGTGGGTGCTTTACCGCACGCGCTTTGGCCTGCGGCTGCGGGCTGTGGGGGAAAACCCGGCCTCGGTCGATACGGCGGGGGTGTCGGTCACCCGGATGCGCTATGCGGCAGTGGCCATCTGCGGCGTGCTGTGCGGCATCGCCGGGGCCTATCTGGCGACGGGGATTTCGGCGGGCTTTGTCAAGGACATGACCGCCGGGCGCGGCTATATCGCCCTTGCCGCGCTGATCTTCGCCAAATGGCGGCCGTGGCCGGCGCTGTTCGCGACGTTCCTCTTTGGACTGATGGAGGCGGTCAGCAACCGCTATCCCGACCTCGACCTGGGCTTTGTCACCGTGCCGTCGATGTTCATGAACGCGCTGCCCTATATCCTGACCGTCATCATCCTTGCCGGCTTTGTCGGCCGCGCCATCCCGCCCCGCGCCGGAGGAGAGCCCTATGTCAAAGAGCGCTGAGCTTGCCCGCCTGATCCGCGACCGCGCGGGCGATGCGGCGCCGGAATACGGGCTGATCCTGGGGTCCGGGCTTGGCCATCTGGCCGAGGCGGTTCAGGGCGTGGCGATCCCCTATTCGGACCTGCCGGGCTTTCCCCATGCGGGTGTCTCGGGGCATGTCCCGAAGCTGGTCATCGGCCAGCTTGAGGGGCGGCGCGTCGCGGTATTCGGCGGGCGGTCGCATTACTATGAATCGGGGCGGCCGGATGCGATGCGCCTGCCGCTTGAGGTGCTGGCCGAACTGGGCTGCGACAGGCTGCTGCTGACCAATGCCGCCGGTTCGGTGCGCGAGGCGATGCAGCCGGGGTCGCTGATGATGCTGTCGGACCACATCAACCTGTCGGGCGCCAACCCGCTGATCGGCGAGCGGACCGATGCCCGTTTCCAGCCCATGACCGATGCCCATGACGCGGGCTTGCGCGCGGCGCTGGCCGCCGCCGCCCGGGCCGAGGGCGTGGACCTGCCCGAAGGCGTCTATTGCTGGTTTTCGGGCCCGAGTTTCGAGACTCCGGCAGAAATCCGCATGACGCGGGTCATTGGCGGCGATGCGGTCGGCATGTCCACCGTGCCCGAGATCATCCTTGGCCGGTTCTTCGGCCTGCGCTGCGCCGCCATTTCGGTCATCACCAATATGGGCGCGGGGATGTCGGACGAATCGCTCAGCCACGAACATACCAAGGCGATGGCGCCGATCGGTGCGGCCAAGCTGGAAAAGGTGCTGCGGCGCTTTCTGCGCGATCAGGGCTGAAGCCGGGCCAGCGCGGCCTCGACCGCGCTTGTCGCGGCCTCCAGATCATCCAGCCGGTCCAGCGTGACCACCGGGCTTTGGCCATCGTCGTGGCGGGCGCGGTGCTTGTCATAGCGCGGGTCGTAATGGTCGCGCATCAGCCCCGCCGACAGCGCCGCCCAGTCGCGGGCATCGACCATGCCAAGCCAGTCGGCGATCCGCTCGGCCGGGTGCAGGGGGCGCAGGCTTTCGACGATGCGGGCCACGCGGGCGGGGTCGGCTGTGGCGTCGGCATAGCTTTGCGCGGTATAGGCGGCGCGCGCCGCGACCGGGACCGACAGGCGCAGGCGCGGCGCGGCGATGATGGCGGCCCAGATGCCGCGCGGCAGGTTCACCTCGCCGATGCGCGAGCTTTCGGCCTCGACCAGCAGGGGGCGGGTCGGGTCGATCCCCTCCAGCGCCATGGCAAGGCGGCTTTCAAACAGCTTCTGGCTGGGCTGGCCGCCGGGCATGGCGCCGAACAGGCTGCCGCGGTGATTGGCCAGCGCCTCAAGGTCGATGACCTGATGGCCGCGCGCCGCCAGCCGCGACAGGATCTCGGTCTTGGCGCTGCCGGTATTGCCGTCAAGCACGATGACCGGGGCCGCGACCGGGGCCAGCACGCGCGCCACGACCAGCGCCCGCCACGCCTTGTAGCCGCCCTCGATGCGGCCGACGCGCCAGCCGATCTGGGCAAGGATGGTGGCGAAGGCGCCGGAACGCTGGCCGCCCCGCCAGCAATAGACCAAAGGCCGCCAGCCGCCGCCAAACCCGGCCAGCGGCCCGGCGATATGGCGCGCGGCATTGGCGGCGACCATGGCGCCGCCCAGCTTGCGGGCATCGAAGGGGGAAACCTGCTTGTAGACGGTGCCGACCTCAGCCCGTTCCGCATCCGACAGGACGGGCAGGTTCACCGCGCCGGGCAGGTGATCCTCGGCGAATTCCAAGGGGGCGCGGGTGTCGATCACCATGTCGAACCCGGCCAGCGCCGGGTCCGACAGCGATGTCAGGCGGATGTCCAATTAATAGACGTAGACCGGCGTGCCGACCGGAACCTGCTCATAAAGGTCCATCACCGCCTCGTTGCGCATGCGCAGGCACCCGTTCGAGACCGCGCGCCCGATCGAGTTCGGCTCGGTCGTGCCATGGATGCGGATCGAGGTGTCGTTGCCCTTGGCATCGTAAAGATAAAGCGCGCGCGCACCCAGCGGGTTCGTCGGGCCGCCGGGCATGCCATCCGCCCATTTGCCGTATTGCGCGGGCTTGCGCTTGACCATCGCCGGGGTCGGTTTCCAGCTTGGCCATTCGCTTTTGCGGCCAACGGCGGCGCGGCCCTTCCAGACCAGTTCGTCCTTGCCCACGGCAACGCCATAGCGGATCGCCCGGCCCGGCGCGATGACGTGATAAAGGAAGAAATCCTTGGAAACCACGACGATGCTGCCGACCTCGAAATCGGGACGGATCGCGACTTCGGTCGGGGCATAGGGGTCGCGCCGGGGCTCGGCCTTGGCCTTGGGCTTGGCGGCGGGGGCGGCCGGCGGCTTCTTGTCCTGCGCCAGCACCAGGGTGGGCGCGGCCAGCAGCGGCAACGTGGCCATCAGCATCTGTCTGCGGTTCATCTGTGCGTCCTGAAATCTTTTTCCTCGTCCATCGCCTAGCCGCTTGCAGGCGCGGGATCAACTCAAAGCGATGTGACGCGCTTGAATCGGCGGGGGAACGTGCCTAGCTTGCATCGGGAAAGGACCTTCCGCGATGAGCTGTCCGCATCTTCACCCCCAGCCGCTGGCCGCGCGCGAACCGCGCCGGGCGGCGACGCGTGCCCGGCACCTGTGCCGGGGCCGGGGCGGGCGTGGCTGCCGCTGTCACATCGCGGCGCGTCCGGTGGTCGCCCATGACGCGCATCCCCTGCGCTGGCATGCCGGGCAAGAGGCCGCGCAGCCGCCGGCCCTTGTCGTCCCCCGATCCCCCCGACGACCGCAGGCCCCGCCCTGCCCTGTCTGAATCGCGCCCCCTCGCCATTCCGACAGGAGAAATCCGATGAAAGATCAAACCACTGCGCCGGGCCGGGAAGCTGAGCTGACCGTCACCGGCATGAGCTGCGCCTCATGCGTGGGCCGCGTCGAAAAGGCGCTGGCCGCCGTTCCGGGCGTTTCGCATCCGCAGGTGAACCTTGCCACGGGGCGCGCGCATTTCCGCGCCGCCACGCCCGAGGCACTGCCCGCCGCCGTCGCCGCGCTGGAAAAGGCGGGCTATCCCGCCCAGGCGCAGGACACGCGCCTTGCCGTCGAGGGCATGACCTGCGCCTCATGCGTGGGCCGCGTCGAAAAGGCGCTGGCGGCGATGCCCGGCGTCAGCGCGGCGCAAGTGAACCTTGCCACCGGCACCGCGCATGTCCAGCACTCGGCCGCCGTCACCGCCGAGGCGCTGGCCGCGGCCGTCACCGCCAAGGGCTATCCGGCGGCCGCCCAGCGCGACGCGGCGCCGCATATGCATGACCACGGCGGCGATGCCGCCCGGCTCAAGCGCAGCTTCCTGATCGCGCTGGCGCTGACGCTGCCGGTCTTTCTGGCCGAGATGGGCGGCCATCTTGTCCCGGCGCTGCATCACTGGCTTTACGCCACGCTGGGCCAGCGCAGCCTGTGGATCGTCGAATTCGTGCTGACCACCGCGGTTCTGGCCGGGCCGGGGCGGATGTTCTTCCGCATCGGCATCCCCGCTCTGATCCGCCGCGCGCCCGAAATGAACAGCCTTGTCGCGCTGGGGGCCGGCGCCGCCTGGGCCTATTCGACGGTGGCGACCTTCGCCCCCGGCCTGCTGCCGGCGAACGCGGTCCACGTCTATTACGAGGCCGCCGCCGTCATCGTCACCCTGATCCTGCTGGGCCGCTGGCTTGAGGCGCGCGCCAAGGGGCAGGCCGGCGACGCCATCCGCCGCCTGATCGAGCTTGCCCCCAAGACCGCCCGCGCCGAGCGCGACGGCAGAATCGTCGATACCCCCGTCGAGGCGCTGCGCCCCGGCGATCTGGTGCATCTGGCGCCGGGCGAGCGGGTCGCGGTGGACGGCGTCCTGACCGAAGGCACCGGCGCCATCGACGAATCCATGCTGACGGGTGAGCCGGTGCCGGTGACGAAATCCCCCGGCGATGCGGTCACCGGCGGCACCGTGAACGGCCCTGCTGCGCTGATCTATCGCGTCACCGCCACCGGCGCCGACACGGTGCTGGCGCGCATCATCCGGCTGGTCGAGGACGCGCAGGCCACCAAGCTGCCGGTGCAGGCGCTGGTGGACCGCATCACCGCGGTCTTCGTGCCGCTGGTGATCGGGCTGGCGCTGCTGACTTTCCTGTTGTGGATCGTCCTTACCGGCGATCCGGGTCAGGCCATGGTCGCCGCGATCGCGGTCCTTATCATCGCCTGCCCCTGCGCGATGGGGCTGGCGGTGCCGGTCTCGATCATGGTCGGCACCGGGCGCGGTGCGGAACTGGGCGTGCTGTTCCGGCGCGGCGATGCGCTGCAACGGCTGGCCGATGCCCGCATCGTCGCCTTCGACAAGACCGGCACGCTGACGCGCGGCGCGCCCGCGCTGACCGATATGGCCAGCGACGGCATCGCACAGGACGACGCGCTGCAACTGGCCGCCAGCGCCGAGGCGCGCTCGGAACATCCGCTGGCCGCCGCCATTGTCGCCGCTGCCCGCGCACGCGGGCTGGAGCTTCTTGCGGCCAGCGCCGTGACGGCCAGCGTCGGGCGCGGGCTGACGGCGCAGGTTCAGGGCCGCGACGTGCTGATCGGCAATGCCCGCGCGCTGGTTGAGGCCGGCGTCACCCCCCTGCCCGGCCTGATCGCGCAGGCCGAGGGCTGGGCCGCGAACGGCGCGACGCCGGTGCATCTGGCGCTGGACGGGCGCCATGTCGCCGCGATGGCGCTGGCCGACCCGATCCGCCCCGAGGCGGCGGCCGCCATCACCGACCTGCACGGGCTTGGCCTGCAAACGGCGATGATCTCGGGCGATGTGCAGGCGACGGCGGATGCGGTCGGCCGCCAGCTTGGCATCGACCGCGTGCTGGCGGGCGTGCTGCCCGACGGCAAGCTGGCCGCCATCCGCGAGATGGGCGCCGGCACGGTCTTTGTCGGCGACGGCATCAACGACGCGCCGGCGCTGGCGGCGGCCGAAACCGGCATCGCCATCGGCACCGGCACCGATGTCGCCATCGAATCGGCCGAGGTGGTGCTGGTCGGCGGCGACCCGCAGGGCGTCCCCCGCGCCATCCGCCTGTCGCGCGCGGTCATGCGCAATATCCGGCAGAACCTGTTCTGGGCCTTCGCCTACAACACCGCGCTGATCCCGGTGGCGATGGGCGTGCTGGTGCCCTTTGGCGGGCCGCAGCTTTCGCCGATGCTGGGGGCGGGGGCGATGGCGCTGTCCTCGGTCTTCGTGGTAACCAATGCCTTGCGATTGAGACGAGCCGGATGAACCTGAAAGCCCTTATCCTGACCCTGCTTCTGGCCGCGGCCCCCGCCGCGGCCGAGCCGCTGCGTATCCTCGCGTTCGGCGACAGCCTGACCGAGGGGTATGGCCTGCCGCCCGACCAGGGGCTGGTGCCGCAATTGCAGCGCTGGCTGAAGGCGCGCGGCCATGACGATGTCGTGCTGGTGAATGGCGGCCTGTCGGGCGACACCGCTGCCGGCGGCCGGGTGCGGATCGGCTTTTCCCTGACCCGCTATGACCCCGACGCGGTCATGGTCGAGCTGGGCGGAAACGACCTGCTGCTGGGGCTTTCGCCCGCGATGACCGAGGAAAACCTTGATTCGATCCTGAAACAGGCCGGACAGGAGCAGAAGCCGTTGCTGCTGGTGGGGATCAGCTCGCCCCGGCTCAGCCCGAATCTGCGCCGCGACTGGGCGGCGATCTGGCCGCGGCTGGCGCAGCGCCACGACGCGCTGCTGATGGAGAACCTGTATCAGCCGCTGTTCGACCAGCCGCGCGACAGGCTGCCCGACCTGCTGCAAGAGGACGGGCTGCACGCCTCGGCCAAGGGGGTCGCGCTGATCGTCGAAAGCCTTGGCCCCAAGGTCGAGGCGCTGATCGCCAAGACAGAGGCCGCGCGTTAGGGCGTCGCCGCCGTCGGGGTGGCGGTGGTGTCGGGCGCGTCAGGCTTGCGGTCGTTGTCGACGGGCACCACCGTGCTCAGCAGGCCGCAATCGCCCATGTCCAGCGTCAGCGTGATCTTGTCGCCGGTCTTCAGCGGCTGCTTCAGCCCCATCAGCATCACATGATCGCCGCCGCGCCCCAGCGCATGGCTTTCGCCGGGGCCGATCTCGATGGGCCCGGTGGCGAGCATCTTCATCATGCCGCCCTCGTCCCGGCTGGTATGCATCTCGGCCCGGGCGGCGGCGTCGGTGGTGACGCCCATCAGCGTGCAGGCGTCCTTGCCGCCATTCACGATGGTCATGAAGGCGGCGCCGGATTTCGGATTGGCGGCGCGCGCATAGGCGTCCTGGACGCTGACCTGCCCTTCGGCCAGCGCAGCAAGCGGCAGCAGGGCGGCGATGATGGCGGGGATGAGCGGTTTCATGAAGCCTCCGGCGATATCTGCACCAAGGCTAGCGCGGCAGCCGGGCGCCTGCACCCGGTTTCGGACGCGCGGGGGTCACGTTACCGGCAGATGGCACGCGGGAAATGCAAAAGGCCCCGCCGGATTGGCAGGGCGTCTTGCATCCGCTGACGGGCCTCGAATCGACTGGCCCGCAGACCGGATCAGGCTTTCGACAGCTCGCGCTTGATTTGCAGCGCGCGGTCCGACAGCTCGACATCCTTCGCCTTGGCGAGGAAGGCGTCAAGGCCGCCACGGTGATCGACCGAGCGCAGCGCCGCAGCCGAGATACGCAGCTGGTAGGTGCGGCCCAGCTTGTCCGAGATCAGCGAAACCTCGTTCAGGTTCGGCAGAAAACGGCGACGGGTCTTGTTGTTGGCATGAGAGACGTTGTTGCCGCTCATCGGGCCCTTGCCGGTCAGTTCGCAAACGCGCGACATGATCTTGTTCCTTCGATTCGATCCAGCGCGGGCCGGAACCCGCAATATGAAAGGGCGCCGCGTGGCAGCGCCCGGAAACCTGTTGCGCGGGAATAAGCGCAGAAGGCGGGAAGGTCAAGCGATTTCCGGCCCCGGCCCCTGCCGGTCAGGTCGCGGGCCGGGCGAAGGCGGCGCTTTCATGGTCGATCAGCGCCTTTTTCCGCCACAACCCGCCGGCATAGCCGGTCAGCGATCCGTCCGCGCCAAGGACGCGGTGACAGGGGACGATCACGGCAAGCCGGTTGGCGCCATTGGCGGCCGCGACGGCGCGGACGGCATCCGGGCGGCCGATGCGGGCCGCAAGTTCTGAATAGCTGACGGTCTGCCCGGCCGGGATGCGGATGAGTTCGCGCCAGACAAGCCGTTGAAAATCCGTCCCCGACAGCGCCAGCGGCAGATCGAATGCGCAGCTTTGCCCTGCGAAATAGGCCGCAAGCTGGGTTTCGGTCAGGTCAGCCAAGGCATTGCGGCCCGGTGCGATCCGGGTCTTGGCGGATTTCGCCAGCCGGCGCATCTCGGCCGGCAGTTCGGGGCGCTCGGCGAATTCCAGCAGGTGCAGGCGGTCCGCATCGGTGACGCAGATCATCGCGCCAAGCGGGGTGTCGATCTGCCGGGCCAGCAGGTCCGCCGGCGCGGTCTGGCCCTGCGGAGGCCCGAGCCACGCGCGAAGCTGCCCGGCAAGCCCGGTCATCGCCCCAGCCAGTCCAGCATCTGCGCCGCCGCCGAATCGGGGGCGATCTCGGCCCGCGCCACCGAATCGCCCATGTCGCGCAGCCGGGCGCGGACCTCGGGCGCGTCGAGCCGCGCCAGAAGCCCGGCGCGCAACTCGGCCAGAAACCATTGCCGCGACTGTTCGGCGCGGCGGGCGTCGAAATGCCCCCACTCGCGCCGCCAGTCGGCCAGGTCGGTCATGGCGGCCCAGGATTTCGCCAGCCCCTCGCCCGTCGCGGCCGAGACCGGCAGCGCGCGGGGATAGCCCTCGGGGTCCTGCGGGCGCTTGCGCAAAAGCCGCAGCGCGCCGGCATAATCGGCCACCGTGCGCAGCGCGGTGTCGCGCAGCGCGCCATCGGCCTTGTTCACCAGGATGATGTCGGCCATCTCCATGATGCCGCGCTTGACGCCCTGCAATTCGTCGCCGCCCGCCGGGGCCAGCAGCAGGATGAACAGGTCGGACATGTCGGCGACCAGCGTTTCGGACTGGCCGACGCCGACGGTCTCGATCAGGACGACGTCGAAGCCCGCGGCCTCGCACAGGCGGATGGTCTCACGCGTGCGGCGGCCGACGCCGCCCAGTTCCGCGCGCGAGGGCGAGGGGCGGATGAAGGCCATGGGGTCGCGGGCCAGCGTCTCCATCCGGGTCTTGTCACCCAGGATCGAGCCGCCCGAGCGCGCCGAGCTGGGATCGACCGCCAGCACCGCGACCCTGAGGCCCTGCGCGGTCAGCATCTTGCCGAACGCCTCGATGAAAGTCGATTTCCCGACGCCGGGCGTGCCCGACAGCCCGATGCGCAGCGCCTGCCGGCGCGGCAATTCGGCCAGCAGCGCCACAGCGCGGGCGCGGTGGTCGGGGCGGGTGCTTTCGACCAGCGTGATGGCGCGGGAAAGCGCGCGGCGGTCGCCCTGCGTCAAGGGCTTGGTCAGCTCGTCCATGGCGTCCCCCGGGGGGGCGAGGTGGTCGGCGGGGGCTGACTGCCCCCGCACCCCCGTGGATATTTGCACATGGAAGACATGTAAACGCCGTGCTGTTGCGATGCCGGGTCGCAGGGATTAGGTCTTGGGCCGGATCATCGGGGGCGTCATGCAGAGACGGCGGTTCATTCTGGGCGGGGTGGTGGCGCTGGCCGGGGGGCCGGCGCTGGCAGGACCGAGGCTGGCGGAACCGGGGCTGCGGCTGATGATGGTGCGCCGCCCCGGCTGCGTCTATTGCGCGCAATGGGACCGCGAGATCGCGCCGGTCTATGCCAGCCGCCCCGAGGGGCGCGCGGCGCCCCTGTTCATGGTCGATGTCGACGGGCCCTATCCCGACGGGCTGGCACTGGACCGCCGGCCATGGCTGACGCCCACCTTCATCCTGCTTCGCGGCGGCCAGGAGGTGACGCGCTTTGAGGGTTATCCCGGGGCCGACAAGTTCTTTGGCGTGTTGCGGGCCATGCTGGATGAAGCCCGGAGCAGGGGCTGAGGCTTTCGCCCGCCGCCGGCTTGCGGTATCTGGGGCGGCGTAAGTCAATTCAGGAACGGGTCAGCCATGCACGACATCCGCGCAATCCGCGAAAACCCTGCCGCCTTCGATGCGGCGCTTGCGCTTCGCAACCTGCCGCCGGCCTCGCCGGAAATCCTGTCGCTGGATGCCGACCGCCGTTCCCGCATCGCCAGCGCCGAGGCCGCGCAGGCCGAGCAGAACAAGGCCAGCAAGGAAGCCGGCGCCGCCAAGGCCCGCGGCGACGAGGCCGAATTCGCCCGGCTGCGGGCGCTGGTCAGCGCCAAGAAGGACGAGACCGCCTTTCTTCAGGCCGAGGCAACGGCGCTGGACGCCAAGCTGCGCGATCTGTTGCTGGGCATCCCCAACCTGCCGCTGGACCGCGTGCCCCCGGGCAAGGACGAGGATGACAACGTCGAAATCCGTCGCTGGGGGACGCCGCGCGCGCTGGACTTTGCCGCGCGCGAGCATTTCGACATCGCGGGCGTCCGCCCCGGCATGGATTTCGAGACAGCGGCTAAGCTATCGGGCGCGCGCTTTGTCGTGCTGAAGGGCGCCGTCGCCCGCATCCAGCGCGCGCTGGCGCAGTTCATGCTGGACCTGCACACGGCCGAGCATGGCCTGACCGAGACCTGGACCCCGGTTCTGGTCCTGTCCGAGATGATGGAGGGCACCGGGCAATTGCCGAAATTCGGCGAGGACAGCTATCAGACCCGCGAGGGCTGGTGGCTGATCCCAACGTCCGAGGTCACGCTGACGAATACCGTCAACGGCGATCTGGTCGAACACGCCACCCTGCCGCGGCGCATGGTCGCGCATAGCCAGTGCTTCCGCTCGGAGGCGGGCAGCGCCGGGCGCGACACCGCCGGGATGCTGCGCCAGCACCAGTTCGAGAAGGTCGAGATGGTCTCGATCACCGATGGCGCCACCGGCGAGGCCGAGCATGACCGCATGACCCGCTGCGCCGAGACGGTGCTGGAGCGCCTTGGCCTGCCTTACCGCACCATCGTGCTGTGCGGTGGCGACATGGGCTTTGGCGCCCGCATCACCCACGATCTTGAGGTCTGGCTGCCCGGGCAGGGCAAATACCGCGAGATTTCCTCGGTCAGCTATTGCGGCGATTTCCAGGCCCGGCGGATGAATGCGCGCTATCGCCCCGAGGCCGGCGGCAAGCCGGAATTCGTCCATACGCTGAACGGCTCGGGGCTGGCGGTCGGGCGCACGCTGATCGCGGTGCTGGAAAACGGCCAGCAGGCCGATGGCTCGGTCGATCTGCCCGAGGCGCTGCATCCCTATCTGGGCGGCAAGACGCGGCTGGGGGCGGACGGGCAACTGGCCTGACCGCCGCGCCGGGCGCTGCGACATAATTCCCGCACCGGGGGCGAAACCGGGACGGGGCGGCAGGCGTTGCCTGCTTATGTCACGCGCCGGCGCATCCCTGCTGCTTCTTGCCACGCTGGCCTTCATCGCCAGCACGCTGGGCTTTGCGCTGCATCTGAACGGCACCTCGCCCGCGCATCTGACCGAGATGCTGACGGTGCCGCAACTGTTCGCCGAGGGCTCGCCCCAGGTCGATCTGGCCGGGCTTTTCCTGCATCCGCGCGGGCCGGGGATGTGGGCGCTGCTGGCGATGACCTGGGCGGCACTGGTCTATTACGCGCTGCGCGGCCTGATCCGGGGGACAGGCGGCGACGATGCGCCGCTGATCGCGGCGCTGGCGCTGGGGGCGGTCGGGCCCTGGCTGATCCTGTCGCAGCCGCTGCTGGCCTTTCTGCTGTCGGTCGCCATGCTGGCCGGACTGCTGGCCGCGGCACTGCGGGGCCGGGGCAGCGACCCCGCGCCCGAGGCGGAGCGAGGCCCCCCGGCGGGCATCGCCCGACGCTCGGTTCTGGGGTTCGTCGCCGGCTGGGCGTTGCTGGTCTGCCTGTCGATGCTGTCGGGGCTGTTGCAGATGCGGCTGGGGCTGCCGCAGGCCGCCGCCGCCGTCATCGCCATCCTGATCGGCTCGGTCGCGGCGGCCAGCCTGCAATTGCGGCTGGGCCGTCCGTTCGGTTTCAGCGTGGCGCTGATCTGGGGGCTGATCGGCGTTGCCGCCGGCACGGTGACGTCCGACATCTCCATCGCCACGGCGACGGTGCTGGCCATCTCGATCATCGCCGTCGTGCTGGTCCGGGTGACGACCTGAGCCATTGGCTCAGGTGTTTTTGGGGCTCAGGCGCTTTGCGGCTCAGGTGCTTTTCGGCTTTTGCCGGTTCTTGTGCTTGGACAGCGCGCCGGACTGACTGATCTTGTTGGCCTTGTCCTTGTAGGGGTTCTTGGTCCCCTGATCGCGGAAGGTCAGCCGGATCGGCGTGCCGGGCATGTCGAAATCGACCCGCAGTCCGTTCACCAGATAACGCGCATAGCTGTCGGGCAGCTTGTCGGTATGCGTCGCCATCACCACGAAGGCCGGCGGCCGGGTCTTGACCTGCGTCATATAGCGCAGCCGGATGCGGCGGCCGCCGGGCGCGGGCGGAGGATGCGCCTCGGTCATGGCGCCCAACCACTGGTTCAGCCGCGCGGTCGGCACGCGGCGGTTCCAGACCTCATAGGCTTTCAGGATGGCATTGTGCAGCCGGTCCAGCCCCTTGCCGGTCCTGGCCGAGACGGTGACCAGGGGCGCGCCCTTGAGCTGCGGCAGCAAGCGCTCGAACGCCTCGCGCAGCTCGTTCAGCTTTTGCGGCTTGTCCTCTTCAAGGTCCCATTTGTTCGCGGCGACGACGACGGCGCGGCCCTCGGTCTCGGCAAAGTCGGCGATGCGCAGATCCTGCTGTTCAAACGGGATATCCACGTCCAGCAGCACGACCACGACTTCCGCAAAGCGCACGGCGCGCAGGCCATCGGCGACCGACAGCTTTTCCACCTTGTCGGTGACGCGCGCCTTCTTGCGCATCCCGGCGGTGTCGAAGATGCGCACCGGCGTGCCCATGAAATCCGCGGTCACGCTGATCGAATCGCGGGTGATGCCGGCCTCGGGGCCGGTCAGCAGCCGGTCCTCGCCCAGGATCTTGTTGATCAGGGTCGATTTTCCGGCATTGGGCCGGCCGATCACCGCGATCTGCAAGGGTTTTTCCAAGGTCGGACGCCAATCCTCGACCTCGTCGCCATCCTCGACCGCGACATCGGTTTCGGGGGCCTGCTGGACGTTCCGGGCCTCGAACTCCTCGGCCAGCGGCAGCAGGGCGCGGTAAAGGTCGTCCATGCCCTCGCCATGCTCGGCCGACAGGCGCAGCGGCTCGCCCAGACCCAGCGCATAGGCCTCAAGCGCGCCGGATTCGCCGGCGCGGCCCTCGGCCTTGTTGGCGGCAAGGATGACGTGGCGCGCGCGCTTGCGCAGGATATCGGCGAAATATTCGTCCGCCGGGGTCACGCCCACCCGCGCGTCGATGACGAACAGGCAAACGTCGGCCTCGTCCACGGCGCGCTCGGTCAGGCGGCGCATCCGGCCTTGCAGGCTGTCGTCATCGGCCATTTCCAGCCCGGCCGAATCGACGACGATAAAGCGCAGGTCGCCAAGGCGGCCCTGCCCCTCGCGCAGGTCGCGGGTGACGCCGGGCTGGTCGTCGACCAGCGCCAGCCGCTTGCCGACAAGACGGTTGAACAGCGTGGACTTGCCGACATTCGGGCGCCCGACAATGGCAAGGGTAAAGCTCATCTGAAGGCCATAAGCTGGCCGTCATGGCTGACGACGTAAAGCGTCTGCCCGGCGATGGCGGGGGCGGTGGCGGCGCCGCCGGGGATTTCGGCCGTGCCGATCAGCGTGCCCGAATTCGGGTCGAAGACGCGCAGATAGCCGTCGGACGAGGCGATATAAAGCCGGTTCCCGGCCAGTACCGGCCCGTAATGGTTCCAGACCTTGCTTTGCTTGCGCACCTTCTGTGCGGTGAAATAGGGCAGCTTCTGCGCCCAGACCCGGGTGCCGGTCGCGGCATCAAGCCGGATCAGCTGCGCCTGGTCGTTGACCAGAAAGACCGAATTGCCGACCGCCAGCACCGGGCTGGAGGCCCCCTCGCGCGCCGACCATTTCATCGCGCCGGTGGCAAGGTCGAAGGCGGCGGTGCGGCCCGAACTGGTGCCGGCATAGACGGTGTCGCCGACGATAACCGGGTCGCCCGTCATGTCGCGGAAAAGCGCGATAGAGCGACCCACGCGCGCGCCTGCGACGTCGCCGCTCCAGATCTGGGTGCCGTTTGCGGCGTCGACGGCCATCACCTGTCCGGTCGCCATCGGGAAGATCACGGTCGAGCCCGACACCGCGGGCGCGGTCACGCCCATCACGCCCGCCATGGCGTCGTTGCCGAAGATGCGCCACAGCACCTTGCCGTCATTGGCGCGCACCGCCCAGCCGCCGGCATCGCGGCCGACGACATAGACGACGCCATTGGCGACGGTGGGGGCGCCGCCGATGGGGGCATCGACCTTCTGGCGCCAAGCGATGCCGCCGGTGCGCGCGTCCAGCGCCACCAGTTCGCCATAGCCGGTGGTGGCAAAGACGCGGTTGCCCTCGAACGCGAGGCCGCCGCCCGAGGCGCTTTCGCCGGTCTCGGTCGCCGGGCGCAGGTCGGTGCTCCAGACGCGGCCGCCGCCGGTGGTGGTGCCGGTGACGGTGGCGCGGCTGTCCATGGTGAAGACCAGCCCCGCCGCCACGATCGGGTCGGCGGTGATGCGGTGGCGGCGGTCCGAGGCCGCGCCGATATCGACGGCAAAGACACGGGCCGTGCCGGCGCCGATCGCCTCGTTCCCCGAGGCGTGCAGCGCATTGCCCGCCCGCTGCGGCCAGTCGCTGTTGCCGCGCACCGGCGGCAGCGACAAGGCGACATTGGCGGTGGTGATCCCGCCCTCGGCGGCCGGTCCGTCGGGGGACAGCACGGCGCGCGGGTCCAGCCGCTCGCCCTGCAAAATCTCTTCGCGCTGAATGCAACCCGGAAGGATCGTCAGGCCCGCAAGGGCAGCGATCAGGGGCAACCTCGTCATCGCTCTCTCCATCTTAGCGCGGCGGGGCCGGCTGTCTGTTCACTGTCACTCTACCGGCGGGGCAGGCATGGGCTGCGGGCCGGGTCCGCTTTTCGGTTCGGCCACGGCGCCAAGGGTAATCATCATCTCGGAGAGGCGGCGACGCAAGGGCTCGGAAAGGCCGTCCTTTTGCTGGATCTGGCCGATCAGGGTGATGGCGTCGTCCTTGCGGCCCGCGCCGATCAGGGCGACGGCCTTCTGTTCCAGCGCCAGCAGTTCAAAGGGCGCGCCGGGCTTCGAGAGATCGGCAAGGATCGTGTCGCGTTCCGCCGCATCCATGGCGGGACCGGCGACCATCACCGCCTTGAGCAGCGCCAGATCGCGCAGCACCGTGTCCCCGGGCACGGCAGCGGCGGCCGCCTTCAGCCGGTCGGCGGCGGGCTGGGTCTGGCCGTCGCCGGCCTCGGTCCCGGCGGCCAGCATCTCGGACAGCGCCTTGCGGGCGGGCTGGCCGGCGGGATCGATGGCGGCCAGCGCCTTGGCCGGATCGTCGCTTTTCTGGGCCGCCAGCACCGCATCGCCCCAGGCCTGCGCCTGCGCATCGGCGCGGCTTTTGGCATATTCGCGCCATGCCGCGCTGCCGACGATCAGCAGGATGGCCAGAATGGCGATCCAGCCATAGCGGCGAAATGCGTTGAACAGCCGGTCGCGGCGCAGGTCCTCGGTGACCTCGTCGATGAAGCTGTCGTTCTGATTGGCCATGTCGCCCCCGGGATGTCTTTCGCGCTATCTATACGGGGTTTGAACCATTTGCCAATGGCGCCGCACGCCGCGCCTGCCGGATGCTGGCGACGGAATAGATGGCGATGGCCGTCCAGATCATCGCGAAGGCGATCATGTGCCAGCGCGTCACCGCCTCGCCAAAGACGAGAACGGCGCAGAGGAATTGCAGCGTCGGGTTCAGGTAGAACATCAGGCCCATGGTCGTCATCTCGACCCGGCGGGCGGCATAGCTGAAAAGGACCAGCGGAATCGCCGTGATGACGCCGGAAAGGACCAGAAGAAGCGTCAGGCCCGGCGAACTGCCGAAGGCCAGCGGCGCCGCGCCCGGCACAAGGCCCGCACCCTGCGCGACCAGCCAGGCCAGGGCAAGGGGCGTCAGCAGCGCCACCTCGGCCGCGACGGAAAGGACCGGGCCCAGCGGCAGCGATTTCTTGACGACGCCGTAAAGCCCCATGGTGACGGCAAGGGAAAGGCTGATCCATGGCGCAACGCCCAGGCCCCAGGTCAGCAGCGCCACCGCCAGCACCGTCAGCGCCACGGCGAAAGCCTGCACGCGGCCCAGCCGTTCACGAAAGATTGCAACGCCCAGCAGGACGGCAATCAGCGGATAGATGTAATAGCCCAGCGAGCTTTGCACGACATGGCCGGTCTGCACCGCCCAGATGAAGACGCCCCAATTGGTCGAGACAAGCAGCGCCGCCGCCGCCACCCGCCCTGCCCAGGGCCCGGTGATGGCGCGGGCAAGCTCGGACAGGCGGCGCTGCACGCCAAGGACGATCAGGAAGAAGACGAGCGACCAGATGGTGCGGTGGGCCAGCACTTCGAGCACGGGGACGCCGGCCAGCGCGTGATAGAAGATCGGCGACAGGCCCCAGGTCACGCAGACCGCGATCATCGCCCAGAAGCCCTTGGTCCATTCGCTCATGCCGGTTCCCCTGTTGTCCGCAAGCCATGGGGCGGATCGCGGGGAAGGACAAGAGGGGGGCGCTGCCCCCGTCGCGCGCTGCGCGACTCCCCCGGGATATTTGGGCATGAAAGAATGGCAAAAGGCCCGCGCGATGGCGGGCCTTCCGGGTGGTTCCGGCTTGGGGTCAGAGGCGCGAGGCCACGTTTTCCCAGTTCACCAGCTTTTCGAGGAAGTTGGTCAGGTAAGCCGGCCGCTTGTTGCGGAAGTCGATATAGTAGCTGTGTTCCCAGACGTCGCAGCCCAGAAGCGCGGTCTGGCCAAAGCAAAGCGGGTTCACGCCGTTTTCGGTCTTGGTGACCTTGAGGCTGCCGTCCTTGTCCTTGACGAGCCAGGCCCAGCCCGAACCGAACTGGCCGGCGCCGGCAGCGGCGAAGTCTTCCTTGAACTTGGCGACCGAGCCGAAGGATTCGGTCAGCGCCTTTTCCAGCGCGCCGGGGATGGCGCCGCTTGCCGGGGCCATCATCTCCCAGAACTGCGAGTGGTTCCAGTGCTGGCTGGCATTGTTGAAGATGCCGTTCTGCGCCACGGCGCCGGACTGGAAGGTGCCGGTGACGATGTCCTCAAGCGATTTGCCCTCCCAGTCGGTGCCGGCGATCAGCTTGTTGAGGTTGTCGACATAGGCCTTGTGGTGGATGTCGTGGTGGTATTCCAGCGTCTCTTTCGACATGCCTGCGGCGGCAAGCGCGTCATGCGCATAGGGAAGGTCGGGAAGCGTGAAGGCCATGTGCGGTTTCCTTTTCCAACGGTTTCGGATTGATTTTCTGGCACAGGAGCCGTGCCGGGGAAAGACCCTGTCGGCGGATCAACGCCTTGGGGGGCGGGCAGGTTCCTGACCCGTGGCCTGCGCGCCGGGCGAGCCGCAGCGGCCGCTGCCGGTCATGGTGTTGTCATAGCCCCGCGCCGTCGCGGTGATCTGCGCCCGGCCGTCGGCCTTGGCCACCGTCAGGCGATAGTCCAGCCGGTCGGTGCGCTGGCCGGCGGCATTGCGCACCCCGGCCAGGGCCCAGCCATAGCTGCGGCTGTCGCGGGTGTCGGCGGTGACGCGGGCCTGGATCGGGCGGCCGACAAAGGTTTTCAGCACCATGTCGAACACCTCGATCCGGCCGGTATTCGGCCCCGCGGTCTGGCGCGTCAGCATCAGGAAATCGGGCACCCAGCCAGTGCCGCTGTCATCGGTCATCTGGCACATCATCACCACCGGATCGCTGCCGCGGGGTCCGGCCTGCGCCAGCAGCGGCGGGGTCGCCGCCGTCAGCAGGGCGGCGGCAAGGGCGGGGGCGACGAAGGCGGAAAGGCGCATGGAATCAACTCTTGGCTTTGGGTCAAGAGATAGGCCGCCTGCGCCGCGCCGCAAGGTCTGAAACCTAACGCGGCTCCAGATGGCTGCCGGGCATGGCGGCGCCGGTCAGGATGCCCCGAAGGTAATCGGTGATCGAGCGGAAGCCGATCAGCACATAGCCCTGCGGCTCGCGCCAGATGGCGCAGGCGGCCTGCGCGGCGCGGGTGCGGCGCAGCCCGTCGACCGGCAGCGAGGCCAGTTCCGTCGGGCAAAGCTTTTCCAGCACCTGCAAGGCGCGCGCGCCTTCGATGCGGAAGGCGGCGCGCATGTCGCTGACATCGGCCAGCAACGCGTGTTCGCCCGCCAGCGCATCGGTCAGCGCCGCCAGCGCCGGTGCCAGTTCGGCGCGCGGCAGCACCAGCAGCAACTCGTCCGGCGACATCCAGCCCAGGCGGCGGCTGCCGTCGCTGGTGGTGGCGCCGCGTGCCGGGATCGCCAGCCCCGCCGCGCCGGCGATCGCATCGCCCGCCCGGTCCAGATCGGCCCGGATCTGGATCATGCCAAGCCCGTCGATCTGCGAGATCCTTGCCAAAGCCTCAGCCATTCGCGCGGCTCCCTTCCTTGTCGTAAAAGACCGGATCGACGATCCGCGCCTTGTAGGTTTCCTGGCCTTCGACGGGGAACTCCAGCACCTCGCCCATGCGCTCGGGTCCATGCAGGACCACCCCCATGGCGATGGGCGCGTTCAGCGTCGGCGACATGTAGGTCGAGGTCACCCGTCCCTGCGTGCGGCGCTGGCCATTGGCGTTCACGCCCTCGGCCACCGCCAGCGCGCCATCGGGCAGCACCCGGCCGTCAAGGCTTTCCAGCCCCACCAGCCGCCAGCGGTCGGGGCTGGCCATGAAGCTGCGTTCCTGCGCGCGCTTGCCGATATAGTCGGCCTTCTTCTTCGAGATCGCCCAGCCAAGGCCAAGATCCTGCGGGATCACCGTGCCATCGGTTTCGTCGCCGATCATGATGAAGCCCTTTTCGGCGCGCATGACGTGCATCGCCTCGGTGCCGTAAGGGGTGATGCCCAGATCGGCGCCGGCCTCTTGCAGCTTTTGCCACAGTTCCAGCCCGCGATTCGCGGGGACCGCCACCTCGAAGCTGAGCTCGCCCGAGAAGCTGATGCGATAGACGCGGGCGGGGATGCCGGCGATCTCGCCCTCGGCCCAGCCCATGAAGGGCAGCGCCTCGGGCGACAGGTCCATGCCGCCCAGCCGCTCCAGCAGCACGCGCGCCTTCGGGCCGACCACGGCGACCTGCGCCCATTGTTCGGTCACGTTGGCGGTGTAAACCTTCCAGTCCCACCATTCGCATTGCAGCCAGTCCTCGAAATGGCCGTGCATGCGGTCGGCGCCGCCGGTGGTGGTGTGGACCAGCCAGGTGTCTTCGGACAGACGCGCGGCGACGCCGTCATCGACAAGGAAGCCGTTCTCGTTGCAGATCAGGCCATAGCGGCACTTGCCGACCGGCAGCGAGGACATCATCCCGGTATAGATCATGTCAAGGAACCTGCCCGCATCCGGACCCTTGACGATGATCTTGCCCAGCGTCGAGGCGTCCAGCGTCCCTACCCCGGCGCGCACGGCGCGGATTTCGCGCGCCACCGCGTCGGCGTGGCTTTCGCCGGCCTTCGGATAGCAATAGGCGCGGCGCCAGTGGCCGACCGGCTCCCAATGGGCGCCGCGGGCCTGGTGCCAGTCATGCATCGGCGTCTTGCGCAGCGGCTGGAACAGGTCGCCCCGCGCCTCGGCGGCGATGGTGCCAAAGGTCAGCGGCGTATAGGGCGGGCGGAAGGTCGTGGTGCCCGTCGCCGGGATCGGCTGGTTCAGCGCGCCCGACAGGACCGCCAGACCGTTGATATTGCTGACCTTGCCCTGATCGGTCGCCATGCCCAGCGTGGTGTAGCGCTTGGTGTGCTCGACGCTGGCATAGCCCTCTTGTGCGGCCAGTTCGACATCCGACACCTTCACGTCGTTCTGGAAATCCAGCCACATCTTGAACTTCATCTTGCGGGTGGCGTGGGCGGGCATGACCCAGACCGGCATGACCGTCGCCTCGGGCGCGGCGCCGGTCAGGTCGGCGACCGGCAGATCGCCTGCCGCCGCGCCCGCACAGCTTGCCATCGCCTTGCCATCGGCGCCGGTCGGCGGCCGCGCCGGATCGGGGGAGAAGAAGCTTTGCGTCTCGCTCCAGTTCAGCTTGCCGCCGCAATGGCTCCACAGGTGGACGACCGGGGACCAGCCGCCGGACATGGCGACGCAGTCGGCCTCAAGCTCGCCGGTGACATCGCCCGAGCCGGACTGCGCGCAAAGCTTCACGCCCTCGACCGCCATGCCGCCCTTGACCCCCGCTATACCGGTGCCGGTCAGGACCTGGACGCCACGCGCGCGCACCGCATCAGGCAGCGCGCCCGAGGCATTGGCGCGGGCGTCGATCACCGCCGGCACCGCAAGCCCCGCATCCAGCGCCGCCAGCGCGGTGCGATAGGCGTCGTCGTTATTCGTCACCACCACGATGCGGCGACCCGGCGCCACGCCGTAATTGTCGATAAAGTCGCGCACGGCCGAGGCCAGCATCACGCCCGGCACGTCATTGCCGGCAAAGCTGAGCGGGCGTTCCAGCGCGCCGGTCGCCACCAGCACATGCCCGGCACGGATGCGCCACAGGCGCTGGCGCGGGATGCCGGCATTGGGGTCGTGATCGGCCAGCGATTCGCGGGCCAGCAGATAGCCGTGGTCGTAAAGCCCGGTCGCCATGGTGTTGCGGCGCAGGGTGACATTCGGCAGCGCGCGCAGCTCGGCCAGCAGCGCATCGGTGCGCGCCTGCCCGTCGGCGTGATCGGTCGGCGTGCGACCGCCCCAGTTCGGGGTCTGCTCAAGCACCAGCACCGACTTGCCCTGACGCGCGGCCTCAAGCGCGGCGTTCAGGCCGGCGATGCCGCCGCCGACCACGACCAGATCGACATGCGCATAGGCCTGTTCGTACTTGTCCGGGTCGGCATCGGTCGGCGCCTTGCCCAACCCGGCCGAGCGGCGGATGATCGGCTCGAACACATGTTTCCAGAAGCCGCGCGGATACATGAAGGTCTTGTAATAGAAGCCCGCCGGGAAAAAGCGGTAAAGCCAGTTGTTCACCGCGCCGACATCGGCGGTCAGGCTGGGCCAGCAGTTCTGCGGCACCGTGACCATGCCGGCGACAAGCGGCGTCGTGGTGGCGCGCTGGTTCGGCTCGAACCGGCCGCCCTGGCCAAGGCCCAGCAGGGCGTTCGGTTCCTCGGCGCCGCTGGCGATGGGGCCGCGCGGGCGGTGATATTTGAAGCTGCGCCCCATCAGCATCTGGCCATTGGCCAAAAGCGCCGAGGCCAGCGTGTCGCCGACCACGCCGCGCAACTGGCGGCCGTCGAAGCGGAACGGAAGCTGATAGGCGCGGTCGATCAGGCGGCCGCCCTGCGGCAGGCGGAAAGGTCCGGTCTGGGTCATGCTTTCGGGCTTTCGTCAGAGAGGGTCTTGCTGTCAGTCCAGTCGGGCTGCCAGTCCGGGCGCGCGGCGCGGATGGCGGCGACGACCTCGGCGGGGGGATGCGAATTCTGCGCCTTGTAGGTGGCAAAGACCTGCAAGGTGGCGGTGTCACGCGCGGCAAGGAACCACTTGCCGCAGCCATAGGCATGGCGCCAGCGCTCGAAATGCACGCCTTTGGGGTTCTTGCGGGCGAACATATAGGCCTCGAACTCGGCATCGGTCGAGCCGGGCCCATAGCGTTTCAGATGCGCCTCACCCCCGGGGGCAAGTTCGGTTTCCTCGGCCGCAATGCCGCAATAGGGGCAGGTCAGGGTCAGCATCGGTCACTCCTTCGCGGGCAGGTCGCGCACGCAGTCCAGCGCCCAGCCGGTCAGGCGGGCACGCGTGGCGTCATCGGACAGCAGGTCGTCATGCAGCCAGACATAGCCGGGTTTCGCACGCCCGCCATGGATCATGGCCGAGGTGCCCGGCAGCGCCAGCGCATCGTCATTTCGGGATTTGCCCACGCGATACATCGCGCGCCCCTGACGGGCGGCGCAGATCATGTTGCCATGGGCAAGAAAACAGAGGCCGCCGAACATCGGCTTTTCCGACAGGCCCGGCAATTCGCCAAGGTCGTCGCGCATGACCTCTTCCAGACCGGGATCGCGGGTCATCGCGTCACCCCCGGCAGTGCGGCAGTCTCCGGGGGGCGATGCGCCCCCCGGACGTTCTGGACCGGGCAGCCGGCAGAAGCCGGCGCCCCTCGGACCTTAGTTGGTGGCCGGTGCGGCGGGCGCGGTGCCAGTGGCCGGAGCAGGCTCGGCCGGAGCAGTGCCAGCAGCGGGTGCTTCGGCAGCGGGCGCGGTGCCAGCGGCAGGAGCCTCGGCAGCAGGGGCAGTCGTCGCGGCCGGCGCGGCAGGCTCGGTTGCAGCCGGAGCAGCGGGCGCAGTCGCGGCGGCCGGTTCGCTGGCGACAGGCTTCTCATCCGGTGCGGTGCCCGAGGACACGAACCAGTAGACGATTGCCAGCACGACGACGACGGCGCCGATGATAAGCCCGAGGTTGCTCTTTTTCTGTTCGGCCATGAGGTCAGCTCCTTGATCATGGTATGTGTCCGATCAATTCGCCAAAGGCCAATAAGTTTCCATGCTTGCGCAGAAATCTTGCCGCATCCCGCGAATATTTGGCGGGAACCGGCAGGATATCCGAAAAAGCCGGCAATTTTCTGCCAGACGCCCGCATCAGTGCGCCACCCCCGCGGCGACGCTTTCATCGATGAAACGTCCCTCGACAAAGCGGTTCAGGCCGAATTCGGCGGCCAGCGGCCCCGGCTGGCCACGCGCGATCAGGTCGGCCATCGCCCAGCCCGAGCCGGGGATCGCCTTGAACCCGCCGGTGCCCCAGCCGCAGTTCACGAAGATGTTTTCGACCGGGGTCGTCGACAGGATCGGCGAGCGGTCGCCGGTCATGTCCACGATGCCGCCCCATTGCCGCAGCATCTTCAGCCGCGACAGCATGGGGAAGGTCTCGATCAGGGCGCGGACGGTTTCCTCGACATGCTGCCAGCTTCCGCGCTGGGTATAGTTGTTGAAGCCGTCGGTGCCGCCGCCGATGACCATTTCGCCCTTGTCGGATTGCGACAGATAGCCGTGGACGGTGTTGGCCATGATGACCAGATCGCAGCAGGGCTTGATCGGTTCGGACACCAGCGCCTGAAGGGCAAGCGATTCGATGGGCAGGCGGAAGCCGGCCATTTCGGCCAGCACTGAGCTATGACCGGCGACGACCAGCGCCAGCTTCTCGCATTCGATCCGGCCCTTGCCGGTATTGACCGCGACGACCTTGCCGTTCGCGGTCTCGATGCCGTTCACCTCGCAGTTCTGGATGATGTCCATGCCCATCGCCGAACAGGCCCGCGCATAGCCCCAGGCCACGGCGTCGTGACGCGCGGTGCCGCCGCGTTCCTGATAAAGCCCGCCAAGAACGGGATAGCGCGGCCCCTCGATATTGATGATGGGCAGCATGTCCTTGATGCGCTTGGGGCTGACCCATTCGGTCGCCACGCCCTGCAACTGGTTGGCGATGACGGTGCGCCGGTAGCCGCGCACCTCATGTTCGGTCTGCGCCAGCATCAGCAGGCCGCGCGGGCTGAACATGATGTTGTAGTTCAGGTCCTGCGACAGATTTTCGTAAAGCTTCAGGGCCTTGTCATAGATCGCGGCCGAGGGGTCCTGCAGATAGTTGCTGCGGATGATGGTGGTGTTGCGGCCGGTATTGCCGCCGCCCAGCCAGCCCTTTTCGATCACCGCGACATCGGTGATGCCGAAGTTCCGGCCCAGGTAATAGGCCGTCGCCAGCCCGTGGCCGCCGGCGCCGACGATGACGACCTGGTACTTCTTTTTCGGCGCGGGACTGGTCCAGGCGCGTTTCCAGCCGGTATGCAGGCGCATCGCTTCGCGCGCGATGGCAAAAACGGAATAGCGGCCGGTGCCGGCACTGGGGGAGGGGGCGGACATGGCGGGACCTCTTGCGACTCGACCCGTGCAGAGTGAAGCGCCGCGCCCGTTCCGGCAAGGCGCCCGTGCGACGCGGCAATGGTTCGATTGCGTCAGGACCGGGCGCATTTCTCCCGTATGCATCCAGCCCATTTGTCGCAGGGGTTTGTCTTTTTATATGCGACCAAAACCGTTATCTAAGCCCGGACGCTATCGGGGAATGTGATGTTCTGGATCATCTGCGCGGCCTTGGCCGGGGTCGTGGCCTTCGCCATCGCCGCACCTCTCATGCGCCGCGAGCGCGGCGAGGCCGAACCCGCCGCTGCCTTCGACCTGCGGGTCTATCGCGACCAGCTGCGCGAGGTCGAGCGCGACCTTGAGCGCGGCCTGATCGACGCCAGCGACGCCGAACGCCTGCGGGTCGAGATCGGCCGCAAGGTGCTGGCCGCCGACCGCGCGCTTGAGGCCGAGGCCGCCGCGCGCCGCGCGCCGGGCGGCTGGGTGGCCATCGGGCTGCTGCTGGCGCTTCTGGGCGGCTCGGCGCTGCTTTACACCCGCATCGGTGCGCCCGACGAACCCGATGAGCCCATCGCGCTGCGCTTCGCCGAGGCCAAGGCGAATTACGACAAGCGCCCGACGCAGGCACAGGCCGAGGCCACCGCGCCGAAGCCGAAGCCCCCCGAAAACAACCCCGAATACGACCAGTATGTGGCGCTGGTCGACAAGCTGCGCACCGCCGTCGCCCAAAAGCCGGACGACCAGCGCGGGCTGGAGCTGCTGGCCCAGCACGAACGCGGCATCGGCAACCTCGTCGCCGCGAAAGAGGCGCAGGCCCGGCTGGTCGCGCTGCGCGGCGCGCAGGCCACCGCCAAGGACTGGGAACGGCTGGCCGACCTGACCGTCGAGGCCGGCGGCGGCCTGATCACCAGCGACAGCGAGGCCGCGATCAAGCGCCTGCTGGAACTGGACCCGCATAATCCCAAGGGCCGCTATTACACCGGTCTCATGCAGATCCAGATCGGGCGCCCGGATCAGGCCTTCCCGCTTTGGGCGCAGCTTCTGGCCGAGGGGCCGGCCGATGCGCCATGGAACGTCCCGATCCGCGCGATCATCGGCGACCTGGCGTGGTTCGCGGGGCGCCCGGACTATACGCCCCCAGATGAGGCAGGCGCCGCCCGCCCCGCCATGACCGCCCCCGGCATGCCCAATATGCCCGGCCCCGACGCGGCGGCAATGGCGGCGGCGCAGGACATGACACCTGAACAACGCCAGCAGATGATCGACTCGATGGTCCAGGGGCTGGAAGACCGGCTGGCCACCAAGGGCGGCTCGCCCGAGGAATGGGCGCGGCTGATCGGCGCGCTGACGGTCAAGGGCGAAGGCCCCCGCGCAAAGGAAATCCTGGCCGAGGCGCGCAGCAAATTCGCGGCCGACCCGCAGGCGCTGACGGTGATCGACGGGGCGGCGGCACAGGCCGGCCTGCAATGATCTGCGCCACGATCGAGGAGTTCGTCGCCGCCCTGCCCCGCGCCGGCGCCATCGCCGGGCTGGATCTTGGTACCAAGACCATCGGCGTTGCGGTCAGCGACGGGCTGCGCGGCGTGGCCTCGCCCCTGACGGTGATCCGGCGGGTGAAGTTCACCGCCGATGCCGAGGCGCTGCTGAAGATCGTCGCGGACCGCGCGCTGGTCGGGCTGGTGCTGGGCCTGCCCCGCAACATGGACGGCAGCGAAGGCCCGCGCGCGCAATCCACCCGCGCCTTTGCCCGCAATCTTGAGCGGCTGACCCCCCTGCCCATCGGCTTCTGGGACGAAAGGCTCTCGACCGTCGCGGCCGAGCGCGCCCTGCTGGAGGCAGACACCTCGCGCAAGCGCCGTGCAGAAGTCATCGATCAGGTTGCGGCGGGCTACATCCTGCAAGGCGCGCTGGACCGGCTGCGCTTTCTTGGCTGACCGCAGCGCCCAGGGACCCGCGCCGACCGGGGCTCTGCCCCGGACCCCGGGATATTTGAACATGAAAGAAAATGCCGGACGCGGCCATGTTTCTTTCATGCCTAAATATCCTGGGGGAGCGCGGAACGCGCGGGGGCAAAGCCCCCTGCCAACGCCGAACCCTAGCGCATGACCACGCGCACTTCGCGGATGGCGGCTTTCAGGCGGACGCGGGTTTCAGCCGGTTCGCGCGCCACGGCGTCAAGGATTGCCCGCATGTCGCCGCGCAGACCGTGCAACTGGTCGACCAGCGACATGACCATGGCCAGCGCCTCTTCGTCGAGGTGATAGCCCTCGGTCAGCTCGACCACCAGATTCAGCCGCGCAAGATCCAGCTCGCGAAACAGCGGCCCCGAGGATGACTGCACCGGCACCACCACGCCCGCGCGGATGTAGCGGTCCAGATGTTCGGCATCCAGGTCATCGACCACCGAGAGCGTCTCGGTCAGGGTGTAATGGCGCTGGGTCATTTTCCCCTCCTTGGATCATAGGCGTGGTTCTGACGCCATTTTTCCATGAAATCAGCCAGTTCGTCGTCGACTTTCGGCGGCATGACGATTTTCAGCACCGCGTGCTGGTCGCCGCGCACGCCGCCCGGCCCCTTGATGCCACGGCCCTTCAGCCGCAGCTTCTGGCCCGAGCTGGCACCGCGCGGCACGGTCAGCATCACCGGGCCGTCGATGGTCGGCGCCTCGACCTTGCCGCCCAGCACCGCCTGGTCGATGGAGATCGGCAGCGTGATTTCCAGGTCGTTGCCGTCGCGCCGCCATTCGGGATCCTCGGCGACGATCAGGGTCAGCAGCGCATCGCCCGGCTCGCCGTCGCCATAGCCGGCGCCGCCCTTGCCACGCAGGCGGATCACCTGACCGTCATGGGCGCCCTCGGGGATCTTGACTTCAAGGACATTGCCGTCGGGCATGGTGATCCGGGTCGAGCCGCCGCGCGCCGCCGTCATGAAGTCGATCTCCAGCGTGAAGCGCTGGTCGGGGCCGCGCATGTCGAAGCTGCGCGCCCCGCGGAAGCCGCCGCCGCCCATTCCCCCGCCCATGCCGCCACCCATTCCGCCCCTTTGGCCGAACAGGTCCGAAAACACGCCCGACAGGTCGTCAAAACCCTGTTCCTGCCGATAGGGGCTGTCGCCCGCCTCGGCATATTCGCGATAATAGTGGCGCTGCGGGCGTTCCTGTCCCGAGGCGTCGATCTCGCCCCGGTCGAAACGCGCCCTTTGTTCGGGGTCTTTCAGCAGGTCATAGGCCGCCGAGGCCGCCTTGAAGCGTTCATGCGCGGCCGGGTCCGGGTTCAGGTCCGGGTGGTCGGTCTTGGCGATCTTGCGATAGGCCTTTTTTATCTCGTCCGCGCTGGCGCTTTTGGCCAGTCCCAAAGCCTTGTATGGATCATCGGCCATCGCCGGTCTTCCTTTCAACTAGCGCCGCGCGAGTGCAGGGGCGATTCGCGCGGGTCATGGCCGACCCGGGGCAGCCGGGGGGCCGAAAACGTGCCGCCGGGCAGAAATCCTTCGTCCAGCGGCAGGGCGGCGGCCCCCAGCGCGCGGGCGCGGCGGCCCAGCGTGCCGGCGCGCGTTTCGGGCAAGGTGATGCCGTGATGGCGCATCCCGGCCATCCGCGCCGCAGTCGCCGCAGCCAGCGCATCGCGCAGGCCGGGCGGCATCGCGCCATCGATCACCACCAGCGGCAGGTCCAGAACTGCCACTGCTCCCAGCGCCGCATGGGACAGCACGGCCGCGGATTTGTCCAGCCACTCTTGCAGGATCGCGGGGGGTACATCCCAGCCGTTATCCTCGGGCGGCAGCGACCGCCCCAGCGCCGTTTCCAGCACCGAGACCGAGGCCACGTCCAGTACCTGCCGGCCGCCCGGCACCGGATAGGACCCCAGCGCGCCGGCATTGCGCGAGGGGCCGTGCCGCAGCCGCCCGTCCAGCACCACGCCGCCGCCGGCGAAATGGGCGATGTAGAAATACAGGAAGTTTTCCGGCAGGTCGGCGGTGCCGAAGATCATCTCGGCGCCGCAGGCGCATGAGCCGTCATTCTCAAGCCAGACCGGCATGCCAAGACGCTGTGCCAGTTCGGCGCGCAGGTCGCGGCCGCGCCACGGCTCCATCTCGGCGCCCCAATCCCAGAGGTAATAGGGAATGGCGATGCCCATGCCGGCCTGCCGCGCCCGCTGCGCGGCGGTCAGGTCCGCAAGGATCTCGGCGCTGGCGGCACTGGCGAAATCGCGGATCCGGTCGGGATGGGGAAAGGCATAGGGCTGCGTCCGTATCTGCCTGATCTGGCCCTGAAAATCGACCAGCACCAGTTCGGCCATGCGCCGGCCGACCTTCAGGCCCAGAAACAGCGCCCCGTCCGCCGCCAGCGCCAGCGGCCGCAGGGGCTGACCGACCTTGCCGCGCTGCAACGCGCCGCCCGCGTCCAGCATCCCGCCTTCGATCAGGGCGCGGGTGATGTTGGTCACGGCCTGCGCCGAAAGCCCCGTCGCCTGCGCCAGCGCCGCGCGCGGCATCGGCCCGTTGCGGCGAATCAGCCACAGGATCAGGCGCTCGTTCTGGCTGCGGGCGCCCTGCGGCGTCCAGGCGGCGGATGGGGTACTGGTCATGGTGACGTCTCCTCTTGGCCTATAAATCAACGAAATTGATTTATTGACAAGTCTTTCTTTCTTGTGCAGCTTTAATAGCACGAGGAGGCGGCGAATCCCGCCCTGAGGGAGGATGACAATGACCAAGACGAAACTGCTGCGCGTGGCGCTGGCCGGAACTGCCCTGAGCCTGATGGCGGGCATCGCCCAGGCCGACGGCACCGCCTGCCTGATCACCAAGACCGACACCAACCCGTTCTTCGTCAAGATGAAGGAAGGCGCCGAGGCCAAGGCCAAGGAGCTGGGGCTTGAGCTGAAAGCCTATGCCGGCAAGATCGACGGCGACCACGAAGGTCAGGTCGCCGCGGTCGAGGCCTGCGTCGCCGATGGCGCCAAGGGTATCCTGATCACCGCCTCGGACACCAAGGCCATCGTCGATTCGGTCAAGGCCGCGCGCGATGCCGGGCTGCTGGTGATCGCGCTGGATACGCCGCTGGACCCGATCGACGCCGCCGACGCCACCTTCGCCACCGACAACTTCAAGGCGGGCGAGCTGATCGGCGAATGGGCCAAGGCGACCATGGGCGACGGCGCCGCCACCGCCAAGATCGCCATGCTTGACCTGAGCATCGCCCAGCCCTCGGTGGACGTGCTGCGCGATCAGGGCTTCCTGCAGGGCTTTGGCATCGATCTGGGCGACGCGGCGAAATGGGGCGACGAGACCGATCCGCGCATCGTCGGCCACGAGGTCACCTCGGGCAACGAGGAAGGCGGCCTGAAGGCGATGGAGACGCTGCTGGCCAAGGATCCCGACATCAACATGGTCTACACGATCAACGAACCCGCCGCCGCCGGCGCCTATGAGGCGCTGAAGGCCGTGGGCCGCGAAAAGGACGTGCTGATCGTTTCGGTCGATGGCGGCTGCCCGGGCGTGCAGAACGTCAAGGACGGCATCATCGGCGCCACCTCGCAGCAATATCCGCTGCTGATGGCCTCGAAAGGCATCGAGGCGATCGCCGCCTTCGCCAAGGACGGCACCAAGCCCACCGCGACCGAGGGCAAGAACTTCGTCGATACCGGCGTGACGCTGGTGACCGACAAGCCGGTCGCGGGCATCGAATCGATCGACACCACCAAGGGCGCGGAACTGTGCTGGGGCTGAGCCCCGCCACGCCTGCCCGAAAGGCCTGAAATTGTCGTCACCCGGGGGCGGGCCACGCCTGCCCCCCGTCATGCCGTGGCGCCGCTGGCGTCCCGCAATGGAGGAGCACATCCATGTCATCCGATGCGAAGGCAGCTACCAGTTATGAGGCGGGCCTCAAGGGTGCCTCGGAAACAGTTGCCGAGTTCAAGGAAAAGAAGACCGCGCTGGCCCGGTTGCAGCATTGGCTGCACATGACGCCTTCGGCCGTACCGATGATCGTCCTGATCGCGGCCGTCATCATCTTTGGCCTGCTGTCGCCGAATTTCTTCAAGGCGGTGACCATCTCGACCATCCTGCAACAGATCGCCATCGTCGGCATCCTTGGCTGCGCGCAGTCGCTGGTGGTGCTGACCGCCGGGATCGACCTGTCGGTGGGCGCCATCGCGGTGTTTTCCTCGGTGCTGATGGGGCAGTTCACGTTCCGTTATGGCATCCCGGCGCCGATCTCGATTCTGCTGGGACTGGCTTTCGGCACCGGCATGGGCTTCATCAACGGCTGGCTGGTCGCGCGGGTGAAGCTGCCGCCCTTTATCGTCACGCTGGGCACATGGCAGATCATTCTGGCCGCCAACTACATCTTTTCGGCCAACGAGACCATCCGCTCGTCCGACATCACCAAGGATGCCCCTGCCCTGCAATTCTGGGGCGAGTCGATCCAGCCCGGCGGCGTCAAGATCCTTTACGCCGTGTTCCTGCTGATCGCGATGGTGGCGGTGCTGTCCTATGTGCTGCGCCAGACCGCCTGGGGCCGCCACGTCTATGCCGTGGGCGACGACCCGGACGCGGCAGAGCTGGCGGGCGTGCAGACCAGCCGCGTGCTGATCCAGGTCTATGCGCTGGCCGGGCTGTTCTGCGCCATCGCCGGTTGGGTGATGATCGGGCGCTTCGGTTCGGTCTCGCCCTCGGCCTCGACGGGGCAGCTTGGCAATATCCAGTCGATCACCGCGGTGGTGATCGGGGGGATCTCGCTGTTCGGCGGCCGCGGCTCCATCGTCGGCATGTTCTTCGGCGCCATGATCGTCGGCGTCTTTGAAATGGGCCTGAAGATGGTCGGCACCGACCCGCAATGGACGTTCTTCCTTATCGGCCTGCTCATCATCCTCGCCGTGGCGGTGGACCAGTGGATCAGAAAGGCATCGGCATGACCCAGGAACCTCTTTTGAAGGCCCGCGGACTGGTCAAGCGTTATGGCAAGGTCACCGCGCTGAACAACTGCGACTTCGACCTGATGCCGGGCGAGATTCTGGCGGTGATCGGCGACAACGGCGCCGGCAAGTCGTCGCTGATCAAGGCGCTGTCCGGCGCGATCCAGCCCGACGAGGGCGAGATCACGCTGGAGGGCAAGCCCGTGCATTTCGCCAGTCCGCTGGAGGCGCGTGGCGAGGGCATCGAATGCGTCTACCAGACGCTGGCGATGTCGCCGGCGCTGTCCATCGCCGACAACATGTTCATGGGCCGCGAGCTGCGCAAGCCGGGCATCATGGGCCAGTGGTTCCGCCAGCTTGACCGTCCGGCGATGGAGAAATTCGCCCGCGAGAAGCTGACCGAACTGGGCCTGATGACGATCCAGAACATCAATCAGGCGGTCGAGACCCTGTCGGGCGGCCAGCGGCAAGGCGTCGCGGTGGCGCGCGCGGCGGCCTTCGGGTCGAAAGTGGTGATCCTGGACGAGCCCACCGCCGCGCTTGGCGTCAAGGAAAGCCGCCGGGTGCTGGAACTGATCCGCGACGTGCGGTCGCGCGGCATCCCGATCATCCTGATCAGCCACAACATGCCGCATGTCTTCGAGGTGGCCGACCGCATCCACATCCACCGCCTTGGCAGCCGGCTTTGCGTGATCCGTCCCGACGATTATTCGATGTCGGACGCGGTGGCGTTCATGACCGGCGCGAAGGTGCCGGACGAGGCGGCGGCGGCAGCTTAGGTTGCAAGGGGATGGGGGCGCTGCCCCCCGTCCTGCGGACTCCCCCCGGGATATTTGGGCATGAAAGAATTTGGGCTCTATTGGCCCTTGGGACGGAAGGCGGCGATCCTTGACGGGTCGGTTTCGATGCGCGCGGCGCCCAGCAGGTCAAGGCAATAGGGGACGGCGGCGAAGACCGCGTTCAGGCAGGTGGCGATGGCCGAGGGCTTGCCGGGGATCGTGATGATCAGCGTCTTGCCGCGGCTGACAGCCGTCTGGCGCGACAGGATCGCGGTCGGGACTTCGGCCAGCGAGGCGCGGCGCATTTCCTCGCCAAAGCCGGGATATTCGCGATGGGCGATGTCGGCCACCGCCTCGGGCGTCAGGTCGCGCGGCGCGGGACCGGTGCCCCCGGTCACCAGGATCAGGTCGGCACCGTGCCGGTCGCAAAGGTCGCGCAGGGCGTCGGCGACGATGTCGCGGCCATCGGGGACGATGCGGCGGGTGATTTCGATCGGGGAGGTGATGGTGTCGCGCAGCCATGCCTCGGCGCCGGGGCCGCCTTTGTCCGGGTATTCGCCGCTGGCGGCGCGGTCGGAGACGGTGAGGATGGCGATGCGGGCGGGTTGGCGCAGGTCGGTCATGCTGAAGCCTTTGCTGATGCCGGGACATTCTGGGCAGACGGCGGCGGGAAGGAAAGGGCAATCGCGGCTTGGTGAATGGCCGGTTCCGGCTTACGCTTTCGGGGCGCTTTTCCACACCCATTGGCGAGGAGGATGCCATGACCAGAACATTCAATATCGGCGATCATGTCAGCTGGAATTCCGAGGCTGGCCGCGTGTCGGGGACCATCATCGCGGTCCATACCAGCGATTTCGACTATAAGGGCTATACGCATCGCGCCTCGCCCGAGGAGCCGCAATACGAAATCCAGAGCGACAGGACCGACCATATCGCCGCGCACAAGGGCAGCGCGCTGAGCCTGGATTGAGGGGGCGCGGTGACGCCGTTCTTCACTGTCGGGCATTCCGACCGCAGCCTGGACGCCTTTATCGACCTGATCCTTGGCGCCGGCATCGTGCATGTGGCCGATATCCGCAAGATGCCGATGTCGCGCGCCAATCCACAGTTCAACCGTGACGTGCTGGCCGAGGCGCTGCCGCGCCATGGCATCGGCTATGAGCATGTGGCAAGCTTGGGCGGTCTGCGCGGGCGGGACCGGCGGGTGCCCTTTGCGGTGAATGCGCTGTGGCAGAACCGCAGCTTTCACAACTATGCCGATTACGCGCTGTCGCCCGAATTTCGCGCCGGGCTTGACCATGTGCTGGGTCAGGGCGACGGGGCGCGCCTGACGGTGATGTGTTCCGAGGCCGTCTGGTGGCGGTGTCACCGCCGCATCGTCGCCGATTACCTGATCGCGCGCGGGCGCGAGGTCTTTCACATCATGGGCGAGGGGCGGCTGGACCCGGCCCTGCTGACGCCCGGCGGTATCGTCATGACTGACGCCAGCATCACCTATCCGGCGAAAGACGAAGGGGCGCCGTAGCGCGGCGCCCCGGGGTTTACCTGTGGGATTTACTTGAACTTTGCGTTCCTGTTGCCGATCAGCTTCAGACGCAGGGCATTCAGCTTGATGAAACCCGCCGCGTCCTTCTGGTCGTAAGCGCCGGCGTCTTCCTCGAACGTAACGTGCTTTTCGCTGTAGAGCGAGTGGTCCGACCAGCGGCCGACGCAGTTCACATTGCCCTTGTAGAGCTTCAGCCGGACGGTGCCGGTGACGTGCTCCTGGCTTTTGTCGATCAGGGCCTGCAGCATCTCACGTTCGGGGCTGAACCAGAAGCCGTTATAGATCAGCTCCGCATAGCGCGGCATGATCGAGTCCTTGAGGTGGCCGGCGCCGGCATCCAGCGTGATCTGCTCGATCCCGCGATGGGCCTCCAGCAGGATGGTGCCGCCAGGGGTTTCATAGATGCCGCGCGACTTCATGCCGACAAAGCGGTTCTCGACGAAATCCAAGCGGCCGATGCCGTGCTTGCGGCCATATTCGTTCAGGTCGGTCAGGATCGTGGCGGGCGACAGGGTCACGCCATTGATCGCCACCGGGTCGCCCTTTTCAAAACTCACCTCGATATATTCGGGGGTGTCGGGCGCATCCTCGGGCGAGACCGTGCGCTGATAGACATAGTCGGGCGCCTCGTCGGCCGGGTTTTCCAGCGCCTTGCCCTCGCTTGAGGTGTGCAGCAGGTTGGCATCGACGCTGAAAGGCGCCTCGCCGCGCTTGTCCTTGGCGATCGGGATCTGGTTCGCCTCGGCGAATTCCAGGAGCTTGGTGCGGCTGGTCAGGTCCCATTCCCGCCACGGCGCGATGACCTTGATCGAGGGGTCCAGCGCATAGGCGCTGAGTTCGAAACGGACCTGATCGTTGCCTTTGCCGGTGGCGCCATGTGCCACGGCATCGGCGCCGTGCCGGTGCGCAATCTCGACCAGGTGCCTGGAAATCAGGGGCCGCGCGATTGACGTGCCCAGCAGATAAAGCCCCTCATAGACGGCATTGGCGCGGAACATCGGGAAGACGAAGTCGCGCACGAATTCTTCGCGCACGTCGACGATGTGGATATTCTCGGGCTTGATGCCCAGCAGTTCCGCCTTGGCGCGCGCCGGCTCCAGTTCCTCGCCCTGGCCGAGATCGGCGGTGAAGGTGATGACCTCGCAGCCATATTCGGTCTGCAGCCATTTGAGGATGATCGAGGTATCAAGCCCGCCGGAATAGGCGAGAACGACTTTCTTCGGCGCGTCGGACATGCGGTTGGCCCCCTTTGGATTTGCGCGAGGGATAGGACCATTCGCGCCTTGTCACAAGAGGCGCGCCCGAGATAGTTTCCCGTGGTTCTCAAAGGGTGACTTTCATGACTGCTGCCCGGCTTATCTGGTTCGCGTTTCGCAATATCTTCGTCGATTTTGGCCAGACCATCCGTATCTTTGCGCTGCCGGCACTGATGCTGGCGCTGATCGGCGCGGTGACTTTGGGGGTGATAATGTCCACCCCCCGCATCCAAGAAACGCTCATCATCATTCCGGTCCTGTTGGCCGCGGCGTTTTGCGCGTTGTGGCCGACGGTCAATTTCCACCGTCATGTGTTGCTGGGCGAACGGTTTGGCTGGCTGCCCCGGATATGGTGGCGCGAGATGCTTGGTTATGGCGTCATGATGATCCCGCTGGGGCTTCTGACGATCGCGTTGAGTTTCCTGCTCATGGCCGCCGCAAGCCAGATCGTGGCGATGACGATGGGCCAGGTCCCGCCCATAATGGCATTTGTCGTTACTGGACTGCTGGCCGGGACATTGGTGACGGCTGTCGGGCTGCGGTTGCTCAGCCTGCTGCCGGGGCTTGCCATCGGCGCCTCGCTGACCGGCTATTCCCCCGGCGCGCGCCGCAGTCTGCCGACGATCCTGATGATCGCGCTGCTGCTTTGTCTGGCGAACGTCGGATATGCGTTGGCGCAGGTTGCGTTGATGCCCCGGCTGTATGTGGCGCTTCAGACCGGCATTACCGCCGTATTCGCGGTGCAGTTGCTGATCGACGCGCTTTCCCTGGTTTTTGGCATCAGCCTGCTGACGGTGCTTTACGCGCGGTATGTGCAGGGCCGGACCGATCTGCTGCCCGTTTCCGGGCGCATCCCGCGGGGAATTTAAATGCGCCGCGTTTTCGACCAGCTTCACCATTGGCTGGCGCTGAGGCGCCAGAAGCTGCGCGAAACGCTGCTGCAACAGCGGCTGCATCTGCGGGAATGGCGGCGGACCTGCCTGCCCAGGACCGTGGTCCTTGTGCTGGTCTGGATTGCGGGACTGGTGCTGATCAGTTTCGTGCCACTGCCTGCGCCATTGCTGTTCGCCGCCACCATCATCGTCGCTTTGCTGCCGCTGCTGATCGCCATGCATTGGCTGATCCCGATCCCAACGATCTGGGGGATCAGCGGCAGTTGGGTGGCGCTTGGCCTTTTCGCGGTTTCGGCCTTTCTGGCGCTGTTCGGGCGCTATTTCGCGGGGCTCGAACTTAGCGAATTGACGCATGAGAACCCGGTGCTTTTCCCCATCGCCCAAGCGGTCGGCAGCTATTTCGGTGCAGTGATCGGGCTGATGATCCTGCTGACGCTTCCGGTCCTGCTGTTGATGCTGCTGGGTCTGATCGCGGTACTGATCCGCGGCATCGCCGGCCTGTCCGGCCGCCGCAGGCTGAAACGCGACCTCATCGCCTATGGGCTGATCGCCGGACTGGCGGCCAGTGCGCTGGCCTCGGTCAACCTGCTTGAGCGGCTGGCGACGCGGACGGTCAGATCGGTCATGCTGCAGGCCGATTTCTACCCCTACCACCTGTGCGGGACCGAGACCTGGCCCGACGGCATCACCCGCGTCGCCTTCGTCGGCGACGAACAGGTGTTGGCCTATACCGAAAGCCGCGCCAGCTTCATCGTTCTGCCCTGCAAGCGCATCCTCACCCCCCTGCCCGTACGCTGAGTTTTGCTTGCCAAGCACGGCATTTCGCGCGATTGCCAAGGCATGGAAAATTTTGCCGCCTCTGTCCGTCAGGCCGGGATCGCGCTGCGCGACCTGTTTGAGCCGACCCCGCTTCAGAAGAACGACCATCTTTCGGCGAAATATGGCGCCGAAATCTGGCTCAAGCGCGAGGACCTGACGCCGGTGCGCAGCTACAAGCTGCGCGGCGCCTTCAACGCCATGCGCAAGATCGCAGGCGGCGCGCAGGGGCATTTCGTCTGCGCCAGCGCCGGCAACCACGCGCAGGGCATGGCCTATGCCTGTCGCCATTTCGGCGCCCGCGGCACCATCTTCATGCCGGTGACCACGCCGCGGCAAAAGATCGACAAGACCCGCATCTTTGGCGGCGACGCCATCGAGATCGTGCTGACCGGCGACTATTTCGACCAGACGCTGGCCGCCGCCAAGGACTTCGCGGCCGCGCAGGGCGCGACCTTCCTGTCGCCCTTCGACGATGCCGATATCATCGAAGGGCAGGCGACCGTTGGCCTTGAAATGCTGGAGCAACTGGGCGAGACGCCCGACCTTGTGGTCATGCCGGTCGGCGGCGGCGGCCTTGCAGCGGGCATCACGCGCCTGCTGGCCGACCTTTCCCCCACGACCCGCGCCGCCTTTGCCGAGCCCGAGGGCGGCGCCAGCCTGCGCGAGGCGCTGCGCAATGGCGCGCCCGTAACGCTGCCATCGGTGGATAATTTCGTCGATGGCGCCGCCGTCGCCCGCATCGGCGACCTGCCCTTTGCCGCGCTGCGCGATTTCGCGCCCGAACAGGTCCACCTCGCGCCCGAGGACCGCATCTGCGCCACCATGCTGGAAATGCTGAACATCGAGGGAATCGTGCTGGAACCCGCCGGCGCGCTGGCCGTCGACGTCCTGCGCGACATCCCCGACCTTGCCGGCAAGCGCGTGGTCTGCATCTGCTCGGGCGGGAATTTCGACTTCGAGCGCCTGCCCGAGGTCAAGGAACGCGCGCAGCGCTATTCCGGGCTCAAGCGCTATTTCATCCTGCGCATGCCGCAACGCCCCGGCGCGCTGCGGGATTTCCTGCAACTGCTGGGCCCTGACGACGATATCGCCCGTTTCGAATACCTCAAGAAATCGGCGCGGAACTTCGGCTCGATCCTGATCGGGATCGAGACCAGCACCCCCGGAAACCTGGACCTGATCTGCCAGCGGCTTGATGCCCACGGCATCGGCTATCGCGACATCACCCGCGACCCGGTCCTGGCCGAATTCCTGATCTGACACGGCTACGCTTCCCCGGCCCGGGGAAGCGGCCGCAGCGCGTCGTCCAGCCCGCGCATCATCGCCTTCTTCGATTCGGAATAGCAGGTCAGCAGCCCGTCGATGCCGACCTCGTCGGCACGGCCGCCGGCAGCGCGGCGCTCCTCCTCGTCACACAGGCCGCCGAACGCGGCGAAACCCAGGTTCCATGCGCAGCCCTTCAGGAAATGCAGCGACGTTTCCAGCCGCTTGGGATCCTTGGCCGACAGTCGCATCATCGCGCTTTCGACCTCATCAAGAAACATCTCGAGAATCACCTGGAACTCGGCATCGCCGACTTCCTCGCGCAATTCACTGATGCGGTCCCAGTCCAGCATGAACAACCTTCGGCAGAATCGTCGGCACAGCCTAACAGCAAAATCATGGACGACCGGTTAATCCCGAAAATTTTCCGGATTAACGGAACCTTCAGTCATGGCGGTGTAAATGTCGCGCATGTTGATAGCCGATCGCCCCGACCTGACCTCTGTACCGCGACATTCGCGGGTGGTCCTGCTTGTCGACAGCAGCCGGGCGCAGCGCCGGACGCTCGCCGTGCAGTTGATCCGCGCCGGTTACCACGTCATCGAGGCCTCGACCCGCGAAGAGGCCATGGCGATCTGCCTTGAGCGGCGCCCCGATATCGTCATCGCCGACTGGATCATCCCAGGGCAAAGCGGGCTGGATTTCTGCCGCCAGTTCCGCAACATGCAGTCGGACAAGTACGGTTATTTCATCCTTCTGACCTCGCGCAACGACAAGAAGGACATTGCCGACGGGCTGCGCGCCGGCGCCGACGAATTCCTGACCAAGCCCGTTTCCGGCGCGGAACTGCTGGCGCGGCTGGCAGCCAGCGAACGCATCCTGCGGATGGAGCAAAGCCTGCGCAACGCCAATGCGCAGCTCAAGGAAACGCTGGACCAGTTGTGCGAGACGCAGGCCGCCATCGACCGCGACATGCGCGAGGCGCAGCGCCTGCAGCAGGGGCTGGTGCGCGAAAGCCATGGCCGTTTCGGCGGGTTCGACCTGTCGTTGCTGATGCGTCCGGCCGGCCATATCGGCGGCGATCTTGTCGGGTTCTTTCCGATCAATGCCCGCCGCGTCGGGCTTTTCGCCCTGGATGTTTCGGGGCATGGCATCGCCTCGGCGCTGCTCAGCGCGCGTCTGGCGGCGCTGCTGTCGGGGGCGACGGACCACAATATCGCGCTGCGAATCACCGAATTGGGGCTTTACGACGCCCGTCCGCCGCTGGAGATTCTGCGCGAACTGAACGCGCTGATGATCAACGAACTGCGCATCGATTCCTATTTCACCATGGTCTATGCCGACCTGGACTTTCTTAGCGGCGACGTGCGGCTGGTGCAGGCCGGCCACCCCTATCCGGTGCTGCAACGCGCCGATGGCCGGATCGAGCGGATCGGCCATGGCGGCCTGCCCGTCGGCGTTTTCGCCAATGCCGAATATGAGGAGGTGTTCCTGACCATGGAGGCCGGCGACCGGCTGTTCATCGCCTCGGACGGGTTGACCGAGACCGAGAATCCGCGCGGCGACACGCTGGGCGACGACGGTTTGCAGGCGATTTTGCGCACCAATGCGACGCTGCGCGGCGATGCGCTGCTGGAATCGATCTGCTGGTCGGTTGCGAACTATGCCGAGGGCAAGCGCAGCGACGACATCTCGGCGGTGCTGATCGAACGGCGCAGCGAAAGCGAGGATGCATGGGACTGACCGCCCAGGACCGTGCCGCGGCCAATGCGCGCCTTACGTCTGCAATCGCGCCAGCGCGAGGTGGAAAAACGCCCGCATCCCCGGTTCGGGAAGCCAGCGGGCGGCATCGGTCAACGGCAGCCAGCGCGCCTCATGCCCGGGTTCAAGCGGCGGGCTGCGGCGGGCGACCGGTCGTGCCAGCCAGACGCTGCACAGCTTTTCCGCCCAGAAACCATAATCCGGCATATAACAATAGCGGCGATAGGCACCCAGGCGGCGCGGCGTCGCAATGGTCCAGCCGGTTTCCTCAAGCACCTCGCGATGCAATGCCGCCAGCGGCGACTCACCCGGATCGATTCCGCCGCCGGGTAGCTGGAATTCAGGGGTCGGCTGATGCTGAAAGGTCAGCAGAACCCGGTCGCCGCGGATCAGGACGGCATAGGCGCCGGGCCGCAGGCGATAGTTTTGGCGTCCGGGCGGCGGCCCATAGCGTGGAATCATCCCGGCAATCCCCGTCTTTCCAGCCTGTCTTGGCGGACCGCAGTTTCGCATCGGCGGCGGCGCGGGTCCGGTCGATGCAATCCTTAGCCGGGCGGGTGGCATGTCGGCAACGGGGTGCGGAACCGCGCGCGGCTCAGAATGCAAAAACCGCACAAACCCAAAGGGTTGTGCGGTTTTTGTTCATGGTGCCCAGGAGAGGACTCGAACCTCCA
Source organism: Paracoccus sp. (in: a-proteobacteria) (assembly GCA_046348875.1). Lineage (GTDB taxonomy): Bacteria > Pseudomonadota > Alphaproteobacteria > Rhodobacterales > Rhodobacteraceae > Paracoccus. Next base: position 71,987 of record JAXMDJ010000010.1, read on the forward strand.
CGCCTTGCGGCACACGGACCTGAACCGTGCGCGTCTACCAATTCCGCCACCTGGGCAGGTGGTGTGAGCGGGGTGATTAAGGCCAGCCGCGGGGGGTGTCAACAGGGGCAACAAAGAAATTTCATCGCCGCGGAATCTTTTTTCCGCAACGCCACGCTGCGACGCGATGGCGCCGCTCGCGACAAACGTGTCGGATGGACGCCAGATTCGCCTGAAACACCTGTCATTTCGCCTGTTTTCCCGCATCGGGCTGGTATCGCAAAGGACAATCGACCAATAGTGAGCTGTTGCTATTCAGCAGTGGGCGGGTTCGGCATGGACAGTCTCGGGTCGCGCGAATGGGATGCCATCGTCATCGGAACCGGCATTGGCGGCGGCTCGGTCGGCCGCCAGCTTGCCGAGGCAGGCTTGTCGGTGCTGTTCGTCGAGAAGGGGCCCGACCTGGGCGATGCCGCGCGGGACGCGCTGGATATCGCCGACCGCTCGCCCGAGGCGCGGCTGGCCAATGCCGCCTGGCCCCGGCTGCTTGAGGCTGAACTGGACGGCAAATGGTTTGAACTGGACGGCATGATCGGCGCGGGCGTCGGCGGCACCTCGGCCTTTTACGCAGCGACGCTTGAGCGGCCCGAACGTCACGACCTTGAACCGATGCCCAGCCACCCGCATCCGACCGGCGGCTGGCCCGTCGGCTACGACGCCTTCAGGCCGTGGTTCGAACTGGCCGAGAAGAACTTTCACATCAACGGCGAGGTCGATCCGCTGGCGCCCGAGGGCGCGTCGATCCTGCCGCCGCTGACCGACCTGCCTGCCTCGGACGCGGCGCTGATGGCAGATCTGCGCCGCGCCGGCATGCACCCCTATCGCACCCATATGGCGGCGCGCTTTGTTCCGGGTTGCGAAAGCTGCTTTGGCCGGCGTTGCCCGCGGCGCTGCAAGATGGATGGGCGAACTGCCGGGGTGCTGCCGGCGCTGGAAACCGGCCGCGCCGCACTTCTGGACAATTGCACCGTCACCCGGATCGAGGCGGACGCCGGCACGGTCACCGGTCTGACCTGCCTGCGCGATGGCCAGCCGATCGCGTTGCGGGCCAAGCGTTACATTCTGGCCGGGGGCGGGCTGGCCTCACCCACGCTGATGCGGCGATCGACCAGCGAATACTGGCCCGACGGCATCGGCAACCGCCACGATCTGGTCGGCCGCAACCTGATGTTCCACCTCAGCGAGATCATTGCGATCTGGGCGGGCGTCACGAAGGGCGAGGTCGGCGCTTCGCGCTCGATCAGCATGCGCGACCTGTATTTCATGAAGGGGCAGCGCTTCGGCACCGTGCAGTCCATGGGCCTGACCGCCGGCTTTGGCGAGATTCTGTTCGCGATGAACAAGCATTTCGCCCGCTCGCCCCTGCGCGGCATCCGGCCGCTGCGGCACGGGCTGCGCATTCCGGCATGGCTGGCGGCAAAGGTCATGGGCAATGCCAAGCTGTTCGTCGGCGTGCTTGAGGATCTGCCATATGCGCATAACCGCGTGCTGCCCGACCCGGCCGACGGTGACCGGCTGCGCTTTCACTATGAGATATCGGATGAATTGCAGGCCCGGCGCGCGGCCTTCCGCAAGGCGATGCGGCAGGCGTTTCGCCCGCATCGCGCCATGTTCACCAGCGCCGCGCCGGAACTGAACTTTGCCCATCCCTGCGGCACGCTGCGTTTTGGCGACGATCCGCGCAGCAGCGTTCTGGACCGCGACTGCAAGGTGCATGGGCTGGACAACCTTTATGTGGCGGATTCGTCCTTCATGCCGACCTCGAACGGGGTCAATCCCAGCCTGACGATCGCGGCAAATGCGCTGCGGGTCGGCGATCACATCGTCGCGGGGATGCGGCCACGGCTTGCCGCTGGCGCTGGCCTTGGCTATTGAACGACAGACACGCCACGAAAACGGAGCCAGCGCCATGTCCGCAGCCAAGCTTGTCACCATTTACGGCGGCTCGGGATTCCTGGGCCGGCAGATCGCCCGGGTCATGGCAGCGCAGGGCTGGCGCATCCGCGTCGCCGTCCGCCGCCCGAATGAATCGGGTGTCGTGCGCACCTATGGCGCCCCCGGCCAGATCGAGCCGGTGCCCTGCAACGTCCGCGACGACCTGTCGGTTCTGGCCTGCATGTCCGACGCCGATGCCGTCATCAACTGCGTCGGCATTCTGGTGCGCGAGGGCAAGAACACCTTCGAGGCCATCCATGACGAAGCCGCGGGCCGCATTGCCCGCATCGCCGCCGAAACCGGCATCAAGCAGTTCGTCCACGTCTCGGCGCTGGGGGCCGACGCGGCCTCGCCCAGCCATTACGCGGCCTCGAAAGGCCGGGGCGAGGCAGCCGTGCTGCAACACCGCCCCGACGCGGCGATCCTGCGGCCCTCGATCATCTTCGGCTCGGACGACCATTTCTATAACCGCATCGCCTCGATGACGCGGCTTGGCCCGATCCTGTTCGTGCCCGGCGCCGATACCGAGGTGCAGCCGGTCTATGTCGTCGACGTGGCGCGCGCGGCCGCCATGGCTGCCGCGGGCGAGGCGGGCCCGGGCATCTATGAACTGGGCGGCCCGGACGTCCTGACCATGCGCGATGTCGCGCGGCAGGTGCTGACTGCGACCGACCGCCGCCGCGGCATCGTCGGGATTCCGAACTGGATGGCCGGGATCATGGGCGCCATGCTGGATGCCGGGCAGGTCGTCACCGGCGGCCTGCTGACCAACCGCATCCTGACCCGCGATCAGGTCCGCACGCTGCGGCAGCCCAACCGCGTGGCCGAGGGCGTCAGGACCTTTGCCGATCTGGGGATCGAGCCGCTGTCCGCCCCCGCGATCCTTGACACCTATCTGTGGCGCTTCCGCCCGACCGGGCAATATGAGGCGATCACCGCCTCGGCGAAGAACCTGCGCGACGGCTGAGGCCGCGCGCCCCTGAAGGAATCACGGCTTGTCCTATCTGAATGACGTCCTGCTCGGCGTGATCGAAGGGATCACCGAGTTCCTGCCCATTTCCAGCACCGGGCACCTGCTGCTGGCCGAACAGTTTCTGGGCGCGCGCTCGGACGCCTATAACATCGTCATTCAGGCCGGCGCGATTCTGGCAGTGACGCTGATCTATTGGCGGCGGCTGGTGGGGCTGGTCACCGGCTGGAACGACCCGGCCAATCGCGACTATCTGCTGAAGCTGCTGACCGCCTTCGGCATCACCGCGGTGCTGGGGCTGGTGGTCAAGAAGCTGGGATTCGAGCTGCCCGAGACCGTCACCCCCATCGCCTGGGCGCTGGTCATCGGCGGCATCTGGATGCTCTGGGCCGAAAACATGGCCGACAGGCAGCCCGACCGCGTGACCATCACCTGGCGGGTGGCGGTGGCCGTGGGCATTGCGCAGATCGTCGCCGGGATGTTCCCCGGCACCTCGCGTTCGGGCGCGACGATCTTTGCGGCCATGCTGCTGGGCACCTCGAACCGCGCGGCAGCGACCGAGTTCGCCTTTCTCGTCGGCATCCCGACCATGTATGCCGCCAGCGCCTATTCGCTGCTGAAGGAATTCAAGGACGGCGCCGGGACCGAGAACTGGACCGGCATGGGCATCGCATTCGTCGTGTCCATGCTGACGGCCTTTGTCGCGGTGAAATGGCTGCTGGGCTATATCCGCACGCATCGCTTCACCGCCTTTGCCATCTATCGCATCGTTTTCGGGGCCATCCTGCTGGGGCTGGGCTGGGCGGGAATCGTCCACTGACGGCGCCCGGATTGTGGCGCCGAGGCTATAGGTAAGTAAGTCTGACCTAAAAACCGCCGCGAATACCCCCGCAGCGCCCTGCGAGCGCCAAAAATCGTTAACTAGGTCAGCATTGCTGACTTTTCATCGGCGACGCCCTGTTTTATCAGGCTTTGGAACCTCTCGTTACCGAAGGACGCGCAGCCATGGCCACGCAAAAGATGCTGAAATTCGTCACCGTCGGGCGCCAGATGCCCGAAAAACGCGACGCGGCATCCCGATCCGAGGACTTTCACGAGATCTACCGTGAATTCGCCGCCGCCAAGGCGATCGAGCAGGCCAGCCGGTGCAGCCAGTGCGGCGTGCCCTATTGCCAGTCGCATTGCCCGCTGCACAACAACATCCCCGACTGGCTGCGCCTGACGGCCGAGGGGCGCACGCAGGAAGCCTATCTGCGCAGCCAGGAAACCAACACCTTCCCGGAAATCTGCGGCCGCATCTGCCCGCAGGACCGGTTGTGCGAAGGCAATTGCGTCATTGAACAGTCGGGCCACGGCACCGTCACCATCGGCGCCATCGAGAAATACATCACCGACACCGCATGGGAGGAAGGCTGGGTCCAGCCCATCGCCCCGCTGGCCGAGCGCCCCGAATCCATCGGCATCATCGGCGCGGGTCCAGGCGGGCTTGCCGCCGCCGACCGGCTGCGCCGCATGGGCTTTCAGGTCACCGTCTATGACCGCCACGATCGCGCGGGCGGGCTGATGATCTATGGCATCCCCGGCTTCAAGCTGGAAAAGCATGTGGTCGAGCGCCGCAACGCCCTTCTGGCCGAAGGCGGCGTCGAATTCGTCCTGAACGCCAATGTCGGCGAGGATATCAGCTTCGACGCCATCCGCGGCAAGCATGACGCGGTGCTGATCGCGACCGGCGTCTACAAGACCCGCGACCTGGACATCGACAATGCCGCGGCGCGCGGCGTGGTCAGGGCGCTGGACTATCTGACCGCCTCGAACCGGGTCGATCTGGGCGACGAGATCCCCGACTATGAGGACGGCGAACTGAACGCCCGCGGCAAGCGCGTCATCGTCATCGGCGGCGGCGACACCGCCATGGACTGCGTGCGCACCGCCATCCGGCAAGGCGCGCAATCGGTGAAATGCCTTTACCGCCGCGACCGCGCCAACATGCCCGGCAGCCAGCGCGAAGTGCAGAACGCCGAGGAAGAGGGCGTCGAATTCGTCTGGATGTCGGCCCCCGGCTCATTCGCGGGCCATGTCACCGGCGAAATGATGCTGGCGCAGGAAATCGATGTCGATGGCGACCCGGTGGCCGTCGCCTCGGTCCGGGTGCAGAAGATGCGACTGGGCGCGCCCGATGTCTCGGGCCGGCAGTCGCCCGAGCTGATCGAGGGCGCCGATTACGACGAACCCGCCGATCTGGTCATCAAGGCGCTGGGGTTCGAGCCCGAGGAACTGCCCCGCCTTTGGGGCGTCGAGGGGCTGGAAGTCACCCGCTGGGGCACCATCAAGGCCGATTACCAGACCCATTCGACCAGCCTGCCCGGCGTCTATGCCGTGGGCGACATCGTGCGCGGCGCCTCGCTGGTGGTCTGGGCGATCCGCGACGGGCGCGAGGCCGCCGACAGTATCGCGAACTGGCTGGCAGACGCCGCCCGCGTCGCCGCCGAATAGGGGGATCACCATGCACAAGGCGTATTCAGTCCCGACAGACCGGCCGCGCCTCGCGGTGGTCGCGGCAGCGCTGCTGACGCTTTCCGCCCTGCCGGTCCATGCCGCGACCTTCACCCCGCCCGAGGGCTGCAAGCTGGAAATCACCGTCCAGAACCGCGGCTGCACCGTCTCGCAATATTATCGCTGCGACAGCGATGCGGCGGGCGACCAGCGCGTGACCATCTTCACCACCGATGGCCCGGTCTATCAGTCGCGAATCGACAAGGAAACGCGCTGGATGGAAAGCGCCAATCTGGTCAACGGCCTGACCGACGTGCTGGAGCCCGAGGCCAAGGACCACGCCTCGTTTTCGACGCTGGAAAAGACCGGGCGCGACGATTTCGATTTCTGGACGCTGTCGAATGACGGGCAGCGGCTGCACCATGTCGGCCATGACGAACTGCCCGGCGAAAAGGTCACCATCGACGGCGTCCCCCTTGAGGTGACGCGGTTCGAGCTGACGACCTATAGCGAGGCGGGCGATGTGCTGATCCAGCGCAAGGGCCAGCAGTTCATCAGCCGCGCCCATGGCCGCTTCTATGGCGGGATCGAGACTTCGACCGACTGGACCGGCGCGGTTCAGGAAAGCAACGACAGCCCGGTGACGTTCTCGTTTCCCGGCCAAACCGGCTTCGGCGTGACCAAGCCGGAATATGATTGCGACCTGCAGATGGTCGGCGGCCAAGGCGCCAGCCCCATCCTGCGGCAGCTCATGAGCTTCAAGGAGGCACGTATCTGATGGACTGGCAAGCCAGGGAAGAAGCCCGCCGCGCATGGATGGCGGAACACAGCCTCTACCGGACCGAGGACGAACATTCGTCCTGCGGCGTCGGGCTGGTGGTGAATATCGATGGCAAGGCCAGCCGCAAGGTCGTCGAGGCCGGCATCAGCGCGCTGAAGGCGGTCTGGCACCGCGGCGCGGTCGATGCCGATGGCAAGACCGGCGACGGCGCGGGCATCCATGTCCAGATTCCGGTGCGCTTTTTCTATGACCAGGTGCGCCGCACCGGCCACGAACCCGACCAGAACAAGCTGATCGCGGTCGGCCAGGCCTTTTTGCCGCGCACCAACTTCGCCCAGCAAGAGGCCTGCCGGACCATCGTGGAATCCGAAGTCCTGCGCATGGGCCACTATATCTATGGCTGGCGCCACGTTCCGGTGAACACCAGCGTGCTGGGCGAAAAGGCCAATGCCACCCGCCCGGAAATCGAACAGATCCTGATCCGCTGCGAAAAGGACATCGATCAGGAACAGTTCGAGCGCGAGCTTTACATCATCCGCCGCCGCATCGAAAAAGCGGCCATCGCGGCGCAGATCGCCGGGCTTTACTTCGCCTCGCTCAGCTGCCGGTCGATCATCTACAAGGGCATGATGCTGGCCGAGCAGGTGGCCGAGTTCTATCCCGACCTCAAGGATGACCGCTTCGAGTCCGCCTTTGCCATCTATCACCAGCGTTATTCGACCAACACCTTCCCGCAATGGTGGCTGGCCCAGCCCTTCCGCATGCTTGCCCATAACGGCGAGATCAACACGCTGAAAGGCAACTCGAACTGGATGAAAAGCCATGAAATCCGCATGGCCTCGAACACGTTCGGCGACCGGGCCGAGGATATCAAGCCGATCATCCCCGCCGGTTCCTCGGACAGCGCCGCGCTGGACGCGGTGTTCGAGGTGATGGTGCGCTCGGGCCGCTCGGCGCCGATGACCAAGACCATGCTGGTGCCCGAGGCGTGGTCCAAGGCGACCACCGACATGCCCAAGGCATGGGCGGACATGTATGCCTATTGCAATGCCGTGATGGAGCCCTGGGACGGTCCCGCCGCGCTGGCGATGACCGACGGGCGCTGGGTCTGCGGCGGGCTTGACCGCAACGGGCTGCGGCCGATGCGCTTTGTCGTGACCGCCGACAACCTGCTGATCGCGGGTTCGGAAGCCGGCATGGTCCCGGTGAACGAGGCCGAGGTCCGCGAAAAAGGCGCGCTTGGCCCGGGCCAGATGATCGCCGTCGACATGAAGGACGGCCGTCTTTACCACGACCGCGCCATCAAGGACCGTCTGGCCAACAGCCAGCCCTTTGGCGAGTGGATCGAAAAGGTCGTGCAACTGAACGACATCATGCGCGACCTGCCCGAGAAACTCAGCTTCTCGGGCGAGGAGCTGCGCCGCCGCCAGATCGCCGCCGGCTACACGGTCGAGGAAATCGAGACCATGCTGGCCCCCATGGCCGAGGATGGCAAAGAGGCGCTGGCCAGCATGGGCGACGACACGCCGCCCGCGGTGCTGTCGGGCCAATACCGGCCGATGTCGCATTTCTTCCGCCAGAACTTTTCGCAGGTCACCAACCCGCCGATCGACAGCCTGCGCGAAACCCGGGTGATGAGCCTGAAGACGCGCTTCGGCAACCTCAAGAACGTGCTGGACGAATCTTCGGCGCAGGCGGAAATCCTGGTGCTGGAAAGCCCCTTCGTCGCCAATAACGAATTTGGCGAGATGACCCGCATGTTCGGCGACGCGGTGACGCAGATCGACTGCACCTTCGCCGATGGCGCCGGCCCCGAGGCCATGGGCGAGGCGCTGGCCCGCATCCGCGCCGAGGCCGAGGACGCCGTGCGCTCCGGCGCCGGCCATCTGGTGCTGACCGACGAACGCATCGGGCCGGACCGCATCGGCCTGCCGATGATCCTGGCGACCAGCGCCGTGCATAGCTGGCTGACCCGCAAGGGCCTGCGCACCTTCTGTTCGCTGAACGTGCGTTCGGCGGAATGCATCGATCCGCATTACTTCGCGGTGCTGATCGGCTGCGGCGCGACCACGGTGAACCCCTATCTGGCGCAGGACACCATCGCCGAGCGGATCGAACGCGGCCTGCTGACCGGCAGCCTGATCGACAACATGCGCAACTATCGCGATGCCATCGACGCGGGCCTTTTGAAGATCATGGCCAAGATGGGGATTTCGGTCCTGTCCTCCTATCGCGGCGGCCTGAACTTTGAGGCCGTGGGCCTGTCGCGCGCCATGGTCGCGGAATATTTCCCCGGCATGCAGTCGCGCATCTCGGGCATCGGCCTGCACGGCTTGCAGGCCAAGCTTGAGGATGTCCACCAGAAGGGCTTTCACAGCCCGGCGGCGGAACTGCTGCCGGTGGGCGGCTTCTACAAGGCGCGGCGCTCGGGCGAAAAGCACGCCTGGGAAGCCAATACCATGCGCCTGCTGCAACTGGCCTGCGAAAAGGCGTCCTATGACGTCTGGAAGCAGTTCACAGCCACCATGCGGGCGAACCCGCCGATCCACCTGCGCGACCTGCTGGACATCAAGGCGCTTGGCAAGCCCGTGCCGCTTGAGGAAGTGGAATCGATCACCTCGATCCGCAAGCGCTTCGTGACGCCCGGCATGTCGCTGGGGGCCCTGTCCCCCGAGGCGCATATGACGCTGAACATCGCCATGAACCGCATCGGCGCGAAATCCGACAGCGGCGAGGGCGGCGAGGACCCGGCCCACAGCCATCCGCTGCCCAATGGCGACAACCCCTGCGCCAAGATCAAGCAGGTCGCCTCGGGCCGGTTCGGCGTCACCGCCGAATACCTGAACGCCTGCGAAGAGCTGGAGATCAAGGTCGCGCAGGGCGCAAAACCCGGCGAGGGCGGCCAGCTTCCCGGCATGAAGGTCACCGACCTGATCGCGCGGCTGCGCCATTCGACCAAGGGCGTGACGCTGATCTCGCCCCCGCCGCATCACGACATCTATTCGATCGAGGATCTGGCGCAGCTCATCTATGACCTCAAGCAGATCAACCCGCGCGCCAAGATCACCGTGAAGCTGGTGGCGTCCTCGGGCGTCGGCACCATCGCGGCGGGCGTGGCCAAGGCCAAGGCGGACATCATCCTGATTTCCGGCCATAACGGCGGCACCGGCGCCAGCCCGGCGACCTCGATCAAGTTCGCGGGCCTGCCCTGGGAAATGGGCCTGACCGAGGCGCATCAGGTGCTGGCGATGAACCGGCTGCGCGACCGCATCACGCTGCGCACCGACGGGGGCCTGCGCACCGGCCGCGACATCGTCATGGCCGCGATGATGGGGGCCGAGGAATACGGCATCGGCACCGCCGCCCTGATCGCCATGGGCTGCATCATGGTGCGTCAGTGCCAGTCGAACACCTGCCCGGTCGGCGTCTGCACGCAGGACGAAAAGCTGCGCGCGATGTTCACCGGCTCGGCCGACAAGGTGGTGAACCTGATCACCTTCTATGCGACCGAGGTGCGCGAAATCCTGGCCAGCATCGGCGCGCGCAGCATGGATGAGATCATCGGCCGCGCCGACCTGCTGACGCAGGTCAGCCGGGGCGACAAGTCGCTGGACGATCTGGACCTCAACCCGCTGCTGATCACCGTCGATGGCAGCGAAAAGATCGTCTACGACCGGTCGAAACCGCGCAACGCCGTGCCCGACACGCTGGATGCCGAAATCATCCGCGACGCCGAGCGCTTCTTTACCGACGGCGAAAAGATGCAGCTCAGCTATGCGGTCAGGAACACGCTGCGCACCATCGGCACGCGCACGTCCAGCATGATCGTGCAGAAGTTCGGGATGAAGAACAAGTTGCAGCCCGACCACCTGACCGTGCGCCTGACCGGCAGCGCCGGGCAATCGCTGGGCGCATTCGCCGCGCCGGGCCTGAAGCTGGAGGTCAGCGGCGATGCCAACGACTATGTCGGCAAGGGCCTGTCGGGCGGCACCATCGTCGTGCGCCCGCCGATGAACAGCCCGCTGGTCGCCGACCAGAACACGATCATCGGCAATACCGTGCTTTACGGCGCGACCGATGGCCACCTGTTCGCCTGCGGCCGCGCGGGTGAGCGCTTCGCCGTCAGGAACTCGGGCGCCAAGGTGGTGATCGAGGGCTGCGGCAGCAACGGTTGCGAATACATGACCGGCGGCGTCGCCGTGATCCTTGGCCGCATCGGCGCCAACTTCGGCGCCGGCATGACCGGGGGCATGGCCTATCTTTACGACCCCGAAGGCGTGGCGCGCGACTATATCAACGCCGAGACCCTGATCCTGTGCCCCGTCACCCAACCCCATTGGGAGACGCAGCTCAAGGATCTGGTCGAGCGGCACTACAAGGAGACCCGTTCGCGCCGGGCCGAGGAAATCCTGCAGAACTGGGACGAAGAGAAGGCGAACTTCATCCAGGTCTGCCCAAAGGAGATGCTGCCGCATCTGAAGCACCCCATCGCCGAGGTCGAGAACCTGACGGCGGTTCCGGCCGAATAAGGCCGGTCGCAGACAGCCGGAAAAGGGGGCCATTCGGCCCCCTTTTTTCGTGTCCTGCCCACCAGTTGCGAGCGGTTATCGGCTGGGGCGCGATAATCCGGCCAGACCGGCATTTTTTGCCGGATTCACGCCCCCGACCCCCTTGGCGAGCCGTCGTTTCGATGGCTAGAAGGCCGTTCCGGCTCGTGGACCCAGAGGAATCGCCATGTCCAGCACCGAAAAAATCGCCATTGGCAGCATCCTGATCGGCCTGATCGTCCTGGCCCTGAAGACCTTTGCCTGGTGGCTGACCGGCTCGGTCGCGCTGATGTCGGACGCGATGGAAAGCATCGTCAACGTCGCCACCGCCGTGGCGGCGCTGATCGCCATCCGCATCGCCTCGCGCCCCGCCGATCACGACCACCCTTACGGCCATCACAAGGCCGAATTCTTCAGCGCCGTGCTTGAAGGGGTGATGATCATCGTCGCCGCCCTGCTGATCCTGCGCGAGGCATGGGACGCGCTTCAGGCCCCGCACATGCTGGACGCGCCGCTTGAAGGGCTGCTGGTCAACGGCTTCGCCAGCGTGCTGAATGCCGGCTGGTGCTGGGTGCTGATCTCGCGCGGGCGGCGGTTGCGGTCGCCGGCACTGATCGCGGACGGGCATCACCTGATGTCGGACGTGATCTCCTCGGGCGGGGTGGTGCTGGGCGTGGCGCTGGCGGTCGTCACCGGCTGGGCGGTCCTTGACCCGGCGCTGGCGGCACTGGTGGCGCTGAACATCCTGTGGTCAGGCTGGAAGGTGATGACCAGCTCGCTTTCCGGGCTGATGGACGAGGCCGTGGACAACGGCACGCTTGAGGACATCCGCGCCATCATCTCGGACAAGGCGACCGGCGCGCTTGAGGCGCATGACCTGCGCACCCGCCATGCCGGGCCGCGCACCTTCATCGACTTTCATCTGGTGGTCGAGGGCCAGACCACCGTGGACACCGCCCATGACATCTGCGACCGGATCGAGCAGGCGCTGAAGAAAAAGCTGCCCGACGCCATGATCACCATTCACGTCGAACCCGAACACAAGGCCAAGCATTCGGGCGTGCTGGTGATCTGACCGCCAGCCTGCACGCGATTCGCCGCAACGCGGCGCAAACGCACGCAAAACCGGCCTCGGCCGGGAAAATGCCGCAAAAATCCCCTGTTTCGGGGGCGAAACCCGCCTGGGGGCTTGACCTGAAGGCAGGCCAGCCGTCGAATCGGATCCCGGGCTTACCCCGGGGTTTCCGTAGTGATTTTGACACAAGGGGTTTGGGCATCATGGCAGAAGTGACTGAAACCGGCGGCGGCATGTCGCTGACGACCAAGATCATGCTGGGCATGGTCGGCGGCCTGATCGTCGGCACCGTCCTGAACGTGATGGGCTCGGCCAGCCTGAATGGCTGGCTGGTGGACGGGCTTTTCAGCATGGTCGGCGCGGCCTTCGTGAACGGGCTGAAGATGCTGGTGGTGCCGCTGGTGGTGTTCTCGCTGATCTGCGGCGTGCTTGGCATTGGCGATATCCGCGTCCTTGGCCGCGTCGGCGGCAAGTCCTTCGTCCTTTACATCGCCACCACCGCCATCGCCATCGCCACGGCCATCGTGCTGGGCGTGCTGATCGGTCCGGGCAAGGGCTTCTCGATGGAGGGCGTGGATACCTCGGGCGTCACCGCCGCCAATGCGCCGACCGTCTGGCAGGTCTTTGCCAATATCGTGCCCTCGAACCCGGTGGCAGCGCTGGCCAATGGCGACATGCTGCAGATCATCTTTTACGTCATCATCGTGGGCATCGCCGCGCTGATGCTGGGCGAACGCTCGATCGGCTTTGCGCAGGCCTGCGAATACATGAACGAGCTGGCGATGAAGATCGTCGAGATCGTGATGAGCTTTGCCCCCTATGGCGTCTTCTGCCTGATCGCCAAGGTCTTTGCCAAAGAGGGGATCGACCTCTTCATCCCGGTGCTGGCCTATGTCGTCACGCTGACCGGCGCGCTGCTGCTGCACCTGTTCGTGACGCTGATGCTGATCCTGAAGCTGATGTCCGGGCTGAACCCGCTGACCTTCATCACCAAGATCCGGCCGGCGCAGATCTTTGCCTTTTCGACCGCCAGTTCCAACGCCACCATTCCCGTCACCTATCGCTGCGTGACCGAACGCATGGGCGTCGACAACTCGGTCGCGTCCTTCACGGTGCCGCTTGGCGCCACGATCAACATGGACGGCACCGCGATCATGCAGGGCGTGGCCACGGTGTTTCTGGCCAATGTCTATGGCGTCACGCTGGGCATGGGCGGCTATCTGACCGTCATCGCCATGTCGGTTCTGGCCTCGATCGGGACGGCGGGCGTGCCGGGCGTGGGGCTGGTGATGCTGACCATGGTGCTGACCCAGGTCGGCCTGCCGATCGAGGGCATCGCCCTGATCCTTGGCGTCGACCGGCTGATGGACATGATCCGCACCGCCGTGAACATCACCGGCGATGCCGTGGTCAGCGTCATCGTCGCCAAGTCCGAGGGCAAGCTGGACATCGGCATCTATAACGACCCCGAGGCCGGCGTCAGCACCGGCGAGCTGGAAATCGACCCCGAGGCCGAGGCCAAGCTGGCCGCCGTGACCCATCACGGCTGACAAAGGCAGAAGGCCCCGTGCATCCCGCGCGGGGCCTTGGCCTTAGCGCAGCCGCCGCCCTTCGGCGTCGAAATGGAACAGGCGGTCCGGGTCCAGCCGCAGGGCCACGGCTTCGTCGACGGCGTAATCCTGTTCGCCGAACAGCCGCACGGTCAGCAGCCCGTGATCCTCGGCATGGACATAGACCAGCGTCTCGCCGCCCAGCTTCTCGACATGGCTGACGCGGCCGGGGATGCGGCCTTCGCCTGCCGCGCCATGCGCCAGCCCCAGATGCTCGGGGCGGATGCCCAGCGTGTCCGAGGACAGGCCAAGCTTGCCCGCCTTCAGGAAGTTCATCTGCGGACTGCCGATGAAGCCCGCGACGAAGGTGTTGTCGGGGTCGTTATACAGGTCCATCGGCCGGCCCACCTGTTCGACCCTGCCGGCGCGCAGGACGACGATCTTGTCGGCCAGCGTCATCGCCTCGACCTGGTCATGGGTCACATAGATCATCGTCGCGCCAAGGTCGCGATGCAGGCGCGCGATCTCGATCCGGGTCTGCACGCGCAGCGCCGCGTCAAGGTTCGACAGCGGCTCATCGAACAGAAACAGCTTGGGCGTCCTGACGATGGCGCGGCCAATGGCGACGCGCTGGCGCTGGCCGCCCGACAGTTCCGCCGGGCGCCGCTCCATCAGCGCATCCAGCGCCAGCATCGAGGCCGCCCGCCCCGTCGCCTGCGCGATCTCGGCCTTGGCCACGCCCGCCTGTTTCAGCGCCAGCCCCATATTGTCGCGCACGGTCAGATGCGGGTAAAGCGCATAGCTTTGAAAGACCATGGCGATCTCGCGCTGCGCCGGGGCAAGGTCGTTGATGCGCCGCCCGTCCACCGCCACATCGCCCGAGGTCACGTCCTCAAGCCCGGCAATCATCCGCAAAAGCGTCGATTTCCCGCAGCCCGAAGGGCCGACAAAGACGCAGAACTCGCCGTCATCGACATGCAGATCGACGCCCTTGATGACATCGGTCTTGCCGAATGACTTGGTGACTTGGGTCAGCGTCAGGGCGCCCATGGCTGTCTCTCCTTGCAGGGGATCATTTCACGGCTCCGGCGGTGATGCCGCGGATAAGCTGGCGCGAAAAGATCAGGTACAGGACCAGAACCGGCACGATGGCAAGGCCAAGCGCGGCCAGCACGGCGTTCCAGTTGGTGACGAACTGCCCGATAAAGACCTGGCTGCCCAGCGTGATGGTCTTGGTCGCCTCGGATGGCGCAAGGATCAGCGGGAACCACAGGTCGTTCCAGATCGGGATCATGGTGAACACGGCGACCGTCGCCATGGCGGGGCGAACCAAAGGCAGCACCAGCCGGAAAAAGATGCGGTATTCCGACAGCCCGTCGATGCGCCCCGCGTCCTTCAGGTCGGCCGAGACCCCGCGCATGAACTCGGACAGGATGAATACCGCCAGCGGCAGCCCCTGCGCGGTATAGACCAGGATCAGCGCCGTCAGCGTGTTGACCAGCCCCGATGCCACCATCATCTGCAAGATCGCCACCGTCCCCAGCCGGATCGGGATCATGATCCCCAGCGCCAGGTAAAGCCCCATCAGCAGATTGCCGCGGAACCGGTATTCCGACAGCGCGAATGCGGCCATCGCCCCGAACAGCAGCACGAAAAACAGGCTCGCCACCGTGACGGTCATCGAGTTCAGGAAATATTGCAGGAAATCCCCCTGCGCCAGCACGGTCTGATAGCCGACAAGGTCGAAGCTTGCCGGCGTCGGCAGCGCCAGCGGGTCCGAAAAGATGGCCCTCCGGTTCTTGAAGCTGTTGACGACGATGACAAAGACCGGAAACAGCGCGATCGCGGTGTAAAGCAGCAGCACAGCGTGGGCAGCGATGCTGCGCGACAGGGGATGGCGGGCGGTGCTCATCGTCGGACCTCAGAACTGATAGCGGCGCAGGCGGCGCTGGATGGCGAACAGATAGAAGCAGACGCCCAGCAGGATGATCCCGAACATGGCGGTGGCGATGGTCGCCCCCATATGCGGGTCGCCGATCTGCAACTGGAAGCCAAAGAAGGTGCGGTAAAGGAAAGTCCCCAGAATGTCGGTCGCGAAGTTCGGCCCCGCCAGCGCCCCTTGCGTCACATAGATCAGGTCGAAGGCGTTGAAGTTCCCCACGAATGTCAGGACCGAGATGATGCCGATCGCGGGCAGGATCAACGGCAGCTTGATCTTCCAGAACTGCGCCCAGCCGGTGACGCCGTCCATCTCGGCGGCCTCGATCACCTCGTCGGGAATGGACAGCAGCGCCGCATAGATCAGCATCATCGGAATGCCCACGAACTGCCAGACCGAGATCAGCGCCAGCGTGGTCAGGGCATATTCCTCTTTCCCCAACCATGGCGCGAACAGCGCCTTCAGGCCGATGGCGTCCAGCATCCCCGGCGCGATCCCCCAGATCGGCGACAGGATCAGCTTCCAGACAAAGCCGACGATGACGAAGGACAGGATCGTCGGAATGAAGATCGCCGTCCGGTAAAACGCCGCCCCCCGCAACCGCGGCGACGACAGCAGCGCCGCCAGCATCACCCCGATCGGGTTCTGCACCAGCATGTGCACGACAAAGAACCAGGCATTGTTGCCCAGCGCGTTCCAGAACGCATCGCTCCAGCGCGGATCGCCGAACAGCGTGGCAAAGTTGCGCAAGCCGACAAAGACCCGGTTGCCCTGATCCAGATTGAACAGCGACAGGTTCAGCGTCCCGAACAGCGGAACGATCATCAGCGCGGTATAGACCAGCACCGCGGGCGCAAGAAACACCGCGATATGCCAGCGAATCTGCTTTCGCTGCGCCATGACGCCTCCCTCATTCTTTCATGGGAAAATATCCTCGGGGGGTGCGGGGGGCGGAAAGCCCCCCGCCGCCGCCGGGCCGCATGGGCCGGCAAAAGGTCACTTCTGCTGCGGCGCGTACCAGCTTGCCAGACCCTTCTGCAGCCGCTCGGCCGCGGCCTCCGGGGTCTCGGTGCCCTTGATGACATTGGCGCTGGCGTTCCAGGTCTCGTTTTCCAGGTTCGGCGTGCCCCGCGACAGGATCTGGTAGGTCGAGCGGATCGTGGGCGAACAGCTCTCGCGCCAGCTCACGAATTCCTTCGCCAGCGGGTCCTGCATCTCGACCGGCGCCGAGTTGAGCGAGAAGAACCCCGG
The DNA here is from genome assembly GCA_046348875.1 of Paracoccus sp. (in: a-proteobacteria). Taxonomy (GTDB): domain Bacteria; phylum Pseudomonadota; class Alphaproteobacteria; order Rhodobacterales; family Rhodobacteraceae; genus Paracoccus. The sequence continues at coordinate 88,567 of JAXMDJ010000010.1, forward strand.
CAGCGCATTGGCGTAAAGCGAGGCGAACTCGGACGAGCCCACCCAGTCCAGAAACTTCTTCGTCTCCTCGGGGTGTTTGGTCGCGGCGTTCATGCCCATGGCGATGTCGGTATGGTCGCTGATATAGCACTTGTCGCCCGCTGCCGGCAGCGGCGGCGGGAAGGCGCCCATCTCGAAGGCACCGCCGATCTGCGGGCCAAAGACGCCGATCTCCCACGAGCCGGCCGGATAGATCGCCGCGCGGCCCAGCGTGAACAGGTTCTGGCTGTCGGGATAGGTCTGCGCCTCGAACCCGTCGCCCAGATAGTCCTTCCATTTCGCCAGTTGCCGGAACGGCGCGACCCAGTCCTCGTCCGTCAGCTTCTGGGTGCCGGCGATCAGCGCCTTGCGGCCTTCCTCGCCCTTCCAGTAGTTCGGGCCGATATTCTGATAGCCCATGGTGGCGGCTTCCCACTGGTCGTTGGTGCCCATCGCCATCGGGATATAGGTGCCGTCCGCCTTGATCTTGTCGAGAACGTCGAAGAACTCGGCCTCGGTCTTGGGCGGGGTCAGCCCCAGCTCGTCGAAAATCGCGCGGTTATAGATGAAGCCATGGATGACCGAGGCCATCGGCACGCAGAAGGTCTTGGCCGCGTCATCCGTCTGCCAGGCCGATTTCGCCACGTCCGAGAAATTGGCCATGGCCGGCATGGCGCTCAGATCGGCAAGCTTGCCCTTGTTGAACAGCTCCAGCGAGGCATCGAAGGGCCGGCAGGTGATCAGATCGCCCGCCGAGCCCGCATCCAGCTTGGAGTTCAGCACGGCGTTGTATTCCGCCGGCGCCGAAGGCGCGAAGATGACCTTGATGCCGGGATGGGCGGCCTCGAAGGCGGGGATGATCTTTTCCTGCCAGATGGTCAGGTCGTCGTTGCGCCAGCTTTCGATGGTCAGGGTCACGTCCTCGGCCCAGGCCGCCCCGGACAGAAGCGTGCTGGCCAGCAGCGCATAGCGGATGGTCTTGGTCATTGTCTTCTCCCTGTGGATGGGTCTCTGCTGAACCCGATTGCTGCATTTCCTACAAAAGCGGCGCCAGATGCCCGCCGCTTGCCGCCAGCGCCGCGCCGGCCGCGCCCGGCGCCATGCCGCGCGCGACCAGAATGGCGGGCTTAACCGCGCCATCGGTCCGCGCCAGCGCCGCGACCGCCTCATCGCGGGAAACACCGGCGATGGCGGCGACGATGCGCGCGGCACGGTCGATCAGCTTGATATTGTCGGCCACCAGATTGACCATATAGCCGTCATGGACATGTCCCAGCCGCATCGCCGCCAGGACCGAGACCATGTTCAGCGCCACCTTCTGCGCCGTCGCCGCCCCCATCCGGGTCGAGCCGGAAATCACCTCGGGGCCGGTCGCGACCAGCACCGGGATATCGGCCAGCGTCAGCAGCGCCGAACCCGCGACATTGGCAAAGCCCGCCACTGTCACGCCGCGCGCCCGCGCCGCCTCGGCCATGGCCAGCGCATAGGGCGTGCGCCCCGATGCCGACAGGCACAGCAGCGTATCCCCCGCCCCCAGACCCGAGCGGTCCAGATCGGCCAGCGCCAGCGCCGGATCGTCCTCGACGCTGCCGGTCAGGCGCAGCAGCGATTGCGTGCCGCCCGCCAACATCATCGGCGTGCGCTCGGGCGCGATGCCGAAGGTTCCGGCCAGCTCAAGGCAGTCGGCCAGCGCCATCAACCCGGACGAGCCGGCCCCGGCATAGCCCAGCTTGCCGCCCGCCCGCAGCGAGGCCGCCGCCGCATCCGCCACCCGCTCAAGCGCCGGAATGGCCGGGCGCAGCGCATCAAGCGCCGCCACCTGCGCGTCCAGCAAGACCGCCAGCGCCTCTTGTCCGGCAAGGGTGTGAAAGCCCTCCGACGCGGGATGGCGTGCCTCGGTGCTGGATTCGGCCATGTGATTCCTCCTGTCCGGCATATGATGCCAAAAGAATACCACTTGTAAAGTCATTTCTTTATTTCAGCCATTCTGCCGTTTTTTCCGCATGTTTATGAATAGGTCTTTCCTTTTGGTATTCTTTTGGTATCGTGCAGGCAAAAGGGGGCACCATGGCGCTTTTTCTGGCTGTTGACGGTGGGGGCACGGGTTGCCGGGCGGCGCTGGCCGATGCGCAGGGGCGCATCCTGGGCCAGGGCGCGGCGGGGCCGGCCAATATCTCGGTCCAGACGGAAAGCGCCTGCGCCAATATCCTGACCGCCGCCCGCGCCGCCATCGCGGCCGCCGGACAGGGCCATCTGGACGATCTGGACGCATTGCTGGGGCTGGCCGGCGCCAATGTCACGGCGTCAGCGCGCAAGTTGCAGGCGATGCTGCCATTCCGGCGCACGCGCATCGTCACCGATGTCGTCACCGCCACGGCGGGCGCGCTGGGGGATGGCGAGGGCATCGTCGCCGCCATGGGCACCGGCTCGGTCTTTGCCGTGCAAAGCGGCGGCCAGTTCCGCCAATATGGCGGCCGTGGCTTCCTGCTGGGCGACGAGGGCGGCGGCGCCGTCCTTGGCCGCGCCCTTCTCTCCGAGGCGCTGCGGGCCGAGGACGGCTTTGCCCCGATGACCCCGCTTCTGCAAGGCGTCCTGACCGAACTGGGCGGGGTCGAAGGCGTCATCTCGTTCGGGCTGCACGCCCCGCCGGCCGAATTCGGCAGCTTCGCCCCCCGCATCGTCGCCGGCGACGACCCCGCCGCCGCCCGCATCTTCGGCGCCGCGGTGGCGCAGGTGGGCGGGATGATCGACACGCTGCAACAGGGCCGCGACCTGCCGGTGATCTTTCTGGGCGGCCTTGGTCCGCATTATGCCGAGCGGCTGGCGGGGCGCTGGCAAATGCGGGCGCCGCTTGGCTCGGGGCTGGACGGGGCGCTGTTTCTTGCGCGGCGGGGGGCGTGATGGCGGAACCCGGCGACATCTTCACCGCCGATGCGTTCGAGGAAACGGGCGGCGGCCCGCTTTACCTGCAACTGCATCGACGCATCGCCGAGGCCATCGCCTCGGGGAGGCTGCGCCCCGGCGACAGCCTGCCATCCGAACGCGAACTGGCGGCGATGACCGGGCTTTCGCGCGTCACCATCCGCAAGGGGGTGGCCGAACTGGTCGCCTCGGGGCAGTTGGTGCAAAAGCGCGGCTCGGGCACCTTCGTCGCGCCGCGCGTCGAAAAGCTGGAACAGGCGCTGTCGCTGCTGACATCCTTTACCGAGGACATGGCCCGGCGCGGCCGCACCGTCGAAAGCCGCTGGATCGCGCGCGGCCTGCACGCCCCCGCCCCCGAAGAGGTGATGGCCCTGGGGCTGGGCGTCGGCGACCGCGTGGCGCGGCTGGAACGCGTGCGCAGTTCCGACGGCATCCCGCTGGCGATCGAGCGCGCATCGCTTTCCGACGATATCCTGCCCGACCCCGATCTGGTCGGCGATTCGCTTTATGCCGAATTGCAGGCGCGCGGCCTGCGCCCGGTGCGCGCGGTGCAGCGCATCTCGGCCGCGAACCTGAATGCCAAGGACGCCGAATTGCTGGGCGTTCTGCCGGGCGCCGCCGGCCTTAAAATCGAACGCATTTCCTACCTGCCCTCGGGCAAGGTCGTCGAATTCACCCGCTCGCTTTACCGCGGCGATGCCTATGACTTCGCCGTGGAACTGAAACTTGCGCCCGATGGCGAAAGGAATCTGAAATGACCCAGACCCACATGGCCCGCGAAGTGGCCGAAATCCCCGAGGCCGCCGCCCGTTTCCTTGACCGCTCGCGGCAGGCGGTGCTGGACGCCGCCGCGGCCCTGCGCCGCAAGGACCCCGATCTGGTCGTCACCGTGGCGCGCGGATCGTCCGACCACGCCGCCACCTACCTGAAATACGCCTTTGAGCTTGAGGCGGGCGTCCCCGTCGCCTCGGTCGGGCCCTCCATCGCCTCGATCTATCGCCGGCCGTTGCGGCTGGGCAAGGCCGCCTGCATCGGCATTTCGCAATCGGGCCGCAGCCCCGACGGGGTCGAGATGATGCGCGCCTCGGGTCAGGGGGGGGCGCTCTCCATCGCCATCACCAACCACGAGGACAGCCCGATGGCGCAGGCCTCCGCCCATTGCCTGCCCTTGCAGGCGGGCGAGGAAAAAAGCGTCGCCGCCACCAAGACCTTCGTCTGCTCGGTGCTGGCGGGGCTGTCGCTTCTGGCCGAATGGCGGGGCGATCACGCCTTGCAGGACGCGCTGGCCGCCCTGCCCGAGGCGCTGGGTCAGGCCATCGAGCTGGACTGGTCGCCGCTGTCGGCGCGGCTTGCACGCGCCAGTTCGGCCTTTGTGCTGGGCCGTGGCCCCGGCTTCGCCATCGCCAGCGAGGCGGCGCTGAAGTTCAAGGAAACCAGCGGCATCCACGCCGAGGCCTATTCCGCCGCCGAGGTCCTGCATGGCCCCGCGGCCATCGTGCAGGCGCATTTCCCGGTGCTGGCGCTGGGGATCGCGGACGCCGCCCTGCCGCAACTCTCGGCCACGGCCGAACGGCTGGCGGCGCAGGGCGCGGATGTCTTTGTCACCGCGACCGAGGTCAAGGGCGCGATCACGCTGCCCTCGGTCCAGGGGCTGCACCCTCTGGTGGCGCCCCTTGTCATGCAGGCGACCTTCTATGCCTTCATCGAGGGGCTGGCGCGGCGGCGCGGCTTTGACCCCGATGTGCCCCCGCATCTGCGCAAGGTCACGGAGACCATCTGATGGGGCGCGAGATCCTGACCGGGGCACGGATCTTCGATGGCACGCGGCTGCTTTCGGGCCACGCGCTGGTGATGCAGGACGGCATGATCACGGCGATCCTGCCGCAGGACAAGGTGCCGCGGATCGGCAGCCGCGCCGTGTCGGGCATCCTTGCCCCGGCATTTCTGGATTTGCAGGTGAATGGCGGCGGCGGGGTGATGGTCGACGGCACCACCGACCTTGCGGCGCTGCGCCATATCTGCGCGACCCACCGCGCGCTGGGGACCGGGGGCATCCTGCCCACGCTGATCACCGACACGCCCGCCGCGACCGCCCGCGTCATCGCCGCCGGCATCCGCGCGACCGAGGCGGCCGTGCCGGGCTTTCTGGGCCTGCATCTTGAGGGGCCGCATCTGGACCCGCGCCGCAAGGGTGCGCATGACCCGGCGCTGATCCGGCCGATGACCGACGACGACCTGAACCGGCTTTGCGACGCCGCGCGGCGGCTGCCGGCGCTGATGGTGACGCTGGCCCCCGAATCGGCGACGCCGCAGCAGATCGCGGCGCTGACCGGCGCGGGCGCGGTGGTCAGCCTTGGCCACAGCGATTGCAGCTATGACGAGGCCCACGCCGCCTTCGCCGCCGGTGCCCGCTGCGCCACGCATCTTTTCAACGCCATGAGCCAGATCGGCCACCGCAACCCCGGCCTTGCCGGCGCGGTGCTGTCGGGCGATGCCGGCGCGGGGCTGATCGCGGACGGCATCCACGTCCACCCGGCGGTGATGCAACTGGCGCTGTCGGCGCGGCGGAACGGGGTTTTCCTTGTCACCGACTGCATGGCCTTCGCCGGCACCGACCTGACCGAGATGGAGCTGAACGGCCGTCAGGTCCTGCGCCGCGATGGCCGCCTGACGCTGGCCGATGGCACGCTGGCCGGGGCCGACCTGACGCTGCCGCAGGCCATCGCTACGCTGGTCGGGCAGGTCGGCATCACGCCGGACCGGGCGCTGGCGATGGCGACCTCGGTTCCGGCGCGGCTTTTGGGCCTGTCGGACAGCCACGGCGCGCTGCTGCCCGGCCGCAAGACCGAGATGGTGCGGCTGGGGCCGGATTTCCGGCTGCTGGAAAGCTGGCTTCAGCCCTGAACTTCAGGCCCGAAACTCAGCCCTGAAGTTCGGCCCGGATATGGCTGGCCAGCGGCTCAGCCAGTTGGCCCGCCTGCCACAGCCGCCACGCCTCGGCGGCGGGGGTGGTGCCGATCCAGCCGATCCCCATGGGCGAACGCGGCGTATGCAGCACGTCGCGCCTGACCAGAAGCCCGTCCTCGACCACGATGGCGGGGCGGATTTCCGGCGCGGCGGGCGCGGCCATGGCCGGGATGTCGTCGGGAAACTGCGCCCGCGCCCGCCAGAACGGGGCATCGCTGAAGCGCGTCTCAAGCCGGATGAAGTCGCGCCCGACCCGCGCCTGATGCAGGCTGACCTGCCGCGCGCGCTCGTTCAGGAACTGCCGGCATATCTCGGTGCTGTCGGGCTGCGCGGCCAGCGTGCGGCGCACGGCGGCAACCGCCAGCGCGCTTGAGACCGCCCAGAACTGGCCGTGCCCCGACAGCGGGTCCATGCCGGCAAAGGCATCGCCGACGCGCAGCACCGCAAGATCGGCGACGGGGTCGGGCAGGCGCGGCGCGGCCTCGCGCACCAGCACATCGCCGGCAAGGGGGGCGGCGGACAGCGCCGGCTCGGCCTCGGCCAGGGCGGCGCACAGGCGCTGGGACGGCGTGCCGGTCCCGGCGGCGTCCAGCATCGCCTGCACCCAGACGCGCCCGCCCGGCAGCGCCACCCGCCACAGCCAGCCGCGCCGGAATGCGGTCAGCCGGATGCCGGCGGGCAGCTCTGCCGTGATCCAGCCCGACAGCGCCAGCGTCGCGGGGGCGCGCGCATCGGGCAGGGGCGCCTGCCGCCCGCGCGCGTCGATGACCAGGGGCGCCAGCAACTGCCCGCCCCCCGCCAGTGCCGCGCCGCCGGGCGCGGGCGCACCGCTGCCATGGATCAGCCTTGCCCCCGCCGCCACCGCCCGGTCGCGCAGATGCGCGTCCAGCGCCGCGCGCTCGACAACGTATTCGCGGTTGCTTTCGCTGGCCCCGGCCCAGTCGACCTGACGGCGCAGCGGGCCGATCAGGCCGCCGAACCCCTCAAGCAGCCCCTGCCCGGCCAGCCAGCGGTGCAGGCGCGGGCTCAGCCCCTCAAGCCGGGGGCGGGGGCGGATGGGGTCGACCAGCGCGACCGCCAGCCCCTCGCGCGCGGCAAGCCAGGCCGAGACCGCACCCGCAGGCCCCGCCCCCAGCACGATCAGATCACAGCGTTCCGGCATGTCGATGCCCCCCGAATGGTCAGGATTTCGCCCAGACTGCACCCCGGCAAGCCGCGATTCCTGACATTTCCGGCCAGATCGGCCGCCCGCGACGACATGCCGCGAAGCTTGGCCGGGAATGACAAGAACGCGCGCGCCCGCCGCGCTTTCCTGTGCGTCATCGCAATCGGGCCAGACGCGCCCCGACCGCCAGAGGAAGCCGCCATGAAGCCACTGACCCGGACCGCGCTGGTCTCTGCCACCGCCCTTGCCGCGGGGCTTGCCGCCACCCTGCCCGCCCGCGCCATGTCGGGCGAAGAGGTGATCGAGAACACCTGCTCGTCCTGCCACGTCCAGAACCCCGACGGCAAATGGGAACGCATCGACGCCGTGCGCAAGACGCCGGAAGGCTGGGACATGACCGTGACGCGGATGATCCGCAATCACGGCGTCGTCCTGTCGCCCGAGGACCGCGCCACCGTCGTGCGCTACCTGTCCGACAGCCGCGGCCTGACCCTGGCCGAGACCAGCGACCGCCGCTATATCCTTGAACGCGAGCCGGTCGCCGTCGACGAAGGCCCGAACCCGCAGATGAGCCAGACCTGCGGGCGCTGCCATTCCTATGCCCGTGTCGCCCTGCAACGCCGCACGCCCGAGGACTGGGCGCATCTGGTGAACTTCCATCTGGGCCAGTTCCCGACGCTGGAATATCAGGCGCTGGCGCGGGACCGCGACTGGTGGAGCATCGCGCAGGCCGAAGTCATCCCCTTCCTTGCCAAGACCTATCCCCTGGGCGAGACGCCGGCGGCCTTCGCGGGCGACGCCTCGGGCGACTATGTGCTGGCCGGGCGCCAGCCGGGTGTCGGCGACTATACCGGCAAGCTGGTGCTGACCCGCAAGGGCGGCGAATACGAGGTCGCGATGGTGCTGGACTTTGCCGATGGCAGCCGCAGCTTCAAGGGCTCGGGCCGCATCCTTGGGACGGGCGAGTGGCGCGCGACGCTGTCGGACGGCACCACCACGATCCGGCAGGTCGCCAGCATCGACGCCGCGGGGCGCCTGTCGGGGCGCTGGTATCAGGCCGACAGCGACGTGATCGGCGGCCGGATCGAGGCCGCCCGCGCGGGCGATGCCGCGCAGGTGCTGGCCGCCTTCCCCCGGCGGCTGAAACTGGGCGAGGAAACCCGCGTCACGCTGGCCGGCACCGGCCTTGCGGGCGATCTGACCCTGCCCGAAGGCGTCACCGGCAGCGTGGAAAGCAGCAAGGACGGCATCACCGTCCTGAAGCTGACCGCCAGCGGCGCCCCCGGCCCGGTCAAGATCGGCCTTGGCGGCGAAAGCCTTGATCTGGTCGCCTATGCGAAACCCGACCGCATCAGCATCGTCCCCGACATGGCGATGGCGCGGATCGGCGGCAATGACGGCCCCATCGCCAAGACCCCCGCCCAGTTCGAGGCGATGGGCTGGCTGAACGGCCCCGATGGCCAGCCCGCCACCGGCGACGACATCGCGCTTGGCGTTTTCCCGGCCAAGTGGCGCACCGACAACTTCAACGAAGAGGCGGTGAAGATGCAGGACGCGAAATTCGCCGGCAGCATCAGCGAAAGCGGGCTGTTCACCCCCGCCGAGGCCGGCCCGAACCCCGAACGCCCGATGATGACCAACAATGCCGGCAACCTGAAGGTCATCGCCACCGTAGACGCGGGCGACGTGCCGCTGACCGCCGAGGCGCATCTTTACGCCACGGTCCAGCGCTTCGTCGACGCTCCGATCCGCTGAGGTGCCGCGATGTCAGCCCTGACGCTCATCCGCCACAACGCCCACCGGGTCGATGTCGATGGCCATGCCATGCTGATGCATGTGCCGACGACCAGCCTGTTCGCGCTGGATGGCGTGGCGCGCGATGTCTATGACCTGTTCCGTCGCAACCCCGCCATCGATGCCGGGCTGCTGCGCGCCGAGCTTGGCGCGCAGCATGACCCCGAAACCCTGACCGACTGCCTGCAAAGCTTTCTGGCGCTGGATATCCTGCGCGACGCGGACGCGCCCGACACGCCGCGCCCCATCGCGAAGGTCGAGGAAATCCCGCTGTCCACGATCGTCCTGAACGTGAACACCGGCTGCAACCTTGCCTGCACCTATTGCTACAAAGAGGACCTGACCACGCCCGCCAAGGGGCAAAAGATGGACTTCGCCACCGCGCGCGCCAGCTTTGAGCTGCTGCTGCGGCAGGCCCATGCCCGCGACCGCGTGAACGTGGTGTTCTTCGGCGGCGAGCCCTTGTCGAACATGCCCCTGATCCGCGAGGTCGTGGCCTATGCCATCCCGCGCGCCTCCGAACTGGGCAAGACGGTCGATTTCTCGCTGACGACCAACGCCACGCTGCTGACGCCAGAACTGGTGGACTGGTTCGACGCGCATCGCTTCGCGCTGACCGTCAGCATGGACGGCCCCAAGGCGCTGCATGACGCGAACCGCCTGACGGTGGGCGGCAAGGGCAGCTATGACCTTGTCGCGCGCAATGTGCGGATGCTGCTTTCGCGCTACCGCTCGCGGCCGGTGGGCGTGCGGGTGACGCTGACCCGTGGCGTGACCGATGTCATCGGCATCCACGACCACCTGAAGAACGACCTTGGCTTTCACGAGGTGGGCTTCGGCCCGGCGACCTCGGGGCCGATCGCGGTCTTCAACCTTGACGACGGCGCGCTGAAGGCGGTGTTCGAGGACATGAAGACCCTTGGCCGCCGCTATGTCGAGGCCGCCTGCCGGGGCGAGAATATCGGCTTTTCCAACATGCACCAGTTGCTGACCGATATCGCCCAGGGCACCAAGAAGGCCGTGCCCTGCGGCGCAGGTCTGGGGATGCTGGCCGTGGACCGGCAGGGCGACCTGCACCTGTGCCACCGCTTCGTCGGCTCGGACCAGCCGACCTATGGCAATGTCGCCGAGGGCATCGACGTGCCGAAGCTGGCCCGTTTTATCGAGGGCGCGCAGGACCGCAGCAGCTATGGCTGCCGCACCTGCCGCATCCGCTCGATCTGCGCGGGCGGCTGCTATCACGAAAGCTATGCACGCCAGGGCGATCCCTATGCCCCGGTCTGGCATTACTGCGACCTGATGCGCGACTGGGTCGATTTCGGCATCGAGGCCTATGTCCGCATCATGCAGGCCAATCCCGCATTCTTCCGCACCCAGCTTGAGCCGCGCACGGCACGGCCCGCCGCAACCAAGGAGGTTATCCAATGAAACATCTGACCCCCGCCAACGCCAAGGCCAAGCAATTCGCCGAGGCGCAGGCCGAAGGCCGCGAGGACGAGGTCGTGGCGATGAACTCGCTTGTCGGCTGCACCACCTCCTTCGATCCCGGCTGGGAGGTGGACGCCTTTGGCGCCGTCTCGAACCTGTGCCAGCCGATGGAGGCCGACCTTTACGGCTGCGCGGACCCGTGCTGGTGGCCGGCGCAGGTCGCCGACACGCTGCAAACCTATCCCGAATGGAGCGCGGGCGCCGACGACGTCATGCAGGACTGGCGCAAGCTGCAATCCGTCTTTCCCGAAAGCAAGGGCTGACATCATGCGCAAGACACTGATTTCGCTGGCGGCCGTGATGGCAACCTGCGCCGCGCCGGCGCTGGCCAAGGATTACATCCTTGCCCCCGCCCGCCCCGACAAGCTGATCGTGGTCGATACCGAAAAGATGGCCGTGGAAAAGGTCATCACCGTCAAGGACGCCGGCCCCACCCCGATGGTTCCGGTCGTCGCGCCCGGCGGCAAGATCGCCTACGCCTCGGTCAACAAGACCGAAAGCATCGTCAAGCTGGACCTGACCACCGGCGAGACGCTGGCCCGCGTCGATCTTTCCACCCCCGAAGAGCGGGTCAAGACCCTGTTCGGTCTGGCGCTGTCGCCCGACGGCAAGACGCTGGCCGCCTATCAGACGCCGGTGCGGCTGTTTCCCACGCATTTCAAGGTGCAGCCCACCCGCATCGCGCTTTACGACGCCCAGACGCTCAAGCTGCAAAAGACCTTTGACGCCCCGCGTCAGGTGACGCTGCTGGCCTGGTCGCGCGACGGCAAGCACATCTATGGGCTGGGGCGGTCGCTGCATGTCATGGACCCCGCCGCCGGCAAGCTGGTCGAGGATCTGCCGATCCAAAGCTGGAAGCCCGATACCTATGTCCAGCCCGACGTGCTGGCAGTCTGGAGCCAGTATGAGACCTCGGGCGTGATGGCCGTGCCCTTCTACACCATGCTGAAGGACAAGGAACCGACCGACCCCGAGGCGCCGCGCACCGGCCTGCTGACCATGGACCTTGATACCGGCCAGATGAAGATGCGCGACGTGCGGGCGATGGACGTGTTCTATTTCTCGACCGGGGTGAACCCGGCCAAGACCCGGGCCTATGGCGCCTATAACGTGCTGGAAAGCTTCGATCTGGAAAAGGACGTGCCGATCAAGCGCGTGCCCCTGCCGCACAGCTATTATTCGGTCATCGTCTCGACCGATGGCAAGACGGTGTGGCTGGGCGGCGCGCTTGGCGACCTGGCCGCCTATGACGCCGAAACGCTTGAAAAGAAGGGCCAGATCGATCTGCCCGGCAATGCCTCGATGTCGCTGGCATCGGTGCGCATGTTCACGCGGGACGAATGACATGGTCCGCGTGGGTGTGATCGACAGCGGCGGCCCCGCCGACGATCCGCCCGGCGAACGGGCGATGGCGCGCGCCTTTCTGGCCGATGGCGCCGTCCACCCGGCCGAGCCGGACCGGCTGGGCCATGGCACCGCCGTCGCCGCGATCATCCGCCGCGCCGCCCCCGGCGCGGCGATCCTGCATGCGCAGGTCTTCGGCGACCGCCCGCTGACCAGCGCGCTGCGGGTCGCCGCGGCGCTGCGCTGGTTCGCCGCGATGGCGCCCGACCAGCGCCCCGAGGTGATCTGCCTCAGCCTTGGCCTTGCCGCCGACCGCGCGCCGCTGGAGCGCGCCTGTGCGGCGCTGACGGATGCCGGCGCGGTGCTGGTCGCCGCGCATCCGGCCCGCGGCCCCGCCTGCTATCCCGCCGCCTATCCGGGCGTCATCGCCGCCACCGGCGATGCGCGCTGCGGCTGGGACGACATCTCGCAACTGGGGCCGGCGCTTTTCGGCGCGTGGTGCAATTCGCCCGAACACGGCGCCACCGGCATGGGCGGCGCCAGCCTTGGCGCCGCGCGCATCGCCGGCCATCTTGCCGCGATCACGGCGGCCGGGGAACGCCTGACCGGCGCCGCCGCCATCGCCGCGCTGACCGCCCGCGCCCGCCACCTTGGACCCGAGCGCAAGCATGGATAGGTTTGCCGCCCGCGCCGCCCGGCTGATCTTCGGCACCGAGGCCGCGCGCTGGATCGCGCCGGTCATGGCGCGTGCGCTGCCGGGCGCCGGGCTGGTGCTGGCGGCCTCGCTGGCGGCGGCGGCGCTGGGGCTGGCGATGCCGATGCTGACACGGCAGGTGATCGACGCCGGCATCATGGCGCGCGACATGCCGGCGCTGGTCTTCTGGGCGGGCCTGTCATTCGTGCTGGGACTGGGCGCGGTGGGCTTTGGCATCGTCAATTCCATGCTGCATCTGCGCGCCTCGGCGGCGATGCTGGCCGACCTGCGCGGACGGCTTTTCGGCGCGGCGCTGGCCCGCGACCCCGCTTTGCCCGACCTGCCTTTGGGCGAGGCGATGGCCCGGCTGGACGGCGACTGCGCCGAAATTCAAAGCTTTGCCTTCGACACGCTGCTGGTCGCCGCCGGCGCCGTCTTTCGCCTTGCCGGCGGGCTGGCGCTGATGGTCGCGCTGGACTGGCGCATGGCGCTGCTGCCCCTGCTGGCGGCGCCCTTCGAGCTGTGGTTCCTGTCCCGTGCCCGCCCCCGCACCCGCGCCCTGGCCGAGGATGTGCGCGAACGGCGCGGCGCGCTGACCTCGACCATGGCCGAGACGCTTGGCGCCCGCGCCACCCTGCGCGGCCTTGCCGCGCTGGACCAGCGCGAGGCCGGTTTCGCCCGCGCCCAAAGCGCCCAGATCGGCGGGCTGATCCGCCAGCGGCTGTGGTCGGAAACCGTGGGCGCGGTCAGCCAGACCATCACCGCCATCCTGCGCGGCGCGATCCTGCTGGTCGGCGGCTGGCAGGTGGTGCGCGGCGACTGGCAGATCGGCACGCTGATAGCCTTTCTGGCCTATGCCGGGATGATGTCGGGGCCGCTGCGGAACCTGCTGGGGCTTTACCACGCGCAGGCCCGCGCCCGCGTCGCCGCCGCGCGGCTGGGCGGCGTCATCGCCAGCGCGCGCCCCGATACCGGCGCGGCACCCTTGCCGGGCCCCGCCACGCTGACCCTGCACGAGGCACGCGCCACCGGCGGCGTCCACCACCCGGTCAGCGCCGATATCCTGCCCGGCCAGCGCGTGCTGCTGGACGGCCCCTCGGGCATCGGCAAGTCGCGGCTGATGGCGGCGCTGACCCGCGACGCCACGCTGGCCGAGGGCGCCGCGCTGCTTTCCGGCGCCGATGTCGCCGGCTTGCGTCCCGCGGCGCTGACGGAACGCATCGCGCATCTCGCGCAGCGCCCGGCGATCCTGCGCGGCACGCTGGCCGAGAACCTGCGCCTTGCCGCCCCCGATGCGGGTGACGCCGCGCTGTGGCAGGTGCTGGCCGATGCCGATCTTGCCGATTGGGCGCGGGCGGAGGCGGGTCTTGCGACCCCCATCGCCGAGACCGGCGCCGACCTTTCAGGGGGCTTGCGCCAGCGCATCGCCATTGCCCGCGCCCTGCTGCGCCCGGCCGGGGTGATGATCTTTGACGAGGCGTTTTCCGAAATCGACGATGCCGCCTGCCGCCGCATCCTCGCCGCCATCGACACGCGCCACGCCGACCGCACGCGCATCTTCATCGCCCATAGCGGCCCGGCGCGCGAAGGGCGCTTCGATCAGCGGATCACGCTGACCTCTTCGGCGCCCATCTTCCTGAGTTCGCGCGGCGACGCCCCGTACCAGCGCGAAAAGGCCCGCGAAAAGGCCGTCTGATCGGAATAGCCCAGAAGCAGGGCGATTTCCCCGAACAGCCGGTCGCTGCGCACCAGCAGCGCAAAGCCATGGGCGCGGCGCGATTCCTCAAGGATTTCGTGGAATGGCTGGCCCTCGGCCGCCAGCGCCCGGCGCAGCGATCGTTCGGACATGCCAAGCTGCGCGGCGATCTGCGCCTGATTGACCAGCCCCCGCTCCATCTGGGTCAGGATCAGCGCATGGACGCGCTGCGAAACCGGCGTCTGCCGGCGCAGTTCCGTCAGCGCCTGATCCAGTTGCTTCGCGCTGGCATTGGCATCGCCCAAGGCCCCCTCGCGCGCCGGGTTCGCCAGCACCCGGGCCGAGAAGGTGATGCGGTTTTCGTCCTGCCCGAAGCGCGGCGTGCGGCCAAGATGGCGGTAAAGCGCCCGCAGGTCGCGGTCGGGCTGATGTTCAAAGCACATGTCGCGGATCGCCTCGCGCGGGACGCCGTAGCGGTCGCACAGGCCGCGGATCAGACCCAGCGTCAGTTCCGCGTCGGCGCGGCGCGGCCAGATGCGGGGGTCGAGGACGCGATAGGCGACATGCGCCTCGTCCCCGTTCACCTCCAGCGTGATGGCGCTGTTCGATTGCAGGATGGGAAAGCCCTTGGCAAAGATGCGCAGCGCCTCGCCAAGGTTGCGGCGGGGGGCGATGGCCTCGCCCAGGATGCCGATGGCGTCCAGGGGCAGCGTCTCACCCGAACGCCAGGACCGCAGGCTGTCGGTGCTGGCGGCGCGTTCGACCTCAAGGCGGTTGACAAAGGTTTGCAGCGACATCGGCGGCTCGGTCGCCGCATGTGCGGCGTCTGCCTCTGGTCCCAGAAGCATGAAGGCGACGGCTCCGCGAATCCATGACGTCTGCATGGCGTTTCCCGTGGCTGAGCGGGGCTGGCAGTCGTCTCGCGCCTTGGCCCGGCAAGTTCCCTGTTGCGGCAAAGTGTAGCACATGGAGGGCCGGAACCGGCAAGCGCCGGCACCAATCGGCAAGGCGTCGCGCAGCATTCGGAAATTCGTTAACAAACAGTTGCTTTCCCGGGGATCCTGCGCCGGGCGCTGCGGCGCAGAATTTGACATTTCCGGCCAGATTTCGCGCAGGCCCGGCATTTGGCCGGATTTGGCAAGAATCGCGGCCCCCGGAACGGCAGGGTTTTCCGATCCAACCGAGGGGGCGAACATGAGCGAATACCGACTGCTGATCGACGGCGAACTGGTCCCGGGCGACCTGACCATGGAGGTCGTGAACCCGGCCAACGAACAGGTGCTGGCCATGGCGCCGCGCGCCTCGCAGGCGCAGGCCGAGGCCGCGATCGCCGCCGCGAAGGCCGCGTTTCCCGGCTGGGCCGCGCGCCCGATCACGGCCCGCCGCGCCCTGATCCTGGCCGTCGCCGACCGCATCGAGGCCGAGGCCGAGGACCTTGCCCGCCTGCTGACCCAGGAGCAGGGCAAACCCCTGCCCGAGGCGCAGGCCGAAATCCTTTACACCTGCGCCTTCATCCGGCATCTGGCCGGCTACGACCTGCCGGTGAAGGTGATCGAGGACAACGACAACCGCCTTGTGCGGCAGTTCCGCAAGCCTCTGGGCGTGGTGGCGGCGATCATTCCGTGGAACTTCCCGGTGCTGATCGTGGCCTTCAAGCTGCCGCTGGCGCTGCTGGCCGGCAATACCATGGTCGTCAAGCCGGCGCCGACGACGCCGCTGACCACGCTGCGGCTGGGCGAGATCATGGCCGATGTGCTGCCCGCCGGCGTGGTGAACATCATCACCGACCAGAACGATCTGGGCGCGATGCTGACCACGCATCCCGATGTGGCGAAGATTTCCTTCACCGGCTCGACCGCGACGGGGCAGAAGATCATGGCCAGCGCGGCCTCGACCATCAAGCGGCTGACGCTGGAGCTGGGCGGCAATGACGCGGCCATCGTGCTGCCGGGCGCCGATCCGGCCAAGGTGGCGCCCGGCCTGTTCGCGGGCGCGTTCATGAATGCCGGGCAGGTCTGTCTGGCGATCAAGCGCGCCTATGTTCACGAGTCCATCTATGAAGAAGTCTGCGAGCGGCTGGCGGCGCTGGCCCGCGATGCGGTCGTCGGCGACGGACTGGAACAGGGCGTGACCATCGGTCCGTTGCAGAACCGCATGCAGTTCGAGAAGGTCAAGGACTACCTTGCCTCGGCCCGCAGCGATGGCCGCATCCTGGCGGGTGGCGAGGTCGCCGAGGGTCCGGGCTATTTCATCACCCCGACCATCGTCGCCGATGTGAGGGACGGCCATCGCATCGTGGACGAGGAACAATTCGGCCCGATCCTGCCAGTGATCCGTTTCGACGATATCGAGGCCGCCGTCGCCAGCGCCAACGGGCTGGATCTGGGGCTTGGCGGTTCGGTCTGGGGCGAGGATCGCGACCTTGCCCGCAGCGTTGCCGAGCGCATCGAAAGCGGCACGGTCTGGATCAACAAGCATCTGGATTTCGGGCCGAACATGCCCTTTGGCGGCGCCAAGCAATCGGGTCTTGGCGTCGAGTTCGCCGAGGAAGGTCTGGCCGAATTCACCCAGATCCGGGTGGTAAACGAGGCACGCTGAGAGCGCGGCGGCCGGTATCGGGGCGGGGGGCTCTGCCCCCACGCCCCGCCTGCCCCTTGATGGGGCCGGCGGGGCGTTCCCCCGGGATATTTCGACATGAAAGAAGGGCGGGCGGCCGTTCAGAGGCCGCGCGCGATGACCATGCGCTGCACCTCGCTGGTGCCTTCGTAGATCTGGCAGACGCGGACGTCGCGATAGATGCGCTCGACCGGGTAGTCGTTCAGATAGCCGTAGCCGCCATGGATCTGGATTGCCGCCGAGCAGACCTTTTCCGCCATTTCCGAGGCGAAGAGCTTGGCCATGCTGGCCTCGGTCAGGCAGGGCATGCCGGCCTCGCGCAGCCGGGCGGCGCGGTGCACCAGCAGGCGGGCGGCGTCGATCTGCGTCGCCATGTCGGCCAGCTTGAAGGCGATGGCCTGATGGTCGGCGATGGGCTTGCCGAAGGTGATGCGTTCCCTGGCGTAAGCCAGTGCCGCCTGATAGGCGCCGCGCGCCATGCCCACCGCCTGCGCCGCGATGCCGATGCGGCCGCCTTCGAGGTTCGCCAGCGCGATCCTGTAGCCCTCGCCCTCGGCGCCGAGGCGGTTTTCCACCGGCACGCGCATGTCGGTAAAGGCCAGCGCGCAGGTGTCGGAGGAGTGCTGGCCCAGCTTGTGTTCGACCGAGACCACCTGATAGCCGGGCGTGTCGGTCGGCACGATGAAGGCCGAGATGCCCTTCTTGCCGGCCTCGGGATCGGTGACGGCGAAGACGATGATGACCTTGCCGTTCTTGCCCGAGGTGATGAACTGTTTCGCGCCGTCGATGACATAGTGATCGCCGTCGCGCCGGGCGCGGGTCTTCAGGAAGGACGCGTCGGACCCGGCCTGCGGTTCGGTCAGGGCAAAGCCGCCGATCCATTCGCCCGAGGCAAGTTTCGGCAGGAAGCGCGCCTTCTGGTCCTCGGTGCCGTATTTCAGGATCGGCACGCAGCCGACCGAACTGTGCACCGACATGATGGTGGAGCAGGCGCCATCGGCGGCGGCGATTTCCTCAAGCGCCAGCGCATAGGCCAGCATGCCGGTTTCCGAGCCGCCATCGGCCTCGGGGACCAGCATGCCCAGAAAGCCCAGCTCGCCCATCTGCGTCAGTTCCTCGCGCGGGAAGGCATGGGCGCGGTCGCGGGCGGCGGCACCGGGCGCCAGCACCTCTTGCGCGAAGTCCCGCGCCATGTCGCGGATCTGTTCCTGTTCCTCGGTCAAAAGCATCAGTTCAGCCTTTCGATGGCGATGGCGGTGGCCTCGCCGCCGCCGATACAAAGCGAGGCGACGCCGCGGTTCAGCCCGTGGTTTTCCAGCGCGTTCAGCAGCGTGACCATGACCCGCGCCCCCGAGGCGCCGATGGGGTGGCCCAATGCACAGGCGCCGCCGTTCACGTTGACGATGTCATGGGGCAGGCCAAGGTCGTGCATCGCCGCCATGGCGACGACGGCAAAGGCCTCGTTGATTTCCCACAGGTCGATATCGGCGACCGAAAGCCCGGTGCGCTCAAGCAGCTTGTGGACCGAGCCGATGGGCGCGGTCGGAAACAGGTTCGGCCTGTCGGCGAAGGTGGCATGGCCAAGGATGCGGGCGCGGGGTGTCAGGCCGCGGCGCGCGGCCTCGGACTGGCGCATCAGGATCAGCGCCGCCGCCCCGTCCGAGATGGACGAGCTGTTCGCCGCCGTGACCGTGCCGCCATCGCGGAAGGCCGGGCGCAGGGTGGGGATCTTGTCCAGCCGCGCCTTGCCGGGCTGTTCGTCGATCTGGACGACGCGCTCGGCCTTGCCGGCGCGGACGGTGACGGGGGTGACCTCGGCGGCGAAACGGCCCTGTTCTATGGCCTTCTGCGCGCGCGTGAGCGAGGCGATGGCATAGTCGTCCTGCGCCTCACGCGTGAACTGGTAGGCCTCGGCGCAGTCCTCGGCGAAGGTGCCCATCAGGCGGCCCTTGTCATAGGCGTCCTCAAGCCCGTCAAGGAACATGTGGTCCATGACCTGCCCGTGGCCCATGCGATAGCCGGCGCGGGCCTTGGGCAGCAGATAGGGCGCGTTCGACATGCTTTCCATGCCGCCCGCAACCACCACATCGACCGAGCCGGCAAGGATCAGGTCATGGGCCAGCATCGCCGCCTTCATCCCCGAGCCGCACATCTTGTTCACGGTCGTGGCCCCGGCGCCCAGCGGCAGGCCCGCCGCCAGCGCCGCCTGCCGCGCGGGGGCCTGTCCCTGACCGGCGGGCAGCACGCAGCCCATGATGATTTCCTGCACCGCGTCGGGGGCAAGCCCGGCGCCATTCAGCGCGCCGGCGATGGCGGCGGCGCCAAGGGTCGCGGCAGAGGTGCCGGCGAAATCGCCCTGAAAGCCGCCCATCGGCGTGCGCGCGGCGCCGACGATGACGATGGGATCGTGGTCCATGGTGATCTCTCCTTGGTTCGGGGCAGTCATGTGGGGCGGTTGTCCGGGCGGTTACTTCGGCGCCATGCGGATGGCGCCGTCCAGGCGGATGACTTCGCCGTTCAGCATCTGGTTCTCGACGATGTGGCGCACAAGGGCCGCGTATTCGGCAGGCTCGCCCAGACGCGGCGGGAACGGGACCGAGGCACCAAGGCTGTCCTGCACCTCTTGCGTCATCCCGGCCATCATCGGCGTCTTGAAGATGCCCGGCGCAATGGTCATCACCCGGATGCCAAAGCGCGCCAGTTCGCGCGCCGCCGGCAACGTCATCGCCGCCACCCCGCCCTTGGAGGCGGAATAGGCCGCCTGCCCGATCTGGCCGTCAAAGGCCGCGACCGAGGCGGTGTTGACGATCACGCCGCGTTCGCCGCCCTCGCCCGGGGCATTCTTCGCCATGGCATCGGCGGCAAGGCGCAGGATGTTGAAGGTGCCGATCAGGTTGATGCCGATGGCGCGGGCAAAGCTTTCCAGCGCATGGGGGCCGTCGCGGCCGACGATACGCTCGCCCGGCGCGACGCCGGCGCAGTTCACCGCCACGTCAAGCCGCCCGAACGTCTGCACGGCGGCGGCGATGGCGGCCTCGGCCTCGGGACCGCTGGTGACGTCGGTCCTGACGAACAGGGCGGCCGCGCCCAGTTCATCGGCCAGCGCGCGGCCGGCGGCCTCGTTCACGTCCAGAAGCGCCGCGCGCCCGCCGCCCGCCACCGCCATGCGCGCCACGGCCGCGCCAAGGCCCGATCCCGCGCCCGTAATCAGGAAAACCCGGTTTTCGATCTGCATTGTCGTTTCCTATGCTTTCGCCTGTTTCTCGACTTCGGCCTTGCGCAGGATGAAGCGCTGGATCTTGCCGCTGGGAGTCTTGGGCAGTTCGGCCACGAAGTCGATCAGTTTCGGATAGGCATGGGCCGAGAGGCGGCGCTTGACATGCGCGCGCAGTTCCTCGGCCAGTTCGGGGCTGCCCTGATGGCCCCTGCCCAGAATGACGAAGGCCTTGACGATCTCGGTCCGTTCGGGGTCGGGCACGCCGATCACGGCGGCCTCGATCACCGCCGGATGTTCGATCAGCGCGCTTTCCACGTCGAAAGGCCCGATGCGATAGCCTGACGAGGTGATGACATCGTCCGAGCGCCCGATGAAGCTGATCGAGCCGTCCGGCTCGAACTCGACGCTGTCGCCGGTGCGGTAATAGCCGCCCGCCAGCGCCGGCGTCGCCTGATTGAGATAGCCCGAGAACCACATCAGCGGCGATTTCGCCATGTCGATGGCAAGGATGCCGGGCTGGTTGGGGCCAAGTTCGTTGCTGTCGTCGTCCAGCACCACGACGCGATAGCCGGGCATCGCCAGCCCGGACGAGCCGGGGCGCACAGGATGGGACAGGCCGTGATGGTTGTTCACGCACATGCCCATTTCGGTCTGGCCGTAATGGTCGTGGATCGGCACCGCCAGATGCGCGCCAAACCAGCGCATCACCTCGGGGTTCAGGGGCTCGCCGGCGGAACTGACCACGCGCAGGCGGCCGCGCACGGCCTCGGCGGCCTCGGGGCCGGCGGCGATCAGCAGCCGGTAGGCGGTGGGCGAGCCGGCAAGGTTCGTCACCCCCAGCCGCTCGACCAGGCGATAGGTGGTTTCGGCGTTGAAGCCGCCTTCGTGAAAGATCGTCGGCTGGCCCAGCAGCAGGGGGCCGGTCAGCGCATAGTAAAGCCCGTAAGCCCAGCCCGGATCGGCGATGTTCCAGAACACGTCGCTTTCGCGCAGGTCGATGGCATCGCGCATATAGGCGCCGAATGCCAGCAGCGCCCGCAGCGGCACCGGCACCCCCTTGGGCAGGCCGGTGGTGCCCGAGGTGGACATCATCATGAACAGATCCTCGCCCCGGCGCATGACGGGGTCGAAGTCGGTTGGGGCGGCTTGCAGCGCGGCGCGGAAATCGATGTCGCCTTCGGGCAGGCCCTCGTCGCCCTTCTCGTCGCCCTTGCGGATCAGGGCGACGGGCGGGCAGTCCTCGACCTCGTCCAGCTTGGGACGCTGTGCGGTGTTCGTCACCACCAGCTTCGCGCCCGAGGTCTTCAGCCGGTGTTCGATCGCCTTGGGGCCGAAGGCGGTGAACAGCGGCTGATAGACCGCCCCCAGCCGCCACGCGCCCAGAACCGTCGCCACCAGTTCGACCGTGCGCGGCAAAAGCCCGGCGATCACGTCGCCGGGGCGGATGCCCTGCGCCTGAAACACGTTGGCGGCGCGGGCCGACATGTCGCGCAGGTCCTCGAAACTGTATTCGGTCAGCACCTCGTCGGCCGAGACGCAGCGCAGCGCCACGCGCCCGGTGCCGGCATGGCGGTCGCAGCATTCGACACAGGCGTTCAGCCCGGTTTCCAGATCGCCCCTCAGCCCGGCCATGGCGTCGCGGATGCTGAAGCGCGCCACGGCGTCCTGATAGGCGGGGCGCGTATTCGTCGGGTTCAAGGTCGTCGCAGTCATCATCGCTCCTCCTGGACTGGCGCCGCGCGGCGCGGCAGGCTTCCCGGGTCTCCTCATTTCCCCGGGGAACTGCGGCAGGGTAGCGCAGGGCGCATTGCAGGCAATGACATTAGCGGCCAGAATAGCTGATCGGTTTTGCAACAGGGGCGCGGGCGGGACGGGACATGGAGCGGCGGCAGATCTCGCCCGGCTTTGTCGAGGACGCGCTGGCCAGCCTGACGCGCGCCGGGCTGGACCCGGCGCCGGTGCTGGCCGCCGCCGGGATCGCCGAGCCGGGTCAGCCGGTCAGCAACCTGCAATACGGGCGCATGTGGCTGGCGATCACCGGCCTGATCGGGGACGAGTTCTTCGGTCAGGCGGCGCGGCCGATGCGGCCGGGCAGCTTCAACCTGCTCTGCCATGCGGTGCTGCATGCGCGCACGCTGGAACACGCCCTGCGCCGCGCGTTAAGCTTTCTGACGATGGTGCTGGACGACCCGGCGGGCGAATTGCGCCTGCGCGACGGTCTGGCCGAAATCGTGCTGACCGACCGCGACGCCCCGCGCCCGGCCTTTGCCTATCGCACCTACTGGCTGATCCTGATGGGCGTGATGTGCTGGCTGATCGGGCGGCGCATCCCGCTGATGCAGGTCGATTTCGCCTGCCCGGCACCGGAAAACCGGCAGGATTACCTGCAATTCTTCGGCGCGCCGGTGCGGTTCGGCCAGCCGCACAGCCGGCTGGTCTTTGCCGCGCGCTATCTGGCGCTGCCGCCGATCCGCAGCGAAAAGGCATTGCAGGCATTCCTGCGCGGGGCACCTGCCAACATCCTGCTGCGCTATCGCCACGATCAGGGGCTGACGGCACGCATCCGCGCCCGCCTGCGCGCCCTGCCGCCCGAGGACTGGCCCGATTTCGACCGCCTCGCCAGCGATCTGCACCTGTCCCCGGCCACGCTGCGCCGGCGCCTGCGCGGCGAGGGGCAAAGCTTTTCCGCCATCCGCGACGAGATGCGCCAAAGCGCGGCCCGGATCATGCTGACCCGTTCCGCCGCGCCCGTGGCCGAGATCGCGGCGCGGCTGGGCTATGCCGAACCCAGCGCCTTTCACCGCGCCTTCCTGAAATGGACCGGCAGCAGCCCCGCCGCGTTCCGCGCCGCTAACCCGCCTGCGCCTGTGTCTGTTCCTGCGGGAAAATCCGCAGCACCATCTGGTCGCGCAGGATGAATTTCTGCACCTTGCCGGTCACCGTCATCGGAAATTCATCGACGAATTCGACATAGCGCGGCACCTTGTAATGGGCGATCTGGCCCTTGCAGAAGGCGCGCAGTTCCTCGGCCGTCAGGCTGGCGTCGCGGGCCATGATGCAGGCGCAGATTTCCTCGCCATAGCGGTCGTCGGGGATGCCGACGACCTGCACCTCGCGCACCTTGGGGTGGCGGTACAGGAATTCCTCGATCTCGCGCGGATAGACGTTCTCGCCGCCGCGGATCAGCATGTCCTTGCTGCGCCCGACGATGCTGCAATAGCCCTCGGCGTCGATGGTGGCCAGGTCGCCGGTATGCATCCAGCCTTCGGCATCGATGGCCTCGGCGGTCTTTTGCGGCTCGTTCCAGTAGCCGCGCATGACGGAATAGCCGCGCGTGCAAAGTTCGCCCACGGCGCCGGTCGGGACGGTATTGCCGCTCGCGTCGACCAGCTTCACCTCAAGATGCGGGTGGATGCGGCCCACGGTCGAGACGCGCTTTTCCACCGGGTCGTCCATCATCGACTGGAAGGACACCGGCGAGGTTTCGGTCATGCCATAGGCGATGGTCACCTGCGACATGTGCATTTCCTCGCGCACGCGCTTCATCACCTCGATGGGGCAAGGCGCGCCGGCCATGATGCCGGTGCGCAGCGTGCCAAGGTCGTAATGGTGGAAACGCTCGCTGGCCAGCATGGCCGAGAACATCGTCGGCACGCCGTAAAGCGCGGTGCAGCGCTCATCCGCGACGCTTTGCAGGGTCACGTCGGGGTCGAAGGCCTCGCCCGGAAAGATCATGGTCGCGCCCTTGCTGACGCAGCCCAGCACGCCCATCACCATGCCGAAGCAATGGTAAAGCGGCACCGGGATGCACAGCCGGTCCTGATCGGTAAAGCCCATGCGGTCGGTGACGAAGCGGGCATTGTTGACGATATTGCGATGGCTGAGCGTGGCGCCCTTGGGCAGGCCCGTGGTGCCGGATGTGAACTGGATGTTGATCGGGTCGTTCGGGTCCAGCACCGCCGTCAGCGCATCCAGCCGCGCCGGGTCGGCGGGCGTGGCGGCGATATCGTCAAAGCGCAGCATCCCCTGCTGCGGCTCGCCCATGGCGACGATGGCGCGCAGGTCGGGCAGGTTCGCGGCGCTGATCGCGCCGCTTTCGGGCAGGTCGGGCAGCAATTCCCGCAGCATCCCCACATAGTCCGAGCTTTTGAACCTGTCCGCCGTCACCAGCACCCGGACGCCGACATGGCGCAGCGCATATTCGACCTCGGCCAGCCGATAGGCGGGGTTCACGTTGACAAGGATCGCGCCGATGCGGGCGGTGGCGAATTGCGTCAGCACCCATTCCGGCCGGTTCGGAGACCAGATGCCCACGCGGTCGCCGCGCGCCACGCCAAGCTCAAGCAGCCCCGTCGCCAGCCGGTCCACAGCCTCGCGGAACCCGCCCCATGTCAGCCGCAACCCGTGTTCGCGAAAGACCAGCGCCTCGGCCTCGGGCCGGACGGCGGCGGTGCGGGCCAGCAGCCCGGCGATCGTATCCTCGTAAAGCGTGGTGCCAGTGTCGCCGCGCAGGCGCGATTCCTCCGGCCTTGGCCGGTCGCCATAGGTCATGTCCGCACTCCCCCCTCGTCATGTGCCCCGCGCCGGGGGCGCTGCCAGTCTGGGCCATGGCGGCAAGGATTACTTGCCATTTCCGGCCAAGCGCATGTCGCGAGGGTCCACAATAGCACCGTTTTCGCGCGAGTCCCCCGCGATGTGCAGGAAAACCGCCGGCGGTGGCGGCGTCAGGGACGGATCTCGACCTCGGTGCCGATGGCGGCATTGGCAAAGATTTCCTCGATCTCGGGATTGGTCAGGGCGATGCAGCCGGCGGTCCAGTCGCCCTTGACCTTGTAGCCCTCGGCGATCTCGTTGGGCTGGCCGTGGATCATGATATCGCCGCCGGGGCTGACACCGGCGCGGCGCGCGGCCTCGCGGTGGCGCTTTTGCGGATAGTCGAGGCCCAGCGACAGGTGATACTTGCTTTGCCGGTTCAGCCGGTCGATGCGAAAGACCCCCTCGGGGGTGCGCCCGTCGCCTTCGCGCGTCTTGTCGCCATCGGGGGCAAAGCCCAGCGCGATGTCATAGCGGCGGGGCGGCCCGTCCTTTTGCCAGACGGTCATGCGGCGGGCGGATTTTTCCACCAGAATACGTTCGACTGCCGAGGTGATCGGCACGGGCGGCTGCGCAGGCGGCTGGGTGGGCTGCGGGCGCAGGATCGAGGGCAGGCCGATATCCGGCAGCCGGAATTCGGGCAGACGCCAGCCGCCGCCGGGCGGGGCTTGCGGCGAAGGCTGTGGCGAAGGCGCGACCGGGACGGGTTCGGACCGCCAGATCATCGCCAGCCCCACGACCAGCGCCACAAGGCACAGCGCCGAAAACAGCCCGCCCAACCGCCTCATTGCAGATCGCCAAAGGCCTCTTGCAGACGCGCCACCGCCTCGGCCACGCGGGCACGGGGGGTGGCGATGTTGAAGCGCAGGAAGCTGTCGCCGCCAAGGCCGAAGCTGGTGCCGTGGTTGCAGGCGATGCGGGCGCCCTTCTCGACCCGGGCGGTGAATTCCTCGCGCGTCATGCCGGTGCCGGACAGGTCGACCCATGCCAGATAGGTCGCCTCAAGCGGCATCGAACGCAGGCCGGGGATCGCGTTCACGCCCTGATCGAACAGGCGGCGGTTGCCGTCCAGATAGGCGACCAGCGCATCGACCCAGGCCGCGCCCTCGGGCGAATAGGCGGCGGCGACCATGCCAAGGCCGAACATCCCCGGCGAGATGCCAAGCGCCATCATCCGCCCCTGCAACGCCTTGCGCAGCCCCTCGTCCGCGACGATCAGGTTGCCGATATGGGCGCCGGCGATATTGAAGGTCTTGGTCGCGGCGGTCAGCGTCACCAGCCGCGGCGCGGCGTCGGTGGCAAGCGTCGCCAGCACCGTATGGCGGCGGGCGCCGGGCATGACCAGGTCGTGATGGATCTCGTCCGAGACAAGGATCAGGTCATGGGCGGCGCAGAAATCGACGACCTGGCGCAGTTCGCCGGGCGTCCAGACGCGGCCGCCGGGATTATGCGGCGAACACAGGATCAGCATTTTCTCGTTGCCGGTCAGCAGCTTTTCCCATGCCGGCCAGTCCATGCGGTATTCGCCGTCGACCTGCGCCAGCGGAAATTCCCGCACCTCGCGCCCGGCGGCGCGGGTGACGCGGGCAAAGGCGTGATAGACCGGGGTCATCAGGATCACCGCCTCGCCCGGCCGGGTGAAGGCGTCGACGCACAGCGCGGTGCCGTTCACCAGCCCGTGCGCGGTCAGGATCCATTCGGGCGCGACCTCCCAGCCGTGGCGGCTGGCCATCCACCAGCGGATCGCCTCGATATAGGGGCGGTTCGCGCCGGGATAGCCATAGATGCCATGGGCGGCCATGCTCTCGACCGCGCGCTGGACGCTGGCCGGCGGGCGGAAGTCCATGTCGGCCACCCACATCGAGATGCCATCGCCGGGCGCGACCCCGTAGATCGCCTGCATGTCGTCCCATTTGCTGCATGCCGTGCCGGTGCGGTCGATGATCTCGTCGAAATCGGGCTTTGCCATCCTGCTCCCTTTCCTTCGTGCCGCTGGCAGCATAGCGACTTGTTGCGCAAGGCCAAGGCTTGCCCTAGATCACATGCATGACATTGCGCAGCATCATCCTTCACCCCGATCCGCGGCTGAAAAAGCTGTGCGAGCCCGTGGCCCGCATCACCCCCGAGATCGAGACGCTGGCCGCCGATATGCTGGCGACCATGTATGACGCCCCGGGCGTCGGCCTTGCCGCGCCGCAGGTCGGCGTGCTGACGCGGCTTTACGTCATGGACTGCGAAAAGGACCCCGAGGCGCCGCGCCAGCCCATCGCCATGCTGAACCCCGAGATCACATGGACCTCCGAGGCGCTGAACACCTATGAGG
This sequence comes from Paracoccus sp. (in: a-proteobacteria), assembly GCA_046348875.1. Classification (GTDB taxonomy): domain Bacteria; phylum Pseudomonadota; class Alphaproteobacteria; order Rhodobacterales; family Rhodobacteraceae; genus Paracoccus. The sequence goes on from JAXMDJ010000010.1 coordinate 115,404, forward strand.
AAGGCTGCCTGTCGATCCCCGACCATTACGCCGACGTGACCCGCCCGGCCGAGGTGCGCGTGCGCTGGCTGGGCCTTGACGGCAAGACGCATGAGCGCGACTTCGGCGGCCTTTGGGCGACCTGCGCCCAGCACGAGATCGACCATCTGGACGGCAAGCTGTTCATCGACCACCTTGGCCCGATCAGGCGCCAGATGATCACCCGCAAGATGGTCAAGTTCAAGCGCGAGCGCGGGCGTGCCTGAGCACCTCTTGAAGGAAAGACGCGATGCTTGAATTACGCCCCAATTGCGAATGCTGCGACCGCGACCTGCCACCCGAGGCCGGCGCGATGATCTGCACCTTTGAATGCACCTTTTGTCCCGATTGCGCGCAGGGCGTGCTGGCGGGCATCTGCCCGAACTGCAAGGGCAACCTTGTCGCGCGCCCGGTCCGTCCGCCGGAAATGCTGTTGCGGCATCCGGCATCGACCCGGCGCGTGCTGAAGCCGCAAGGCTGCGCGGCATGACGGTTCGTGCCTTCCTGCCCTATCACGACCCGCGGCTGCACAAGGCCGCCGAACCCGTCGCTGCGATCACCGAAACCGTGCGCATGATCTGGGACGACATGATCGACAGCATGGAGGCGATGCCCGGCGTCGGTCTTGCCGCGCCGCAGATCGGCATCATGCAGCGGCTGGCGGTGGTGGACGCATCCGAAAAGCGCGGGCAGGCCTTGCGCATGGCCAATCCCGAGGTGCTGCATGAAAGCGTGCAGATGCGCGCGCATGAGGAAGCCAGCCCCAACCTGCCCGGCGTCTCGGCCCGGATCGAGCGGCCCCGCGCCGTCACCGTGCGTTTCCTGAACGACCAGGGCGAGATCGAGGAGCGCGATTTCGTCGGGCTTTGGGCGACCAGCGTGCAGCACCAGATCGACCACCTGAACGGCCGGCTTTACGTCGATCGCCTGTCGCCCCTGCGCCGCAAGATGCTGGTCGCGAAATCGGCCAAGCTGACGCGGCGTTGAGGCCGCCCGGGGGCGCTTCGCCCCCCGGACCCCCCGAGGATATTTGGACATGAAAGAAGCCCGGACATGCGCGTGATCTTCATGGGGACGCCGGATTTTTCGGTTCCGGCGCTGCGGGCGATCGCCGCGCGGCACGAGGTCGTCGCGGTCTATTCGCAGCCGCCGCGCGCGGCCGGGCGCGGGCAGAAGCCCCGTCCCTCGGCGGTGCAGCGCGCAGCCGAGGAGCTGGGCTTGCCGGTGCGCGTGCCCGAGCGGCTGAAATCGGCCGAAGATCAGGCAGAGTTCGCGGCGCTGGGGGCGGATGTGGCCGTCGTCGTCGCCTATGGGCTGATCCTGCCGCAAGCGGTGCTGGATGCGCCGCGGCTGGGCTGTCTGAACATTCACGCCTCGCTTTTGCCGCGCTGGCGGGGGGCGGCACCGATCCATCGCGCCATCATGGCCGGGGACGCGGAAACCGGCGTCGCCATCATGCAGATGGAGGCCGGGCTGGATACCGGGCCGGTGCTGGCCGAGGCACGCACGCCGATCGGGCCGGAGGACACCACCGCCGATCTGCATGACCGGCTGGCCGGGATGGGCGCTGGTCTGGTCGTCGATGTGCTGGGGCGGCTGCCTTTGCCCGCCGTGCCACAGGCGGCCGCGGGCGTGACCTATGCCAGCAAGATCGACAAGGCCGAGGCGCGGATCGACTGGACGCGCCCCGCCGCCGAGGTTGACCGGCTGATCCGGGGCCTGTCGCCTTTTCCGGGCGCGTGGTGCCTGATCGGTGACGAGCGGGTGAAGCTACTGCGTTCGCGGCTGGTTGCCGGTCAGGGTGCGCCGGGTCAGGTGCTATCGGGCTTTGTCATCGCCTGCGGCGAGGGCGCCGTCGAGGTGCTGGACGCGCAGCGCGAGGGCAAGCGTCCGATGCCCGCCGCCGAGATCCTGCGCGGGCTGGCGCTGCCCGACCGGCTGGGCTGAGATCACGCAACCGTGACCTGCGCGCCACGGTTGCGCGCGGATCGAAGCCGTCTTGCGACCATTCCGCCGCTGCCGCGTTATCCCCCGGGGCGGGATCCGCTTCCGCCCTGGTTGCAACCATTTCAAGGGGGTTTGGCGTGGAAAATCTTGTGCGTGTCATGGCCGACAACTGGTGGGTGCCGCTGCTGCGCGGCATCGCGGCGGTGGCCTTTGGCCTGATGGCGCTGATCTGGCCGGGGCTGACGGTCTATGCGCTGCTGCTGGTCTTTGGCGCCTATGCCATCTTTGACGGCATCATGTCGATCATGCTGGGCTTTCAGCGCAAATCCGGCGACGACCGCTGGTGGAGCTGGGCGCTGGACGGCGCGCTGTCGATCATCATCGGCCTGATGGCGCTGTTCTGGCCCGAGGCGACGGCGCTGGCCTTTGTCATCTGGATGGCTGCCTGGGGCATTGTCGCCGGGGTCTTTCGCATCATCGCCGCCATCCGCCTGCGCAAGGAGATCGAAGGCGAATGGGCGCTGGGGCTGAGCGGTCTTCTGATGGTGGTCTGGGGTATCCTGATGGCGATGATCCCCTCGGCGGGGTTGCTGAGCATCGCCTGGCTGATCGGGCTGATGGCGCTGCTGATCGGCGTGGTGATGATCGTGCTGGCGTTCAAGCTGCGCGGGATGCGCGCAGCCTGACGGCGGACCGGAACGAAGCGGCCGGGCGCCTGACGGGGCCGGGCCGTATCGCCTTGTGCGGGAACGGCGCGATCAGCTTCGGGCGGCCCTGTCGGCCTTGGCCTTCGCCTGCTTCACCGCCTGCCGGAAGCCCATTCCAAGGCCAAGGCGGATGAACAGCCCCTGCACCAGCAGCGCGCCCAGCATGATCGGCAAAAGGATCTGCATCTGACCGGGCTGGAGGCCGGCGGGGCTTCCGAGCATGTCTTGCACGATGCCGGTGGACAAAAGCAGGGCCGCCAGCGCGCCTTGAACCGCCACATTGACAAGCCCGCACACCAGCGTCGCCTTCCAGATACGGCCCGAGGCAGGGCGCCCGCCCTCGCGTTCATACCATGTGACGGCGACGGGCATGGCCGCAAACATCACCACCAGAAGCCCCATCGCGCCGTTGTTGGCCGCATCCAGCTTGAAGACGCTTTCGGCGATCCAGATGAGGGCGAACACCCCGACGATGCAGACCAGAAGGATCATCAGATATTGCCGGGCGATCTTCGACATCGGATAGGTGGTCGCAGTGGCGGTATTCTGGGATGACATGATACTTTTTCCAACCGAATGTTTTTCCGGCTTTTATCGATCGGTTTACCTAGCGGCAATCGGCATGACTGCCTATGTCCCGCGCGGTTTGGCGCGGGTGGTCGGGTCGGCATCAAGCGGGTTTTCCGGCCATGGGTGGCGCGGATAGCGGCCGCGCATGTCCTTGCGCACATCCGCATAGCTGCCGGCCCAGAAGCCCGGCAGATCGGTGGTCACGGCGATGGGCTTGCCGCCGGGCGACAGCATCGAGATGCGCAAGGCCCGCCCGCCGACGACCGGGTGGCGGGCAAGGCCGAACAGCTCTTGCAGCTTCAGTTCGACCGAAGGGGTTTCGTGGTCGTAATCGATGGGCACGCGGCGGCCCAGAGGGGTCACGAAATGCGCCGGCGCGGCGTCGTTCAGGCGCTGCTGACCGTCCCAGCCGATACGCGCCTTCAGCGCCTCGGTCAGGTCCAACGCGCGCAGGTCGGCCAACGTCCGCGCGCGGCCGAGATAGGGCAGCAGCCAGTCGGGATCGGCCAGCAGGCTGGCGTCATCGACCGGGCCAAGATCGGGGATCAGCGCGATGCGGGCGCGCAGGCGGGCGGCGGCGGCGGTCCAGTTCAGGCCGTTCTGGCGCAGCCCCTCGAACGCGGCCAGCGCCAGCGCCTGCGGGTCGGGGTCGTCCAGCGCGCGGTCGGCCAGAACCAGCGCACCAAGGCGTTCCTGACGCCGCGCGGTGACGCGGTTCTCGCGCCGGGACCATTCGACGGTTTCGACCATGGCGATGCCGTCGGCGAACAGATCGCGCAGCTCGGCCTCATCCAGGGGTGCGGCCATGCGGATGCGGGCTTCGCGCGCGTCGCCATCCAGATCGGTGGCGACGATCAGGCGCGCGGCCGCCAGCGCATCGCCATCGGGCAGCACCGCCCCCTTGCCGCCCGAGAGCACATAGCGCGGCTGTTCGCCCTTGCGGCGCAGGCCGATACGGTCGGGATAGGCCAGCGCCGCCATGGCGCCGGGCGACAGGCCGCGCCCTTCCGGGGCAAGGCGGCGCAGGCGCTTCGCGTCGTCGCGGATGCGGTGCAGCGTGCCGGGATTGGCGGGCCAGGGGTGGCGGTCGGCATAGGCGCGGGCATCGCGGATGGCGCGCAGGCGCAGCGTCAGATCGGTCGGCGCGCCGGTCAGGGGGTCGCGCTCGGCCATCAGGGCGGCCAGATCGGCGGCGTCGCGCCCGGCCAGTATCAGCATATGCCCCAGCCGCGGGTGCAGCGGCAGCGCCACCAGCGCCCGACCATGGGCGGTGATGCGCCCGGCCGCGTCCAGCGCGCCCAGATCGGCCAGCAGGGCGCGGGCCTCGGCCAGCGCGGCCTCGGGCGGCGGGGTCAGGAAGGCCAGGTCCGCCCCGTCTGAGCCCCAGTTCGCCAGTTCCAGCGCCAGCCCGGCCAGATCGGCGACGGCGATTTCCGGCGGCGCAAAGGCGGGCAGCGCGCCCTCCTCGGCCCGCGCCCACATGCGATAGCAGATGCCCGGCGCGACCCGGCCGGCGCGGCCGCGGCGCTGTTCGGCCTCGGCGCGGCTGACGCGTTCGGTCACCAGCCGCGACATGCCGCTGCCGGGATCAAAGCGCGCCCGGCGCGCGCGGCCCGCATCGACCACCACCCGCACATCGGGAATGGTCAGCGAGGTTTCCGCGATCGAGGTCGCCAGCACGATCCGCCGCCGCCCCTGCGCCGGCTGCAGCGCCGCGCGCTGCGCCTTGAAGTCCATGGCGCCATACAGCGGCACCACCTCGGCATCGGTGTTCAGCAGGGCCGCGACGCGGCGGATCTCGCCCTCGCCCGGCAGAAAGGTCAGGATGGTGCCGCCGGTATCGCGGGTCGCCGCCTCGGCCTCGGCGACCAGCCGCGCCGCTTCGGGGATCAGGCGCGCACCGGCAGGCAGGGGGCGGTCAAGCCAGCGGGTTTCGACCGGAAAGGCCCGCCCCTCGGACCGGATCACCGGGGCGTCATCCAGCAGCGCCGCCACCGGCCCGGCATCCAGCGTCGCCGACATGACCAGCAGCGCCAGATCGGGACGCAGCGCCGCGCGCGCCTCCCATGTCAGGGCAAGGCCCAGATCGGCATTCAGGCTGCGTTCGTGAAATTCGTCGAAGATGACGCAGCCGGTCCCCTCCAGCGAGGGGTCGGATTGCAGCATCCGCGTCAGGATGCCTTCGGTCACGACCTCGATGCGGGCGCCGGGGACGGCCTCGCCGCGGATGCGATAGCCGACGGTCTGGCCGACGGCCTCGCCCAGCGTCTCGGCCATGCGCTCGGCCGCGGCGCGGGCGGCAAGGCGGCGCGGCTCAAGCATGACGATGCGGCCCGGGACGACCGGCAGCAGCGCCAGCGGCACGCGCGTGGTCTTGCCCGCGCCGGGCGGCGCCATCAGGACGGCACGGCCATGCGCGGCCAGCGCGGCGGTCAGTTCGGGTAATACAGCATCGATGGGCAGGGCGTCGGTCATGGGCCGAGGTATAAAAAATGTCGCACCCGTCCGAAAGGGACAGTGGATATATGGGCCATCCGAAGCCGCATGGGATCACAAGATCAACGCGGCCTTCACTGTTGCGTCTGACAGCGCCGCGCAACCGCCCGTCCCGGCAGCCACCAAACCATCTGACGCAAGTGTTGACAGACGCGCCGTCGAGGCGCTCACTGATCATACATATTAGTCATATTTAGTTTGGAGGTTGAGAAGATGCGTTCCTTTCTTTCATTTCTTCTGACGCAGATCCGCGATTGGATCGTGACCCGGTATTTCCCGGAATGGGGTGGCGGCGGTGATTGCGACAACGGCGGCAGCGATGGCGGCGGCGACGGTGGTGGCAGCGATGGCGGTGGCACCCCCACGATCCCCGGCGGCGAAACCATCGACGTCGGCAACCAGTCAGGCGTTTTCGAGGGCGGCACCGGCAACGACACCATCACCGCCAACCACAGCTCGCCCGCGGTCAGCTTCGTCCTGAACAGCGAACTGACCAACCTGCGCACCGAGGATTATTCCATCTCGGGCTACTGGGTCGACCGCTCCAACCAGAACCGCATCTGGAACCCCGAAGGCCCGATCCCGGCAGCGGGGTTGCGGGACGGGCTGACCGTCCTGCGCGGCGGCGCGGGCGATGACAGCATCACCGCCACCGGCAATTCCATCGATGCCGATGGCGGCGCCGGCGACGATATCCTGATCATCCAGGGCGGGGCCAAGGCCATGTGCGCCCGCGGTGGCGAGGGCAACGACACCATGACCGTCACCGGCACCTATGTCGTGGTCGCGGGCGGCGCCGGCGATGACAGCATCACCGCCAACGGCACCCTGATGACCGTCAATGCCGGCGCGGGCGACGACTTTCTGCGGATCTCGGGCAGCGGCATGACCGTCTCGGGCGGAGAGGGCGCGGACACCATCGACGTCAGCGGCATGACCAGCGGCTGGGTGCGGCTGGACGGCGACGATATCGTGACCGGCCAGAGCCTTTCGTCCTCAGGCGTGATATTCGACCTTGTGCTGAACGCCGATTTTCAGGGCAGCGGCGCGGGCGAATACGTCTTTGCCACGGGCGGCAGCGTCGTCGATGGCATGGGCGGCGACGACACCTTGCGGGTCACGGGCTATAACGAAGCCGGCTCGACCCTGAACGGCGGCGGCGGCAATGACGTGATCGACGGGACCGAGTCGCATTACGACTATATCGAGGACTCGACCGAGTGGTGGGAATACGACACCTACATCTATCACATCGGGCGCAGCGACGACGTGTTGCAGGGCGGCGCGGGGCAGGACCTCATCACCTTCGACCGGGCCGACACGGTCAGCGGCGGAGCGGGCGCCGATACCCTTGTCGGCTTTGTCGCTGGCGGCCGGACGGCAGTGATCGCCGATTTCGACCGGGGCGAGGACTCGCTGCAACTGAACGTCGAGCCGTGGTCCAACGCAGCGCCGAATGGCGACATCGACTATGACGCCTTCGCCTTTGTCGAGCAGGACGGCAACACGCTGATCCAGATCAAAGGCCAGACCGCCGCGCAGATCTCGGGCCAGACCGACCTTGTGATCGGCTTCCTGATCGACTGGACAGCCAACAACGGCACGGTCAGGCCACCCTATTACACCGACATCGACGGCAACCGGATCGACCCGGCAACGCTGGACGTGGTCATCAACCGTTATGAGGACAATTTCATCTGACGTTGGGCGCACCTTGCGGCAATCACATGGTGGTGAAAACGGGCAGGCCCTTCGGATGAAGGGCCGTCCCGGCCGGTTCCGGAATGCGGCCTGACGCTGACCGGCGGCGATGGCGCAACCGATGGGACCACGATCCCCAACGGGTTCACGCTTGAGCCGACGCCCGAATGTGACCCGACGCCTCTGGGCGCCCCGGCGCCGGCCGGTGCCGACAGCTTCCTGCTGCAAGGCCGCGACCGTCACGCTGCGGCCCCGGCAAGGCGGCGCATCGCCGACCGCCTGCCCCCCGGCTATGGCGCGCCAACGCGCCCTCTAACATTTTCAGGCCCACGCACATATCTTGCGGGGGCCATGATGTTTTGCGGGTGGAAATAGATGACGCTTGGCAGCGATCTGATGCAGGGACTGGGCCTTTCCGACCCGGTGATCCGGCTGGGCGTGACGGGGCTTTCGCGCGCGGGCAAGACCGTGTTCATCACCTCGCTGGTGGGCAACCTGCTGGACCGCGGCCGCATGGCCGCGCTGCGCGCTGCCGCCGATGGCTCGATCAAGGCGGCGTGGCTGCAACCCCAGCCCGACGACACCGTGCCCCGGTTTGAGTTCGAGCGGCATCTGGCGGCGATGACCGGCCCCGACCCGCATTGGCCCGAAGGCACGCGCCATGTCAGCCAGTTGCGCCTGTCCCTGCGCGTGCAGCCGCGCGGCATGATCGCCGGCTGGCGCGGCCAGCAGGTGCTGCATCTGGATATCGTCGATTATCCGGGCGAATGGCTTCTGGACCTGCGGTTGATGGACAAGGACTTCGACCAGTGGTCGAACGAGGTGTTCGAGCGGATGCAGGACCGCCCCGGCGCCGACATGTTCCGCGCCGCGCTGGCCGCGACCGATGCCACCCGCGTTGACGAAACCGCCGCGCAGGCCCTGACCGACGCCTATACAAGCCATCTGCACATGACCCGCGATGCCGGCTGGTCGGATTGCACGCCCGGCCGCTTCCTGATGCCGGGAGAGCTTGCCGGCTCGCCCGCGCTGACCTTCACGCCGCTGCCGGCCGAGATGCGCGCGGGCGCGCTGGGGCGCGAATTCGCCCGCCGCTTCGGCGCCTACAAGTCGCGGGTGGTAAAGCCCTTTTTCCGCGACCACTTCGCCCGTATCGACCGGCAGGTGGTGCTGATGGACGTGCTGGGCGCCATCCATGCCGGCCCCCCCGCGGTCGAGGACATGCGCCGCGCCATGGCCGATATCCTGACCGCCTTCCGCCCCGGCCGCACCGGCTGGCTGGCGCAGCTTCTGGGCGCGCGCCGGGTCGAGCGGATCCTGTTCGCCGCCACCAAGGCCGACCACCTGAACCATGTCCAGCACCCGCGCCTGACCGCGATCACCGCCGCCATGCTGCGCGAGGCGCGCGACCGCGCCGACTTCTCTGGCGCGCGGACCGACGCCATGTCCATCGCCAGCCTGCGCACCACGACCGAGGAAATCATCCGTCAGGACGGCGAGGATCTGCCCGCCGTGCGCGGCACGCTGATGGACGGCCGGCAGGCCGCCTTCTATCCGGGCGAGCTGCCCGCGAACCCGGCCGAGCTGCTGATCCCCGCGCAGCAGGGCGCGACCCGCTGGCTGGACGGCGATTACGCGATCATGGATTTCGCGCCCGCACGGAACACGCTGCGCCCGGGCGACGGGCCGCCGCATATCCGGCTGGACCGCGCGGCGGAATTCCTGATCGGCGACAGGCTATAGGGGAACGCGATGACTGAGCCTCCGAAACGGCGCGGGCCGGTGCTGATGGAACTGGACGAGGCCCCGGTGGCCGAGACGGACCAGCCCGATGCCGGTGCACGCAGCCCCGATCCGCGCGGGCCCGATCTGCGCGGCCCGGACCTGCGCGAACGCAAGGCGCCGCGCGCCGACCTGCGCGAAGGCGAGGCAGCGCCCTCGCCCGCCGATGCGCCGGCCATCGCGGATGGCGATCTGTCGGCGCTGCCCCAGCCCCGCACCATGCAGCTTGTGGCGCGGCTGGTCGGGCGCGGGCCGTCGCGGCTGACGCGGTTCTTCATCAATTCCGGGGTGGCGCTGTTCAGCTTTCTGCTGTCGGTCGCGGCGCTGCGCTATCTGCGCGATCTGCTGAACACCTATCCGCTGCTGGGCTGGATCGGCATCGGGCTGATGTCGCTGTTCTGCCTTGCCACGCTGGCGGTGGCCTGGCGGGAATACCGCGCCTGGTCGCGCTTCGCCGCCATCGACGGCATCAACCGCGAGGCGGGCGCGGCGCTGGCCTCGGGCGATCTGAAGGCGGCGGGGCAGGTCGTCACCCGGCTTGAGCGGCTTTACCGCGACCGCCCCGAAATGGAATGGGGGCTGGCCGAACTGCGCCGCCGCAAATCCGACGCCTATGACCCCGAAACCCTGATCGCCATGGCCGAGACGCAGCTTCTGGCCGATCTGGACCAGCAGGCCCGGCGCGAGATCGAGGCCGCCGCCCGCACCGTCGCCGCCGCCACCGCGCTGATCCCGCTGGCCCTGGCCGATGTGGTGGCGGCGCTGGCCGCGAACCTGCGCATGATCCGCCGCATGGCCGAAATCTATGGCGGGCGCGCGGGCGCCGTCGGCGGCTGGCGGCTGGCGCGCACGGTGATGACGCATCTGATCGCCACCGGCGCCGTGGCCGCGGGCGACGACCTGATCCATACCGTCGCCGGCGGCGGGCTGCTGGCCAAGGTCTCGAAACGCTTCGGCGAGGGCGTCGTCAACGGCGCCCTGACTGCCCGCGTCGGCATCGCCGCGATGGAGGTCTGCCGCCCCCTGCCCTTTATCCACCAGCCCAGACCCAAGGTCGGCAACCTGATCGCGCGCGGCCTGAAGGGCCTTTTCGGCGAGGATGAGGCGAAATGACCGCAAATCCGCGCCGTCTCATGGGTATTTGAAGGCTAGGGGCGTTCTATCGCCGCCGCGACTGGCCTATGACTGGGACATGAGATCGCGTCGCCTTGCCCATGTGCTGATGGTCACCGCTCTGGCCCTGGGGATCGGGGCCGGGGCGCGGGACTTTTTCGGCGACTGGGTGGCGGCGACGGACCTGCCCCCGCTTGAGGTGCCGGTGGGCGTCGAGGTGCTGGCCCGCGACGGCAGCCTGCTGCGGGCGTTTCAGGTCGCGGACGGGCGCTGGCGGCTGGATGCCGGGGCCGTCGATCCGCTTTACCTCGACATGCTGCTGCTGTGGGAGGACCGGCGCTTTCCCGATCATGGCGGCGTCGATCCGCGCGCATTTCTGCGCGCCGGATTGCAGGCGGCATGGAACGGGCGCGTCGTCTCGGGCGGCTCGACGCTGACTATGCAGGTCGCGCGGCTGGTCGAGGAGGGGCCGACCGGCGAATGGTCCGGCAAGATCCGCCAGATCCGGCTGGCGCTGGCGCTTGAGCGGCGGCTGGACAAGCGCCAGATCCTTGGGCTTTACCTGCGCCTTGCCCCCTACGGCGCCAATGTCGAAGGCATCCGCGCCGCCAGCCTGCAATGGTTCGGCAAAGAGCCGCGCCGCCTGACCCCCGCGCAGGCCGCGCTGCTGGTCGCCCTGCCGCAATCGCCCGAACGGCGTCGCCCCGACCGTTTCCCCAAGGCCGCCAAGGCCGCGCGCGACCGGGTGCTGGCCCGCGCCGCTGACGCCGGGCTGATTTCGGCCGCGGATGCGCAGGCCGCCATGGCCGAGCCGGTACCGGCGGCGCGGCGCGCATTCCCGGCGCTGGCACCCCTGCTGGCGGCGCGGCTGGTGCGCGAATATCCCGGCGCCGCCCGGATCGAGACCACCATCGACCCGCGCCTGCAACGCCGGGCCGAGGCGCTGGCCTCGCGCGCGGTGAAGGGCGCCGGGCGGCGGCTTTCGGCGGCGATCCTGCTGGCCGATCACCGCAATGGCGAGGTGCTGGCCGAGGTCGGCGCGGCGGACTGGACGGACGGCACCTCGGCCGGGTTCGTGGACATGACGCAGGCGTGGCGCAGCCCCGGCTCGGCGCTGAAGCCCTTTGTCTATGCGCTGGCCTTCGACGATGGTCTTGCCCATCCCGAAACCCTGATCGAGGACCGCCCCACCGTCTTTGGCAACTGGCAGCCGCAGAATTTCGATCACCAGTTTCGCGGCACCGTCAGCCTGCGCAATGCACTGATCTGGTCGCTGAACATCCCCGTGGTCAAGCTGGCCGAGGCCCTGGGGCCGAACCGCATCGCACAGACCCTGCGGCGCGGCGGGATCGGGCTCAGCCTTGCGGGCGACAGCCCCGGCCTTGCCATCACGCTGGGCGGGGTCGGCGTCACGCTTGAAGGGCTGGTGAACGGCTATGCGGCGCTGGCGCGCGGCGGCCGCGGGATCGCGCTTTCGCCCCTGCCCGGCGGCGCCCGGGAACGCCCGGCGGCGATGTTCGGCCCGGTCGCGGCGTGGCAGGTCGGCAATGTGCTGGCGCAGAACCCGGCGCCGCATGGCGCGCGGCAGCGGGCGCTGGCCTACAAGACCGGCACTTCATACGGGAACCGCGACGCGCTGGCGGTCGGGTTCGACGGCGCGCGTGTCGGCGCGGTCTGGCTGGGGCGCCCCGACGGCACGCCGGTGCCCGGCGCCTTTGGCGGCGATCTGGCCGCGCCGGTGCTGTTCGACCTGTTCGACGCCCTGCCCGGCGTGGCGCTGCCACCGGCGCCGCCGCAGACCCTGGTGCTGCCCAACAGCGCCCTGCCCTTGCCGCTGCGCCGCTTCGCCGCGCCGGGCGAGGTCAGCGCCGTCGCCGCCAGCCCCGCCGCCCCCGACGCGCTGCGCCTGACCTTTCCGCCCGACGGGGCCGAGATCGACACGACCGGCCCCCTGACCGCCAAGGCGCGCGGCGGGCGCGGGCCGTGGACCTTTCTGCTGAACGGCACGCCGGTCGCCATCGCCATGCCGCAGCCGGTCGCCAGCCTGCCCAATCCCGGCGCGGGCTTTGCCCGGCTGACGGTCATCGACGCCAGCGGCGCCTCGGCCAGTGCGGCCATTCGGCTGCATTGACATTTTTTGACCATGCCGCGATTCCGGTGGTCCTTTCTTAACCAGAATTTGCTACATAGTCCGCCCATGTTGCGCATCACCGACGCCATCACGCTCCAGGAATGGGAGCTGTCCGAGAACTTCACCCGGTCGCAGGGACCGGGCGGGCAGAACGTGAACAAGGTCGAAACCGCGGTCGAGCTGCGCTTCGAGGCCGAGCGGTCCCCAAATCTGCCAGCGCCGGTCAAGACGCGGCTGCGCCGGCTGGCCGGGCGGCGCTGGACGCTGGACGGCGCCGTGCTGATCCGGGCCGAGGAAACCCGCAGCCAGGCCCGCAACCGCGAGATCGCCCGCGAAAGGCTGGCCGAACTGATCCGCGCGGCGCTGGTCGCCCCGCGCAAGCGCATCGCCACCCGCCCCACCCTTGGCAGCAAGCGCCGGCGGCTGGCCGCCAAGACCCAGCGCGGCGAGGTCAAGTCGATGCGCGGCCGCGTCCGCGATGGCGAGGATGGCGAATGATCGCGCAGTTCCGTAACCGGCTGGCCCGCCTGATCGGCCGCCGCCCCGCCGACATGCAGGTTGCGGCGCTGTGCCTGAACGAAAAGACCGGCGAGGTGCTGCTGGTCACCAGCCGCGGCACCGGGCGCTGGATCGTGCCCAAGGGCTGGCCGATGCCGGGCCGCAGCCTTGCCGATGCCGCAGCCCAAGAGGCATGGGAGGAAGCGGGCGTCCGCGGCCGCGTCAGTCAGGCCGAGATCGGCCGCTATCACTATGACAAGGCGCAGGACCGCGGCTTCGCCATTCCGGTCGAGGTGCGGGTGTTTCCGCTTTATGTCTCGGCGACGCAGAAATCCTTCCCCGAGGCGCATGAGCGCAAGCGCCGCTGGTTCGCGCCTGCCGAGGCCGCCCGGCTTGTGGCCGAGACGGGGCTGCAGAAGATCCTGCTGAGCCTGCCCGAACCCAAGGGGGCCACGCCGTCGGATGGCCCGTGAATCGCGCGAGTTCCGCACGCTCGACAAGGATCTGCGCCGCGTCACCAATGCCGAGCGCGCGGCGCTGCAATCGGCGCGCGGCGTGCTGCGGCTGGGCATCGCGCTGGCCTTCGTCATCGCCGCCGCGCTGACCGCGACCGGCTTCTTCACCGGCCAGCCGACCTTTGGCATCGTCGCCGCCGGCATGGCCGTCGCCGCCTATCTGGCGCTGTCGATCGGCGCGAACGATGTCGCGAACTCGCTGGGGCCGGCGGTGGGCGCGGGGGCCATCGGCATGACCACGGGCCTGATCCTTGTCGCCGGGATGGAGGTGCTGGGCGCCGTCCTTGCCGGGGATGAGGTCACCGCCACCCTGACCGAGGGGCTGGTCGGCAGCACGCTGGGCCAGGGCGCGGCGACAGCGCGGATGATGCTGGCGGCACTCTTGGCGGCGGGTATCTGGATCAGTCTGGCGACCTGGGCGAATGCCCCGGTCAGCACCACCCATTCCGTGGTCGGCGCCATCGCCGGGGCGGGGCTTGCGACCTTCGGCATGACGGCGGTGAACTGGCCGGCAATGGCGATGATCGCGACCGGCTGGATGGCCTCGCCCATCGTGGCGGGGCTGCTGGCCGCAGGGATGCTGGCGGCGCTGCGCAACCGGGTGATGAACCGCGCCGACCGCATCGGCGCGGGCCGCGTCTGGCTGCCGGTGCTGGTGGCGCTGACGCTGGGGATGCTGGGCGCGGTGGCGACCGTCACCGCGCATGTGACGGGGCCGGCGACGGCGCTGGCGGTCGGGCTGGCCGGGGCCTTCGCCGGCTGGGTCTATGCCCGGCTGCGCATCGACCGGCTGATCCGCGACAAAAGCGGCGAGCAACTGGCCTTCAAGAAGCTTCTCGGCCTGCCGCTGGTCGTGGCGGCGATGGTGATGGGCTTTGCCCATGGCGCCAATGACACCGCCAATATCGCCGCGCCGCTGACGACCATGCTGGACAGCCTTGCCGCCGATCCCGGCCCGCCGCGCCGGACGCTGGTGCTGCTGGTCTCAAGCATCGGGATCGCGCTGGGGATCGTGCTGTTCGGGCGACGGCTGGTGCATATGGTGGGCAGCAATATCACCCAGCTCAACCCGAACCGGGCGCTGTGCGTGTCGCTGGCGACGGCGACGACGGTCCTGGTGTTCTCATCCTTCGGCCTGCCGGTCTCGACCACGCATATCGCGGTGGGTGGCGTTTTCGGCATCGGCTTTTACCGCGAATGGGCCGACCGCAAGCCCGAACCCGAGGGCGAGGCCCTGCCGGCCGAGGAACGCCGCCGCCGCCATCTTGTGCGCCGTTCGCATGTGCGCACGATCCTTGGGGCCTGGCTGATCACCGTGCCCGCCGCCGCCGGGTTGGCGGCGGCGCTGGCCTGGCTGGGCGGCCTTTAGGCGCGGGCCTGCGCCGCCTCGCCCGCGGCGCGGGTTTCGGCAAGCGTGGCGCCGGTGCTCAACGCCTCGGGGTCCAGCCGCAATTCCAGCACCGCCAGCGTGCCGGCAGCCTGCGCCCGGGCAAAGGCCGGGGCAAAGTCCTGCTGGCGGGTCACCACCTCGCCATGGCCGCCATAGGCGCGGGCCAGCGCCGCGAAATCGGGGCTGAAGAGATCGGTCCCCGAGACGCGGCCGGGATAGCTGCGTTCCTGATGCATGCGGATGGTGCCATAGCGGCCGTTATTGGCCACCAGCACGATCACCGCCGCGCCATATTGTGCCGCGGTCGAAAGCTCGTTCACCGTCATTTGCAGGCAGCCGTCGCCGGCAAGGCAGACGACGGTCTGCGCCGGCCGCGCCAGCTTGGCGGCGACGGCGGCGGGCAGGCCGTAACCCATTGAGCCCGAGGTCGGCGCAAGCTGGGTGCCAAAGCGGCGATAGCGGTAATAGCGATGCACGAAGGCCGCGTAATTCCCGGCGCCGTTGGTGATGATGGCGTCCTCGGGCAGGTTGGCAGAAAGCCATGCGACGACCTCCTCCATCCGCAGCGCGCCGGGGGTCGGCCGGGGCGTCTGCCAGCTTTCATAGGCGGCGCGCAGGCCGGCGGTCCAGTCGTCCCAGCGCCGCGGCGCGGGCAGGCCGGCCAGCATCCGCACCACCTCGCGCGGGTCGGCGACCAGCCCCGGATCTGGGCGCCACAGGTGGCCAAGCTCATCGGGGTCGGGATAGATCTGGATCACCCGCGCATGGGGGCGCGTGGGGTCCATCAGCTCATATCCCCGGGTCAGCGTGTCGCCAAGACGCGAGCCCAGCGACAGCACGCAATCGGCCTGCGCCAGCGCCTGCCCCAGCGCCGGATTCATGCCGACGCCCAGATCGCCGACGTAATTCGGATGCGCATTGTCCATATGCCCCTGCCGGCGGAAGGGCACGGCGACCGGCAGGCCCCAGTTTTCCGCAAACCGCGCCAGATCGCCGGCGGCCTCCTGCGACCAAAGCGAGCCGCCCGGCACCACCAAAGGCCGCTCGGCCCCCGCCAGCGCCTGCGCGATCCGCGCCACCGCCGCGGGCGCGACATCGGCCAGGGGTGCGCTCCATGCCGGCAGGTCGCCGACCTCGGCACGGGCGGAAAGCATATCCTCGGGCAGGGCCAGCACCACCGGGCCGGGGCGCCCGGACATCGCCAGATGAAAGGCGCGGGCGACATATTCCGGGATGCGCCCGGTCTGGTCGATCTCGGCCACCCATTTCGCCAGAGGGCCGAACATGGCGCGGTAATCGACCTCCTGGAACGCCTCGCGGTCGCGGTCGGCGCGGGCGATCTGGCCGACGAACAGGATCATCGGCGTCGAATCCTGCCGCGCGACATGCACGCCGGCGCTGGCATTGGTGGCGCCCGGCCCGCGGGTGACGAAGGCCACGCCGGGGCGGCCGGTCAGCTTGCCCTGCGCCTCGGCCATCATGGCGGCGCCGCCTTCCTGTCGGCAGACGATGTTCTGGATGCCCGACGCGTAAAGCCCGTCCAGCGCCGCCAGAAAGCTTTCGCCGGGGACCGAGAACACCCTTTCGACCCCGTTCGCCCGAAGCGCATCGACCAGAATCTGCCCACCGTGCCGCATGAAAGCCCCCTTTTCCCATGTCAGGCCAGTCTTGCCGGGGCCGGCTGTCGCTGGCAAGCCACGCTGCCGGGGCGCTTGGCCCTTTCGCCGCGCCCGGCCCGCGCCGCCAAGCCTTTACAGGCCGGCGCGCGCACCCTATCTGTTCCCGATCATGGCCACGAAATCCGACCCCAATTACAAAGTCATTGCCGAAAACCGCCGGGCGCGGTTCGACTATTTCATCGAGAGCGATCTTGAGGTGGGCATCGTCCTGACCGGCTCCGAGGTGAAGGCGCTGCGCACCGGCCAGTCGAACATCGCCGAAAGCTATGCCTCGATCGAGGGGGGCGAGCTGTGGCTGATCAACGGCTATATCGCCGCCTATAAAGAGGCCGGCGTCTTTGGCCATGACGAGCGGCGGCGACGCAAGCTGCTGGTTTCCCGAAAGGAACTGGCGCGGATGTGGCAGGCTGTCGGCCGGCAGGGCATGACGCTGGTGCCGTTGGTGATGTATTTCAACCATCGCGGCATGGTGAAGCTGAAGCTGGGGCTGGCCAAGGGCAAGAAGGCCGCCGACAAGCGCGAGACCAGCGCCAAGCGCGACTGGAACCGCCAGAAGCAGCGGCTGTTGAAACAGGGCGGCTGACCCTTCGGCCATTGCAGCCCTGCGCGGCTCCGGCTACATCGGACATGGCTTTTGCGCGTTGCTGTAAGGGGGATGCGGTCATGTCGCGGGTAGGTGATTCCGACGATCCGGGGGTTCTGGTCTCGACCGGCTGGCTGGCAGAGCATCTGCACGACCCCGATCTGCGCATCCTTGACGCGACATGGTTTCTGGAGCCGGGCCGCAATGCCCATGCCGAATACCTTGCCGCGCATATCCCCGGCGCGCGGTTCTTCGACCTTGACGCCATCTCGGACCAGCAAAGCGCCCTGCCCCACATGGCCCCTTCGTCCGAGGTCTTTGTCAGCCGCGTGCGCGCGCTTGGCATCGGCGACGGCCAGCAGGTGGTCATCTATGACAATTCGCCGCTGCATTCCGCCGCCCGTGTCTGGTGGACCTTCCGGCTGATGGGTCTCGACAAGGTCGCCATGCTGGATGGCGGCTTGCAGAAATGGCAGGCCGAGGGCCGCCCGGTCGAGACCGCCCCGCCCGTGATCCGCGACCGCCACCTGAATGTGCAACGCCGCGCCGATCTGGTGCGCGACGTGACGCAAGTCGCCGCCGCCAGCAAGCTGGGCGATCATGAAATCGTCGATGCCCGCCCCCTGCCGCGCTTTCGCGGCGAGGTGCCCGAGCCGCGCCCCGGCCTGCGCGCGGGCCATATTCCCGGCTCGAAAAGCCTGCCCTTTGGCCAGCTTTACGCCGCGGACGGCACGCTGAAACCCGTGGCAGACCTGCGCGCCGCCTTTGAGGCCGCGGGCGTCGACCTGTCGCGCCCGGTGATCACCACCTGCGGCTCGGGCGTGACGGCGGCCTCGCTGTTTCTGGCGCTTGAGCGTATCGGGCACAAAGACCACTCGCTTTATGATGGAAGCTGGGCCGAATGGGGCAGCTTCCCCGACCTTAAAATCGCAACCGGAGATGCGTGATGCTTGGCAATCTGAAACCGCAGGCCCCTGACAAGATCCTGGCCCTGATGGGCGAATTCAGGGCCGATCCCCGACAGGGCAAGATCGACCTTGGCGTGGGCGTCTACAAGGATGCCGATGGCCACACCCCGATCATGCGCGCCGTCAAGGAAGCCGAGCGCCGGATGCTGGAGACCGAGACCACCAAGACCTATTCGGCGCTGGCCGGTGAGCCGGACTTTCAGAAAGCCATGGCCGAGCTGATCCTTGGCGCCGGCTACAAGCCCGAACTGACCGCCGCGCTGGCGACCGTGGGCGGCACCGGCGCCATCCGTCAGGCGCTGGAACTGGCGCGCATGGCCAACCCCGACCTGCGGGTGTTCGTCAGCGACCCGACCTGGCCGAACCACGTCTCGATCATGAATTTCATGGGCCTGCCGGTGCAGACCTATCGCTATTTCGACAGCGCCACCCGCGGCGTCGATTTCGCCGGCATGAAGGCCGATCTGGCCGCCGCGAAAAAGGGCGATGTCGTCCTGTTGCATGGCTGCTGCCACAACCCGACCGGCGCCAACCTGACCATCGCAGAATGGGCCGAGGTCGCCGACCTGCTTGAAAAGACCGGCGCGCTGCCGCTGATCGACCTGGCCTATCAGGGTTTCGGCGACGGGCTTGAGGAAGACGCCGCCGGCACCCGCCTGATCGCGTCCCGCATCCCCGAGGTTCTGATCGCGGCCTCGTGCAGCAAGAACTTCGGCATCTACCGCGAACGCACCGGCTGCCTGCTGGCGCAATGCGCGGACGTGGCCAGCAAGGACCTTGCGCAGGGCGCCATGGCCTTTCTGAACCGCCAGACCTATTCCTTCCCGCCCTTCCACGGCGCGAAAATCGTGGCGACGGTGCTGAATTCGCCCGACCTGCGCGCCGACTGGATGGCCGAGCTTGAGGAGGTGCGCGGCGGCATGTTGCGCCTGCGCGACCAACTCGCGCGCGAGCTTGAGCAGCTTTCCGGTTCGGACCGCTTCCGCTTCATCGCCCAGCATCGCGGCATGTTCTCGCGCCTCGGGGCCTCGCCCGAGGTGGTGCAGAAGATCAAGGACGATTTCGCCATCTACATGGTCGGCGATTCGCGCCTGAACATCGCCGGCCTGAACGACACCACCGTGCCGATTCTGGCCCGCGCCATCATCGAGGCCGGCGTCTGACGCCAGCCATCCCGAAAACGGACAAAGGCCCGGCATCGCGCCGGGCCTTTTTCGTCCGGGCGCGTCCCCCGGGGTCGTCCGGTCAGGTCTTCTTGCTGGACTTGCGCTCGATATAGTCGCGCAATTCCTCGATCTCGGCATGGGTTTCGCGCAATTCGCCGCGCACGGCCAGAAGCTCGGCCTCGGCGGTGGACAGCTTGGCGACCAGATCGGCCTCGCGCTCTTCCAGTTCGGAAATGGCGCGGTCGCGGGTTTCCTCGGCCTCGTGCAATTGCTGGGCCATGCTTTCCAGCTCGCCCATCTCGGCGCGGGTGACGCGGGACAGGCGGTGGATCAGCCAGCTTGCGAACCAGCCCAGCATGAAGGCGGCGAAAAGGATGATCGCGGTGGCGACAATGAATTCGGTGCGGTTCATGCCATTGGTTCTGAAACAGGGGTTGCGGGAAACGGGTTAACGCTTGGGGCGGTTCAACGCTTGGGGCGGGGCGGCGGGCGGACGGCGCGTTCGACCAGCGCGCGGGCGATATCGCCCGGCTCGGTCGGCGCAAGGCCCGAGACCAGCGCGGCAGGCAGGTCGGCCGCCAACCCCGCCGCCGCCAGCATCGGCAAGACAGCGGCCCGCACCGCCGCGGCGCCCGGCCGTGCCAGTTCCAGCGCCGGGGCGGTCGTGCCCGCGTCGGCGGGAATGGCGAAGGCGGGCGCCTCGGGCGTGGCCGTGGCAGGTGTGGCGGCTGGCGGGGCCTCAGCCGTTCCGGGTTCAGGCGCTGCGGGCTGGACAGGGGGTTCGGCGGCGACAGGCTCGACAGGCTGGGCCATGTCGGTGCCCCCCTCATCCGCCTCCGCCTCGGCATGAGGATCGGCGGGGTCCAGCACTGCCGCCGCCGGATCGGTCGCCGCGTGCAGCGCCGCCGCCAGCATGTCGGGCGTGACGACCGGAGCTGCCGGCGCGGCCTCGGGCGCGGGAGGCGCCTTGGGCGCGGGGGCCAGAACCTCGGCCGCCGGGGTGGTCGCTGCCGCCTCGGCCGCGGGGTTCGGGGCAGGAACGACCGCGCGGGCGGCCCCGGTCGCAGCAAGGGTGGCAGCGGTCCGTTGCGCGTCGGCGACCTCTTCGGCACTGTCGGTGACGCCATGCACCGGCTCGGCCGGTTTCGGGATGTCGGTCATCACCGGATCGTCGGCCAGCAGGGTGAATTCGATGCGCCGGTTCGCCTCGCGCCCGGCATCGCTGTCATTGTCGGCGATGGGCTGGCTTTCGCCATACCCCTTGGCGGTCATGTAGCGCGTGTCGATGCCGGCCTTGGTCATCGCCTCAAGGATCGCCTGCGCGCGGCGGCGCGACAGTTCGGCATTGAACGCCTCGGACCCCTGCGAATCGGTATGGCCGCCGACCTCGATGCGGAAATCGGCGCAGGTCTTCATCGTTTCGGCCAGACGCGCCAGCGTGGGCGCGGGGTCGCCGGCGATAAGGGACTTGTTCGGCTCGAACCCGATTTCCGATTCGCGCATGGCGGCGGTCAGCTGGTCCACGCATTCCATCCCCGAGGGCAGGCCCAGCAGCGGGTCCAGCCGCCGGTCGTAGCGGATCGCCAGTTCGTAATGCGCACCGGCGCCCAGACGCTGCGACAGCCGTGCCGCCGCGCGGTCCGACGCCATCTGGTCGCCCGAAACACCCGTAATCTTGATCAGTTCAGGCGTCACCGTGACCATGCCGCGGTTCAGCCCCTGCGCCGCCTCAAGCGCAGCAATGGCGCGCAGCGTCCAGCCGGCGGGCACGTTGCCATCGCTGCGCAGCGCGCTGTCCACCTGCGCAAAGCGCGACCGCGCAAGGCTTTCGACCGCATCGCGCATCCGTTCGTCGGCGATGCGGCCACGCAGCGACACGCCGCCCGCATCGACCACGGCCGAGAATTCGGCCGGGCCCTTGGCGGCATCGCGCAGCTTTTCGTGCTCGGCGGTCAGGGTGAAGGGCTGGGGCAGCGCCGCCTCAAGCCGGCCGGCGGCCTCGTCGAAGATGTCGGCCTTGATCGCGGCGGGCGCGAACAGCGCCACATCCGTCCCCGAGATCGTCACCGACCCCGCCCCCAGCGCCTGCACGGCGCCGATGGCCGCGACCGCCGCATCGGCCCAGCGGGTCGAGGGCGCGCCAAGGCCCAGCGTGCACGGCGCCTTTTCCGGCACGCCCGCCGCAATCGCCGCGCCAAGGATGCGGTCGCGGGCAGCTTGCGTGTCGGCGGCGCAGGCGTCGAAGCGCGCCCCGGCGGCATCCTTGACGAAGCGCAGCGTGAACGGGCTGATGACGGGGCGCGGGGCGCTGATATCCAGCGTCAGCGCCACATTGACCGGGCGGGCGCGGTTCAGCGCGTTTTCCAGATCGACCTTTTCGCGCGGGCTGTCGGTGATCGCCTGGACCGAGACCTGACCCTTGCCGACGGAAATCTTGGCGTGGCGGGCCAGTTCGGCGGCTTGCAGGCCAAAGGCAAAGGCCTCGCGCCAGCCGTCGGGCACCGGGTAATCGGCGGTCTCCAGCAGGTCCAGAACCTTGCCCTGCCCCGACCCGCGCGCCAGCCGCTCGGTCATGGCCTTGCGGTCCAGATCGGCCGGCACCAGCCCGATGATCGAAATGCCATCGTCATTGCGCAGCAGTTCCACGTCGAAATCGGGATGCGCCATGCTGGCGCGGGCGGCGACCTGCGTATCGTCGACGACACGGCCCGCATCGACCAGCGTCTCGGCCCGGGCGCGGGCGCGGAAACGCTGCACCTCGTCGGGGGCGGTGCCCTCAAGGATGACCTGAAGCCCGTCGGTGCGCAGCGTCAGCCAGTCATATTCCGCCAGCGCCGCCGTCAGGTCGCGGGCGGTGTTTCTTTCGATGAAATCGGCGCTGGCGCGGGCACCCAGAAAGGCCAGTCCACCAGCGGCGGCCAGAGCGATCAGGCTGGCGGCGATCGCGGGACCCCGCCGTGCGGGGGGCCGCGCCGGGCGCGGGGAAGTGGCCATCAGGGATGCCTTGGGGCTGTTTCCGACCCGATGCATTTAATCCGGACGGCGGAATTGCGCAATCAGACGATCCCGGCAAGGGCAAGAAACAGCGCAAGGATCAAACCCGCATCACGATTCGACCTGAACAGTTTCAGATAGTTGGCGCTGTCGTTCACATTGAATTGCTGTAACTGCCAGACCAGATGCGCCCCAAAGCCCGCGACGCCCGCCAGCCCCAGCGTCAGCGACAGGCCGCCCGCGCCGGTGGCCAGCACCGCCAGCGCCAGCAGCACGACCGAGGCCGCGCCAAAGCCCGCCAGCCAGCGCGGCGTATCCTGCCCGAACAGCCGCGCGGTGGACTTGACGCCGATCAGGGCGTCGTCCTCGGCATCCTGATGGGCGTAGATGGTGTCATAAAAGATCGTCCAGGCGATGCCCGCCACATAGGCCAGCAGCGGCGCCGGCGCGAGGTTGCCCATATGCGCCGCCCAGGCCAGCAGCACGCCCCAGTTGAACGCCAGCCCCAGAAACGCCTGCGGCCACCAGGTGAAGCGCTTGGCAAAGGGATAGATCGCGACCAGCCCCAGCGAGGCGATGCCCAGAATGATCGCCGCCGCCCCCAGCGTCAGCAGGATGGCGAAGCCCGCCAGCGCCTGCGCCGCCAGCCAGACCAGCGCCCCCGTCACCGTCACCTGCCCCGAGGGGATCGGGCGCGAGCGCGTGCGCGCCACCTTGTCGTCGATGTCGCGGTCGGTGATGTCGTTCCATGTGCAGCCGGCGCCGCGCATCAGCATGGCGCCCACGCCGCAGGCGACCGCGATCCACAGGTCCTGCCATGCCGGGCGGTCGGCCATCATCGCCAGCCCGATCCCCCACCAGCAGGGCAGCAGCAAAAGCCAGGTCCCGATGGGGCGGTCGGCGCGCGACAGGCGCAGCCATGGCCTCCAGCCCGGGGGGGCATAGCGGTCCACCCAGTTGTCGGGGGGCGCGTCGGCGACGGTGCTTTGGCCCTCTGGCGTCGGGTGGTCGGTCTGCATTAGGCTGCGCCCCATCATGGCGAAAATCAGATTGTTCATAGATCACCCGCTGGCCGAGGGACAAGGCATCCCGCTGAACGCCGATCAGGCGCATTACCTTGCCTCGGTCATGCGGCAGGGGCCGGGGGACGAGATCCTTGTCTTCAACGGCCGCGACGGCGAATGGCTGGCGCGGATCGACAGGCTGGCCAAGCGCAATGGCGATCTGCTGGCGATGCGCCAGACCGCGCCGCAGCTTGACCCGCCCGACCTGTGGCTGATCTTCGCCCCGATCAAGAAGGCGCGCACCGATTTCATCGTCGAGAAGGCCGCCGAGATGGGCGCCGCCCGCATCCTGCCGGTGCAGACCGACCACACCAATGCCGAGCGCATCCGCCAGGACCGCCTTCAGGCCCATGCCGTCGAGGCGGCCGAGCAATGCGGCGGCACCTTCGTCCCCGAGGTCGGCGAGCTGACCGCGCTTTCGCGCCTGCTGGACGGCTGGGACGCGGGCCGCCGCATCCTGTGGGCAGACGAGGCGCTGGCCGGTCCCGCGCAGACCTTGCAGGGGCTGCCGCGCGGCCCCTGGGCGATTCTGATCGGCCCGGAAGGCGGCTGGTCCGAATCAGAGCGCAGGCGGATTTCGGCCATGGATTGCGTCACGCCGGTGTCTTTGGGCCCGCGGATCCTGCGCGCGGACACGGCTGCCGTCGCGTCACTTGCGCTGTGGCAGGCGGCGCTTGGCGACTGGCGCTGAAGCGTCAGGCTGAAATCGCACAATCTTCTGACGAAAAACCGGCCCTCGGCAGGAGAATATTGCGTCGCAGCGTCAATATCACCCGTCCGTGATAAAAAGTTAATAAAAACTGGGGTCTTATGCAATTGCTGCATGGCAGCATTGCCGGTGCGGGCGTGGTTTTCCCCAGCCGCCCGGCCTATATCCAGCATCGTAAACGAAACGCCCGTTGAGCGGGCAGATAAAACCCAAGGTGACTAAAATGTCGGCGATTGACACGAACCGCGTCCATGGCGGGACGGGCTCTTTCGGTATTGGCTCGAAAATCTGGGCGGCCGTGACCGCCTGGAACGATGCGCGCGTGACCAAAAACGCGCTGAGCCGTCTCACGGATCGCGAGCTGGACGATATCGGCCTGACTCGCGGTGATATCGAAACGGTTGCCCGCAGCTTCTGAAGCGCGGGCTTGTCGGAAAGCGCGGCCCATCGACCAGATGCGTGACCGGCACCACGACAAGCGCAAAGCCCCTGACGGGCCATGAAAAACAGGCGGTCCCGCAGGCCGCCTTTCGTATTTTTCCGCGTTCCGCTTTTTCCCTGTGTTGTTTTCCAGTGATGTTCTGGCCCGGTGTTTTTGGGGCCAGTGTTTCAAGGTAGGTGTTTTCAGATAAGCGTTTTGGGTCCGTGTTTTTGGACCCGTGTTGTTGGGTAGGGCGCGGGCCTGACCCGCGCCCCTTTCCCCTACGCCCGGCGCACCACCAGCGTGGACCAGTCGCCGTAATCGTCACGGCTTTCCAGCGCGAGACCGCCTTTGGCATAGGCGGCGATGACCTCGTCGGCCTGCGTGGTCAGGATGCCCGACAGGATCGCCCGGCCGCCATGCGCGACGCGGCGGCCCATATCCGGCACCAGATCGATCAGCGGCTGCTTCAGGATATTTGCAAAAACAAGATCATAGGGCGCGTTGTCGTCGATCATCGGGTGATCGAAGCCCGCGGCCTCGACACATTCCACGCGCCCGTCCAGCCCGTTCGCGATGACATTGGCGCGCGCCGTGTCCACCGCCACCGGGTCGATATCGCCCGCCAGCACGATCACCGGAAACACCCGCGCCGCCGCCATCGCCAGCACGGCGGTGCCGGCGCCGACATCGACGATGCGATGCGGGCTGATGTCCTGATCGATCAGCCGGTCCAGCGCCAGCAGACATCCGCGCGTGGTGGCGTGGTGGCCGGTGCCAAAGGCCATGGCGGCCTCGATCAGCAGCGCCTCGGCGCCCTCGGGCACCAGATCGGCGTCATGGCTGCCATGGACGAAGAAGCGCCCGGCCTCGACCGGGGCCAGCTCGCGCTTGACATGCGCGACCCAGTCCACCTCGGGCAGCTCCGAGATGGCAAAGGGCGGCGCGCCCCATGCGGCGGCCAGCAGCGCCAGCGCCACCTCGTCGGGGGCCTCGGTGAAATACAGGCCCACCTCCCAGCGGTTCGAGCCGTCCTCGATCTCGAAGATGCCGCTGCCGACGGGTTCGGGCACCAGATCCTCGCCCAGTTCGGCAAGGGCCTCGGCGGCCTCGCGGCCGGCGGTATGGGTCAGCGCAGTCCAGGTCGCCATTCAGATCCCCTCGGAAATATCGGTCAGATGCGCTTTGACACCGGTGCCGCGCAAGCCGCAATAGCCATCGGGATGGCGATCCAGATATTGCTGGTGATCCTCGGGCCCGGGATAGAAGGGGCCGGCGGGGACGATCTGCGTGGTGATGTCGGGAAAACCGGCCACCGCCAGCCGGTTGCCGTAATCGGTCCGCGACCGTTCCGCCGCGACGCGCTGGCTGTCGTTGAAATACATGATGAGCGACCGATACTGGTCGCCCGTGTCGTTGCCCTGCCGGTCGCCCTGCGTCGGGTCGTGGTTTTCCCAGAACACCTGCAACAGCCGCTCATAGCCGATGCGCGAACTGTCATAGATGACGCGCACCACCTCGGCGTGGCCGGTGCCGCCTGCGCAGACCAGGTCATAGGTCGGGTCGGGGACCGTGCCGCCGGCAAAGCCCACCTCGGTCAGCCAGACGCCGTCAAGCTGCCAGAACAGCCGCTCGACGCCCCAATAGCAGCCCATGCCGAAGATCGCCTGATCGAAGCCCTTGGGCACCCCGGCATCCAGCGGGCGGTCGAATATCCTGTGCAGCGGCGCTGTCATGGTCGCTCCTTTCCCGAAAGCTGTTGCTGCAAACTTAGGCGCGCGCCAAGCTTGCCGCAACGCCGCCAGGCCGCCAGCAGGGGCGGCGGCACGGAAAAAAGGGAAAAAAGCCATGCGCCCCGGACCGCGAAACCTGATTACCGACATTGCCGGGCTGCGGGTCGGCAATGCCCGCGACGACGCCCTGCGTTCGGGCGTCAGCGTGCTGCTGTCCGACGCGCCGCTGGCCTGCGGGGTGAATGTCATGGGCGGCGCCCCCGGCACGCGCGAGACCGAGCTGCTGGCCCCCGACAAGATGGTGGCCGCCGTCGATGCGCTGGTCCTGTCGGGCGGCTCGGCCTTTGGGCTGGCGGCCTGCGACGGCGTGGCCGAGGGCTTGCGCGCCATGGGCCGGGGCTTTCAGGTCGGCCCGGTGCGGGTGCCGATCGTGCCCGGCGCCATCGTCTTCGACCTGCTGAACGGCGGCGACAAGGACTGGGCCGCGAACCCCTATCCGGCACTGGGGCGCGCGGCGCTGGCCGCCGCCGCGCCCGGTTTCGCCCTTGGCAGCGAGGGCGGCGGCACCGGCGCGCTGACCCATCGCTGGAAGGGCGGGCTTGGCTCGGCCTCGGCGGTGCTGGATTGCGGCATCACGGTCGGCGCGCTGGTGGTGGTGAACGCGCTTGGCTCGGTCACGGCAGCCGAAGGACGGCAGTTCTGGGCCGCACCGTGGGAGCTGGAGGGCGAATTCGGCGGGCTGGGCCTGACCGGCCCCTATCAGCCCGCCGACGAACCCCTGCCGGTCAAGCGGCTGGGCGAGGCCACGACCATCGCCATCGTCGCCACCGACGCGGCGCTGGACAAGGCGGCGCTGACGCGGCTGGCGACGGCGGCGCAGGACGGCATGGCGCGGGCCATCGTGCCCAGCCACACGCCCTTTGACGGCGATCTGGTCTTTGCCGTCTCGACCGGGGCGCGCGCCCTGCCCGACCCGGCGCTGACACCGTTCACGCTGGGACATGCCGCGGCTTGCGTGCTGGCGCGCGCCATCGCCCGCGGCGTCCATGCCGCAACCCCGCGCCCGGGCGATCTGCAACCCTGCTGGGCCGGGACGGTCTGACGCCGCCGCCCGCCGCGAAAAAAGGCGGCGCGCAACCGGCGCGCCGCCAGTCGAGATCGCCAAGAGGGAAAGCCTGACGATCAGGTAAAACGCGCGCGCCACCCCTGCGGGTCCATCACGATTGCCCGATTGCGCAACCAGCATGGCTTTCGCTTGCGTTGTGATCGCAAAAGCGCAACTTTGCCGCGGACGCGCAGCCAAGGGAGCCCGCCATGAACAAGCAACCCACCGATCTGAAAATGCTTTTGCGGGACCCGTCGCTGTTGCAGACCCGCGCCTATGTCGC
>JAXMDJ010000011.1:0-142168 GCA_046348875.1 Paracoccus sp. (in: a-proteobacteria)
TCGGCGCTTATGCGACATTGACTTTGCCGAAACGCCCGCTGCCAATGTCATGGCAATGGTGCTGCCCGACATGCGGGCCGCGGAAAGGGGCGCCATGATCCACGGCCCGAACCCGGCACGGCGGCGCAATGCGCGGCTTGTCGTTCCTAAGCTTGCCAACCGTCACATCACGCGGACGCCGCTTTGGCGCATATTCAACTGAAAGGCAGTTCCATGTCCCATCCCGTCAAAGGCGTCGATCACATCTTCCTGCTGGTCCGGGACCTGGATGCCAGCGCCGAGGCCTGCCGCCGGCTAGGTTTCACGCTGTCGCCGCGCGGCACCCACAGCCCCGACCGCGGCACGGCGAATTACACCTTCGTCTTTCAGGACGATTACGTTGAACTGCTGGGCGTGATCGCCGATACGCCCGCCAACCGTGACAAGGCCCGGATCGTCCGGGACGAGGGCGAGGGGCTGCGCGCCATCGCCTGTCGCATCGACGACGCCCACGCCGCGCGTGCGGCGCTGGCGGAACTGGGGATCAAGGCCGGCCCGGTGGGCGAATTCTCGCGCCCGTTGCCCTTGCCCGATGGCACCACCGGCACCGCCGCTTTTGCCGTGACCGAGTTCGACGCCGCGGAAATCCCGGCCGGTTTCGTCTTCATGTGCCAGCACAAGACCCCGGATATGGTCTGGCGCCCCGAATTGCAAAGCCATGCCAATGGCGCGCGCGCACTGGCGGGGATCGTCGCCGTCTCGGACGCGCCCGAGACGCTGGCGCAGCGTTTCGCCCGGCTTTACGCTGCGGGCAGCGTGGCGCCTGCGGGCGATGGCGTCTTCGTCGTCACCACCGGCACGCGCTCGGCCCCGGTCTTTTGCATGACCCCGCAGGCGGCCGGCGCGCGCTACAGCCCCGGCGCGGTCGCGGCCACGCCGAGGACCGGCTTTGCGGCGGTCAGGGTCGCGGTCGACGACCTTGACCGGGCCCGCGCGGCACTGCGCGCCAGCGGCACCCCATTCCACGAGCGGCCGGGCGGCATCTGGGTCGAACCGGGCGCGGCCTGCGGCATGATCCTTGAATTCACCCCCGCGTGACGCCGCGAAAGGACAGGACCTTGAAGCAAGCGACCCGCAAGCCGACCCCGCCGCGCCGCACCGTCGAAAGCGGCAACTTTGACGAGATCGACCGCCAGATCCTTGATCTGTTGCAGGAAAGCGACCGGCCCGTTGCCACGCTGGCCGAGGAAATCGGCCTGTCGCAGACCCCCTGCTGGCGCCGCATCCGCAAGCTGGAGGAGGCGGGCGTCATCCGCGGCCGGGTGACGCTGGTCGACCCGATCGAGGCCGGCGTCGGCCTGACCGTCTTTATCGCCGTGACCGCGCCCCGCCATGAAATTTCCTGGCTGAACCAGTTCCGCGAACTGATCGAAAGCATCCCCGAGGTGGTCGAGGCATATCGCCTGACCGGCTCGACCGACTATATCCTCAAGGTGCTTGTCCCCGATATCCAGGCCTATGACGAGGTCTACAAATCGTTGATCGAGCGGCTGGATTTCTCGCAGATCAGCGCCTCGATCGCGATGGAGGAACTGAAGTTCACCACCGCCGTGCCGACCGCCTATCTATAGCCGCGAAACCCTGCGGCGCGGCGTGCGGAAACCGAAGGATCATCCGTCGCCATCCGCGTCAGGCGTCGCAAGCTCGGTCGCCGGCGCACGGCGCCGATGCGGGGCGGGGCGGCGGGCCGAGGTGCCTGTCGCCATCGCGGCAGGCATCGGCAATGTCCCGGCGCGGGGGCCGGTCCCCGAACCGGGAAATCCCCGTGCCCCGGAATGTGCCCCGAAATCTTCGCCGCCCGCTTGCGCCGCGTCTTGCATTCGCCGCCCGACCGACGCAGTTATCCCGAAACTTCCTGGTCGAAAGGGCGCAAGCCATGCAATGGTCCGATCTTTTTGCAACGCGGAATGCCCGGATGAAGGCATCCGAGATCCGCGAGCTGCTGAAGCTGCTGGACCAGCCCGATATCATCTCTTTCGCCGGCGGCATCCCCGACCCCGAGCTTTTCCCGGCCGAGGCCTATGCCGGGGCGATGGCCGCCGCCATGACGCCGGAACGCGCAAGGGTGGCGCTGCAATATTCGGTCTCGGAAGGCTATCTGCCGCTGCGCGAATGGATCGCCGGGCGCATGGCCGACCTTGGCATCGCCTGCGATGCCGGCAATATCGTCATCACCTCGGGCTCGCAGCAGGCGCTGGACTATCTGGGCAAGATGATGCTGTCGCCGGGCGACACCGCCATGGTCGACTGGCCGACCTATCTTGGCGCGCTGGGGGCCTTCAACGCCTATGAGCCGCGCTATATCCGGCTGGACCCGTTCAGCAACGAATCCCCCGAGGCGCTGGCGGCCGATGCCGATGCCGCGGGCGGGCAGGTCAAGTTCGCCTATCTTTCCCCGGATTTCGCCAACCCCACCGGCGAAACCCTGTCGCGCGCCGGGCGCGAGGCGCTGCTGGACCGCGCCGAAGCCATGGATATCGCCATCATCGAGGACGCCGCCTACCAGTCCCTGCGCTATGACGGCGAGGCGATTCCGCCGATCCTGGCGCTGGATATCGCCCGCAATGGCGGGATCGAGAACACGCGCACGATCTATTGCGGGTCCTTCTCGAAATCGCTGGCGCCGGGGCTGCGGGTCGGCTGGGTCTGCGCCGCGAAAGAGGTGATCGGGCGGCTGGTGCTGATGAAACAGGCCGCCGACCTGCATTCGGCGACGCTGAACCAGATCGTGACCGATGGCGTGGCGCGCAGCGTTTTCGACGAGCATGTGGCGCTGATCCGCAGCGTCTATTCCGCCCGCCGCGACCGGATGATCGCCGCGCTGGAGCGCGAAATGCCCAAGGGCGTGCAATTCACCCGCCCCGAAGGCGGCATGTTCATCTGGGTGACGCTGGACCCCGCCATCGACGCGGCCGCATTGCTGGCGCGCGCGATCAGCGAGGCGCGCGTGGCCTTCGT
The DNA here is from genome assembly GCA_046348875.1 of Paracoccus sp. (in: a-proteobacteria). Lineage (GTDB taxonomy): Bacteria > Pseudomonadota > Alphaproteobacteria > Rhodobacterales > Rhodobacteraceae > Paracoccus. The sequence continues at coordinate 2,998 of JAXMDJ010000011.1, forward strand.
GCCGGGGGGCGCGTTCTACGCCGATGGCTCGGGGCGCAATACGCTGCGGCTCAGCTTTTCCTGTGCCAGCGACGGCCAGATCGACGAAGGCATCCGCCGCATCGCCGCACTGCTGAAGGGCTAGGCGGGCAGGGCGCCCTAGCCGACCCGCTGGGCCGCGAACTTGCTGAACAGCGGCAACAGGTCGTTGTGGTTGTCCTTGTGCCACAGCAGGGACACCCGGTGTTCGGCCTCGGCCTCGTCGATTTCCAGATAGCGGACATTGCCGAATTTCGAGCGGCTCAGCGATTGCGGCACCAGCGATACGCCCATGCCGCGATTGACCAGCGCCACGACCGTGAACCAGTGCTGGATGTGATAGCCGGAATATAGCCGGTTCGACCGGCTGGCCAGCAGGCTGACGATCTTGTCATAGAACTGCGGCGCGAACTCGCGCGAGAACAGCAGCACCTTTTCGTCCTCAAGATCCGAAAGCCGGATGCGGCCGCGCGCGGCAAGGCGGTGATCGCGCGGCACGCAGCACATCAGGCGCTCGGTCTCCAGCACCTGCTCGGCGATCTGCTCGGGCAGGCTGACCGAATGGACGAAACCCAGATCGATGCTGCGGTTCATCAGCCCCTCGATCTGGCTGACGGTGTTCATTTCGCGCAGGTGCAGTTCGACCTCGGGATAGGCCTCGTGGAATTCCTTGATGGTGGTGTCGAGGTTGCGAAACAGCATCGAGGGCACGAAGGCCACGGTCAGCTTGCCCGTCACCTTCCGCGCGGTCTGGGCGGCGGCGGCCTCGGCGGCCTCAAGCTGGGTCAGGACCTGCCGCACGCTTTCGGCATAGACGCGGCCGGCGGGGGTAAGCTGCACGCCGCGCTGGTTGCGCTGCAAAAGCGCGAAGCCCAGGTTTTCCTCAAGCTGCTTCAGGCTGGTGCTCAGCGGCGGTTGGGAAATGTTAAGCCGCTCGGCGGCGCGGCCGAAATGCAGCTCTTCGGCCAGGACCAGAAAATACCGCAATTGCCGGAAGGTAACGGCCATGCTTCACCAGTGATAGTATTTATGCTATCGTACATTAGATAAATAGTATTGGAAACCGAATACCGGATGATGGCTCTCTCGCCCGACAAGTCTATCGGAGGAGGCCGCGATGACTGGCAAAATCTATCAGAACATCCCCGACAGCGTCGGAATGAACGTATTCCAGGCAGATCCGGCCATGGCGGACCTGCTGCGCATCTATCTGCCGCCTGCGATCCTGCCGACCGCCCTGGCCGAGGCCGGCCGCATGGGGGCGCTGGTCGGCGACCGGCTTGAGGAACTGGCGCTGAGGGCCGACCAGAACCCGCCGGTCCTGCATATCCGCGCCCGCAACGGTGCCCCCGACGAGCGGATCGAGAAGCACCCCGCCTATGTCGCGCTTGAGGATGTGGCCTTCGGGCAGTTCGGCCTTGCCGCCATGTCGCATCGCGCCGGCGTCTTCGGCATCGATGCGAAGCTGCCGCCGCTGGTGAAATACGCGCTGGTCTACCTGTTCGTGCAGGCCGAGTTCGGGCTGTGCTGCCCGCTGTCGATGACCGACTCGCTGACGCGCACGCTGGTCAAGTTCGGCTCGAAGGACCTGATCGACCAGTATTTCACGCAACTGACCAGCCAGAATATGGACGAGCTGTTTCAGGGCGCCATGTTCATGACCGAACAGATGGCCGGCTCGGACGTGGGGGCCATCGACACCGTCGCCCGCTTCGAGGATGGCGAATGGAAGCTTTACGGGGACAAGTGGTTCTGCTCGAACCCCGACGCGGCGCTGGCGATGGTGCTGGCGCGGCCCGAGGGCGGCGCCGCAGGCACCCGCGGCCTGACGCTGTTCCTGCTGCCGCGCATCCTGCCCGACGGGCGCAAGAACGATTATCGCATCCTGCGCCTGAAGGACAAGATGGGCAGCCGCTCGATGGCCAGCGGCGAGATCGCGCTGGAGGGCGCCACCGCCTATATCGTCGGCGATGCCGGGCAGGGCTTCAAGCAGATGACCGACATGATCAACATGTCGCGGCTGGCCAATGGCGTGCGCTCGGCCGGGATGATGCGCCGCGCGGTCAACGAGGCGGTGTTCATCGCGACGAACCGCACCGCCTTTGGCAAGCGCCTGATCGACCTGCCGCTGATGCGCCGGCAACTGGCCAAGATGCTGGTCACGGCCGAACAGGGCCGCTCGATGGTGTTCCACACCGCCCGCGTCCTTGAAGCCGCCGACCGTGGCGAGGCGGGCATGGCCAAGGTCCTGCGCATCATGACGCCCCTGGTCAAGTTCCGCACCTGCCGCGACGCCCGCAAGGTCGCCGGCGACGGCATGGAGGTGCGCGGCGGCTGCGGCTATATCGAGGAATGGTCCGACGCCCGCGTGCTGCGCGACGCGCATCTGGGTTCGATCTGGGAGGGCACCAGCAATATCGTGGCGCTGGACGTGGCCCGCGCCGTGCGGCGCGAGGATGCGCTGACGGCGCTGGAAAGCTACATGGCCAGGCTGAACGGCGAAACCGAGGCCGTCCTTGGCCCGCAGCCCGCCGTGACCGAGGCCTTCAAGCGCGCCGCCGGCCTGCTGGACGCGGTCGCCAACGACCCCGCGCGCGAGATCGAGACGCGGCAGGCGGCAAGCGCCGTCTATAACGCCACCTCGGCCGCGGTCATGGTCTGGGAAAGCGCGCAGCAGACCGCGCTGACCAACGAACGCGCCACCGACCGCCTGACGCTGGCCCATGGCGTGCTGCGCCACAAGCTGAGCCAGCGCGACCCGCTGGCCGCTGTGCAGGCGGGCGAGGATGACGACCTTCTGTCGCTGGTCCACGCGACCATGGCCGATGCCGCCATTGCCGAGGCCGCGGAATGACCGGTGCGCTCAACGGCATCCGCGTCATCGATCTGAGCCGCATCCTTGGCGGTCCCTATGCCGGGCAGGTGCTGGGCGATCACGGCGCCGACGTCATCAAGGTCGAGCCGCCGACGGGCGACGACACCCGCACCTGGGGGCCGCCCTTTCAGGGCGATACGGCCTCGTATTTCCTGGGGCTGAACCGCAACAAGCGCGCCATCGCGCTGGACCTGCGCCAGCCCGAGGGGCGCGAGGTGCTGCTGCGCCTGCTGGAAGACGCCGACATCCTGCTGGAAAACTACAAGACCGGCACGCTGGAGGGCTGGGGCATCGGCCATGACGTGCTGTCGGAACGCTTTCCGCGCCTGATCCATTGCAGCGTGACGGGCTTTGGCGCCGATGGCCCGCTGGGCGGTCTGCCCGGCTATGACGCCGTCCTGCAAGCCATGGGCGGATTGATGAGCGTGAACGGCCCCCATGGCGGCGAGGCGACCCGCATCGGGATGCCGGCCGTCGACATGGTCACCGGTCTGAACGCGGTCATCGGCATCATGATGGCGCTTTACGAACGCGACCGCAGCGGCAAGGGCCAGTTCATCGAGGCGACGCTGTTCGACACCTCGCTGTCGCTTCTGCATCCCCATGCGGCGAACTATTTCCTGAACGGCAAGGTGCCGCAGCGCAGCGGCAACAGCCACCCCAATATCGCGCCCTATTCGACCTATGCCACGGGCGATCGGCCGATCTATCTGGCGGTCGGCAATGACGGCCAGTTCCGCAAGCTTTGCAAGCTGATCGGCGCACCCGAACTGCTAAAGGACCCGCGCTTTGCCACCAATGGCGACCGCCTGCTGAACCGTGTCGCCCTGCGCGAGGCGCTTGAGGCGGTGCTGGCAGAGTTCAGGGCCGACGAACTGGCGCAGCGGCTGATCGCCTCGGGCGTGCCGGCGGGGCCGGTCCTCGACGTGGCCGAGGCGCTGGCCCAGCCCCATACCGCCCATCGCGGCATGATCGTCCGAAAGGGCGATTATCGCGGCCTTGGCGCACCCGTGCGGCTAAGCCGCACCGGCCCCGACTATCGCAATGCGCCGCCCGAATTCGCGGCCCATACGGACGAGATCCTACGGGAGTACGGGTTCTCGGACGCAAGGATCGCGGAACTTCGCGACACCGGCGTGGCCCCGGCCAGCCGAACCTGAGCGGCAGCTTTCGCCGCAATCCACAACGCATTGCCGATCCGCGCCCCTGACGGCTGCGGGCCGGCACAACATTCGCGCTAGAGGAGGAGCTTGCGCCCATGAATGGGGATCAGAAAACTGCTGAAACGGCCGCCGTAAAGGCCCGGCGTGCCGGTATCGCATCCTTCGTCGGAACGACGATCGAATGGTATGACTTCTACATCTATGGGCTGGCGGCCTCGCTGGTGTTCGGCGAGCTGTTCTTTTCGAAAGAGATGGATCCGGGCGTCGCGACGCTTTTGTCCTTTGCGACCTTCTGGGTGGGCTTTCTGGCGCGTCCGGTGGGCGGCGTGATCTTTGGCCATCTGGGCGACCGCATCGGGCGCAAGACGACGCTGGTCATCACGCTGATGATGATGGGCGTCGCCACGACCTGCATCGGCCTGCTTCCGACCTATGAAACCGTGGGCTCGTGGGCGCCGCTGCTGCTGGTCCTGATGCGCTTCATCCAGGGCGTTGCGGTCGGCGGCGAATGGGGCGGTGCCGTCCTGATCGCCAGCGAGAACGCGCCCAAGGGCAAGGGCGTGCTTTATTCGGCCTTTGCCCAGCAGGGTGCACCCGCCGGCAACCTGCTGGCGATCACGGTCTTCTTTCTGCTCAGCGCCGCCGACACGCCCGACTTTCTGTTGAATGGCGGCTGGCGGATTCCGTTCCTGTTCTCGGCGGTGCTGATCGTGATCGGCCTGTTCATCCGCCTGCGGATCGAGGACAACAAGGACGTCAAGAAGCTTCTGGAAGAAAACCGCGAACACAACGTCCAGCCCGTGCGCGAGGCGATCAAGGGCTATTGGCCGATGATCCTGCTGGGCGCGGGCACGCTGCCGATCATCTATGTCACCTATGTCAAGACCAGCTTCGCGCTGTCCTGGGCCACAAAGACGCTGGGCTACGATTCCAGCACCTTTCTCAGCCTGATTTCGGTCGCGGTCATCGTGCAATGCATCACCCAGCCCTTTGGCGCCGTGCTGATGAGCAGGATGGACATGCGCAAGGCGATCCTGCTCATCACCATCCCCGAGTTCTTTCTGGTGCCGCTGATGTTCTATGGCATCTATTCGATGAACTACTGGTTCGCGATGCTGACCATGGCGCTGGCCACGATCCCGCACGGGATGTATTATGGCGCCATCGCCGGCATCCTTGCCCGCGCCTTCCCGGCCCGCGTGCGCTATTCCGGCCTGTCGCTGGCCAACCAGCTTGGCGCGCTGACGGTGGGCGGCGGAACCCCGGTCCTGCTGCAATTCCTGCTGAACACGACCGGCAGCATCGTTCCGGTGGCCATCGTTTCGGGCGGGTATGCGCTGGTCTCGCTGGTCTGCATCCTGATCGTGCTGCGCCACACCGGCACCGATGCCACCGCGCCCTCGACCGCCGAACGCGAGGACGAGCGCGATCTGGCCGGCCTTGCCCCTGCTGGCACCGCACGCGCGGCATCCTGAGCAAACGCCCGGCGGCTGGCCCCTGAACGGGCCGGCCGGCGAAACCCCGCAACCTCATCGCAAGGGAAGGAACAGTCATGCCGGAAGGTTCTGTCCGTATCGACGTAGAAGCCGATGTCGCGGTTCTGACCATCGACAACCCGCCGGTGAACGTGACCTCGCAGGCGGTGCGCCGCAGTCTGGTCGAGGCGCTTGACCGGGCCGAGGCCGCGGGCGTGGCGCGCGTCATCCTGACCGGCGCCGGCCGCGCCTTTGTCGCGGGGGCCGATGCGCGCGAATTCGCGGCCGCGCCGCAGCCGCCGCATCTGCCCGATATCGTGGCGCGCATCGGCGCCTTTCCGGTGCCGGTGGTGGCGGCGATCAATGGCGCCGCACTTGGCGGCGGCCTTGAACTGGCGCTGGCCTGCGCCGCCCGCGTGGCCGCGCCCGAGGCGCTGCTGGGCCTGCCCGAGGTGACGCTGGGCGTGGTGCCGGGCGCGGGCGGCACGCAGCTTTTGCCGCGGCTCGTCGGGCTTGCGCCGGCGCTGTCGCTGATCTCCGAGGGCCGGACCATCAAGCCGGCCGAGGCGCTGGCGCTTGGCCTGATCGACGCCGTCGCCGCCGATGTGGTGGCGGCGGCGCGCGCGCTGGCGCTGCCCGACCGGCCGGCGACCGCCATGCTGCCCGCACCCGCCGCCGACCCGGCGGCGGTCGAGGCCGCGCATGAGGCGGCCCGCAAGCACAGCCCGCGCCAGATCGCCCCCCGGCAGGCCATCACCCTGATCGAGGCCACGACCCATGTGCCGCTGCCCGAAGGGCTGGCCGCCGAGCGCGAGACCTTCATCGAACTGAAGACCGGCGATCAGGCCGCCGCGCTGCGCCACCTGTTCTTCGCCGAGCGCGCCGCACGGGCGCAGGGGCGCGAGGGCGGCGCCGCAATCGGCTCGGCCGTGGTCGTTGGCGGCGGCACGATGGGCGCCGGCATCGCCTATGCGCTGGCCCGGGCCGGTGTCAGTGTCGCGCTGGTCGAGGCCGACGCCGCCGGCGCCGACCGCGCCCAGGCCAAGGTCGCGCAGCTTTACGCGCAGGCGGTCCAGCGCGGCAAGACGGCCCTTGACGCCGCCGGTGCGCTGCTGGCGACGCGCCACAGCTTCCATGCGGGCTATGACGACCTGCCGGCCGCCGACATCGCCATCGAGGCCGTGTTCGAGGACATTGAGATCAAGCGCAAGGTCTTTGCAGCGCTGGATGCGGCGCTGCCCGAAACCACGATCCTGGCGACGAACACCTCGTATCTGGACGTGAACCTGATCGCGGAAGGACTGCGCAACCCCTCGCGCTTTCTTGGCCTGCATTTCTTCAGTCCGGCGCATCTGATGAAGCTTGTCGAGGTGGTGCGCGCCGACGCCACCAGCCCCGAAACGCTGGCCACCGTCCTGCGCCTTGCCGCGCGGCTGAAGAAGATCCCGGTCCTTGCCGGCGTCTGCGACGGCTTCATCGGCAACCGCATCCTGACCCGCTATCGCCAGACCTGCGACATCATGCTGATCGAGGGCGCGCTGCCCGCGCAGATCGACGCCGCCATGCGCGGCTTTGGCATGGCGATGGGGCCTTACGAGGTGCAGGACCTCTCGGGCCTCGATATCGCCTATGCCAACCGCAAGCGCATGGGCTGGAAGGACAGGCCGGGCTTTCGCTACATCGCCATCGCCGACCGCATCGTGGACGAGACCGGGCGCCTTGGCCGCAAGACCGGCGCGGGCTGGTATGACCATCAGGACGGCAAGGCCAGCCCCTCGGCGCTGATCGAGCGCATCGTGGTCGAGGAATCGGCCCGCGCCGGCATCACCCGCCGCGACTTCACCGACGAGGAAATCCAGAACCGCGCCATGGCCGCGATGGTCGAGGAGGGCATGCGCATCCTTGAGGAAGGCATCGCCCGGACTTCCTCGGATATCGATCTGGTGCTGGTGCATGGCTACGGCTTTCCGCGCTGGCGGGGCGGTCCGATGCATTGGGCCGGCCGCACCGGGCTGGCGGCGATGCTGAAGCGCATCGCGGGCTATGCCGCCGAAGACCCCGCCTCATGGGGCGTGCCGGACCTGCTGGCGCGCGCCGTGGCCGAGAACCGCACCCCCGAGACAATGTGAGGACGACATGAGCGACGCCTATATCTGCGACTATATCCGCACCCCCATCGGGCGCTATGGCGGGGCGCTGGCTGCGGTGCGGACCGACGATCTGGCGGCGCTGCCGCTGAGCGCGCTTCTGGCGCGCAACCCCGGTCTTGACCCCGCCGCCATCGAAGAGGTCTGGATGGGCTGCGCCAATCAGGCGGGCGAGGACAACCGCAACGTCGCGCGCATGGCGCTGCTGCTGGCGGGGCTGCCCGACAGCGTGCCGGGCGCGACCGTGAACCGGCTTTGCGGCTCGGGGCTTGAGGCGGTGGCGGCGGCGGCGCGCGCCATCCGGTCGGGCGACATGGACATGGCCATCGCCAGCGGCGTCGAAAGCATGAGCCGCGCGCCCTTCGTCATGCCGAAAGCCGCCTCGGCCTGGTCGCGGGCGGCCGAGATCCACGACACCACCATCGGCTGGCGCTTCGTGAACCCCCGGATGCAGAACGAATACGGCATCGATTCCATGCCGGAAACCGCGCAGAACCTGGCCGACGAATACGCCATCAGCCGCGCGGATCAGGACGCCTTCGCGCTGCGCTCGCAGGACAGGACCGCCGCCGCGCAGGCCAGTGGCCGGCTGGCGCAGGAAATCGTCGGCGTGACCGTGCAGCTTGGCCGCGGCAGGACCGCCGAGGTCACGCAGGACGAACATCCCCGCGCCACCTCTGCCGCCGATCTGGCGAAGCTGCGCCCGATCACCCGGCCCGACGGCTCGATCACCGCGGGCAATGCCAGCGGCGTCAATGACGGTGCGGCGGCGATGATCGTGGCCTCGGAGGCGGCGATCCGCCGTCACGGCCTGACGCCGCGCGCGCGCATCGTCGGCGCGGCCTCGGCCGGCGTGGCGCCGCGCGTCATGGGCTATGGTCCGGTGCCGGCAGTCCGGCACCTGCTGGCAAGGACCGGCGTGGCGCTGGATGCCATCGACCTGATCGAACTGAACGAGGCGTTTGCGGCGCAGGCGCTGGCGGTCATGCGCGCGCTTGGCATCCCCGACGACGACCCGCGCGTGAACCCCAACGGCGGCGCCATCGCCATGGGCCACCCCCTGGGCATGAGCGGCGCGCGCATCGCCGGCTCGGCGGCGCTGGATCTGTCGCAGGGCCACGGCCGCTATGCGCTGGCCACCATGTGCATCGGCGTCGGGCAGGGCGCGGCCCTGCTGATGGAACGGGTCTGAGCCCGCAGGAACAGGAGAAGAAAGATGAAGGACACCAACAAGCTGGTCTGGGACGATCCCTTTCTGCTGGAGAGCCAACTGACCGAAGAAGAGCGGATGATCCGCGAAACCGCCGCAGCCTATGCGCAGGACCGTCTGGCCCCGCGCGTGCGCGCGGCCTATCGCAACGAACAGACCGACCCCGCCATCTTTGCCGAGATGGGCGGCATGGGCCTTCTGGGCGTCACCATCCCCGAGGAATATGGCGGCATCGGCGCGGGCTATGTCAGCTATGGCCTTGTCGCCCGCGAGGTCGAGCGCGTGGACAGCGGCTATCGCAGCATGATGTCGGTGCAAAGCTCGCTGGTGATGTATCCGATCCACGCCTATGGCAGCGAGGCGCAGCGCCGGAAATACCTGCCGAAACTGGCCTCGGGCGAGTGGATCGGCTGCTTTGGCCTGACCGAGCCCGATGCCGGCTCCGACCCCGGCGGCATGCGCACCACGGCGAAAAGGACCGCCGATGGCTACGTCCTGAACGGCGCCAAGATGTGGATCTCGAACGCGCCGATCGCCGATGTCTTCATTGTCTGGGCGAAATCCGAGGCGCATGGCGGCAAGGTGCGCGGCTTTGTCCTGGAAAAAGGCATGAAGGGCCTGTCGGCGCCAAAGATCGAGGGCAAGCTGAGCCTGCGCGCCTCGATCACCGGCGAGATCGTGATGGAGAATGTCGAGGTCCCCGAAAGCGCCATGTTCCCGGAAATCGAGGGGCTGGCCGGTCCCTTTGGCTGTCTGAACCGCGCGCGTTTCGGCATTGCCTGGGGTGCGATGGGCGCGGCAGAGGCCTGCTGGCATGCGGCGCGCCAATACGGGCTTGACCGCAGGCAGTTCGGCCGCCCGCTGGCCCAGACCCAGCTTTACCAGCTCAAGCTGGCGAACATGATGACCGAGATCACGCTGGGCCTGCAAGCGGCGTTGCGCGTCGGCCGCCTGTTCGAGGAAGGCCGCATGGCCCCCGAAATGATCAGCCTGATCAAGCGCAACAATTGCGGCAAGGCGCTGGATATCGCCCGCGTCGCCCGCGACATGCATGGCGGCAACGGCATCTCGGACGAATTTCCGGTCTTCCGCCATATGGCTAATCTGGAAACCGTGAATACCTACGAAGGCACGCATGACGTCCATGCGCTGATCCTGGGCCGGGCGATCACCGGCTTGCAGGCCTTCAGCTAGAAACGCCTGGGGCCGATGGGCGCGGCTTCGCGCCCGCATCGGCCGCAACTTGCAGGCGCCTGCCGGGCGCGATGGTGTTGCGCCCATCGCAAGCGGCGGCGCCTTGCGAGCCTGCACGACCGGATGGCGGTGAGGGGGTGCGTATTTGCCCCTTGTGTGACCGCGGGTCCGGCCGGGCAGGGCGAAGTCCTGTTCGCCGTTCCTCCAAAGGATGCGGCAACAGGCTTCGCGCCCTGATGCGCGGTCCCGCAGGATCGCCCCGATCCGCGCCCGAAGAACGCGGCAGGACCCAAGACCATCCGCGAGCCCGGGGATTATGATGTCGTTATCGTCGGAGTGGCGGGGCGGGACTATCGGCGGCAATCCGGATGACGCCGAAAGACGCCCAACCGGTTCTGCGCAAGAAGGACAAGAACGAGGTTGCCGAACGAGAGGCGATCCTGGAGGTCTACAAGGCCGCGCTGGGGTCCGCGCTGGGAATGGTCTGACCGGGGGCAGACGACCGGGCGCAAGCTCTTTTTGCATCTGACGTAACGTCGCGGTGCCGGCGTAGCCGAATTCACCGTCTTTGGCGTCCTAATCGGCAGGAAAATGCCGAGCCAAGCGAGAATAAATAGACAAAATGTCGCAGCTGGGTCAATCTGCAGTTGCGAACGACCGGGTGAGCACTGTGCCCAAGCCTCACCCGGTCTCGCCGTACTTGCTAAAAGAAACATCTTTATGCCGGCTTATTCGACCGTGCCCCTAAAGCAGGGGAACGAACACCTAGCTTTTTAGTGAGGTTGACGGTATTTGGGGCCGAATTTGGCTTGTTAACCCTTTTTTGCAAGGCGGGTTTGCTGTAACGAAGCAGGTTTGCCGACGCAGAACGGGCCGGATAACCTTACGCAGGCGGTCTTGCCGGGGTTCTGCTCGGATCAATCCGAATCGATAAGGCGCGGTTTGGCCGCGTTTTGGGAACCAGAGACAGGCATGACGGCAGATAACGACCACAACGTGCGCGCGAAAACCGGGACGGGCAAGCGCGCGGGTCAATCCGGTAAGACAGCAGGCGGCAAGGACAAGGGTCCCGCCAGGACCGACGCCCAGGCGGCGACGACGCCCAAGGCGGACGCAAGCGAGGCCAAGGCCCAGCGCGTTGCCACGCGCGAGGCACGCCGCGCCGCCAACCAGCAGGAACGCGAGGCGCGCCGCGCCGAAAAGCAGGCGCAGCGGGCGGCAGGGCACGGCAAGCACGACAAGACGGCGGCGGACAGCAAGGCGAAGGCCGTAAAGCCCGCCCGCGAGAAGGTTCCGGCTGACGCAGACACCAGGGCCGACAAGCAGGCGCAGCGGGCAGCAAAGCGCGCCGCGCGCGACAGGACGCCGGCCCTCGGCGCCGAGAAAAAGGCTGAAAAACAAGCGCAACAGGGCGCGAAGCAGGCAAATCGCGACAAGGGCGTGGCTGGTCCCGACGCGGCGGCCAAGGCCGACAAGCAGGCGCAACGTGCGGCAAAGCGCGAGAAGCTTGCGAGCGGCCCCGATGCAGAGGCCAAGGCCGGAAAGCAGGCGCAACGGGCAATGAAGCGCGCCATCCGGGATGCGGATGCCGAGGACGCGGCTCAGGACGATACCCGTGACGGGGCCCCGGCTGCGGCTGCCACCTCTGTGCAGGCTGCGCCCGTCGCCATCCCCGCCGCGCAAGCGGCCCCCGCTCCCGCGCCCTCCATCACGGTCGCCTCCGTGCAAATTGTCCCGGTCCCCGCGGTGCCCGTCGCCACGTCCCCGATGCCCGGCCCGGCGGCCAAGGCAGTGGAACCTCGGGGCGCTGTGACCGCCCCGCGCTTCAATATCCTGATCGTCGGCCAGAACGGGCGTCTTGGCACCGAGGCCGTGCTGTTTGCCGCCAGCCTGCGCCGCAATTCGCCGCGCTGGCAGGGGCGGCTGATCGTCGCCGAGCCGCGCCCGGACGCGGCGTGGTCGGGTGTCGATACGCTGATGCCGCCCCCGGTCCGTGCCGCGCTGGCCGCCTTTGGTGCCGAGATAAGGCCCTTTACCGCCACGCATTTCGGTGCCGCCTATCCCTATGGCAACAAGATCGAGGCGCTGTCGCTGCTGCCCCCGAACGAGCCTTTCATCTTCTTTGACAGCGACACGCTGATCACCGGCGAGCTGGCGCGGCTGGATGTCGATTTCGCCCGGCCCTCGGCCTCGATGCGGCGCGAGGGGACCTGGCCGACGCCGCCGCTTTACGGCCCCGGCTATACTGAGATCTGGCAGTCGCTCTATGACCGTTTCGGGCTGGATTTCACCGCCTCGCTGGATCTCGACCAGCCCGACGAGCATTGGGAACGCTATCTGTATTTCAACGCCGGCTGGTTCCTTGGCGCCGACCCGCGCGCCTTTGCCCAGCGTTTTCTGGAATACGCGACCGCGATCCGCAATGAGCCGGGCGAGGCACTGGCCTGCCAGACCCTCGACCCGTGGCTTGACCAGGTGGCGCTGCCGTTGACCGTGCACGCGCTTGGCGGCGGCCGCCCCGGTCCGGGGCTGGACGGGCTCGACGGCGCGGCAAGCTGCCATTACCGCAATCTGTCGCTGCTTTACGCGCGCGAACCCGATGCGGTTCTGGACCTGATCGAGGAGCTGGTCGCCGACCCGCGTATCGCGCCCCTGCTTCAGGACGACGAGGCGGTGGCGCGGCTGATCAAGGGCGGCGAGGGGCGGCGCGTCATCCGCCCGATTTTCGCCGGTCAGAACCCGCCCGCCACCGAACAGGCGATGCGTCACCGCCTGCGCCGCGACGGGCTGTGGTTCCGCTAGGCCCTAACCCTCATCCGAGGAGCGCGCCCACAGGTTCACGTCGCCGAACTCGCCCGCAAACGCGTCGATGCGGGCCAGTTCCTCGGCGGTGAAGGCGGTATTTGCCACCGCGCCCGCACATTCAACCACCTGTTCGGGGCGCGACGCCCCGATCAGCGCCGAGGTCACGCGCCCGTCGCGCAGGACCCATGCAATGGCCATTTGCGCAAGGCTTTGCCCGCGGGCCGCGGCGATGTCGTTCAGGCCGCGAAGCGCGGCAAGGCTGCGTTCGTTCAGCCAATCCGGGCTTAGCGATTTGCCCTGTGCCGCGCGGCTGTCGGCGGGAATCCCGTTCAGGTATTTGCGCGTCAGCATCCCCTGCGCCAGCGCGGTAAAGGCGATGCTGCCGATGCCGAGGTCGTCCAGCGTGTCCAGCAGTCCGTCGCGTTCCACCCAGCGGTTCAGCATGTTGTAGCTGGGCTGGTGGATCAGGCAGGGCGTGCCCAGATCTTTCAGGATCGCCGCCGCCTCGCGCGTGCGCTGCGTGCCATAGCTGGAAATGCCCACATAAAGCGCGCGGCCCGAGCGCACGATATGGTCCAGCGCCGCCATGGTTTCCTCAAGCGGCGTCTCGGGGTCGAAGCGGTGCGAATAGAAGATGTCGACATAGTCGAGGCCCAGCCGCTTCAGCGACTGGTCGCAACTGGCGATCAGGGATTTGCGGCTGCCCCATTCGCCGTAAGGCCCGTCCCACATCAGATAGCCGGCCTTTGAGCTGATAATCAGCTCATCGCGCAGCCCGGCAAAGTCGGCCTTCAGGATCTGGCCGAACGCCTCTTCGGCGCTGCCCGGAGGTGGGCCGTAATTATTGGCCAGATCGAAATGGGTGATGCCCTGATCGAAGGCCGTGCGGCAGATGGCGCGCTTGGTCTGATGCGGCGTGTCCTCGCCGAAATTGTGCCACAGGCCAAGGCTGACCGCCGGCAACTTCAGGCCCGAACGCCCGCAGCGGCGGTATTCCATCCGGTCGTGGCGGTTGGGGGCGGGGACATAGCGCCCCCGCGCGTCGGTGACGTCAGCCATGGCTCAGGACCTCGTCACAGCGGGCGCAGGTTCCGGGGTGCTTGTGGCTGCCGACATCGGGCAGGATCTTCCAGCAGCGTTCGCATTTCTCGCCATCGGCGCTTTCAAAGACCACGCCGATGCCCGCCACATCGGGCAGGCGGAAGGCCTCGCCCGGGGCGGGGTCCGCGGTCAGCCCGATGCCCGAGGTGATGCAGATATCGGCAAAGGCCACCGATTTCAGCGCCTCCAGCAGGTCCTTGTCCTCGACATGGACGACCGGCGACGCCTCAAGGCTGGCGCCGATCACCTTGTCGCTGCGCTTGATTTCCAGCGCGGCGGTGACGACGCGGCGGGCGCGGCGGATGCCGTCCCATTTGCGGGCCAGGGGTTCGTTCAGCCAGTCGGCCGGCGTTACCGGGAAGTCCTGAAGGTGGACCGAGTTCTCCTCGCCCGGGAAGCGGCTCAGCCAGACGTCCTCCATGGTAAAGGGCAGGATCGGCGCCAGCCAGGTCACCAGCCGGTGGAACAGGATGTCCAGCACCGTGCGCGCGGCGCGGCGGCGGCGGTTGTCCGGGGCGTCGCAGTAAAGCGCGTCCTTGCGGATGTCGAAATAGAAGGCCGACAGGTCCACGGTCGCGAACTGGAACACGGTCTGGAACACGCCCTGGAAGTCATAGGCGTCATAGCCCATGCGCAACTGGTGGTCGATCTGCGCCAGCCGGTGCAGGACCCATTGCTCCAGTTCCGGCATCTCATCGGGGCTGACGCGTTCGGCATCCGTGAAACCGTCGAGGTTCCCCAGAACGAAACGCAGCGTATTGCGCAGCCGGCGATAGCTGTCGGCCGTGCCCTTGAGGATTTCTTTGCCGATGCGCAGGTCGACGGTGTAATCCGACTGCGCCACCCAAAGCCGCAGGATATCGGCGCCGTATTCCTTGATGATATCGGCGGGTGCCACGGTATTGCCAAGCGACTTGGACATTTTCATGCCCTTCTCGTCCAGCGTGAAGCCGTGGGTCAGCACGCCGCGATAGGGCGCGCGGCCCTTGGTGGCGCAGGCCTGCAAAAGCGAGGAATGGAACCAGCCGCGATGCTGGTCGGTGCCCTCCAGATACAGGTCGGCGATGCCGTCGGGGCTGCCATCGGCGCGGTCGCGCAGCACGAAAGCATGGGTCGAGCCGGAATCGAACCACACGTCCAGCACGTCCATGACCTGGTCATAGTCGTCCGGGTTGGCGATGCCGTCCAGTGCGCGGGCCTTGAAATCCTTGCGATACCAGACGTCGGCGCCGCCTTGCTCGAAAGCTTCGATGATGCGGTCGTTGACGCGCGGATCGCGCAGCAGGAAATCGGCATCGTCGGGCCGCGCGCCCTTTTTCACGAAGCAGGTCAGCGGCACGCCCCAGGCGCGCTGGCGCGACAGCACCCAGTCGGGGCGGGCCTCGATCATGGAATACAGCCGGTTGCGCCCGGTCGGCGGGGTCCATTTCACCAGCTTGTCGATCGAGGTCAGCGCGCGGGCGCGGATGGTCTTGCCATATTCGTCCATGCCGTCATTCAGCGGCTTGTCGACGGCGGCGAACCATTGCGGGGTGTTGCGATAGATCAGCGGCGCCTTGGAGCGCCAGCTATGGGGATAGCTGTGCTTGATCTTGCCCTTGGCCAGCAGCGCCCCGGCATAGGCCAGTTGCTTGATGACGCTGACATTGGCCGGGCCTTCCTTGCCCTCCGAGGTCAGGATCGCCTGTCCCCCGAACAGCGGCAGGCTGGTGCGATAGCTGCCGTCCGGCTCGACGTTATAGGTCATCGGCAGGCCGAATTTCAGGCCAAGCTGATAGTCGTCGTCGCCATGGCTGGGCGCGGTATGGACAAAGCCCGTGCCGGCATCCTCGGTGACGTGATCGCCGGGCAGCAAGGGGACGTCATAATCCCATTCGCCGTTGCCGCCCTCAACGCCGCGCAGGGGGTGGGACAGAACCAGCCCCTCCATGTCGGCGGCGGTCACGTCGGCCACGCGCGCAAAGCTTTCGACCTTGGCCGATTGCATGACGCCTTCGGCCAGCGCGTCGGCCAGCACCAGCAACTCGCCCGGCTTCGCAGTCGCGTTCTCGGCCACCGCATCGACGCGGTAAAGCCCATAGGCGATGGCCGGGTTATAGGCCACGGCGCGGTTTTGCGGGATGGTCCAGGGCGTCGTCGTCCAGATGACGACGCTTGCGGGTTTCTCGGTTGCGAAGATGCCCTGCGACGTTTCCACCGGGAACCGCACCCAGATCGTATGGCTGGTATGGTCGTGATATTCGACCTCGGCCTCGGCCAGCGCGGTCTTTTCGACCGGGGACCACATGACCGGCTTCGAGCCCTGATACAGGCTGCCATCCATCAAAAGCTTCATGAACTCGGCCGCGATCACCGCCTCGGCGTGGAAATCCATGGTCAGATAAGGCGCGTCCCAGTTGCCGATGACGCCAAGGCGCTTGAACTCCTCGCGCTGGACGTCGATCCAGCCCTCGGCGAATTTGCGACATTCCTGACGGAACTCGACGGTGTCGACCTCGTCCTTGTCGCGGCCGGCCTTGCGATAGGCTTCCTCGATCTTCCATTCGATCGGCAGCCCGTGGCAGTCCCAGCCCGGCACATAGCGCGCGTCGCGCCCCATCATCTGCTGGCTGCGGGTGATGAAGTCCTTCAGCACCTTGTTCAGCGCGTGGCCGATATGCAGATGCCCGTTCGCATAGGGGGGGCCGTCATGCAGGATGAAGGGCTTGCGGCCGGGCTTGGCGCGCAGCCGGTCATAGATGCCCAGCCGTTCCCAGCGGGCCAGCCAGTCCGGTTCGCGCTGCGGCAGGCCCGCGCGCATGGGGAAATCGGTCTGGGGCAGAAAGACGGTATCGCGGTAATCGGGCGCGGTCGGGGTGGTGTCGCTCATCTGGCGGGAATCCTTCAGTGGCAGGGCAGGCATGCTTAACCCGACGGCGAGGGAACCCTACGCCGCCGGGCGGATAATTCGCTGAATCCGGCACCTGCTGAACATGGGGCGGGTTATAGGAAACCGGCGGGGACGCTGCAAGCGCTTGCGCTTGTCCGCGGGGCAGCACGCCGACCTCGAACCTGTCCGTGGTGCGCGGCATACTGATCGCCCCTTTGGCCGGCACGCGGCCGCGCCGAAGGGACAAGCTGCCGCATTGCGCCCGGGCACCCCGTGCCCCATATCAGCCGCATGATACCTTCGCGCTTTCCCGTCACGCCCGAACAGATCGACCGCGTCGTTGCGGTCTTTTACGCCGCCATCCGCCGGCACGAGGTGCTTGGCCCGGTCTTTGCCAATCACGTCGCCAACTGGCCCGAGCATGAGGCAAAGATCGCCCGCTTCTGGAAGAACGCGATCCTTTACGAACGCAATTACGACGGCAATCCGATGCAGGCGCATATGCAGGCGGGCGATGTGCAGGCGGCGCATTTCGCGCCCTGGCTGATGCTGTTCGACGAAACCCTGCGCCGCACCCTGCCGCCCGAAACGGCCGAGGCATGGTCGGCCTTGGCCCACCGCATCGGCGCCGGCCTGCGCATGGGGGTCGAGGATCTGCGCGACCGCGTCCCCGGCCCTCCGGTCTTGCGCTAGGGGCGCCGCCACACCAGACTGCCCGGCAGGAGGCCAGCCATGAAGATCGACTATCTTGAATTCACCTCGCCCGACCTGCCGGCGACCAAGGCGTTCTTCGCCAGCGCCTTCGGCTGGGGTTTCAACGATTACGGACCCGAATATCAGGAAATCATCGGCGCCGGTGTCTCGGGGGCCGGTATCTCGGGCGGGATCGCGGCGGGGGATATTGCCCCGCCTCTGGTGATCCTCAAGACCGAGGATATCGAGGCCGCGCTGGCCCGCGTCACCGCCGCGGGCGGCCAGATCACCCGGCCGATCTTTGCCTTTCCGGGCGGGCGCCGCTTTCAGTTCCGCGAACCCGGCGGCAGCGAAATGGCGGTCTGGTCCGAGGTCTGAGCCTAGCGCGGCGGCCGCGCCTTGTAGACCGGCAGCCGCCAGCCGCAGGTCATGCTGCCGGCGCGCAGGATCAGGACGACGGTCCCGCAGCCGATCAGCGCCCAGCCGCGCCCGCAGCCAAGCCCCATCAGGATGACGGCGGCCAGCGCCCCGCCAAAGGCGGCGGTGACGTAAAGCTCGCCCTGTTTCAGGATCAGCGGCACCTCGTTGCTGACCACGTCGCGCATCAGGCCGCCGAATGTGCCGGTCATCACCCCCATCATCACCGTCACGACCGGGCTGACGCCCATCTCTAGCGCGACGCCGACGCCCGCCGGCACGGCGACGGCCAGCGCGCAGGCATCCAGCCACAGGATCGCGCGGTAACGGCTTTCCAGAAGATGCGCGGTCAGGAATACCACGCAGGCCGCGCCCGAGGTCAGCAGCAGCAGTTCGGGCCGCCCGACCCAGAAGACCGGCACCCGCCCCAGCACCAGATCGCGCAGCGTGCCGCCGCCGAGGCCCGTCAGCGTGGCGAAAAAGATGAAGCCGACCAGATCAAGCTGGCCCCGGCTGGCGACCAGCGCCCCGGTCAGCGCAAAGATCAGCACGCTGGCATAATCCAGAACCGGAACCAGCGTCGCCGGCGTCACGATGCGGCCCGCGACGGCTTGAAGGGCGCCATGCCGGCGCGGGCCAGTTCATCGGCGCGCTCGTTCTCGGGGTGGCCGGCATGGCCCTTGATCCATTCCCAGCGCACCTTGTGGCGCGCCTGCGCGGCGTCCAGACGCTGCCACAACTCGGCATTCTTCACCGGTTTGCGGTCGGCGGTGCGCCAGCCGTTGCGCTTCCAGCCATGGATCCACTGGGTCACGCCGTTCTTCACATAGGCGCTGTCGGTGGTGATGGTGATCTCGCTTGCGCGCGACAGCACCTCCAGCGCGCTGATCGCGGCCATCAGTTCCATGCGGTTGTTGGTGGTGTCGGGCTCACCGCCCTGCAACTCGCGCTCCTTCACGATGCGCTCGCCATCCATGGCGCGCATCAGGACGCCCCAGCCGCCCGGGCCGGGATTGCCGCTGCACGCGCCGTCGGTCCATGCGAAAAGCCCGGTCATGCGCGCGCCACCGCCAGTTTCAGCCCCAGCGCGGCGAAGGACGCGGCAAAGGCGCGCCGAAGCCAGCGCATCGCCGCGTCCGAGGCCAGCAGCGCATCGCGCCCGCTGGCCGCCAGCGCCGCATAGCCGGCAAAGACCAGAAACGTCACCGCCGAAAAGACCGCGCCCAGTTCCGCCAGCAGCCCGATCCCGGCGCCGGCCGGCATGAATTGCGGCAGAAAGGCCATGAAGAACAAGGGCAGCTTGGGGTTCAGCAGGTTCAGAAGCACGCCGCGCCGGACGATCCGCCCGGCCGGAACCGGCGCAGCCGGCGCAACCGACATGCCGCCGCGATCCTTCAGCACCGCCCAGGCCATCCAGATCAGATAGGCAACCCCGGCCAGCTTCACCGCCTGAAACAGCACCGCGCTGGCATGCAGCAGGGCCGCCAGCCCGGCCATGGCAACCAGCATGTGCAGCCCGGTGGCAAGGGTGCAGCCGACCGCGGCCCAAAGCCCGGCCCGCATGCCCCCGCCCAGCGTCATCGACAGGGTATAGACCACGCCGATCCCCGGCGAGACGCAGACGATGAAGGCGGTCAGCAGGTAATCCCAGCTCATTGCTCAAGCCCCTTGTAACCGGGCAGCGCCGCGATGCGCGCCAGCCAGCGACCGATGCCGGCAAAGCGGCCCATCTCGAACCCGCCGCGGCTGCCGGCGGTATGGGTATAGCCGTAAAGGCAGATATCGGCGAGGCTGACCGCATCGCCTGCCAGCCAGTCATGCCCCGCCAGCCGGTCCTCCATGATCTGCAGATTGGCATGGCCCCTCTGCAACAATTCGGCCATGCGCTCTGGCGTCGCCAGATGGCGGCGCGGCGGATAGTAAAGCAGCGCGCCGCGCACGGCGACGGTGCCCTCATGCTGGTTCTGCTCCCAGAACATCCAGCTCAGCATCTGCGCGCGCAAAAACGCATCGGCGGGCATGAAGCGCGTCCCTTCGCCCAGCCAGCACAGGATCGCATTCGATTCCGGCAGCAACTGCCCGTCATCCAGCTCCAGCACCGGCGCCTTGCCAAAGGGCAACCGCCCCCCGGCCCTGGCGGAGGCGATCTCGGCCGAACTGTCCTCGACATCGACGATCTCGCAATCGCGCCCCAAAAGCGCCAGCAACAGCCGCACCTTGTAGCTGTTCCCCGATGACGGCATCGACCAGAGCTTCATCGCGGCCTCCCTTCTTTCATGTCCAAATATCCCGGGGGAGGCCCGTCAGGGCCGGGGGCAGAGCCCCCCTCACGCTTCGCGCAGGACCCGCGGCACCTTGAATTCGATGTTCTCGCGCGCCGTCTCGACCAGTTCCACCGTCAGGTCATAGCGCGCGCCAAAGGCGGCGACGACCTCATCGACCAGCACCTCGGGGGCGCTGGCCCCGGCGGTGACGCCGACGGCGCGCGCGCCCGCGATGGCGCGCCAGTCGATCTGGTCGGCGCGCATGACCAGCTGCGAATAGGCGCAGCCGGCGGCACGCCCGACCTCGACCAGCCGGCGCGAGTTCGAGCTGTTCGGCGCCCCGATCACGAACAGCGCGTCGATGCGCCCCGCGATCGCCTTGACCGAGGCCTGCCGGTTCGTCGTCGCATAGCAGATGTCTTCCTTGGCCGGCCCGACAATGGCCGGGAAACGCGCCTGCAACGCGGCGACGATGGCGGCGGTGTCATCGACCGACAGCGTGGTCTGGGTGATGAAGGCCAGCCGCCCCGGATCGCGCGGCGCGATCAGGGCCACATCCGCGACCGTTTCGACCAGCAGCACCTCGCCCTCGGGCAGTTGGCCCATGGTGCCCAGCACCTCGGGATGGCCGGCATGGCCGATCATCACCATCTGCAGGCCCTCGGCGTGGTGACGCTCGGCCTCGACATGGACCTTGCTGACAAGGGGGCAGGTCGCATCGACATAGACCATCTCGCGCCGCCGCGCCTCGGCGGGCACCGCCTTGGGCACGCCATGGGCGGAAAAGATCACCGGCCGGTCGACCGGACATTCGTCCAGCTCCTCGACAAAGACCGCGCCCTTGTCGCGCAGCCCGTCGACGACGAACTTGTTGTGCACGATCTCGTGGCGCACATAGACGGGCGCACCCCATTTCTGCAACGCCATCTCGACGATCTTGATGGCGCGGTCGACGCCGGCGCAAAAGCCGCGCGGCGCCGCAAGGTAAAGGGTCAGCGAGGGTTTCTTGTCCATGGCCTTCACCTAGCCGCAGGCCGCGCGTCCCGCAAGCGCCGAGCCTGCCAAACTTGCAGCCCCGAATTCAGAGCCCGCAATTCTCAGAGCCCGCAATTCTCAGAGCCCGTCGAATTCGGTCAGCGCGTGAACGTCATAGCCCAGCCCCTCCAGCAGACGGCGCCCGCCCAGTTCGGGCAGATCGATGACAAAGGCGCAGCCGACGACCTCGGCCCCCAGCCTTTCGCAAAGCTTGATCCCGGCGGCGGCGGTGCCGCCGGTGGCCAGCAGGTCGTCGACGATCAGCACCCGCTCGCCCGGCTTCAGGGCGTCGTCATGGATCTCCATCACCGCCTCGCCATATTCCAGCGCGTATGCCTCGGACAGGACGGCGCCGGGCAGCTTGCCCTTCTTGCGGATCGGCACGAACCCCACCGACAACTGGTGCGCCACCGCGCCCCCCAGGATGAAGCCGCGCGCCTCAAGCCCCACGACCTTGTCGATGGGTTCGCCGGCATAGGGGGTCAGCAACTGGTCCACCGCCATGCGAAAGCCGCGTGCATCGGCGAAAAGCGTGGTCACGTCACGAAACAGGATCCCCTCATGCGGGAAATCGACGATGGTGCGGATATAGTCGCGCACCGTGCGGGTGTCGCGGCCGCGCTTGTTGTTGGACGAGGTCATGGGCGCTCCATTTCGAAAGTCTCGGTGGTGATGGCATAATCCTTGTAGCCCAGCCGCGACAGCCAGCCTGTCGCGCGCAGGTCGAAGCGGCCATCGACCACGCAATCGTCGCGCAGATGGATGCCGGTGACAACGCCAAGGACCATGTAGTTCGCCTCGCCCGCAAGGCGCAGGATGCGTGTCGCGCGACATTCCAGCGATGCGGCGGCATCGGCCACGCGCAGGCAGTCGATGGTCTGGCAGGGCAGGGACCGGATGCCCGCCGCCTGAAACTCGCTGATGCCGGCGGGCAGGGCGGCGGAGCTGGCGTTGACCTGATCCTTCATCGGGCCGTCGGCGATATTGACGCAGAAGACGCGGCTTTCGGCGATCTGGGCCACGCTGTCCTTGGTGCCGTCGCGGTCGCCCTTGGTGCTGGTCGAGGCGAACATGATCTGCGGCGGCACATAGGCGGTCAGGTTGAAGAAGGAATAGGGCGCCAGATTGTCGCCCTGCCGCCCCCGGGTCGAGACCCAGCCGATCGGGCGCGGCGCCACGATGGCGTTCAGCGGGTTGTGCGGCAGGCCGTGGCCGTCCTGCGGTCGATAGAACATGGGCGCCCTTTCCGTTGCGGATCAATCGCGTCCGCCAAAATCGATGCCGTGCTTGCGACAGAACCAGATCAGCAGCGGAAATTCCATCGCCTGCATGCTGACCAGCGAGAAAACCGCCCAGTTGGTCGTGAAAAGCAGCATCCGGAAGCGGATGCCCGTGCCCCAGAACAGCGCCCCCGCCGTGCCAAGCGCCAGCGCCGTCAGCACCGTGTCCACCGCCACCATGCGCGGCAGCGTCAGTTTGCGCATGCTGGGATAGATGCCAAGATAGGCGATCAGGACGATGGTGGCGTTCACGATCAGCAGTTGCAGTTCGGGGGCCATGGCCGCGCCTTCGCGTTTGCGTCGGTCCCAGAACTGACCTTGCCGGGGCGCGGCGTCAAGCGCGTTCCCCCGCCATTCCTGCCGCCTGCGGCCATGGCGGCGAAATTTTCCTCTGCGTCGGGGCATCAGGCGGTTTTCGACGGCGCCCATGCATGTTACGCGAAGCCCGCATTCGCAAGCCCCGCCCCGAATCCCGAGTCCGATGTACGAACTTGCCGCCGAGACACCCGCCGATACGCCCGAGGTCGAGGCCCTGCTGGACCTGTGTTTCGCGCCGGGGCGCACGGCGCTGTCCTCATATCGGCTGCGGGACGGCGTCGCGCCGGTGGCGCCGCTGTGTCTGATGACGCGCAACGAATATGGCGTGCCGGTCGGGGCCATCCGCTATTGGCCGGTGCGCGTCGGCGACCACCCGGTGCTGCTTTTGGGGCCGATCGCCGTGCATCCGACCGCGCAGGGCGAGGGCCTTGGCGCTTATCTGATGCGCGAAAGCCTGCATCGCGCCGCGGATATGGGCTGGCAGCGGGTCATGCTGGTCGGCGATCTGCCCTATTATTCGCGCTTTGGTTTCGCAAAGCTGGCGGCGGTCGAAATGCCGCCCCCCACCAACCCCGACCGCGTGCTGGGGCTGGAGCTGGTGCCCGGCGCATGGGCCGGCGTCATCGGCCATGTCGAGCGCGCTGCCCCGCCAGCAGGGGCGACCCCCGCCTGATCCCGGTCTGACGCGGCGCCGTTTCGGGGAACCATGCGCCCGGCTGGCAGTTTCTTGACCATGGCGCCCTTGCGCCTGCCATTCGGGGACCCCATGCTTTTCATGACATGACCAAGCAAAGCCACATCTCGCAGCGGCAGGCGATCCTGCCCCCGATCACCGATCCGACCGTCCATGCCGCCATCGACCGGCTGGCGCGGCGCTATCTTGCCGCCGGCGGCATCGCCATGGAGCTGATGAACGCCATCGGCGGCCGGGCCGAGGATCTTCTGGAAAAGCTTCCCGCCCCGGTCCGGGGGCGGATGGATCGGCTGACGCTGGGGGCGCTGAACCGCGCCTTCGACGCGGCCTCGCTGTCGCGGGGGATGCTGAGAAACCGCGGCGATCTGTTCAACCGGCTTTTGTCGACGACCTCGGGCGCGGTGGGCGGGCTTGCCGGCATCGCCGGCGCAGCGCTGGAGCTGCCGGTGACGGTGACGCTGCTCTTGCGCGCCATCATGGATATCGCCGCCGAGCATGGCTATGAGCCCGACAGCGACATGGCCCGGCGCGAGGCGTTGCAGGTCTTTGCCGCCTCGGGGCCGCTGTCGGGGGACGAGGGCGCCGATCTGGGGCTGCTGACCGCGCGCATGACCATCACCGGCCATTCCCTGCAGGCACTGATCGCGCGGGTGGCGCCGCGGCTTTCGGCCTCGCTGGCGCAGAAGCTGGCGGCGCAGGCGATCCCGGTTCTGGGCGCGGTTGCGGGCGGGACGATCAACTATCACTTCACCCGCTATTATCAGGAAATCGCGCGCGTGCATTTCGGTCTGCTGCGCCTGTCCGAGGAAACCGGCATCCCGCGCGAGGCGCTGATCGAGGCGCTGGAGATCCGCATGAACCAGCTTCACCCCGGCCACAAGGCGCTGGGCCGGCGCTAGTCCGCGGTCGCCATTCCCCCGGGCCAGTCCCCCCCGCTAGTCCTCAGTCTCGGCGGCCAGTTGCAGCGTGGCTGCCGGGGCGTCCAGATGGTCGATCCCCAGGGGCGCGCCGGGCCGGGCAAGGCGCGGTTTCACCACCCAATGCAGCCGTTCCTGCGCGCGGGTGATGGCGACATAGGCAAGACGTTTCCAGAGCGCGATCCCCGCCTCGGACCGGCCCGACCATGCGGCGGCGGAAATGTCGGGCGCAAAGACCTGAACATCGGGCCATTGCGAGCCCTGCGCCTTGTGGATCGTCACCGCCGCGCCATGCAGGAAGGTCGCGCCCATGCGTGCGGCGTAAGGGATGAAGGGTTCCTCGACATCGGGCATCTCGATCTTGACGATGCTGGCGGCCGAGATGCGCGGCTCCTCGGCGCCGACGACATGCAGGCGCGAAAAGCCGGGCTTGCGTCCGGGACCCAGATAGATCACCTGCGCGCCCTTGATCAGGCCCCGCGCCTCAAGGTCGATGCGCTTCTTGCGGTGCTTCAGGGGCAGTTCCAGCCCGTCGCAGATCAGCGGCTCGCCGGGCAGAAGCGCGTCGCCCGGCGCACCATAGGCGGAACGGAACGCCTGGATCAGCTTGATGCGGGTGACATTGCGCCAGACCAGCACCGGGCTTTGCGCCATCAGGTCGGATTCGACGCGCTCGGCCCAGATCACCCGCGGGTCGCGGCTGGCGGCCTCGCGGATCATGCGTTCGAAGGCGTCGAATTCCAGCGCCGGGTCGGCCAGCGCATGGGCGAGGTCAAGGATGGGGCTGTCGTCCTGCTGGCGGTGGATGCGGTTCAGGATCAGCCGCTGCGATGCGGCCAGCCGGTCAAAGACCATCTCGCCCGACTGGCCCACGGGGGCAAGCTGGGCCGGGTCGCCGAACAGGATCAGCACCGGAAAGATTTCGCGCAAATCCTCGAACTGGCGCTCGTCCAGCATCGAGGCCTCGTCGATCAGGCCGATGTCGAGCCCGTCCTCGCGCCGCTTCCAGCCGCGGATGAAGTCCGAGCCGCGCAGGCCCGCCGCCGCCAGTGCGCCGGGAATCGAGGCGTGCAGTTCGTAAAAGGCCTTTGCGCGGTCAAGGGCGGCGTCGGTCAGGCCGTCCATCAGGTTCTCGACCAGCGGACGTTCGCCGACGCCGGTCAGCCAGTCGGCGATGCGTTCGTATTCGGGGTCGTAGACGGGCGTGTAAAGGATGCGGTGGATCGTCGTCGCCGGCACGCCGCGCATCCGCAGCACGAAGGCCGCCTTGTTCGTGGGGGCAAGGATGGCGACGCTGCGGCGTTCCTTGCGGCGCTTCCCCTCATAATCGCCCGAGACGAGATCGACCCCCGCCGCCCGCAGCGCCTTGGTCAGTTCCGCCAGAAGCAGGGTCTTGCCCGAGCCGGCCTTGCCGATCACCGCCATGACGCGGCCCTTGCCGGGTTCGGCCGGGGCGATTTCATCCGAGACGAGGTCGATGCCGGCATCTTGCAGGACGGCGGCGACCGCGTCCCAGGCGTCGGCCTGATCGGGGGAAAGAACGGGAAGGGTCATGGCCCCTGTTAGCCCGTGTGGCGCAAGGGGGGAAGCCCCGTCGCCCGGTGGCGCGGCCGCATGGATATTTGAGTGAAGAAGAAATCAGGCGCGTTCGTCCTTGGGCGAGCCCATGACCACATGCGTGGTGATGGTGGCAATCTGGGGGAAGGCGCCCAGCACCTCGGTATGGAAGCGGCGATAGGCGTCGAGGTCGCGGACCTCGACCCGCAGCAGGTATTCGATGGAGCCGGTGATATTGTGGCATTCGCGGACCTGCGGCGCGGCAAGGCAGGCGCGCTCGAACGCGCGTTGCGCGTCGTTGGTGTGGCGTGCAAGGCCGATGGTGACGTAGGCGGTGAAGCCCGCTGCGCGGGCGGCGGGGGCGATCACCGCGCGATAGCCCTGAATGGCGCCGCGGCGTTCGAGCTCCTGCACCCGGCGCAGACAGGCCGAGGGCGAGAGGCCGACTTCGGCCGCGAGCTGTTGATTCGGGATGCGGCCGTTCCTTGCAAGGATGCGCAATATCCGCGCGGAGATATGGTCGATTTCCGCATCCGGTTGTTCTGGTGGCGTTGGCATTGGCAAATCCGGTCAGAAATTGCGTCTGCGTCACAATATCATTGTGTGGTCAGTCGGGGAACGCGCAATGTCACATCAAATCCTGTTGGCGCTGGTCGCCTTTGCCTTTGTCACCTCGGTCACGCCGGGGCCGAACAATGTCATGCTGATGGCCTCGGGGGCGAATTTCGGCATGCGGCGGACGCTGCCGCACATGCTGGGCGTGGCGCTGGGATTCGGGCTGATGGTGGCGCTGCTGGGCCTGGGCGTGGACCGGCTGATCGCCGATTCGCCGGCGCTGGCGCAGGCGATGAAATGGGTGAGCCTGGCCTATATGCTGTGGCTGGCCTGGAAGATCGCCCATGCGACGGCGCCGGTCGCGACGGGCGAGGTCGCCGCGCGGCCGATGGGGTTTCTGGCCGCCTGCGCGTTCCAATGGGTCAATCCCAAGGCCTGGATGATGGGGCTGGGGGCGCTTTCGGCCTATTCCGCCGGGGCGGGCGGGGCGCTGACGGTGGCGCTGATCTTCACGGCGGTGAACCTGCCCTCGGTCGCGATCTGGGCGGCGATGGGGCAGGGGCTGCGCGGCGTCCTGCAACAGCCGGGGCGGCTGGTGTTGTTCAACCGGGTGATGGCGGTGCTGCTGGTCGTCTCGATGCTGCCGGTCGTCATCGGGCACTGAGCGCGATCAGCGCAGCGACGCCGAGGACGATCAGGCCCATGCCGAAAAGCTGGCGCGGGCTGGCGCCCTCGCGGAAGATGCGGCCCGAGACGAGCTGCGCCATCACGACCTCGACCAGCGCCAGCGTGCGCACATTCGCAGCCGATGTCAGCGCGAAGCCGAGAAACCAGAAGAACGACGCCAGCGCCCCCAGCGCGCCCGCCCAGAGCGAGCCGCGCCAGTGCCGGGCGATGCCGGCCAGCGCCGCGCGGTCGGCAAGGGCAAGCCAAGCCAGCATCAGCACGCTTTGCAGCGCAAGGCTGAGGGCAAGGATCGTCGCCGCCCGCGTCATGCTGTCGCCGAAGGGCAGCGCAAGGATCGCGCCGCGAAAGCCGATGGCCGAAAGCCCGAAAAGCGCCCCTGCCGCAAGTCCCAGTGCCGCCGCCCTGAGGCCGCCGCGCTGCCAGTCCACGCCCGACATCAGCACCACGCCCAGCGTCGCGGTGGCGATGGCGCCCATGCGCGCGGGGCCAAGCGGCTCGGCCAGCAGGATCGCGCCGATCAGCGCCAGCGTCACCGGCTCGGTCTTGATGAGCGCGGTGGTGACGCCAAAGCCGCGCGTCTTCATCGTCACCAGCATCAGCGCCGTGGCTGAGATCTGCGACAGGGCCCCAAGCGCGGCCCAGGCCAAGGCGGTGCTGCCCGGCAGGGGCAGCGGGGTCATGCGCGACAGCGCCGCCAGAAACAGCGCCGCGAAGGGCAGCCCGAACAGAAAGCGCACCGCCGTCGCCCCCATCGTGCCCAGTTCCGCCGTCAGCCGCCGCTGCGCGGCATTGCGCCCGGTCTGCGCGGCGGCGGCGATCAGGGTCGCAAGGATCCAGCCCATCGGGTCATGCGTCAGCCGCGGATGGCGGCCAGCATCCGGGTGACGTTTTCGGGATCGGCCTCGGGGGTGATGCCATGGCCGAGGTTGAAGATATGCGGCCCGTTCGAGAAGGCCCGGACGATGCGGCGGGTCTCGGTCTCCAGCGCCTCGCCGCCGGTGACCAGCAGGCGCGGGTCAAGGTTGCCCTGCACGCAGCCGTCCTTCTGCACCTCGGCCGCGGCCCAGTCGGCGCTGACCGAGTTGTCCAGCGCCACGCAATCGGCGCCGGTGGCGCGGGCAAAGCCGGCATAGCGGGGGCCGGCCTCGCGCGGGAAGGCGATGACGGGAACCGCGGGGTGGCGGGCCTTCAGCGCGGCGATGATGCGCTTTGCCGGTTCCAGCGCGAAATCGTCGAAATCCCGGCCCTTCAGCGATCCGGCCCAGCTGTCGAACAGTTTTATCACCTCGGCGCCGGCCTCGATCTGGGCGCAAAGATATTCGATGGTGGCATCGGTGATGCGGTCGAGAAGCGCGATGAACGCCGCGCGGTCGGCCGTCTTCATCGCATGGGCCGGCCCCTGATCGGGCGTGCCGCGCCCGGCGATCATGTAGGTCGCGACCGTCCATGGCGCGCCGGCGAAGCCGATCAGCGTCACCTCGGGCGGCAGTTCGCGGGCAAGGATGCGCACCGTCTCATAGACCGGGTTCAGGGTCTCGTGGATGGCCTCGACGGGTTTCAGGGCCGCGACGCCCGCGGCATCGGTGATCGTCGAAAGCCGTGGGCCTTCGCCGGTCACGAACCACAGATCCGCCCCCAGCGCCTGCGGCACCAGCAGGATGTCGGCGAACAGAATCGCCGCGTCGAAGCCGTAGCGGCGGATCGGTTGCAGCGTCACCTCGGCGGCAAGGTCGGGGGTATAGCACAGCGACAAAAAGTCGCCGGCCTGCGCCCGGGTGGCGCGGTATTCGGGCAGGTAACGGCCCGCCTGGCGCATCATCCATACGGGCGGAACGGGCAGGCGCTCGCCCGAAAGGGCGCGCAGGATCGGTTTTTGCGACATGTCTCACCTCTTGGTGCCCTTCATGGCGCGCATCTTCCCGTTGTCAAGGCCAAGGGGGGGCGCTAAGCGGGTCACATGACCCAGATGCCCGACCCCCAGAACCCCCTTCGCATCGGCACCCGCGGCTCGGCCCTGGCGCTGGCGCAGGCGCATGAGACCCGCGAGCGGCTGATGGCCGCCCATGGTCTGCCCGCCGATGCCTTCCAGATCGTGGTCATCAAGACCACCGGCGACCGCGTGCTGGACCGCCCGCTGAAAGAGATCGGCGGCAAGGGCCTGTTCACCCGCGAGATCGAGGACGCGCTGACCGGCGGCGATATCGATATCGCCGTGCATTCGATGAAGGACATGCCGACGCTTCAGCCCGAGGGGCTGGTCATCGACTGCTACCTGCCGCGCGAGGACGTGCGCGATGCCTTTGTCAGCCCGCTTTTCGGCAGTATTTCCGAGCTTCCCCAAGGGGCTGTGGTCGGGTCTTCAAGCTTGCGGCGGCGGGCGCAACTGGCCCTGCGCCGCCCGGACCTGCATCTGGTCGAGTTTCGCGGAAACGTCCAGACGCGCTTGAAAAAGCTGGAAGACGGCGTGGCCGTGGCGACCTTCCTTGCGATGGCGGGCCTGTCGCGTCTGGGGATGCTGGACGTGGCGCGCGGCGCGGTCGACCCTGACGAGATGCTGCCCGCCGTAGCGCAGGGCTGCATCGGGGTCGAGCGGCGCGCGGATGACGCACGCAGCAGCGCCATGCTGGCGGCGATCGCCGATCACGACAGCGCGCTGCGCATGGCGGCCGAGCGGGCCTTTCTGGCCCGGCTGGACGGGTCGTGCCAGACGCCCATCGCCGGGCTGGCCGTGCTGAGGGGCGACCGCCTGCATCTGCGCGGTGAAATCCTGCGCCCCGACGGCAGCGAGGTCATTGCCGGCGAACGCGAGGGGCCGGCCCGCGATGGCGCCGCCATGGGCACCGATCTGGCCAATGAGCTGCGCGCCCGTGCGCCGGCGGATTTCTTCGACTGGGGCTAAAGCGCTAAGGCCGCAACCAGCCCCAACCCCAACAACACCATGGCGCGGCGATATAGCCGCAGCCCACGCATGAGGTCGGCGGCATCGGGGTCGCGGGCGGCGCCGTTCAGCCATGGCTCGGGCGTCTCGACCCCGCCATAGCTGCGCGGACCGGACAGCCGCACCCCCAGTGCGCCGGCCATGGCGGCCTCGGGCCAGCCGGCATTGGGTGAGCGGTGGCGCGCGGCATCGCGCCGCATCACCCGCCACGCCCGCTGCGAAAAGGCCGCCGCGACGAACAGCAGCCCGCTGAGGCGCGAGGCCGGCAGGTTCACCACATCGTCCAGCCGCGCGGCGAAACGTCCGAACAGGGCGTGGCGCGGGCTCATATGGCCGATCATCGAATCAAGCGTGTTGATGGTCTTGTAGGCGGCGATGCCGGGCAGGCCGGCGATGGCCGCCCACAGCACCGGCGCCACCACCCCGTCCGAGGTGTTCTCGGCCAGGCTTTCCAGCGCGGCGCGGGCGATGGGTTCGGGGCGGTCGTCAAGATCGCGCCCGACGATCATCGCCACCGCTGCCCGTGCCGCGGGGATATCGCCCGACGCCAGCGGCCGGGCGACGGCGGCGACATGGTCGTAAAGCGAGCGCGCGGCGACCAGCGGCCACGCGAGCACGCCAAGCGCCACCGCGCCAAAGGGCAGCGGCATCAGCACCCGCGTCAGCAGGATCGCCGGGATCGTTGCCGCCGCGATCACGGCCAGCGCCGCCAGCGCGCCGCGCAGGATGCGGTGCCCGTCGTGGTGCCCGTCTTGGTTCCAGCGCCGGTCCAGCGCGGCGATCAGCCCGCCGAGCCAGACCACCGGATGCGAGACCCGGCGATAAAGCGCGTCCGGCCAGCCGATCAGCGCGTCCAGCGTCAGCGCCACCAGCGCGACGGTCAGCGTGTCATGCGACAGGATCATGGCGCGACCCGGTTGACGGCCTCGACCGCCCAGCCGCCGGCATGGCGGTGAAGGATGGTCAGCGACAGCGGCGCGATGGCAAAGGACAGGGCCGCCGGGCCGACGACCAGCGCAAGCGCCGCGCGCGCGGTGCCGGCATGGGCGACGATGGCGGTGACGCCGCGCGCCTGATCCAGCAGCGGCTGGACGCGGGCGCACATGTCCAGAAAGCTTTCACCGCCCGGCGGCCGATGCGCGGCCAGTTCGGTCGGCGGCAATGGGCCAAGGTCGGGGATCTCGGCACCGGGTTCCTCCCATCGGCCGAAATCCTGCTCCCACAGGGCGGGGTGGTATTCGGGCGTAAGCGCCAGTGCGGCGCAGGTCTGGCGGCAGCGCCGCGCCGGGCTGGCCCACAGGGTTTCCGCGTCGCGCAAGGCTGCCGCCGCCCGGTCCAGCGCCGCGCGGTCGCGGCAATCGGCGTCGACATCGCGCCGCCCCGCCAGCCCCGCGACCGCAAGCGGCGCATGGCGCAGGATCAGCAGGCGGGCGGGCGGTTCGGTCGGATGCATCGGCTTTCCAGCAGGGACGGGCATGGATGGCCTGCGCCCGCCGCCTTGTCAACGAAGGCGGCGCTTGCCTGATGGACTTGCCCGATATGCTTGCCAGACTCGGGGGGCGGCGGCAGGATGCGGCCTAAGGGGGAAGGGCTGGCCGTCATGCGGGCTTGACGCAAACGGGGCGCATGCGGCATAAGCGCATTAAATGAACGGTCGTTCAATAACCGGAGGAGCGTGGCGATGTTTACCGCAGGCATGGAATTCGATCTGGGCGAGGATGTGAACGCGCTGCGCGACATGGTGCATCGCTGGGCGCAGGAACGGGTAAAGCCTCTGGCCGCGCAGACCGACCGCGAGAATGCCTTTCCCAACGAGCTGTGGCCCGAGATGGGCGAGATGGGCCTTTTGGGCATCACCGTCGCCGAGGAGTTCGGCGGCACCGGCATGGGCTATCTGGCCCATACCATCGCGGTCGAGGAGATCGCCCGCGCCAGCGCCTCGATCAGCCTGTCCTATGGCGCGCATTCCAACCTGTGCGTGAACCAGATCAAGCTGAACGGCAGCGCCGCGCAAAAGGCGAAATACCTGCCGGGCCTTTGCGCCGGAACCGCCGTCGGCGCGCTGGCCATGTCCGAAGAGGGCGCGGGCAGCGACGTGGTCGGCATGAAGCTGCGGGCCGAGAAGCGCGGCGACAATTACATCCTGAACGGCAACAAATACTGGATCACCAACGCGCCCGACGCCGATACGCTGGTCGTCTATGCCAAGACCGACCCCGAGGCCGGCAGCAAGGGCATCACCGCCTTCATCGTCGAGCGCGGCATGAAGGGTTTCTCCACCTCGCCGCATTTCGACAAGCTGGGGATGCGCGGCTCGAACACGGGCGAGCTGATCTTTGAAAACTGCGAGGTTCCGGCCGCGAATATCCTTGGCGCCGAAGGCAAGGGCGTGCGCGTGCTGATGTCGGGCCTGGATTACGAGCGGCTGGTCCTGTCGGGGATCGGCACCGGCATCATGGCCGCCTGCCTTGACGAGGTCATGCCCTATGTCCGCGACCGCAAGCAGTTCGGCCAGCCGATCGGGAATTTCCAGCTGATGCAGGGCAAGATCGCCGACATGTATGTCGCGCTGAACACCGCCCGCGCCTATGTCTATGAGGTGGCGAAGGCCTGCGATGCGGGCAAGGTCACGCGGCAGGACGCGGCGGGCGCGGTGCTTTACGCCAGCGAACAGGCGATGGTGCAGGCGCATCAGGCGGTGCAGGCGCTGGGTGGCGCCGGCTTCTTGAACGACAGCGCCGTCAGCCGCCTGTTCCGCGATGCCAAGCTGATGGAGATCGGCGCCGGCACCTCCGAGATCCGCCGCATGCTGATCGGCCGCCAGTTGATGGACCTGGCCTGATGTCTCTGGCGCCGCTCTGGTCGTCTGGGTCCCGTCCGGCGCCCGATATGGCGCCGGGGGGCGCTTGGCCGGTCATGCGGGCGGCTGCGGCGACCGGGGGACCGGGACAGCCGGGAAGGTGGCGCGGGGTCCCCGCCATGCGCGCCGGCAATGACAAAGGGCGCCCATGCGGGCGCCCCAGTTCCGGCTGTGGTGGCAGGCCGGAAGATTGGCTCCCGCAGCCAGGGGCTGCGGGAACGCGACGCTCAGAACTTCATCACATAGCTGATGCCGGCGACCAGCGGGTCGACCTCGACCTTGCCGATCTTCTGGCCGTTCAGCTTGACATCGGCATTGATGTCGATCCAGCGCAGGTCGGCGCGGATCGCCGCATTGTCCGAGATCCAGTAGTCGCCGCCGACATGCGCGGCGAGGCCCCAGCTGTTCTTGATGCGCAGGTCGGCGCCCGACAGCGGGCCGCGCGCATCGGCGTCATAGAAGCCGGTGAAGTTCACGCCGACGCCCACGAAGGGCTTGAACTGCGGCGTCGCGTTGAAGTGGTATTGCAGCGAGACGACCGGCGGCAGTTGCTTGACCTTGCCGATCTCGACGCCCTTCGACTTGATGGTGTGGCTGAAGGGCAGGGCGCCCAGAACCTCGATGCCGATATTGTCGCGGATGAAATATTCGAAGGTGATCGTCGGCCGGGTGCTGTCGCCGATATCGGTCGGCACGGTGCCGCCCGCCAGATCGCCATTGTTCGATTTCGGGTTCACGTTGGCCAGTCCGAGGCCCAGCGTCCACTCGCCCTGCGACTGGGCAAAGGCGGGCGAGACGGCGGCCAACCCGGTGGCGACCAGTGCCGTGGCGATCAGAAGGTGACGTTTCATGACTGTCCTCTTGACTTTGAATACGCCGCGACCAGACGCGCTTTCCGCATTCGCGACTTTGATCTGCGTCAACCCGCCCGGCGGTCGCCACCGACTGTGTTGATTTTGTCGCAGGCGGGTGGGCGCAAGGCGGGCGTGCGACATCCTTCTGGCAACAGGGTGGCGGGCATGGCCCGCCCACCGGCCCCGACGGGCAAGACCTCGGCAGGACGAAAGGACAAGGAATGAAGCTGAAATCCACGGCATTGCCGTCCTCCGACATGTTCCGCGCCAATCGCGAGGCGCATCTGGCCATGCTGGCCACCGCGCGCGATGCGGCGCTGGCCGCGGCAGCGGGCGGCGGCCCGAAGGCGATGGAGCGGCATGTCTCGCGCGGGAAGATGCCGCCGCGCGAACGGGTGGCGAACCTGCTCGACCCCGGCTCGCCCTTTCTTGAGATCGGCGCGACCGCCGCGCATGGCATGTATGACGATGCCGCGCCCGGCGCGGGCGTGATCGCCGGGATCGGCCGCGTCCACGGGCAGGACGTGATGGTGGTGGCCAATGACGCGACCGTCAAGGGCGGCACCTATTACCCGATGACGGTGAAAAAGCACCTGCGCGCGCAGGAGATCGCCGAGCAATGTCATCTGCCCTGCGTCTATCTGGTCGACAGCGGCGGCGCCAACCTGCCCAATCAGGACGAAGTCTTTCCCGACCGCGACCATTTCGGCCGCATCTTCTATAATCAGGCGCGCATGTCCGCCAAGGGGATCGCGCAGATCGCGGTGGTCATGGGGTCATCGACCGCCGGGGGGGCCTATGTGCCGGCGATGTCGGATGTCTCGATCATCGTGCGCAATCAGGGCACGATCTTTCTGGCCGGCCCGCCGCTGGTCAGGGCGGCAACCGGCGAGGTGGTCAGCGCCGAGGATCTGGGCGGCGGCGACGTCCACACCCGCCTCTCGGGCGTCGCCGACTACCTGGCCGAGGATGACGCCCATGCGCTGGCGATCGCGCGCCGCGCCATTGCCGGGCTGAACCGCCGGCTGCCGCAAGGCGTCGACTGGCAAGCGCCCGAGGCCCCGGCTTACGACCCCGAGGATATCCTTGGCGTCGTGCCCGCCGACCTGAAAACCCCCTATGACATCCGCGAGGTCATCGCGCGCGTGGTCGACGGCTCGCGCTTCGACGAGTTCAAGGCCCGCTTCGGCGAAACGCTGGTCACCGGCTTTGCGCATATCGAGGGCTGCCCGGTCGGCATCGTCGCCAATAACGGCGTGATCTTTTCCGAGGCCGCGCAGAAGGGCACGCATTTCATCGAGCTGTGCTCGATGCGGAACATTCCGCTGGTGTTCTTGCAAAACGTCACCGGCTTCATGGTCGGGCGCAAGTATGAGAACGAAGGCATCGCGCGGCATGGCGCCAAGATGGTGACGGCGGTGGCGACGACGAACGTGCCCAAGATCACCATGCTGGTCGGCGGCAGCTTCGGGGCCGGCAATTACGGCATGTCGGGGCGCGCCTATTCGCCGCGCTTCCTGTGGACCTGGCCGAATTCCCGCATCTCGGTCATGGGGGGCGAGCAGGCCGCGGGCGTGCTGGCCACCGTGCGCCGCGACGGGATCGAACGCGCCGGGGGCACCTGGTCGACCGAGGATGAGGCCGAGTTCAAGCGCCCCACCATCGAGATGTTCGAGCGCCAGAGCCATCCGCTCTATGCCTCGGCCCGGCTCTGGGACGATGGCATCGTCGATCCGCGCAAGACCCGCGACGTGCTGGCGCTGAGCCTGCGCGCCAGCCTGAATGCGCCGATTGAGCCGACGCGCTTCGGCATTTTCCGGATGTGAGGTTGGCGATGGCGGGTGCCTCCGGCGGGGATATTTCGACATGGAAGATGGAGCAGGCCGGCTTCAAATCCGGCGTTTCGCGCGGGTTGCGCGTGCGGCGGCTGACGGAGGTGCTGGCATGATCAGCGTCTGGCAGGGCGACATCACCGCGCTTTCCGTGGATGCCATCGTCAACGCGGCGAACCGCAGCCTGCTGGGGGGCGGCGGCGTCGATGGCGCGATCCACCGCGCCGCAGGTCCGGGCCTGCTGGCCGAGTGCCGGACGCTCGGCGGCTGCCCGACGGGCGAGGCGCGGCTGACCGGCGGCCACGACCTTCCCGCCCGCCATGTCATCCATACCGTCGGCCCCGTCTGGCAGGGCGGCGGCGCGAACGAGGACGCACTTCTCGCCTCGGCCTATCGCAGCTCGCTGGAGCTTGCCCGCACCCACGGCCTGACCACCATCGCCTTTCCGGCGATCTCGACCGGCATCTACGGCTTTCCACCCGACCGTGCTGCCCGCATCGCTGTCGACACCATCCGCCAGTTCGGCGAGGGCCTCGACGTCACGCTGGTCGCATTCGACGCGGCGACCGCCCGCATCCTGACTGAGGCGCTCGCATGAAATCTTCCATGTCCAAATATCCCGCGGGGGTCCGGGGGCGCGAAGCCCCCGGCCTTTGCCAGCGAAAGGGACCGCCATGTTTCAGAAAATCCTGATCGCCAATCGCGGCGAGATCGCCTGCCGTGTCATCGACACCGCCCGCAGGTTGGGCGTGCGCACCGTCGCGGTCTATTCCGATGCCGACCGCGGCGCGCGCCATGTCGCCATGGCCGACGAGGCCGTCCATATCGGCGGCCCGGCACCGCGCGACAGCTATCTGCGCGGCGATGCGATCATCGCCGCCGCGCTGGAGACCGGCGCGCAGGCCATCCATCCCGGCTATGGCTTTCTCAGCGAGAACCCGGACTTCGTCGACGCGGTGACCGCGGCCGGGCTGGTCTTCATCGGCCCCTCGGCCGAAGCGATCCGCAAGATGGGCCTTAAGGACGCGGCCAAGGCGTTGATGGAAAAGGCGGGCGTGCCCGTCGTTCCGGGCTATCATGGCGCCAATCAGGACCCCGATCATCTGGCCCAGCAGGCCGGCAGGATCGGCTATCCGGTGCTGATCAAGGCCGTGGCCGGCGGCGGTGGCAAGGGCATGCGGCTGGTCGAGAACCTTGCCGATTTCGCCGCCGCCTTGCAATCGGCGCAGGGCGAGGCCGCGACTGCCTTCGGCAACCCCGCCGTCCTGATCGAGAAATACATCCAGCAGCCCCGCCATATCGAGTTGCAGGTCTTTGGCGACGGCAGGACGGCGGTGCATCTGTTCGAACGCGACTGCTCGTTGCAGCGCCGCCATCAGAAGGTGATCGAGGAAGCCCCGGCCCCCGGCATGACGCCCGAGATGCGCGCCGCGATGGGCACCGCTGCCGTCCGCGCCGCCGAGGCGATCGGTTATGCCGGCGCGGGCACCATCGAATTCATCGTCGACGGCTCGGGCGGGCTGCGCCCCGACGGCTTCTGGTTCATGGAGATGAACACCCGCTTGCAGGTCGAACATCCGGTGACCGAACTCATCACCGGCGTCGATCTGGTCGAATGGCAGCTTCGCGTCGCCAGCGGCGAGCCGCTTCCAGCGCGGCAGGAGGATCTGCACATCCACGGCCACGCCTTCGAGGCGCGCCTTTACGCCGAGGACGTCCCCGCGGGTTTCCTGCCCGCCACCGGCACGCTGGCGCATCTGAAATTCCCCGCCCATGCCCGGATCGAGACCGGCGTGCGGCCCGGCGACTCGATCAGCCCGTGGTATGACCCGATGATCGCCAAGATCGTCACCCATGGCGCCACCCGCGCCATCGCACTGCGCGAGCTTGAGGCGGCGCTGATCGATACCGAGGTCGCGGGCTCGGTCACCAATGTCGATTTCCTGATCGCGCTGGCCCGCCATGACGGCTTTGGCCGGGGCGAGGTCGATACCGGCCTGATCGCCCGCGACCTTGAGGCGCTGGTGAAGGCATCCGAACCCGACCCGCGCGCCAAGGCGCTGGCCGTGCTGGGGCTTGCCGGGCTTGACGATCCGCGGATCCGGGGGGGCGTCACGCTGTGGCAGCCCCTGCGCCGCACCATCGCATGGGAGGGCGGCGAGGCCGTGCTTGAGGTCCTTGGCCCCGGCTCGGCGCGCGTCACGCTGGACGGCGTCCCCCATCTGATCGGCTATGAGGGCGGGCGCTGGTGGGTCGATGGCAGCCCGCGCCGCTCGCGCATCGTGAACCATGCGGCGGGGACCAGCGTCTTTGGCGGCCGCTCGCTGACGCTGGTGCCGCTGGATCCGCTGGCGCGCGGCGGCGACGAGGCGGGCGGCGGGCTGACGCTGTCGCCGATGCCGGGCCTTGTGAAGGCGGTCTTCGTCGCGCCGGGGCAGGATGTCGCGGCCGGCGACCGGCTGGCCATCCTTGAGGCGATGAAGATGGAGCACACCCTGACCGCCGCCCGCGATGGCCGCGTGGCCGAGGTGCTGGCCCGCGCCGGCGATCAGGTCGAGGCCGGCGCGCCGCTGATCCGGCTGGAGGAGGACGAGGCCTAGGCCGCTTGCAAGGGCCGCGCCTTCCGTGGGACAGCGGGCCCGTTATCAGTAAGGAGATACGACATGAAGCTTAGCGCACGCAACGTCCTGAAGGGCACCGTGATCGAGGTCACCAAGGGCGCCGTCAACGCCATTGTCCGCATCGATATCGGCGGCGCGGTCGTCAGCTCGTCCATCACCATCTCGGCGGTCGAGGAACTGGGCCTGACGGTCGGCGAAGAGGCTTATGCCGTCATCAAGGCCAGCGACGTGATGATCGGCCGCGACTGACCGGCGTCCCGCGTTTTCCCCCGGCCCGCGCGCGATCCGGGCCGGGGGCATCGGCGAACCGCCACGACCCTGGGGGGAAGCATGGCCGACCTGACGCTTTGGCATGTGCCGCAGTCGCGCTCGATGCGCAGCCTGTGGCTTTTGCATGAGATCGGCGCCGATTTCCGCGTCGAGACGCTGGATTTCTTCGACGGCTCGATGCGCCAGCCGCCCTATGCCGCGATCACCCCGGTGGGCCGCGTGCCCGCCTTGCAGGATGGTGCCGTCACCCTGCACGAATCCGGCGCGATCACCGAATGGCTTTGCGAAACCCGCGCCCCGCATCTGACGCGCGCGCCCGGCACGCCTGAGCGCGCGGCGTGGCTCGACTGGCTGCATTTCGCCGAGACGCTGGGCCAGCATATCGCCAATCTCAGCCAGCATCACATCGTGCTGCGCGAGGACTGGCAGCGCTCGCCCACGGTGATGAAGCTTGAGGCGGCGCGGCTGTCCCGCGCCTTGCGTCTGATTGAGGCGGGGCTGGCGGATGGCCGCGACTGGCTCTTGCGCGACTTCTCGGGCGTCGATTGCCAGATCGGGTGGAGCGTCTGGGCGGCTGCGCATTTCGTCCGCTTCGGGGACCGGCCCCTGCTGGCCGCCTATCGCGACCGCTGCGCGCGGCGGCCGGGCTTTCAGGCCGCGTTGCCGCGCCCCGGCGAGGCGCTGATCTATACTCAGGCATTTTATGAGGTTCCCGATGCAATACGCTGAAATCTTTGAAATGGGGCCGCGTGACGGGCTTCAGAACGAAAAGCGGCTGATCCCGGCGGCGGAAAAGATCGCGCTGGTCGATCTGCTGTCGCGCGCGGGCTTTCGCCGGATCGAGGTCACCAGTTTCGTCAGCCCGAAATGGGTGCCGCAGATGGCTGACGCTGCCGAGGTGATGGCCGGCATTACCCGCGCCCCCGGCATCAGCTATGCCGTCCTGACCCCGAACATGAAGGGATATGAGGGCGCGCGCGCCGCCCGCGCCGATGAGATCGCGATCTTCGCCTCGGCCTCGGAGGGGTTTTCCAGGGCGAACCTGAACGCCAGCATCGCCGAAAGCCTTGAGCGTTTCGCGCCGGTGGCGGCGGCGGCGCAGGCCGATGGCATCCCGGTCCGTGGCTATGTCAGCGTGGTGACCGACTGCCCCTATGACGGGCCGACGCCGCCCGCCAATGTCGCCCGCGTCGCCGCCGCGCTGCGCGACATGGGCTGTTATGAGATCAGCCTTGGCGACACCATCGGGCAGGGCCGCCCCGAGACCATCGACGCCATGCTGGACGCCGTGCTGAACGAATTGCCGGCCGGGAAGCTCGCGGGGCATTACCACGACACCGCCGGCCGGGCGCTGCAAAACATCGACGCAAGTCTGGCGCGGGGCTTGCGGGTCTTTGACGCCGCCGTGGGCGGGCTTGGCGGCTGCCCCTATGCGCCGGGAGCCAAGGGCAATGTCGCGACCGAGGCCGTCGCCCGCCACCTTGCCGCGCAGGGCTATGCGACCGGCCTTGACATGGCGGTGATCGACGAGGCGGCGGCCATGGCGCGCGCCATGCGGGGCCCGGTGTGAGCGCGGCGCCGGCATCCCGCGCCCGATTGCGCCGGATTTTCGCAAGGCGCTCGGTCTGGGTCCGAAGGCAGCTTGCGCCCGGCAGCGACCGCGTGCCGGCAACGGATTTCATCGTCAAGACCCCTTTCGGGCGCCGCGCGCTGCTTTTGGGTCTTTGACATTCACTGACCGGGAAACACATGGACGGGGAAGCACATGTTTGAAACCATCCGTATCGAGACCGACGCCCGTGGCGTCGCGCATCTGTGGCTGGCGCGCGAGGACAAGCACAATGCGCTGTCCGCGCAGATGATCCGCGAACTGACCCGCGCGGCGGGGCAGTTGGGCGCCGATCCCCTGGTCCGGGTCGTCGTGCTGGCGGCCAGGGGCAAAAGCTTCTGCGCCGGGGGCGATCTGGGCTGGATGCAGGACCAGATGCAGGCCGATGCCGCGACCCGGCGCGCGGGGGCGCGGGAACTGGCGATGATGCTGAACGCGCTGAACACGCTGCCGAAACCGCTGATCGGGCGCGTGCAGGGCAATGCCTTCGGCGGAGGCGTCGGCATGATCTCGGTCTGCGACGTGGCGATCTCGGTGCCCGAGGCGCGCTTCGGCCTGACCGAGACGAAGCTGGGGCTGATCCCCGCCACCATCGGCCCCTATGTCCTTGCCCGCATGGGCGAGGACAAGGCCCGCCGCGTCTTCATGTCGGCGCGGCTTTTCGGCGCGGATGAGGCGATGGCCCTGAACCTGATTGCCGGCATTGCCGATGCCGAGGTGCTGGACGCCGCCATCGAGGCCGAGATCGCCCCCTATCTGAACTGCGCCCCCGGCGCGGTGGCGGCGGCAAAGGCTTTGACGCGCCGGCTTGGCCCGGCCATCGGCCAGCCCGAGATCGAGGCCAGCATCGATGCGCTGGTCGCCGTCTGGGAGGGCGACGAGGCGCCCGAGGGAATCAGCGCCTTCTTTGAAAAGCGCAAGCCGCGCTGGCAGGTGTGATGCGACATTTGCGCGCAGTGCATGGCGGGTCTGCCGTCAGCGCCGGATGACGCGGCGGGGCGATGCTGTTATCGCCAACGGCATCCCCGATCACCGCTTTTTCCGCCCCGAAAGGTGCCGCCATGTCGCCGCAGCCCAATATGAAACTTGCCATCCTTGCCCTTGGGCTTGGCGCCTTCGCCATCGGCACCTCGGAATTCGCGGCCATGGGGCTGCTGCCCTGGTATGCCTCGGATCTGGCGATCACCGAGCCGCAGGCGGGCCATGTCGTCAGCGCCTATGCGCTGGGGGTGGTGGTCGGCGCGCCGATCACCTCGATCCTGGGGGCAAAGCTGCCGCGCCGGCGCTATCTTGCGGCGCTGATCGCGCTTTACGGGGTGGTGAACCTGCTGGCGGCGGTGCTGCCGGGCTATGCCACGCTGGTCGGGATGCGCTTTCTGGCCGGGCTGCCGCATGGCGGTTTTCTGGGCGTGGCGATGCTGTTTGCCGCCGACGCCCTGCCGCGCGAGCAGCGCGCCAAGGGGGTGACGCAGGTGCTGCTGGGCCTGACCATCGCCAATATCGCCGGCGTGCCGCTGGCGGGCGTGCTGGGGCAGGGGCTTGGCTGGCGCTGGGGCTTCGCGCTGCCGGGCGTGCTGGCACTGATCGCGGGCTGGCTGATCCTGAAGCTGGCGCCGCGCGTCGGCGTGGACCGGAACGCACGCCCCCTGGATGAGCTGAAGGCGCTGGGGAACCCGGCGGTGGTCCTGATCCTGCTGGTCGGCGCCATCGGCTTTGGCGGCCTGTTCGCAGTCTATTCCTATCTGTCGGCGGCGATGCTGGCGACGACGCAGGCGCCGGGCTGGGCGGTGCCGGTGATGCTGTCGGCATTCGGCATCGGCGGCACGCTGGGCGGTATCCTTGCGGCGCGGCTGACCATCCGCCATGGCACCTGGAGGGCCAGCTTCATGCTGATGGTCTTTATGGCGCTGACGCAGGCCTTTGCATCCTGGGCGGTGGGCGACTGGCTGCTGATGGTGCTGTCGTCCTTTGTCCTGGGGCTGGGTTCGGGCATGGTGGTGCCGTTGCAGACCCGGCTGATGGAGGTCGCGGGCCGCGCGCAATCCATGGCCGCGGCGATGAACCATGCCGCCTTCAATGCCGCCAATGCGCTGGGGCCGTGGCTTGCCGGCATGGCGCTGGCGGCGGGCTGGGGCTGGCAGTCCTCGGGGATGGTGGCGGTGGGGCTGTCAGTCGCGGGGCTGCTGGCCCTGGGCATCGCCTGGTATCAAAGCCGGATCAGCGGGGACGTGCTGCATGATTGCCCGGCGGGAATGTGAGGCGAATTCGCGCCGGATCGTGATGAAGATCACATAGCCCGTGGTCAGGAAAAGCGCGGTCGGACCCGCCAGCCAGCCCACGGCCGCCAGCGCGAAATAGACGCAGCGCAGCCCGGAATTGAAGCTGCGCGCGGCGGTGATGTTGATTTCCGCCGCCTGCATGGCCGAGGGCATGGCGCGCGGATCGTCGGGGTCGTTCGGGACCGAGGCCATCAGGATCGCGCAATAGCCGAACAGCCGGTGCGACCAGATGAAGCGCAAAA
Source organism: Paracoccus sp. (in: a-proteobacteria) (assembly GCA_046348875.1). Classification (GTDB taxonomy): domain Bacteria; phylum Pseudomonadota; class Alphaproteobacteria; order Rhodobacterales; family Rhodobacteraceae; genus Paracoccus. The sequence goes on from JAXMDJ010000011.1 coordinate 45,777, forward strand.
GCGCGTTGGCGACGAAGAACAGCACCAGCACGATCTTGATTTCCCATTTCAGCGCCGGGACATGTTCGACGTCGAACTGGCGGGCGACGCCGGCAAGCTGGTCGGTATTGCCGATCAGCGCCAGCCCGCCGCCAATGGCGATCATGCAGGCCGAGGCGAAGAAGGCCGTGCCCTCGCGCAGCGAGGTCAGGATATTGGCGTCGAAGATGCGCGGCTCGCGGGTGACGAAATGTCGCATCCATTCGCGCCGGTAAGCCTTCATCACCTCGGATACCGAGGGGTGGTTTCTGGGCGGGTGCTCGGTAATCCAGCCAATCGCCAGCCAGGCCACGAAAAGCCAGCCGACGGTCAGAAGATCGGCAAGGGTGAAGGGGCCGGGCAGGGATGCGCTGATGTCCATGACCGTGTTTCTAGCGGCCTTCGGGGGGAGTTGTCAGCCGCAAACAGCGTGATTAACTGGACACTTGTCACAAGTCAGGAGGCGAACATGGCCGCACCCCATGCCATTCACGAGGAATTCCCCAATGACGCCGCGCGCATCCACGAGCTGAAGGTCTCGGACGCGCATTTCGCGCGGCTCTTGCAGGAATATGACCAGGTCAACGATCAGGTCTTTGGCGCCGAAAGCCGCCACACGCCGATGTCGGACGAGGCCGAGGCGGCGCTGCGCCGCCAGCGCGCCGCGCTGAAGGATCAGATCGCGCAGATGCTGGCCAAGGCCTGACCGGCAGGGCGGCTTGGGGGCGCTGCCCCCATCCCTGCGGGATTCCCCCGGGATATTTGGACATGAAAGACAGGGCGCGGGGCATCTCGCGCCCTTGTGCATTCGAGGGGCGGGACTTGAAAAGCTGCGCGATCCTTCCCAGCTAGTCCCTGTCGGACGGCCCGATGGCGCCGACGGACCTGCCCGCCCGCGAAAGGGGGGCAAGCCTTTGTATCGCTTTGATGAAGGATGCGAAAATGCGCAACTTTGACCTGACCCCGCTTTATCGTGCCTCGGTCGGCTTCGACCGTATGGCTGATGTCATGGACCGTGCCCTGTCCGCCGATATCGCGAGCTACCCCCCCTATAACATCGAAAAGACCGGCGAGAATGCCTACCGCATCGCCATTGCCGTGGCCGGCTTCGGTGCCGAGGATCTGAATGTCGAGGTCCGCGATGGCGCCGTCATCGTGTCTGGCCGCAAGGCCGCCGAGGACGAGAGCCGCACCTTTCTGCATCGCGGCATCGCCACCCGCGCCTTTGAGCGCCGCTTCACGCTGGCCGACCATGTCCGCGTCGAGGGTGCCAACCATCAGGACGGCATGCTGAACATCGATCTGGTGCGCGAGATCCCGGAGGCGCTGAAACCGCGTCGCATCGAGATCGCCAAGGCCGCGAAAGCGGTCGAGAAGCTGGACGCCTGATCGGGCGAGGCCGGACCGGGGCGCTGCCCCAATCTTGCGGGATCTCCCCGGGATATTTGGACGTGAAAGAAGGGGTGCTGGTTGGGTCCTGCGCCCCTTTTTCGGTTCAGAGTTTGCGGCGGGCGCGCAAGGCGGCGGTGATGGTGCCGTCGTCGAGATAGTCGAGTTCGCCGCCGATCGGGACACCCTGTGCAAGGCCGGTGACGGTGGCGCCGGTCGTGGCCAGCGCCTCGGCGATGTAATGGGCGGTGGTCTGGCCCTCGACCGTGGCGGAAAGGGCGAGAATGACTTCGGCGATGCTTTCATCGGCGATGCGGGCGATGAGTTGCGGGATGCGCAGGTCGTCGGGGCCGATTTCGTCAAGCGCCGACAGGCTGCCGCCAAGGACGTGGTAGCGGCCCCGGAAGGCGCGGCCGCGTTCCAGCGCCCAGAGGTCGGCCACGTCGGTGACGACGCAGATTTCGCCCGTCGCGCGGGCGGGGTCTTCGCAGATCGGGCAGATATCGGCCTGGGTGACATTGCCGCAGACCAGACATTCGCGGGCATGTTCGGCGACATTCGCCATCAGCCCGGCAAGCTGCGCCATCTGGCCGGCGCGCTTGCGAATGAGGTGCAAGACGATCCGGCGCGCCGAGCGCGGGCCAAGGCCCGGCAGGCGCGCCATGGTGGCGATCAGCGTCTCGATCTCATCGCCGCCGGAACTCATGTCAGAACGGCAGCTTCATGTCCGCGGGCAGGCCCATCTCGCGCGTGAGGCGCGCCATTTCCTGCTGGGCCTTGTCGCCGGCGCGGCGCTGCGCGTCCTTGATCGCGGCAAGGATCAGGTCCTCGACCACCTCTTTTTCCGAGGCGACGAAGATCGAGGGGTCGATTTCCAGCGCCGTCAGTTCGCCCTTGGCGGTGGCGGTGGCCTTGACGAGGCCGCCGCCGGCCTCGCCCACAACGGTCAGGCGGTTCAGCCCGTCCTGCATCTCGGTCATCTTGGTCTGCATCTGCTGGGCGGCTTCCATCATTTTCGACAGATCGCCCATGTCGCCCAATCCCTTGAACATCGCTTAATCCTCGTCCTCGAACGGATCCCATTCTTCGACCTCGGCCACGGGGCCTTCGGTCAGCTCATGTGGGGATTTATCGTCGCCGCTGGCGATTTCAACCGCGACCGGCGCCGGAATCGGGCGAATCCGCGTGATGCGCGCCTGCGGGAAGGCGGCGAAGATGGCCTGCACGGCCGGGTTTTCCATGGCGCGGGCGCGGGCGGCGGCCTCATGCGCGGCGCGCTGTTCAGCGATGGTGGGCTGGCCGCCCTCGGAGACGACGCTGACCGCCCAGCGTTGGCCGCCGCTCCAGCCGCGCAGCCGTTCGGCGAGCCGCTGCGCAAAGTCGCGGGGCGCGTTGTCCGAAGGCTGGAATTCGATGCGGCCGGGCGAATAGCGCACGAGGCGCAGATGTTCCTCGACCTCAAGAAGCAGCTTCATGTCGCGCATGCGGCGGATGAGCTCGATCACCGATTCGAAGTCGGGAAAGCCCGCCAGCGCATCGGGCGACACGGCGATGGCGGCAGCGGCGCCATCGGGACGGATGGCGACCGGCGCACGGGGTGCGGAGGCCTGCGGCGCGAAAGCCTGGGGTGCGGATGCGCGCGGCGCTGCGTCGGCGCGCTGCGTTGGCGCGCTGCGGGTGAATTCGCCGGCGGCAATCGAGGTCTGGACCTTGCGGATCAGCGCCTCGGGGTCGGGCAGGTCGGCGACATGGGTCAGGCGGATGATCGCCATTTCGGCGGCCATCATCGCGTTCGGGGCCTGCCCCACCTCTTCCAGCGCCTTGAGCAGCATCTGCCAAAGCCGGGTCAGCGCCCGCATGGGGATGCGCGTGGCGATGTCCTGGCCGCGCGCGCGTTCGTCGGGGCCGATGGTCGGGTCCTCGATCGCCTCGGGGGTGATCTTCACGATCGAGACCCAATGCGTGATTTCGGCCAGATCGCGCAGGACCGCCATCGGGTCGGCGCCATCGGCATATTGCGCCTGAAGTTCGGCCAGCGCCTCGGCTGCGGCGCCGCGCAGGATCATGTCGAAAAGGTCCAGAACCCGGCCGCGGTCGGCAAGGCCCAGCATGGCGCGGACCTGCGGCGCGGTGGTTTCGCCCGCGCCGTGGCTGATCGCCTGATCCAGCAGGCTGGTCGCATCGCGGGCCGAGCCCTCGGCCGCGCGTGTGATCAGCGCCAGCGCGTCGTCGGTGATCTCGGCCCCTTCGCGGCCCGCGATCCGGCGCAGAAGCGCGATCATCACCTCGGGTTCGATCCGGCGCAGGTCGAAGCGCTGGCAGCGCGACAGCACCGTGACCGGCACCTTGCGGATTTCGGTGGTGGCGAAAATGAACTTCACATGCGGCGGCGGTTCCTCCAGCGTTTTCAACAGCGCGTTGAAGGCGCTGGTCGACAGCATGTGGACTTCGTCGATGATGTAGATCTTGTAGCGGGCCGAGGCCGCGCGATAGTGAACGGATTCAATGATTTCGCGGATGTCGTTCACGCCGGTGCGCGAGGCGGCGTCCATCTCCATCACGTCGACATGGCGGCCCTCGCTGATCGCCACGCAATGTTCGCAGACCCCGCAGGGTTCGGTCGTGGGACCGCCCGTGCCGTCGGGGCCGATGCAGTTCAGGCCCTTGGCGATGATGCGCGCGGTCGTCGTCTTGCCGGTGCCGCGGATGCCGGTCATCACGAAGGCCTGCGCGATGCGCGACGCCTCGAAGGCGTTTTTCAGCGTCCTGACCATGGCATCCTGGCCGACGAGATCGGCGAAGGTCTCGGGCCGGTATTTCCGGGCCAGAACCTGATAGGTCTTGTCGTTATCGCTCATGCCGGGCCTGTCTGATTGCCGCGTTACCTTAGACATGGCGCGGCGGCGCGGCAACCTGTTGTGGGGGCGCCGGACCGCGAAGGGACGATGGGGCGGGGCCTTCGGCGCCCCGTTGACCGCGCGCGCGGGGCGGCATATCTGCGGGGCCATGGCACGCGCACCGCTTTTGCAACTTACCGATATCTCGCTGACCTTCGGCGGCAATCCTGTCTTTGACGGGCTCAATCTGACCGTACAGGCCGGGGACCGGCTGGCGCTGGTCGGCCGCAACGGCTCGGGCAAGTCGACGCTGATGAAGGTCATGGCCGGGCTGGTCGAGCCTGACGCCGGGCAGGTCATCACCCCCGCCGGCATCCATGTCGGCTATATGGAGCAGGAGCCGGACCTGTCCACCTTTGCCACGCTGGGCGATTTTGCCCGCGCCGGCCTTGGCGATGCCGAAGGCTACCGCGTCGAGATGGCGGCCGAGGGGCTGAAATTCGATCCCGACCGGCCGGTGGCCACAGCCTCGGGCGGGGAACGGCGGCGGGCGGCGCTGGCACGGCTGCTGGCCGAGGCGCCCGAGCTGATGCTGCTGGACGAGCCGACGAACCATCTGGATATCGAGGCCATCGGCTGGCTGGAGGAGCAGCTTTCCACCACCCGCACCGCCTTCGTGCTGATCAGCCACGACCGCGCCTTCCTGCGGGCGCTGACCCGCGCGACGCTGTGGATCGACCGCGGCGAGGTGCGCCGGCAGGATCGCGGCTTCGAGCATTTCGAGGACTGGCGCGAAACCGTCTGGGCCGCCGAGGACGACGCCCGCCACAAGCTGGACCGCAAGATCAAGGCCGAGGCCCGCTGGGCCGTCGAGGGCATCAGCGCGCGCAGGAAGCGCAATCAGGGCCGGGTTCGCGCGCTGGCCGCGCTGCGCGAGGAACGCGCCAGCCAGATCCGCCGTCAGGGCACCGCCGCGATGGAGCTGGACGCAGGCCAGCAGTCGGGCAAGCGCGTCATCGACGCCAAGGGCATCTCCAAGGCGTTCGGCGATCGCGTGATCCTGAAACCCTTCGATCTGCGGGTGCTGCGCGGCGACCGCGTGGCCTTTGTCGGCCCGAACGGCGTCGGCAAGACCACGCTGATCAAGATGCTGACCGGCGAGATCGCCCCCGATACCGGCGAGGTCCGGCACGGCACCAATCTGGATATCGCCGTCTTCGACCAGGCCCGCAGCGCCATCGACGAAACCGTCAGCCTGTGGGATGCGATGACGGGCGATCCCTCGATGCGGGTGTCGGGCCGCTCGGATCAGGTGATGGTGCGCGGCAATCCGCGCCATGTCGTGGCCTATCTCAAGGACTTCCTGTTCGACGATGCGCAGGCCCGCGCGCCTGTCGGCAGCCTGTCGGGCGGCGAAAAGGCGCGGCTGCTGCTGGCGCGGATCATGGCGCATCCCTCGAACCTGCTGGTGCTGGACGAGCCGACGAACGATCTGGATGTCGAGACGCTGGACCTGTTGCAGGACATCCTGGGCGAATATGACGGGACCGTGCTGCTGGTCAGCCACGACCGCGACTTCATCGACCGGGTGGCGACGACCACCGTGGCGATGGAGGGCGACGGCCGCGCGGTGATCTATCCGGGCGGCTGGTCGGACTATCGCGCCCAGCGGCCCGAAGATGCGCCCTTGACCGAGGCCGCGAAACCCGCCGCCCCGGTTGTCGCGGCCGATACGGCGAAGCCCGCGGCGGACCGCAATGGCCTGAGCTTTACCGAGAAGAAGCGCCTTGAGGCGCTGCCGGGGGTGATGGAGCGGCTTGAGGCCGAGATCGGCAAGCTGAGCGAGTTTCTGGCCCAGCCGGACCTGTTCCAGACCGCGCCCGCGAAGTTCCAGAAGGCCAGCGAGGGGTTGGCCGAACGGCAGGCGGCGCTGGCCGCGGCTGAAGAGGAATGGCTGGAGCTGGCCGAAAAAGCCCAGGGCTGAACGCGCGGCTTCTGCCGCGCGCCGTCAGCGTTTGACGATGATCACCGAGTTGCGGATCCAGGACAGCATATGGATCTGTGCGGCCAGTTTATGGTCGGCATCCGTCAATTGGTAGATTTCAGGCGTCATGTCGGATGTGGCGTCTGATTTGCCGCAGGTGCAGCGCGACAGCGCCTGGAAGTAATGCACCGGATCGCGCATATCCAGGCCCATCGAGTAGGGAGCGCGCATGTCGCCGAACGAGGTGCATAGATCCTCACAGATGAAAATGCCGCCGCTGCGCAGCGCGGGGAAAAGCGTGCGGAACGAAAGGATCTGATGAATCCACAGGTGCGATGCGTCGTCGATGACGAAATCCCATGTCCGCGCCGCGAGCCGTTTCAGGAAGGGCTGATAGCCCAGATCCCCGACATGGGGAAAGAAGCCTTCGTCCTTGAGCGCCATGGCCGAGGGCTTGATGTCGGCGACATGGATTTCCGCGGTTTCGGGAAAGTAGCGTTTCCACATCCGCACCGAGGCGCCGATATTGTCGTCTGGCCCCGCACCCAGTTCAAGCATCTTGGTCACGCCCTGATCGCGCAACCGCGACAGGAAGAAATCATAGCGGCTCAGCATGCCTTCGTTTTTGATCTCTCGACCATCCGGAGCGCGCCAGGAACTGGCCTTGTTCGTGTTTGCGTCGACGCCAAGCCGGTCCAGTTCGTCGAGGTCGCTGAAAAAGTTCATGAGAATATCCGATATCCACTTCGTTGGACGGACTAATAAATGAACTTCCCGGGTTTGGAAGCGGGAAACTCTTGATGTGATCATCTGCCGCAATAAAAAAGGCCGTCCCTTTCGGGACGGCCTTCGCATTTCGCCACAGGCGGATGATTACATCATCCCGCCCATGCCGCCCATGCCGCCCATGTCGGGCATGCCGCCGGCGGCTTTCGGCTCGGGCTTCTCGGCGACCATGGCTTCGGTCGTGATCAGCAGACCCGCGACCGAGGCCGCGTCTTCCAGCGCGGTGCGCACGACTTTGGCCGGGTCGATGACGCCGAACTTGAACATGTCGCCATATTCTTCGGTCTGGGCGTTGAAGCCAAAGGCCTTGTCGTTCGACTCGCGCACCTTGCCGGCAACCACGGCGCCGTCGACGCCGGCGTTCTCGGCGATCTGGCGCATCGGAGCTTCCAGCGCGCGGCGGATGATGGCGATGCCGGCTTCCTGATCGGGGTTCGCACCCTTCAGGCCTTCCAGCACCTTGCCGCCCTGAACCAGCGCCACGCCGCCACCGACGACGACGCCTTCCTGAACGGCCGCACGGGTCGCGTTCAGCGCGTCATCGACGCGGTCCTTGCGCTCTTTCACTTCGACTTCGGTCATGCCGCCGACGCGGATCACCGCAACGCCGCCGGCCAGCTTGGCCACGCGTTCCTGCAGCTTTTCCTTGTCGTAGTCCGAGGTGGTTTCCTCGATCTGCTGGCGGATCTGGCTGACGCGGGCCTCGATCTCGGGCTTGTCGCCGGCGCCGTCAACAATGGTCGTGGTGTCCTTGTTGATGGTGATCTTCTTGGCGCGGCCCAGCATGTCGACGGTGACGTTTTCCAGCTTCATGCCCAGGTCTTCGCTGATGACCTGACCGCCGGTCAGGATCGCGATGTCCTGCAGCATGGCCTTGCGGCGATCGCCGAAGCCCGGAGCCTTGACGGCGGCGATCTTCAGGCCGCCGCGCAGCTTGTTGACGACCAGCGTGGCCAGGGCTTCGCCCTCGACGTCCTCGGCGATGATCAGCAGCGGACGCTGCGACTGGATCACGGCCTCCAGCAGCGGGACCATCGGCTGCAGCGACGACAGTTTCTTTTCGTGCAGCAGGATGAAGGCGTCTTCCAGATCGGCGACCATCTTGTCGGCGTTGGTCACGAAATAGGGCGACAGGTAGCCGCGGTCGAACTGCATGCCCTCGACGACTTCGACGTCGGTTTCCAGGCCCTTGTTCTCTTCGACGGTGATGACACCCTCGTTGCCGACGCGCTGCATCGCTTCGGCGATCATCGTGCCGATGGCGGATTCGCCGTTGGCCGAGATGGTGCCGACCTGCGCGACTTCGGCGCTGTCATTGACCGGACGCGAGGCAGCCTTGATCGCCTCGACCACTTTCGAGGTCGCAAGGTCGATGCCGCGCTTCAGGTCCATCGGGTTCAGACCCGCGGCGACCGATTTCAGGCCTTCCTTGATGATGGCCTGGGCCAGCACGGTGGCGGTGGTGGTGCCGTCGCCGGCCTCGTCATTGGTGCGCGACGCGACTTCGCGGACCATCTGCGCGCCCATGTTCTCGAACTTGTCGGCCAGTTCGATTTCCTTGGCGACCGAGACGCCGTCCTTGGTGATGCGCGGAGCGCCGAAGGACTTGTCGATCACCACGTTGCGGCCTTTCGGGCCCAGCGTCACCTTGACGGCATCCGCAAGCACGTTCACGCCTTTCAGCATGCGGTCGCGGGCGTCGGTGCCGAACTTGACTTCTTTCGCAGCCATTTGTTCTTCTCCTTGAAATGTTTAACGGAAGCGGACGATCAGGCGATGACGCCCAGGATGTCGCTTTCCTTCATGATCAGCAGCTCTTCGCCGTCGATCGTGACTTCGGTGCCCGACCATTTGCCGAACAGGATGCGGTCGCCGGCCTTGACCGAGGGGGCGATCAGCTCACCCGAGTCCTTGCGCGCGCCTTCGCCGGTGGCGATGACTTCGCCCTCGGCGGGCTTTTCCTTGGCGCTGTCGGGGATGATCAGGCCGCCCTTGGTCTTTTCGTCCGACTGGACGCGGCGGACCAGAACGCGGTCGTGCAGCGGTTTGAAGGCCATTGTAGAACACTCCGGTGTTTCAGGTTGCAGTGTTTCGGTGTTGTCACTCGGTCTTGGTGAGTGCCAATGGCGAACATCTAGGGGCCGTGTTTGTGGCTGTCAACGGTCGCGACCTGCGAAATTTGCGGTGAAATCCGCTTGACGGGCGTTTCGCCCCGCGGCTACCCCGAAAGCGTTGACATGGTGAGGTCAGGTTTGGACAGGCGGCTGAGGGTTCTTGTCATCGCCGAGGCGGCCAATCCCGAATGGGTTTCGGTGCCGTTGGTGGGCTGGTCGCTGGCCAATGCGCTGCGCGGGGTGGCCGATGTCCATATCGTCACGCAGGTCCGCAACCGCGAGGCATTGCTGCGCGCGGGCCTGGTCGAGGGGCAGGACTTCACCGCCATCGACAGCGAGAAGCTGGCCGCGCCGATGTGGCGGCTGGCGGAACGGCTCAGCATGGGCAAGGGCGTCGGCTGGACGATGAAAACCGCCGTCAGCACGCTGAGCTATGGCTATTTCGAGCGGCTGGTCTGGCGTGCCTTCGGCAAGGATATCCGCGCCGGCAAATACGATCTGGTGCATCGGGTGACGCCGCTGACGCCGACGGCGAACAGCCGCATCGCGCCGCATTGCCGGCGCGCGGGCGTGCCCTTCGTGCTGGGGCCGCTGAATGGCGGCGTGCCATGGCCCCGGGGCTTCGACGCCGAACGGCGGCGCGAAAAGGAATGGCTTTCCTATATTCGCGGCGCCTACAAGGCGATGCCGGGCCGGGGGGCGATGCTGCGCGATGCCAGCGCGATCATCTGCGGCTCGATGCATACGCGGGGCGAGATCCCGGCCCGCTATCAGCAAAAGACTGTCTGGCTGCCCGAAAACGCCATCGATCCGGCGCGGTTCAGCCTGACCGCGCCGCAGCCGGGGACGCTGCCGCTGCGGGGCTGCTTCATCGGGCGGCTGGTGCCCTACAAGGGCGCCGACATGGCCATCGAGGCGGCGCTGCCGCTGCTGCGCGACGGCGCGCTGACGCTGGATATCATCGGCGACGGGCCGCAGGCCCAGCAGTTGCGCGACATGGTGGCGCGTGAGGGCGTCGGTGATGCGGTGACGCTGCACGGCTGGATGGCCCATGCCGATGTGCAATCGATCGCCGCGCAGGCGCAACTGCTGGTCTTCCCCTCGGTGCGCGAATTCGGCGGCGGCGTCGTGCTTGAGGCGATGGCGCTTGGCGTGGTGCCGGTCATCGCCGATTACGCGGGGCCGGGGGAACTGGTCGATGACACGACCGGCTTTCGCATCGCCATGGGCAGCCGGGCGGAACTGGTGGCGCGGCTGCGCGCGCAATTGCAGGCCATCGCGGCCGACCCCGGGGTGCTGCCGGCGATGGCGCGGGCCGGGCAGGCGCGGGTCATGCGCGATTTCACCTGGCCCGCCAAGGCCCGGCAGGTCGAACGCATCTGGCGCGCGGTCCTTGCCGGCGCCCCTTTGCCGCAGGAATTGCCCCTGCCGCGCCAGTTGCCGCGCTAGTTGCCGCGCCCCGCGCTGCCGTGCCATCCTGCCAGAATGACCCGAACGGAAAGCCACGAATAAGCCCATGCGCCTGAAACCGATCCTGACCTCGATTGTCGCGCTGGCGCTGCTGGCCTGGCCCGCCGCGGCACTGGAATGCAGCGGGCGGAACCTGTTCGACAGCATGTCGCCCGAACGCATGGCCGAACTGCGCAAGGCCACCGATGCCGTGCCCTATCACACGGGCCTGTTCTGGCAGGCGGACAAGGGCGATATGCGGGTGACGCTGATCGGCACCTATCACTTTGACGATCCGCGCCACGACGCCACCATGGCCGCCTTCGGGCCGGTGATCGACGACGCGGCGATGCTGATGGTCGAGGCCGGCCCCAAGGAAGAGGCGCAACTGACCCAGGCGATGAAGACCGACCCGGCGCTGATCGTCGACAGCAGCGGCCCGACCCTGCCCGAGCGGCTGACGAAGGACGAATGGAAGACGCTTTCGGCGGCGCTTGAGCAGCGCAACCTGCCTGCCGTCATCGCCAGCCGGCTGCGGCCCTGGTATGTCGCGGTCATGCTGGGCATCTCGCCCTGCATGATGCGCGTGATCGAGGAACGCGGCGAGGCTGGCGGCCTTGACGACAAGCTGATCGCCCGCGCGCAGGCGGCCGAGGTGCCGATCCGGGCGCTTGAGCCATGGAACACGCTGTTCACGCTGTTCGACGGCATGACCCCGCGCCAGGAAGAAGACATGATCCGCGCCGCCATGCCCGCCGCCGAATATGGCGACGATTACGGCACGACGCTGGCCGACGCCTATTTCCGGGGCGAAAGCTGGCTGATCTGGGAATTCGAGCGCTTCGACGCCTATGACCGCTCGGGTCTCAGCCGGACCGAGGTCGACGACCAGATGCGGCTGGCGCAGGAAAAGCTGATGGACCAGCGCAATGCCCGCTGGATCGCCCCGATCGAGGGCGCGGCGGCCGAGGCGGCGGGGCAGGGCAAGGGGCTTGTCGTCGGCTTCGGCGCGTTGCACCTTCCGGGAGAGAACGGCGTCTTGCGGCTGCTGGAACGCGACGGCTGGACGATCAGGCCAGTCAGGGTCAAGGGGGTGGGCGATGGCTGACGAGCTTTGGCGCGAAGAGCGCGAATTCTGGCTTTCCGGCGCGGCCGAGGTGGTGCGCAAGCTTGACGCCTCTTGCCTGATGGTGCTGGGGGCGGCGGGACCCCTTGACCGGGCCGCGGTGGTCGCGGCATTGCAGACCGCGCCGCGCTGGCAGGAACTGACCGTCTCGGACCGCAGCAATATCGAAACCGACGAGGTGGTGGTCCTGGCCTATCGCGCCACCGCCCGCCGTGCCGGGGCCGAGACCTATCGCGCGCTTTGCACCAGCACCTGGATCCGGCGCCACGGCGACTGGCGGATGCTGCAACACCAGCAGGCGCCGCTCGGATGATTTCGGACCTCAGGCGCCATCTGCGCTTTCTTCTCAGCTTCGCCATCGGCCTTGCGCTGGGGCTTGGCGCCTACAGGCTGCAAACCATCGACCGGGTGCTGATCTTTTCGGTCAGCTTCAACCTGTGCTTTGCGATCCTGTCGGCGCTGATGGTGCGCGGCTCGGATGCCGAGACCATGCGCGCCCGCGCCGACGAGGATGACGAGGGCATGATCGTCATCATCCCCATGGCCATCGGCGCGATCCTGACCAGCATCGTCGCCATCTTCATGACCATCCACAATCCCCATTCCGGGCTGGTGCTGCGCCCGGTTCTGGCGCTGATCTCGGTGCCGCTGGGCTGGGTGATGATCCACAGCCTGATGGCGTTTCACTATGCCAGCCGCTGGTATGCCAAGGACCAGAACGGGCAGGAGGCGCGCGGCCTTGGCTTTCCCGGCATGGCCGAGGGGCAGGATGCCGACCCGTGGGACTTTCTCTACTACAGCTTCACGCTGGGGCTGGCGGCGCAGACCGCCGATGTGGTGACGCTGAACACCTCGATGCGGCGCATGACGCTGCTGCATTCGACGCTGGCCTTCTATTACAATACCGTGGTGCTGGCGCTGGCGATCAACGCCGCCGCGGCGCTGGGTTGATAGACATTCGCGCGCCCGCGCCCTATAACGCGCGCCAATTTGCAGATCATCCCGACAATCCTAAGGAAACCCCATGATCCAGGTTTTCGGCCACAAGGCCCCCGACACCGATTCGACCGGCTCTCCCATCATCTGGGCCTGGTATCTCAGCGACATCCGCAAGCAGCCGGCGAAAGCCGTCCTGCTGGGCGAGCCCAATACCGAGGCTGCCTGGATGCTGACCAAATGGGACCTGCCGAAGCCCGCGATCATCGCCGATGTCGCCGCTGGCGACAAATGCGTGATCGTGGACACCAACAACCCGGCCGAGCTGCCGCCCTCGATCAACGAGGCGGACGTGATCGAGATCATCGACCACCATCTGCTGGCCGGCGGCATCAAGACCCGCCTGCCCATCAACATCACCATGCGCCCGCTGGCCTGCACCGCGACCATCCTGCACGACCTGATCGGCGACGAGGATCTGGCCCGCGCCCCGAAGGGCGTCAAGGGCGCGATGCTGACCTGCATCCTGTCGGACACGCTGGAATTCCGCAGCCCGACCACGACGCCGCATGACCGTTTCGTGGCCGAAAAGCTGGCCCGCGATCTGGGCCTGTCGATCCCCGATTATGCCGCCGAGATGTTCGCGGCCAAGTCCGATGTCTCGGCCTTCTCGGAAGAGGCGCTGCTGCGCATGGACAGCAAGGAATACGAACTGGGCGGCAAGCAGTTGCGGGTCTCGGTGCTGGAAACCACCGCACCGCAGGTGCTGCTGGACCGCAAGGCCGCGCTGATGGCCGCGATGCCGGGCGTCGCCGCCGCCGATGGCGCCGACGAGGTGCTGCTGTTCATCGTCGACATCCTGAACGAGCAGGCGACGCTGCTGGTCCCGAACGACTTCGTGAAACAGGTCGCCGAGAAAAGCTTCAACGCCACCGTGTCGGGCGACAGCGTCGTGCTGCCCGGGATCATGTCGCGCAAGAAGCAGATCATCCCGGCATTGGCCATCTGAAGGGACGCCCCATGACGCAGATCATCAATTCGCTGGCCGGGATCGCGGCCGATTACGACGTGCTGTTCTGCGACCTCTGGGGCTGCCTGCATAACGGCGTGGCGCCTTACCCCGAGGCGGTCGCCGCATTGCAGGACTTTCGCAAGCAGGGCGGGCGCGTGGTCCTGATGACCAACGCGCCGCGCCCGTGGCGATACGTTCAGGCACAGCTTGACCGCATGGGCGTGCCGCGCGACGCCTATGACATGATCGTCAGCTCGGGCGATGCCGCGCAAGAGGCGATGTTCGCCGGCGCCGTCGGCCGCAAGGTCTGGGCCCTTGCCCAGCCCAAGGACGAGGGCTTCTTTACCGACATCCCCCCGGAATGGCAGGACGCGCCGCCGATCGAGCGGGTCGAACTGGATCAGGCCGAGGGCATCGTCTGCTGCGGGCTTTTCGACGACCAGAACGAGGTCCCCGAGGATTACCGCGCCCGCCTGATGCTGGCGCGCGAGGCGGGCTTGCCGCTTTTATGCGCCAACCCGGACGTGGTCGTGGACCTTGGCGACAAGCGGCTTTACTGCGCGGGCGCGCTGGCCGAGCTTTACGAGGATATCGGCGGCACCTCGCTTTACTTCGGCAAGCCGCATCCGCCGGTCTATGACCTTGCGCGCCGCCGTCTGGGTCTGCCCGACGACACCCGCTATCTTGCCGTGGGCGACGGTATCGCCACCGACGTGCCGGGCGGCGCGGGCGAGGGGATCGACGTGCTGTTCGTCTCGGGCGGGCTGGCGCATGACCAGTTCGGCCCCGATGTCGAAAACCCCGCCCCGGCCATGCTGAACGAATGGCTGGCGCTGCGTTCGGAAAATCCGCGCTACAGCATCGGCCGGCTGCGCTGAGGCAGGCGGGCAGGGCGGCCCTTTGACGCGCCGCCCCTGCAAGCGGCCTCTTGAAACCTATGGCCGGCTACGCGATACGGGCTTGGACTTGGGCCCGGCGGCGCATCCGCGTCCTGCCGGCCGGAATTTGAACGACCGGGCCGCCTTGGGCCCAGCGGGGGACCGATTGCGCATCCATCACGATTGGAGAGGCCTGCCGTCCGAGGCCCGCGGAGCCAGCGTTGCCATGGGCAATTTCGACGGCGTGCATCTGGGGCACCGCTCGGTGATCGATGCCGCGCGCGCCGCCTGCGATGCGCCGCTTGGCATCGTCACCTTCGAGCCGCATCCACGCGAATTCTTCGCCCCCGGCGCGCCCGCCTTCCGGCTGATGAACGCCGAGTCGCGCGCCAACCGCCTTGCGCGGCTGGGCGTCGATCACCTTTACGAACTGCCCTTTGACGCGGTGCTTGCCGGTCTTGCGCCCGGCGATTTCGCGCGTGAGGTGCTGGTCCATGGGCTGGGCGTCAGGAATGTCGCGGTGGGGGCGGATTTCTGCTTTGGCTGCAAGCGCACCGGCAATGCCGCGACCCTGCAGGCGCTGGGGCAGGAACTGGGCTTCGGCGTCACCGTCGCGCCGCTGATCGGGGATGGCGAAGTCGAATACAGCTCGACCGCGATCCGCGCGGCGCTGGCCGAGGGCCGCTCGCGCGATGCCGGGCGGATGCTGGGGCACTGGCACCGCATCGATGGCGAGGTGCTGCACGGCGAAAAGCGCGGGCGCGAACTGGGCTACCCGACCGCCAACATGGCCGTGGACGGGCTGCACCTGCCGGCGCTTGGCATCTATGCGGTGCTGGTCGATGTGCTGACCGGCCCGGAACGCGGCAGCTACAAGGGCGTGGCCAGCCTTGGCGTGCGCCCGATGTTCGACGGCACGCGCCCCAATCTTGAGGTCTTCATCTTCGACTTCTCGGGCGATCTTTACGGCCAGCACCTGTCGGTGGCGCTGGTCGAATACCTGCGCCCCGAAATGAAATTCGACAGCATCGGCGGGCTGGTCGAACAGATGGACCGCGACAGCGCCCGCGCCCGTGACATTCTGGCGACCCGCTGATGCGCGACCGTTTCTGGGAACTGCCTTTGGGCAAGCTGCAACCGGACGAGTGGGAGGCGCTTTGCGACGGCTGCGGCAAGTGCTGCCTGAACAAGATCGAGTACGAGGATACGGGCGAGCTGGCCTTTACCCGCGTCGCCTGCCGGCTGCTGGACGGGGAAAGCTGCCAGTGCTCCAGCTATGCCAACCGGCATGACTTCGTCCCCGATTGTGTGGTTCTGACGCCGCGCAAGCTGAAACAGATCGCGTGGTGGCTGCCCGCGACATGCGCCTATAGGTTGCGCGCCGAGGGCAAGCCGCTTTACGACTGGCATTACCTGATCTCGGGTGATCGCGAATCGATCCATCGCGCCGGCGCCTCGGTGCGGGGCTGGACCGTCAGCGAGGCATCCGTGACCGAGGATGACTGGGACGATTACATCATCGAGGATCTGGCATGAATTTCACCTCGGACAATGCGGGTGGCGTGCATCCCCGGATCATGGCGGCGCTCAGCGCGGCCAATGACGGCTATGTGCCCTCATATGGCGGGGACCGCATCACGCAGGCGGCGCAGGAACTGCTGCGCGAGGTCTTCGACGCGCCTGAGGCCGCAATCCATTTCGTGCCCACCGGCACCGCCGCCAATGCGCTGTCGCTGTCGCTGCTGACGCCGTGCTGGGGCAAGGTCTTCTGCCATCAGGACGCCCATATCCAGACCAGCGAGGCAAACGCGCCCGAGTTCTTTACCGGCGGCGCCAAGCTGGTGCCGGTGGCGGGTGCCGCCGGCCGGATCACGGCCGAGGGGCTGGCCGAGGCGCTGTTCCTGCAAGGCCGCGATGCGGTCCATGCCGGGCAGAATACGGCGCTGTCGCTGACCAATGCCACCGAATGGGGCACGGTCTACAGCGTCGATGAGGTGACGGCCCTGACCGCCATAGCCCGCGATCAGGGGCTTTCCTGCCATATGGACGGGGCGCGTTTCGCCAATGCGCTGGTCGCGCTGGACGTGGCGCCGGCCGATCTGACCTGGCAGGCGGGCATCGACGTGCTGTCGCTTGGCGGCACCAAGAACGGCTGCATGGGCGTCGAGGCGGTGATGATCTTCAACCCGGCGCTGTCCGAGGAATTCGAGTTCCGCCGCAAGCGCGCCGGGGCGCTGGTCTCGAAGCACCGCTTCCTTGCCGCGCAGCTTCTGGCCTGGCTTGAGGGCGATCTCTGGTTGCAACTGGCCCGCCACGCCAATGCCATGGCGCATGAACTGGCGCTGGGGCTGGCGCGGCTGCCCGGCGTGCGCATCGATCAGCGGGTCGAGACGAATGCCGTTTTCGCCACCATCCCCTATCACCTGCATCAGCGGGCGCGGGCGGCGGGGATCGGCTATCACCTGTGGCCGCATACGCAGGCCGAGGCGCCGGATGATCCGGTCTCGGTCCGGCTGGTCTGCGGCTGGGATACCCGGCCCGAGGATGTCGCGGGCGCGCTGGCGGTGCTGTCCTAGGCCAGCGCGGCTTTCAGCAGCGCCAGCGCGTGTTCGACGGTCGCGGCACGCACATTGGCGCGGCCAAGGGCGCCGAATTCGACGGTTTCGGTCCTGACGCCCGCCGCATCGGCAATGCCGAAGCAGACGCGCCCCTCGGGCTTGTGCTCCGAGCCGCCGGGCCCGGCGATCCCCGTCACCGCCACCGCAATCGCCGCCTGCGACCGCGCCAGCGCGCCTGCGGCCATCTCGGCGGCGATTTCCTCGCTGACGGCGCCATGGGCGGCCAGCGTTTCGGGGCGGATGCCCAGCATCTGCACCTTGGCGGCGTTGGAATAGGTGACGAAGCCGCGATCCACCGCGTCCGAGGATCCCGGCACATCGGTCAGCCGCCCGATGATCAGCCCGCCCGTGCAGCTTTCGGCGGTGGCGATCATGGCGCCGCGGGCGCGGGCCAGTCGCAGGATTTCGGCCGGGTCGGTCACAGGGCCAGTCACGGCATCGGTCACAGCATCGGCCCCAGCAGGCCGTGATAGATCCCGGCAAGGATGACCGAGACCACGCCCGCGAAAAGTCCCGCCCACAGGTCGTCCAGCATCACGCCCGCCGCGTCGCCGCGCCGGTCGGCGCGTCCGACCAGCCAGGGCTTCCAGATGTCGAACAGCCGAAACAGCAGGAAGGGCGCGACGAAGGCCGGCCATGCGTCCAGAATCGAGACGCCATGCCGCCACAGCGGAATGACGGTAAAGCACATGGCCAGCCATTGCCCCGCCACCTCGTCGATGACGATCTCGGACGGGTCCTTGTCGGCGCGGCCGGCGATAGCCTGCGGCACCGCCCAGAAGCCAAGGGCCGAGGCCAGCACGACGCCCAGCGGCAAAAGCCAGCCCGCGCCCGCCTCGGACAGCAGCACCGCCAGCAGCACCGCCGCGGCCGAGCCCCAGGTGCCGGGCGCCGGGCGCAGCTTGCCGACGCCGAAGAAGGTGGTGATCATGGTAATCATCGGCGGCCCCTATGCCTTGACCAGCGTGGCGGTGGCGATCGCGGCGATGCCTTCCTCGCGTCCGGTGAAGCCCAGCCGCTCGGACGTGGTCGCCTTGACGCTGACGCGGTCGGCGGCGATGCCGATGATCCCGGCCAGCGCCTGCATCATGGCGCCGGCATGGGGGCCGACCTTGGGCCTTTCGCAGATCAGCGTCACATCGACATTGGAAATCGCATAGCCCATCTGCCGCGCCAGCCCGGCGGCATGGCGCAGGAACACATGGCTTTCCGCCCCCTTCCATTGCGGGTCCGAAGGCGGGAAATGCCGCCCGATATCGCCCTGCGCCAGCGCGCCATAGATGGCGTCGGTCAGCGCATGCATGCCGACATCGGCATCCGAATGGCCCAGCAGCGCCTTGTCATGGGGGATCTTCACGCCGCACAGCCAGACGTGATCGCCCGGCATGAAGGCATGCACGTCGAAGCCATTGCCAAGACGAATATCCATCGCGTCCTCCGGATCGCTTTCGGCCAGGATGCGCGCGGCGCGCGCGAAATCCGGCGGATAGGTCAGTTTCAGATTGTTCTCGTCGCCCGGCGTCACGGTGACGGGCAGGCCGGCGCGGATCGCCAGCTCGACATCGTCGGCGGCGCCCTCGGGATGGGCGCGATGCGCGGCAAGGATGGCGTCCAGCCGGAACCCCTGCGGGGTCTGGGCGCGAAACAGCCCCTCGCGGCTGGCCATGCCGGTGACAAGGCCATCCGCGGCGCGCCACAGCGCATCGGTGACCGGCAGGCCGGGCGCCGCGGCCGGTGCGCCGGCCTCAAGCGCGGCGGTGACGCCGGCGATCACGGCGCCCGGGACCAGCGGCCGCGCGCCGTCATGGATCAGGACATGGGTGACGCCGCTGCCCGCAAGGCTTTCCAGCGCGGCACGGACGCTGTCGCTGCGGGTCGCACCACCCGCGATCAGCGTGACCGGCCCGGCCAGTTCGGCGGCGCGCGTGGCCATGTCCTCGGGCGCCAGCGTCACGACGATGCGCGGGAAGCCGGCGAATGCCTTGATGCTGCGCGCCAGCACGCTTTGCCCGGCGAGGTCGCGCCATTGCTTGGGCGGCCCGTCGCCGGCGCGGGTGCCGCGTCCGGCGGCGGTGATGATGACGGCATAGGTCGCTGGACTGTTCATGGCGGCAAGCTTTAGGCGAGCCTGCGCCCTGAGGCAATCGCCTGACCGGCGGAAGCCTTGGCCAAAATCGCGTCAGGCCATGGCCCATCGCGGCGGTTTTGAGTATAAGGCAGCCGACCGCCCGCATCGGGCCATTCTGTCAGACTGCCAGGGATGCCGCCATGACCGACCCCGCGATCACCGATCTTTCCAAGGATGCCGCCGCCACCGCCGCCGCCGCCATCGTCGAGCCGGGCATGCGGCTGGGCCTTGGCACCGGCTCGACCGCCGCGATCTTCGTGCGCCGCCTTGCGCAGCGCGTCAGGGACGAGGGCTTTGCGCTGCGCTGCGCCGCGACATCGAAGGCGACGGCGGAACTGGCGACCTCGCTGGGGCTGAAGGTCGAGGAGCTGGACGATATCGGCTGGCTGGACCTGACCATCGACGGCGCCGACGAGGTCGATCCCGATCTGAACCTGATCAAGGGCGGCGGCGCCGCGCATCTGCGCGAAAAGATCGTGGCCACCGCCTCGGACCGGATGGTGGTCATCGCCGACCAGGGCAAGGTGGTCGAGCGGCTGGGCCAGTTCCACCTTCCGGTGGAGGTGATCCCGTTCGGCTGGCGTGCCACGCAGACGCTGATCACCCGCGCGCTGGACAGGCTTGAGATGACGCGCCGCCCGATTCTGCTGCGGATGCGCGGCGACAAGCCCCTGCTGACGGATGAGGGGAACTATATCCTTGACCTCGCGCTTGAGGCCATTCCCGACGCCTATGACCTTGCGGCAGAGCTGGCCGCGATCGCCGGGGTGGTTGAACACGGGCTTTTCCTGAATATCTGCCAGCTTGCGATCATCGGCCGTCCCGATGGCTCGGTGGTGGAACTGCGGCGCGAGGATATGGAATGACGTTCGACTATGACCTGTTCGTGATCGGTGGCGGCTCGGGCGGCGTGCGCGCGGCGCGCATCGCGGCCAGCGAATACGGCGCCCATGTGGGTCTGGCCGAGGAATCGCGCATGGGCGGCACCTGCGTCATCCGCGGTTGCGTGCCCAAAAAGCTGATGATCTTCGCCTCGCAGGGGGGCGCCGCCGCCGAGGAATCGCGCGGCTATGGCTGGCCCGAGGCCAGCGCCGGCCATTTTGACT
The DNA here is from genome assembly GCA_046348875.1 of Paracoccus sp. (in: a-proteobacteria). GTDB lineage: Bacteria > Pseudomonadota > Alphaproteobacteria > Rhodobacterales > Rhodobacteraceae > Paracoccus. The sequence continues at coordinate 66,158 of JAXMDJ010000011.1, forward strand.
GGCCCGCCTTCCACGGCAAGCTCGGGCGCGAACTGGACCGGCTTGAGGGCATCTATACCGGCGGCCTGATGGGCGCGGGCGTGGAAATCCACCACCAGCGCGCCCGCGTCGTCGATGCCCATACGGTCGAGCTGGCCAGCGGCGCCCGCATCACCGCCAAGCATATCCTGATCGCCGCCGGCGGCCGCCCGCAGCTTCCCGGTATCCCCGGCGAGGAGCTGGGGATGATCTCGGACGATCTTTTCACCATGAAGGCGCTGCCGGGCAGCGTGCTGGTGGTGGGCGGCGGCTTCATCGCCTGCGAATTCGCCACCATCCTGAACGGGCTTGGCGCGAAAACCACGCTGGCCTATCGCGGCGACAAGGTGCTGCGCGGCTTTGACGGCGAGATGCGCCGCCATGTCACCGAACAGCTTCGCATCGTCGGCGTCGAGTTGCGGCTGGGCGTCAGCCCGGTGCGGCTGGAGCGCGAGGGCGCGGGCGAGGGCGAGGGCGCCGGCATCCGCGCCAGCTTCGACGACGGCAGCAGCGCCGTTTATGACGCGGTGATGTTCGCGACCGGCCGCGCGCCCTATACCAAGGGGCTGGGCCTTGAAGAGGCCGGCGTCAGGCTGGGCCGCAAGGGCGAGGTGGTGGTGGACGAATGGTCGCAGACCTCGGTCCCGTCGATCTATGCGGTGGGCGACGTGACCGACCGCGTGAACCTGACCCCGGTCGCCATCCGTGAAGGCCACAGCTTCGCCGACACCGTCTTCGGCGCGAAACCGCGCAAGGTCGATCACAGCCTGTTCGGCGCCGCGGTCTATACCCGCCCGCACGAACTGGCCTCGATCGGCATCACCGAGGACGCGGCCGAGACGCGCGAGACGCCCTCGGATGTCTATGTCGCCAGCTTCCGGCCGATGCGCTCGTATTTCGCGGGCTCGGACGTGCGGGCGGTGATGAAGCTCATCGTTGATGTCGCGACCGACAAGGTGCTGGGCTGCCATATCTTTGGCCCCGAAGCCGGCGAGATGATCCAGCTTGTCGCCATTCCCATGGGCATGGGCGCGACTAAGGCGCAGTTCGACGCGGCCATCGCCGTCCACCCGACGCTGGCCGAGGAACTGGTCACCATGCGCAAGCCCAGCCGGCGGGTCGGCGGTAACGATAACGTCGGCAAGGATTTGGACAAAACGTCGCTATCGGCTTGATTTTCTGGCGGATGCCACCAGTTTCAGACAACGAATGACACAGAACGAGGCAAGAGATTAATGGCGGGACAAGGCCCCTGGGGCGGCGGAGATGACGGCAAGGGCGGCAAGCAGCCGCCGCAGGGGGGCGGCCAGCGCCCCTGGGGCAATGCCGGGGGCGATCAGGGCGGCGACGACCAGAACCCGCAGGGACCGCGCCGCGGCGACCAGATGCCCGAGATCGAGGAACTGGTCCGCAAGGGCCAGGACCGCCTGCGCGTCCTGATGGGCGGCAAGCCCTCGGGCGGGGGGGACCGTCCCGGCGGTCCGCGCGGCACCGGACCCCAGCGCCCACCCTTTCACATGGGGCGCGGCGCATGGGGCCTTGTGGCCATCGGCGCGGCGGTCGTGTGGTCCTTCATGTCCTTCTATACCGTGGACGAGGGCGAGCGCTCGGTCGAGCTGCTGTTCGGCCGTCCCTATGCCATCGGTACGCCCGGCCTGAATTTCGCGCCATGGCCGGCGGTCACCAAGGAGATCGTGCAGGCCACGGGCGAGCGCGTGACCGAGATCGGTCTGGGGCAGGGCGGCCCGATGGACAGCGGGCTGATGCTGACCCGCGACCAGAACATCGTCGACATGGGCTATCAGATCGTCTGGAACGTCTCGGACCCGGAACAGTATCTGTTCAACCTTGCCGATCCGCCGGGCACCATCCGGGCCGTCGCCGAATCTGCCATGCGCGATATCGTGGCGCGTTCGGAACTGGCGCCGATCCTGAACCGCGACCGCGAAGCCATCCGCGCCGAATTGCAGGACGCCGTGCAGCGCACGCTGAACCTTTACGAGGCCGGGATCAACGTCGTCCGCGTCAACCTTGACCGCGCCGATCCGCCGCGCGAGGTGATCGACAGCTTCCGCGAGGTGCAGGCCGCCCAGCAGGAACGCGACCGCCTGGAAAAAGAGGCCGACGCCTATGCCAACCGCGTGCTGGCCAGCGCCCGTGGTGAGGCCGCCGCCGTGATCGAACGCTCGGAAGCTTACCGCGCCGAGGCGGTGAACACCGCCGAGGGCGAGGCCGCGCGCTTCAATTCGGTCTATGACGAATACATCAAGGCGCCCGAAGTCACGCGCCGCCGGATGTATCTGGAAACCATGGAAAAAGTTCTGGGCAACGTGAACAAGGTCATCCTTGACGGTGAGGCCGGGCAGGGCGTCGTGCCCTATCTGCCGCTGGATCAACTGAAAAACAACGCGACGACCGGCGGAACCGCCGCCCGTGGCGATGCCAGCGGGGGGACGAACTGATGAACCGCTTTCTTTCGACGCTGGCGCTGCCGGCACTGGTCGTGGCCGGCGTTCTGGTCGCAAGCTCGGTCTATATCGTCGATGTCCGCGAACGCGCGCTGATCCTGCGCTTTCGCGAAGTCGTGACGGTTCGGGAAAATCCCGGTTTGGGCATCAAGGTGCCGCTGCTCGACTCGGTCGTGAAATACGACGCCCGTATCCTGGGTCTGCCGACCAGCCCGATGGAGGTGACGCCCCTGGACGACCGCCGTCTGGTGGTGGACGCCTTCGCCCGCTGGCAGGTGGTCGATGCGCAGCGCGTCTATCAGGCATCGCAGGGCGTAGGCCTGCCGTTCGTGCAGAAGCGGCTGGGTGACACCGTCAACAACGCCATCCGTCAGGTGCTGGGCTCGGTCCCCTCGACCACGGTGCTGTCGGATGACCGCACGCCGCTGATGAACCGCATCCGCGACCTTGCGCGGACCGATGCCGAGGATCTGGGCGTGCGCGTCATCGACGTGCGCCTGACCCGCACCGACCTGCCCGAGCAGAACCTGAACGCGACCTATGCCCGGATGCGCGCCGAGCGCGAGCGCGAGGCCGCCGACGAGGTCGCCCGCGGCGGCGAGGCCGCGCAGCGCGTCCGCGCCGCTGCCGACCGCACCGTGGTCGAGCTGACCTCGGAAGCGCGCAAGAAGGCCGAGGTCGTGCGCGGCGAGGCCGATGCCCGCCGCAACGCCATCTATGCCGAAGCCTTTGGCCGCGACCCCGAGTTCTTTGCCTTCACCCGCTCGATGATATCCTATGAGCGCGCGTTGAAGGGCGAAAACAGCTCGCTGGTGATCCGGCCGGATGGCGAGTATTTCGACTATCTGCAAAGCGATGGCGCCGACCGGGCGAACCCGGTGCCCGTGCCCGCCGCCGTGGTCCCTGCCGCGCCGGTGCCCGACACCAACGAACCGGTGGCGCCGGCCGAGACCAACCGCGAGGGCGAGCCGCTGGGCGCCAATGCCGGCGTCAAGCTGACGCCGATGCCGGAATCGCTGGCCAGCCCGCCGCAGGAAGAGCCGGTGCCCGCGCCCGCGAACTGATCGCGGGCCAGCCCGGAACAGAACGGCACAGGACGGGCCGGCACAGGACGGGCCAGAACAGAAAAAGGGCCGGGCGGAGATCGCCCGGCCCTTTTTTCTTGGCGCCCCGCGCGCCCTGCCGGTTCAGTCCGGCGTGGACGGATATCCGTTCAGGGCATCGTCATCGGCAACCTCGCGCTGCCACTCGCGCCAGATGGCGACCAGCAGCGCCATCAGCACCGGGCCGACGAACAGCCCGACGATCCCCATGGTCTTGACGCCTCCGACCAGCCCGAAGAACGTGGGCAGGAACGGCAGCTTGACCGGGCCGCCGACCAGAACCGGGCGGATGGTCTTGTCCACCACGAACAGCTCGCAGGTGCCCCACAGGAACAAGAGCGCCCCCGCCAGCGGCGAGCCGCTGGCGACCAGATAGGCCGAGACCAGCGTAAAGCACAGCGGCGCGCCGCCGGGGACCAGCGCCATGAAGCCGGTGATGACGCCGAAGGTCACCGGCGAGGGCACGCCCGCGATCCAGTAGGCGGTGCCCAGAATGACGCCCTCGCCAATGGCGATCAGCGTCATGCCGGTCACGGTCGAACTGATGGTGGCGGGCACGACGCGGGACAGGCGGCTCCAGCGGTCGGGCAGGATGCGGCGGCCGACGCGGTCGATCTGCGTCGCGATGCGGTCGCCGTCGCGATAAAAGACGAACAGCGTGATCAGCATGAACAGCATGTTCAGCGCCAGATGGAAGGTCAGCGAGCCGGCGGTCAGCGCGCCGCGATAGATCGCCCCGATATTCGAGCCGCTGACCAGTTGCACGATCTCGCTGATGCCGCCGGGGCGGCCGATATAGGTGTTCCAGTTGGTGTCGAACCAGCGTCCGACATGGGGCAGTTCGACCAGCCAGACCGGCGTCGGCGCGCCGGCGCTGTTGATCAGGATTGCCCAGTTGATCCAGTCGCGCAATTCGCGAAAGGCGTAAAGCATCGCCATGGTGATCGGGATAACCAGAAAGCAGATCAGCACAAGGATCAGCAGCACCGCCGCGCCGGTGCGCCCCAGCCGCAACTGAAAGGCCGCGCGTTCGCGCAGCGGCCAGCTTGCCAGCGCGATGACCGTGGCGGCCAGAACCGGCACCAGAAAGCCGTGGAAGAAATAGATCGAGGCCGCGACGATGCCCAGAAGCAGCCAGCGCGCCGCCGACAGATTGGTGACCAGCGGCTGGCGATAGCCGCGCGGGCCAGCCTGTCGCGGCACGCCCTCGGCCGGGGGCGTCGTGGCCCGTGTCGGGGTGCCCCGGCTGGCGGGGATATCGCGCGTCGTCATTCTGGTCCGGCCCTGTCTTTGGCCCTTTCGCGGGCCTTGCCTCACGAGATAACAGAACGGGGCCGGCTGCAAGCGGGAAAGCCGGCCCCGCACTGTGGCAAAAGAACCTTCTGGCCGAAACGGCAGGCTACAGGATGAAGTCCCCCGCCGCATAGGCGGTGTGCAGCACGGCGCCGTCATTGATGCGCACGATCATGTCCGCCGCCGTGTCGCCGTCGTTATTGACGTAAAGCAGGGTCTGCGTGCCGCTGACGCCCAGCCAGACCGTGCCGGTGCCACCGGCGGTGGTGCCGTTGAAGGTGAAGGCCTGGTTCCCCGTCACCAGCGTATCGGCGTCGATCCCCGAAAGCTGGATCCGGTCGCCTCCGGCCACGCCCGCGCCGTCGAAGCCGCTGATCAGGTCGATGCCGAATGTCGCGTTCGAGTCGTTGACCGAATTGAACTGGAAGACGTCGGCGCCAAGCTGCCCGGCAAGCTGGTCGGCGCCAAGGCCGCCCTGCAGCAGGTCGTTGCCGTCGCCGCCTTGCAGGATGTCATTGCCATCGCCCCCCATCAACACGTCGTTACCGGCGCCGCCGGACAGCGTGTCGTTGCCGGCAAGGCCCGAGACCCGGTCGTTGCCATCGCCGCTGACGATATAGTTGGCGTCAATCGTCCCCGTCAGCGTGTCATTGCCGATGCCCGAGACGAGGTTCTCGAACCCGGTGAAGCTTTCATAGACGTTGTTCGTGGCGCCCGTCGTCAGGTTCACCGAATACGCCCCGGTGACATTGGCCACGTTCAGCCAGTCGTTGCCGGCGCCGCCAAGCAGCGTTTCGCCGCCGCCGTCCCAGGCATAGACGGTGTCATTGTCATCCCCGGCGTCGTAATAGCCGTAGCCGCTGGAAACGATCGTGTCGGCACCCGTGCCGCCATAGACGGTATCGATGCCGGACCCGCCTGCACCGGCATGCAGGAAGTCGTTGCCATTCCCGCCGGAAAGGTAGTCGGCGGCGTTTCCGCCATACAGGCTGTCATTGCCGTCGTCGCCATAAAGGCTGTCATTGCCGTCGCCGCCGCTGACATAGTCATTGCCCGCCTGCGTCCAGACATAGTTGTTCCCGGCGGTACCGTAGACGGTGTCGTCACCGGCCCCGGTCGTGATATTCTCGAAGTTCACGAAGCTTTCACCGGCGTAGTTCGTCGTGCCGGTGACGAGGTTCACCAGATAGCCGCCGGTGAAGGTTGTGGTGTTCAGCCAGTCGTTGCCGCTGCCGCCGTCAAGCGTCTCGGAAACGCCAAGTCCGGCATAGATGTAATCGTTGTCGGTCCCGCCATCGAAAGACCCGGCGCCGCTGGACCGGATCGTGTCGGCGCCTGCGCCGCCATAGACGGTATCGGTGCCGGTGCCGGCGGCACCCCCATCGATAAAGTCGTTGCCGGTCTCGCCCGAGATATAGTCGCCGCCGCTGCCGCCATACAGGCTGTCATCGCCTTCGCCGCCATAGACGGTGTCGTTGCCCAGCCCCGCGTCGACATAGTCGTTTCCGTTCTCGGTCAGGACGAAGTTGCCGGCGTCATTGCCATAGATGGTGTCGTTGCCGTCACTGGTCTGGACATGCTCGAAGTTCACATAGCTTTCACCGGTGAAGTTTGTCGCGCCGGTGGCAAGGTTCACCAGATAGGCACCCGTATAGGTCGAGGTGTTCAGCCAGTCGGTGCCGTCGCCGCCGTCAAGCGTCTCAAGAACGCCAAGCCCGGCATAGATATAATCGCTGTCGGCCCCGCCGTTGTAATAGCCGGCGCCGCTGGAGACGAGCGTGTCGTTGCCGGCATCCGCCCAGATCGTGTCGGTGCCGCTCCCGGCGTCCAGATAGTCGGAGCCATTGCCGCCCGAAACGAAGTCGTTGCCGTTCCCGGCGTAGACGCTGTCGTTGCCGTCGCTGGTATAGACGGTATCGTTGCCGTCAAGCGCCGTGACGCGGTCATCGCCGGCCTGGGTCAGGATCATATTGGCGTCGACGGTCCCGTAAATGGTGTCGTTGCCGGCCGCGGTCACGACATTTTCAAAGTTCACATAGCTTTCGCCGGTGAAGTTCGTCGCCCCTGTGGCAAGGTTCACCAGATAGGCGCCCGAATAGCTGGCCGTGTTCAGTGTGTCCGAACCGGCCCCGCCGTCCAGCGTTTCCAGCGTGCCAAGACCTGCATAGATATAGTCATTGCCGCTGTCGCCATAATAGACCCCGGAACCGCTTGACCGGATCATGTCATTGTCGGCCCCGCCATAGACAGTGTCGGTGTCGACGCCCACGATGTAATCGTTGCCGTTCCCGCCGCTGACAAAGTCGTTCCCGGCCTCGCCATAAAGGCTGTCATTGCCGTCATGGCCGTAAACGAAGTCGTTGCCATTGCCGCCATAGACGATGTCATCGCCGCTGCCACCCGCCAGCGTGTCGTTGCCGTCGCCGCCGTAGATCGTGTCGTTGCCGACACCGGCATCGACATAGTCGTTGCCGGCCTGGGTCGTGATGTAGTTGTTCTCGATATATCCATAGACCGTGTCATTCCCGGCGCCGGTCATCACGTTCTCGAAATTGACGAAGCTTTCTCCGGTATAATTGGTCGTGCCGAAGATCATGTTGATGAGATAGTCGCCGTTGAACGTCGTGGTGTTCAGCCAGTCGGTCCCGTCGCCGCCGTCCAGCGTTTCCGCCGTGCCAATGCCGGAATAGATATAGTCATTGCCGCTGTCGCCGTAATAGATGCCCGAGCCGCTGGACACGATCGTGTCGTTGTCGGCCCCGCCATGCACGGTATTCTTGTCGCTGCCCGCATCGATATAGTCGTTGCCGGCGCCGCCATCGACATAGTCATCCCAGCTTTCGCCGAAAAGCACGTCATCGCCGTCCTGGCCAAAGATGAAGTCGTTGCCCTCGCCGCCATAGACCGTGTCATTGCCGCCCGCGGCATAGACGGTGTCGTTGCCGTAATAGGCATTGAACACCTCGCTGGCGGATGTGCCGTAAAGCACATCGTTGAAGATGGTTCCGTTAGGCATTTTTTCCCCCTGAATTCGGAGTCTGCCGATACAGGCGGGGCATGCTTGTCCCGTGCCGCGACGATATGGCCCGGGGCGTGAATGGCTCGTGAACTTAGTTAACGATTGGTTTCCATAATGTTTTTTTCCACCCGGCGCCGCGTGATTCACGCCCGTTTCCGGGGCCTGAGTCGCGATTTTCACGGCGGGGATTGCCCCGCCGGACCGGTGCGGCTATCGCAGGGGAAAAGGGGCGGGAACCATGAGCTTCAATACCTTCGGCCGGATCTTCACCTTCACCACCTGGGGCGAAAGCCACGGTCCGGCGCTGGGCGCGACGGTCGATGGCTGCCCGCCCGGCGTGACGCTGGACGAAAGCTGGATCCAGCAGTTCCTGGACCGGCGCCGGCCCGGCACCTCGAAATTCACCACCCAGCGGCAGGAGCCCGATCAGGTCCGCATCCTTTCGGGCGTGTTCGAGGGCAAGACCACCGGCACCCCGATCCAGCTGATGATCGAGAATACCGACCAGCGCAGCAAGGATTACGGCGAGATCGCGCAGGCCTTTCGCCCCGGTCATGCCGACATCGCCTATCACCTGAAATACGGCATCCGCGACTATCGCGGCGGCGGGCGTTCCAGCGCGCGGGAAACCGCGGCACGGGTGGCGGCGGGGGGCGTGGCACAGGCGGTGCTGCGCGATCTGGTCCCGGACCTGCGCATCACCGGCTACATGACGCAGATGGGCAGCCTGCATCTTGACCGCGCGCGCTTCGACGCGGGCCAGATCGGCCAGAACCCGTTCTTCCTGCCCGATGCCGACGCCGTCCCCGCGTGGGAGGATTACCTGAACGGCATCCGCAAGGACCAGAACAGCGTCGGCGCCGCCATCGAGGTGCTGATCCAGGGCTGCCCGCCCGGTCTTGGCGCGCCGGTCTATGCGAAGCTGGACACCGACCTTGCCGCCGCGATGATGTCGATCAACGCCGTCAAGGGCGTCGAGATCGGCGAGGGCATGGCCGCCGCCGCCCTGACCGGCACCGAAAACGCCGACGAAATCCGCATGACCGATCACGGCCCCGAGTTCCTGTCAAACCACGCGGGCGGGATTCTGGGCGGCATCTCGACCGGGCAGGACATCGTCGTGCGCTTCTCGGTCAAGCCGACCAGCTCGATCCTGACGCCGCGCCGCACCATCAACCGGAAGGGCGAGGAGATCGAACTGATCACCAAGGGCCGCCACGATCCTTGCGTCGGCATCCGCGCCGTCCCGATTGCCGAGGCCATGGCGGCCTGCGTGATTCTGGACCACCTGCTTCTGGACCGGGCGCAGACCGGTGGCCAGCGCGGGCGGATCGGCTAGAAAGATCAGGGTTTTCCGGCAGTTCGCGGCTGTCGTGAAACTGTCACATTCCTTTCGCATAACCGTCGCACCCGCCCGGTAGACAGCGGGCAGGCCAAAGCTGGCCAAGATGGACATGTCAGGAGTGATCCTATGAAATCCGCGAAACTCACCGTCTCGGCGCTGGCCGTGTTTGCCGCCTCGGCCGGGGTGGCGGCGGCCCGCGACCAAATCCAGGTCGCAGGCTCGTCCACGGTGCTGCCCTATGCCACCATCGTCGCCGAAGCCTTTGGCGAGAATACCGATTTTCCGACGCCGGTGGTCGAATCGGGTGGCTCGTCCGCGGGGCTGAAGAAGTTCTGCGAAGGGGTCGGGGACAATACCATCGACGTCGCCAATGCCTCGCGCCCGATCAAGGACAGCGAGAAGGCGGCCTGCAAGGCCGCCGGCGTGACCGAGATCATGGAGGTCCGCATCGGCTATGACGGCATCGTTTTCGCCAGCGGGATCGACGGCAAGGACTTTGCCTTCACCGCCGCTGACTGGTTCAACGCCCTTGCCGCCGAGGTGGTCAAGGACGGCAAGGCGGTCCCGAACCCCTACACGAAATGGTCCGAGATCCGCGCCGACCTGCCCGATCAGGACATTCTGGCCTTTATCCCCGGCACCAAGCACGGCACCCGCGAGGTGTTCGAGGAAAAGGTGATCGCGGCAGGCTGCAAGGAAGCCGGCGCCGCCGAGGTCTTTGCCAGCGAAAAGGGCGATGAGGCCAAGGCCAAGGAGGCCTGCATGGCGCTGCGCACCGATGGCAAGTCGGTCGATATCGACGGCGACTATACCGAGACGCTGGCCCGCATCCAGTCGGCGCCGAACGGCATCGGCGTCTTTGGCCTGTCGTTTTACGAAAACAACACCGACAAGCTGAAGGTGGCGACGATCGGGGGCGTGACGCCCTCGACGGAAAGCATCGCCTCGGGGGAATATCCGGTGTCGCGGCCGCTGTTCTTCTATGTGAAGAAGCAGCATATCGGCAAGGTGCCGGGTCTGAAGGAGTTCGCCGAGTTCTTCGTCTCGGACGAGTTGGCCGGCCCGGATGGCCCGCTGGCCGCCTATGGTCTGGTCGCCGACCCGGAACTGGCCGCCACGCAGGCCGCCGTCGCCGCCGAAACCGCCATCGCCCAATGATCCGGCGGGCGCGGGGCCACGCGTCCCGCGCCCCCTGCATTTCCCAGTCCCGAGGCCCCAGATGCCCCTTTCCTGGACCATGCCGATCATCCTTGCGCTTGCCGGCGTGGGCTATTGGCTGACCCGCGCGCGCGTCGTTGCCATGGCCGGCGGCGACACGCGCAAGCTGCATTCGCGGCCCGCCCATTACGGCTGGAACGCCGCGCTGCTGACCGCGCTGCCGGCGCTTTTCCTGACGGCGATCTGGCGCTTCGTGCAGCCCTCGGCGGCGCCGGCGCTGGTGTCAGCCGTGGCGCTGGCACTGGCGCTTGCGGGGCTTGGCCTTGCGCTGTGGCGCAGCGCGCCCGCCTTCCGCGCCCGCAATTCGGTCGAAAGCATCGTCCGGCTGCTGCTGATCGGGTGTTCCAGCATCGCGATCCTGACCACCGCCGGGATCATCCTGTCGATGCTGTTCGAGACCGGGCAGTTCTTTCGCCAGTATCCCTGGCACGCCTTTTTCTTCGGCACCACCTGGTCGCCGAAATTCGGCGGCGGCTCGCAGCTTGGCATGTTGCCGCTGCTGTGGGGCACGCTTTACATCTCGGCGATCGCGCTGGCGGTGTCGGTCCCGGTCGGGCTTTTCGCGGCGATCTACATGTCGGAATACGCCTCGGCCCGGATGCGCGGGCTGGTCAAGCCGCTGATCGAGGTGCTGGCCGGCATCCCCACCATCGTCTATGGGCTTTTTGCGCTGATCACCGTCGGCCCGATGCTGCGCGACTGGTTCGCCCAGCCGCTGGGGCTGGGCGCCTCGGGGTCGTCGGTGATGACGGCGGGGCTGGTCATGGGGGTCATGCTGATCCCCTTTGTCAGCTCGCTTTCGGATGACATCATCAACGCCGTGCCGCAATCCCTGCGCGACGGCGCGCTGGGGCTGGGCTCGACCCCGTCGGAAACCATCCGCAAGGTGGTGCTGCCAGCGGCGCTGCCCGGCATCGTCGGCGCCGTGCTGCTGGCCGCGTCCCGCGCCATCGGCGAGACGATGATCGTGGTCCTTGGCGCCGGTGCCTCGGCGCGGATGGGGCTGAACCCGTTCGAGGCGATGACCACGATCACCGTCAAGATCGTCAGCCAGTTGACCGGCGACACCGACTTTGCCGCGCCCGAAACGCTGGTCGCCTTTGCGCTGGGGCTGACGCTGTTCACGCTGACGCTGTGGCTGAACATTGTCGCCCTTTACGTCGTGCGCAAATACCGGGAGCAATACGAATGACCGACGCATCGATCCCGGCCGCGGCTTCTGCGCCGAAACCCTCGCTGCTGGCGGCCGATCCGCGCACCCGCAGGCGCAACGCCGCCGAGGCGCGGTTCCGCGCCTATGGCCTTGCCGCCATCGCGCTGTCGCTGGTGATGCTGGTGGTGCTGCTGGTGACGATCTTTTCGGGCGGCATCGGCGCGTTCCGCCAGACCTATCTGGAAATCCCGGTGACGCTGGACGCCGCCCAACTGGACAAGAAGGGCGCGCGCGCACCCGAGGATCTGAAGAAGGTCCTGACGCTGACCTATGGCAAGATCCTCGACAAGGCGCTGGATCGGGTCATCGCCGACAGCGGCATCAAGGTCGAGGGGCTGGGCGGCAAGGACGTGTCGGGCCTGATCTCGAAAGAGGCGGCGGCGCAGCTGCGCGACCGCGTGCTGGCCGACCCCGCGCTGATCGGCCAGACCGTCACCGCGCGCGTGCTGGTGAACGGTCGCGTCGACGGCTATTACAAGGGCCGCGTCAGCATGGAAAGCGCGGCGCGCGACGCCAATACCTCGCCCGCGCAGCTTGCGCTGGCCGATGCGCTGAAGGCGCGGGGGATGCTGGCGACGGAATGGAACTGGTCGTTCCTGACCAGCCCCGACGCCTCGGACCAGCGCCCCGAGGCTGCGGGCGTGGGCGTGGCCATCCTTGGCTCGCTTTACATGATGCTGGTGGTTCTGGTGCTGGCCGTGCCCATCGGCATCGCCGCCGCCGTCTATCTTGAGGAATTCGCCCCCAGGAACCGCTGGACCGACGTGATCGAGGTGAACATCTCGAACCTTGCGGCGGTGCCCTCGATCGTCTTCGGCATTCTCGGGCTGGCGGCCTTCATCAACTTTGCCGGCCTGCCGCAATCGGCGCCCATCGTCGGCGGACTGGTGCTGGTGCTGATGACGCTGCCTCGCATCATCATTCCGGCCCGCGCCGCGCTGAAGGCGGTGCCGCCCTCGATCCGCGATGCGGCGCTGGGGGTGGGGGCATCGAAGATGCAGTCGGTCTTTCACCATGTCCTGCCGCTGGCCACGCCCGGCATCCTGACCGGGGTGATCCTGGGCATGGCGCAGGCATTGGGCGAGACCGCGCCCCTGCTGCTGATCGGCATGGTAGCCTTCGTCAAGAACTTTCCCAGCCCCCCGCCCGAGGGGCTGTTCGACCCGGCCTCGGCGCTGCCGGTGCAGGTCTACAACTGGACCCAGCGCGCCGACCCCGCCTTTATCGAGCGCGCCTCGGGGGCGATCATCGTCCTGCTGGTGTTCCTGCTTTGCATGAACCTTTTCGCCGTCTTCCTGCGCCGCAGGTTCGAGCGCCGGTGGTAATCCGGCCAAGGAGATCCGATATGAACGACATGAGAGTTGCAGAGGCGCGCATGCAGCAGACCGCCACCAAGATCTCGGCCCGGGGCGTGCAGGTCCATTACGGCGAGAAGCACGCCCTGAAGGACGTGGACGTGGACATTCTCGACAAGACCGTGACCGCCTTCATCGGGCCGTCGGGCTGCGGCAAGTCCACCTTCCTGCGCTGTATCAACCGCATGAACGACACCATCGACATCTGCCGCGTCTCGGGGCGGATCGCGCTGGACGGCGAGGATATCTATGACCGCCGCGTCGATCCGGTGCAGCTTCGCGCCCGCGTCGGCATGGTGTTCCAGAAGCCGAACCCGTTCCCGAAGTCGATCTATGACAACGTGGCCTACGGCCCCCGCATCCACGGTCTGGCGCGCAACCGCGCCGAACTGGATGAGATCGTCGAGAAATCTCTGCGTGGTGCGGCGCTGTGGAACGAGGTCAAGGACCGCCTGAACGACCCCGGCACCGGGCTTTCCGGCGGCCAGCAGCAGCGGCTTTGCATCGCCCGCGCCGTTGCCACCCAGCCCGAGGTTCTGCTGATGGACGAGCCCTGTTCCGCGCTTGACCCCATCGCCACCGGCCAGGTCGAGGAACTGATCGACCGGCTGCGCGCCGAATTCTCGGTGGTGATCGTCACGCACTCGATGCAGCAGGCGGCGCGGGTCAGCCAGAAGACCGCCTTCTTCCACCTTGGCCATCTTGTCGAATATGGCGCGACCGAGGACATCTTCACCAACCCGCGCGATCCGCGCACCGAAAGCTATATCAGCGGCCGGATCGGCTAGGCCGGAAAGGGACCCCGATGAACAGTGAACGCCATATCCTTTCGGCCTTCGACCGCGATCTTGAGGCGGTGCAGGCCACCGTGGTCAAGATGGGCGGCATGGTCGAAAGCGCCATCCATGATGCGGCCGCCGCGCTGGAAACCCGCGACGACGAACTGGCCGAGGCGGTGCGTGCCCGCGACAAGGCCATCGACATGCTGGAGGCGCAGGTGAACGAAGAGGCCGCGCGCCTGATCGCCTTGCGCGCGCCGCGCGCCACCGACCTGCGCGTGGTGCTGTCGATCATCAAGATTTCCTCAAGCCTTGAACGGGTCGGGGATTACGCCAAGAACATCGCCAAGCGCAGCCATGTCCTGGCCGACCTGCCGCCGATTCCGGGCGCCGGCATGGCGCTGCGGCGCATGTCGGCGGCGGTCGAGACGATGATGAAGGACGCGCTGGACAGCTATATCCAGCGCGATGTGGCGCTGGCCGGGGACGTGCGCAAGCGCGACCTTGAGGTGGACCAGATGTATAACGCGCTGTTTCGCGAATTCCTGACCCACATGATGGAGGATGCGCGCAACATCACCGCCTGCATGCACCTGCATTTCATCGCCAAGAACATCGAGCGCATGGGCGACCACGCCACAGGCATCGCCGAGCAGGTGATCTATCTCGCCACGGGCGAGCTGCCCGAGGACACGCGCCCCAAGGGCGAAAGCGTCCCGCGCGTCACCGCGGACGGGGCCTGACCCATGGGCCAGTCGCAACCCTGTGTTCTGGTGGTCGAGGATGAGGGCGCGCAGCGCGAGGTGCTGAAATACAACCTTGAGGCCGAGGGCTTCGCCGTCGTCATGGCCGAAAACGGCGACGAGGCGATGCTGCTGGTCGCCGAGGAACAGCCCGACCTGATCGTGCTGGACTGGATGCTGCCCAATGTCAGCGGCATCGAGATCTGCCGCCGCGTCAAGGCCGACCCGCAGACCCGCCAGATCCCCATCGTCATGCTGTCGGCCCGCTCGGAAGAGGTGGACCGCGTGCGCGGGCTGGAAACCGGCGCCGACGATTATGTGGTGAAGCCCTATTCGGTGGTCGAACTGATGGCGCGGCTGCGCACGCAACTGCGCCGCACCCGGCCCTCGACCATGGGCGAAAGGCTCAGCTTCGGCGACATCATTCTGGACGCCGGCGAACATCGCGTCTTTCGCGGCGGCCAGCCCCTGCATCTGGGTCCGACCGAATTCCGGCTGCTGTCGACGCTGATGGAAAAGCCGGGCCGCGTCTGGACGCGTGAACAATTGCTGGACCGGGTCTGGGGCCGCGATATCTATGTCGACAGCCGCACCATCGATGTCCATGTCGGGCGGTTGCGCAAGGCGCTGATGGCCCATGGCGGCGACAACCCGGTGCGCACCGTGCGCGGCACCGGCTATTCGCTGGGCTGAGCCGCCGGCTGCGAAGGGATTTCCGACGATGAAAGAGGGCCGCGGGAGGCGATCCCGCGGCCTTCCGGTTTCTGCCTGGTTCTGCCTATTTCTGTTCCAGAAGCTGGGTGATGCGGCGGACGGCGACACGGCGGTTCTGGCGCTCGGCCCCGTCGGTGGGGATCAGCAGGAACTGCTTGCCATAGCCCTGCACGACCATGTTTTCCGGGGGCACCTGGAAATATTCCGTCAGCGCCAGCGCCACCGATTCCGCCCGGCGGTCCGACAGCGCCAGGTTCGCGGCGCTTGAACCGACGGCGTCGGTATAGCCCTCGATCATGTAGACCTCATTCGGGTTGCTGATGATGCTGTCGCGGATGACCTTGCCCAGCGTCGCCAGTTGCTGCGCCTGATCGGGCGTGATCGCGGCCGAGCCGGTGTCGAAGGTGACCTCGGGCACATTGACCGGGGCGACCAGCGCGCGCACCTCGGGGATGTCGCGGATCTGGGCAAGGGTGAAGCGGCGGTCGACCTGCGCCTCGCGCTGCAAGGCGGCGCGCAGTGCGGCCTCGTCCAGCGGGCGGCGGATGACCTCGACCGGGGGCGGTGCCGGCAGGGTCGAGACGCGGACCGGCTGTGCGATGGTGTCGTCGATCAGTTGCACCTCGCTGCCATCGGCGCGGACCAGCGTGCGGCGCAGCACGTTCATGTCGGCGTCGCGGATGGTGACGACGCGGCTGCCATCCGCGCGCAATACGGTGGTGCGGGTCGAGCCGTCATCGAAGGTCTCGGTCTGCACGTTCGAGCCGGGGCGGTAAAGCAGCGCGTTGTCGTCCTTGATGACCTGCTGGCTGCCGTCGGGCAGGGTGACGACCACGCGATCGCCGGTATTCAGCGCCACCTGGCGGTCGTTCGACAGCATCTTGCCGACCGCGAAGCCGGCAGCACCCGCCAGCAGCAGCGCGGCGATGTCGCGGCCACGGTCGTTCCCGTCGTCCTTGCGCGCCTGCTTTTCGGACTTTCCGGATTTTTCGGTTTGCAGGCCCTGCGTGACCGAGGTGGCGAAATCCTCGGCCGAGCTGCGGGCGTTCTGCGTGGTGATCTTGACGTCATCGACCTTGCCCGCGCCGGGCTTTGCGCCCAGAACCAACGCCGCCGCCTTCGAGGACGTCGCCTGCTCGGCGGCGCGGATGGCGACATCGTTCGGCTTGACCTTCGCCTCGGGGGCGGGGACTTCGACGGGCTTGTCGCCATTAGCTGCAATTTGCCCCGGTGCCGTTTGCCCCGGTGCCGGCTGGCCGGGCTTTGCCGGTTTCGCGGGTTGCTGGCCGGCTTCGGCGGCAAGTTTTTCGCGCAAAGCGTCGGCGCCAATCGGGGCGCCAGTCGGTTTCGGCACGCCCTGTCCAGCGGCTTTTCCGTCATTGGCGGCGGCCTGTTCCGGTGCGGCTTTCCCGGGCTTCACCGGCTTCGCGGGTTGCTGGCCGACTTCTGCGGCGAGCTTTTCACGCAAGGCTTCGGCGCCAATCGGGGCGCCGGTCGGTTTCGGCGCGTCCTGCCCAGCGGCTTTTCCGTCATTGGCGGAGGCCTGTTCCGGCGCTGCCTTTCCGGGCTTCACCGGCTTCGCGGGTTGCTGGCCGGCTTCGGCGGCAAGTTTTTCACGCAAGGCTTCGGCGCCGATTGGGGTGCCCTCGGCTGCGGGTTGCTTGACCGCGGGCTTCGTCGGGGCCGCGGCCTCGGGTGCGGCGGGTTTCGGCGGCTTTTGCGCGCGGGTCGGCATCGGAGCGCCCTCTTTCGGCGCCGGCTTGGCGGTCGGGGTTTCCGCCTGCACGACTGCCGGCTTCTTCACCGGATCCTTGGCCTGCGTTACCGGCGGCTTCTTCGCCGGCTGCTTTTCGGCCTGCGCCTTTACGGGCGCGGGTTCAGCAGGCGCCTTGGCCTTCGCGGCGGGTTTGGCGGCGGCTTCGGGCTGGGGTTTTGCCGCTTTCTTAGCCTGCGGGGCGGGCGCCTCTGCCCCGGCCTGCTTCGCGGGTGCGGCCTTGGGCTGCGGCTTTGCCGGCTCGGCCTCGGCCTTGGCGGGTGTGGGTTTTTTCTGCGCCTGGCCGGGTTTGATGCTTTCGGGGGCGGGCTGCGCGGCCGCCGGCTGTTCCTGCTGGCCGTGACGCGGAAGCAGTTTCTTGGGCAAGCCGCCCTCGGACTGGTCCTGTGCGGTCGCGAGTTGCGGGGCGACAAGCGCAAGGCAGGCGATGATCGCTGTGGTCGTCTTGAAGATGCGGCGCATGTCGGTCCTTCTCCGATAGTCGCTGGACTGGCGACAAAACCGGCCAGGACCACCGCTGGTTCCGCCACGTCATTGTGAGCGCGGCGTGAGGGCGCCCCCTTCAGACTGTGATCAGCGCCAGCCGCCCCCCCGAAAGGCGCTGCACGCGGCCCGACAGTTCCAGCGTCAGGATGATGGGCGCCAGCACCGCGGCCGGCACGCCAAGGTCGCGGATCAGGATGTTTTCCTCGGTCGGGCTGGGGCCAAGGCGCGACAGGATTCTGCCTTCAAGGTTCGCCGGACCACCCTGACAGGGCAGGCGCGTCACGCCGCCGCGGATATTGTGGCCAAGCTCCGCCAGCCGGCGGGCGACCGCGGCGGGTTGCAGCGCCCGCGCCAGGCCGGAGCCCGCGCGCGATGCCGTCACAGTCGCGGGCGCAGGCGCGGGGTGCGCCGGGACCGGCAGGGCCAGTTCGGTCTGCATCTCGGCCGGGGCGCCGTTCGCGCCAAGCGCGGCCAGCACATCGGCGGAATTGCGCACCAGCAGCGCGCCGTCGCGGATCAGCGCGTTGCAGCCGCCGGCGCGGGCGTCCATGGGGTGGCCGGGCACGGCCATGACCTCGCGTCCCTGATCCAGCGCGCAGCGTGCGGTGATCAGGCTGCCCGAGCGCATCGCCGCCTCGATCACCACCACGGCGCGCGACAGGCCCGAGATGATGCGGTTGCGGGCGGGGAAATGCCGGGCGACGGGTTCCGTTCCGGGCGGCTGTTCGGAAATCAGCAGCCCCGTTTCGCAGATCGATTCGGCCAGCGCGGCGTTTTCGGACGGATAGATCATGTCGATGCCGCCGGCCATGACGGCGATGGTACCGGTGGTCAGCGCCGCCTCATGCGCGATGGTGTCGATGCCGCGCGCAAGCCCGGCGATCACCGCAGCGCCGCTTTGCGCCAGCCCCAGCGACATGCCGCGTGCCATGCGCAGTCCAAGGGACGAGGCGTTGCGCGCGCCGATTACCGCCACCGGCAGACGGTCCAGAACCGAAATGTCGCCACGCAACCACAGGACTGGCGGCGCCTCGGGGATTTCGCGCAGGCGGGCGGGGTAGGCGGGGTCATCCCAGGTCAGCAGCCGTGCGCCGGCGCGCTGGCCCGCGGCAATCTCGGCCTCGGCCACGGCGACGGGGCAGGGGACATAGTCGCCGATACCGGCGGCGCGGGCCATGTCGGGCAGGGCTACCAGCGCGGCGGCGGCGCTGCCATGTTCGGCCAGAAGCCGGTGAAAGGTCGCCGGTCCCACCTTTCGGGAACGGATGAGGCGAAGCGTGGCAAGCCCGTCGTCCTTTGACAGGCTGTAGGGGTGGTGGGGGTCGAAAGGAAGCGCTCTTGCCATGTTGTCCGGTGCCTCTGTCTCATCCGCCTGAGAATCATGGCACGGCAATGGTTAAGAATGCGTTAGCCGCCTAACATCCTGAAAAAGCGCCGTTTCAATCTAAGAGGCCGAGCCACCGATGGTCAGGCCGCCGATTCGCAGGCTGGGCAGGCCGACGCCCACGGGCACCCACTGCCCCTGTTTGCCGCAATTGCCGATGCCCGGATCCAGCGCCAGGTCGTTGCCGATGGCGCGGATCTGGCGCAGCGCGGTAGCACCGTCGCCGATCAGCGTGGCGCCGCGGATCGGATCGCCGACCTGACCATTCTTCACGCGATAGGCCTCGGTGCAGGAGAACACGAACTTGCCGTTGGTGATATCGACCTGGCCGCCGCCGAAGCCGACGGCGTAGATGCCATCCTCAAGCCCCGAAAGAATCGAGGCCGGGTCCTCGGTTCCCGCCAGCATGAAGGTGTTGGTCATGCGCGGCATCGGCGCATAGGCATAGCTTTGCCGGCGGCCGTTGCCGGTGGGCTCGACCCCCATCAGGCGGGCGTTCTGGCGGTCCTGCATGTAGCCGACCAGCACGCCGTCCTCGATCAGGACGTTGCGGCCGGGGGCGGTCCCCTCGTCATCGACCGAGATCGAGCCGCGGCGGTCGGGAATGGTGCCGTCATCGATGACGGTGACGCCGCGCGCCGCGACCTGCTGGCCCAGAAGGCCCGCGAAGGCCGAATGTCCCTTGCGGTTGAAATCGCCCTCAAGCCCGTGGCCCACGGCCTCGTGCAGCAGGATGCCGGGCCAGCCCGGTCCCAGCACCACGTCCATGACGCCCGCGGGCGCAGGGACCGAGCGCAGGTTGACCAGCGCGATGCGCAGCGCCTCGCGCACGAGGCCCTGCCAGTGGTCGGGTGCGATCAGCCCGTCCAGCGCGATGCGGCCGCCGCCGCCGGCGGTGCCGGTTTCCCGGCGGCTGTTCGATTCCACGATGACCGAGACATTGATGCGCGCCATCGGCCGGGTATCGGTGGCAAGACCGCCTTCGGGGCGCAGGATCGCGACCTCCTGCACCGAGGTGGCGATGCTGGCCGAAACCTGCACCACCCGCGGGTCGAGATCGCGGGCGAAGGCGTCGATTTCGCGCAGCAGCGCCACGCGGGCGGCGAAGCTGACGCTCTCGGCCGGGTCGATGGCGGCATAAAGCGGCATGATCCGGCCCGACGGGGGCAGGGCCAGCGTGCCGCCGCCGTCGCCAACCGCCAGGCGCACGGTTTCGGCGGCGCTTTTCAGCGCGACCTCGCTGATCTCGGTCGAATGGGCATAGCCGGTGACCTCGCCCCTGACAGCGCGCAGGCCGAAACCCTGTTCGGCATCGTAGCTGGCATTGCGCAGTCGGCCATCGTCAAAGACCAGCGCCTCGCCGCGCGCGCGTTCAAGATAAAGCTCGCCGTCCTCGGCGCCATCCAGCGCCGCGCGCAGGATTTTCAGCGCGCGATCCTGGTCAAGATGGGTCTGGAACGGGGAAAACGAAGCGTCAGTCATGCGGACCTGTCCTTGTCTGGATGCCTCGCCTAGGGCTTTTTTGACAGAAAGTCGATAGCTATAGGCTTGCCGGAACCTGCAAGATATGGTTCTGCTGCATGACCGATACCGGTGAGGGAGACTCCGCCGGTGTAATATAGGCAACGGGATGGAATGATGGCAATTGCGACGAAGCGCCGCGGGCTGGCGGCAGTAACTGGCCTTGGGCTTGCAGCAATGACGGCCATTCCGGCCATGGCGCAGGAGGTGCTGGGTGACCTGCCGCTGATCGGCAAGCCGCATGACGGTGGCATGGGCTTCCAGCCGGCGTCGAGCCCGCTGGCGCATGACCAGCAGTGGCTGGACCATTTCGTGCTGATCATCATTGCCGCCGTCACGGCCTTCGTCTGCGTGCTGCTGCTGATCTGTATCGTCCGCTTCAACCGTCGCGCGAATCCGGTGCCGGCGCGTTTCACCCACAACACCCCGATCGAGGTGATCTGGACGCTGGTTCCGGTGCTGATCCTGGTGGCCATCGGCGCCTTCTCGCTGCCGATCCTGTTCCGCAGCCAGGAAATGCCCAACAACCCGGATCTGGTGGTGAAGGCCACCGGCCACCAGTGGTACTGGTCCTATGAATATCCCAATGACGGCATCGCCTTCGACGCGCTGCTGCTGGACAAGGACAAGCTGGCCGCCGCCGGCTATTCCGAGGACGAGTACCTGCTGGCCGCCGACAATCCGGTCGTGGTTCCGGTCGGCAAGAAGGTCCTGATGCAGGTCACCGCCACCGACGTGATCCACAGCTGGGCCGTCCCCGCCTTTGCCGTCAAGCAGGACGGCGTCCCGGGCCGCATCGCGCAGCTTTGGTTCTCGGTCGACAAGGAAGGCGTCTATTTCGGCCAGTGCTCGGAACTGTGCGGCATCAACCACGCCTATATGCCGATCGTCGTCAAAGCCGTCAGCCAGGAAAAATATGACGCATGGCTGGCCGACGTCAAGACCAGGCCCGAGTTCGCGGCCGATGCCTCGGACTATCTTCCTGCACAGCCGCTCAAGCTTGCGGCGGCGGAATAAGGGCTGAACGTGGCCGATACCAACGCATATGAAGGGCCTGCCCCGGACCAGGGGTTCGAGGCGGGTTTCGGCGACTATGTCGCGCTGCTGAAGCCGCGCGTCATGTCGCTGGTGGTGTTCACGGCCTTTGTCGGGCTGTGGATCGCGCCGGTTCCGGTCAATCCCTTCGTGGCCTTCTGCTGCGTGCTGTTCATCGCCCTGGGCGGCGGCGCCTCGGGCGCGTTGAACATGTGGTACGACGCCGATATCGACGCGGTGATGAAGCGCACCGCCAACCGTCCGGTGCCCGCCGGCCGCGTCACCGCCGATGAGGCGCTGGCCATCGGCATCGCGCTGTCGGGCCTTTCCGTGATGATGCTGGGGCTGGCGGCGAACTGGTTCGCGGCGGGCTTTCTTGCCTTTACCATCTTCTTCTATGCCGTGGTCTATACGATCTGGCTGAAGCGCTCGACCCCGCAGAACATCGTCATTGGCGGTGCGGCGGGGGCGTTCCCGCCCATGATCGGCTGGGCCTGCGCGACCGGCGGCGTCAGCCTTGAATCGCTGCTGATGTTCGCGCTGATCTTCTTCTGGACGCCGCCGCATTTCTGGGCGCTGGCGCTGT
Source organism: Paracoccus sp. (in: a-proteobacteria) (assembly GCA_046348875.1). Taxonomy (GTDB): domain Bacteria; phylum Pseudomonadota; class Alphaproteobacteria; order Rhodobacterales; family Rhodobacteraceae; genus Paracoccus. Next base: position 88,212 of record JAXMDJ010000011.1, read on the forward strand.
TCATGAAGGACGACTATTCCAAGGCCGGCGTGCCGATGCTGACCGTGACCCATGGCCGCAAGGTCACGCGCCGCCATATCTTCGCCTATACGCTGGTGCTGGCGCCCTTTGCGATCTGGCTTGGCTTCACCTCGGTCGGCGGCCCGCTTTACCTTGCGGTCTCGGTGGTGCTGAACGCGTTGTTCATTGCCGGCGGATGGCGTATCCTGCACCGCAGCGAGGATCAGGCGCAGGCCGATGGCTACAAGGTGGAAAAGCGCTACTTCCGCCTGTCGCTTTATTACACCTTCCTGCATTTCCTTGCGCTTCTCATCCAGCACTGGATCGGGGGATGGTGACGATGCGGGTCGAACACGAATTGCACCAGCGGCGGCGCAGCCGCAATCTGGGGCTGCTGGCGGTATTGCTGGCCTTTGTCGTGCTGGTCTTTGGCCTGTCGGTGGTCAAGATCACGCAGGGCGACATGATGCAGGGCTTCGACCACCGGCCGCGCGCCTCGATGCTGCCGCGCGATCCGCAGGCGCCCGCGCAGGCGGTCGACCGTGCGCCGGTCGCTGCCCCCGGCACGCCCGGGGCCGCGCTTCCCGGCGTCCTTACCGCGCCGGAGGCAGGCAAATGACCGCGTCGCGTTCCAATGGCCGCACCCTTGGCATGCTGGTCGGCATCGTGGTGCTGATGGGCGCGCTGGCCTGGGCGGCGGTGCCCTTCTATAACTGGTTTTGCAAGGTGACCGGCTACGGCGGCACCACCAACGTGTCCGAGGTCGCCTCGGACACCGTGCTGGACGAGACGATCCGCGTCCGCTTCGATGCCAATGTCGACGACAACATGGGCTGGACCTTCCGCCCCCTCCAGCGCGAGATGACGCTGCGCATCGGCGAAAACGCCATCGCCTTCTACGAGGCCGTGAACAATACCGACGAGACCATCACCGGCACCGCCAGCTATAATGTCGTGCCGGAGATCGCCGGCTATTTCTTCAACAAGATCGATTGCTTCTGCTTTACCGAGCAGACGCTGAAACCCGGCGAGCGGGTCGAGATGCCGGTCAGCTTCTTCGTCGATGCCTCGCTGGTCAATGACCGCGACGCGGGCCGCATCCGTGACCTGACCCTGTCCTATACCTTCCACCGGACGAAATCCTCTGCGCCCGCAGCACCGAAACAGGCGGTGCTGGACGCGAAGCCGAAACCGTCGGTAAATTGAACCACAAGAACCAGCAACAGCCGGGAACGCAGCCATGGCCCATGTAAAGAACCACGACTATCAGATCCTGCCGCCATCGATCTGGCCCTTCCTCGGCGCGATTTCCGCCTTTGTCATGCTGACCGGCGCGGTCGCCTGGATGAAGGGGATCACCGTTCTTGGTGCCCCGATCGAAGGGCCGTGGATGTTCCTGATCGGCTTTGTCGCGGTGCTTTACGTCATGTTCGGCTGGTGGGCCGACGTGATCGAGGAAGGCGAAGAGGGCGAGCATACCCCCGTCGTCCGCATCGGCCTGCAATATGGCTTCATCCTGTTCATCATGTCCGAGGTGATGTTCTTCGTCGCCTGGTTCTGGGCCTTCATCAAAAGCGCGCTTTACCCGATGGGGCCGGACTATCCGATCAAGGACGGCGTCTGGCCGCCGGAAGGCATCGTCACCTTCGACCCCTGGCACCTGCCGCTGATCAACACGCTGATCCTGCTGCTGTCGGGCGTTGCCGTGACCTGGGCGCACCACGCCTTTGTCCATGATGGCGACCGCAAGACCACCATCCGCGGGCTGATCGTCGCGGTGATCCTGGGCCTGTGCTTCACCGCGCTGCAGGCTTACGAATACAGCCACGCCGCCTTTGGCCTGTCGGATACGGTCTATGCCGCGACCTTCTACATGGCGACGGGCTTTCACGGCGCCCACGTCATCATCGGCACCATCTTCCTGTTCGTCTGCCTGATCCGCTTTTCGCGCGGGCAGATGACCCAGGAACAGCATGTCGGCTTCGAGGCCGCCGCCTGGTACTGGCACTTCGTCGACGTGGTCTGGCTGTTCCTGTTCGTCGTGGTCTATATCTGGGGGCGCTGATCGCCACCCGGTTCGCTGAAGGACGCGCGGGGGCGGAACTCCCGCGCGTTTTCATTTGACAGGACACCTGATGCCTTTCCTGCGTGGTCATCATCGATGAAACGATACATCTTTCCGCTGGTCGTCGGCGTTCTGGGCTGCGCCATCCTGATCTCGCTCGGGGTCTGGCAATTGCAGCGGCTGGACTGGAAAGAGGGGCTGATCGCCCAGATCCAGTCGCGCATCGACAGCGCGCCGGTGCCCTTGCCGGCGGCGGTCGATCCCTCGATGAAATACCTGCCGGTGCTGGTCTCGGGCCAGACCACGGGCGAGGAGATCGACGTGCTGTCGGGCACGCGCGAGTCGGGCGGCGGCTATCAGGTCGTGTCGGGCTTCGTCACCGATGACGGGCGCCGCATCCTGCTGGACCGCGGCTTCATCGATCAGGACAACAAGCGCCGGCCGCGCCCGCCGACCCGGCTGGAGGTCGCGGGCAACCTGCACTGGCCGCAGGAAAAGGGCAGCGCCACGCCCGCGCCGAACCTGACCGAGAACATCTGGTTCGCCCGCGACGTACCCGCGATGGCCGCGCAGCTTGGGACCGAGCCGGTGCTGGTCGTCGCGGCCGAGGTGCGGGGCGACGCTCAGGGCGTCCAGCCGATCCCGGTCGCGGTCGAGGGCATACCGAACAACCATCTCAGCTATGCCGCGCAGTGGTTCATGATCGCGGCGGTCTGGGCAGGGATGACAGTGGCGCTGATCTGGCGTATCAGGCAGCGGCAATTCTAGGGGGACGCGATGCGTTACGTTTCGACCCGGGGGCGGGCTCCGGTCTTGGACTTTGAACAGGCGATGATGACCGGGCTGGCGCGCGATGGCGGCCTTTACCTGCCCGAGACCATCCCGACCTTTACCGCCGACCAGATCGCGGCGCTGTCGGGCCTGCCTTATGAGGAAGTCGCGCTGCGCGTCGTCACCCCCTTTGTCGGCGACAGCTTCTCGCAAGAGGACCTGAAGGGCGCGATTGCCCGCGCCTATGCGGGCTTCGACCATGTCTCGCGCGCGCCGATGATCGAACTGGCGCCGGGCCATCACCTGCTTGAGCTGTTCCACGGCCCGACGCTGGCCTTCAAGGACTTTGCCATGCAGTTGATCGGGCAGTTGTTCCAGCTTGCGCTGGCGCGCTCGGGGCAGCGGGTGACGATTCTTGGCGCGACCTCGGGCGATACCGGCTCGGCCGCGATCGAGGCGTTCCGCGGCCTGACCAATGTCGACGTGTTCATCATGTATCCGCATGGCCGCGTCAGCGACGTGCAGCGCCGCCAGATGTCCACGCCCGCTGACGCCAATGTGCATGCGCTGGCTGTCGACGGCACCTTCGACGACTGCCAGGCGCGGCTGAAGGATCTGTTCAACGACCACGATTTCCGCGATGGCGTGGGCCTTGCCGGCGTCAACTCGATCAACTGGGCGCGGGTGCTGGCGCAGGTGGTCTATTACTTCACCGCCGCCGCCAGCCTTGGCGCGCCCGCGCGCGGGATCGACTTTACCGTGCCCACCGGCAATTTCGGCGATATTCTTGCCGGCTCCATCGCCAGGGCCATGGGCCTGCCCATCGGGCGGCTGATCGTCGCCACCAACCAGAACGACATCCTGCACCGCGCCCTGACGACCGGCGAATACCGGGTCGGCACGGTCGAGCCTTCGATCAGCCCGTCGATGGATATTCAGGTCAGTTCCAACTTCGAACGCGCGCTGTGGCTGGCTTACGGCCGCGACGGCGCCGCCGTCAGCCAGTTGATGGACGAACTGAAATCCGGCGGCTTCACCATCAGCCAGGGCGCGCTGGAGCACCTGCGCGAGATCTATGTCTCGGGCCTCGCGTCCGAGGCCGAGACCTCGGCGATGATCGCCACCATCCGCGCCGAAACCGGGCAGGTGATCTGCCCGCACACCGCCGTGGCGGTCAAGGTCGCGCGCGAACACCTGCGTCCGGGCGTGCCGATGGTGTCGCTGTCGACCGCGCATCCGGCGAAGTTCCCCGACGCGGTTCAGGCCGCCATCGGCATCCGCCCGCCGCTGCCGCCGCATATGGCCGATCTCTTTGACCGGGATGAGCGCATCACCCGGGTTGCAAACGACGCCGAGAGCATTAAATCGCTGATTCTTGAACGGAGAACAGCTTGAACCAGATCCGCATCAGTACCCTGTCCAACGGCCTGCGCGTCGTGACCCGTGACATGCCCGGCCTGCATTCCGCGGCCATCGGCATCTGGGTCAGCGCCGGCGGCCGCGACGAGCGCGCCGAACAGAACGGCATCGCCCATTTCCTTGAGCACATGGCCTTCAAGGGCACGGCGACGCGCAGCGCGCTGGATATCGTCGAGGCGATCGAGAATGTCGGCGGCTATATCAACGCCTATACCTCGCGCGATGTGACCAGCTATTATGTGCGCGTGCTGGCGGGCGATGTGGGCATGGCGCTGGATGTGATCTCGGATATCGTGCTGAACCCGGTCTTCGACGCGCGCGAGATCGAGGTCGAGCGCGGCGTCATCCTGCAGGAAATCGGCCAGTCGCTGGACACGCCCGACGACGTGATCTTCGACTGGCTGCAAGAGGCCGCCTATCCCGACCAGCCGATGGGCCGCACCATCCTTGGCCCGGCCGAGCGCGTGAGCAGCTTCACCCGCGACGACCTGTCAGGCTTCATCACCGAGCATTACGGCCCCGAGCGGATGATCGTCGCCGCCTCGGGTGCGGTCGACCATGACAGCATCCTGCGGCAGGTCGAGGCGATCTTTGCCCATCTCGTTCCCCGTGCCGTCACCACGCGCGAACCCGCCCGCTGGCAGGGCGCCGAGACGCGGCGCGTGAAAAAGCTGGAACAGGCGCATTTCGCGCTGGCCTTCGAGGGGCCGGGCTACATGGCGCCGGATTTCTATGCCGCGCAGATCTGGACCTCGGCCCTGGGGGGCGGCATGTCCTCGCGCCTGTTCCAGAAGATCCGCGAGGAACGCGGCCTGTGCTATTCGATCTTTGCGCAATCGGGTTTCCATGACGATACCGGCATGGTCACGATCTATGCCGGCACCTCGGGCGAACAGATCGCCGATCTGGCGAACCTGACCATCGACGAGCTGAAGCGCGCCGCCGTGGACATGACCGAGGCCGAGATCGCCCGCGCCCGCGCCCAGTTGAAGGCCGGCCTGCTGATGGGCCTTGAAAGCCCGACCGGCCAGGCCGAGCGCATGGCGCGGTCGCTGGCGATCTGGGGCCGCGTCGCCGACCCCGCCGAGGTGGCCGAGCGCATCGACGCGGTGACCGTGGCCGATGTGCGCGCCCATGCCGAGGCGCTGATCGGCAATGCCCGCCCGGCACTGGCGCTTTACGGGCCGGTCAGGTCGGCGCCCTCGCGCGCAAGGCTTGCAGAAAGGTTAGCCGCCTGATGTTCGCGCGCCGCCGTCCGCTGCGACTTGAGACCGAGCGGATGGTCCTGCGCCTGCCGGCGCATGCGGATTTCGGTCCCTGGGTGGAACTGCGCGTCGAAAGCCGCGCCTTCCTGACCCCCTGGGAGCCGGTCTGGGCGCTGGACCACCTGTCGCGCAAAAGCTTTACCAACCGTGTCTACTGGGCGCAGCGCGCCAGCCGCAACGGCACCTCGCTGCCCCTGTTCCTGATCCGCCATGACGGCCAGTTGCTGGGCGCGATCACGCTGGACAATATCCGCCGCGGCCCCGCGCAATCGGCGACCATCGGCTATTGGATCGGCCAGCGCTTTGCCCGCCACGGCTACATGCGCGAGGCCATCGGCGCACTGACGCATTACGCCTTTACCCAGCTTGACCTGAGCCGGATCGAGGCCGCCTGCCTGCCGGAAAACACCGCCTCGCGCGGGGTTCTGGAACGCAGCGGCTTCAAGTACGAGGGCGTCGCGCAAAGCTATCTGCAGATCAATGGCCGCTGGCGCAACCATGTGCTTTACTCGAACCTGCGCCATGACCGCCGCGGCAAGACCGAGGTGCGCTGAAAGGGGGCCCGATGCTCAATCCCGCTGACGAGACGCTGGCCGCGCGCCTGCCCGAAGGCGTCCTGCGCCCGCTGGCCCCCGCCTATCTGGAAGAACCGCGCCGCCGCATCCACGGCCATGCCGGACTGGTCGCCGCGCCCCGCAATGTCGATGAGGTGGCAGCCATCGTGCGGGCCTGCGCCGAGGCCCGCGTCGGCATCGTCCCGCGCGGCGGCGGCACCGGGCTGGTCGGCGGGCAGGTAATGCCCGACGGCCCCGCGCCGCTGGTCCTGTCGCTTGAGCGGATGGCGGCGCTGCGCGGCATCTGGCCGGCCGAAAACGTCCTGATCGCCGAAGCCGGCATGACCTTGCAGGCCGTGCGCGACGCGGCCGAGGGGCAGGGGCGGCTGTTTCCCCTGTCGCTGGCCAGTCAGGGCACGGCGATGATCGGCGGCTGCCTTTCGACCAATGCCGGCGGCGTCACCGCGCTGCGCTATGGCACTGCCCGCGCGCTGTGTCTGGGGATCGAGGCGGTCCTGCCCGATGGCAGCATCGTCCATGACCTCAAGCGGCTGCGCAAGGACAATACCGGCTATGACCTGCGCGACCTGCTGATCGGGGCCGAGGGCTCGCTGGGGATCGTCACCGCCGCCAGCCTGCGCCTTGTCGTGCCGCCGCCGCAGACCGGCGTCGCCATGTTGCAGGTCCCCGACCCCGAGGCGGCGCTGGCCCTGCTGGCGCTGGCCGAGGGGCGCATGGCCGGCGGCGTCACCGCGTTCGAGCTGATCGCCGGGCAGGGGCTGGCCTTTCTGGCCGAGGTGCTGCCCGAAATCCGCCAGCCGCTGCCCGGCGTGCCATGGTCGGTGCTGATCGAGGTCGGCCTGCCCGAGGGCCTGCCCGTCGCCGCAGCACTTGAGGCGCTGCTGGTCGATGCCATGGAACGCGGACTGGTCCTTGACGGCGTCATCGCCCAGTCCGGCCAGCAGGCTGCCGATTTCTGGCACCTGCGCGAACACCTGCCCGAGGGGAATCGCCGTATCGGCGCCATTGCCAGCCACGACATCAGCCTGCCGCTGTCGGAAATTCCCGCCTTCATCCGCGCGGCGGGCGCGGCGGTGGCGGCGCGGACGGATGCGCGCATCAACTGTTTTGGCCATCTGGGCGACGGCAACCTGCATTACAACCTGTTCCCGGCGCCGGGCCGCGACCGCGCCGAATATGACGGCGAGCGCAAGGCGCTGTCGGCCATGGTCCATGAAATGGTGGTGGCGCGCGGCGGCTCGTTCTCGGCCGAGCATGGCGTCGGACGGCTGAAGGTCGCCGACCTTGAACGCTGGGCGGACCCCGCGCGGCTGGCCGCGATGCGAGCGGTCAAGGCGGCGCTGGACCCGCTGGGGATCATGAACCCGGGCGTGGTTCTGGCTCCAGCGCGGGGCTGAGATTGCGGTGCAGGTGATCCAGATAGGCGCCGATCCGCGGCGCCACGAAGGGCTGCGGCAGGTACAGCGCCTGAATGTCCAGTTGCGGGCCGGGAAAGCCCGCCAGCAGGCGCTCCAGCCGCCCGCGGGCGACATCGTCGGCGACGATGAAGCGCGGGATCAGGCCGATGCCCTCGCCCTCCAGCGCCAGCCGGCGGGCGGCGCGGGCGTTGTTCACCGTGATGCGGCCGGGCAGGGGGACGCTGACGGGCTTGCCCTCGACCACAAAGGTGGCGCGCTGCGAGGATGAGGCGTTGCTGTCGCGGATATTGACATGCTCGCGCAGCTCGTCGGGGTGGCGGGGGCGGCCCATGCGGTCCAGATAGGCGGGGCTGGCGACGGGCCAGGCCTCGGTCCGGCCGATGCGGCGGGCGATCAGGCTGGAATCGCCCAGAATACCGATGCGCAGCGCCAGATCGAACCCCTCGCCCGCAAGGTCCACATAGCGGTCGCTAAGGTTCAGGTCGATCTCGACCGCCGGATTGGCGGCAAGGAAACCGGCGGTCAGCGGCACGACGAAGATCTCGCCAAAGGACACCGGCGCGGTGACGCGCAGCCGCCCGGTCAGCGCGCCTTCCTCGGCCCGGGCCTGCGCGTCCAGCTCCTCGATGCTGGTCAGCACCCTGCGCGCGGCGGCAAGGTAACGCTCGCCCGAGGGGGTCAGCGACAGCGACCGCGTGGTGCGGTTCAGCAGCGAAATCCCCTGCTGGCCTTCCAGCGCCGCGACATATTTGCTGACCAGCTTGTTCGAGATGCCCAGCCGTTCCCCCGCCCGGGTGAAGGACCCCGCATCCACCACCGCCACAAAGGCGCGCAGCCCGTCGATCCGGTCCATGAAATTCCCCATATCGGCGACAATGTTTCCGTGAATATGACCATTTCAGCGGCAATAGCAAAGCCCTAACTTCGGGTCATCAAGATCAATCAATGGGGACGACCCGACATGACCTTCCTGACCGCCTCCGAGGCCAGTTCCGAGCGGAACGCCGACATCGCCGCCTTCATCCTGCGCGCCGCCACCGGCATCTATTTTCTGGTCCACGGGCTGATCAAGCTTTTCATCTTCACCCCTGCGGGGACGGCCGGCTATTTCCAGTCGATCGGCCTGCCGGGCGCCATGGGTTATCTGACCATCCTGCTGGAAATCGGCGGCGGCATCGCGCTGATCCTGGGGATCGCGACGCGCTATGTCTCGCTGGCGATGATCGGGGTTCTGCTGGGCGCGGCATGGTTCGGCCATGGCGGCAACGGCTTCACCTTCAGCAATCCGGGCGGCGGCTGGGAATATCCGGTGCTGTGGGCGATCACCATGGGCGCGCTTGCCCTGCTGGGCGATGGCGCATGGTCGCTGGGCCGGCGCCGGTAAGCAGGACGCCTGACCGGAACGCGAATGGCCGGCCCCAAGGGGCCGGCCTTTTGTCACGCGCATATTTTGTCAGGCGCATAGCGGATGCGGCCGCGCTGCCCGGTGATCCGGGCCGCGAAAACGCTTACCAGGCCGGGATGACGGCGCCGGTATACTTGTCCTGGATGTATTTCTTGACCTCGGGCGAGTGGTAGGCTTCCACCAGCGTCTTGGCCCAGGGCGCGTTCTCGTCGCCTTTGCGCACCACGATGATATTGGCATAGGGGCTGTCGGCGTTCTCGATGGCGATGGCGTCCTTTTCGGGGTTCAGCCCGGCCTCAAGCGCGTAGTTGGTGTTGATCACCGCGATATCGGCATCGGCCAGCACGCGCGGCAATTGCGCGGCGTCGAGTTCAAGAAATTGCAGGCCCTTGGCGTTTTCGGTCACATCCAGCGGCGTCGGCGACAGGCCCACGCCATCGGCCAGCTTGATCAGCCCCTTGGCCTGCAACAGCAGCAGCGCCCGGCCGCCGTTGGTCGGGTCGTTCGGAATGGCGACCTTGGCGCCCTGCGGCAGATCGTCCAGCGATTTCAGCTCCTTGGAGTAGACGCCCATCGGGGTGGTGATGGTCTTGGCGATCGACACCAGATCGAAGCCGCGGTCCTTGATCTGGTTGTCCAGATAGGGCTGGTGCTGGAAGCTGTTGGCGTTCAGGTCGCCATCGTTCAGCGCCTGATTGGGGACGACGTAATCGGTGAATTCGACGATATCGATGGTCAGGCCCTTGGTCTGGGCGACCTTGGCCACCTGCTCCATGATCTCGGCATGTTCGCCGACCGAGACGCCGACCTTGATTTCCTCGGCCGAGGCCATGCCGGCGACCAGCGCCAGCACCGATGCCAGCGCCGTAAGGCTGAATTTGCGCATGTTCTGTCCTTTCATGCTTATCGGCCCCGGTTGCGGGGCGCGCGTTTGTCGAAGCGCGAGGCAATCCATTCGCCGAGGCTCTGGACCGCCTGCACCAGGAGGATCAGGATGACCACGACCGCCAGCATCACCTCGGGCATGAAGCGCTGGTAGCCGTAGCGAATGCCAAGATCGCCCAGGCCGCCGCCGCCGACCGCGCCGACCATGGCCGAATAGCCGATCAGGCTGACCACGGCGAGCGTCAGGCCAAGGATGATGCCGGGCATCGCCTCGGGGATCAGCACCTTGCGCACGATCTGGCCGGGGGTGGCGCCCATGGCGCGCGCGGCCTCGATCAGGCCGGCATCGACTTCGCGGATGGCGGTCTCGATCAGGCGGGCGATGAAGGGGGCGGCGGCGATGGTCAGCGGCACGATGGCCGCCGTCGAGCCGATCGAGGTGCCGGCGATCAGCCGTGTCAGCGGGATGATCGCCACCACCAGAATGATGAACGGGGTCGAACGCGCGGCATTTACCACCAGCCCCAGCACGGTGTTCAGGACCGGCGCCGACAGCAGTTCGCCCCGGCGCGAGGTGGCCAGAAAGATGCCCAGCGGCGCGCCGATCAGCGTGCCAAGGACCGTCGACATGGCGACCATGTAAAGCGTGAGCAGCGTCGATTCCCACAGGATCGGGATCAGGTTAGCCGACATAGCCAAGCACCTCGGTCATCAGTCCGTGTTCCTCAAGGAAGCGCTGCGATTCCGCCAGCCGGCCGGCGGGCAGGCCGACGATCAGGCTGCCAAAGGGACGCGTGCCGATTTCCTCGATGGCGCCGGCAAGTATGTTGACGCTGACGCCGCGTTCCGCCGTCAGCCGCGCCAGCATCGGGTCGGTGGCGTGCTGGCCGGTGAAGGTGATCTGCACCACCGCCTCGGCATCGGGGCCGGGTGGCGTCTCGCGCAGGCGGCCGGCGATGAATTGCGGCACCGCGACGCCGGTCACGCCTTGCAGGAATGAGCGTGTCGTCTGGTGGCCGGGGCGGGAAAAGACGGAATAGGTCTCGCCCGCCTCGACGATGCGGCCGGCCTCGATCACCGCGACATGGCTGCAAATGTCGCGCACCACCGCCATTTCGTGGGTGATAAGCAGGATGGTCAGCCCAAGGTCGCGGTTGATGTCCTGCAAAAGCTCAAGGACCTGCCGCGTGGTGTCGGGATCAAGCGCCGAGGTCGCCTCGTCCGACAACAGCACGCGCGGCGCCGTCGCCAGCGCCCGCGCGATGCCGACGCGCTGTTTCTGGCCGCCCGACAGTTCCGCCGGATAGCGGCGCGCCTGTGCCGACAGGCCGACGCGTTCGATCAGTTCGTTGACGCGGGGGGCGATGCGGTCGGGGGATTCGCCTGCGATTTCCAGCGGCAGCGCGATGTTTTCGGCCACCGTGCGCGAGGCGAGCAGGTTGAAATGCTGAAAGATCATCCCGACCTCGCGCCGGATCGCGCGCAGGCCGGTATCGCTGGCCGCGCCCACGTCGCGGCCGTTGACGATGACCTGCCCCGAGGACGGGCGTTCCAGCCCGTTCACCATGCGCAAAAGCGTCGACTTGCCCGCGCCGGAACGGCCGATGATGCCGGTGATCGCGCCTTGCGGCACGTCCAGCCAGATGTCGTGCAACGCCACGACATCGCCCGCCGCGCCCTTTTGCGGATAGCGGCGCGTCACGCCCTGAAATGAGATTGCCGGCTCTGCCATGGTCCCGTCCTGAAAATTCCCGGGTGCTATGCGCGGCTGTCCGGGGCTTTGCAAGGGGCGCAAGGCCGCCTGGGGCATGATGTCATTCCATCCGGCGGGTGCCGGGTGGAACGATGTTCCTTTTTCCTCGGCAATCTTGCCTCAGGCGGCGGAAAGCGCCGCGACGATGGGGCCGAAATCGGCGGCCTTGAGGCTGGCGCCGCCGACCAGCGCGCCGTTCACATGCGGAATGGCAAAGATCTCGGCGGCATTGCCCGGCTTGACCGAGCCGCCGTAGAGCAGCGCCATGTCGGCGCCGTCGCCGAAGCGGGCGGCAAGCAGGTCGCGCATCAGGGCATGGACCTCGGCGATCTGGTCGTTCGTGGGCGTGCGGCCGGTGCCGATGGCCCAGACGGGCTCATAGGCGATGACGGTGTTCGCGGCCGTGGCGCCATCGGGAACCGAGCCGGCAAGCTGGGCGGTGATGACGTCAAGCGTCTGGCCGGCATCGCGCTGCGCCTCGGTCTCGCCGACGCAGATGACGGCGACAAGGCCCGCGTCATGGGCAGCCTGCGACTTGGCCAGCACCTCGGCATCGGTTTCGTGATGGTCGGTGCGGCGTTCGGAATGGCCAAGGATGACGTGGCTGGCGCCCGCGTCGCGAAGCTGCGCGGCGGCGATGTCGCCGGTATGCGCGCCCGAGGCTTTGGCATGGCAATCCTGACCGCCGACCTTGACGCGGCCCTGTGCCCGCGCGGCCATTGCCTGGATCAGCGTGGCGGGCGGGCAGATCAGCACGTCGCAAGCGGTAGGCACCGCCGCGATCAGCTCGACCTGATCCAGCGCGGCCAGGGTTCCGTTCATCTTCCAATTGCCGGCGGCAAGCTTGCGCGGGGCCATCAGTCCCTCCGTTGGGTTGGTTCGGGGGATGGCTTAGGCCGCGGCGCGGGCCTGATCAAGGCTTGGCCCCGGGTGCGGGGCGAAAAAGCCCCTTAAGGCTGCTGGGCGCGCGAGCCTTCGAGAGGCGCGAAGCTGACCGACTCGCCGCAGCCGCAACTGTCGGTGACATTGGGATTGCGGAACCTGAAGCCCGATTCCAGCAGGCCGGTTTCATAATCGATCTCGGTCCCGAACAGGAACATCTGCGCGGTGGGCGCGATCATGACGCGCGCTTCGCCCTGTTCGACGACCTCATCGCCGGGCCGGGCGGCGTCGGTCAGCTCCATCGTGTATTCCATGCCGGCGCAGCCGCCCTTTTTCAGGCCGATGCGCAGCCCTTGCGCGGATTTCGAGGCCATCAGCCGGGCAATCTGCCGTTCGGCCGCCGGGGTGATGGTCACGGGGGATTTTCCGGGGATCGAAAACATCACGGGTTCCTTGTTCGCTGTCCTTCACATAGGAAGAAGCCGGGCCGCGCTCAAGCCCCGGGGGTGCTTGACACCGGGCCGGGGGCCGCTATAAGCGCCGCTTCATTGGTGTTGGTGGACCCCGCAAGGGGAAGCCTGTCGGGCCTCGGCCAAAGGACAACGCCCTTCGCAAACTGAAAGAAGGAGATCAGCGATGAGCAAGCGCACCGCTGCCAAGTACAAGATTGACCGCCGCATGGGCGAAAACATCTGGGGCCGCGCCAAGTCGCCGGTGAACCGCCGCGAATACGGCCCCGGCCAGCACGGCCAGCGCCGCAAGAACAAGCTGTCGGATTTCGGCACCCAGCTGCGCGCCAAGCAGAAGCTCAAGGGCTACTATGGCGACCTGACCGAGAAGCAGTTCCGCCGCATCTATGCCGAGGCCGAGCGCGTCAAGGGCGACACCGGCGAAAACCTGATCGGCCTGCTGGAGCGCCGTCTGGACGCCGTCATCTACCGCGCCAAATTCGTTCCGACCATCTTCGCCGCCCGCCAGTTCGTGAACCACGGCCATGTCGAGGTGAACGGCAAGCGCGTGAACATCGCGTCCTACCGCGTGAAGGAAGGCGACGTGATCTCGGTCCGTGAACGCTCGCGTCAACTGGCCATCGTGCTGGAATCGGTCGGCCTGGCCGAGCGTGACGTCCCGGATTACCTGGAAGTCGACCACAACAAGATGACCGCGACCTTCGTGCGCACCCCGGCCTTGGGCGACGTGCCCTATGCGGTTGTGATGGAACCGAACCTGGTCGTCGAATTCTACGCCAAGAACTGATCCTGCCGGATCAGACGGATCGCGAGGCCGCCCTGTCCGGGGCGGCCTTTTTCTTTGTGGCGCGGTCTTCTGGATATTTGGATGAAGAAGAAATCCGCTGCCGTGCCCGGGCGGTCACATTGGGCTGAACTGGTACCGGAACGGATTGCAAGCGGGGCGATCATTGTCGATTCATGGCGCCGATTCTGGTCTTGCGAGGATGGGATGCGATTTAGCCTTGCGTTGATATTGATGGTCGCGATGGCGGCGCCGGTTCATGCCGAGGACGGGACCTCGACGGAGGAGGGGGCGACCGACGAGATGTCGGCCGAGGACGCGGCACCGGCGACTGAGGGGACGTCGGCGAAGGATGAGCGGCTTTGGACCTGCGACACCTCGATCGCCGGCGAGCCGACCGCCATCAACTATGTCCGCGATGCCGAGTTCCGGCAGAATGTCGGCCGGCTGGAGAAGAATTTTTCCGGCTGGGGGCGCATCACCTGTCCCGGTTATGTCACCCTGCGCGAGATCCTGCGCCGGAACGAGATGGCCGATGACGGCAGCTACTGCCTGCTGTGGGACAAGCAGAACGACACCTATATCGGCGCGCGGATCGGGGCGCGAAAGGGCAATGCGCTGTGCAAGCGCACCTTTTGCGAGCGCGTGAACGGCGCGCGGGCGGCGACCTTCCAGGGCGCCAATGCGCTGGCCATCGCCGGCTATGACGCGGTGACCCAGCGGCCGGGTGCGACGGTGCTGGCCGCGGGCGGTGCCGGGCAGGTGGTCGGCACCCTGCAGGCGGCGGGAACGGCGGCGGCCGGGGTCGCGGCCTCGCCGGTGGCGGTGGGGGCGCTGGTCATCGGCACCGCCGCCGCGGGCGGCACCATGTGGTACTGCGCCGACGAATAGGCGCGCTGCAATGCGAAAGGCCCCGGAGTTTTCCGGGGCCTTTGTCGTTTCGGGTCAGGCGGATCAGGCTTTCGCGAGGTTGCGCAGCACATAGTGCAGCACGCCGCCGTTTTCGAGATATTCGATCTCGACCTCGGTATCGACGCGGGCCTTGAGCTTGATCTTCTTTTCAGTGCCATCGGCATATTTGATCGTGGCATCGACCAGCGACAGCGGCTTGAAGTCGCCTTCCAGCCCGTCGATCGAGATCACCTCGGTGCCCTTCAGGCCCAGCGTCTTGCGGTTGTCGCCGCCGGTGAACTCGAACGGGATGACGCCCATGCCGACGAGGTTCGAGCGGTGGATGCGCTCGAAGCTTTCGGCGATCACGGCGTTGATGCCCAGAAGGTTCGTGCCCTTGGCCGCCCAGTCGCGGCTGGAGCCGGCGCCGTATTCGATGCCGCCGATCACCACCAGCGGAATGCCGGCGGCCTTGTAGGCCATGGCCGCGTCATAGATCGAGGTCTGCTTGCCGTCCGGGCCGGTGGTATAGCCGCCCTCGACGCCGTCCAGCATCTCGTTCTTGATGCGGATATTGGCGAAGGTGCCGCGCATCATCACTTCGTGGTTGCCGCGGCGCGAGCCGTAGCTGTTGAAGTCCTTCGGTGCGACTTGACGTTCGGTCAGGTACTGACCGGCGGGGGTGGTCGGCTTGAAGGAACCGGCCGGCGAGATGTGGTCGGTGGTGATCATGTCGCCCAGCAGCGCCAACACGCGGGCGCCGTGGATATTGTGGATCGCGCCCTTGTCCTTGCCCATGCCCTGGAAATAGGGCGGGTTCTGGATATAGGTCGAGCTGGCCGGCCAGTCATAGGTCTCGCTGTCGGTGACCTCGACGCCTTGCCAGCGCGCGTCGCCCTTGAAGACGTCGGCGTATTTTTCCTGGAACATCTCGCGCGTGACGATGGTGTCGACCAGTTGCGCGACCTCCTTCGAGGTCGGCCAGATGTCCTTCAGGAACACCGGCTTGCCGTCCTTGTCGGTGCCAAGGGGCTGGGTGGTCAGGTCGATGTTCATGTCGCCGGCGATGGCATAGGCCACGACCAGCGGCGGGCTGGCCAGATAGTTGGCGCGCACGTCGGGCGAGATCCGGCCTTCGAAGTTGCGGTTGCCCGACAGGACCGAGACCGCGACCAGATCGTTTTCGTTAATCGATTTCGAGATTTCCGGCTGAAGCGGGCCGGAGTTCCCGATACAGGTCGTGCAGCCGAAACCGACAAGGTTGAAGCCGAGCGCGTCAAGGTCTTCCTGAAGGTTCGCCGCCTTCAGATATTCCTCGACCACCTGCGAGCCGGGGGCGAGCGAGGTTTTCACCCAGGGCTTGCGGGTCAGGCCAAGCGCGCGCGCCTTGCGGGCGACAAGCCCCGCGGCCATCAGCACATAGGGGTTCGAGGTGTTGGTGCAGGAGGTGATCGAGGCGATCACGACCGAGCCGTCATGCAGCTGGTAATCCTCGCCCTCGACAGCGCCGGACTTGAAGCCCTCGTGATGGCCGGGCAGGTCGGTGGGCGCGCGGGCGCCGCCATCGGTGCCCCAGCTGCGGGTGACGCGCTCGGGTTCGGGCAGCTTGCGGGTGTCGCAGATGTATTTGGCGAACGCGAAGGCCGAGTCGGTCAGCGCGACGTGGTCCTGCGGCCGTTTCGGGCCGGAAATCGCGGGAACGACATCGCCCTGATCCAGTTCCAGCGTCGAGGAATAGACCGGCGCATAATCGGCGCCGCGCCAGAAGCCGTTGCCCTTGGCATAGGCTTCGACCAGCGCGATGCGGGCCTCGTCGCGGCCGGTCTGGCGCAGGTAGCGCAGGGTTTCGCCGTCGACCGGGAAGAAGCCGCAGGTGGCGCCGTATTCGGGGGCCATGTTGGCGATGGTGGCGCGGTCGGCCAGCGGCATGTGGTCAAGGCCTTCGCCGTAGAATTCGACGAACTTGCCGACGACGCCGTGCTTGCGCAGCATCTGCACGACCTTCAGCACCAGGTCGGTGGCGGTCACGCCCTCGCGTAGCGCGCCGGTGATCTTGAAGCCGACGACCTCGGGGATCAGCATGGAAATGGGCTGGCCCAGCATCGCGGCCTCGGCCTCGATCCCGCCGACGCCCCAGCCAAGGACGGCAAGGCCGTTAACCATGGTGGTGTGGCTGTCGGTGCCGACCAGCGTATCGGGATAGGCGACCTCGGTGCCGTTCTGGTCCTTGTCGGTCCAGACGGTCTGGGCCAGGTATTCCAGGTTCACCTGATGGCAGATGCCGGTGCCCGGCGGCACCACGCGGAAGTTCTGGAACGCCTTCTGGCCCCATTTCAGGAACTGGTAGCGTTCGATATTGCGTTCGTATTCGCGCTCGACGTTGAACTGGAAGGCGCGGGGGGTGCCGAATTCGTCGATCATCACCGAGTGGTCGATGACCAGATCGACCGGGTTCAGCGGGTTGATCTTTTGGGCGTCGCCACCCAGCGCCTTGATGCCGTCGCGCATCGCGGCAAGGTCCACGACCGCCGGAACGCCGGTGAAGTCCTGCATCAGCACGCGGGCGGGACGATAGGCGATCTCGCGCGGGTTCTGGCCGCCTTTCTGCGCCCATTCGGCGAAGGCCTTGATGTCGTCCACGCTGACGGTGCGGCCGCCATCTTCAAAGCGCAGCAGGTTTTCCAGCACCACCTTCAGCGAGGCCGGCAGTTTCGAGAAGTCGCCAAGCCCGGCTTCGGTCGCGGCGTCGATCGAATAATAGGCATAGCTCTGCCCCCCGACCTTAAGCTCGCGGCGCGTCCTGGCGGTATCGGTTCCGGTTTCGATGGGCATGCTCGGCTCCCTATCCCTGACTGAGGTGGCTGAATGGAGATGTCGTTTGCCATGTGCCCCTTTTCCGGTATCGGATCAAGGGGTCTGGCAAGGTTTGTATGCAATGGTATGCCAACATTTTTCTGCAAGTGCAAGATGTGCGTTTTCCGTCACGGTCACGCTATACGCCGAACCTCCTAACAAAGCATTGATTTGTCGCGGGCAGACCTGACGGTTTAGCTGGTGGATATCGGATGGGACTGAAGCGCGGGACGAAATGGCGGCAATGCAGATCATGACGGGCGATACGGGGCGGGTTCGGGCGGGTTCGGCGCTGCGACGTCTTGTGCTGGCCCTGTGGGTTGGCGCCATGGTCTGCGGCAGCGCGGCGCTTGCGCAGGACGGGCAGGGCGGTGAGGCCGCGGATGGCGGCGGGGAAAGCGCCGGCCTTGCCGATGGCGGCGCCAGCCCCGATACCGGCGATCAGTTCGGCTCGGCGCTTGGCGCCAGCGGCCAGTTGCGCGCCACGCCCGCCGGGGCCATCGATCGTGCCGAGACCGCGATCGAAACCGTCGATGAAATCCTGACGGATTTCCTGATGCGCCCGCAGCGCGGGGCCGCGAAATCCACCTCGGACGCCGCGGCTGCCGATACCGAAGGCGAGGGCGATGACGGTGTCGTGGGCCTGATCCAGGCGCCCGAGGGCGCGCCGGGGATCGATGCCGACGCGACCACGACCGAGGGCGGCGCGGTCGCCGATCTGGGGGCGCCCGGCATCGCCTCATTCGCCGAAACCCAGCCGCAGACACGCTCGCTGATGCCCGGCCCGGTCGGGCATCCGCCGGTGGTGGTCGAGCTTTTCACCTCGCAGGGCTGTTCCTCGTGCCCGCCCGCCGACGACATGCTGGCCGATCTCGCCAACCGCGAGGATATCCTGGCGCTGTCATGGCATGTCGATTACTGGGATTACCTTGGCTGGGCCGATATTTTTGCCCGTCCCGAATTCACCCGCCGCCAGCAGGCCTATGCCCATGCCTCGGGCGAGCGGGCGATCTATACGCCCCAGATCATCGTCGGCGGCCGCGATACGCTGATCGCGCTGCGCCCGGCGGAACTGATGGCGCTGTTGCAGGCCCAGATCGCCAGCCCGACCGAGGTCATGGTCACCTCGTCCCAGCAGGAGGGCGGCTATCGCATCGAACTGACGCCGCGCGCCGCCATCCCGGCGCGGGTGGCGATCATCCTTGTGCGCTATGCCCCCAGCCGCAAGGTCGAGATCACGGCGGGCGAGAATCGCGGCACCACCGTCGAATACCGCAATGTCGTGCTGGCGGCCGAGCGCATCGCCGAATGGGATGGCCGCGTGCCGCTGCGCATGACCGTGCGGCCGGGTGCGCCGTCGGGCAAAAGCGCCGGGACCTTCCCGCCCGACACGCGCCACGCCATCCTTGCGCAGGAAATGGACCGCGCCAACAAGCAGGCCAGCGGCCCGATTCTGGCGGCGGTCCGGCTGGACTGACCGGGCGGCCAAAGGACGGCCAAAAGCCGGGCAGGGGTGGGCACGGGCGCCATTCACGAAGAATTTCGCCGCCCGTCGCGCCGGTCGCGCCGGTCCTGCTTGCCGTGCCGGGCGGGCTGCGCGAAAAGGTGGCAGGCCCGCCCCGCGGGCCATCCTGCCCGAATACCAGCCCCGGAGGCCCCATGCCCGAGACCCGCAAGATCAATCCCTGGCTCAAGGCCGGGCTGGAGTTCGGGCCGCTGATCCTGTTCTTCGTCGTCTTCATGCGGCTGCGCGACAAGACGCTGACCATCGCCGGCACCGAATATTCGGGCTTCATCGTCGCCACGCTGGTCTTTATCCCGGTTCTGGTGCTCAGCACGCTGGCGCTTTGGCGGCTGACGGGCAAGCTTGCGCCCATGCAGATCGCCACGCTGGTGCTGGTGGTGGTGTTCGGCGGGCTTTCGGTCTGGCTGAACGACCCGAAATTCTTCAAGATGAAGCCGACGATCATCTACCTGATCTTTGCCGGCCTGCTGGGCCTCAGCCTCGCGTTGCGGCGCAACTGGCTGGAACTGGTCATGTCCGAGGCGCTGCCGATGCGGGCCGAGGGCTGGCGCATCCTGACCATCCGCATGGCGTTGCTGTTTCTGGGCCTTGCCATCGCCAATGAGGTCGTCTGGCGCAATATGTCCGAAACCGCCTGGGTCAACTTCAAGACCTTCGGCCTGCCGGCGATCATGATCGCCTTCTTCGTCGCCAATTCGAAACTGTTCGAGCGTTACGCCCTGCCGCGCGACGGCGACTGACCCAGAAAGCTTGCGCGAGGCCCCGGGCAGGAGTAACCCGGCCTTCTGACGTGAAAGAAAGGCCGCCCATGTCCGAAAAGCCCCTGCATCCGCGCACCCGCGCCGTCCATCACGGTATCCGTCGCAGCCAGTATGGCGAGATGGCCGAGGCGCTGTTCATGACGCAGGGCTTTTCCTATGACAGCGCCGAGCAGGCCGAGGCGCGCTTCATCAAGTCCGGTCCCGACGAATTCATCTATGCGCGCTATGGCAACCCCACCAGCCGCATGTTCGAGGACCGCATCGCCGATCTGGAAGGGGCCGAGGATGCCTTTGCCACCGCCAGCGGCATGGCGGCGGTGAACGGCGCGCTGATGTGCTTTCTGAAGCCCGGGGATCATATCGTCTCGGCCAGGGCGCTGTTCGGGTCCTGCCTTTACGTCCTTGACGTGCTGGCCCGTTTCGGGGTCGAGGTCAGCTATGTCGACGGCACCGACCTTGAGCAATGGCGCGCGGCGATCCGCCCGGGCACCCGCGCCGTCTTCTTTGAAACCATGTCGAACCCGACACTGGAAATCGTCGATATCGAGGCGGTGGCGACGCTGGCCCATGCCGCCGGCGCGCTGGTGGTGGTGGACAACGTCTTCACGACACCGGTCTATTCGCGCGCCATCGCGCAGGGCGCCGATGTCGTGGTCTATTCGGCGACCAAGCATATCGACGGCACCGGGCGCTGCCTTGGCGGCGTCATCTGCGGCACGCGGCAATTCGTGCGCGAGGTGGCCGAGCCCTATCTGAAACATACCGGCGGCGCGATCAGCCCCTTCAACGCCTGGCTGATGCTGGGCGGGTTGAACACGCTGGACCTGCGCGTGCGCGCCCAGACCGAGGGGGCGCTGAAGCTGGCCCTGGCGCTGCAAGGCGATGCGCGGCTGGCCCGCGTCATCTATCCCGGCCTGCCCAGCCACCCGCAGCACGACCTTGCCATGCGCCAGATGGACGGGGCCGGGGGCACCATGGTCGCGGTCGATCTGGGCAGCAAGGAAGCCGCCTTCGCCGCGATGAACCGCATGCAGATTTTCCAGATCTCGAACAATCTTGGCGATGCGAAATCCATCGTCACCCACCCGGCGACCACCACCCACCAGCGCCTGTCCGAGGACGTCCGCGCCGGTCTGGGCATTACGCCGGGCCTGCTGCGGCTGTCCATCGGCATCGAACATCCCGAGGACCTGATCGCCGATTTCCGTCAGGCGCTTGCCTGACCCGCGGCCCGAAAGGGGGCGGCAATCCCGCCGGCCTCTTTCCTTTCCGCTGGCCGGTCCCCAGATAAAGGGTCCGATCCGCCAAGGAGGACGCCCATGACCGAGTCCCGCCCCGTCGCCACCCAGCGCGCCTATCCGGCGCTCTCGCGCGAATATCCGGCCGATTTCCGCGTCGATGACGCCTACAAGGCCGGGTTGCCGGATTTGCAGAACGGTCCGGCCAGCCTGATCGTCGGCGCCCGCGCCCCGATCCAGCATGTCGGCATCTCGAATTTCCGGTTGCCGATCCGCTATCAGACCCGCCCCGATTCCGCGCATGACGGCGGCGAGATCACGCTGGAAACCAGCGTCACCGGCACCGTCAGCCTTGAGGCCGACCGCAAGGGCATCAATATGAGCCGCATCATGCGCAGCTTTTATGCCCATGCGGAAAAGCGCTTTTCGATGGGTGTGCTTGAGGCGGCGCTGGACGACTACAAATCCGATCTGGACAGTCTGGATGCGCGCATCCAGATGCGGCTTTCCTATCCGATGCGGGTCGCGTCGCTGCGCTCGGGCCTGACGGGCTGGCAGTATTACGACATCGCGCTGGAACTGGCCGAAAAGGCCGGCCAGCGGCTGCGGATCATGCATGTCGACTATGTCTATAGCTCCACCTGTCCCTGCTCGCTTGAGCTTTCGGAACATGCCCGGCAGATGCGCGGCCAGCTTGCGACGCCACACTCCCAGCGGTCCATTGCGCGGATTTCCATGGTAACCCAAGGGGATACGCTGTGGTTTGAAGACGCGATCGAGCTTTGCCGCCGCGCCGTCGCCACCGAAACGCAGGTCATGGTCAAGCGCGAGGACGAACAGGCCTTTGCCGAACTGAACGCCGCCAACCCGATCTTTGTCGAGGACGCCGTGCGCGCCTTTGCCGCCGAACTGATGGCCGAGCCGCGCGTCGGCGATTTCCGCGTCGTCGCCAGCCATCAGGAATCGCTGCATTCGCATGACGCGGTGTCGGTGCTGACCGACGGCCCGACCTTCGCGCAGGCCAGCCTTGATCCCTCGATCTTTGCCGGGCTGCGGGCGTAATGTGAACAAGGCGTGAACATGGGCTTTCCCCAAGGGGCGGCAAAGGTTATGTTGCCGGCATGAGCGATTTCGACGATTCCGACGCCTTTGCCGCCGCCGCGGCGCCCGTGCCCCTGTCGCAGCGCGCCATGGGCGCGCGGGCGGTGCCTTATCTGGACGGCTTGAACGCCGCGCAGCGCGAGGCGGTCGAGGTGCTGGACGGTCCCGTGCTGCTGCTGGCGGGCGCCGGCACCGGCAAGACCCGGGCGCTGACCACGCGCATCGCGCATCTGATCTCGCAGGGGCGGGCGCGGCCGGGGCAGATCCTTGCCGTGACCTTCACCAACAAGGCCGCGCGCGAGATGAAGGACCGCATCGGCCGCCTGATGGGCGAGGCGGTCGAGGGGATGCCGTGGCTGGGCACCTTTCACAGTATCAGCGTCAAGATCCTGCGCCGCCATGCCGAACTGATCGGCGACGGCGAATTGCACCTGAAGACCAGCTTCACCATCCTGGACACCGACGACCAGATCCGGCTGATGAAGCAGTTGATCCTGGCCGAGAATCTGGACGAAAAGCGCTGGCCCGCGCGGCAGTTGGCGCATCTGATCGATGGCTGGAAGAACCGCTGCCTGACGCCCGCACGCCTGCCCAAGGGCGAGGAGCGCGCCTTTGACGGCTGGGGCGGCCGGCTTTACGCCGCCTATCAGCGCCGCCTGCTGGAACTGAACGCCGTCGATTTCGGCGACCTCCTGATGCATTGCGTGACGCTGTTTCAGGCGCATCCCGATGTGCTGAAACAATGGCAGGACCGGTTCCACTATATTCTGGTGGACGAATATCAGGACACCAATACCGCGCAATACATGTGGCTGCGGCTGCTGGCGCAGGCGCATCGCAATATCTGCTGCGTGGGCGATGACGACCAGTCGATCTATGGCTGGCGCGGCGCCGAGGTCGGCAACATCCTGCGCTTTGAAACCGATTTCCCCGGTGCCCGGGTGATCCGGCTGGAACAGAACTACCGCTCGACCCCGCATATCCTTGCCGCCGCCTCGGGGCTGATCGCGGCGAACAAGGGGCGTCTGGGCAAGACGCTGTGGACCGAGGCCGAAGAGGGCGAACAGGTGCGCCTGATCGGCCATTGGGACAGCGAGGCCGAGGCGCGCTGGATCGGCGAGGAAATCGAGGCGTTTCAGGGCGGTCACCGCCACAGCGTCGGGCGCCGCAACCTGAACGACATCGCCATTCTCGTGCGCGCCAGCCACCAGATGCGCGCCTTCGAGGACCGTTTCCTGACCATCGGCCTGCCCTATCGCGTGATCGGCGGCCCCCGCTTCTATGAGCGGCAGGAAATCCGCGATGCCATGGCCTATTTCCGGCTGGCGGTCAGCCCGACCGACGATCTGGCGTTCGAGCGCATCGTCAACACCCCCAAGCGCGGCCTTGGCGACAAGGCCGTGCAGACCATTCAGGCCGAGGCGCGGGGCCGGGGCCTGTCGCTTCTGGAGGGGGCGGTCTCGGCCGTCGCCGCCGGCGCGCTTGGCGGCAAGGGCGCGGCGGCGCTGCGACAGTTCACCGAGGGCATGGGGCGCTGGCATGCCGACGCCATCGACACGGCCGTGAACCATGTCGAACTGGCCGAGCGGATCCTGGACGAATCCGGCTATACCGCCATGTGGCAGAACGACAAGTCGCCCGATGCGCCGGGTCGGCTGGACAACTTGAAAGAATTGATAAAGGCTCTGGAAGAGTTTGATAACCTTCAGGGTTTTCTGGAACACGTCGCACTGGTCATGGACAATGACGCGGGCGAGCAGACCGATCAGGTCAGCATCATGACGCTGCATGCCGCCAAGGGGCTGGAATATCCCATCGTCTTCCTGCCGGGATGGGAGGACGGGCTGTTTCCCAGCCAGCGCAGCATGGACGAGACCGGGATGAAGGGGCTGGAGGAAGAACGCCGGCTGGCCTATGTCGGCATCACCCGCGGCGAGGAACTGGTCACCATCAGCTTTGCCGGCAACCGCCGCATGTATGGGCAATGGCAGTCGTCCTTGCCCTCGCGCTTCATCGACGAACTGCCCGAGGATCATGTCGACGTGCTGACCCCGCCCGGCCTTTACGGCGGCGGTTACGGGGCGGCGGCGCAGTCCTTTGCGCAGCCTTTCGCGCAATCGGGGATGCATGACCGGGCGGCGCGTGCCGATGTCTACAACTCGCCCGGCTGGAAACGGATGCAGGAACGCAGCGCCCAGCGGCCGCAGGTCAAGCCGCGCGTGCCGGTGACCATCGATGCCGAGCCGGCCGCCAGTTTCTCGGTCGGCGACCGGGTCTTTCACCAGAAGTTCGGCAATGGCACGGTCATGGGCATCGCCGAGGACACGCTGACCGTCGAATTTTCGACCGGCTTCAAGACCATCAAGGCGGGCTATGTGCAGCCCGCCCATGCCGCCGGCGGCAGTCTGGACGACGTGCCGTTCTGATTACAGCGCCGCGCGGATCACCTCGGCCAGCGTCGTCGTCGGGCGCCCGATCAGCCGTGACAGTGTGTGGCTGTCGTCATAAAGCGCGCCTTCCGCCGCATCCACGTCCCAGCCGGCGATCATCTCGGCCAGGGGCTGGGGCAGGCCCGCGCCGACCAGCGCCGCGGCATAATCGACCTGCGACAGGTTGCGATAGGGAATGTCGCGCCCGCTGAGCGCCGAGATCTCGGCGGCCAGATCGGCCAGCGTCCAGGCGCCATCGGCGGCCAGCTCATAGGTCTTGCCGGCATGGCCCGCGCCGGTCAGCACCACGGCGGCCGCCTCGGCATAGTCGGCCCGCGCCGCGCCCGAGATGCGGCCGTTGCCCGCCGCCCCGATCAGCGCGCCATGCTCCAGCGCCGCGGGGATCGCGCCGGTATAGTTTTCTGCATACCAGCCATTGCGCAGGATGGTGTGCGGGATGCCGGACGCGGCCAGCATGGCCTCGGTCTCGACATGCTCAGGTGCCAGCGACAGCGGCGTGGTGTCGGCGTGCAAAAGGCTGGTATAGACGATTTCCTTGACGCCTGCGGCCTTGGCGGCCTCGATCACGGCGCGGTGCTGGGGCGCGCGGCTGCCGACCTCATTGCCGGAAATCAGCAGCAGCTTGTCCACGCCCGCCAGTGCCGGCACCAGCGTGTCCGGGCGGTCATAGTCGAAGGCGCGCGCGGGGACGCCAAGCTCGGCCGCCTTTTCGGGGCTGCGGGCCAGCGCAATGATCTGGTCGGCGGGCAGGCGCGATTTCAGCGCGGCGATGGTCAGGCGGCCCAACTGGCCGGTGGCTCCGGTGATGGCGACGGTCATGGTTTTCCTCGTTCGATAACCTTGTAGATTGGCAGATACAGGCCTAACTTACCATTCGTAAGTACTGACGGAAGTGTAAGTATGAAAAATATTCCTGACGATCCCGACCGTGGCGACCTGATGGCGGCGGCCTGTCCGTCGCGCGATGTGCTGCGGCGGCTGACCGGGCGTTGGGGGATGCTGGTCCTGCGCGTGCTGGCCAGCGGCCCGCAACGCTTTGGCAGCCTGCGCAAATCCATCGGCGGCGTCAGCGAGCGGATGCTGGCGCAGACCCTGCAGGGGCTTGAGGCCGACGGCATGGTGCTGCGCCGCGACTTCCAGACCGTGCCGCCGCATGTCGAATACGAACTGACCGCGCTGGGGCACGAGGCCGCGTCCCGCGTCGATGCGCTTCTGGACTGGATCGAGGACGCGCTGCCCCGGATCGCGCGCGGCTGGGCGCAGGACGCCTGACGACAGCGTGCCTGACTACGGGGTGCCCGACTTCAGGGTGCTTGACCTCAGGACGCTTGACCCGACCCCGGTGCGGCCTTATCAGCGCCTCTGCGCGGATGGCCGGATGACCGCGGCGAGCGATCGTCGAGGAAAGTCCGGACTCCATGAAGGCACGGTGCCGGGTAACGCCCGGCGGGGGCAACCCCAGGGAAAGCGCCACAGAGAAGAGACCGCCCATGCACGCATGGGCAAGGGTGAAACGGTGGGGTAAGAGCCCACCGCGGGGCTGGTAACAGGCCCGGCAAGGCAAGCCCCACCGGGAGCAATGCCGAATAGGGACCTCGCGCCGCAAGGCAGGGCTGCTTTCGCCCCAGAAGGTCCGGGTTGGCAGCTAGATCCCGTCAGCAATGGCGGGGCCAGAGGAATGGTCATCGAAGGGGGCAACCCCGGAACAAAATCCGGCTTACAGGCCATCCGCGCGTTTTCCTGTCCGCCGATTTTCCTCCCCCCGCCGGATGCGCCGCAAAGCGCGGGTTTTAACGGGTGGGTTTTCAGGGGCGGATCGGGGAAAATCCTGTGATTCCCGGTTGACTCCGGCCCCTTCTTGGCTAAAAGGCAGCTTCCATAAGATTCCACGGGGTTCGCACAAGCGTCTTGCCCCGCAGCAGGAGCAAGCAAGATGGCGAAGCCGACGACGATCAAGATCCGTCTGAACTCGACGGCCGGGACCGGGCATTTCTATGTCACCAAGAAGAATGCCCGCACGATGACCGAGAAGATGACGGTCAACAAGTACGACCCGGTTGTGCGCAAGCATGTCGAATACAAGGAAGGCAAGATCAAGTAAGATCTGCCCGACCTGACTGAACGGGAACCGCGCCACCGCAAGGGGCGCGGTTTCTGCGTTTCAGGGACCGCCGGTCGGCCCCATGCCTGAATCGTGCCGCCTGGGCGATGCCGCCTAACCCATGCCCAGCGGGTCCTGGCGCTTGCGGGCGCGGCCGGCATCAAGGCGGGCGCTGAGGAGGGCGATCACGCCCCAGCTCAGGCAATAGCTGCCGCCGACCAGCAGGACGAACCAGCCCGGAATCGGGCCGATGGCGGCGCGGTCAAGAATTTCGCCAAGCGAGCTGGCGGCGGTGGGATGCACCATCAGCTTGCCCAGATAGGCGGCGGTCTGGATGAGCAGGATCCAGAAATAGTTGCGCCGGATCCGCCGTCCCATCGCCGTCCACATGCTGACGTGATAGCGCGGGTGCAGATAGTCGTCGGCCAGCCGGTCCTGCCAGCGCTGTTCGAAATGCAGGTCGCCCTCGCGCAGCATGGGGGCGACGAAATGCAGCTCCATCCAGCGGCAGCGCGCGCGCCAGACGTTGAAATAGCGATAGCGCCGCGCCTCCAGCATCAGGAAAAAGACGATCAGGATGCCGACCAGCACCAGCGGCAAGGGCGAGGCCTGCGGCGAGGAATAGGTGATCGACAGCGCCACGCCCAGCGTTACCAC
Source organism: Paracoccus sp. (in: a-proteobacteria) (assembly GCA_046348875.1). Lineage (GTDB taxonomy): Bacteria > Pseudomonadota > Alphaproteobacteria > Rhodobacterales > Rhodobacteraceae > Paracoccus. Next base: position 115,481 of record JAXMDJ010000011.1, read on the forward strand.
CGACCAGTTGGTGGTCGTGTCCAGCCGCGTGCGCCAGATGGTCGAGCGATAGACCTCGGCCCGGTAAAGATGCGCCAGAACGCCCATCTCGGCCGGATCGAGCGGTTTGCGCGTCGTTGCAGGTCCGTCCATCGGGTTCCTCCTGCCCTTGGGAAAGCTTGCACCTGTCGCGCGGGTTTCGCAAGCATGACAAAGGTTTGGGGCCGGGACGGGGCGCGGCGGCAGGGGTGGCGGTCAGTGAAAGTCGCGCGACTTTGGCAGGATGCGAACCTGACGCGGATGCGTGCGCCGCGGCGCGGACAGGGCCGGGCTGGTGTCGTCGTGACCGGACGGCAGCTCGCCCGACAGCCGCATGAGCGCGTCCGAGCGGTCGCCCAGCCAGTTCACGACGATATGGGTCACGCCATCGGCGCGCTGTAACTGGCCGCGCACCTCAAGCAGGCGGGCGGACATGATTTCCTTGCGAAAGGCCAGAAAGGTCTTTTCCCAGATCACCAGATTGGCGACGCCGGTTTCATCCTCAAGCGTGACGAAGCAGACGCCGCGGGCGCTGCCGGGACGCTGGCGGACCAGCACGATCCCCGCCATGCTGAGACTTGCGCCATGGGGCAGCGCGGCCAGACCGGCGGCCGGAACATAGCCCTGCGCCGCCATGCTGGCGCGCAGGAAGCGCATCGGATGCGCCTTCAGCGACAGGCGCAGCGTCTGGTAATCGGCGGCGACATGTTCGCACAGCGGCATGACGGGCAGGGGGACGGCGGGCTCGGCCCCCTCGTCGCGCAGGCCCCGGAACAGCGGCAGTTCGGGCGCGTCGCGCAGCGCGCGCGCCTGCCACAGCCCCGCCCTTCGGTCCAGCCCCAGCGAGCGCAGCGCATCCGCCGCCGCAATCTGGCGGATGCTGCGCGCATCCAGCCGCGTGCGCGCCTTGAGATCGGCAAGGTCGGCGAAGGGCGTCGCTTGCGCCGCCTCCAGCCGGGTGGCGCCGGGGGCAGACAGTCCCTCGATCTGGCGCAGGCCCAGCCGCAGCGCGAAGCCGCCATCGCAGGGCTCCAGCGTATTGTCGCGCTGGCTGATGTTCACATCGACCGGCAGGACGGTGACGCCATGTTCGCGCGCGTCGCGCACGATCTGGGCGGGCGCATAAAACCCCATCGGCTGGCTGTTCAGCAGCGCCGCCGCAAAGGCCGCCGGGTAATGGCATTTCAGCCAGGCCGAGACATAGGCCAGATGCGCAAAGGCCGCGGCGTGGCTTTCGGGAAAGCCGTAATCGCCGAAGCCCTTGATCTGGTTGAAGCAACGCTGTGCGAATTCCGGCTCATAGCCGCGTTCGACCATGCGTCCGACCATCAGGCTTTCCAATTCGCCGATGGTCCCGCGCGAACGGAAGGTGGCCATGGCCTTGCGCAGCCGGTTCGCCTCGGCCGAGGAAAAGCGCGCGGCGGTCATGGCGATCTTCATCGCCTGTTCCTGAAAGATCGGCACGCCCAGCGTGCGGTTCAGGATCTTGCGCAATTCGTCCGGATCGCCGTCGCGGGGCGAGGGGTATTCGACCGCCTCGGTGCCCGCGCGCCGGCGCAGATAGGGATGGACCATGTCGCCCTGGATGGGGCCGGGACGGACGATGGCGACCTGGATGACCAGATCGTAAAAGACCTGTGGCTTCAGGCGCGGCAGCATGTTCATCTGCGCCCGGCTTTCGACCTGGAACGTGCCGATGCTGTCGCCCCTTTGCAGCATGGCATAGGTTTCGAGGCAATCGGCGGGAATGTCGGCCAGCGTCAGCGCGCGTCCGTAATGGGCGCCGATCAGGTCGAAGCATTTGCGGATGCAGGTCAGCATCCCCAGCGCCAGCACATCGACCTTGAGGATCTTCAGCTCGTCGATATCGTCCTTGTCCCATTCGATGAAGCTGCGTTCGGCCATGGCGCCATTGCCGATGGGCACGGTCTCGGTCAGCGGTCCTTCGGTCAGGATGAAGCCGCCGACATGCTGCGAGAGGTGGCGCGGCATGCCGATCATCTCTTCGGCCAGCCGGATCGTGCGCGCCAGATGCGAGTCGTTCAGGTCCAGCCCCGCCTGTCCGGTATCGGCATCCTTCATGCTGTCGCCCCAGCTTCCCCAGACCGTATCCGCCAGGGCCGAGGTCACGTCCTCGGACAGGCCCATGACCTTGCCCACCTCGCGGATGGCGCTGCGGGGACGGTAATGGATGACGGTGGCGCAAAGCCCGGCGCGGTGGCGGCCATAGCGGTCATAGATGTGCTGGATGACCTCCTCGCGCCGCTCGTGTTCAAAGTCCACGTCGATATCGGGCGGCTCGTCGCGGTCCTCGCTGATGAAGCGCTCGAACAGCAGTTCGTGGACATTGGGATCGACCGGCGTGATGCCCAGCACATAGCAGACCGCCGAATTCGCCGCCGAGCCGCGTCCCTGATGCAGGATGCCGCTGTCATCGGCGAAGCGCACGATCTGGTGGATGGTCAGGAAATACTGCGCGATCTTCTTCTTGCGGATCAGCGCCAGTTCCTTTTTCAGCGTCGCCGCCACCTTGTCGGGGATGCCGTCGGGATAGCGCCATGCCGCGCCTTCCCATGTCAGCTTCGTCAGGTGGCGTTGCGGCGTGCTGCCCTTGGGCACGCTTTCGCGGGGATAGTCATAGCAAAGCTCATCCAGCGAAAAGCGGCAGTCGTCGGCGATCTCGCGCGTGGCGCGGATGGCATGGGGCCAGTCGGCGAACAGGCGCTGCATCTCGGCCGGAGGCTTCAGATGGCGCTCGGCGTTCTGTGCCAGCCGCAGCCCGGCATTGGCGATGGTCACGCCGTCGCGGATGCAGGTCATCACGTCCTGAAGCGGGCGCCGCTCCGCCGCGTGGTAATGCACGTCATTGACCGCGACGATGGCAAGACCCGCCGCCCGCGCCGCCCGGTCCAGCCGGTTGATCCGTGCCCGGTCGTCGCCCCGGTAAAGCCAGCTTGCCGCGACATGGGACAGGCCGGGCAGGCGCGCGACAAGGTCGGGCAGCACCGAAAGATCGTCGCCCGGCAGCCAGATCAGCCGCAGACCCTGCGCGTGACCGGCCAGATCGTCCAGCGACAGGTCGCAGACGCCCTTCTTCTGCCAGCCGCCATCCAGATCGCGCATCCGTCCCTTGGAAATCAGCGCGCTGAGCCGCCCATAGCCCGCACGGTCGCGCGGATAGGCCAGAAACGCCGTGCCATCGGCCAGCACGATCCGCGCCCCGATCAAGGGCCGCAGCCCCAGCTTTTTCGCCGCCGCATGCAGCCGCACCACCCCGGCAAGGCTGTTTCTGTCGGCGATGCCCAGGGCGTCATAGCCCATCGCCTGCGCCGCCAGCGCCAGTTCATGCGGATGCGAGGCGCCGTGCAGAAAGCTGAAGGCGCTGGTCACCGCCAGTTCGACATAATCCGAGGGCGGATTCGGGCGCGGGGCCTCGGACAGGATCAGGGGCGCGCGGGGGTGATAATCGGGCATTACGCGAAAATCCCGTGCAGGAACCAGCGCGGCGTGCCGCCGCGCCCGTCATGGACCAGCCCTTCGCGATAGATCCACAGGCGCAGGCCGCTGGGATCCTCGACCCGGAAATAGTCGCGCAGCCGGGTGCCGGGACGGTCGCGCCACCATTCGGGGGCGATGCGTTCGGACCCGGCATGGCGGGCGACGCGCAGGATCTGTCGGCGCCAGACGAATTGCGCCGGCGGCCCCTCGGGGATGGCGTAGAGGACGCGGATCTCCTCGGGCGGGGTCAGGATGCGCAAGGGGCGGTCGGGACGCGCGGCCGGCACGGGCAGGGTGGCCAGCGCAGCACCGGCGGTTTCGGCGCGTTCGGGGATGTGGCTTTCCTGCGGCTGGGGCCGGCTGATGGCATGACTGCCAAAGCGCGCGGTCAGCCGGTCGACCAGCCGCGCCAGCTCCAGCGCCTCGGCGCGGCTGCCGTCGAGGCCGGGCTGGGCCTGCGCCAAAGGCTCGACCGCCTCGGCGGTCAGCCGGATCAGGTCGAAGCCATAGCCGGGATCAAGACGGTCCAGCTTGCCGTCGAAAAGCCGCGTCAGGTGGCCGGCCTCGCGCGTGGGGGCGGCCATGGCGGCGCGGATGTCGCGTCGTTCGCCATCGACGCGAAAGACCGACAGGCACAGCCGCCGGCATCCGCGATCTGCCGCCGCCATCTGCGCGCAAAGATCGCCGATCAGTCCCGGCAACCAGTCCGTGGGGTCCATCACCGGCTCGGCCAGCTTGACCTCGGTGCTGAATTCGGGCGGCGGTTCGGGCGCGTCCAGCGGCTCGGCCAGGTCCCCCAGCGCCTGATCCAGCCGCAGCAGCGGGTTGTCTTCGGGAACCATGCGGGCAAAGCGACGCATCAGGGACAGACGCGGGATCGCCGCCAGATCGCCGATGGTCTTAAGCCCCAGCCGCCGCAAAAGCAGCAGCGTCTCATCCGAAAGCCGCAGCCCCGCCACCGGCAGCGGCGCCAGCAGCGACAGGACGGGCGCGGCGCCGATTGCGCGTTCGGGGCCGAAACGGGCCAGCGCCCATGCCGCGCCATGCGTGGGGGCCAGCGCGATCCGCGCGTCATGTCCGGCCTGCGCCAGACGGGTCTGCATATCGGCCAGCATCGCATCCTCGCCGCCGAAAAGATGCGCGGTGCCGGTCACGTCCAGCACGATGCCGTCATTGCCTTCGGTCGCGGAATAAGGACCCCAGCGCCGCATCCAGAAACCGAGCCGCGCCAGCAGCGCCGCATCCTGCGCCGGTTCGGCATCCATGATGCGCAATTCGGGACAGATGGCGCGGATATCGGTGACGCGGCCGCCGACCCGCGCGCCCGCCAGCCCGGCGGCGCGGTTCACCGCGTGGATGACCGGGCCATGGGTGCCGGGCGCGGACAGCGCCAGCGGAACATCCTCGGGCCAGGGCTCACCCCGCCTGACGGCGCGGCGCTGCCAGCTCTCGATCGCCAGATGCGGCAGCCAGATGCAGGCGATCCGTCGCGCGGTCATGACGCGCCTCCCAGACCGAGGGGGGCAGACCGCGCGCCCGGAACAGCTCGGCCCGCCAGCGCGGGTCGCCCGGCGCCTGCGGGTCGTCCGGGTCGGGAACCGAGGGCAGGGCGCTTAGCCGCCAGCGCATCCGCGCCGCGCTGGCATCGGGACCGGCCGCGTGACGGATCAGCCAGCAGGGGATGCCCGCCGTCTCGGCGCGTAGGGCAAGGCGGCGGCTGGCGGTAAAGTCCAGGGCGCGGGGATTGCCATGGATCTCGCCCACCACGGCGACCAGTGCCGGACTGGCCAGCCCGTCCTCCAGCGCGCTCAACACATCTGCGGCGCGACTCAGGTCCAGACGCAGCAATTCGCGTCCCATGCCGGGCAGGAAGGGGGCGCCGGTCTCGATCCGGCTCAGCCGGTCCTGCGCCCAGAGGACGCGTCCCGAAGGCAGGGCCGCGCGCACGAAACCGGGCGCCGCCCCGTCCAGCGGACGGGTGGAGAAAGCCTCGGACAGGATCGGCGCCGAAAGCTGCGGCGCGACAGGGACCGGCGCCCGTCCGAAAGGCGCCGCCCCCGGCAGGAAAGGGCGGACGGACATGGAGGATCCTTTTCGTTCACTATTTGTTCTTAGTGATCGCAGGCCCGATTGTCAATCGAAGCCACGCCCGGACCGCCGGGATGGCCGGCGGTCTCACGGGGAAATGATGGGTGGCGAGGGTCTGCGGATCAGTCCAGCGTGACCTTGAACTCGTCCGTCGGCACGGTGCCCATGAAGCGCTCGGCGATTTCCGAGATGACGATCTGCGGACGGATCTGTGCGATCAGGTCGTAGTCCAGATTGGTGGACCAGACGAAATGCAGGTCGCGATAGGTCTCGGCCAGCATGGCGGTCAGCAGATGCGGGCGAAACTCGCTGAAGGAATCGCCGAACAGCAGGACGGTCTCGGGGCGCGCATCGGGGCTGTCGTTGTGCAGATGCGTGTAACAGCCGACAAAGCGCGGTGTGCCCCCGGACAGGCCGGTTTCCTCGTTATAGCGGACCTGCTCGTTTTCCGAGACGCGCCGGGCGTTCGCCTGCACGGTGACGAAGCGCACGTCCTCATGCATCGGCGGGGTAAGCTTGCCGCCCAGATCCATCGCCCGGACCCTGCCGCTGATCTTGCTGTCCGGGAAATCCCGCGGCGTGGCGCCAAGGGCCGCGCAAAGCCGGCGATAGGCAACCTGGCAGCCGAAGGAGTTCCAGTGACTGTCGGTGCGATAAAAGACCGGCGCCTGCTCGGAAGCTGCGCGCAGATCGGGCAGGATGTCGACATTCAGCCCGTCCCCCGGCAGCCGCGCGGCGATGCGGCGTGCCGGATGGCGGTCGAAATGCGGCATGGGCACGCCCGCCAGTTCCGGCAGGACCGACAGCTTGTCGGGCACGGTCAGGTGGCGATAGACGGCGCCAAGCGCCTGAACCCGGTCCTGGCGCGTGGTCAGCAGATCGACCCAGGCCTGTTCGTCCTGATCGGGGAAAAATTCGGCCTCGGTATAATAGCGGTGCACCTGGTTCGAGCCGTCCCACAGGAACAGCCAGTTGTTCTTGCCGACCAGTACGCCATTTCTGACGTCAAGCAGGATGTCGCGGATCTTCGCGGCATCGAATGGCAGACCCAGCCGGTCGAACAGCGGTTGCAGCGCTGTCTCGTCAGCCATGTAGTCGTCGCAGAAAATTTCGATGCAGCGGTCGGGATGGGCCGTGGCATAGGCGTGGAACTGCCGATTGGCCTGGATGACGGTTTCGTCCCCGGTCCTGCGGGCGTTGAATATCAGCAAGGATCTGGGATGGCGCGCAAGAAGATCGTCGCAATAGGCGATGAACTCCGGCTCCGGCATCGGGTGGCGGGTATCGGTGAACCCCAGGATATGTTCCTGTGGCGTCGGTGATGCCGCCGGATCGGCCTGACCCGCTTGTGCCAGCGTCAGGACGCTATCGGCGTCGGACCGGACGGGGGCCGCGCCCGCAGCGGCCTGATGCCGCGCGCGGTCCAGACCTTTCGCCATCTGGCCAAGCTGAGCCATGATCCGGCCGCTGCCGTCCCGGATTCGGACGCCAGAGACGCTGTTCAACGCCGATTGCACCCGTGCCCCTTCCGCATGGCCGTAGGTGATGATGAAGGCGTGATCAACGTGAACTGCGCGCGTCATTGCAGGGGCAGCCGGGTTCAGGATCTTATGGACGCTGGCCAGAGCCAGAACCGGAGCCTTGGCAACTTCGGGGGCCGGCTCCGCGCTCGACACGGGCTTGACTGCTGGCGCCCCGCCGTCGGGCGTGGGCGCGGCTGCGGGATCGGCAACGGATGCGGTTACCGGTGCGGGCGGAGCTGCGACAGCCGCCTTTTCGCGGGCAGGAGCAGCATTGCGACCGGAAGATTCGGCCAACTCGCGGAAGGCGGCGTAATTCGCGCCAAGGACCTTGTTCAGCCGGTCGATTGTCGTCGGTGAAAGCGGCAGCCCCTCACCGTCGCCGCGGTGACTGTACTTGCGCTGGTTGAACTGGTCGCTGCTGATCGGCTCGACCCCGATATGACGGAATATCCGCTCCATCGTGTCGTGCGGTTGCTGCGACAGGTCCTCGTTATGCACCATCAGGAAGCGATTGCCAAAGACGGCCTTGTAATACAATGCCTTACGATAATAGAGGCTGAAATCGATGCATTGGTTCAGGTAGACATCGATTGGCCGCGCCTGGCCAAAGGCCAACTCGAAGTCCTGCGAGAAGAACTCGTCGGCAGACATGTCTTGCAGGATGGGAAACTTGTTGATCTTGCGGAGGTGATTGAAGTGCGACACGGCGCGTTCAACCGGCTCGCGGGCCAGCATGATGACCCGGGCCTCGGGGTTATAGGCGTTGATCCTGCCCGGCAGCGCCTTGCCGTTGGTCATGTCGAAATAGGTCGGACTTGCGTCCAGATAATGCTGGCCGGGGGGCAGATCCTTGAAGTGATCGTGATACCAGTCAAGGCCATTCGCCTCGAACAGTGAGAAGTAATGTATCTCTTTCTTGCTGCCGGAATGGATTTCCGGGTGCAGCCCAAGGAATTCATGCAGGATCGTGGTCCCGCCTTTCATCGTGCCGACGATGAAGATATCGGGCCGGTTAACGGGCGCGGTTTCCGTCATGCGGATCACTCTCTCTTCTGTCAGGCCTTGGCGCTCAGCGCCGGCTCCAGCCCGAACTGTTTTCTGAGTTCGGCGATATAGGCGCCCATGCGCCGGTCACGTTCGGCATCCGCACCGATCATCCCGCGCGCCTTGCGCTGCATCGCGATGATCTCGTCCAGTTGCCGCTCGTTGAAATTCGAGATGGTGACGCTGGACTGGTGGCGGCGGTGCAGGTTCTTCGACAGCGCCGAATAGGCGATGTCGCCCTGCGCCAGCAGGTTCAGATAGACCGCCCAGTCGCCGGCAAAGCGCAGCCCCTCGATTTCCTCGCGATGGCGGGCAAAGACCCCGCGCAGCGCATCGGCGCGCATGACCACGGCCGAGGCGTTCAGGATGGTGTTCTTCAGAAACAGCGCCTGCTCGATTTCGGTGCGGCCCGAGACGACGTAGTTCCGGTCCCATTTCCCTGCGGCAACGCCATTGGTGTAATAGCGGTAATCGGCCGCCAGGGGATTGTCCGCGCCGTCGATCTGTGCCGATTCGCAATAGGACAGCACCACGCCGGGCGCCTCGAAGCCGCGCATCACCGTCGACAGGAAATCCGGCATGGCAAGGTCGTCGGCCTCGGCGATCCAGATGTAATCGCCGCGTGCCAGCGCCAGCCCCTTTTGCCATTGCTTGAACACATTGCCGGAATTCGCCTCGCCGCGGACAAAGCGGATCGGGGCGGGGCTTGACGCGGCGATCTCGGCGATGATTTCAGGGCTGCGATCGGTCGAGCAATCGTCCAGCACGATGATTTCCAGGATCGGCATGTCCTGCGCCGTGACGCTGTCGATGCGGTCGCGGATGTAATCCTGATAGTTGTAGCTGGGGATGATGACCGAGATCCGCGGCACCGGCTTGCCGCCGAGCCTCAGAAGGTCAAAGGCATATTCGGTGAAGCTGGTCTCGTCCGTGATGTGGCGGGCGGCGGCGGTCAGCATCTGCCGGCGCGCCGGGCTGTCGGCCAGCAGTTTCACGGCCTCGGCGGCCATGGCGCCGGCATCCTCGGCGGGGACGGCGACGGCAAGGCCACGCTCGGCCAGGTCCTCGGACCCGGTGACGCCGGCGAACATGACGACCGGCAGTTCCGCCGCCATCGCCTCAAGCACGACCGAAGGATAGGGATCCTCGCGCGAGGTCAGCAGGAACAGGTCGGCGGCGGCATAGAAGCGCGCCGGGTCCGGCTGGCGTCCGGGGAAGCGGACGTGATCGGCAATGCCCAGCGTGGCCGCCAGCGCCATGATGCGGGGCATCTCGTCGCGGTCGGCATGGCCGATCCAGATCGCTTCGGCCGGAGTGCCGGCGGCACGCATGTCGGCGATGGCACGCAGGAACAGGTCGGCGCCCTTGCGCTGGTCGATATAGCCGACGCCAAGGACCAGCGGCGCATCCGCCGGAATGCCGAATTCGGCGCGCAGGCCGGCGCGGGCGGCGGGATCGGGCGTGGCCGGGCGCAGATACATCCCCTGCGGGCGCAGCACCGGCCGGTCGGTCGGCCGCCCCAGCGCCTCTTCGAAATGCTCGCGCACGATGCGGGCCGGAAAGACCAGCGGCGCGCCGGAGGCGGCAAGGTCGCCGATCTGGCGGCCGAGATCCATCTGGCCGTAGACCGAGCGCATCTCGTGGATCAGCGCCACCGGGCTGTAGCCGGTTTCCCGAAGCAGCGGCATGACGCTGCCCGAAACGGTGGTGTTGGCGATGGCGACCTCGGCATGTTCGTTGCGCAGGCCGCGCAGCAGGCGCAGCGCCTCGTCGCGCTGGCGCGTCAGGTCGGGCAATTGCACGACCTGCGCCACCTCGGCGTAGTCCTTGACCAGTTCGCCGCCATCCAGCAGCACGACCTTGACCGTCAGCCCGGCCTGCCGGTAGGTCCGCGCAAGGTTCAGCAGCAGAAGCTGCGCGCCGTGCGGATGCGCGTCATGGCCGATCAGCGTGACATGTCTGGGCACCGCGCGCGGGTCCAGCGCATCGCGCGTCGTTTCCAGCCAAGCATAGCCGAAGCGGGTGTCGGGTTCGAGATGCGCGCCCTCGGCCCATTCGTTCCAGGCGTTGCAGAAGATGATGCGCTCATCGGGGGTCGGCGCGTCGGCCAGCGTCCGGGTCACGGCATTGCCGAGCCAGGTCGCATATTCAGCTGGCGTGTTGTTGAGGAAGATCGCGCCGCCCTTCTTGCGCCGCGCGGTGTTGTCCCAGGCCGGGCAGACCGAGCGGATCAGCCGATAATCGGGCCGCGGATAGTCGCGGCTGCGGTCGACATAGGAATTCCAGTCATAGATGATGCCGTTGAATTCCGGGTCCAGCCCCTTGACCCGGTCGGTCAGCACCGTGGGCGAGGCGTTGTTGGGCGGGAATTCGATGGCGGCGTCGAAATCGTAGATCTTGGGATCGGCCAGTTCAAAGGACTGGGTATAGGCAAGGTAGATCTCGCCGATGCCGTTCTTGCGGCACCAGTCGCGCCAGCGCCCGGCGGTGGCGGCGGGATCGGGCAGCAGGCTGGGGCGATAGACCAGTACCAGAGGCTTGCCGTCGATGCGGATATAGCGCGGGTCGCGCAGATAGGGGGCCAGTTCGGCGATGAAGGCAAGGTCATCCTCGGGCGAGTGGTTCTGCCCCATGATGACCTCGGAATCCTTGCCGTCCCAGCGCCGGGTCCAGTTCTCGTTGGCCCAGCAGATGCAGAAGGGGAAATCCAGATCCTTGTGCGTCAGCCAGTTCTCGACCGGCTTTTCCAGAAGCCGCTTGCCCCCGAACCAGTACCAGTAAAAGCAGAAGCCACCGATGCCATAAAGCTTGGCCAGCTCGATCTGGCGCTTCTGCGCCTCGATGTCGGTCAGATCGTAATAGCCAAGGTCCAGGGGCTCTTGCGGCTGGTGATGGCCGGGAAACATCGGCTGGGCCGGGCGGACATTGGTCCATTCGGTAAAGCCCTTGCCCCACCATTCGTCGTTTTCGGGAATGGCGTGGAATTGCGGCAGGTAGAAGGCGATGACCCGCGCCACCGGATCGGCAAGGTCGGTCTGCACGCGGCGGCCGATAAAGTGATCGGCGGTGTCGACCTCGACCCAGTCGCCGCTGGCGGCCGCGGCGCCGTCGCTGCTGCCGAAGCGGTCGGCGGACTGGCCGGGACGCGCGGCCTTGGCGGGGGCGGCGGGCTTTTCAAAACGCACCACCTGGATCGCCTGCCATTGCTGGTAAAGCGCCGTCGAGCCGAACAGCCGCTGTCCCGTTTTTGAGGCGAAGATGCGGTTTTTCCACTGGACGCGCTTGCTGGCCGAAAGCGGCAGCAGCCGCCAGACGGTCAGCGCGATGCCGCCCGCGATGCGCCTGAGAAGCCGCAGCACCTTGCGCAGTTGCCGCCCGACGAAGCGCAGCGGTCTGGTGACGCGCCACGAATGGCTGCCATAGATTTCCCGCAGCATGTTGGTGAGATTGTCGATTTCCGCCAGACGGTCCCTGACGCCCTGGGCGTAATGGCCCGATTCGACGGTCTTGTCATGCAGCGCCTGCGTAAGCTGGGCGATCTCGTTCGCGCGCAGCCCGGCGGCCTCGGCCGAACTGCGGCGCAGGGCGTCAAGCTCATTGCCGGTCTGCGTCAGCGCGGCGGAAGCTGCATCGAATTCGCGGTTGAGATCGCGCAGGCGTTCTTCAAACTGGCGGGCGCGGGCCTCGGCCGCGCCTTGGGCGGCATGGCTCTGCGCAAGCTGCTGTTCAAGATGATTGCCCCGCGCATTCGAGGCGCCGAGCTGCGATCTCAGGTCGTTGATGAACAGATCGTTCTTCTTGTTCAGTTCGGAAACGACATCGTGCAATTGCCAAATGCCTTTCAGATTATGCGCAAGTTCCGCATTGCGGCCGGTCAACTGGGCATTGGCTGCCGTCTGTGCGTTGACCTCTGCGGTGGCGCTGAGAAGTGCGCTGCGCGTCTCGCGAATTGGTGGCAGGGTCAGTTCGACAAGCTCCTCGAACTGGGCGGAAACGGCGTCCATTTCCGACATGGCGCCGGCATCGAATGGATCGGTGGTGAGTTTTTCGCAGGCATCATAGACCCGCAGCGCAAGGCCGCGTGCATAGCTGGTCTGGGCCAGATCCTCGGCGCTCCATTTGTTGTGGCGCGCGCTGCGGATAATGGCCTTGTCGACCTCGGCGGCGATGCTGGCGGTGTCGCGCGCCCAGCCAAGGCCCAGATCCGCGGACAGGCGCTGGAAGTCCCGGCGCCAGTCGTCGAACAGCCCGTCATAGGCCACGAAGCTGCGCTTGCAGCCGCGGCTGTCGCGTTCGGCGTCAAGGACGTGGCGCAGCCACAGCAGCACGCCCTCGCGCAGGCTCATGCCGTCGCGCGCATGAAGCGAGCCCGCAACCTCCAGCGGATTGCGATAGGGGATGACGATCAGCGGTTTGATATGTTCGGCGGCAAGCGCCTGAAGAACCAGCGGCAGGAACCGGCAGGTGCGCGGCTCTTTCAGCACCAGCAGCGGTGCGTCGCCTTGTTCGCGGATGATGAAGCTTTGCAATTCGGCGGCATAGGCACGCAGGATCTCGCGCGGGGCGGCGTCCAGATCGATCCGCGCCCATTCGTTCCAGGCATGGCCCAGATCGCCCAGCAGCCTGTCGTCGCGGTCGATCATCCATTGCGGCTCGAAATGGCCGAATTCATTGCCCGAATTGGCGCCCAGCAGGTCGGCCGGCAGCTTTGCGCCGGCAATGCTGAGAATCTGGGTGATGACGCTGGTGCCCGAGCGATGCATCCCCAGGACCAGCAAACACTGGCGGGCGGCGTTCGTCTTGTTCGGGGTTCTGGAGCGTTTCGTAGCCAATTTTCTTCTCGCTGCTCGGGACGGGAGAGTGCTAGTCGCTATATCCCCGTGGTGCAAGCCGCGATCACCCCCTGCGGCAAGGCTGCGCCTGTTCAGCCCTCGGGGTCGCGGTATTCGTGGGTCGCGCCCTGCCAGTCGCGGATCAGCCAGCGGCCCGCACCCGCGGCTTGCAGATAATCCGGCCCCAGAGGCACCTTGCCATGGCCGCCGGGCAGGTCCAGCACATATTGCGGCAGGCAGGTGCCCGAAATCCGCCCGCGCAGCGCCGCCATGATCGCCTGTCCTTCGGCGATCGAGGTGCGGAAATGGCTGGTGCCGCGCGCAAGGTCGCAATGATGCAGGTAATAGGGCTTCACGCGGTTGCGGATCAGCGCGCGGAACAGATCGGCCAGCGTGTCGGGATCGGCGTTGACGCCGCGCAAAAGCACGGTCTGCGACAAAAGCGGGATGCCCGCGCCCACCAGCCGGGCCAGCGCGGCGCGGGCGTCGGGCGTCAGTTCGGCGGCGTGGTTGGTGTGCAGGACCACCCAGACCGCCAGCCGCTCGGGCGCCAGCGCCGCGATCATGGCGGCGTCGATGCGGGCGGGGGCGACGACGGGGACGCGGGTATGGATGCGCACCACGTCCAGATGCGGGATCGCCGCCAGCCGCGCCATGACCGCAGCGATGCGGCGGGGCGACAGCACCAGCGGGTCGCCGCCGGTCAGGATCACCTCGTGGATGGCGGGCGTGCGGGCGATATAGTCAAGCGCGGCGACAAGGTCGGACTGGGGCAGGGCGCCTTCCTCGCCCACCACCTCGCGGCGAAAGCAGAAGCGGCAATAGACCTCGCATGTCCGGGTGATGTGCAGGATCGCCCGGTCGGGATAGCGATGGGTCAGGCCGGGAACGGGGCTGTGCGCCTGATCGCCGATGGGGTCGGTCAGCTCCTCGGGGCGGGTCGTCAGTTCGCGCGCGTCGGGGACGAATTGCGCGGCGATGGGATCGGCGGGGCCGGTGCCGGCAGCGGCCTGCATCGCCGGGGTCATGCGGATGCGGAACTCGGCGGCGACCTCTTCCAGCAGCGCGGCATCGGACCCGTTGGCAAGCCCGGCACGGGTCATGGCGGAAACGCTGGTCAGGGGACGCTGTGGCGGGGTCTGTGGCACTGTGACCTCGTTCAGGGGCAAAGGCGGGCGTCTAGCGCGGATGCGCCCGCCTTTGCAAGTTTCTCAGCCGCGGGCGGCGGCGCGCATCTCGGCGCGGCGGGCGACGCGGGCGCGGATCGCCTCGACATCGGTGATGGGGGTCGCGGCGAAAAGCTCACGCGTATAAGGGTGCTTGGGGTCGGCAAAGACCGCCTCGCGCGTGCCCTGTTCGACCGCCTCGCCCTTGTGCATCACCAGAACGTCGTCGGCGATGTAGCGCACCACCGACAGATCGTGGCTGATGAAGACATAGGCCAGATTGAACTCTTCCTGCAGATCCGCCAGCAGGTTCAGCACCTGCGCCTGCACCGACAGATCCAGCGCCGAGACCGGCTCATCCAGCACCAGCAGCGTCGGGTTCAGCATCAAGGCGCGCGCGATCGCAATGCGCTGGCGCTGCCCGCCCGAGAACATATGCGGATAGCGGTTGAAATGCTCGGCCGGCAGGCCGACCTTGACCAGCATCTCGCGCGCCCGGTCGCGCCGTTCGGCCGCCGGGGTGTCGGTGTTCAGGGCCAGCGGCTCCATCAGCACGTCGCCGATCTTCTGGCGCGGGTTGAGGCTGCCGTAAGGGTTCTGGAACACCATCTGCACCTTCGAGCGCATCTCGCGCGTCAGCTTCTGGCGGGCGATGTCGACGGGCTTGCCCTCGATCAGCAATTCGCCGCCCGTGGCCGGGTCGATCAGCGCCACGATGCGCGCCAGCGTCGACTTGCCCGAGCCGCTTTCGCCGACGATGGCCAGCGTCTTGCCGCGCGAGACGCTGAAGCTGATGCTGTTCACCGCCCGCACCGTTTTCGCCGCCCGCATCAGCGAGCCGGGAACGTGATAGTCGCGGATCAGGTTCCTGCCTTCGACGACCACGCTCATGCCGAAACCTCGCGGTCCATGAAGCTGGCGACGGTGGGCAGCCGGTCGCCGGTGGCGTTTTCCGGCAGCGCCGACAGCAGCGCGCGGGTATAGGGGTTCTGCGGGTGCTCGAACAGGCTCAGCACGTCGGCCTCTTCCATCTTCTTGCCCTTGTACTGGACCTGCACGCGGTCGGCGGTTTCGGCCACCACGCCCATGTCATGGGTGATCAGGATCAGCGCCATGCCGGTTTCTTCCTGCAACTGCATCAGCAGGTCCAGGATCTGCTTCTGGATGGTCACGTCCAGCGCGGTCGTGGGTTCGTCGGCGATCAGCAGGCGCGGATTGGTGGCGATCGCCATGGCGATCATCACCCGCTGCGACTGCCCGCCCGACATCTGGTGCGGATAGGATTTCAGCTTGCCCTCGGGGTCGGGCAGGCCGACCTGGTTGAACAGTTCGATGGCGCGGGCGCGGGCGGCCTTGCGCGACAGTCCGGCGTTGAAACGCAGGACTTCCTCGATCTGGTAGCCGGCGGTGAAGGACGGGTTCAGCGAGGCGATGGGCTCCTGAAAGATCATCGTGATCTCGCGCCCGATGATCTGGCGGCGTTCGCGCGCGGTCATCGCCAGAAGGTCGCGTCCGTCAAAGCTCATCTCGTCGGCGGTGACGGTGGCGGTGTCGGGCAAAAGCCCCATCGCCGCCAGCATCGACACCGACTTGCCCGAGCCGCTTTCGCCGACGATGGCCAGCACCTCGCCGCGGTCCACGCGCACGTCGATGCCGTCCACGGCGGTGAAGCTGCCGGTCGAGGTGGCAAAGCGCACCGTCAGGTTGCGGATGGTCAACAGGGACATGGCTCAGCTCCGCTTCAGTTTCGGGTCAAGCGCGTCGCGCAGACCGTCGCCCATCAGGTTGATCGCCAGCACCGAGATCAGGATGGCCAGACCCGGGAAGGTGACGACCCACCACGCGCGCAGGATGAATTCGCGCGCCTCGGCCAGCATCGTGCCCCATTCCGAGGCGGGGGGCTGCGCGCCCATGCCAAGAAACCCCAGCGCGGCGCTGTCCAGAACCGCGCTGGAAAAGCTCAGCGTGGCCTGCACGATCAGCGGCGCAAGGCAGTTGGGCAGGATGGTCCTGAACATCAGCCGCAGGTTCGAGGCACCGGCGACGCGCGCGGCGCTGACATATTCGCGGGCCTTCTCGCTCATCACCGCGGCGCGGGTCAGGCGGGCGAAATGCGGCTGATAGACGATGGCGATGGCGATCATCGCATTGGTCAGGCCGGGGCCGAGGATGGCGACCAGCACCAGCGCCAGCAACAGCGACGGAAAGGCCAGCACCACGTCCATGACCCGCATGATGACGCTGTCCACCCAGCCGCCGTAAAAGCCCGCGACCAGCCCGATGACGATGCCGCCGGTCAGCGCGATGGCGACGACGACGATGCCGATGAACAGCGAATATTGCGCGCCATAGATCAGCCGCGACAGCATGTCCCGGCCGACGGCGTCGGTGCCCAGCAGGAAATCGGCCCGCCCGCCCTGTTCCCAGAACGGCGGCACCAGCAGCGCGTCGCGGAACTGTTCGGTCGGGTCATGGGGCGCGATCAGCGGCGCGAAGACGGCGGTCAGCACCAGCAGGACAAAGACCACGAGGCCGGCGACCGCGCCGCGGTTCTGGCTGAAGTAGAACCAGAACTCCTTCAGCATCTTGCGCCGGATGGCCGCGTCCGAGATTTTCACGGTTGTGTCGGTCATTTGTGGCGGATCCTCGGGTTGATAAGACCATAGGTCAGGTCCACGAGCAGGTTCACGATCATCACGATGCCGGCGATCAGCAGCAGCCCCGACTGCACCACCGGATAGTCGCGGCGGCTGATCGAATCGATCATCCACTTGCCGATGCCGGGCCAGGAAAAGATCGTCTCGGTCAGGATGGCGCCGGCCAGCAGCACGCCGATCTGCAACCCGATGGTGGTGATGACCGGGATCATGGCGTTGCGCAGCGCGTGGACGCCGATGACGCGGGCGGGCGACAGGCCCTTGGCGCGGGCGGTGCGGACGTAATCCTCGCCCATGACCTCAAGCATGGCAGAGCGGGTCTGGCGCGCGATGACCGCAAGCGGGATCGTCGCCAGCACGATCGACGGCAGGATCAGGTGACTGACCGCCGAGGCGAAGGCGCCCTTCTGTCCCGACAGCAGGCTGTCGATCAGCATGAAGCCGGTGACGGGCGGAAAGAAATATATCAGCGAGATGCGCCCCGAAACCGGCGTCCAGCCAAGGATGCCCGAAAACAGGATGATAAGCAGCAGCCCCCACCAGAAGATCGGCATCGAAAAGCCGATCAGCGCCCCCGTCATCGAGATCTGGTCGAACCACGAGCCGCGCCGGATCGCCGCCAGCACGCCGACCGGCACGCCGACCAGCGTGGCGATCAGGATGGCGACCAGCCCCAGTTCGACCGTCGCCGGAAACAGCGTCAGGAACTCGGTCAGGACCGGCTTCTTGGTGACCAGCGAATTGCCCAGATCGCCATGCGCAAGCTGGTTCAGGTAATGCAGGTATTGCTGCCAGATCGGCTTGTCATAGCCAAGCTGTGCGGTGATTTCGGCGTAACGCTCGGGCGAGACGCCGCGCTCGCCGGCCATCAGCAGCACCGGATCGCCCGGCAGCAGGCGGATGAAGCCGAAGGCGACCAGCGTGATCCCGAAAACCGTCGGGATCAGATAGAGGAGTTTCGAGAGGATGAATTTAAGCATCGAGCCCTAACCTAAGGGCCGTGCGGAGAGGGATGCCCCCCGCACGGCCGCAAGAGTTGCTGTCGCCTGGCCTTATTCGGTCAGGTCGACGGATTCGAAGGTGTAATCACCCAGCGGCGACTGCACGAAACCGGTCACGTTCTTCGCCATCGGCACATATTGGGTCGAATGCGCAAGCGTGGCCCAGGGCGCATCCTTCTTGAAGATGACCTGTGCCTCTTCATACAGCTTCACGCGCTCGTCATGGTTCGAGGTCGCCCTGGCCTTGGCGATGATATCCGAAAACTCCTTGTTGCACCAGAAGGCGCGGTTGGCCCCGCCCGGCTGCGCGGAGGCGCAGGACAGCAGCACCGACAGGAAGTTGTCCGGGTCGCCATTGTCGCCGGTCCAGCCCAGGATGACGGCGCCCTTGCGGCCCTCCTCCATGGATTTCTTCAGGTATTCGCCCCATTCATAGCTGACGATGTCCACCTTGACGCCGACCTTGGCGAAGTCGCTTTGGATCAGCTCGGCGGCGCGGCGGGCATTGGGCATGTAGGGGCGCTGCACCGGCATGGCCCAGACATCCATGCTGAGATCCTTGACGCCCGCATCCTCAAGCATCTTCTTGGCGGCCTCGGGGTCGTATTTGTCGTCCTCGATGGCGTTGTTATAGGACCACATGGTCGGCGGGATCGGGTTCTTGGCGATCACGGCGCTGCCCTGATAGACGGCGTCGATGATCGCCTTCTTGTCCATGGCCATGTTCAGGGCCTTGCGGACCTCGGGCTTGTCGAAGGGGGCGACGGTGGTGTTATAGGCCAGATAACCCACGTTCAGGCCGGCCTGCTCGTCCATCTTCAGGTTCGGGTCGGCCTTGATCGCCTCAAGGTCGGCGGGCGCGGGATAGGGCATCAGCTGGCATTCGCCGGCCTTCAGCTTTTGCAGCCGCACCGAGGCGTCGGGGGTGATGGCGAAAACCAGATCGTCGATCTTGGGCGCGGTGCCCCAGTAGTCGGCGTTCTTCTGGTAACGGATCACCGCGTCCTTCTGATAGGCCACGAACTTGAACGGGCCGGTGCCGATGGGGGCGTTGTTCAGATCCTCGCGCGTGCCGGCCTTTTCCAGCGTGTCGGCATATTCCTTGGACATGATCGACACGAAGGGCATGGCGACGTTGGCCATGAACGGCGCTTCGGGGTGGTTCAGGGTGAACTTGACGGTGTTGTCGTCGATCTTTTCGATGGACTTGATCAGCTTGTCCATCTCCATCGAGGAATAATATTCGTAGGTGACGCCGGGAATGTATTCGTGCCAGGGGTTCTTGGGATCGGCCTGACGCATGAAGGTGAAGATCACGTCATCGGCGTTGAAATCGCGGGTGGGCGTGAACTTGTCGTTGGAATGGAACTTGACGCCCTTGCGCAGCTTGAAGGTGTATTCCAGCCCGTCGGGCGACACGTCCCAGCTTTCGGCCAGCGCCGGCTCGATTTCGGTGGTGCCGGGCTTGAACTGGACAAGGCGGTTATAGACCGCGTGGCCGGAGGCGTCGAAGGTCGTGCCGGAGGTATAGGGCGCCGGGTCGAAGCCTTCGGGCGAGCCTTCCGAACAAAAGACGAAGGTTTTCGCATGCAGCGGCGCCGCGGCCATCAGGGCCAGGGCGGAAGCAGCAAGGAACCGGGTTGAGAAAATCGACATATTGCCTCCCATGTCTAGATTTATTCCCTGTCGAATGATGCAAACCAATCCGTGCAAAAGGTCAAGCCTTCTGCCATTGGGATTGGCGAATTTACCGAATTGACGCGACGGAATGACGAAGCCACCGGCGTTTCGCGGGCGAACTGCCCGCCCTGCGGCGATGCCGGGGCCGGTTTCGGCGCTGGACCTTTGGCGCTGCCCCGTGCAAGTCATGAAGGCGTCAACAGACGAGGATTCGATGCCCTTCACCATCGCCATCGACGGACCGGCCGCCTCGGGCAAGGGGACTGTCGCGCGGGCGCTTGCGCTGCATTTCGGCTTTCATCATCTGGACACGGGGCTGCTTTACCGCGCCGTCGGCGCCAAGGGCGGCGATCCGGTCGAGGCCGCGCGCAGCCTTGCCGCCGCCGACCTTGACCGCGCAGACCTGCGCAGCGCCGAGGCCGGGCAGGCCGCCAGCCGCGTCGCCGCCATCCCCGAGGTGCGCGCGGCGCTGGTGGCGTTTCAGCGCAGCTTTGCGCGGCGCGAGCCGGGCGCGGTGCTGGACGGGCGCGACATCGGCACCGTGATCTGCCCCATGGCCGAGCTGAAGCTTTACATCACCGCCAGCGACGCGGTCCGCGCCGCACGCCGGGCGCTGGAACTGGGCGCCGAGCTGGCGCAGGTGCTGGCCGATCTGCGCGAGCGCGATGCCCGCGACGCCGCGCGCGACGTGGCGCCCATGCGCCCGGCCGATGACGCCGTGCTGCTGGACACCAGCGAAATGACCATCGACGAGGCCGTGGCCCGCGCCATCGCCTGCGTGGAAAGGGCAAGGGCATGAGCCAGGCCGCCGGCGGCAATGCTCCGGCCGCGCCCGGCAGGACCGCCGCGGCCGATGGAACCTATGCCGCCTATCTGGCGCGGCGGCGTTTCGGCTCGCTCGACGGGCTGCGCTGCCTGTGCATCGCCGCGGTCCTGTGGCACCACAGCCCGCTGATGGATCCGAACGGGCCGGTGCAACTGCTGGCGCGGGGGTTCGTGGGCGTCGACATGTTTTTCGTCCTCAGCGGCTTTCTGATCACCACGCTTCTGCTGCGAGAGGAGCGGGCGACGGGCCGGATCTCGCTTTCGGCCTTTTACTGGCGGCGGGCGCTGCGCATCCTGCCGGCCTATTGGCTGCTGCTGGCGGCGATGTCTGTCTATTGGATCGGGGTCAAGGGCCAGCATGAGCTGGCGCAGCTTGTGCCCTATTACCTGCTGTTTCTGGCGAATTTCCTGCGCGAGCAGATCCCGCTGATGTCGGTCACCTGGTCGCTGTCGGTCGAGGAACAGTTCTACCTGTGCTGGCCGCTGACGCTGGCCGCGCTGGCCCTGACCGCGCGCAGCCGCGTCCTGCTGCTGATCGCGCTGATCCTGACCTTCATGGCCTTCGCGCTGGGGGCAGGGGCGGGCCTGCCGCGGATCGAGACGCGGCAGGCGGTATTCGTCCTGCCGGTCATGTCCTATACGGCGCTGCTCTCCGGGGCGCTGGCGGCGGTGCTGCTGGACTGGCCCGCGGGCTTTCGCCGGCTGGCGGCGCTTTGCGGCTTTCGGGGTGCGCCGGTGGTGTTTCTGGTCCTGCTGCTGGGCTGGCTGCAATTTTCGCCCGAGAACCTGAAAAGCTGGCCGGGGGCGGTCATGTGCCTGCTGATGACGCTGCTGCTGGTGTCGCTGGTCGTGCGCGAGGATCAGGCGCTGCGCCCGCTGCTGACGCTGCCCCCCGTGCGGCGCATCGGCGAAATCAGCTATGGCATCTATCTTTACCACCTGATCGGGCTGCATATCGCCAACGAACTGGTCGGGCGCCTGCTGCCCGAGGGGCCGGCGCGGCCATGGGTGACGACGCTGATCTATATCCCGGTCTCGATCCTGATCGCCGAAGTCAGCTTCCGCACCTTCGAGCGGTATTTCCTGTCGCTGAAACGGCACCATCCCGGCGGCGCCGGCGGCCGCGCGTCGTAAGCGCGGCCCGCAAAACCCGCCTGAACCCTTGCCACGACAGGCTGGCTTCGCTATATCGCGCCCTGTCAGGATAAGGGATGGGGCCAGAACAGGCCGCTTCAGACAGGGTCGGGCCACAGCCGCGACCCTTTCGCGCTTATCCGGGCGGCTACAAAAAGACCGGCGGAGCCAACCGCCAGGCCGGAAAACCATGTAAAGGAAACTGGATATTTATGTGCGCTAAAGCGACCATGGAGGAGTTCGAGGCCCTCCTGAACGAAAGCCTCAGCATCGACACCCCGGACGAAGGTTCGGTCGTCAAGGGCAAGGTCATCGCCATCGAGGCGGGGCAAGCCATCATCGACGTCGGCTACAAGATGGAAGGCCGCGTCGATCTGAAAGAATTCGCAAATCCCGGCGAAGCCCCCTCGATCGCCGTCGGCGATGAGGTCGAGGTTTACCTGGACCGCGTCGAGAACGCCCGCGGCGAGGCCTCGATCTCGCGCGAGAAGGCCCGCCGCGAAGAAGCCTGGGACCGCCTGGAGAAAGCCTATGCCGCCGAAGAGCGCGTCGAAGGCGCCATCTTTGGCCGCGTCAAGGGTGGCTTCACCGTCGATCTGGGCGGTGCCGTGGCCTTCCTGCCCGGCTCGCAGGTTGACGTGCGCCCCGTGCGCGACGCGGGCCCGCTGATGGGTCTGAAGCAGCCGTTCCAGATCCTGAAAATGGACCGCCGCCGCGGCAACATCGTTGTCTCGCGCCGCGCCATTCTGGAAGAAAGCCGCGCCGAACAGCGTGCCGAAGTCATCGCCAACCTGACCGAAGGTCAGACGGTCGAAGGCGTGGTCAAGAACATCACCGAATACGGCGCCTTCGTCGATCTGGGCGGTGTTGACGGCCTGCTGCACGTCACCGACATGGCCTGGCGCCGCGTCAACCACCCGTCCGAGATCCTGTCGATCGGCGAGACCGTCAAGGTCCAGGTCGTCAAGATCAACAAGGACACCCACCGCATCAGCCTGGGCATGAAGCAGCTTCAGGCCGATCCGTGGGATACGGTCGCCAGCAAGTTCCCGATCGGCTCGGTCCATTCCGGCCGCGTGACCAACATCACCGACTACGGCGCCTTCGTCGAACTGGAAGCCGGTGTCGAAGGTCTGGTCCACGTCTCGGAAATGAGCTGGACCAAGAAGAACGTCCACCCCGGCAAGATCGTCTCGACCTCGCAAGAGGTTGACGTCATGGTGCTGGAAATCGACGAAGCCAAGCGCCGCGTGTCGCTGGGTCTCAAGCAGACCATGCGCAACCCGTGGGAAGTCTTCGCCGAGACCCACCCGGTCGGCACCGTCATCGAGGGCGAAGTCAAGAACATCACCGAATTCGGTCTGTTCATCGGCCTGGAAGGCGATATCGACGGCATGGTTCACCTGTCGGACATCTCGTGGGATGCCCGCGGCGAGGACGCGATCCAGGACTTCCGCAAGGGCGACGTGGTGAAAGCCGTCGTTCAGGAAGTCGATATCGACAAGGAACGCATCTCGCTGTCGATCAAGGCGCTGGAAAACGACCAGATGGCCGAGGCCGTCGAGGGCGTGAAGCGTGGTTCGGTCATCACCGTGACCGTGACCGCCATCGAGGATGGCGGGATCGAGGTCGAATATAACGGCATGAAGTCCTTCATCCGCCGTTCGGACCTGGCCCGCGACCGTCAGGACCAGCGCCCCGAGCGCTTCCAGACCGGCGACCACGTCGATGTCCGCGTCACCAACATCGACACCAAGACCCGCCGTCTTGGCCTGTCGATCAAGGCCCGCGAGATCGCCGAGGAAAAAGAAGCCATCGACCAGTACGGCAGCTCGGATTCGGGCGCTTCGCTGGGCGACATCCTGGGCGCCGCGCTGAAAAGCAAGGGCTGATCCCCGGATCTGACGTTCTTGCGCCCCCGGCCGGTTCCGGGGGCGCATTTTTTGACGCGGACGCTCGAACCGTCCGGTTCGAAAAAATAGTGCAACCTTTTCAGCAGGCCTGCGTTCTGTGGTTGATTGCTGCGCGCCCCCCTCTACAATCGGGGGCGACAGCCATGATCGTTGGAACATCAGAGATTCAGGAACCGCAATGATCCGATCCGAATTGATCCAGAAAATCTCCGAAGAGAACCCGCACCTGTTCCAACGCGATGTCGAGCGCATCGTGAATACGGTGTTCGAGGAGGTCATCGACGCCATGGCGCGCGGTGACCGGGTCGAGCTGCGCGGTTTCGGCGCATTCTCGGTCAAAAGACGCGACGCGCGCCAGGGCCGCAACCCGCGCACCGGCGAATCCGTCAGCGTCGATGAAAAGCATGTGCCGTTCTTCAAGACCGGCAAGCTTCTGCGTGAGCGGTTGAACGGCGAGGCCGAATAGGCCAGATTGGCCAAAGCGGCTTCTACGGGGTGGACCATGCGCACGATCCGGATTTCCTTTATCGTCATTCTGGCGATGGTGCTGATACTGGTCGCGACCGCGAACCGGACGCCGATCCAGGTCGGCATGCTGCCCGAAAGCATCGCGAAATTCACCGGCAGCCCGTGGACGGTGACGCTGCCGACCTTCCTTGCGCTGTTCCTGGCCATGGTCTTTGGCGTCCTGGTCGGCCTTGTCTGGGAATGGCTGCGCGAGGGGCATCTGCGCGCCGAATCGCGCACCCGCGCCCATAACCTTGCGCTTTTGCAGCGCGAGGTGGGCGACCTGCGCCGCACCCATGCCGCCCCCCGGGACGAGGTGCTGGCGATCCTTGACGATGGCGCCAAGCGCAAGACGGCGCCGCCCTCGGCCAATACGCTGCCGGCGCAACGCTAAGCCATGACCCCTGCCGTCAAGATCTGCGGGCTGACCGAGCCCGCCGGCGTCGCCGCCGCCGTCGAGGCCGGCGCCCGCTATGTGGGCTTTGTGTTCTTTCCGAAATCCCCGCGCCACGTCACCGCCGATCAGGCGGCGGCGCTGGCGGCGACGGTGCCCCTTGGCGTCGCCAAGGTCGGGCTGTTCGTGAACCCCGACGACGCGCTGCTGCAAGAGGTGCTGGCCCGCGTGCCGCTGGACATCATCCAGTTGCACGGGCAGGAAACGCCGGCCCGCGTGGCGCAGATCCGCCAGCTTGCCGGCCTGCCGGTGATGAAGGCCGTGGGCGTGGCCGAGCCGCGCGACCTTGACGCGCTTTGGGATTACGGGCTGGTCGCCGACATGCTGCTGATCGACGCCAAGCCGCCAAAGGACGCCGCGCTGCCCGGCGGCAATGGCCTTGCCTTCGACTGGCGGCTGCTGGCCGGACGCCAGATCCTGAAGCCGTGGCTGCTGGCCGGCGGACTGACGCCCGACAACGTGTCGCAGGCGCTGCGGCTGACACGCGCGCAGGGCGTCGACGTGTCCTCGGGCGTCGAAAGCGCGCCGGGCGTCAAGGACCCCGAGCTGATCCGCAGATTCATCGCACGGGCGACGGCGCCGATCCTCTAGCGCCGTTTCGGATGCGTTGGGGATCGCCATGCCATGGGGGGCGCGAACGCGCTTTTCCATGGTGGACCCCATGACCAGATTTCTGAACCGTATCGCCACACCGCTGACGACCTCGCTTTTCCTTGTCTCGCTGCTGACCGGGCTGGCGCTGTTTCTGCATATCGGCCCGCAGGGGCTGCACCCGGCCCATGAATGGCTGAGCCTGCTGCTGGTGCTGCCCTTCGCGCTGCATCTGTGGCGGAACTGGCGGCCGTTCACGGCCTATCTGCGCAAGCCAGTCATGGCGGTGTCGCTGGTCCTTGGCCTGATCGGGACCGGCATCTTCCTGCTGCCGGCGGCAGGTGCCGGCACGGCGGGCGGGCCGCCGCAATTCGCGCTGGCGCGGCTGGTGCTGCAACAAAGCCCGGAAAACCTTGCGCCGCTCCTTGGCCAGACGCCCAAGGCGCTGGTGGCGGCGCTGGCCGGGCAGGGCATCACCGTCACCGACCCCTCGCGCCCGCTTGCCGAGGTGGCAGAGGGCCGCGATGATGCGGCACTTGCCGCAAGCCTCATGGCTGCGCGCCAACCCTGATCCTGACAAGGCGACCATGACCCGACCGACATTCCGCATCGCAGACCGCTCAGATGTCGGGGCCGTGGTCGCGCTTCTGGCCGACGATGCCCTGGGCAAGGCCCGCGAACAGCCCGACCTTGCCCCCTATCTTGCCGCCTATGACGCCATGCAGGCCGAGGGCGCCAACCACCTGATCGTCGGCGCCATCGGCGGCGACATCGTCGCCTGCTACCAGATCACCTTCATTTCCGGTCTGTCGCTGACCGCCAGCCGCCGCGCCCAGATCGAGGGGGTCCGCGTCAGCGCCGCCCGTCGCGGCCAGGGCTTCGGCGCGGCGCTGATCGGCGACGCCGAAGCCCGCGCCCGCGCCGCCGGCTGCGCGCTGGTCCAGTTCACCAGCAACAGGGCGCGCGGCGACGCGCATCGCTTCTATGAGCGGCTCGGCTTTACCCCCTCGCATATCGGATATAAGAAATCGCTTTGACGGGGTCTTCTTTGCCCCGATACCCATTCCGACCGCGCGCGAGGAGAGCCATGGCCGAAGATCTCATCAACAGCTTCATGACCGGCCCCGATGAACAGGGCCGTTTCGGCATTTTCGGCGGCCGTTTCGTCAGCGAAACCCTGATGCCGCTGATCCTGTCGCTTGAGGCGGAATATGACCGCGCCAAGACCGACCCGAGCTTCTGGGCCGAGATGGACGATCTTTGGGAACATTACGTCGGCCGCCCCAGCCCGCTTTACTTCGCCCCCCGCCTGACCGAGGAACTGGGCGGCGCCAAGATCTATCTCAAGCGCGAAGAGCTGAACCATACCGGCAGCCACAAGATCAACAACGTGCTGGGCCAGATCCTGCTGGCGCGGCGCATGGGCAAGACCCGCATCATCGCCGAGACCGGTGCCGGCCAGCACGGCGTGGCGACCGCGACGGTCTGCGCCCGCTTCGGGTTGAAATGCGTGGTCTACATGGGCGCCCATGACGTCGAACGTCAGGCGCCGAACGTCTTCCGCATGCGGCTTCTGGGGGCCGAGGTGGTGCCGGTGACCTCGGGTCGCGGCACGCTGAAGGACGCGATGAACGATGCGCTGCGCGACTGGGTGACCAATGTGCGCGACACCTTCTATTGCATCGGCACGGTCGCGGGCCCGCATCCCTATCCGGCGATGGTGCGCGACTTCCAGTCGATCATCGGCCGCGAGACCC
>JAXMDJ010000012.1:0-132239 GCA_046348875.1 Paracoccus sp. (in: a-proteobacteria)
AAATTCTTGGATCACGCCGCAATAATCATGCTTCACCGAACCCGATAATGTTAAGCCAAATGTGACGCCATCTCTATGGTCATCAGTAAGCTGGGTGCATATGCAGCTGTTCTTGCACTCCTATCAAATCACGCAGCTGATGACTCACCTTTTACTCTCAAGCTATGACTGTCATATCCGCCGCGCAGGGCAAATGGGCGGCACAGACGCCGCCCCGGGGGTCACATGTCCTGCTTGACCTCCTGACTGCCTTTCTGGACGGCCTTGCCGGCGTCCTGAATGTCCTGCCCGGCGCCCGAGACGGTGTTGCAGGCCGCAAGCGCAACCAGCGCAAGTATCGACGAAAGCTTGATGATTTTCTGCATTTCATGCTCCTGCAATGGAAGGGTCGTTGAGGTCAAACACCTTCTTTTACTCCGCGGTTCCCGCAAGCGTTAGGCATTTGTTAAAGGTTTCGCGGTAATCATGACCCATGCCCGCGATTCTGTTGTCCTTGTTGCTTCTGCTTGCCGCCTGCGCCTCGCCGTCGCCGCGTTACTTCAACGCGACGCGCCATGACGTCACGCTGCAAGGCATCAACTTCGCGGTCTTTCAGGATGGCACCTCGGCCCAGGTGATCCGTCTGGGCTATCTGACGCGCCGACAACGCGACGTTGTGCCCGAACTGATGATGCAGGCCGCTGAACAGACCACGGGTTGCCGCGCCATCCCGAACAGCATGCGCACGCGCATCCCCGGCGACACCGGTGAGGCGCGCATCTCACTGGATTGCTACTGATGGAGGGGACCTACTGAATTCAGCCTCATATGCTGCATGTCTGACGATGGCGAATTGTGCTTGCCCGACCGTCCGGGGGAATGGCGCGTAATGACCGAAATTCGGAGAGAGAAGGGGATGGGCGTCACCGCATTCATTGATTGTCCGATGGTTTCGTCGATGTGATGAACGAAACCTTACACGCGTTAGCATGGCCGGCGCGAACAGGCGCTGCGGCCAAACTTCGTGGTCCCGGCGCACATTCGCCAATATCCTGACGCTGCAAATTCCGGCTTTGTCCGGACGTTCAGCCCAGAAACGTCGCGACGACCTCGGCGACCTCGGCGGGGCGGTCGGCATGCAGCCAATGCCCGGCTCCGGCAAAGAACCTTGTCTTTGCCTGCGGGAAATAGGCGCGGATCGCTTCAAGCTGCGGCTCGCGGCAATAGTCGGACTCGGCGCCGGCCAGAAACAGCGTGGGGCCGTCAAAGGTGCCCCTCGGCGCGTCCGAGGGCCAGCCGACCAGCAGCGGCATCTGCGCCCGCAGCGCGGCAAGATTGTATTTCCAGCGCGCAGGATCGGATTTCAGATCCAGCGATTGCAACAGAAAGGCGCGGACGCCCGGTTCTTCGACGCGGGCGGAAAGACGGGCATCTGCCTCGGAGCGCAGGCGCAGCCCGTCAAGGTCCAGCGCCTCCATCGCGTCGATTAGCGCGGTCTGGTCGTGGCTATAGGCATAGGGTGCGATATCCATCACGACCAGCTTGCGCACTAGCGCGGGCCGGGTCAGCGCCAGCATCATCGCCGCCTTGCCGCCCATGGAATGGCCCAGCACATCGGCCCGCCCGCCATGCGCGGCGATCACCTCGGCCAGATCGCCGGCCAGCGCCGGGTAGCTGTGGTCGGGATCGTGAAAACTGTCGCCGTGGTTGCGCATCTCGACCGAGATGACGCGCCGCGTCTCGGCCAGCCGCCGCGCGAGGCCGCCAAGGTTCTTGCCCGAACCGAACAGCCCATGCGCCAGCAGCACCGGCGGCTGATCGGTATCCGTTCCTGTCACGATCATGTTCAACATCATGGCCGGACCCTAGCGCCACTGGCGAAGCAGTACCAGAGGCGTTAGATTGTCGCCAAAACAGGGCCGTAAAACGGGGGCAGGGATGAGCATCGAGAATATCCGGCCGATGGCCGACGAGGTAGCGGGGCTGATGGCCGCGCGGTTTGGCGGTCTCAAGCGCGGGCAGCAGGCCGATCTGGACAGCATGATGCGCAAGCGCGGCGCCGCCTTGCCGCGACGCCTGCGGCGCGAGGCGCGGATCATGCTGGACGGCGACCGCATGGCGGGACAGCCGAAGCTGGCGCGGCAGGTCGACATTGACCGGTTCCAGCACGCCCACAAGGCGCTGACCGGCTATCTGCGCCCCTTGGGCAAGGGCGGCCGGCTACAGGGCGGCGCGATCAGCATCGCGGCAAGCGTGCTGTTCGGTCTGCTGATGCTGGGCGCGGTCGCGGTCTGGATCATGGTCGCGCGGGGCCTGATCTAGGGCGATGACCCGGCGCACGGCCAGCGTCACGGTGACAAAGCTGACATAAAGCAGCAGATACCACGAGCCGATCTTGGCAAATGACACCCGGTCCAGCGTGGCCTGCCCGGCGTAAAGCCAGGTGCCGGTCATGGTGCCGATATTCTCGGCGATCCACAGAAACAGGCTGGTCAGGAAGGCGGCCAGTGGCAGCGGCATGCCATACCAGCGGCTCAGCCGGAACCAGATCCGCGTGCGGCCATAGACCAGCAGCGTCGCCGCGAACAGGATCCAGCGGATATCGGGCAGGAAATGATGCGCGAAGAAGTTCACATAGATCGCACCCGCCAGCGCCAGCGTGACCCAGAAGGGCGGATAGGGCACGAAGCGCATGTCGAAAATGCGGATCACGCGCGCCATATAGGACCCGACCGAAGCATACATGAAGCCGGAAAACAGCGGCACGCCCATCAGTTTGAATATCCCGGACTCGGGATAGGCCCATGAGCCGGCATCGACCTTGAAGATCTCCATGACGGTGCCGGTCAGGTGAAACAGCGCGATGACCCGGACCTCGGCCCAGGTTTCCAGCCGTAGCGCCAGAAACAGCACCTGCACGACAATGGCAAAGGCGAACAGCGCATCATAGCGCTGGATCGGCCAGTCTGGCTGCTAGATCGCATGGCTCACAAGGATCGCGGCCAGCATCAATGCGCCGAACAGGCAGGCCCAGCCCTGCTTCAGGACGAACATCCCGAAATCGGCGACGAAGCCCGGCAACCGGGCACGCGCCCAGTCGCCAAGCCGATGTTCAAGCGCGCGGGTCTGGCCGCGCGCGGGATCCCGTTCGGGGATCACATCCCGGCGTAAAGCGGGAAGCGGTCACAAAGCGCCTGCACCTCGGCCTTGACCTTGGCCTCGACCTCGGCGTTGCCGTCCTCGCCATTGGCGGCGAGGCCGTCGACGACCTCGACGATCCAGCGGGCGATCTGGCGGAACTCGGCCTCCTTGAAGCCGCGGGTGGTGCCTGCCGGTGCGCCAAGGCGGATGCCCGAGGTCACGAACGGCTTTTCGGGGTCGAAGGGCACGCCGTTCTTGTTGCAGGTGATATGCGCGCGACCCAGCGCGGCCTCGGTCGCCTTGCCGGTCACGCCCTTCGGGCGCAGGTCGGCCAGGCACAGGTGGTTGTCGGTGCCGCCCGAGACGATGTCGATGCCGCCCTTCATCAGTTCATCGGCCATTGCCTGCGCGTTCTTGACGACCTGGGCTGCATAATCCTTGAAGCCCGGCTCAAGCGCCTCTTTGAAGGCGACGGCCTTGGCGGCGATGACATGCATCAGCGGGCCGCCCTGAAGGCCGGGGAACACGGCCGAGTTGATCTTTTTCGCGATCTCGGCGTCGTTGGTCAGCACCATGCCGCCGCGGGGGCCGCGCAGCGACTTGTGCGTGGTGGTGGTCACGACATGGGCATGCGGCAAGGGCGAGGGGTGCTGCCCGCCCGCGACCAGACCGGCGATATGGGCCATGTCGACCATCAGCCAGGCGCCGACCTCATCCGCGATCTTGCGGAATTCGGCCCAGTCCCAGACGCGGCTATAGGCGGTGCCGCCGGCGACGATCAGCTTGGGCTTGTGCTCATGCGCCTTCTTGCGGATTTCCTCCATGTCCAGCAGCTGGTCCTGCTTGCGCACGCCGTAGGACACGACGTTGAACCACTTGCCCGACATGTTCACCGGGCTGCCATGGGTCAGGTGGCCGCCCGAGTTCAGGTCCAGCCCCATGAAGGTGTCGCCCGGCTGCAGCAGCGCCAGGAACACCGCCTGGTTCATCTGGCTGCCCGAGTTCGGCTGCACGTTGGCGAATTCGCAGCCGAACAGTTCCTTGGCGCGCTCGATGGCCAGCGTCTCGACGATGTCGACGAACTGGCAGCCGCCGTAATAGCGCTTGCCCGGATAGCCCTCGGCATATTTGTTGGTCAGGACCGAGCCCTGCGCCTCAAGCACCGCCTTCGAGACGATGTTTTCCGATGCGATCAGTTCGATCTCGTCGCGCTGGCGGCCCAGTTCCTTGCGGATGGCGCCAAAGATTTCGGGGTCGCGGCTGTCCAGCGTCTCGGTGAAGAATCCGGTATCGGTCATCTCTGGTCCTCATGCAAAAAGCGGGTTGCCGGCGTTCTAGCGGCTTTTGTCGCGGGCCGCTAGGACGGATGCGACGCGGGGGTAGTAGATATTCCATGCGATCTTGGGGGCTTGCGCCCGCGCGCGGTGGCGGCAAGATAACCCCATGAAGATGCATTTCATTGCCGCCAGCACCGAGTCCGCCGTGACCGCCGCCGAGACGCTGACCGCGCGCTACGGCCATGTCGCCATCCGCGATGCCGAGGTGATCGTGGCCCTTGGCGGCGACGGGCTGATGCTGTCGGTCATGCACCAGAATCGGGGCCTGCCGGTCTATGGCATGAACCGCGGCACCGTCGGCTTTCTGATGAACAGCTATTCCGAGGACGCGCTGCCCGAGCGCATCCGCATGGCCGAGCCGACCGTCGTGAACCCGCTGGCGATGACCGCGGGCACCACCGACGGACATGAACATTGCGCCCTTGCCATCAACGAGGTCAGCCTGCTGCGCGCCGGTCCGCAGGCTGCGCGATTGCGCGTTTCCGTCAATGGCCGCGTGCGGATGGAGGAGCTGGTCTGCGACGGCGCGCTGCTTTGCACGCCCGCCGGTTCGACCGCCTATAACTATTCGGCGAACGGGCCGATTCTGCCGCTGGGCTCGGACGTGCTGGCGCTGACGGCGATTGCGGCGTTCCGGCCCCGGCGCTGGCGTGGCGCCATCCTGCCGAAATCCGCGACGCTGCGTTTCGACATCCTGGAATCGGACAAGCGCCCGGTCATGGCCGACGCCGATTCGCGCGGGGTCGATTCGGTCCTGTGGGTGGAAATCCGCTCTGAGCAGTCGATCCGCCACCGGCTGCTGTTTGACCCCGGCCACGGGCTTGAGGAACGGCTGATCCGCGAACAATTCGTTTGAGGCCGCGCGCGGCGCAGGGTAAAGGGCCGGGCATGAGCAATCTTCCCGACCTTCCGCCCGAAATCGCCCGCCGCCGGACCTTTGCGATCATCTCGCACCCGGACGCCGGCAAGACCACCCTGACCGAAAAGTTCCTGCTGTTCGGCGGTGCCATCCAGATGGCCGGACAGGTCCGCGCCAAGGGCGAGGCGCGGCGCACGCGCTCGGACTTCATGAAGATGGAGCAGGATCGCGGCATCTCGGTGTCCGCCTCGGCCATGAGCTTCGAGTTCGGCGATTATCGCTTCAACCTTGTCGATACGCCCGGCCACAGCGATTTCTCTGAGGATACCTATCGCACGCTGACCGCCGTGGATGCGGCCATCATGGTCATCGACGGCGCCAAGGGTGTCGAAAGCCAGACCCGCAAGCTGTTCGAGGTCTGCCGGCTGCGCGACCTGCCGATCCTGACCTTCTGCAACAAGATGGACCGCGAAAGCCGCGACACCTTCGAGATCATCGACGAGATTCAGGAAAACCTGGCCATCGATGTGGCGCCCGTGTCCTGGCCCATCGGCATGGGGCGCGACTTCATCGGCGCCTATGACCTTCTGCACGACCGGCTGGAGATCATGGACCGTGCCGACCGCAACAAGGTCGCGGAAACGGTGCAGATCTCGGGCCTTGACGATCCGAAGCTGGCCGAACACGTTCCTGCCGACCTGCTGGCGAAGCTGCGCGAGGAACTTGAGATGGCGCGCGAATTGCTGCCCGCCTTTGATCGCCAGAGCTTCCTTGAAGGGCACATGACGCCGATCTGGTTCGGCAGCGCCATCAACAGCTTCGGCGTCAAGGAACTGATGACCGGTATCGGCGAGTTCGGCCCGGCGCCGCAGCCGCAGACCGCCGCCGAACGCCAGATTGCCCCCGATGAAAACCCCGTCACCGGCTTCGTCTTCAAGGTCCAGGCCAATATGGACCCCAAGCATCGCGACCGGGTGGCCTTCGTGCGGCTGGCCAGCGGCCATTTTGAACGCGGCATGAAACTGCTGCATGTGCGCTCGAAAAAGCCGATGGCGGTGTCGAACCCGGTGCTGTTTCTGGCCGCCGACCGCGAACTGGCGGACGAGGCATGGGCCGGCGACATCATCGGCATCCCGAACCACGGCCAGTTGCGCATCGGCGACGCGCTGACCGAGGGCGAGGGGCTGCGCTTCACCGGCATCCCCAGCTTTGCGCCCGAGCTTTTGCAGACGGTGCGCGCGGGCGATCCGATGAAGGCCAAGCATCTTGAAAAGGCGCTGATGCAATTTGCAGAGGAAGGCGCGGCCAAGGTCTTCAAGCCGATGATCGGCTCGGGCTTCATCGTCGGCGTCGTCGGCGCCCTGCAATTCGAGGTGCTGGCCAGCCGGATCGAGATCGAATACGGCCTGCCGGTGCGGTTCGAGCCGACGCAATTCACCAGCGCCCGCTGGCTTTCCGGCCCCAAGGACAAGGTCGAGGCCTTTGCCAACACCAACAAGCAGCACATGGCGCAGGACCATGACGGCGATCTGGTCTATCTCACGCGGCTGCAATGGGACATCGACCGCGTGACGCGCGATCACCCCGACCTGAAGCTGACCGCGACCAAGGAAATGATGGTGTGAATGAGACGGCGCCCCCGACGGGCGCCGTTTTTCCTGCCGGGCCTTACACCACCGTCACGTCCATCGTGATCTGGGCATTCAGCACCTTGCTGACCGGACAGGTCTTTTCGGCGGTGCGGGCGGCTTCCTCGATCACCGCCTTGTCGCCCTTGCCCGAGATGCGCGTCGTCAGATGCGCGGTCTTGATGGAAAAGCCGCCGCCATCCTGATCCAGACCGATCTTCGAGGTGGTCTCGATCTGCACGTCGGTCACGCCCGCATTCCCAAGAACCAGCGACAGCGCCATGCTGAAACAGGCGGCATGGGCCGCGCCGATCAGTTCTTCGGGGTTGGTGCCGGGCGCGCCCTCGAAGCGGGTCTTGAAGCCGAAGGGCTGGTCCTTCAACACGCCGGATTTCGTCGAGACGGTGCCTCCGCCTTCCTTGATGCTGCCCTGCCAGGTCGCCGAGCCGGAATTGACGATCATCTTCGGTCCTCCATTCACTGATAAATCCCCGGGAACGACGCGCCGCGCCTTGTGCGGCTGCGCCCCCCGACCTATCCAAGCAGAAAACCGCGCGAGGGGGAAATGCCTGTATACGAACTGGCCGCATTGGGGGCAGCGGCCTGCTGGACGCTGACCGGCATCCTGTCGCAGCACACGGCGCAGGCGCTGGGGCCGTTCGGCTTCAACCGGCTGCGGCAGGGCATGGTCGCGGTGATGCTGGCGGCGATCGTTCTTGTCTCCGGGCGCTGGCACGGGATCGAAACCGGCGATCTGGCGCGGCTGGCGCTGTCGGGCTTTATCGGCATCTTTCTGGGCGATACGCTGCTTTACGTCGCGCTGATCCGGCTGGGCCCGCGCCGCACCGGGGCGCTGTTCGCGCTGAACGCGCCGATGGCTGCGGTGATGGGCTGGCTGTTTCTGGGCGAGGATCTGCCGCCACTTGCCGTTCTTGGCGTCGTGCTGTCCACGCTGGGCGTTGCCATGGCGGTGCTGGGCCGCGCCGGCCGGTCGGGCGGCCACCGGTTCGAGGCGGTGCAGGGCTCGACCGTGATCGCTGCCTGTTACGGGCTGATCGCCGCTGCGGGGCAGGCGCTGGGGTCGCTGATCGCGCGGCCGGTCATGGCGGGGGGCTTTGACCCCTATGCCGCCTCGCTGATCCGGGTTGCGGTGGCGGTGATCTGCCTGATCCTGCTGATGGCGCTGCCGATCCGGGCGGTGCAGCCGCTGGCGCGCCCGACGCCGCGCCAGCTTCTGGTCACCGCGCTTTCGGGCCTGCTGGCGATGGTCATGGGCATGACGCTGTTGATGTTTGCGTTGCAGGGCGGCAAGGTGGGGATCGTCTCGACGCTGTCGGCGCTGTCGCCGGTGCTGATCCTGCCGGTGCTTTGGGTGATGACCGGGGCGCGGCCCTCGGCGACGTCATGGGCCGGCGCGCTGATCGCCGTGGCGGGGATGGCGCTGATCTTTCTGCGCTGACGGCGTGTTCGCCTTGTGCCCCAACCAGCAGGAGAAACATCATGCGCCCGTTTTTTGTCCCCCTCGTCCCCATCGCCATCGTCGTGCTGACCGCGCTGCCCGCGCTTGCGCAGGATCACGCCAAGATGGATCACGCCAGCATGGACCATGCCGCGACCGAAGATGCGCCCGCGACCGCCGCCTACAAGCAGGCGATGGACAAGATGCATGCCGGCATGATGATGGACTATACCGGCAATGCCGATATCGATTTCATGCGCGGCATGATCCCGCACCATCAGGGCGCCATCGACATGGCCAGGATCGAGCTGGAATACGGCACCGATCCCGAGGTCCGTAAACTGGCCGAAGCGGTCATCAAGGCGCAAGAGGCCGAAATCGCGATGATGCGCGAATGGCTCAAGACGCATGACACCGCGAAATAGCGCCGGGCCGCGGCTCTGGGGTCAGCCCAGCAGCCGCTCGGCCTCCTGAATGGCGAAGCGGTCGGTCATGCCGGCGACATAGTCCAGAACCACGCGGGCGCGGCCGGTCTCATCCCCGGCAGCCTCGGCGGCCAGCAGCCAGTTTTCCGGCATTTTCGACGGGTCGTTCAGAAACAGCGGGAACAGCCCGTTCAGCATCTCGGTCACGCGCCTTCGTTCGACCACGACGGAGGGCGCGCGATACATGTGCTGGAACAGGTAAAGCTTGATCGCCTTGAGGTTCTGGTAAAGCGGTTTCGAGAAGCGGATGATCGGCCCCTCCATGTCGCGGATGTCCTGCGCGCTTTGCGGCTGCAGGCTGGCAAGGCGATTCTGGGCGACGGCGATCACATCCTCGACCATGACGCCGAAAACGCGGCGCAGCGCCTCGTGCCGGCGGCGCATCGGGTCAAGACCGGGATGCAGGGCGTCCACCTCGGCGAAGGCCTCGCCTATGACGGGAAGCTGGGCAAGGTCGGCCTCGGTGAACAGGCCGGCGCGCAGGCCGTCATGCAGGTCGTGGTGGTTGTAGGCCACGTCATCGGCGACGGCGGCGACCTGCGCCTCGGCGCTGGCGTTCGTGTGCAGCTCAAGATCCCATTCGGCATTCACCTCGGCCAGCGCATAGGGCAGGGGGCCGGTCACCGGGCCGTTATGCTTGGCGATGCCCTCAAGGCTTTCCCAGGTCAGGTTCAGGCCGTCGAAATCGGCGTAATGGCGCTCCAGCTTGGTGACGATGCGCAAGGCCTGCGCATTGTGGTCGAAGCCGCCATAGGGCGCCATCAGGGCGGCCAGCGCATCCTCTCCGGTATGGCCGAAGGGCGGGTGGCCAAGATCATGGGCCAGCGCCACCGTCTCGGCCAGATCGGTGTTCAGGCCAAGAACGCCCGCGATGGTGCGCGCGACCTGCGCCACCTCGATCGTGTGGGTCAGGCGCGTGCGGTAATAGTCGCCCTCATGCTCGACAAAGACCTGGGTCTTGTGCTTCAGCCGCCGGAATGCGCTGGAGTGGATGATGCGGTCGCGGTCCCGCTGCCACGGGCTGCGAAAGGTGGACATGCGTTCGGGCCAGCGGCGGCCGCGGCTTTCGTCGGGCTGACAGGCATAAGGGGCGGTCATGTCGTCCTGCATTCCTTGCGAGGTGTCCTGCCGGACCCTATATTCCAAGACCAGAAACGGAAACCGGAACGCCCCATGAACTTGGAATTGACCCTGCCGCCCAAGGTGACGCCGCGCGCCTTTGCCCGGCTGGCTGAAATCAACGCCGGCGGCCCGGCACGCCCGTTGCGGGTCGCGGTGGCGGGCGGCGGCTGCTCGGGCTTTCAATACGATATCCGCCTGGACGAGGCCGCGGATGACGATCTGGTGCTGCAAGGCGACGGGCAGGCGGTGGTCGTGGACCCGGTCTCGCTGCCCTTTCTGGCCGGCGCCACCATCGACTTTGCCGATGAGCTGATCGGCGCGCGCTTCACCATCGAAAACCCCAATGCCAGCTCGTCCTGCGGCTGCGGCACGTCCTTCTCGATCTGATCTGGCAATGCCCGGGCGGCGCGGCTAACCTGCCGGCCATGAAGATCGCGACATTCAATATCAACGGCGTCCGCGCCCGCATCGAAACCCTGACCGGCTGGCTGACCATCGCCCAGCCCGATGTGGTCGTGCTGCAAGAGATCAAGACCCAGGACGAAGGCTTTCCCGGCGAAGCCATCGCCGATCTGGGCTACAATATCGAAACCCATGGCCAGAAGGGCTTCAACGGCGTTGCGATCCTGTCGAAACTGCCGCTTGAGGATATCAGCCGCGGGCTGCCCGGCGACGACAGCGACGAACAGGCCCGCTGGATCGAGGCGACGGTCGTCGGCCAGAACGCCGTCCGCATCGCGGGCCTCTACCTGCCCAACGGGAACCCGCAGCCGGGGCCGAAATTCGACTACAAGCTGGCGTGGATGGAGCGCCTGCGCGCCCGCGCGCAAGACCTGCTGAAGACCGAGATGCCCACGGTCATGCTGGGCGATTACAACGTCATCCCCGAACCGCGCGACGCCGCCCAGCCCGAAAAATGGACCCAGGACGCGCTTTTCCAACCCGAAAGCCGCGCCGCGCTGCGCCGTATCGCTTTCAACGGCTGGACCGACGCCGTCCGCCTGCGCGCCCCCGACGCCAGCCGCGGCCCCTTCACCTTCTGGGACTATCAGGCCGGCGCCTGGCAAAAGGACAATGGCATCCGCATCGACCATATCCTGCTGTCGCCGCAGGCTGCCGACCTGATGATCGACCTCGGCATCGACCGGGACGAACGCGCCAAGGACAAGCCCAGCGACCATGTTCCGGTCTGGGTCGACCTCGACGCCTGAGGCGCCGCCCCCTCATTCTTTCATGCAGAAATATCCCGGGGGAACGCATGACGCGCCCCATTGAGGGGCGCGTCATGCGTGGGGGCAGAGCCCCCGCGCCCCGTCTCACCCCTCAGGTCTGGCCTCAGGTCGGGTCGTTCAGGTCGCCATCGCCCCTGATTTCGTCATCATCGCCGAAGCGCGCATCGTCGTCATATTCGTCCTCGCCCTCGCCGACATATTTCGACGACAGCGCGATCGAGCGATTGTCGTGGATCGGGTCCATGACGATGTCCGACGGAATCTCGCCTGCCAGCCATTCGCGGATCTCGTCCCGGGTTTCGTCGATTTCCTGGCCGGTCACCTCGGCGATGTAGCTGATGAAGGCACGCTGGTCGCCGTCGATCTCATCAAGGTCGGTCTCATCCGCTTCCGGCCATTTCTCGACGATCGCCTCGAAGAAGGCTGGCCAGTTCTCGCTGACGTGAACCCATTTCATTTCAATAGCCTCCCGGCCCGCCTATCCCGCCCTGAACCATCCGCGATGCACCGGTGATGTCCTCGCCAACGCCGGCCACGGTATTGCATGCGCCTAGCGCAAGAATGGCCAAGAGAGCTGCGATCCTGAACAATTTCACTTCCTTTCTTCTTGCCACCAGGTTTCCGGCATGAATCCCGGCCAGTCACCGTAAAGCGGCGTCATTTCAGGATAATCCAGGTCTGACCTGTGGGCCAAGCGGGAAATCCTCGAATAGCTGACCGGGATGACATAGCGGCCAGCGGTTAAGATGCGGTCAAGGGCCTGAACTGCCGCGATATATTCCTCGCGGCCTTGCGCGCGGCCCATCTCGGTGATCATCGCCTCGGCGGCGGGTGAGTTCATGCCCATCCAGTTCTTGGTGCCGGTTTTCGTGACGCCGTCATGCCCCCAGTAAAGCATCTGTTCGTTGCCGGGCGACAGCGACAGACCGCGTTCATACCAGGTCATGTCGAACTGGTAATTATTCGTCCTTTCAACATATTGCGCCGAATCAAGCAATGTCACTTTCGGCCGGATGCCAAGGTTGCGCAGCGATTCCACGAAGATGTCGACGATCTGCCGGGTCTCGGCGCTGCTGCGCAGCGCGCTGCCGGACTGGTTCAGCAGGATCTCGAAGACGAAGGGGTTGCCCCGCGCATCGCGCAACTCGCCATCCTGCACGGTCCATCCGGCATCGTGCAGATGCCCCAGCGCGGCGCGGATGCCCTGGCGGTCGATGGCGCGCTCGCCGCCCTCGGGCAGGGCATAGCCCTCGATGGTGCCGGGGGGCAGGACCGGGGCATAGGGGGCCAGCAGCTGGGCGACACGCCCCTGCGCCGGTCCCGGCGTCATCGCCAGTTCCGAGTTCGAGAAATAGCTGCTGATGCGCGGGTCCTTGCCCCCCGACAGTGTCATGTTGATGAAGCGGAAGTTGAAGGCCTCGATCAGCGCCTGCCGCACCCGCCAGTCGGCGAACAGCGGATTGCGGGTGTTCATCACCAGCCCCATGATCCCCGAGGGGCGGCCATTCGCGATCTCGGACTTGACCACGCGGCCATCGCGGATCGCCGGGAAATCGAAATCGCGGTCCCAGCGCGCGGCGACCTGTTCGCGCCACAGATCGATCTCGCCGGCCTTGAATGCCTCGAACATCGTCGAGGCGTCGCCGAAATAGTCATAGCGGATGGTGTCGAAATTCCCCAGGCCCTGCGTCACCGGCAGGTTTCGCCCCCAGTAATCGGGATTGCGGCGAAAGCTGATCGAGCGGCCGGCATCGACCTTGTCGATGACATAGGGTCCCGTGCCGATGGGCGCCATCAACCCCGACTGGCTGAAATCGCGGCCCTGCCATTGCGCCTTTTTCAGAATCGGCCGCATCCCCATCAGCAGCGCCAGTTCGCGGTCGGGCGTGTTGAAGGTAAAGCGGACCGAGCGCGGCCCGGTCTGCTCCATCTTCGCGACCTTGGCCCAGACGGCGGTATAGCGCGGATGGCCCTTGGTTCCCATGATCTCATAGGACCACATCACGTCCTCGACCGTGACCGGCGAGCCGTCCGAAAACCGTGCCTCGGGGCGCAGTCTGAACTCGACCCAGGTGCGGCCGGGGTCGGTCTCGACGCTTTCGGCCAGCAGTCCGTAAAGCGTGAACGGCTCATCCAGCGAGCGCATCATCAGCGTTTCGGTCACCAGCCCCGGCTGGGTGAAGATCGGCCAGACCGGATTGCCCATCAGCACCCAGGGATTGAGCGAATCAAAGCTGCCCGTTTCGGCCAGGCGAATCGTTCCGCCCTTGGGCGCCTGGGGATTGGCATAGGGCAGGTGCTGAAAGCCCGGCTTCAGCGCAGGTTCTCCATACATTGCAATGGCATGCATGGGTTCGGCGACACTTGCCAGCGGCATGGATGCAACACACACGCATAACGCGAGTCGCCGCCAGATCGCGGATTCGTTAGAAAATTTGTAGAATCGCATGCCTTGTTGCCCTGTTTTTCGGGTCGCTGCTCTTGTTGGCGGCCAGATTAGCCATCTGTTCACCATGAGGCAAACTTACGCCTTGGACTCATGGGGGGAAAAGCGTATAGATAAGGCACTGCTCGATAGGTTTCTTGCCTGTATGAAACCTGCCTCATGACTTGCGCCCGCCTTGTGCGGGCGCTTTTTTCTTGGAAAAACGCTGTTGCGGGCGCGGCACAGGCGATAAGCCGCCGGGCGGATTCGATCACGGGAAAATGTTCGGGCCGGGGGCGTTGCGGCGGATTGCCGGACGCATGCGGGCGGCGCAGATGCCGCGAGGCCGTTTTGCGGCACGCCCGGACGCCTTGTGCCCCCCGGCATTTTTGCCCATGCTGCACCTGCAACAGCGACGCATGCAGCAGGAGGCAGCGATGTTCGAGAAATTCCTTGGCGGCAAGACGGCGGTGGTGACGGGTTCGAATTCCGGCATCGGCCTTGGCATCGCGATCGAACTGGCGCGCGCCGGCGCCGACCTTGTCCTGAACAGCTTCACCGACGCCCCCGAGGATCACGCGCTTGCCGAAAAGCTGGCGCGCGAGCATGGCGTCAAGGTCCGCTATATCCAGGCCGACATGTCGAAAGGCGCCGATTGCCGGGCGCTGATCGAAAAGGCCGGCACCTGCGACATTCTGGTGAACAACGCCGGCATCCAGCATGTCGCCCCGATCCCGGAATTCCCGGTCGACAAGTGGGATGCGATCATCGCGATCAACATGTCCTCGGCCTTTCACACCACGGCGGTGGCGCTGCCGATGATGCGCAAGGCCGGCTGGGGGCGGATCGTCAACATCGCCTCGGCGCACGGGCTGCGGGCCAGCGAATACAAGTCGGCCTATGTCGCGGCCAAGCACGGTGTGGTGGGTCTGACCAAGGTCACCGCGCTGGAGACCGCGCGCGACGCGATCACCTGCAACGCCATCTGCCCCGGCTATGTGCTGACGCCCATCGTGGAAAAGCAGATCCCCGACCAGATGAAGACCCACAACATGAGCCGCGAGGACGTCATCGCCAAGGTCATGCTGCAACGCCAGCCCTCGGGCGAGTTCGCGACGGTTGAGCAGATCGGCGGCACGACGGTCTTTTTGTGCTCTGCTGCGGCCGACCAGATCACCGGGACGACGATTTCCGTGGATGGCGGGTGGACGGCGATGTGAGGGCGGCTCGGTTGTGAGCCCATTCACGCCGGATGTGAGAAAGCGCCCTTGGCCCCTTGTCCTCAAGTTGATCTGAGGATGCGGTCTGTTTTTCAGGGCATCGCGAAACCAGCCGGCATTGTCGCCGGGATGGTGCGGCGAATGGCCTGCCGCGGGGAAGTCTTTGGAAATGCTGTGGTATCGGCGTCATCGCCAACTGGCCAGCGGTCATGAAGAAACGGATCGGGCGCCGCTGGCATCGATGATAATGGCATGGAGCCTGACCGATCAGCGCCGCACGACCTGCACATGCTCCGGGTCGTGCCCGACCAGCCAACGACATCTCGGATTCCTATTTGCGATGTTGCTGTTGATGGCGGCAGTCCCTTCGCCCTTTCCAGCTTTTTGATGGGCGATTCCGGGCTGATTGAGTGACCGCTTTTCCAGTTTCGCGCGGTTGAGGTAAGCGCTGATTCAGCGCAGCGATACGGTCAAGCTGGGATAGCGGGGATGAACCGTCCCGACGCAAGATGAGCGAAAATAATATCCGAGGGTTTTCACCGCCATAGTGCAGTCTCCCGTTCGTATTGGCCAAGCCGACATCCGGCGTGGCACTCATCAAGACGGAGACAAACATGTTCGATCAGCCGCTGCCTCACCTCAAGGGGCGTTACTGCATCAACAAAGATCCGCAAGGTGTGCTCAACACGAGCCGAGCGACGATTGATCGCTGGTGTCGCGAGAGACCGTATTTTCCGAAAAAGATCAAACTCGGCATTGATGGTGCCGGAAACTGCTCGCCCCGATTTCTGGCCGGGAAAGTGAGGGCCTACCTGCGTCAGATTGAAAAATGTGCCGGAATCGGGATGGATATTTAGGCTGGCTCGATCCGCTTCAATATCTCGGTCGCGGCACCGATGCCCCGATCACTCGCGATGGTCCCGCGTTCTCAGGCGCTTCACCCAAGCTGTGTCACCGCAGTGCCACGGAAACAACGCAAAGTGCGACCGCAAGACAGGCGTCGGAAGTTGCCCAACATATTCATGTAGATAAAGTGGTGCCCGGAGACGGATTTGAACCGCCGACACGCGGATTTTCAATCCGGCACCAAATCCAAGAAAAACAAGAGGCTTCTGTTTCAAAAACGGCCCTGACAAACCGTGAACTTAACGAGAATGTTTCAAACGCCGATCTGACCGGCACAAACGAAAACCCCGACGCGCTGGCGGGCGCAATCGGGGCTGATATGCAATCGTGGTTCGATTGGATCGACGGTAACACGCGGCGCGAATCTGCGGCAAGGGCCTTGTGTCTCGCCGTGGCCGATTGCGACCCGGCCGATGCGGTGCGCTTCCTCGAAATCATCCACGACCATCTGTCAGCCGGCCATCCGATCCCGAACCCCTATCGGCTGATGCCCGAGGCGCGGGAATGGGCCAGTTGGGCCAGCACGGCCGAATGCAAGGCCTATGCGCTGGCCTGCTATGAAGCGCTGCCCCCGGCTGATCAGGCGGCTTTCCTGCATCATGTCAGCGCGCAGGTGGCGGCATGATCATCACCCCACTGCGCCCCATCGATGAACTGCTGTGGAGCTGGCCCACCGTCTGCGAGGCTGCGACGAATGAATGGGCCAGAAACTTTGCCCGGTCCATCGCCAGCCAGTCGCGGCGGCGGAACTGGAAGCCCAGCCCCAAACAGCACCTGCTGATGCAGCGGATGGTGAACGAGCTTTACCAGCGCCGCGACGACTTCGACGGCCCGGAAGATTTCCCGCTGATCGAGGACTGATCCCCTTCGCCCCCGCGCTTCGGGCGCGGTGCGGGGGCGTCAATCCGTCGGAGCAGACCGGACACTGAGCCGGGCATATCCCGCCAACCGCCCTAGCTTCTGACCGCTGAGCGACATCAGCGGGGAAAACGGACCTGGGGCCTTCCCCAACCCGGCAGGGAACCGGCACCTTCTAGGCCCTGCCAGAAACGCGACACTTAACCCACCGGCTGGCAAATGCGGGAATGGCCCGCGCTCACAGACCGGGGACTGGCAA
Source organism: Paracoccus sp. (in: a-proteobacteria) (assembly GCA_046348875.1). Lineage (GTDB taxonomy): Bacteria > Pseudomonadota > Alphaproteobacteria > Rhodobacterales > Rhodobacteraceae > Paracoccus. The sequence continues at coordinate 16,911 of JAXMDJ010000012.1, forward strand.
AGCCGAGATACGCCGAATGCGCGCGTGAGGCCAAGCCGGGGCAGGAGAGAAGCCTGCGGGACAGCGGCTGGCCCCCGATACCGGGCATCGCGTGGATACAGGTCATGGCCGCAGCGCCACGAAGGTCTGTCCCCTGCATGTCGGGGGGACAGGAGCGGGGGCCGGCTCAACGCCGATGAAATTAGGTATCAAACCGGACCTATTAATGGTAAACAATACTGACCTATATGGATCATGCCATGAGATACATCCGCCTTCCCGCAACTGCTTTGCCCGTCAATCTCGACGAGCTTCTGGTGCATATGCGCACCGGCTTCGACGCGGGCAGCGCCGATCCCGTGACGGTGTCCGAGAGCCAGCGGCTTGCCTTTGCCGCGACGCGCGAGGTCGAGGACTATTGCGGCATCGCGCTTATCCGGCAGGTGATCAGCCTCACGCTGTCGGCCGAGGGGGGCGATGCTGTCGATCTGCCCATCGGCCCGCTGGCGCCTGACGCCCATGTCACCGTGAACGGGATCGAGACTGCGGACGGCATCGAGGGCGGCCGCTGGCCCAGCATCACCCTGCCGGCCAACCTTACCGGCACCGTCATGCTGACCTATGAGGCCGGCTATGGCGACACCCCGGCCAGCATCCCCGCAGACCTACGCCTTGCGGTCATGGATCAGGCCTCCATGCTCTATGACGCGCGCGGCCCGACGGATGTCAGGCAGGGCCTGTCGGTCGCCGCCGCCCGCATCTGCGCCCGCCATCGCCGGGTGCGGCTATGACCGGGGTGAAGCGGGTGCGCAAATGTGGTCCCAATGCCCGGAAACCCGGACGGGGGCAGGACCGGCGGCGGAGTGTTCCGCTCTCTCTCCCGGCGCCTGAAAAAGCCGATCTGGCGATTGCCTTTCTGGAAACCCTGAAAATCCCGGAAGGGAAAATGGCCGGCGCGCCGCTGAAGCTCGCCGGCTTTCAGAGGCAATTCGTGCGCGGCGCACTGGCCGATGGGGTGATGGTGGCCTGCCTGTCCATCGGGCGCGGCAATGCCAAGACGGCGCTGTCGGCCGGGCTGGCGCTGGGGGCGCTGAAGGGCGTGTGGGACGGTCAGCCCCGGCGCGAGATCCTGTTCGCTGCCCGGAACCGCGACCAGGCCAAGACGGCGTTTCAGTTCCTGGTCGGCTTCATCGAGGGCCTGCCCGAGGACGAACGGGAACAGTTCCTGATCCGGCGCGGCAGCAAGCTGGAAGTCGAATATTCCGGCAATGGCGGCGGGCTGGCGCGCTGCATCGCGGCGGATGGCAAGTCGATCCTCGGCGGGGCGCCGACGCTGGCGCTGATGGACGAACGCGCGGCATGGGAACGCGAGAAGGGCGACAGCCTTGAAAACGCCATCCTCTCGGGGCTTGGCAAGCGCGATGGCCGGGCGCTGATCATCTCGACCTCGGCGCCGGACGATACCAACACCTTCAGCCGCTGGCTGGATGAGCCGCCGCCCGGCACCTATGTGCAGGAACATCGGCCTGCCTTCGGGCTGCCCGCCGACGATCTGGCCTCGCTTCTGGAAGCGAATCCGGGCGCGGTCGAGGGCATCGGTTCCTCGGCCGAATGGCTGGTGGCGCAGGCACGGCGGGCGATTGCGCGGGGCGGCTCGGCGCTTTCCAGCTTCCGCAACCTGAACCGGAACGAGCGTGTCTCGACCGAGGATCGCAGCGTTCTGGTGACGGTGGACGAATGGCTCTCGGCCGAGATCGACCCTGACCGGCTTCCCGCGCGTGAGGGGCCGTGCGTGCTTGGCGTGGATCTGGGCGGCAGCCGCTCCATGTCGGCGGCGGCGTTCTACTGGCCGGACACCGGGCGGCTTGAGGCTTTGGGCACCTTCCCGGCATCGCCGTCGCTGGCGGATCGCGGCGCGGCCGATGGCGTCAGCGGGCGTTATGTCGAGATGCAGGACCGCGGCGAATTGTCGGTGATGGGCGATGCGACCGTTCCGCCGGGGCCGTGGCTGGCCGAGATCGTGCGCAAGCTGGACGGCATCACCCCCGCCTGCATCGTCGGCGACCGCTTCCGCCATGCCGAGTTCACCGAGGCGATGGAAAAGGCCGGTCTCGCCCGCGTCCCGTTCATCTGGCGCGGCTTCGGCTGGAAAGACGGCAGCGAAGACATCGAACGCTTCCGGCGCGCGCTGTTCGACGGCGAGGTGAAATGCACGGCCTCGCTGCTGCTGCGCGCGGCCTTCTCGGACGCCATCGTGCTGCTGGACCCGGCCAACAACGCCAAGCTGGCAAAGGGGCGCAGCCTCGGCCGCATCGACGCGGCGGCGGCGACTGTGCTGGCGGTGGCACAGGGGCAGCGCATGAAGGCGGCCCCGATCCGCAAGGCGAGGCTGGCATGGGCGTGATGCGCGACGAATGGCGGCGCTATTCGCGCCCAGTCCTGAAGACCCGCCGCTGGCAGATGCTGCGCCAGATCGTGCTGGAACGCGACGGCTGGGCCTGCGTGGACTGCGGCACCCGCAAGGGGCGGCTGGAAATCGACCATGTGAAGCCGGTGCGCAGCAATCCGGAACTGGCCTTCGATCCGGCCAATTGCGCGGTTCGGTGCGCCTCCTGCCACACGAAAAAGACCCGGATCGAATGCGGCCATCCCGCGCCGCTCCGGTCGCCCGCGCGTGACGCCTGGGCGCAAGCCGTTGCCGATCTGGCAGCGAACACCAACCCGGCAACATGAGGTAAAACGATGCTGGACTCCGTAAAAAATCGCCCGTCGCCAGTCGGAAATCCGGCAGGCACTGGCGGGGCTGGTCGGCAAGGACAGCCCGACCGAGGACGAAACCCGCTCCATGGAAGTGATGGACGCGGAATATCGCACCAACGAAACCCGCTATCGCGCCGCGCTGGTGGCCGAGGATACCGAACGCCGCGAGGCCGGGGCCGAGCTGGATACCCGGTCAGATCGCGAATATGCCGATCTGGTCGGCCGGTTCGAGATGCGGCAGGTGGCGCTTGCGCTCGACGAGGGCCGGGCGCTCACGGGCGCGACGGCCGAGGTCGTGACCGAGCTGCGCAATGCTGGCGGCTATCAGGGCATCCCGGTTCCCTATGCAGCGCTGGAGCGCCGCGCCGGTGAAACGGTCGCGGGCGATCAGGTGAACCCCAGGGCGATCCGTCCGATCATCGACCGGCTGTTTCCGGCTTCGGTCGCAGCGAAGCTCGGCATGGAAAGCGTCAACATCACGTCGGGCGAACTGGCCTTTCCGGTTGCGACCTCGGGCGCGGTGTTCGGCTGGCAGACCACCGAGCTGGGCAATGTCGGCGGGCCGGCGGAATACCAGACATCGGAACGCAGCCTGAACCCCGACCATACCGGCGGGGCGCAGATGATCATCAGCCGCAAGGCGCTGAAACAGGCGGGCGAAGGACTGGAGCAGGCGATCCGGCGCGACCTGAACGCGGTGATCGGCACCGAACTCGACCGCGTGGTGATCAACGGCACCGGCACGGTCGGCCAGCCCTTGGGCATCATCCCCGGCGCCACCGCTTATGGCATCACCTCGACCGCTGTCGGCGCCCGCGCCAGCTGGGCGGCGTTCCGGGCGCAGATCGTGGCCTTCATGCAGGCCAATGCGATCAACAGCCCGTCGCAGGTGAATGTCGCCTTCGACCCGGCGATCTGGTCCGATCTGGATGCTCAGCAGGCCGCGGATGGCGCGCCGATGTGGGAATGGGACCGGCTGGTGAAGCATGTCGGAACGCCCGCGATCAGCAACGTGATCCCCGCGGAAACCGCCATCCTGACCGCCAATGTGCAGGGCGTGGCACCGGGCTATCTGGGCCTCTATGGCGGGGTTGACCTGATTCGCGACCCCTACACCAAGGCGGGCAGCGGCCAGCTGGTGCTGACGGCGCTGGTCACGGCCGATTTTACCGTGCCGCGCGGGCTTCAGACCCGCATCCTGACGGGCATCGCGTGATGCTCTGGGGGGCGTCGCTCGGGGCGCTGGAGCTGCGCAGCGATGGCGGGGCAACCCGCCTTCGGGCGACGTTCCCCTATGCGCTTGAGACCGAACTGGCACCGGGGCGGCGCGAGGTCATCGCCCCCCGCGCCTTCGCCGACCGGATCGAGGCGGGCGAGGATATCCACCTGCTGGCCGGTCACGACTGGGGCAAGCCGTTGGCCTCACGGGCAGCGGGTAACCTGACCCTGCGCGACGGCGATGCGGCGCTTGTCATCGAGGCCGAAATCGACGGCGGCACGTCCTGGGCGCGGGATTTCCTTGCCGCCCATGCCAGCGGGCTGATCCGGGGCCTGTCGCCGGGCTTTCGGGTTGCCGGCGATGGCGAGCGGATCGAGCGGCGCGGCGCGGGCGTCTTGCGCACCATCACGCGGGCCGATCTGTTCGAGATCAGCGCGGTCACCCGTCCTGCCTATCCCGCCGCCTAGATCGAGGCGCGGGCTTGGGAAACGCATCAGGACCGCCAGCCTTATCGCGGGCCAGCCTATGCGCTCAATCGGTGGAGGATCTGATGGGTCTCATGGATCTGTTCCGGCGCAAGCCGCTTGAGGCCCGCGCGGTGCAGCCGGGTTATACCGCCGCGCTGATGGCGGCGCGCGAGGCGTGGATTGCCGGCGGCGCGGGACTGGCCGAGTTGACGGCGGCGGTGCAGGCGTCCGTCAGCCTCTGGGAATCGGGGCTGTCACTGGCCGACGTGACCGGCACCGACCTGCTGGATCGGCGCGTGATGGCGATCTGCGCACGCGCTCTGGCGCTGCGCGGTGAATGCGTCTTCCTGATCCGCGACCGGCTGGTTCCGGTCACCGATTGGGATGTTTCGACCCGCTACGGCGTGCCGCGCGCCTATCGCGTGGGTCTGCCCGAGATCGGCGGCGGGCGTTCCGAAACCGTGCTGGCGGCCGAGGTGCTGCACTTCCGCATCGGCTGCGATGCCACGACGCCTTGGGCCGGATCGGCACCACTGGCACGGGCGAAACTCTCGGCCGGGTTGCTGGAGGAAATCACCACGGCGCTGCGCGACGTGTTCCGCGATGCGCCCATCGGCTCGCAGATCATCCCCGTGCCCGAAGGCAGCACCGAGGACATGGCCGAGATGCGGCGCAGCTTCCGGGGCAATCGCGGCGCGTCCCTTGTCATCGAGGGCGTGGCGCAGGCAACGGCGGCCGGCATGAACCCCAATCTCGGCCAGTCGCCGGATCAGCTTTCCCCGCAACTGGACAAGACCCTGGCCGACAAGCTGCTGACCGAGGCGAAGGGTGAGATTTACAGCCTGTTCGGCATCCTGCCCGGCCTGACCAACCCCGCGACCACCGGCCCCCTTGTGCGCGAGGCACAACGCCACCTGGCGCAGCTGGTCCTGCAACCCATCGCCAACCTGATGGCCGAGGAAGCGACCGAGAAGCTGGGCGGCAAGGTGACGCTGGACGTGGTGCGCCCGATGCAGGCCATGGATCACGGCGGCAAGGCGCGCGCCTTCGCCACCCTGTTGCAAGCGATGGCGCAGGCCAAACAGGCCGGCCTGAACGACGCCACCGTCAAGGACGCCCTGACCTTCATCGATTGGGCGGAATAGGGCGAGGATGCGCCCGGCGGTCCTGCTTCCGCCGAAGCGTCCGGGATCAGACGGCGAGTGCCCGGCTTGGGAAAGCCAAACCCCGTCAAGGCGCGGCTATCCCTCCGGTAGCGCGGCGCAGGCTGTCACGGCGACACCGGGGGCAGCCACAGGACGCCGCATCAGGCGACCAAGGGGCCGTCATGCGCGACGCTGGCGGCCCCTATTCTACAGGCCCGCAGCGTGACGCAGCGCGTTGTTCATCCGCGTTTGCCAGCCCGGCCCACTGGCCTTGAACCGCGCAACAATGTCCTGATCCAGCCGCAGCGAGACCGCAACCTTCGGATTCTCTGCCTTCGGGCGGCCGCCGAGATTCTTGCGCATGGCATCGGCCAGGGCCGGAAACGCCTCGGCGAAGGGCTTCGCCTGGGCGATCTGTTCATCGGTTGCTTCCGGCGCATCGGGATCGCTGGCGATCATGCGCTGGATCTGGTCTTCGGTCAGGTGCTTTCTGGTCATAGCAGGCTCCTTTCCTTCTGGCTGGCCGGTCGCATCGAGATCACCGAAACCCCTTCGGTGCCCAAGGTGGCGAACACCACGGCAATCGTGCCATCCGCGAGGCGGCCTATCGCCATGTGCCGACCGTTGTTCGCCGGAACGACGACCGAGGCGAGGAAAAACCCCTCATCCAGATCGGCAAAGTCCAAGCCGTGCTTGGCGAGGTTCGTTTGCCGCTTCGGCTCATCCCAGACGATCATCAACATGTGTTTTTTTGTATATACGATAACTTTGTGTGAGGTCAAGACGCGTCCACGCCGAGATGTGCCTTGTCAAGGAATGCAACAAGGCACAGGACCGGAGCGACATTGAGGCGCTGGCGGTCAATCGTCGGAGGTGCCTGACTTGAAGACGATTTCCAGATAACCGTCATCGGTCCGCCGCAGTTCAAAAGCGACGCCGGGCATTGATTCCGCCCAATCGTCAATTGCCCTCTGCAAGATTGGGTCGCTGGGGTCGCTAGACCTTTGAAGCAGGCGGACGACTGTCTGCATAAGTTCCGCAGCTAAGAGTGCTTGGGATTTTGGTGCGGGGAACTTCTCTTCGAGCGCGGCCACTATTTCCTGCGACAGGCTACGGCGTCCGTCTTTAGCTGCGGCCTCGACCCTCGCCTTCAAGTCTGCGGGCAGCATCAATTTGAACTGAACTAGCTGACGATCATCCATACGGGCGTTATGGACACGAATTGTCCTTGACGCTACGGACATTTATTGTCCATAGAGGACATGTTTTGTCCGTGAGGCGCAAATGAAGAATCAGGTGCAATTCAAGATGAACTTGCCTGCCGACGTAAAGGCGTGGCTGGAACGTGAAGCGGCGCGGAATTTCCGGTCGCAGGGCGCCGAAGTTACCGCGTGCCTGCGCGAACGGATGGAGCGTCAAGAGGCCGCGACGGCCTGACCAATGGAGGAACTGATGAAACCGCAAGAACGCCCTGGGGCGACCGGCCTCGCCGTGTCCGATGCCACCCTGTATGTCATCCGCGACACGATCCTGCTGGCCCTCGACCTGACCGAGGCCGAGAACCTGACCGAGCAGAACCGGAAGGCCGCCCGCGCCGCTCTGGCCGAGGCGCTTGATGCGATTGAAGGGGGTGCAGCATGAACCGACGTGATCTTCTGACGACCGGGCCGCTGGCCGCGCTGCCGGCGGCGCTCGCCGCCGGTGACGTGACCGCCGCTACCGCGCTGGCTGTTCCGGCCTTGGCGAGGGCTGAAGACGAAGACCCGATCCTTCCTATCTACCGGCAGTGGGTTGCGGCCCGAAAGGAATGGTATCGCTCCATCGATCTGCCCGAAAACGACAAATGGGATATGCCAGAGAGCAAGGCGGCAGAAGCCATCGAGAACGACGCTTTCTGGGCGATGATCGATATGACCCCCACCAGCATGGCCGGGATTGCAGCCCTTATCCATGTCCTGTGGGATCTGGACGGCCCCGGCGTTCCGGCGGATAGCGAGGATTTCCTAGGACGAGTGGATGACCCGCCCTGCAAGCTGATGGCGGCCATCTGGCGCGGTGCCAGCGGTCAGCAAGGCCTGCCGCCCGATAGCAGGATGGAGACGGTGGTATGACTGCTGACACCACCACCACCACGGGGCCGCAGTCTTTCAGCACCTTGCCGCGTCCGCAAGCTGACGGAGGTCCAGAAATGGACGGCCACGCATTCATGCAGTTGTTCGAGTGTCTTTCCGACGAATATCAGCAGATTTTCATCAACCATTTCCTGAACTGCGATAACGCGACACTGCGCCGCTTCGCGGCTGGACTTGACAGTTGGGTAAAGGCCAACGGCAGGAAAACAGGTGAAAATGAACCGGCGCCAGGTCACGCCTGATGCAGATCGCCCGCGATCAGGTTGGTTGCGGGCGGCTTGCTTTCATCGCAACTCCAGTGAACTTGTCGCGAGTTTTTCCTTGTGGGCTTTATGAACGTGCTGTAAGTTCATTTGGGAAGGAGACCTGCATGGATATTTTTAACAAGAGCTACACGGCGAAAGAGATCGCCGAGGCAACAGGGACAACCGTCAAGGACATGGCGAACTGGGCTGATCGTAGTCATATTATCAGTCAGAACGAGAACGAAGTCGGACGTGGCAAGTCTCGGACCTATTCGTGGTTCACCTTGATGCAGGTCGCTTGCGCGACGGCGATCATGGGCCTCGGCTTCAACTCCCCCAAGGATGCCTTCGAGGCCGCAGCGCGCTTTGCCCATATCGGCAACGGGAAAAGTGGCTGGGTTGGCGAACCGGAGACGAGCCAGGCCGTTCGCTGGCCCGGTCTGCCGTTCCACCACATGCGCGGCATCACGATGATGTATATCGCCGGCCAGCAGGCGACTGTCATGCTGCACCGGATCTGGAATGACGAGCCGTTCGACGAGGGCTACTATCGGCTGAAGGACGAGCTGCACGATACCCGGGGCCATATCGCTCTGAACGTTACCGAGATTTTCAAAGAGGTCTGCCACCGTCTGGGCGTGGATTATCGCGTTGCTCTGGATGATGCCTATCGCGGCGAAGATGATGCAGTGAATTGGCAGCGTCCGGGCGAGGGCAACTGATCCATGACCGCACCCCGCCCCACCACTCAAGCGAAAAGCACCGTCGCCGCGCTTCTGCGCGATGCGCGCGCGGCTGGCTGGATGCGGGCGCGGTTTGAGATCAAGCCTGATGGCAGCATTACCGTTGACGCTGGCATGACCGATCCCGAGGGCGGCGACGACTTCCTGAACAGCGATCTGAGGATGGGCAAATGACGAAGAAAGAGTTGCCCAGGTATGTCTACAAGGATCGCGGCTACGTCCGATTCATCCGCCGGGCGCGTAGCCAATCGGTCATGATGAAAGAAGAACCGGGAACCCCTGAGTTCTGGGAGCACTACAACTTGTTGCTGAAAGGCCGGGAGCCTGTCCCGGTAAAACGCAATTTTGAGGCGCTGATTCTCAGCTATTTCGAGAGCGATGGTTTCAAGAAATTGAAGCCTCGCACCAAGCGCGACTACCAGAAATATATCAGCCACATTCGCGCGATCTGGGGCGCGAAAGACCCGACCAAGATCGAGACGTATCACATCTATGAACTGCACCGCGCCAACGCCGAACACTGGCGGCAGGCGAATTATCTGGTCCAGGTGATGGTCGTGCTAATGAACCACGCCCGCCTGATCGGCTTCCTCAAGAAAGAACACGGCAACCCCGCCAAGGGCATCCCTCTGCTCAAGCAGGAAGGCGAAGGCTGGGTGCCTTGGCCCGATGACGTTCGGGCGGAGTTTGAAAGTCTCGCCCCGCCCCGCGCCCGCCTTGTCTACGAGTTGTGCATCGGCACCGGACAGCGGATCGGTGACATTGTGAAAATGCGCTGGAACCACATTAAGGACGGCACTTGGGACTTCACCCAAGGCAAGACCGACAAGCCGCTGTGGATACCCTTCACCGACCGCCTGAATGCCCATCTGGCGACGGTCGAGAAAAAGGGCCTGACCGTTATCACCGACGATAAGGGTCGTCCGGTGCGATACGAGGTTGTCGCCAAGGACATGCGCAACGTGAAAGCCGCGATGCAGCACCCGGACGCCATGACCTACGTCACCCATGGGCTGCGCAAGAACGCCACCATTGAACTTTATCAGGCCGGAAATGACGACGAGCTAGTGAAGGCCGTTACCGGCCATTCCGGCGCTGAGATGCTGAAAAAGTATGGAGGTCAGATCAGGCAAAGAGAGTTGGCGGCAAGGGCGCAGGAAGCCCGAAATCGCTGGGAACAGAACAGGCCCAGAACGTGAATGTTTCAACGGCTGTTTCAAAAACTGAGCAGAGGAAAGGCAGAAATGATACAAGTCTTTGAAATTGTGGTGCCCGGAGACGGATTTGAACCGCCGACACGCGGATTTTCAATCCGCTGCTCTACCAACTGAGCTATCCGGGCGCCGTTGCCTGTCGCTTTCGGCAAGCGCGTTGTTATGGCAGCTTCACGCCACTGTCCAGAGGAAAAGCGCGAAAATCATGCCTCGTCTTCGGGGGGCGCGACGGGCTCGCCGGGAAGGCGATAATCGCCGCGCAGCCAATGCGCCAGATCGATGTCGGCGCAGCGGCGCGAACAGAACGGCCGGTATTGCGGCGCCGCCGGCTTGCCGCAGATGGGGCATTTCATCGCGCCGACTCCGGCTGGGCCAGACGCGACAGCGCGATCCGGTCGCGCTTGCGGCTGATCTCGTAAAGGCCCATGGCGGTCCAGCCGATCAGCACCGTCTCGGCGGCCTCGTTGCGGAACGCGGCGCGCAGCACCTGTTCGACGGTGCCGCGGTCGCGCTTGGGCATCGGGGCAAAATCGACCACGATCTGACCGCCAAGACCGCGCAACCGCAATTGCCGGGACAGGTCGCGGGCCAGCGCGATATTGGCCTTGAGCCCGGCGGCCGGGGAATGGTCGCTGCCGGTATTGACGTCGATGGCGACCAGCGCGCGCAGGGCCTCGATCTCGGCCCAGGCGCCGCCGGAAAGGTCGATCCGGGTGTCCAGCAGCGCCTCGACTGCGTCCTGCGCACCGGTTGCGGCAAAGGCATCCGGGCCGTCCTGAATGTCGTCCGGCGCGGGTTCGGCCCAGTCCTGCCACGCGGCCTCGGCGGGGTCGGGGGCGTCAAGCAGCAGTTCGGGCGCGCCCTGATTGTCGGACTGGATGGCTGCTGCCAGGTCCAGCAACTCGCGCAGCTCGGCGGCGACCTCGTCCAGGTCGGCCTGGGCGGTGATGCTGCGGAAAACGATTCCGGGCGGTTCGGGCAGGTCGGCGATGGCGGCCTCGCCGATTTCGGTCAGCGCCGCGCGCGTTTCCGGGTCGCGGATCCGGCGCGAGACGTTTACCCCCGGCGCCGAGGGCGTCACGATGACATGCCGGCCGCGGAAATTCAGCCGCGCCGAGACCGGGATCGCCTTGCCGTCCTCGGCGCTGCCGGTGATCTGGACGATCAGCGGCTGGCCCTCGCGCAGGCCGCCGCGGTCGCGCAGGAAGCCTTGCGCGCCGTCGGGCAGGCGCAGGAACACGCCGCCTTGCCCCTTGACCAGGCGATCGACCTTGGCGCGGCAGATCGCGCCCGGTGCAAAGGGCATGACGCCCGAGGGATCGACAATCAGGTCCTCAAGCCGGCCGTCCTGCATCAGCGCGGCGGCATCGCGGCCGAAAACCTGGCCGATCACGATCTGGCGCCCCTTCATCGCGCGTCTCTCCTTATTCCGATTCCCGAGAGCAGGGTCGCGGTTTCTGCCAGCGGCAGCCCGACCACGGCACTGTATGAGCCGCGCATCCACGCGACGAATGCGCCGGCGGCGCCCTGAATCGCATAGCCGCCGGCCTTGCCCTGCCATTCGCCGCTGGCGAGATAGCCGGCGATCTCGGCATCGGTCAGCGGGCGAAAGCGGATCACGGTCTCGACCAGGCGTTCATGGATGCGGCCGGCATGGCTGAGCGCCACGGCCGTCAGCACGAGGTGGCGGCGCCCGGAGAGCAGGCGCAGAAATGCGGCTGCCTCATTTTCATCGGCGGGCTTGCCCAGAATGCGGCGGCCGGCGACGACCGAGGTGTCGGCGCAAAGGACCGCGCCGGGCGTGGTGTGGGCCAGAGCGGACGCTTTTTCCCGCGCCACGCGCTGCACATAGCGGCGCGGCAATTCGTTGCGCAGCGGGGTTTCGTCGATTTCGGCGGGGGTGATCCGGTCGGGGACAATGCCGATCTGGGCCAGCAATTCCAGCCTGCGCGGGCTGGCCGATCCAAGCGTCAGCGACGGCGCCGCGATGGTCCCGGCAGGGGGAATGACCCTGTCCGGGCAGACCGTACCGCCCAAATCCCCGGTCGGGCCATCCGGGATGGCGCGCGGGGCGGGCGTCACGGCGTCCTTACTTGAAGCGGTAATTGATCCGCCCCTTGGTGAGGTCGTAGGTGTTCATCTCGACCTGGACCTTGTCGCCGGCAAGGACGCGGATGCGGTTCTTGCGCATCTTACCTGCCATATGTGCGATGATCTCATGGCCGTTCTCAAGCTCGACCCGGAATGTCGCATTCGGCAGGAGCTCCTTCACGACGCCGGGAAATTCGAGCATTTCTTCCTTGGCCATGTTCTCTCCTGGTAGGGGTGACCCGCAGTTGTCGCGGGCGCATGCTTCATGCGACCAGACGCGGCGGTTTTCAAGGGGAATCTGACCTTCGCGCCGCCCGAGCGGCCTCGGCAGTGGCCGGGATGCCCCCATTCGGTCCATTCGGCGCGCGGCCGGTCGGCCGGCGGGGCGGGAATGGGGCATCTGTTCAACCGGCGGGCCGGCCCCCGATCCACCCCATATTCGACGATGCGTTTTCACGGAATGCGTCGGGGTCGTCGATATCGGCAATCGGCGGTTCGATATCGGGACGCGGAGGCAGGGGGCTGAGGGCGGGTCCCAACGGGCGCGGGGCGGCAAGGCTTGTCGCGCAGTCGGGTCGTGCCGTCGCGGCCGGGGTCGCATCGCCGGTGCTACGCAGGCGGATGGCGTGAAAGCCCTCGGCCTCGCCCAGGCGCCCGCGCGCGAGGACCTGCCCGCGCGAGGTCTCAAGCCGGGCGTCGTCCAGCGCGTTCTGCGGCAGGGGGATCAGCGATCCGGGGCCAAGGCCGCGCAGGGTTTGCAGGCTCAGCTTGCGGCGGCAAAGGATGCCGACGACGCGGATCGGCGCCTGCTGCACGGCCTCGGCCAGCGACTCCGGCGCGGAGCGGGCCGCCGGCGCAGGGGTCGCAACGGGCGCCTGCGCCGGCAGGGCGGCGGTGCCGGTCTGGGGCGGGGTCATGCGGGCACCGCTGCCCGGCTCGGCCGGAAGCGCGATCAGGATCGAGGCATCGCGCTGGCCGCCGGCACCGACGCGGAACTTCAGCCGCAGGCGCTGCATGTCGCCATCCTCCAGCATCAGGCCAAGGGGGCGCGGATCGTCCATATAGGTCGCAAAGCGGAAGGTGGCGAAGGCGGGGATGCCGGGACGTCCCGCGGTTTCGCGCCCCAGCTCGGCCAGGAAGGCGTTGACGAAATCGGCCGAGATCGCGGCATCGGCGCGTGTCGGGCGGCGGCTTGCCGGTGGGCGCGAGGTGACGCGGCCAATGGCCTGCATCTCGATGATCGAGGTCAGCAGGTTCGGGCACAGCGCCATGACGCCAAGCGAGTCGCGCCCCCCTTCCAGCACGGCAAGCAGGGCGCGTTCGGGCAGCAATTCCGCCAGTTCCGGCAGGGTCATGGGTGCCAGTTCCGCCTGTTCGACGAACACCGGCAGGCGCAGCATCTTTTCCGCCGCGCGGCCAAGCGCGGTGGCTGCCGCGCGCTCGATCCCGAATTCGGGCGCAGGGCGGGCACCGCCGGGCGGCGGCGCGACGCGGTTGCGGCTGCGTTCGGCGATGATTCGCTGCAGGACGGCACCCCGCACCGACATGTCGGTATCGGTTGCGCCTTCTGCGCCCGCTTTCTGTTCCCTGGCTGCGCTTTTCATATCCAGACCGAATCAGCTCACTTCAATCGCAAGATGGCATGGAGTGGTTGCGAAAAGGTTTAACGCTGCCGCTCTTGTCAGTCCGCCGGGTCGCCGGGGGATGTCACCGGCGGCCGCCGGGGCAGCGTCACGCGGAAGCAGGCGCCCCCCTGGCCGGGCAGATAGGCGATGCTTCCGCCAAGGAACTCCATGATTTCCTTGCAGATCGCCAGACCAAGCCCGGCGCCGCCCGCCCGCGCGGGGTCGTTCAGGCGGGCGAATTTTTCAAAGATCAGCGCCCGGCTGTCCGGCCCGATCCCCGAGCCATTGTCGGAAATGTCGATCAGCGTCTGGCCTTGCGCGTTGCGGCGGGTGTCGATGCGGATGGCCGGAAACTCGGCGTCGCAATATTTGCGGGCATTGGCGACGACATTGATCAGCACCTGCAACAGGCGGTCGGGGTCGGTGATGACGGGCAGGTGCTCGGCCGCGGGGGTGCGCAGCATGGTGAATTCGCGCGCCGAGGCCGTGGCGCCCGCCATCGCCAGCGCCCGGTCGATAATGTCATGCAGATTGACGACCGCCGGTTTCAGCCGCGCGTGGCCGCCTTCAAGGACGGCCAGATCCAGCAGATCGCCAAGCAGGCGGGTCATGCGGGCGGCCTCGTCATGAATGATGCCGGCAAAGCGGTTGCGGTCGGCGGCGGGCAGGTCCGGGTCGGTCATGATCTCGGACAGCGCCCGGATCGAGGTCATGGGCGTGCGCAATTCATGGCTGATCTGCCCCAGAAACGCGTCCTTCTGGGCCGAGATCGCGGTCAGTTTCTCGTTGCTTTCCTGAAGCATGCCGGCGGTTCTTGAAAGTTCCAGCGAGGCGCTTTCAAGGCGCAGGTTATCCTCGCGCGTGCGGCTGGCCTCGCCCGCGACCTCCATCAGGTCAGAGACGGTCATGCCGCCGCGGCCCAGCACCCGCGACATTAGCGCGGCGGCGGTGGCGGCGCCGACGGTGCCCGCCAGACGACGCTCGAAATCGCTGAGAAAACGGGGGGTCAGGTCGGGAAGATAGCCGGATTTTCCCTGTATGTCCGCGGCGTTGCGAAACACATCCAGGGCTTTTTCGCTGCCCCAGATGCGACCCGCCAAAGTCAGCAGCGCCTCGGCCTGCGCGGCCGGGGCGGTCTCGGTCGGCGAGGTATCGGGGGCGATGGCATGGACGAAGGACAGCGCCTGCAACCGCTCGCCCGGCTCGGGGAAATCGAAAAGCGAAATCAGCGTCAGCAGCGCAAGATTGACCGACAGCGCCAGCAGGACCGCGCCGGCAAAGGGGTCGATCCCCGAAGGCATTGCCACATGCGGCATCAGCCCCAGCGAAGGCAGAAAGATCATCAGCGCCCAGATCAGCGCCCCCGCCGCAATGCCGGCGATCGCCCCGCGCCGCGTCGCGCCCCGCCACAGCAGGCCCGAGATCATCGCCGGCACCACCTGCGCCATGCCGGAAAACGCCACGATCCCCATCGAGGCCAGTGCCGAGGTTCCCCCCGAAAGCTGGTGATAGACCCAGCCCGCGCCGATCACCGCCACGATGGCCAGCCGGCGCGTGTTCAGCATCAAGGTGCCCAGATCCTCGCGCGCGGCGGCGGGGCCATGCACCGCCGCCTGTTGCAGCCACAGCGCAAGCGGCACCAGCCAGTGGTTCGCCATCATGGTCGAGACGGCGATGGCGCTGACCACTACCATCGACATGGCCGAGGAAAACCCGCCCAGAAAGGCAAAGGCCGCCAGCGTGTCATGGCCCCGCGACAGCGGCAGTTCCAGCACATAAAGGTCGGGATTGGCGCCCTTGGGCAGCAGGTCGTTGCCGACGACGGCGATGGGCAGGACCAGAAAGGACATGGCGGCCAGATAGGCGGGAAAGGCCCAGCCGGCATGGCGCAGGCGGTTTTCGTCATTCGCCTCGACCACGAGGACGTGGAACATGCGCGGCAGCACCACCACCGCGGCGCCGGAAATCGCGATCAGCACGAACCAGCGGTCGGGGCGGATCATCCAGCCCTCGCCACCGGCGGTCACCGACATGCGGTCGATGCGCGCCAGAACGTCGCCCGGCCCGTCGGCAAGCCCCCAAAGCACATAGGTGCCGACAGCGACAAAGGCCGCCAGCTTGACGACCGCCTCGGCGGCGACGGCCATGACGACGCCGTGATGGCGTTCATCCGCGGCAAGGTTGCGGGTGCCGAACAGGATGGCGAAGGCCGCAAGCCCGACCGCGACCCACAGCGCCACGGTCTGCGGCAGGGCGTGGCCGTCGTCGGCGAAGGCCGAGACCGCCATCGTCACGGATTGCAGTTGCAGCGCGATATAGGGGGTCGCGGCCAGCACCGCGATCAGCGTCACCAGCGCCGCCAGCGTCGGCGACTTGCCGAAGCGGCTGGAGATCAGGTCGGCGATCGAGGTGACCCGGTGCAGCCGCGCCACCCGCACCAGCCGGCGAAGCCCCCACCACGCGCCCGCAAAGACGATGCCGGGACCAAGATAGATGGTCAGAAACTCCAGCCCCGAGCGGGTGGCATAGCCGACCGCGCCGTAAAACGTCCAGGCCGAGCAATAGATCGACAGCGACAGCGTATAGATCACCGGCCGGTCCATCCAGCGCCAGCGCCCGCGCGCGGCGGCGCGGTCGGCGGCATGGGCCAGCAGGAACATCAGCGCGACATAAAGCATGGCCGCCAGGCCGAGGGTTTCAGGCGTCATCCTCGTCCTCGGTCATGGGCGGGCGGGCCAGCGCGTGATGCAGGGCGGCGGTCGCGGCGATGGTCAGCGTCCAGCAGGCGGCCAGCCAGACGGCGCCCCGGCCATAGCTGAAATATTGCGGCAGCCAGATCGGCGGCAGCAGCGCCGCCAGCGCAAAGACCGCAGTCACCACCCGCGTGGCATCGACCAGCCGGCGGCGGCGATAGGCCTGGCGGTCGACGAACAGGCGGCGGCTGCGCGGGGTCATGGCGGCGCCAGCAGGTCGCGCACCGCGGCGCGCAGGTCGGCATTGGCAAAGGGCTTGGCCAGCGCGGCATCCGCGCCTTGCGGCAGCGTGCCGCCGCGGGCAGAGAGCAGCAGCACCTTTTGCCCGCAAAGCGAGGCATCGCCGCGCAGGTCGGCCAGCAGTTCGGCGCCGCTGCGGCCCGGCAGCATCAGGTCCAGGATCACCAGCCGTGGCGCCAGTTCGCGGATGACCTGGATGGCGCCGACGCCCTGCGCCCATGACCGGCAATGCCAGCCATCGCGCCGCAGCATGAAAAGGATGGCCTCGGCGATGCTGGGCTCATCCTCGATCAGCAGGACATCGACGGCTGCGGGCAAGCACGTTTTCCCTTTCTGGAATCACACGATCATGGCGCGGCGACGGCGGCTTGTCAAAACTCACGCAGGGCCAAGGATCGAGGGTTCACGCCGGGCGACGCATGCCGCGCGCGGGCAGATCCGGCAGGCAGGCCCAACGCCAAGGGCCGGGCGCGCATCGCGCGGGCGGGCGGCGCGGATCAGCATTTGCGCGCGGGCAAGGGCGGGGCCGTCAAAGCCCATCGGCAACAGCCGCTCTGACACCGCCCAGGCGGCGAAGCGCATGCCGCCAGTGGTCTCGATCAGGCGGGCGACGGGCAGTTGCGGCTGGGCCAGCGCCTCGAACACGGGCCAAAGCGCGCAACCCTCGCCCAGACGCGGCAGCTCGAAGCCGGGCGCGGCCAGCCGATAGAGGGCGGCGCCCGAGCCGTCGCAGACGATCAGCCCGGTCTGCGCCCAGGGGCCGGGGCGCAGCATCCCCAGCCGGCGCAGCACCAGATCCAGCGGACGGCCCAGCCGCGCCGCGATCAGCGACGGGTCATCGGCGGTCTCGCCGCTGTCGGCCACCGCCGCCGACAGCGCCGCATCGGGCAAAAGCGCGCGGTCGCGGGCCTGTAACTGCATGAGGTCGCGCGCCATCTGACGCGCCGCGTCCGAGGCAAGCTCGGGCGCATCGGCCTCGGCTGGCTGGCCGGCGGCGATCCATGCCTCGACCTCTTCCTGCGGAGAGATCGGCACGGCGTCGTCCTCGAAGCTTTCCAGATAGGCGACAAGGGCCTGCGCCGTGCGCGACAGGCGCAGGCTGTCATCGTCGAGATTGGCGTGAAAACGGTCGCGCCATTCGGTTTCGATATCCGGGGTCTCGGCCAGGATCGAGGCGGTCGAGCGCAGCGCCGTCACCGCCGACTGCACCTCGTGCAGCGTGGTCAGCAGGTAGGGGTCGCGGGTCATGCGGTCCGACAGTGCCACCAGCCGCCGCTCAAGCGCGTCGGCGCGGCGCGTGGCGGCGGCCAGCGTCGAGGCCCAGCCCGGAAAGCGCGCCGCGAATTCGGCGACGTGGTCCAGCTCGGCCTGCGCGCCAAGCCCGTCGCGCTTGCTGCGGGCGGCGGCCTCGCGCAGCGCGCTCAGCAGCACCTCCTCGCGGTTCGAGGCCAGTTCGCCCGCGTCGATCTCAAGCGCGTTGGCCAGCCGTGCCAGCAGCGCGTCGCCCACGGGGCGGCGGTTATGCTCGATCAGGTTCAGATAGGCGGCCGAGATGCCGGCGCGCTGCGCCAGTTCCGCCTGACGCTGGCCCAGAAGCAGCCGCCGTTCGCGGATGCGGGTGCCGACCAGCGGCCTGGCCGACCGCTCGGGGGTCTGTTCGGTAAGCGACCGCGCGGCCGGTGGGCGTCCCATGCTCAGAGCCCGTCGCCGGAGGTGTCGAAATGCCGGATCGCCTTGACGACAAGATCTGCGAAGCCCTGTGCGGCCAGCTTGTCCCGCAGCGTCTGGGCGACGTTCGAGACGGTCTTGTAGCTGATGCCGGATTTCTCGGCGATCTCGCGATAGCTGAGGCCATCGGCAATGGCGCGCAGGATCTCGTGTTCGCGCGGGGTCAGGCGCGCGGGCGCCTCGGCATTGCCGGGCCGCTCCATCAGCGCGATCTTGCGCGCCAGTGCCGCCGGGACATAGTCGCCGCCCGAGGCCACGTCGCGCAGTGCCTGACAGATCTCGTCCGAGGGCGAATCCTTCATGATGATGCCATTGCAGCCGGCCTGCAAAGCGCGGCGCGCGATGATCGGGCTGCTATGCATGGTAAAGACCAGCACCGGCAGCGTCGCGCCCGCCGTGCGCAGGCGCCGGATCAGCCGCAGCCCGGCCAGCTTGCTTTCGCCCATGGTCAGGTCGGCCACGATCACGTCGGGCGCCTGGTCCCGCCATGCCCGCCACGCCTGCGAGGGGGTGGCGGCGGCGATCACCTCGCAATCCAGCCGGCCGCGGGTGATGCGATCCCAGCCCTCGGCGACGACGGGGTGATCGTCGACGATCAGCACCCGCAGCGCCTGCGGGGCATCGGCCCTTGGCGGGGTGGGGGCGTCGTGCGGGGTGGGGGCGGCGGCGGTCATGGCGGTTCTCATGCGGGACGGTCAGGGCAGGTGAAATTCGGTGATCGTGCGGTCGCCAGCGCGGCGGGGCGGCAGATAGCGGCCGTTCAGCGCGGCGGCCCGGTCGCGCATCCCGGCCTGTCCAAGGCCGGGCAGGGCTGCGGCGGGTCCGGTGCCGTCATCGCCGACCCGCACCACCAGCCGGCCATCGATGACGCGCAGCGCGACCTCGATCCGCGCGGGCGCGGCATGGCGCAGCGCGTTCAGCACGCTTTCGCGCACGAAGCGATAGATGGCGATGCGCCCGGCCTCGCCGGGGTCGGGCAGGGGGGTGGTCACGGGTTCCAGCGTGATCCGGGTCCGGGGCGCCATCTCGGCAAAGTCGATCAGCAGTTCCTGCACCATCTCGTCCAGAGCGGCATCGGCGTCGGGGCCGGGGCGCAGGTCGTCGATGGCGGCGCGGGTGCGCTGGCGGATGGTGGCGGCATGGCGCGAGATCGCGGCCAATGCGTCGGCCAATGCGTCGGGCAGCGCCTCGGGCAAGTCCGCCGCGGGGCCGGTTGCTGCGCGTTCGGCCTGACCGATGGCGGCGTGCAGGGCGAAAAGCTCGGGGCCGATGCCGTCATGCAGGTCGCTGGCGATGCGGGCGCGCTCGGCCTCGGCCAGCGTCATCATGCGGGTCTGAAGGCGGCGGTTCTCGGCCCGTTCGTCGGCAAGATGCGCAGCCAGCGCGTTCACGTCCTCGCCCAGCCGCTCAAGCTGGGCGATCCGCGACGGCGGCGCGCGGTGTTGCAGATCGCCCGCGCGCATCCGGTCCAGCGCGCCTTCCAGCGCGCGCAGCCGTCGCAGCACCAGCGAAGTCACCGCCATCGTCACCCCGACCGAGACCAGCGCCGTCGCCGCCAGCAGCGGCAGGATCAGCCGCAGGTCGCGCCATGCGTCGGCAATGCGGTCGCGCGGATCGGTGCGGATTTCCAGCATCCCCAGCATGTTCGGATATTGCGTGATGGGGATCAGTTCGCGCGCGGGCGGTGGCCGGATCAGGGCGGCAAACCATTCGGGCGGCTCGACCGGGGTTTCGGCATCATGCGGCGCGGGCGGCAGAGCGACGGCGCGCCCGGCGGCATCGCGCAATTCGGCGGTGACGTGGCGCAGGGCATTGATCTGGATGGCGATGCGCGCGGCCTCGGCCATGACGTCGCGCCGCGCGAACGAGGTGGGCAGACGCAGGGTTGCCGCCGCGCTGGCCAGCCGCAGGGCGGATGCGGTCTCGTTCCGCGTGGCCTCGCGCGCGCTGGTGACCAGAACCGGGATGACGATGGCAAAGACCAGAAGCCAGCCCAACCCGGCGCCGCAAAGCGCGATCACCCGCAACGACACGAGGCGCCGCCCGGGGGCCGCGCCGTCGATCCGGGCCGCGATCTGGCCGCTGGCGTCCATTCCTTGCTTTGCCTCGCGTGGTCGGGACCCCGCAAAGGGGCCTGCGGGACAAAGACTAGGACGGCGGGACAGGCGGGGCAACATGCGAAAGGGCCGGGACATGCGCCTGACATGCCCCGGCCCCCGATGTCGCGTCAGCCGATCAGTGCTTTGCGGTCGCCGGATCCTCTGGCTGGTGCTCGGGCTCGGGCCGGCCCAGCAGGCGGCGGACCAGCACGAAGAACAGCGGCACGAACAGCACCCCCAGCACCGTGGCCGAAAGGGTTCCGCCCAGCACCGTCGCGCCGATGGTGTTGCGCCCGTTCGCCCCGGCCCCGGTCGAGATCACCAGCGGGAACACCCCCAGCGAGAAGGCGACCGAGGTCATCATGATCGGGCGGAAGCGCTGGCGCGCGGCCTCGGTCACGGCGGCAAGCAGCGGCTTTCCGGCATCGGCCTCTTCGCGGGCGAATTCGACGATCAGGATGGCGTTCTTGCCGGTCAGGCCGATCACCGTCAGCAGACCGACCTGGAAGAAGACGCCGTTCTCGAACCCGCCAAGCCAGGCGCCCACAAGGGCACCCAGAACCCCGATGGGCATGGCCAGCATGACCGCGAAGGGGATCGACCAGCTTTCGTAAAGCGCCGCAAGGCACAGGAACACCACCGCCAGCGACAGGCTGTAAAGCAGCGTCGTCTGACTGCCCGCCTGTTTTTCCTCAAGCGAAAGGCCGGTCCAGGCGACCTCGAAGCCCGGCGGCAGTTTCGCGCCCATCGCCTCGATGGCATCCATCGCCTCGCCGCTGGAAACGCCGGGGGCGGGGCTGCCCTGGACCTGCATCGCCGGCACGCCGTTATAGCGCATCAGGCCCTGCGGACCAAAGCTCCAGCGGCCGACGGCAAAGTTCGAGAAGGGCACGAGGCCGCCCGAACTGTTCCTGACGCGCCACTTGTCGATATCCGTCGGGACCGAGCGTGAGGTCGCCTCGCCCTGGACATAGACGCGCTTGATGCGGCCGCGGTCGATGAAGTCGTTGACGTAGCTGCCGGCCCAGGCCACCGACAAGAGGCTGCCGACATCGGTCGCCGAAACGCCCATCGCGCCGGCCTTGCGCCAGTCGATATCAAGGTTGTACTGCGCCGCATCCTCAAGCCCGTTCGAGCGGGCCGAGGCGATCCTGCTATCCTTCTTCGACATGTCCAGAAGCTGCTCGCGCGCGTCAAGCAGCTGCTCATGCGGCTGGCCGGCGCGGGCTTGCAGGTAGAAGTCGAAGCCCGAGACGTTGCCCAGTTCGATGACCGAGGGCGGCACGACCGGGAACACCATGGCATCGCGGATGCCCATGAAGGCGGGGAAGGCGCGGCCGGCGATGGCCTGCACCGACTGGTCGGGGCGCGGACGCTCGTTCCAGTCCTTCAGCCGCACGAAGGCAAGGCCCATGTTCTGGCCCTGACCGGCGAAGCTGAAGCCCGAGACGCCAAAGAAGGATTCGACGTTCTCGGCCTCGTTGGCGTTGAAGTACTGGCGAACCTGCTCGACCACGGCATCGGTGCGCTCGGTCGTCGAGCCGGTCGGGCCCTGGATCAGCACGAACATGATGCCCTGGTCCTCATCGGGCAGAAAGCCCGTGGGGGTGCGCAGGAACAGCAGGACCATGGCTGCGCCGATGCACAGATAGATGACCATCATGCGCAGCGGCTTGCGGATGATCCAGCCCACCGACCAGCCGTAACGCTCCATCGTCCAGTCGAAGCCGCGGTTGAACAGCCCGAAGAGCCCCCGCGACTTGTGGCCGTGTTCGTTGCGCAGCAGGGTCGCGCAAAGCGCGGGCGTCAGCGTCAGCGCCACCACGACCGACAGACCCATGGCCGAGGCGATGGTGATGGCGAACTGCTTGTAGATGACCCCGGTCGAGCCGCCGAAGAAGGCCATCGGCACGAACACCGCCGACAGGACCAGCGCGATGCCGATCAGGGCGCCGGTGATCTGGCCCATGGATTTCCGCGTCGCCTCAAGCGGCGGGATGTCCTCCTCCTCCATGATCCGTTCGACGTTCTCGACCACGACGATGGCGTCGTCGACCAAAAGGCCGATGGCCAGAACCATGGCCAGCATGGTCAGCGTGTTGATCGAGAAGCCAAGCGCCGCCAGCACCCCGAAGGTGCCCAGCAGCACCACCGGAACCGCCAGCGTCGGGATCAACGTCGCGCGCCAGTTCTGCAGGAACAGCAGCATGACGAAGAACACCAGCACGATGGCCTCCATCAGCGTCTTGGCCACTTCCTCGATCGAGATCAGCACGAAGGGCGTGGTGTCATAGGGGATGACGTATTCCATGCCCTCGGGGAAGAACTGCGCGAATTCCTGCATCCGCGCCTTGACGCGGGTGGCCGTCTCCAGCGCGTTCGCGCCCGAGGCAAGGCTGATCGCAAGACCCGCTGCCGGCTGGCCGTTATAGCGCGCGTCGGTCTGGTAGCTCTGGGCGCCGATTTCGACCCGGGCGACATCCTTTAGTAAAATCAACCCGCCATCCGGCTCGGCGCGCAGGACGATCTGCTCGAAGTCGCCGGGCGTCGACAGCAGCGACTGCGCGGTGACGGTGGCGTTGAGCATCTGCCCCTCGGGGGCGGGGCGGTCGCCAAACGAACCCGCCGAGATCTGCGCGTTCTCGGCCGAAACCGCGCGGACCACGTCGCCGGGCGTCAGTTCATAGGCCGCAAGCTTCGATGGGTCCAGCCAGATGCGCATCGAATATTGCGCACCGAAGACCTGCACCGTCCCCACGCCCTCGACCCGGCTGAGGTCGTTGACGATGTTCGAGATCAGGTAGTCCGACAGGTCCACCTGTTCATAGCGCGGGTCTTTCGAGGTCAGGCCGATCACCATCAGGAAGCCCGAGGTGGACTTCTCGACCGTGATGCCCTGACGCTGCACGGGCTCTGGCAACAGCGCCGTGGCCTGTGCCAGCTTGTTTTGCACCTGCACCTGCGCGATGTCGGGATCGGTCCCGGTCTCGAAGGTCAGTTCGGTGCTCGACGTGCCGGCCGAGGTCGAGGATGAGCTGAAATAGCGCATCCCGTCGAGGCCGGTCATCTGCTGCTCGATGATCTGGGTGACGGTATTGGCCACGGTATCGGCCGAGGCACCCGGATAGACGGCGTTGATCGTCACCTTGGGCGGGGCGATCTGGGGATATTGTGCGACCGGCAGGGTCAGGATCGACAAGACCCCCAGCCCCATGATCAGGATCGCGATCACCCAGGCAAAGACCGGACGATCAATGAAAAAGCGCGCCATGTGCGGTTTCCTGTCCTGTTTCTCGTGGTCGCGGCTCAGTTCGCCGGCTTGGCAGCGGCGTCGCCACCCGCGGCCGGGGCATCCGCCTTGTCGGCGGGGGCGTTTTCGGCGGGTTTCTCGGCGGGGGCTGCGTCCGCAGGCGTGTCAGCGGGTTTTTCGGCGGGTTTGTCGGCTGCTGCCGCAGGGGCCTCGCCAGCGGCGGGGGCGGCCGCGGCGGCCTCGGGGGCCTTGCGCTCTTCGGGGGTGACGGTCATGCCGACGCCGATCTTCTGCACGCCCTCGACAACGATGCGGTCGCCGTTCGACAGCCCCTCGCTGACCACCCAGTTGTTGCCAAGATCCTGCAGGATCGTCAGCGAGCGCTGCTCGACGACAGTGTTGCTGTCCACGACAAGGGCGATCGGCTGGCCGCGGCGGTCGCGGGCGACGCCTTCCTGCGGGGCCAGGATCACGTCCTTGGCGACGGTCTGCTGCACGACCGCCTGCACATACATGCCCGGCAAAAGCACGCGCTGCGGGTTGTCGAACGAAAGACGCAGCGTCACCACGCCGGTGGTTTCGTTCACATAGGGTTCGGCAGCGGTCAGCGTGCCTTCATGGTCGAAATCGCTGCCATCGGCCAGCCGCAGCGTCACTTTCTGCTCGGCGCCGTTCTGCACGTCGCTTTTCGCCATCTGGCGGCGAAAGCGGATGACCTCGGCCGCGGATTGGGTCACGTCGACATAGACCGGGTCCAGCGTGCGGATCACCGCCATGGGCGAGGCCTGGCTGGCGGTCACCAGCGCACCCTGACTGGCCTGCGCAAGGCCGATCTCGCCATCCAGCTCGGCGCGGATCGTCGTGCGCTCAAGTTCGATCTGGGCGGTGCGCAACTGCGCCTCGGCGACCTTGACGGCGGCCTCGGCGGCGTCGCGGGCGGCAACGGCGCTGTCGGTCGAGCTTTCGCTGGCCACGCGGCGGTCGCGCAGCGCGCCGACGCGCTCGGCCTCGCGCCGGGCGTTCTCGGCCTGGGCGCGGGCCTGCGCCACGGCGGCCTCGGCCTGGGCGACGGCGGCCTCATAGGTGGTGCGGTCGATGCGGTAAAGCGGGTCGCCCACGGCGACGTGGCGCCCTTCCTCGAACAGGCGCTCGGTGACGATGCCATTGACCTGTGGTCGGACCTCGGCCTCGGCCGAGGCGGCGACGCGGCCGGGCAGGGTGGTCGTCAGCGGCACGTCCTGCGCATGCAAGGTCACGACGGTGACGGCGGGGGGCGGCATCTGGCCCTGGGCCTGCGCCAAGGCGACCTGCGGCATAAGACCGGTCAGCAGCGGCAGGATCAGGAAATTGCTAAAACGGCGCGAATGCGCTGGCATCGTGAGGCTCCGAGCATATGCTGAATTTTACATTATAACGATCAGCAACAGCGCTGACATTCAATCCCAAAAATCCGGCCTCCGGCAAGGAAGGTCAGGATTCGGGCGGGTTTGTGACCGTCATCATGACTGACATCGGGTGGTCTGAACGCGGCGCTTTGCCCTTGCAGAAGGGGCTCTGAACCGCTAATCAGACCGCGTTCGCGGGTGTAGCTCAATGGCAGAGCGAGAGCTTCCCAAGCTCCAGACGAGGGTTCGATTCCCTTCACCCGCTCCAACATCCCATCCCAAGCCATTGTTTTCATGGGGCTGCGCGCAGGCCGCTGGCGGGGCCGCATGTGTTTTCCATGTCTGCACGGCGGTTCGCGGTGATGACTGTTCCGGGCGTGCCGGGACGTGCCGCTGTCCTAAGGCCCGCCGATGGGCGGAAACGTGCCGGACTGACGTAGCGTTAACGGAGCGCGGCCAGCCCGCAGTCGAAAAGGCGCCGGCCGCAGGGGCCGGCGCGCTGTTTGCTGCATTGCCTGCTATTTCTTCGCGGCGTCGGTCACGGCATGGGTCCATGCCCCTTCCGGCGCCTTCGAGATCACCGGGTCCGAGCCGCCCGCCAGCAGGATCTTCACCGTGCGGTCGTAATCCGCCGGGTCGAGCGTGCCATCCGAACCGGCGGTCAGCTTGGCCACCTCGGACATCATGCGCTTCTGGTGCTCTTCGGTCTGGGCGCCGGTCTCGTCGTTTTCCAGCACGATGGCGGCGGCCTCGTCGGGATGCTCCTCGGCGTATTTCCAGCCTTCCATGCTGGCCTTGACGAAGCGGCCCATCTTCTCGACGAAGGCGGGGTCTTTCAGCTTGTCCTCAAGGACGTAAAGCCCGTCCTCCAGCGTGGCGACGCCCTCATCCTCGTATTTGAAGGTGACCAGCTCCTCGGGCTTCATGCCGGCCTCGATCAGCTGCCAGTATTCGTTATAGGTCATGGTGCTGATGCAGGCGGCCTGCTTTTGCAGCAGGGGATCGACGTTGAAGCCCTGTTTCAGCACCTCGACCCCGTCGGCGCCGCCGGTGGTCGGCAGGCCCAGCGTCGCCATCCAGGTCAGGAACGGATATTCGTTGCCGCCGAACCAGACGCCCAGAACCTTGCCCTTGAAATCGGCGGGCGTCTTGACGCCGCTATCGGCGCGGCAGGTCAGCATCATCCCCGAGCGCTTGAAGGGCTGGGCGATATTGACCAGCGCCAGCCCCTTTTCGCGCGCAGCCAGCGCCGAGGGCATCCAGTCCACCATCACATCGGCGCCGCCCCCCGCCATCACCTGCGGCGGGGCGATATCCGGGCCGCCCGGCTTGATGGTGACGTTCAGGCCCTCGGCCTCGTAAAAGCCCTTGTCCAGCGCGACGTAATAGCCCGCGAACTGCGACTGCGTCACCCATTTCAGTTGCAGCGTGACATCGTCCGCGGCCAGTGCGACCGAGGCGGGCAGCAAGGCGGCGGCGAGGCTTGTCAGGAAAGTTCTCATTCTTCGCTCCTTGTTGGCGGGTTCTTGACCCGGGTTTGTTATGTCGTTTTCCTCTGGCTTGGGTGCCAGAAGGTCAGGCGTGCCTCGACCAGCGCGACCAGGCCATAGAAGGCCGAGCCGGCAAGCGCCGCGACAAGGATCTCGGCCCAGACCAGCGGCAGGTCCAGTTGCCCCACCGCGGTCGAGATGCGAAACCCCATGCCGCGCGTCGGGCTGCCGAAGAACTCGGCCACGATAGCGCCGATCAGCGCCAGCGTGGTCGAGATTTTCAGCCCGTTGAAGATAAAGGGCAGGGCGGCGGGCAGCCGCAGCTTCCACAGGCTTTGCCAGTAGCCGGCATTCCAGGTGGCGATCAGGTCGCGTTGCAGCGCGTCCGTCGCCGCCAGACCCGCCAGCGCGTTCACCAGGATCGGGAAGAACACCATCACCACGACGACCGCGGCCTTCGACTGCCAGTCGAAGCCGAACCACATCACCAGAATGGGCGCGATGCCGACAATGGGCAGGGCGGCGACGAAATTGCCGATGGGCAGCAGCCCGCGTTGCAGAAACGGGCTGCGGTCGATGGCGATGGCGGTCAGGATGGCGGCGCCGGCGCCGATCAGCCAGCCCGACAGTGCCCCCTTCAGGATGGTCTGGACGAAATCGCCCCAAAGCAGCGGCAGGTTGCCCGCGAAGGCGCGCGCGATCTGGCTGGGCGCCGGCAGGATGACCGGGGGCACCGAATAGCGGTGCACGATCATCTCCCACAGAAGCAGCACGGTGGCGCCAAAGATCAGCGCCACCAGCAGCCGCGTCGCCCGGGTGTCGAAGCGCGCAAGCCAGGAGTTCAGCATGAAGGCGACGGCCCAGACGAGCAGGATCGACGCCAGCTTCGGCGCAAGCACCGACGCAGCAACCAATCCGCCCAGAAAATGGGCGACTCGCTTGACCCTCCAGATGCCCCAGAAGGGTTCCCATATCAGGCCATCGGGTTTCATCGCGCCAGCCCCATGCGTTTCAGCGTGATCCGCTCGATCCAGCCGATGATCAGGACCAGCAGCGCTGCCAGCGCGGCGGCCGTGAACAGCGCCGACCAGATCTGCACCGTGTGCCCGTAATAGCTGCCCGAAAGCAGCCGCGCCCCCAGCCCGGCCGAGGCGCCCGCCGGCAGTTCGCCCACGATGGCGCCGACCAGCGCCGCCGCAATGGCGACCTTGAGGCTGGCGAACAGGTAAGGCAGCGCCGAGGGCAGCCGCAGCCGCCACAGCACCTGCGCGCGCGAGGCGTTCCACGACCGCATCAGGTCCAGTTGCATCGCATCGGGCGTGCGCAGCCCCTTGACCGTGCCCACCAGCACCGGAAAGAACGACAGCCATGCCGAGATCACCGCCTTTGGCAAAAGCCCGGTGACCCCCATGCTGGCCAGAACGACGATGACCATGGGCGCGATGGCAAGGATCGGCACGGTCTGGCTGGCGACCGCCCAGGGCATCACCGACTGGTCCATGGTGCGGCTGTGAACGATGCCCACCGCCAGCAGGACGCCCGCCGTCGTGCCGATGGCAAAGCCCGCCAGCGTCGCCGACAGGGTCACCCAGGCATGCCAGACAAGGCTGCGCTTCGAGGTCACCTTCTGTCCGGCGATGCCCTCCCACAGGCCCTTCGCGACCTGATGCGGTGCGGGCAGCACCGGGCGTTCCTGCGCCATGGTATCGGCGACAAGGGCCGGGAACGCGGGCTGGGCGCCATCGCGGCTGAGCTGCCCCTCGGCCCAGGGCATGTTCAGCCGGATCGCGGCGGCATACCAGATCAGCACGATGGCCAGCAGCACCACAAGCACCGGCAGCACCGCATCCATGGCCGCGCGCGCCCTAGTCATAGGCATGTCCCGCGCGCAGCCCCTCGCGCACCCGGTGCGCGACGGCCAGGAATTCGGGGGTGTCGCGAATCTCCAGCGGGCGTTCGCGCGGCAGGGGGCTGTCGATGATGTCGGTGATCCGTCCCGGCCGCGGCGACATGACGACGATCCTGGTGGACAGGAACACCGCCTCGGGGATCGAGTGGGTGACGAAGCCGATGGTCTTGCCGGTGCGCGCCCAAAGCTCCAGCAGGGCCTCGTTCAGGTGGTCGCGCACGATCTCGTCCAGCGCGCCGAAGGGCTCGTCCATCAGCAGGATATCGGCATCGAAAGCCAGCGCCCGGGCGATGCTGGCGCGCTGCTGCATGCCGCCCGAAAGCTGCCACGGGTATTTGCCGCCAAAGCCGGCCAGATCCACCAGATCCAGCACGCGCGCGATGCGCTCGGCCCGGTCCGGTTTGGAAAATCCCATGATCTCAAGCGGTAGCGAGATGTTTCCAGAAATCGTCCGCCACGGGTAAAGCCCCGGCGCCTGAAAGACATAGCCATAGGCGCGGGCTTTTCGCGCCTCGTCGGCGGTCATCCCGTTGACGGTCAGCGTGCCGCCGGTCGGAGTTTCCAGCGCGGCGATGGTGCGCAGGAAGGTGGTCTTGCCGCAGCCCGAGGGGCCGATGAAGCTGACGAAATCGCCCGCGTTGATCGTCAGGTCGACGCCCTTCAGCGCATGAACCGGCCCGTCGGCGGTCGGAAAGGTCAGGTCGATGTTTCGGGCGGTGATGACGGGGGTGGTCATATATTTCCCAAGCAGGTTGATGGTTATCGGCGATCGCTATCCCGGTAGAGATACCGGGCAAGAAGCAGGGCGATCAATTCCGCGACTGGAAGCACGAGAACCAGAACCAGTAAAGCCAGATCATGCATCACCCGCGGGCCGAAGATTTCCCACACGGTCGCGATCAGCATCACCCAGCCCATCAATGCGATCAGCCCTGATGCGACCTGTACCGCGGGTTTCGTGCCAAAACGAAGACGGCGGCCGATTGCCATTGTCGCAAGCCAGATGACGATTGACGGGACAAGCATACGAAGCAAGACGACAACTGCTAGGAATACCGCGAGGCCCTGCCAGTCATGCGGCAAGCGATACGCCATCAGGCTTGCGAGAAGATGCGCGGCCACGGCGGCTAGCAAACTTGTCAGACCGACACTCCCGAAAAGCAAGGCGGCAAGCCGAAAATCGATCACATTGCGGGCGAACCAGCCCATCACACCCCCGTCGCCGGAATCCCCGACCGCACCACCGGCCGCGGCGCAGTCAACTCCTTCCACGCCGACAGCGCCCGGTTCACCGTGCCGCGCGGCTCGCGGGCGACGAATTCGCCATGGCCTTCATGGCTGTCGACCTTACCCTCGGTCACAGCAACCACGCCGCGCGTCAGGGTATAGCGCGGCAGCCCCTTCACCTTCTGCCCCTCGAAGACGTTGTAATCGATGGCAGATTGCTGCGTGCCCGCCGAAATGGTCTTTTCCGCCTCGGGGTCCCAGACCACCAGATCGGCATCCGCGCCCACCAGCACTGCGCCCTTCTTCGGATACATGTTCAGGATCTTGGCGATATTGGTCGAGGTGACGGCCACGAACTCGTTCGGGGTCAGCCGCCCGGTATTCACCCCATGCGTCCACAGCATCGGCATCCGGTCCTCAAGCCCGCCGGTGCCGTTGGGGATCTTGGTGAAATCGCCGACGCCAAAGCGTTTCTGCTGGGTGGTAAAGGCGCAATGATCGGTCGCCACCACCGACAGGCTGCCCGATTGCAGCCCGGCCCACAGACTGTCCTGATGCAGCTTGTTGCGGAAAGGCGGCGACATGACCCGCCGTGCCGCATGGTCCCAGTCGGGGTTGAAATATTCGCTTTCATCCAGCGTCAGATGCTGGATCAGCGGCTCGCCCCAGACCCGTTTCCCCTGCGCGCGGGCGCGGCGAATGGCCTCGTGGCTGTCCTCGCAAGAGGTATGGACGACATAAAGCGGCACGCCGGCCATATCGGCGACCATGATGGCGCGGTTGGTGGCCTCGCCCTCGACCTGCGGCGGGCGGGAATAGGCGTGGGCTTCGGGGCCGGTATTCCCCTCGGCCAGCAGACGCGCCGACAGTTCCGCCACGACATCGCCATTCTCGGCATGGACCAGCGCGATGCCGCCCAGATCCCCCACCCGGCGGAACGAGGCGAACAGCTCGTCGTCATTCACCATCAGGGCGCCCTTATAGGCCATGAAATGCTTGAAGCTGGTGATGCCGCGCCTGACCACCTCCTCCATCTCGTCAAAGACCTGCTGCCCCCACCAGGTGACAGCCATGTGATAGGAATAGTCGCAATGCGCGCGCCCGGACTTGTTGTCCCACATCTGCAACGCATCCAGCAGCCCCTGCCCGGGCGAGGGCAGGGCGAAATCCACCACCATCGTCGTGCCGCCCGCCAGTGCCGCCCGTGTCCCGCTTTCGAAATCATCGGCGGAATAGGTGCCCATGAAGGGCATCTCCAGATGCGTATGCGGATCGATCCCGCCCGGCATGACATAGCAGCCCGAGGCATCCAGCACTCTGTCGCCCACCAGCCCCTCGCCAATCGCCGCGATCCGGCCGCCTTCGATCAGCACATCCGCCTTATAGGTCAGATCGGCGGTGACGATGGTGCCATTTTTGATGACTGTAGTCATGGGTGCCTCGCCATGAGTGCTGCAATTACATCGGGTCGCGAGCGATGAAATGCTCGCCCCAAATGGAGTAGAAACGTGATGGCGCTTTCATAGCTCAACCGCCGACAGAATTGCTTGTCCCTAAGGGTTACGTGTCGATCTGCGAACTCGATGTCAGCGTGTGCGGTGGCATTCCTTAGATGTCTCAATGGGGCCACAGCGCAGAGATCCTTGAGTTCATTTGGTAGATCGGGGTCTCCCTTTAGGAAGGCAACAGCTTCTTTCAGATTTCGCTCTTTTTTCCAAAGCTCATGAGGGAATACCAGCAAGCAATAGAGTAACGTCAGAATCCGAGTTTCCGAGAATGGCGCAACGATATTATGCTCGAACCCGAGCTGAGCAGCAGCTTCCTGGCTAGGGCGAAGCATGTTCCCCATGTTATATGCTTCTTGCAGCGCGTAATGCTCAAATATTGCGGAAATGGGTATATCTTTAACCGTTCCCCTCACCGCACCACCTCCGCCGCTTCCAACACCGAATGCAGCAGCACATCCGCCCCGGCGGCTGCCCATTCCGGCGAAATCTCCTCGGCCTCGTTATGCGACAGCCCGTCCACGCAGGGACACATGATCATCACCGTCGGCGCCACGCGGTTGATCCAGCAGGCGTCATGCCCCGCGCCCGAGACGATGTTCATATGGCTGTAACCCAGCCGCTCGGCCGCGCCGCGCACCACCTTCACCAGCGCCGGATCGAAGGTCACCGGGTCGAAATGGCCGACCGGCTCGATCTCGATGCCAAGACCCAGCTCGGCGGCGATCCGGGGCGCCTCGGCCTCAAGCTCGGCGCGCATCGAGGTCAGCTTGGCCAGATCGGGCGAGCGGAAATCGATGGTAAAGACCGCACGGCCGGGGATCACATTGCGCGAATTGGGATAGACATTGGCCTGTCCGACCGCGCCCACGGCGCCCGGCTGGTGCGCCATGGCGATGCGGTGCACGGCCTCGATAATGCGCGCCATGCCCAGCCCGGCATTCACCCGCATGTTCATCGGGGTGCTGCCCGTATGCGCATCCTTGCCGGTCAGCGTCACCTGCAGCCACCACAGCCCCTGACCATGCGTCACCACGCCGATCTGCCGGCCCTCGGCCTCAAGGATCGGGCCCTGCTCGATATGGTATTCGAACATCGCACGGATGGGGCGGCCGCCGACATCCTCGGTGCCGCGCCAGCCGATGCGCTCCAGCTCGTCGCCGAAACGCTTGCCCTCGGCATCCTCGCGGCTGTTGGCGTAATCCTCGTCGTGGACGCCGGCGAAAACGCCGCTGGCCAGCATGGCAGGGGCAAAGCGCGTGCCTTCCTCATTCGTCCAGTTCACCACCACGATGGGGCGGCGGGTGCGCAGCCCCAGATCGCGGATGCTGCGCACGACCTCAAGTCCCGACAGCACCCCCAGCACGCCGTCATATTTGCCGCCCGTCGGCTGCGTATCCAGATGGCTGCCCATGTAGACGGGCGCCAGATCCGGCTCGGTCCCTTCAAGGCGCATGAACATGTTGCCCATGCGGTCGACGCCCATGGTCATGCCGGCATCCTCGCTCCACCGGCGAAAAAGAGCACGTCCCTCGGCATCGGCATCGGTCAGCGTCTGGCGGTTGTTGCCGCCGGCGACGCCCGGGCCGATCTGCGCCATCTGCATCAGGCTGTCCCACAGGCGGTTGCCGTCTATCCTGAAATTGTCTTTGTCCATGCGCCTTACCTTCGATTGCAGCCGCGTGGCGACCGGGGCTTTGACCAACCCCTTGCCTTCACGCTATTTCCGAGCTGTGACTTGTCAAGGTGACCATTCAGATGACCACATTCCCGCCGCAAAGCCGCATCCGCAAGCGCAATACGACAGCGATCCTTGCCGCGGCGCTGGAGGTTTTCTCGGCGCAGGGGTTCCGGGGCGCGACTCTGGACCAGATCGCGGGCGCGGCGGACATGTCGAAACCCAACCTGCTTTACTATTTCCCCTCGAAAGAGGCGGTCTATCTGGCGCTTCTGGGCACGCTGCTTGAGGACTGGCTGAAGCCCCTGCGCGCCATCGACCCCGCCGGCGAGCCGGTCGAGGAGATGCTGGCCTATATCCGCAGCAAGCTGGCGATGAGTCGCAGCCACGCCCGCGAAAGCCGCCTTTTCGCCGGCGAGGTCCTCAGCGGTGCGCCCCATATCGGCGCCGTGCTGCAAGGGCCGCTGCGGGCGCTGGTCGATGAAAAGGCGGCGCTGATCGCGGGCTGGATGGCCGAGGGGCGGCTGGCGCCCAGCGACCCGCATCACCTGATCTTTTCGATCTGGGCGCTGACCCAGCATTACGCCGACTTCGCGCCGCAGGTGCGCGCGGTCCTGGGCAAGCGCCGCGACCCCATCGCCGAGGGGCTGGCCTTTGCCGAGATCATGTATCGCCGGATGCTGACGCCCTAGTTGCGCGTCCGGGCCGCCCGGAGATCGCGGCCCCGGATGCGGCGGGGCCGCGGCCTGCGCCCCCGCCTGCGTCCCCGTGACGGTCATTCCGCGGCTTTCGCCATCGGGTTGTTGGCGTGCGTCGTCCAGTTGGCAAAGCCGCCGACCTTGCGGCCGGTGCGCGGATCGACCTCGCCCACGGGCAGCTCGCGCATGGTGATGCAATTCTCGACCGGGCAGACATCGATGCACAGGTTGCAGGCCACGCATTCGTCGTCCTTGACCTCGAAGATGCGGCCGGGAAGCATGGCGATGGCCTGATGGCTGGTATCCTCGCAGGCGGCATAGCAGCGGCCGCACTTGATGCACATGTCCTGATCGATCTGCGCCTTGGTGGTGTAGTTCAGGTTCAGGAACTGCCAGTCGGTGACATTCGGCACCGCGCGCCCGACCAGGTCCGACAGCGCGATGCCCTTGTCGTCAAGATATTCGCCCAGGCCCGAGATCATTTCCTGCACGACCTTGAAGCCATAGGTCATCGCCGCCGTGCAGACCTGCACATTGCCGGCGCCAAGGGCCATGAACTCGGCCGCGTCGCGCCATGTCGTCACGCCGCCGATGCCGCTGATCGGCAGGCCGCGGGTGGCGGGGTTGCGGGCGATCTCGGCCACCATGTTCAGGGCGATGGGCTTGACTGCCGGGCCGCAATAGCCGCCATGCGCGCCCTTGCCGTCGATGGTCGGCTCGGGCGCGAACAGGTCAAGATCGACCGAGGTGATCGAGTTGATGGTGTTGATCAGGCTGACCGCATCGGCGCCGCCGCGCATCGCCGCCTCGGCGGGCTTGCGGATATCGGCGATGTTGGGGGTCAGCTTCACGATGCAGGGCATGCGGCTGTATTGCTTGACCCAGCGCGTCACCATCTCGATATATTCGGGCACCTGTCCGACGGCGCTGCCCATGCCGCGCTCGCTCATGCCATGGGGGCAGCCGAAGTTCAGTTCGACCCCGTCGGCGCCGGTATCCTCGATGGCGGCAAGGATCGCCTTCCAGCTATCCTCGTCGCAGGGCACCATCAGGCTGATGACCAGCGCGCGGTCGGGCCAGTCGCGCTTGACCTGCTTGATCTCGCGCAGGTTCACCTCAAGCGGGCGGTCGGTGATCAGTTCGATATTGTTCAGCCCCAGCACCCGGCGGTCGGCGCCGTGGACGACGCCGTAGCGCGGGCCGTTCACATTGACGACGGGCGGCCCCTCCATGCCCAGCGTCTTCCAGACGACGCCGCCCCAGCCGGCCTCATAGGCGCGGCGGACGTTGTATTCCTTGTCCGTGGGCGGGGCCGAGGCCAGCCAGAACGGGTTCGGGGATTTGATCCCGATGAAACTGGAACGCAGGTCAGCCATGATCGGCCCCCATCAGGCTGGTGTGGATATCCTCGGCCGCATCGCGACCCTGTGCGACGGCGGTAACCGTCAGGTCCTCGCCCGCGCCGGTGCAGTCGCCCCCGGCCCAGACCCCGGAAAGCGAGGTGCGCCCGGCGCCGGTGACCGCGATCTTGCCGCCATCTAGCGCCAGCCCGTCCGGCGGGGGCACCAGCCGCTGGCCGATGGCCGACAGCACCTGATCGGCGCGCAGGCGGAAGGTTTCGGCCAGGCGGCGCAGCCCGTCGGGGCCGTCCTCGGTATAGGCGAACTCGATCTCGGTGCCCTCGGCGCCGTCATGCAGCGCCAGCGGCGCGGCATTGGTACGGATGCGGACACCCGCGCCGGTCGCGTGGTCCTGTTCGTGGCCCGAGGCCGACATGCGGTCCTGTCCGCGCCGATATACGATGGTGACGTTTTCCGCCCCCAGAAGCCGCGACTGCACGGCGGCATCCACCGCCGTCATGCCGCCGCCGATCACCACCACGTCGCGCCCGACGGGCAGCCGCGACAGGTCGTCGGTCTGGCGCAGTTCGGCGATGAAATCGACGGCATCGCGCAAGGCGGCATGGTCCGCACCCAGCCCGGCATCGTTCACCGCGCCCAGGCCCACGCCCAGAAACACCGCGTCGAAATCCTTGCGCAGCGCCGCCAGCGTCACGTCGCGCCCCAGCGCTTGGCCGCATTCCAGCGTGATGCCGCCGATGCCCAGCAGCCATTCGACCTCGCGCGCGGCGAATTTCTCGGTCGCCTTGTAGGCGGCGATGCCGAATTCGTTCAGGCCGCCGGGTTTCGGCCGCGCCTCGTAGATGGTCACGTCATGGCCGCGCATTGCCAGCCGGTGCGCGCAGGCCAGCCCCGAGGGACCGGCGCCGACCACCGCGACCCGCCTGCCGGTCTGCGGCGCGCGGGAAAAGGGCTGCGGCAGGGCCATGGCGGCGTCGGTGGCATAGCGTTGCAGGCGGCCGATCTCGACCGGGCGCCCCTCGGCCTCTTCGCGCACGCAGGCGCCTTCGCAAAGCGTCTCGGTCGGGCAGACGCGGGCGCACATGCCGCCCAGGATATTCGCCGACAGGATCGTTTGCGCCGCCGCCTGTACGGTGTCGGTCGTGATCTGGCGGATGAACAGCGGAATGTCGATGCCGGTCGGGCAGGCGGTCACGCAAGGCGCATCGTAACAGAAATAACAGCGATCTGCGGCGACGGATGCCTCATGCGGTTCAAGGGCGGGGTCGTGGTCGGCGAAACCCGCGGCGATCGCCTCGGCAGGCAGTCGCGCGGCAGCAAGTCCAGGTGTCAGGGGGGAATTGGTCACGATGTCGGCTCCCGATAGGCGGTGGCTGGGATCAGGATGCCACGACTTCATTTTTTATCAATTGGTAAATTTTATTTGCGCGTGAAACCGTGATGATGGTCTGGCTGTCTGACCGGCAAACGTAGGTTTTTCAGGCCGGCCGCAGGCATTGGCGCCATCGCTGAAGCCCGCGAGTCCCTGACTGCGCCGCGCCAGCCCCGGCCGCAGCTAGTCCGATTTCTCATATGATTAGCGATTCTTTGCGTTTGCCCAAGCCGGGCGCCGAATGCAAAGGAAGAAACCAGCAATCCTTCCGCCGACATGGAGAAACCGTTGGCCGACCAGTCAAAGCTCCTTTGGGGAGGGCGGTTCGCGGCTGGCCCGTCGCCAGAGCTGACCGCCCTTTCACGCAGCCATCCCGGCTATTTCCGGCTTTCGCCCGAGGATCTGGCCGGCTCGCGTGCCCATGCGCGCGAATTGCAGCGCGCGGGTGTCCTCAGCGCGCCCGAACTGGCGCAGATGCTTGCGGCGCTGGACGCGATCGACGCCGATGTGGCGGCGGGGCGCGCGCGTCCCATCGACGCCGACGAGGACGTTCACACCTTTCATGAGCGTCTGCTGGTCGAGCGGCTGGGCGAACTTGGCGGCAAGCTGCGGGCGGGACGCTCGCGCAATGACCAGACCGCGAACAACACCCGGCTTTACCTGCGGCGCAAGGCGCGCGAGCTGTCGGCGATGCTGCTGGCGGTGCAGGACGCGCTGGCGGCGCAGGCCGCCCTGCATATCGACACGCTGATGCCCGGCTTTACGCATCTGCAACCGGCGCAGCCGATTTCGCTGGCCCATCACCTGCTGGCCCATGCGCAGGCCTTCAGCCGCGACATTGCCCGCTTTGCCGACTGGGACCGGCGCTTTGACCGCGCGCCGCTGGGGGCTGCGGCGCTGGCGGGTTCGGCCTTCGCTTGCGACAGCGCGGCATCCGCCGCCGATCTGGGCTATGCGGCCCCCTGCGAGAACTCGATCGATGCGGTGGCCAGCCGCGATGTGGTGGCCGAATTCCTGTTCGTCACCGCCATGCTGGGCGTGAACCTGTCGCGCCTCTCCGAGGAAATCTGCATCTGGGCCTCGCGCCAGTTCGGCTGGGCGCGGCTGGACGACGGCTATTCGACCGGCTCCTCGATCATGCCGCAAAAGAAGAACCCCGATATCGCCGAACTGACGCGCGGCATGTCGGGGACGATGATCGGCAACCTTGCCGGGATGCTGGCGACGCTGAAGGCGATGCCCTTGGCCTATAACCGCGACCTGGCCGAGGACAAGCGCAACCTTTTCGAGACCGTCGACCTGCTGGAACTGATCCTGCCCGCCTTTGCCGGCATGGTCGCGACCTTGAAATTCGACACCGCGCGCATGGCGGCCGACGCGCCGCGCGGCTTCACGCTGGCGACCGAGATCGCCGACTGGCTGGTGCGGCAGGGGGTACCCTTCTCGCGGGCGCATGACATTTCCGGCGCGACGGTCCGCTATTGCGAGGCGCGCGGCATGGAGCTTGACGGCCTGACCGCCGCCGACCTGCCGCAGATCGACGCCGCCCTGACGCCCGCGGTGCTGGAGGTGCTGGACCCGGCCCGCGCCATCGCCGCGCGCCGCGGCACCGGCAGCACCGCGCCCGACCGCGTGCGCGAACAGCTTGGCCAGTTCACCGCGACCTGTGCCCTGCAACGCGACTGGGCGGCGCGGATGCCCGCAGGCCCGGCGCTGCGACGCCAGCAAGGGGAACAGGCATGAGCGACACCACCATCCTGCCGAAATCCGACCGCGACGCCCATGACATCGCGCATCTGAAGCTGGTCCCGCGCCGCCATCTTGGCCGCAAGATCACCGCCGCCGTGGTGCTGTTGCTGGTCGGCCTGCTGATCCGCGCCTTCGTCGTGGGCGAGATCGAATGGCGCGTCGTCGGGCAGTTCCTGTTCGCGCCGGTGATCCTGAAGGGCATCTGGAACACGCTCCTGATGACCGTCTGCGCCATGTCTCTGGGCATTTTTCTGGGCGTGGTCATCGCCATCATGCGCATTTCCGGCAACCCGGTGCTTGAGGTGATCGCGCTGGTCTATATCTGGATCTTCCGCGGCGCGCCGGCGCTGTTGCAGCTGCTTTTGTGGTTCAACCTTGCGCTGATCTTTCCGACCATGGGCATCCCGGGCCTGTTCCAGTTCAACACGGTCGAGGTGATGACGCCCTTTGTCGCCGCCATGCTGGGCCTGGGCATCCAGCAGGGCGCCTATACGTCCGAGGTGGTGCGCAGCGGCCTGCTGTCCGTCGATTCCGGCCAGTACGAGGCCGCGCAGACCATCGGCATGACCCGGATGCAGACGCTGCGCCGGATCGTGCTGCCGCAGGCGATGCGGGTCATGGTGCCTCCGGTCGGGAACGAGGTCATCAGCATGGTCAAGCTGACCTCGCTGGCCTCGGTCATCCAGTATTCCGAGATCCTGCATAATGCGCAGGTCATCTACTACGCCAATACGCGGGTGCTGGAACTGCTGATGGTGGCCAGCTTCTGGTATCTGGTCATCGTTACCGTGCTGTCGCTGGTCCAGTCCCGCATCGAACGCCATTACGCCCGCGGCACCCGCGGCCGCACCACGCTGTAAGGGGGCGACATGTCAGGGGAAATTCTGGTCAAGGCCGTCGATGTCTGCAAAAGCTTCGGCGATTTCAAGGCGTTGGACAATGTCAGCCTTGAGGTGCGCAAGGGCGAGGTCGCCTGCATCATCGGCCCCTCGGGGTCGGGAAAAAGCACCTTCCTGCGCTGCATCAACCTGCTTGAGCGCATCGATTCCGGCGCGATCTGGGCCAATGGCGAGCTGATCGGCTATCGCCGCGACGGCGACCGGCTGCACGAACTTTCGGATGCCGAAATCGCCCGCCAGCGCCGCGGCATCGGCATGGTATTCCAGCGCTTCAACCTGTTTCCGCACAAGACCGCGCTGGAAAACGTGATCGAGGGTCCGGTGCAGGTGCTGCGCGAAAACCCGAAAGCCGCGCGCGAACATGCGCTGGAACTGCTGGCGCGCGTCGGGCTGGCCGACAAGTCTGGCAACTATCCGGCGGAACTGTCGGGCGGCCAGCAGCAGCGCGTGGCGATCGCCCGCGCGCTGGGGATGCGCCCCGCGCTGATCCTGTTCGACGAGCCGACCTCGGCCCTTGACCCGGAACTGGTGGCCGAGGTGCTGGACGTGATGAACGATCTGGCCGCCAGCGGCATGACCATGATCGTGGTCACGCATGAGATGGGCTTTGCCCGCAATGTCAGCCACAACACCGCCTTCATGGATGGTGGCAGGCTGATCGAATACGGCCCCTCGGACCGGGTGCTGACCCGGCCCGAAAATCCCCGGACGGCCGATTTCCTTCGCGCCGTCCAGCGATGACCCAGACCACCATAAAACCCAACAGGAAGGTTCAGTAACCATGATGAAGATGCTTTTGACCGCCTCGGCCTGCATGATCGCGCTTGGCGCGCAGGCGCAGGACCTGCCGGCGAAATACGCCGAAAAAGGCAAGGTGGTGGTCGCCAACACCCCGAACTATCCGCCGATGGAATATCGCGATCCGGCCACGAACGAACTGATGGGGCTGGATATCGATCTGGGCAAGGCGCTGGCCGCGCATCTGAAAACCCAGGTCGAATGGTCCGAGATCGGGTTCGAGCAGATGGTCTCGTCGCTGAATACCGGGCGCATCGATCTGGTCCTCAGCGGCATGAGCGACCTGCCGGCGCGGCGCGAGACCATGGATTTCGTCGATTACATGACCTCGGGCGCGCAGTTCTATGTCTCGGCCAAGCGCGCGGCCGAGTTCAAGGAGATGACCGATTTCTGCGGCAAGACCGTGGGCATGAGCCGCCGCACCTCGTTCCCGGACGAGGCCGCGAAATGGAGCGCCGAGAACTGCGAGGCCAAGGGCAAGCCCGCGCTGAACATCGTCGGCACCGAAGGTTCGGCCGATGCGCGCACGCAGCTCAAGCAGGGGCGGCTGGACGCGGCGGTGCAGGGCTCGGAAACGCTGCCCTATCTGCTGACGCTTGAGCCCGACACCTATGCCATCGTCGGCACGCCCTTTACCTCGGTCTATCAGGGGATCGGTTTCGCCAAGGATGCGCCCGAACTGCGCGACGCCTTTGCCGGCGCGCTGAAAGCGCTGATGGAGTCGGGCGAATACAAGGCGATCTTCGACAAATACGGTCTGGGCGAGGCGATGCTGACCACCGTGATGATCAACGGCGAAGCCGTGAAGTGACGGCACGCGGCCCCGGTCTGCGCCGGGGCCGTCCCCTGACGACAGGATTTCCCATGCCCCAAGACGACCTTTCCGCCCGCCACGGCCTGCTGCATGCCGAGGCGCTGGCCGCTTTCTGCGCCAACCTGTCGGCCACCGATGCGCCCGCGCGCGTCCGCCGTCGCGCTGCGCTGCATCTGCTGGATACGCTGGGCGCGGCGCTGGCGGGGACCTGCTCGACCGAGTTTCGCGCCGTGCGCAGCCTTGCCGCGCCGGACGGCCCGGCGCTGCTGCTGGGGACGGGCCAGCGGACGGGGGCGCGCGACGCGGCGTTGGTGAACGGCGTCGCCGCGCATGTCTTTGAACTGGACGATTCCGGCGGCTGCGACCATACCGGCGCGGTCGTCCTGCCGGCGCTGCTGGCGGCGCTTGGCGGCATGACGGTGCCGGTTTCGGGCAACGATTTCCTGTCGGCATGGCTGGCGGGCTATGACGTCGGGCGGCGGGTGCTGGACGCCTCGGGCGGGTACGGCGCGCATAACGGCGCGGGCTGGCATTCCACCGGCACCTGCGGGACGCTGGCGGCAGCGGCGGCTGTGGCGCGGCTGCGCGGCTATGACGCCGCGATGACCCGGCAGGCGCTGACGCTGGCCACCAGCTTTTCGTCGGGCCTGTGGGCGTTCATCCATGACGGCAGCCAGGCCAAGAAGATCCACGCCGGACGCGCCGCCGAAGGCGGGCTGCTGGCCGCCGATCTGGTGCGGGCGGGGATTTCCGGCCCCTCGCTGGTCTTCGACGAGGTCTGGGGCGGCTTTTTCCAAAGCTTTACCCACACCGCCGATCCGCAGGCGCTGTCGCGCGATCTTGGCCGCGACTGGATGATCGAGCGCGCCTCGCTGAAGCCCTATGCCGCCTGTCGCGGTGCCCATTCCGCCATCGATGCGGTCGCCGATATCCTTGCCGCCACCGGGCGCGAGGCGGCGCAGATCGCCGCCATCGACCTGCGACTGGCGCCGTTCCTGATGGACATGTGCGGCTCGGCCCGGCTTGAGACGCTGGCCGGCGCGCAGATGAGCCTTGGCTATGCGCTGGCCGTGCAGCGGGTCTTTGGCCGCGTCGATCTGGCGCAATATGCCAACGACGCCCGCGACGATTCCCGCGTCGCCGCCTTCATCCCGCAGGTCCGCTTTCACCCCGACCCCGCCATGGACCAGATGAGCGAGCCGGTCGTGACCGTCACCTTCACCGACGCCGCGACCCGCACCGACATGGTGCCGCGCGCCACCGGATCGACCGAGCGGCCGATGAGCGATGCGGCCATCCGCGCCAAGTTCGACAGCCTTGCCGGTATGGTCCTGCCGGTGCCGCAGGCGGACGGGCTGGCGGATTTCGTGCTGGGGATCGAGGGGCAGGGGGATTGCCGCGACCTGCCGGGGCTGCTGGTCGCCACCCGGCCCGAAGCGCCGGTCTTTGCCTGAGGGCGCGACATGAGCCACGATCTGACGCCCCGTCCGCTGAACCCTGCCGCGCCCGCGCCGGATTTCCCCTGGCCCGGCGGCAAGCGCAGCGCGCTGTTCATCGGGTTCGACGTCGATGCCGAAACCGCCTGGATCGGCAACCGGCCCGAGAATGTCGACCGGATGGTGACCACGTCGCA
This sequence comes from Paracoccus sp. (in: a-proteobacteria), assembly GCA_046348875.1. Taxonomy (GTDB): domain Bacteria; phylum Pseudomonadota; class Alphaproteobacteria; order Rhodobacterales; family Rhodobacteraceae; genus Paracoccus. The sequence goes on from JAXMDJ010000012.1 coordinate 59,119, forward strand.
TGGCGGCTACGACGCCCGTGTGGGCATTGCGAAGGTGCTGGAATTATTGGCGGAACTGGACCTGAAGGCCACCTTCTTCATTCCCGGCTGGACCGCCGAGGCCCATACCCGGGCCTGCGAGCCGATCGTTGCGGCGGGCCATGAGATCGGCCATCACGGCTATCTGCACAAATGCCCCGACCGCAACCGGCTGGACGAGGCGCGCGAGGAAATCGACCGCGGGCTTGAGGCGCTGCTGGTCCGGCTGGGCGTGCGCCCGGTCGGCTATCGCGCCCCCTCGGGCGAGAATTTCCCCGAACTTCTGGCGCATCTGGCGGCGCGGGGCTTGCGCTATTCCAGCTCCTTCCGCGACGATATCCGGCCCTATCGGCACCGGCTGGCGGATGGGCGCCCCGGCCCGGTCGAGATCCCGGTGAACTATGCCTTTGACGACTGGAATTTCGGCATGACCGCGCGGCTGGACCCGCGCCCGATCTTTGGGCGCGAAACGATCCTGCCCCTCTGGCGCGAGGAGTTCGCCGCGACCCATGACTGGGGCGGCGTCACCACGCTGGTCCTGCACCCGCAGGTTTCGGGGCGGCCGATGCGCTGGCGCATCCTGCGCGATTTCCTGGCTGAAATCGCCGCCCGCGACGATGTCTGGATCGCCACCGGCCAGCAGATCCTTGAACACTACGAATCCTGCGAGGCGCAAGACGCGCGCTGAAACCGCGCCCACCTGTTCAGGGGGTGATGAATTCGACCCCCGGCAGGGCGGCGATTTCGGCGGTGTCGGCGTCATATTGGGCGGTGAGGCGGTCGACCAATGGCTGACCCCAGCCGGGCAGGTCGATCACCGTCTCGATCTGGTCGGTGCGGGCGTGCTTTTGCAATGCGGCGGTAAAGATGCGGCGCCGGCTTTCGATGGTCAGCCGCGTCTCTTGCGCCATGGCGTCGCGGATCATCTGAAGGCCCTCGGGCTCCAGAATGTCGCCAAGGACCTGAAGGCCGGCTTTCAGCGGCACGTCATTGGGCATGGTGGCGATGCGGCGCACGACCTCGGGCCAGATCAGAGAGGTATCCTCGTGGCACCAGACGACAAGACGGCGGCCGGGCACCGCTGCCAGGATGCGCCGGATCATCGGCGCCCAGCGGATGCTGGCCGGGTCGATGCCGCCCATCAGGTCGTCGTAACCAAGCGTGGTTTCGCGCCCGATGACAAAGGGAATCAGCGTGGCCGGGTTCTTCATCGCGATGAAGAATTCGACCTCGGCGCTGGGGAACAGGTTGGCCAGCGCCGCCAGCCGTTGCCCGGCCTGCGCATAAAGCCCGTCCGCGGACAGCGCGTGACGCGGTGCGCCCAGAAACTGCGGCGTGCTGCAGATGATGCGGCGCGGATCGTCCGAATCCAGCACCGCATCCAGCATCACCTGCTCCATCTCGGGCGTGGCGGGGCTGCCGCGCAAGGATCCCAGCGCCTCGCCAAAGACTTCGCGGTGGCGGTTGGGCGTGACCGGCTCGATACCGTTGCGCAAAAGCCAGTCGCGATTTTGCAGCAAAGTCTTGACCATGCGGTAAAGATCGGTGCCATGGACCCCGCAATGAAAGACGATCTGCATCAACAACTCCTGGCTGGTTCGGCGCGCACAGTAACGATCAAATCGGGCCAGGAAAACCACCTGGTTGCTACGGTTTTGATGCGATGGCCGGGACGCGCCGCAGATATCTGGGGCAGTATCGACGATATGGCTTAATACTGCATTGCTTTTTGTTTACTGTGGCATCCGGCTGGACAAAACAGCAGACAAATACGGCGCGCGTAAAATTGAATGTTTCGACGAAAAAGTAAGAATATTTCAATTGTTGATGTGCCATCGTAACTTTAACAATAATTATCGCGCGCTATGACAGGACGCACGGAAATGCTCAACTCCATCGCGACGATTCTTGCGACACGCTCGGTCGAAGGCGTCTGGCAGTTCTATGTCTCGAAGATGACCGACTGGGGCTTTCCCCATATCGCCTATCACGCCGTGCGCCTGCTGCGCGCCGCCAATGAGCAGGCGGCCGATGACAGCCTGTTCCTGTCCAGCTATTCGCCGCGCCTGCTGCATGACCTCGTGTCGCAGAACCTGTTCACCAGCGTGCCGATGTATCGCTGGATGACCCATAACCGCGGCGGCGAAAGCTGGGACTGGCTGCAGACGCGCCGGCTGGCCGGCCGCCTGACCGGGGATGAGCTGCGGGCGCTGGATATCTTTACCCGTTATGGCCACGTCTCGGGCTATGCGATCAGCCTTGCCGACAGCGTCGACCGCGTCCGTGCCGGCGTCATCATGAGCGGGCCGGTCGGCCAGCGCCAGGACAGGCTTGATGAGCAATGGAACCTGCACCGGCGCGAGATCGAGGCGGTGACAGGACTGGTGCATCTGCGCCTTGCGAGCATGCCCTATGCCCGCCCCGGCGAGGTGCTGACGGCACGCCAGCGCGAGGTGCTGGAATGCATCTCGGTCGGCCACACGACGCCCGAGATTGCCGAATTGCTGGACGTGACGCCCTCGACCGTGGAAAAGCACCTGCGGCTGGCGCGCAAGGCGCTGGGGGCAAAGACCACGGCGCAGGCCGTGCTTCTGGCCTCCAGCCGGCGGCAGATGTTCGTCGATCCGGGCGAACCCTGCACCATCGCCGAAGAGGCGAAACAGAGCGGGCAACGCGTCGATACCGGCGATGCCGCCTGGGATTTTTCACGCATCGTGCGATCAAGCGATTATATGCGCCAGCATTTGCCCGAAACCTGAGCCGCGTCACGACGGAATTATCGGGGCCGCCGGGCAAAAGGCCATGAAAAAACCCGCCGTTCGGGAACGGCGGGTTTTCCTGGATATCGTCCGCAAGGGCGGAAAAGGGCTCAGTTGCCTTTCAGGGTCTTGGCGACCTCGGCAGCGAAGTCCTCTTCTTTCTTTTCGATGCCGTCGCCGACCATCACGCGGGCATAGCCGGTGATTTCGACGCCGGCCTCTTTCGCGGCCTGCTCGACGGTCAGGTCGGGGTTGATCACGAAAGCCTGGCCCAGCAGGGTGTTTTCGGCCACGAACTTCTTCATCCGGCCCGGGATGATGTTGTTCTGGATCACGGCTTCCGGCTTCGGCTTGTCCGAGGCGGCGTTCTCTTCCAGCGCTTTCGCGGTCTGCACCTGCAGCTCACGCTCCAGCACGGTCGGGTCCATGGTGGCCTCCGACAGCGAGACCGGGTTGGTCGCGGCGATGTGCATGGCGAACTGCTTGCCGATGGCCTGCGCCTTGTCGGCCGGGCCGTTCAGCGCGACCAGCACGCCGATCTTGCCCAGACCGTCAGCGGCGGCGTTGTGGACATAGGACACCACGGTGTCGCCTTCCAGCACATGCATCCGGCGCAGCGTCATGTTCTCGCCGATGCGGGCGATGGCGTCGGTCAGCACTTCCGAGACGGGCTTGCCGTTCAGATGCGTGGCGCGCAGCACTTCGACGTCGTCGGCGGTTTCCAGCGCGACCTGGCTGATTTCACGGACCAGTTGCTGGAAGTCGGCGTTCTTGGCGACGAAGTCGGTTTCCGAGTTGATCTCGACGGCGACGCCGCGACCATCGGTCACCTGCACGCCGATCAGGCCCTCGGCCGCGACGCGGTCGGCCTTCTTGGCGGCTTTCGCCAGACCCTTGGTGCGCAGCCAGTCGATGGCGGCTTCCATGTCGCCGTCGGTTTCGGTCAGCGCTTTTTTCGCGTCCATCATGCCTGCGCCGGTCGTTTCGCGCAGCTCTTTCACCATCGCAGCGGTGATAGCCATCGGATGTCTCCTTGCTTTCAATGAGTCAGGCGGGGCTTGTCCCCGCCTGATGAATGTTTCCCCGTGAAGCCTTTGGGTCCCTTGCGGGCGCCCGCAATCAGGCGTTGGCTTCTTCGGCGGCTTCGTCCAGTTCCTCGGCCGGGGCGGCTTCCAGCGCGCCCAGATCGACGCCGGCGGCGCCCATCTGTGCGGTCATGCCGTCCAGCGCGGCGCGGCTCATCAGGTCGCAATACAGCGCGATGGCGCGGGCGGCGTCGTCGTTGCCCGGGATGATGTAGTCAACGCCCTTGGGCGAGCAGTTGGTATCGACCACGGCGACGACCGGGATGCCCAGCTTGTTCGCCTCGGCGATGGCCAGGTCTTCCTTGTTGACGTCGATGACGAACAGCAGGTCCGGCAGGCCGCCCATCTCGCGGATCCCGCCCAGCGAGGCTTGCAGCTTGGCCTGTTCGCGGTCCATCTGCAGACGCTCTTTCTTGGTCAGGCCGTCGGCGCCCGAGGACAGTGTCTCGTCAAGCGCCTTCAGGCGCTGGATCGACTGCGACACGGTCTTCCAGTTGGTCAGCGTGCCACCCAGCCAGCGGTGGTTCATGTAATACTGGGCCGATTTCTCGGCGGCTTCGGCGATGGCCTTCTGGGCCTGACGCTTGGTGCCGACGAAAAGCACGCGGCCGCCCTTGGCGACGGTGTCACGAACGACCTGCAGCGCGGCGTCCAGCATCGGGACGGTCTGGGTCAGGTCGAAAATGTGGATGCCGTTGCGTTCGCCATAGATGAACTCGGCCATACGGGGGTTCCAGCGCTGGGTCTGGTGGCCGTAGTGAACGCCAGCTTCCAAGAGCTGACGCATGTTGAAGTCGGGAAGCGCCATGTCCATGTCCTTTCCGGTTTGCGCCTTGGCAGGGTTTTCAGAGCGATGCTCCAACCGGTGGACCGTCGAAGGATGTCTCCCTCCGGGGCCCGACCCCGCCTGTGAAGTGCGCGCGAGATAGTCCGGATCGCGCGGAATTGCAAGCCCCCGCGGTTTTCGTGCCAGGGAAACGTGTCGAGGCGGGGCGCGTCAACCGATGCTTAACATCCTTGTGTCATGTTGTCCCCCGGGCAAGCGAAAAAGGGGGGCATATGGCCGTGCAAGAAAGCCGCCGGACGATGATCCGGCAATTCGATGGCGGGGCGCGCGGATGACGCTGACGATCCTGCTGCAACACCGCCTGCCACGCCTGCGCGACCCGGCCGAGGCCGCGCTGACCGGTGCGGGTTTCGATGTTCATCTTAGTGGGGACGGGGTCGAGGGGCTCAGCAAGCTGATGACGCTGCGGCCGGATGTCATCGTCACCGGGATCAGCATGCCGCAGCTTGACGGATTCGGCTTCATCGAGGCGGTGCGGCGGCTCGACTATCTGCGCGCGATCCCGATTCTGGTCATGTCGATCAGCAAAAGCAGCGAACTGGAGACGCGCGCGCGCAATATCGGGGCCTCGGGCTGGCTGCCCTATCCCATCGATTCGCCGCAACTGGTCGAGACGGTCAGGGCGGTGGCGATGCGTTAGGGGCGACTGCCCGTGGCCGGCGCAGGGGGGCGCTTCATCGGGCGCCCGCCGCGCGGTGCGGGCTGACTGCGGCGATCCGGGTTGCCGGCCGTCGCGACGGGCCGAGGTTCGCGGTGATCAGCCGGGCGCCGCGCGGAGGAGGCCCAGAGAAGTGGGCGCCAGTTCCGCCGCGCCTTGGTCTTATGCACATCGCGGTTCTGGCGCGCCAGAACCGTCCCGCCTCACTGATACAACTATCGCGAATGTTCCCGGCACGAATGCGATTGCGGTGACCGAAGCCGGTCAGGACAAGGCCGCGTGATATCAGCGGCAACCCGATGTCGGCTCACATGGGCGCCACGCCTGTCATTCCCCGCCACGGAACGCCCCCGATCAATCATCCGTCGCCTGACTTTCAGCCATATCGCCTTGCCCGAAAGGCGCCTTTCGGATAAACGATGCCTGCGTCGCCCTCTTAGCTCAGCTGGCCAGAGCAACCGCCTTGTAAGCGGTAGGTCGTCCGTTCGAATCGGACAGGGGGCACGCCGGTTTTCACAGCCATTCATAAGTCCTGCGATGCCTGCTCCCGCAGCTTCGCCTTCCGATACCGGAGCATATTCAAGCACCGTCGAGGCAATCCGGCCTTCGCCGCGCTTTCCCGAAATTGGATATCGTGGAAAGCCCGGATCGCGGCGCTTCTGAATGCGCGATCAGCCTCGCCGCGCTTTCCCGAAACCAAGCATAAAAAGGGCGGTCTGCCGTTCTCGATATCCCGCCGCAACGCCAGCGAACACGTCCGCCATACGGCGGAACCGCCGCATCATTTTGCCGATTCTGAGAGGATGGTGCTGTGAGAGAGGATTGAACTCTCGACCTCTCCCTTACCAAGGGAGTGCTCTACCACTGAGCTACCACAGCATCGTGCCGGGGGCTTTAGACCGTGCGCTTTCTGCGCGCAAGGGGGTCGTGGCGAAAAATCTGCCTTTCATCACCTTTCCTCAGCCGGCGCTGGTCTTGCGCGCCTGACCGGCTCCGCCGCTGGACGGATGCGCGCAAGACCGCTAACAGGGGGCATGACGAAAACACCCCGCGATCCCAAAGGCGGCTCTTTACGCGAAGCGCGGCTCAAGGCGGCGCTGCGGGCCAATCTGGGCCGTCGCAAGGCGCAGGGGCGCGCGCGCGCCCATGACGACGACGGGATCGCGCAGGACGAGCAGAACGGGCCAGAGACGCCGCCGAACGGACGCGCGCCCGAGAACGAGGAATAGATGGACCAGATCATCGTAAGGGGCAACGGCCCGCTCAATGGCGAAATTCCGATCGCCGGGGCCAAGAATGCCTGCCTGACACTCATGCCGGCGACGCTGCTGACCGACCAGCCGCTGACGCTGACCAATGCGCCGCGGCTGTCGGATATCCGCACCATGACCGAGCTGCTGCGCTCGCTCGGGGCCGAGGTCGCCAGCCTCCAGGACGGCCAGGTGCTGGCGCTTTCCAGCCATGACCTGAACAACCACACCGCCGACTACGACATCGTGCGCAAGATGCGGGCCTCGATCCTGGTGCTGGGGCCGATGCTGGCGCGCGACGGCCATGCGGTCGTGTCGCTGCCGGGCGGTTGCGCCATCGGCGCGCGGCCGGTGGACCTGCACCTGAAGGCGCTTGAGGCGATGGGGGCCGAGCTTGACCTGCGCGACGGCTATGTCCACGCCAAGGCGCCGGCGGGCGGGCTGAAAGGCGCGGTCATCGACTTTCCGCTGGTCTCGGTCGGGGCGACCGAGAACGCGCTGATGGCGGCGACGCTGGCGCGTGGCACCACCGTCATCAGGAACGCCGCGCGCGAACCCGAGATCGTCGACCTTGCCCATTGCCTGCGCCGCATGGGCGCGCAGATCGAGGGCGAGGGCACCTCGACCATCACCGTCGAGGGCGTGCGCGCACTGGGGGGCGCCACGCATCCGGTGGTGACCGACCGCATCGAGCTGGGCACCTATATGCTGGCGCCGGCGATCTGCGGCGGCGAGGTCGAATGCCTTGGCGGCCGCATCGACCTTCTGGCGGCCTTCTGCGAAAAGCTCGATGCCGCCGGCGTCAGCGTGACCGAGACCGACCGCGGGCTGAAGGTCTCGCGCAAGAACGGCAAGGTGCGCGCGGTGGATGTGGTGACGGAACCGTTCCCGGGCTTCCCGACCGATCTGCAGGCGCAGATGATGGCGCTTCTGTGCACCGCCGAGGGCACCAGCGTGCTTGAGGAAAAGATCTTCGAGAACCGCTTCATGCATGCCCCCGAACTGACCCGCATGGGCGCCCGGATCGAGGTCCATGGCGGCCACGCCACCGTCCATGGCGTGTCAAGGCTGCGCGGAGCCCCGGTGATGGCGACCGACCTGCGCGCCTCGGTCAGCCTGATCCTCGCGGGCCTTGCGGCCGAGGGTGAAACCATCGTCAGCCGCGTCTATCACCTTGATCGCGGCTATGAAAAAGTCGTGCGCAAGCTGCGCGGCGTCGGCGCGCAGATCGAACGCATCAAGGAGACGCCTGCCCATGACTGACGCCCGCTTTGCCGATGCCGACCCCGCACCGCTGGCGCTGATGGCCGGGGATGCCGACGACCTGGTGGTGATCTCGGCGCTGGTGCAGGACGCGGTCCTGCAAGTGACCGACATCTCGTATGAGCCGCGCCACCGGCAACTGGCGCTGCTCGTCAACCGCTTCCGCTGGGAGGATGCCGAACAGGCCCGGCGCGAGGATCGCCCTTATGAGCGGGTGCGCGCCGTATTGCTGATCTCGGATGTGCGCAAGGTGCAAAGCGACGGCATCGACCGGCGCGACAGCGACCTGGTGCTGGAGCTCCTGGCGCTGCACTGGCAGCCCGGCGAGGACGGCACCGGGCGCCTGCTGCTGGACTTTGCCGGCGATGGCACGCTGGCGGTCGATGCGGAATGTCTGAATGTCGAGCTGCGCGACGTGACCCGCCCCTATGTCGCGCCTTCGGGCAAGGCGCCACAGCATCCCGACGCCTGAGCCCTGCCAGACCGCCCGGATCGCGGCGCGGCCGGCATGGATATTTGTTTGAAGAAGAAAAGCGATATCGCGCGGTCAACTTCTTCTTCATTCAAATATCCAATATGACGGTGCCATCAGCGGACTGCGCGAATGCGGGGAATCGTCATCGCCGCTTGAGCGACCTTCATACAGCCGCTAACAAGGTTCAGTCATTCCGAGCAGGTTCATGCCGATCCATCTTTCGACCGCCCAATCCGACTTCGAGACCCGCTTCGCCGCGCTGCTGGCGATGAAGCGCGAGGATGCGGCAGATGTGAACGATGCCGTCGCTGCGATCATCGGCGATGTGCGCGCGCGGGGCGATGCGGCGCTGGTCGATCTGACCGCGCGTTTCGACCGGTTGGCGCTGACGCCCGGGACGCTGGCCTTTTCACGGGACGAAATCGCCGAACAGACGGCAAAGGTCGCGCCCGGGGATCGCGCCGCGCTGACCATGGCGGCGGGGCGCATTCGCGCCTATCACGCCCGCCAGATGCCCGACGACATGCGCTGGACCGACCCCGAAGGCGCGACTCTGGGTTGGCGCTGGACGCCGGTTTCGGCCGCCGGGCTGTATGTGCCGGGTGGGCAGGCCAGCTATCCGTCCTCGGTCCTGATGAACGCGATTCCGGCGCGGGTCGCCGGGGTCGGGCGGCTGGTGGTCTGCGTGCCGACGCCGGATGGCGTGGTCAATCCGCTGGTGCTGCTGGCCGCCGAACTGGCCGGCGTGGACGAGATCTATCGCATCGGTGGCGCGCAGGCGATCGCCGCCATGGCTTACGGCACCGAAACCATCCGTCCCGTCGACAAGATCACCGGCCCCGGCAACGCTTATGTTGCGGCAGCCAAACGCCATGTCTTTGGCCGCGTCGGCATCGACATGATCGCCGGCCCTTCCGAGGTCCTGATCATTGCCGATGGCGCGCAGAACCCCGAATGGCTGGCGCTGGACCTGCTGGCCCAGGCCGAGCATGACGCGGATGCGCAATCGATCCTGATCACCCCGGACGCTGCCCTTGCCCGCGCCGTCGAGGCCGAGGTGGAACGCCTGCTGCCGACCCTGCCGCGCGCCACCGTCGCCGGCGCAAGCTGGCGCGACTATGGCACCGTCATCGTGACCCGCGATCTGGACGAGGCGGCGGCGCTTTCGGACCGTATCGCCCCCGAGCATCTGGAGCTTTGCGTCGACGACCCCGAGGCGCTGGCGCAAAAGACCCGTCATGCCGGCGCGATCTTTCTGGGCGGCTGGACGCCCGAGGCGGTCGGCGACTATGTCAGCGGCCCGAATCACGTCCTGCCGACGGCACGCTCGGCGCGGTTTTCCTCGGGGCTGTCGGTGATGGATTTTCTCAAGCGCACCACGATCGCGCGGCTGACGCCGGCGGCGCTGGCCGAGATCGGCCCGGCCGCCGTGCGGCTGGCCGCATCCGAGGGGTTGTCTGCACATGGCCTGTCCGTCTCGGCGCGACTGGCGGTTTTGAATGAGGGCAGGGATGAAGGGTAACGCCAGGAATCGCATCGGCCGGATCGATATCGACGACAGCGCGCTGCCGCCGCCCACCCCCGAGATGGAGCAGGACCGCCGCGTTGCCGTGTTCGACCTGCTCGAAGACAACAGCTTCGCGCTGCCCGGCCGCGAGGGACAGCCCGCACCTGCCGGACCCTATGCGCTGGTGCTGGCGGTGCGCGACAAGCGGCTGGTCTTTGACATCGCGACCGAGGGCGGCGACAAGGTCGCCGAATTTCACCTGTCGCTTGGGCCGTTCCGCCAGACGGTCAAGGATTACTTCCAGATCTGCGCCAGCTATTTCGACGCGGTCAAACGGCTACCTCCGGCCCAGATCGAGGCCATCGACATGGCCCGGCGCGGCATCCACAACGAAGGTGCCCGCACCCTGCAAGAGCGTCTGGACGGCAAGGCCGAGATCGACATCGACACCGCGCGGCGCCTTTTCACCCTGATCTGTGCCTTGATCCAGGAGTGATCGGTGCCCGGGTTGATTCCCCATTCGGTGCTTTTCTGCTGCGATCACAACGCGATCCGCTCTCCCATGGCCGAGGGCATGATGAAGAAATTCTACGGCCGTGCCGCCTATGTGCAGTCGGCCGGGGTCAAGAACGACATGGAGATCGACGGCTTCGCCATCGCGGTCTGCAAGGAAATCGACGTCGAACTGTCGGCCCACCGGTCCCGCTCTTTTGACGAGATGCATGCCTGGGGCGACGATCTGGGCAGTTTCGACCTTGTGGTGGCGCTGTCTCCGGCCAGTCAGCGCAAGGCGCTGGAACTGACGCGGGTGTCGCATCTTGACGTGGAATACTGGGCGATCATGGACCCCGCCGGCCTGGCCGAGGGGCGCGATGCCAAGCTGGCACTTTACCGCAGCGTCCGCGACCAGATCCAGAAGCGCATGATCGAGCGTTTCGGGCCGCCGACAGCCGGTTAGGCGCTAACCGAATCTTAGGCAATTGCTGCGAGACTGCCGGAAAGTGTTTCGGGAGTAGTCTGGATGTCCGAAGTCCAAATGTTGCAGCACGATCTGGATTGGGCCATGCGCGCCATCCGGACGCATCGCGCGGTGCTGATCCTTGACCTGGCGGGGCGGATCGTCGCCGTGAACCAGTCCTGCCTGCGCATGTGCGGCTATCGGCGCGATGAAATCGTCGGGCGGCCGGTGATGGTGCTGCTGGATGCATCGGAAAAGATGCCGGACCGGCTGGCCAACATGCTTGGCATTGCAGGCGGTCACGAACAGCGCATCCATGGCCTGTGCCAGGTGTCGAAGGCCGGGCGGCGTTTCCGCGTCGATGCGCGCATCTGCCCGATTCGCGATGAGCAGGGCGAACTTTGCCTGAACGTGCTGTTCCTGCGCGAATCGGTCGAGGATGCCGGCCCCCTGCATACCGTGGCGCCGCAACTGGCCGGGGCAGGGGCGCAGGTGATCCGCCTGCCGGGCCGCGATGCCGAATCACCGCTGCCACAATGGGCCTCGGCGGCGGGCTATGGCCGGTTTTACCCGCGATGGGCGTCCTAGGGCGACCAAAGCGCCCCCGCCGAAGCGCCGGCAGGGGCGTTGCATTTGTGGCGTCAGACCACGACGGCCGCGCCTTCGGTCGCAGGACCGACATGGGCACGGAAGGCGGCGAAAAGCTCGCGGCCCAGCCCCTCGGACGAACGCGTGGGGTCATATGCCGCAGGTTCGCGGTCCTCGAAGCCGGCGGTCAGACAGCTCAGCGTGCCGTTGACGGCGTCCAGCCGGATGATGTCGCCATCGCGGATCAGCGCCAGCGCGCCGCCATCCGCCGCCTCGGGCGAGACGTGGATCGCCGCCGGCACCTTGCCCGAGGCGCCCGACATGCGCCCGTCGGTGACCAGCGCCACGCGCAGCCCGCGGTCCTGCAGGACCGCCAGCATCGGCGTCAGCGAATGCAGTTCGGGCATGCCGTTTGCCTGCGGGCCCTGGAAGCGGACGACCACCACCGTGTCCTCGGTGAAGGCGCCGGCCTTGAAGGCGGCCTTGACCTCTTCCTGGTCGGCAAAGACGCGGGCGGGGGCCTCGATGACGTGGCGTTCGGGCGCAACGGCCGAGACCTTGATGACGCCGCGGCCAAGGTTGCCGGAAAGCTGCTTCAGGCCGCCCGTGGCGGCGAAGGGGTCGCTGGCGGGGCGCAGGATCTTGTCGTTCAGCGTTTCGCGCGCGCCTTCGACCCATTCGATGCGGCCATCGCGCAGCCGGGGCTCGGTCATGTATTGCTCAAGCCCGCCGCCGGCGATGGTGCGCACGTCTTCATGCAGCAGACCCGCCTCAAGCAGGCGCCCGATCATGAAGCCAAGGCCGCCTGCGGCATGGAAATGGTTCACGTCGGCCAGCCCGTTCGGATAGACCCGCGCCATCAGCGGCACGCTTTCCGACAGGTCGTGAAAGTCCTGAAGGTCCAGAAGGACGCCCGCCGCGCGGGCCATGGCCGGCAGGTGGATGATGAGGTTGGTCGAGCCGCCCGTCGCCATCAGCCCGACGATGCCGTTGACGAAGGCGCGTTCGTCCAGCACCTCGCCCGCGGGCAGGTAGTCGTTGCCAAGCCGCGTGATGGCGGCGGCGCGGGTGACGGCGGCAGTGGTCAGCGCATCGCGCAGCGGCGTGTTCGGGTTCACGAAGCTGGAGCCAGGCAGATGCAGGCCCATGAATTCCATCAGCATCTGGTTGGTGTTGGCGGTGCCGTAGAAGGTGCAGGTGCCCGGCCCGTGATAGCTGGCCATCTCGGCCGCCATCAGGGCGTCGCGTCCGACCTCGCCGGTGGCGAACTGCTGGCGCACCTTGGATTTCTCGTCGTTCGGCAGGCCCGAGGTCATCGGCCCGGCCGGTACGAACACCGCCGGGACATGGCCAAAGGTTGCCGCCGCCATGATCAGGCCGGGCACGATCTTGTCGCAGACCCCCAGATACAGCGCCGCGTCGAAGGTGTCATGGGACAGCGCCACGCCGGTGGCCAGCGCGATCACATCGCGCGAAAACAGCGACAGCTCCATCCCCGGACGGCCCTGCGTGACCCCGTCGCACATGGCCGGAACGCCGCCTGCCACCTGCGCCGTCGCCCCTGCCGCATGCGCCGCCTTGCGGATCAGGTCGGGATAACGCTCATAGGGCTGATGCGCCGACAGCATGTCGTTATAGGCGGTGACGATGCCGATATTGGGCTTGCGGGTCACCGCCAGGTCGTCCTTGTCGGGCATGGCAGCATAGGCATGCGCCTGGTTCCCGCAGGACAGATGTGCGCGGCGCGGGCCGTCCTCGGCCAGACGGGCGATCTTGGCCAGATAGGCGGTGCGGCTTTCGGCAGAACGCTTGCGGATGCGGTCGGTGACGCGGTCGATGGTGGCGTGCAGGGTCATGGCGTGCTTCCTCCTTTTGCCGGTAATGTAGCCCGTTAGCGGTAACAATGCAACCGGCATGCCCTTGCTCGCGACGTCCCGACATGGCAATCCTGCCGCGTTTCGCCTGCGCCGCTTAGCCAGAGGCCCCCATGACTGCCGATCTGCCCATCATCCGCCTGCGCCCCAAATCCAAGCCGCAAGCGATCCGCCACGGATTCCCGTGGGTTTTCGCCGATGAGCTGGTGACGGACCGGCGCACCAAGGCCATCGCGCCGGGCAGTTTCGCGCTGCTTGAGGACGCCGAGCGTCAGCCGCTGGCGCTGGTCACCGTGAACCCCGATTCGCGCATCATCGCCCGCGTGATGGATGCCGACCCGCAGGCGCGCGTCACCCGCGACTGGATCGCGGCGCGGCTGCGCCGGGCGCTGGCCCTGCGCGAACGCCTTTACGACCAGCCCTTCTATCGGCTGGTCCATGCCGAGGCCGACGGCCTTCCCGGCACCATCATCGACCGTTTCGGCGATGCCGCGGTCATCCAGCCCAATGCCGCCTGGGCCGAGCGCATGATCGCCGACATCGCCGGCGCGCTTGGCGAGGTGACCGGCATTTCCACGGTGATCCTGAACGGGCAGGGCCGCGCCCGCGGCCTTGAGGGGCTGGACGAACGCATGGAGATCCTGTCGGGCGGCGTCAGCGGCCCGGTCGAGGTGCCGATGAACGGCGCCATCTACCTTGCCGACCTGACGCAGGGACAAAAGACCGGCCTGTTCTATGACCAGCGCCCGAACCACGCCTTCGCCCAGCGGCTGACGCAAGGCGCGCGGGTGCTGGACGTTTTCTCGCATGTCGGCGGCTTCGGCCTTGCGGCACTGGCGGCGGGGGCGGTGCAGGCGACCTGCGTCGATGCCTCGGCGGCGGCGCTGGAACTGGCTGAGGGCGGCGCCCGCGCCATGGGCGCCGAGGCGCGGCTGGTCACGCGCAAGGGCGATGCCTTTACCCAGATGGAGGCGCTGGCGGCCGAGGGCGCGCAATTTGACGTGGTGATCTGCGATCCGCCGGCCTTCGCCCCCTCGAAACAGGCGCTTGAGGCGGGCCTGCGCGCTTATGAACGGGTGGCGAAGCTGGCCGCGCCGCTGGTGGCGAAGGGCGGCTATCTGGGGCTGTGTTCGTGCAGCCACGCCGCCGACCTGACGGCATTCCGCAATGCCAGCGCGCGTGGCATCGGCCGCGGTGGCCGGCGGATGCAGCTTTTGCACAGCGGGCAGGCGGGGCCGGACCACCCGACGCTGCCGCAACTGGCCGAGACGGGCTACCTGAAGGCGCTGTTCTTCCGGCTGGACGGCTGATGAAGGCGGTGCTTGACGCCTGCGTCCTTTACCCGACCGTGCTGCGCGAAATCCTGACGGACGCGGCAGGGGCGAGGCTGTTCCAGCCGGTCTGGTCGCAGCGAATCCTGGACGAATGGCGCCACGCCGCCACCCGCAACGGGCAGGATGCCGGGGTCGAGATCGCCCTGACCGGGTCGCGTTTTCCGCAGGCGATGACCGATGCGGCGTCCGACGCGCGCGGGCTGGACCTGCCCGATCCCGCCGACCGCCATGTGGTCGAGGCGGCGCTGGCCTCGGGCGCGGGGCGGATCGTGACCGCCAACCTGCGCGATTTTCCGCGTGGCGCGCTGGCCTCGGTCGGGCTGGCCGCGATTCACCCGGACGAATTCCTGCGCGAGCTGTTCCTGCAATCGCCCGCACCCATCCTTGCCGCCATCGCCGCGACCGAGGATCGCGCCCGTGCCGTCGGCGGGGCGATCACCCGCAAGGAGCTGCTGCGCCGCGCCCGGCTGCCGCGTCTTGCCAAAGCCATCGCGCGGCTGGATGCCGAAGACGGCACCGCGCCCAACCGAACTTGACTGAGACAGGATCACAAGACTTGATGTTATCGCTAACATCCGCTAATCCGCTTTTCAGCGGTAAGGAGACAGCCATGGTTTCTCGCATCATTCCGGTCGAAGACTTCGATCTGGTGATCTTTGGCGCGACCGGCGATCTTGCCCGGCGCAAGATCGTGCCGGGCCTGTATCGGCGCTTCGTGGCGGGGCAGATGCCCGCGACGGCGCGGATCATCGGCGCGGCGCGCACCAAGCAGGACGACGACGCCTTCCGCGCCGAGATGCGCGCGGCGATCAACGAATTCATCGGCCCGAACGAAGACGAGGCCCAGCTTTCCGCCTTTCTGGCAACGCTGGGCTATGTCGCCATCGATGCGCGCGGCACCGGCGGCTGGGCGGAACTGAAGGCCCGGATGCGCCCGGGCGCGGTCCATGCCTTCTATTTCTCGGTCGCCCCCTCGCTTTTCGGCGATATCGCCGAGCGATTGGCCGATAACGGCATCGCCGATGCCGACAGCCGGATCGTGGTGGAAAAGCCCTTTGGCCGCGACCTTGCGACCGCGCGCGAACTGAACGCCACGCTGGCGCGGCATTTCAGCGAAAACCAGATCTATCGCATCGACCATTATCTGGGCAAGGAAACGGTCCAGAACCTGATGGCCGTGCGTTTCGCCAATATCCTGTTCGAGCCGCTGTGGAACGCGCAATATGTCGACCATGTCCAGATCACGGTTGCCGAAACCGTGGGCGTGGGCGGGCGCGGCGAATATTACGACCATTCCGGCGCCATCCGCGACATGGTGCAAAACCACATGATGCAGCTGCTGTGCCTGATCGCGATGGAGCCGCCCTATCATTTCGACCCGAACGCGGTGCGCGACGAAAAGCTGAAGGTGATCCGCGCGCTGGAACCGATCGCGGCCGAGGATATCGTGCGCGGCCAGTATCAGGCCGGTCCCGACAGCCCCGGCTATCTTGAGGATGCGGGCGACCCCGCCTCGCGCACGGAAAGCTTTGTCGCACTGAAGCTGCGCATCGCCAACTGGCGCTGGACCGGCACGCCCTTCTATCTGCGCACCGGCAAGAAGCTGCGCGCCCGCACCAGCGAGATCGTGGTGACCTTCAAGGAACCGCCGCATTCGATCTTTGACGATGGCGGCTCGCACAAGGCCAACCAGCTTGTCATCAAGCTGCAACCGAACGAAGGTATGGTGCTGACCGTGATGATCAAGGAACCCGGACCGGGCGGCATGCGTCTGGTGCAGGTGCCGCTGGACATGAGCTTTGCCGACGCGCTGGGAACCGAGGGCACCGACATGCCCGACGCCTATGAACGGCTGATCATGGACGTGATCCGCGGCAACCAGACGCTGTTCATGCGCGGCGACGAACTGGAGGCGGCCTGGGCCTGGATCGACCCGGTCATCAGCGCCTGGGAAAGCGGCTCGAAACGCCCCGAGCCCTATGACCCCGGCTCAAGCGGCCCCGAGGAAGCGCTGCGGCTTTTGCACCGCGACAACCGGCGCTGGCGGGAGATCCGCTCATGACCTTGGAATTCATCGCCTATCCCGACCGCGAGATGCTGGCCCTGTCGCTGGCGAACCGGCTGGCGGGCCAGCTTTCCCAGCACCTGCGCGTCAGCGACAGCGCCAGCCTGTGCGTGCCCGGCGGCACCACGCCGGCCCCGGTCTTCGAGATGCTTTCGGCCAGCGAGCTCGACTGGTCGCGGGTCACGGTATTTCTGAACGACGAACGCTGGGTGGATGGCGGCAGCACGCGCTCGAACAGCCGGCTGCTGCATCGCCACCTTCTGCGCGACAAGGCGCAGGCGGCGCAGTATCTGGACCTTTACACCGGCGACGCCACCCCCGAAGAGGCCGTTCCCGCGCTGACCGCCGCCGTCGCGCCGCATCTGCCGGTCACGGTGCTGCTGCTGGGCATGGGCGCCGACATGCATACGGCCAGCCTTTTCCCCTCGGCCTCGGAAACCGTGCTGGCGCTGGCGCCGGACGCGCCGCCGGTCATGGCCATCCGCAGCGTCAAGGACGAGCCGCGCATCACGCTGACCGCCTCGGCCTTGCGCGGGGCGCTGAATACGCATCTGCTGATTACCGGCGCCGACAAGCGCGAGGCGCTTGAGCGCGCGCAAAAGCTTGATCCGACCGAGGCGCCGATCCGTGAATTCCTGGGCGACATCACCGTACATTGGGCAGAGTGACATGAGCGATATCTGGACCAGACTGCAGGATTACCGCAAATCGCAGGGCGACCTGCGCATCGAGACGCTGTTTCACGACGACGGCACCCGCGCAGATGCCTGTGCGACCCATGCCGACGGGCTGGTCCTCGACTGGTCCAAGACCCTGATCGACGAGGGCGCGCGCCGGCTGCTGCTGGAACTGGCCGCCACCGTCCCCGCCCATCGCGAGGCCATGTTCACCGGCCAGCGCATCAACGAGACCGAGGACCGCGCCGTTCTGCACACCGCCTTGCGCAACCTTCAGGGCAGCGTCGTGGTCGATGGTCAGGACGTCATGCCCGGGGTGCGCCACACCCACCAGCGCATGCGCGACTTCGCCGACGACCTGCGCGCGGGCCGCTTTACCGGGCAGGGCGGGCGCATCACCGACGTGGTCAATATCGGCATCGGCGGTTCGGACCTTGGGCCGGCAATGGCCGCGCGGGCGCTGTCGCCCTTTCATGACGGGCCGCGGGTGCATTTCGTCTCGAACGTGGACGGGGCGGACATCGCCGACACGCTGAAGGATCTGGACCCGGAAACCACGCTGGTCATCGTCGCCTCGAAAACCTTCACCACCATCGAGACGATGACCAACGCCCAGACCGCCCGCGACTGGATGGCGCGCAAGGTCAGGAATCCGGCGGCGCAGTTCGCGGCCCTTTCCTCGGCGCAGGACAAGACCGGCGCCTGGGGCATCGATTCCACCCGCGTCTTCGGGTTCGAGGATTGGGTCGGCGGGCGCTATTCCATGTGGGGGCCCATCGGCCTGTCGCTGATGATCGCCATCGGGCCGGACAATTTCGACCGCTTCCTTGCCGGCGGCGCCGCCATGGACCGCCATTTCCGCGACGCCCCGGCCGAACGCAACCTGCCCATTCTGCTGGCGCTGGTCGGCATCTGGCATCATCAGGTCTGCGGCTACGCCACCCGCGCCGTGCTGCCCTATGACAACCGCCTTGCGCGGCTGCCGGCCTATCTCCAGCAGCTTGAGATGGAATCGAACGGCAAGCGCGTCGCCATGGATGGCAGCGATCTGGCGCTGGTCTCGGGGCCGGTGGTCTGGGGTGAGCCGGGCACCAACGGCCAGCACGCCTTTTATCAGTTGATCCATCAGGGCACCGCGGTCGTGCCTTGCGAATTCATCGTCGCTGCCCGCGGCCATGAACCCGACCTTGCCCATCAGCACCTGCTGCTGGTCGCCAACTGCCTTGCCCAGTCCGAGGCGCTGATGCGCGGCCGCTCGCTGGATGAGGCGCGGGCGCTGATGCAGGCCAAGGGGCTGACGGGCGCGGAACTGGACCGGCAGGCGCGTCATCGGGTCTTTCCGGGCAACCGCCCCTCGACCACGCTGCTGATCGGCCAGCTTACCCCCTATACGCTGGGCCAGATCGTCGCGCTTTACGAACACCGCGTCTTTGTCGAGGGCGTCATTCTTGGCATCAACAGCTTCGATCAATGGGGGGTCGAGCTGGGCAAGGAACTGGCGCTGAAGGTCGCGCCGCTGCTGGAAGGCAAACCCGCCCCCGGGCACGATCCGTCGACCCTGCATCTGGCGCATCTGGTGCGCGAAATGCGCGGCTGAGGATTTTTCCGGCGTAGAATATCCATGGGGCGGTGCCGCAAAGCGCCGCCCTTCGCCGTTTCAGCCGTCCCGCATCCGCTGGACGCGCTTGTCCATCACCCGCCGCCACAGCCGCGGCGCCATCGCGATCGAGGCCATGACCGGCAGGGAATAGGGCAGCATCGGGCGCGGCGCCTCGGCCCGTTCCAGCCGCAGGCCGGGATAGGCGCGGGACGGATGGCTGTGATGGTCGGAATGGCGCGGCGCGTTCACCATCATCAGCGAGGACAGGAAATGCGGCGCGTCCCAGCTATGGCGGGGGCCGACCGGTTCATGCCGGCCATCGGCGCGCAGGGCGCGCGTCAACCCGTAGTGCTGGACGTAATCGGACAGCATCAACTGCATCTGCGCGTAAAGGCAAAGCCCCAGATACCAGCCCAGACCCGCCGCGCCATAGGCAAGCAGGACGGCAAGACAGCAAAGCAGCCCGCCGCCGACCCAGACCAGATAGGGGTTCGGCCGCCCCGGCTTTGCCGCCGACAGCGCGCGCTCGGCCTCCAGTCCCGCGCGGAACGAGCCAAGCCAAGCGCGCGGAAAGAAGTGCCAGAAGCTTTCGCCGAAGCGCGCCGAGTTCGGGTCCATGGGCGTCGCGACATGGCGATGATGGACCAGCCGATGCGCCGAGGTGTGATGCCCGAACAGCAGGCTGACATAGACCGCCGCCCCCAGCCGGAACAGTGCGCGTGAACCGCGATGGATCAGCTCATGCGCGTTGGAGTTCGAGACCTGCCCGAAAAACAGCCCCAGCGCGATGAACAGCGCGATCCGTGCCGCCACGCCGGTGCCGATGTCGGTCAGTGTCGCCAGCCCGGCGATCAGCAGGACGAAATGCAACCCCGCCAGCAGCACCGACAGCGCATCGGTGCCGGCGGGCGCGCGGTCGTCAACGGGATCGGCAAAGCCCCGCGCGATCACCGTATCGACGATCTGGCTGGCGCCGCCCATCCAGATCAGCGCCGCCCAGATCCACACCCCGCCCAGCAGGCAGGCGGCCAGCAGCAGCAGGCCGGGCAACAATGCGAACAGTGCGAATGCGGGGATCGTGGCCGGGCGGTCGAAAGGGTCGGGCATGGCAATACCGGTTTTCACCGGCTATAGCCGCTTTCCCGCCGCGGCACCACTGCAAGATGAAATCGTGGATTGACCGTCCGACAGTCTCGACTAGCCTTGGAGCAAGCGGGACAAAAAGGGGAACGGCATGGATTTCATGGCAAAACTGACCGAGATCGTCGGTGCGGCGATGGTGCGCAGGCGGCGCGCGCAGACGCCGCGACAGGCGGCCATGGGCGCTAGTCCCGCGATCCCGCGCGCGCGCAAACAGGGCATCATGACGCTGAAAATGCCAACCGCGCGCGGCTGGCGCGGGAACGAGGCGCCGACGCCCGCGCCGGGCTTGCAGGTCAATGCCTTCGCCCGCGACCTTCAGCATCCACGCTGGATCGAGGTTCTGCCCAATGGCGATGTGCTGGTGGCCGAGGCCCTGCAAGAGGCTACGCCGCCGCGCACGCTGATGGACCGCGCCACACATGCGACGATGCGCCGCGCCCGTGCCCTGGGCACCAGCGCCAACCGCATCAGCCTGTGGCGCGACAGCGATGGCGACGGCGTGGCCGAATCGCGCGAGGTCTTTCTTGACGGCCAGCGCCAGCCCTTTGGCATGGCGCTGGTCGGCGACACCTTCTATGTCGGCAATACCGACGGTATCATGGCCTTCGACTATCAGCCCGGCGCCACCCGGCTGAGCGGGCCGGGACGGCGGCTGACGACCTTCAAGCCGGGCGGGCACTGGACGCGCAGCCTGATCGTCTCGCCCGATGGCAAGCGGATCTATGCGGGCGTCGGCTCGCTGACCAATATCGGCGATCAGGGCATGGAGGCCGAAGAGGGCCGCGCCGCGATCTGGGAACTGGATCTGGAAACCGGGCAGGCGCGCATCTTCGCAGGCGGCCTGCGCAACGCCGTCGGCATGGCATGGGAGCCGGTAACGGGCGCGCTGTGGACCGTGGTCAACGAACGCGACGGCCTGGGCGACGAGACGCCGCCCGATTACCTGACCTCGGTGCAGGAGGGCGGCTTTTACGGCTGGCCCTATTCCTATTGGGGCGGCACGGTCGATGACCGGGTGCCGCAGGACCCGGCCTCGGTCGCGCGGGCGATCACGCCCGATTATGCGCTTGGGGGGCATACCGCCTCGCTGGGGCTTTGCTGGGTACCCGAAGGCACGCTGCCCGGGTTCCCCGAGGGCATGGCCATCGGTCAGCACGGATCATGGAATCGTGCAATTCTATCAGGTTACAAGCTGATCTTCGTGCCGTTTGCGAATGGCCGCCCCTCGGGTCCGCCGCGCGATATCCTGACCGGATTTCTGTCGGCGGACGAGAAGTTTTCCTATGGCCGGCCGGTCGGGGTGGCGGTCGGACCGGATGGAAAGTCGCTGCTGATGGCCGATGACGTGGGCGACGTGATCTGGCGCGTCAGCGGCGCCTAAAGCCGGTCAAAGACCGAACCCATGCGCGGCGCGAAAAGCCGTTCATAGGTTTTCATTAGCGTGGCGTCGGTCATTCCCGCGACATGATCGCAGATCACGCGCGGATCGCCACCCGAGCGGCGATAGAGGTCGCGCCATGGCAGGGGCAGCAGGCGGGCCGGGTCGGATTGCAGCGCCTCGAACACGGCGACGACCATGGCCTGGCCCTTGAATTCAAGCTGCTGCACCTCGGGGCTGCGGATCACGGCGGCGAAGATGAAGTCCTTGAGCGCGTCAAGGAAGGCGCGCGGCCCGTCGGGCAGGGTGACACGGTGGCGCAGCAGCGGCGTCTCGAATTCCGCATCCTCGGCAAAGGTTGCGCTGGCGATGAAGTGATGGACCAGCGCGCCGATCATCGCCTTGCGCTCATGCGCCGGGCCGAACAGTGCCGCCACGATCCGCTCATGTGGCTGGCTGAACGCGGCGGTGGCGGCGGGCGGGACCGAGGCGCGGAAATCCCCCGCGCCGACCAGTCCCAGCGCGATCGCATCCTCAAGATCATGGACGCCATAGGCGATGTCGTCAGCCACGTCCATGATGCTGCAATCAAGGGATTTGTGCAGGGTTTTCGCGTGCTTGCCGTCGATATCGCGAATCTGCGTGAAGCGGTCGCGGTCATGCGGCGGCAGGGGCGCAAGCACCCAGTCGACCACGGCGGCTTCGCTGTCCAGATAGCATTTCGGCGGGGTCGAGGCCGCGACGTCCAGCACCCGCAGCACCGAGGCGCCGTCCTGCAATGCCGGGCGCAGCCGTGGATTGGCAAGGCGCGTGTAGGGCGCGGGGTATTTCAGCACGCCCAGCAGGCTGCGGCGCGTCAGGTTCACGCCGGCCTCGGGCGCGGCATCGCTGGGCCGGGACAGGATGCGCAGGGTCTGGCCGTTGCCCTCGAACCCGCCGGCGTCGCGCATCGCGTAGTTCAGCGCCACCTCGCCGCCATGGCCAAAGGGCGGGTGGCCCAGATCATGCGCACAGGCGATGGCCTGGATCTGGCTGCGGCCGGGCAGGGCGGCCGTGGCGGGGTGATGCGGAAAGGTTCCGGCAAGCTGCATCGCCAGCCCGCCCGCGATCTGCGCCACCTCAAGCGAATGGGTCAGGCGCGTGCGATAGAAATCGCTGTCGCCCAGATTCAGGATCTGCGTCTTGCCCTGAAGGCGGCGGAAAAAGGCAGAATGGATGACGCGCGCATAGTCCACGTCGCCATCGTCGCGCAGATCGTCGGCGGGGCGGGGGCGGCCCTCGCGCCGGGCGGTCCAGACCGGGTCTAGAACCACTGGCCCGGCTCCATCAGGCCGAAATCCATCAACTGTTGCGAGTTCCAGCGGAACGGCTGCGAATTGCGCCAGGTGAAGCTGTTGATATGACCGCGTGAACCGGGGTTGCGGGTCAGCGCCTTGGCCACCCGGAACGAGGCGACGGCCGCGGTCAGGTTGTGGTGCCAGGGACAGGCAAAGGTGTTGTATTCCTCGTCATTCATGCGGTGATCGGGCAAAAGGCGCAGCCCGGGCCGGGTGCGGAACAGCGCGATCCGGTCGATGCGGCGGCGTTCGCGGGGAATATATTCCTCGAACCGCCAGCGCAGGCCGCCGTGGAAATCAAGCTGGCGTTCCTTGTAGTTGCCTTCGCGGTCGCGTCGCCCCAGCGAATAATAGCCGGCGCGGTCGAACATCGCCTGATCCAGGCTGACCGCATCGGGATAGCGCGCGAGGTCGGGCGCATAAAGATCGATGACATAGGTCAGCATGGCGTCGCGCCGTTCCTCGGCGTGAAAGGTCAGCATCTCGCAGATGCTGCGGTTTTCCATGAACGGATAGAACAGGAACTCGGCATTGTAGCCATAGTAGAGCCACGTCCCGACAGGCGCCGCCGCAATGACCGCATTCACTGCCTGAACATGCGCCGAGGGCTGGCGGCAGTCATGGATGAGGTTGAGGATGCGCCCCTTGGGATCGGCGGGCAGGGCATGGGCGGGCAGCGGTTCGGGCGACAGCGCCAGAACCAGATTGAAGCCCACGCGCAGATGATGCGCCAGCGCCTGCTGGACGGCCGAATCGTCCTCGATCAGGATGATCGCGACCGGGCCTTTCGCCAGCCGCGCCCGGCCGGTTTCAAGAAAGGAATCAAGCGATACCGCGGTCATGATCCCGCCGTCCCGATCCGACAGGCCGGGCGGCGACGGTCGGTTCGTGGAACTGGTGGCAGGTCGGGGGCACAGGGCATCATCGAGTCTCGGGCAGCGCGTTAGTTTACCTTTATGTCACGGCGAGGTAGCGGGGGAAAGCGCCGCGCGCAATCATGACGCGAAAGTGGCCGGGTCGGTTGCCATTCCCGCGCATCTCCTTGCGAATCCGGTTGTATCTCGGGGGCGGCATGACTATTTAACCGGGCTAAACCCCCGGCCATGCAAGGAAGACAGCCATAGCCCGCAGACCGCATAACGCTCCGCCCACCCGTGACACCGGCCCCCGCGTCAACGAACGCATCCGCGTCGCCGAAATCCGTCTGATCGGCGCTGACGGAGAGAATATCGGCGTCGTGACCCCGGCCCGCGGGCTGGAGCTGGCACAGGAAGCCGGGCTGGACCTGGTCGAAATTTCGCCCAATGCCGTGCCGCCTGTCTGCAAGATCATGGATCTTGGCAAGTTCAAATACGAACAGCAAAAGCGCGAAGCCGAGGCCCGCAAGAAGCAGAAGATCATCGAAATCAAGGAGATCAAGTTCCGTCCCGGCACTGATACCCATGATTACGACGTCAAGATGCGCTCGGTGATGAAATTTTTGGGCGAGGGCGACAAGGTCAAGGTGACGCTGCGCTTCCGCGGCCGCGAGATGGCCCACCAGCAACTGGGGCTTGAACTGCTGAACCGCGTCGCTGGCGACGTCGGCGAGGCCGGCAAGATCGAATCGATGCCCAAGCTGGAAGGGCGCCAGATGGTGATGATGATCGCCCCGAAATAAGGGCGGTCATGTCACACGCGACGGGGCACAGGACCATGTCAGCCGAAATCACGATTCTGGTCCAGCGCGAGGCGGGCGCCGACCCGGCGCTGCCCTTGCCCGAATACCAGACTGCGGGCTCGGCCGGCGCCGATCTGCGCGCCGATCTTGGCGGCGCGGATCTGGTGCTTCAGCCCGGCCAGATCCGGCTGGTGCCGACCGGCCTGCGCGTGCAGATCCCCCAAGGCTATGAAATGCAGATCCGCCCCCGCTCCAGCCTGGCGCTGAAGCATGGGGTGACGCTGCCGAATACGCCGGGCACCATCGACAGCGATTATCGCGGCCCCCTTGGGGTCATCATGATCAACCTTGGCGCCCAGCCCTATACCGTCACCCATGGCGAGCGTATCGCACAGGCGGTGATCGCGCCGGTGATCCGCGCCAGCTATGTGGTCGCGCAGGCGCTGGACGACACCGCGCGCGGCGCGGGCGGTTTCGGCTCGACCGGACGGGGCTGATGCCCGTCATCATCTTCATGCTGATCCTGATCGTCGCCGCCAAGGCGTGGTGGCTGATCGGCTATCTTGGCCTGCTGGCCTGGCTGATCTGGCTGGGATGGCGCGGCTGGCGGCTGGCGCTGGCGGGGACGCTGGCCTGGCTGGCGGTGCTGGGGGGCGTCCTGCTGGCGCCCAACAGTGCTTTTGCCGCGCTGATCGGCTGGACGCCGCACGGGCTTTTCACGATCTTTCTGGGCATTGCGGCGTTGTTCGGGGCCGAAATGCTGCTGGGCGTGATCCGCGCCCATGCCATGCCCCTGCCCGAGAATGCCCCCGGCCTTGTGCCGCAGACGACGCCCGCCGTGCCCAAGGCGCAGGCCGCCACCGGGCAGGCCACCGCCGCGCAGGCGATGCAGCCCGCCGAACTGGACCGCTATGCCCGCCATATCGTCCTGCGCGAACTGGGCGGGCCGGGGCAGGCGGCGCTGCGCCGGGCGCGGGTGCTGGTGGTGGGCGCGGGCGGCCTTGGCGCGCCGGTCTGCCTTTATCTGGCGGCGGCCGGGGTCGGGCACATCACCGTGGCCGACGATGACCGGGTCAGCCTGTTCAACCTGCAACGGCAGGTGATCTTTCGCGGCACTGACGATGGCCGTCCCAAGGCCGGGGCGGCGCGGCAGGCCATGCTGGCGCTGAACCCGCATGTGCAGGTGACTGCGCTGGACCGCCGCATCACCGCCGCGGACGTGGCGCTGATCGCCGGGCACGACCTTGTCATCGACGGCACCGACAGCTTTGCCGCCCGGGTTGCGGTGAACGCGGCCTGCGTCGCCGCCGGCGTGCCGCTGATCGCCGGCGCCATCGCGCAATGGGAGGGGCAGGTGACCGTCTGGGACCCCCGCCGCGGCGCACCCTGCATGGCCTGCGTCTTTCCGCAGGCCCCTGCGCCCGGCCTTGCCCCCGCCTGCGCCGAGGCGGGCGTCGTCGGCCCTCTGCCCGGCGTCGTCGGCAGCATGATGGCGCTGGAGGCGATCAAGCTGATTGCCGGCGCGGGTGAGCCGCTGCGCGGGCGGATGCTGATCTTTGACGGGCTTTACGGTGAAAACCGGGTCATGAAAATCGCGCGCCGGCCCGATTGTGCGGTCTGCGGCTCTGGACATTCGCCGCAGGGGTGAAAGACTTGCGGCCAACCGAAAGGATGCCGCATGAACCCCGAACTGATCCACTGGACCGGCCCCCTGGGCCTGCCGCGTTTCGACCTGATCCTGGATCAGGACTTCGCGCCGGCCTTCGATACCTGCCTGAAGCTGGCCGCCGACGCGGTCGAGGCCATCGCCGCCAATCCCGAACCGCCCGGCTTTGACAATACCGTTGCCGCGCTGGAAACCGCCGAGGAGCCGCTGAACCGGCTTTGCGCGGTCTTCTACACCCTGACCGGCGTCGATTCGACCCCCGCGCGCGAGGAGTTGCAGCGCCAGATCGCGCCGCGTCTGGCCGCGCATGGCAGCAAGGTCAGCATGGACCCGCGCCTGTTCGACCGGGTCGAGGCGATCTCGCAGGACATGGACGGGCTTTCGCCCGAGGACCGGCGCCTGACCGAACTGACGCTGCGCGGCCTGCGCCGTGCCGGCGCCGGGCTGACGGGGGCGGCGCGTGACCGCATGGCGGCGATCCGCGAAAGGCTGGCGGTGCTGTCCACCGATTTTGCCCAGAACGTGCTGACGGATGAGCGCGACTTTACCATGGCTGTGCCCGACGACGGGCTGGCGGGTCTGCCCGACTGGCTGATCCGCAGCATGCGCGCCGCCGCGCGCGAACGCGGGCTGTCGGGGCAGGTGGTGACGCTCAGCCGCTCGCTGATCGTGCCGTTTCTGGAATATGCCAGCGACCGCGCGCTGCGCGAAACCGCGTGGCGGGCATGGACGGCGCGGGGCGACGGCTCGGGCGCGGGGGGCGCGAAAACCGACAACCGCCCCATCGCGGCTGAAATCCTGCGCCTGCGCCATGAACGTGCGCAGCTTCTGGGCTATGCCGATTTCGCCAGCTACAAGCTTGAGCCGGAAATGGCCGGCAATGCCGCCAATGTCGAGGCGCTGCTGACCGAGGTCTGGACCCATGCCAAGGCCCGCGCCGATCAGGACGCGCAACGCTTCACCGACATGCTGCACGAGGACGGCGTCAATGGCACGCTGGAGCCCTGGGACTGGCGCTACTATGCCGAGCGCCGCCGCAAGGCCGAGCACGATCTGGATGAGGCCGAGATCAAGCCCTATCTGACGCTGGACGCCATGATCGGCGCGGTCTTCGATACCGCGAACCGCCTTTTCGGGCTTGAGATGCGGGAATTTCAGGCGCCCCTCTGGTCGCCCGATGTCCGCGCGTGGGAGGTGCTGCGGAACGGCGGGCGCATGGCGGTGTTTCTGGGCGACTTCTACGCCCGGCCCAGCAAGCGGTCGGGGGCCTGGTGCTCGACCATGCAATCGCAGCACCGCATCGGCGAAGGCCAGCGCCCCATCGTCATCAATGTCTGCAACTTCACCCCGCCCGAGGAAAAGGGCGCGCCCGCCTTCCTGTCATGGGACGACGCGCATACGCTGTTTCACGAATTCGGCCATGCGCTGCACAATATCCTGTCGGATGTGACATGGCCCTCGATCTCGGGGACGTCGGTCGCGCGCGATTTCGTGGAACTGCCCAGCCAGCTTTACGAACACTGGCTGGAACAGCCCGAGGTGCTGGACCGCCATGCCCGCCATGCCGAAACCGGCGCGCCGATGCCCGCCGCGCTGCGCGACCGGATCCTTGCCGCGCGCAATGCCGATCAGGGCTTTGC
Organism: Paracoccus sp. (in: a-proteobacteria); assembly: GCA_046348875.1. Classification (GTDB taxonomy): domain Bacteria; phylum Pseudomonadota; class Alphaproteobacteria; order Rhodobacterales; family Rhodobacteraceae; genus Paracoccus. Next base: position 86,901 of record JAXMDJ010000012.1, read on the forward strand.
GACCACCGAATATCTGGAAAGCGCGCTGGTCGATCTGGCCTTTCACCGCGGCGCGCCGCCCGCCGACCCGATGGCCCGGCAGGCCGAGGTGCTGGCGGCCCTTGGTGCGCCAGCAGCCATTCCGATGCGCCATGCCACGCCGCATTTCGCGCATGTCTTTTCCGGCGACGGTTATTCCTCGGGCTATTACAGCTACATGTGGTCCGAGGTGATGGATGCCGACGCCTTCGCGGCCTTCATGGAAAAAGGCGACGCCTTCGACCCTGAAATTGCCGGAAAGCTTGAGGACTGGATCCTGTCCAAGGGCGATTCCCTGCCGGCCGACGAACTTTGGCTGAAATTCAGGGAACGCAAACCGGGTGTCCACGCGTTATTGAAAGGGCGCGGACTGTTGACCGATCATTCTTGAAATAGGGGAGATTGTTATGAAAATGACCAGACCTGTTCTTGCCATCGCCGCGACGACGCTGTTCGGCCTGGCCGCCTGCACGGCGATCGACACCTTCACCGCGCCGGCCGTGCCCCGCAACACGCCCGGCCCGGCCGCGCTTAGCAATGCGCTGAACGGTGTCTATAACCTGCGCCGCACGGAATGCGGGCAGGCGGAAAGCGAGACCGCGCTGGTCGTCGATGGGCGCAATTTCCTGTTTCCGCGCGCAAAATGTACCGTGGTCAAGTCCGAGCGTCAGCCCAACCAGACCCGCGTGACCCTGTCCTGCGAGGGTGGCCCCGGCTCGGCCGGCAACCGGATCGTCGATTTGCAGACCCGTGCCGATGGCACCATGCGCATGACTGAGGATTCGCTGAGCGTGACCTATTTCCAGTGCATGAAAGCGCCGGCCAGTACCGATTCACTGATCGGCCAGTCGATGTAGCATCGCGCCGCGTTCTGGCGGCGGGGCCGCCCTTTCGGGGGCGGTCTTCTTATCCGCGGATATGACAAGCTGCATGAGAATCGGCAGAACCGGCCCGAACGGTCTGGTGCCGTTCTGCATCAGGGGCTTGTCCGATCCGGTGACCGGAACTACACTTTACATATAAGCAGCAGTTTTCTGCATTTCCCGCATCCTTTTCCGGTCCCGGTATTCCGGTTGTCGGCAAGGAGGCCTTCATGAATATCGATGAAATCAGGGTGAAGACGATCGGCGATATCCCGATCGGCAAGATGGGCCTTGCCCATTACCTGGAAAACTATGAGCAATTTCTGGGACCGCTTCGGAACCGGCCGCTGGATGTGCTGGAACTTGGCGTGGCGAACGGCGATTCCCTCAAGCATTGGGAGGAATGGCTGCCGCACGCCCGCATCACCGGGCTGGACATCAATCCCTGTCCGGTCGCTTTCGACAGCGGCCGCGTCGCATGTTATGTCGGCGAACAGCAGGACCGCGCGCTTCTGGACCGTATCGGCGCCGAGCGCGCGCCGGACGGCTTCGACGTGGTGATCGACGATGCCGCGCATGTCGGGCAACTCGCGCGCATCTCGTTCTGGCATATCTTCGAGCACCATCTGAAGCCCGGCGGCTATTACTTCATCGAGGATTGGGGCACCGGCTATTGGCCGGAATATCCCGACGGCAGGCATTTCCACCCCGAGGCCGTGGGGCTGTCATGGCACGAAAGGACGCTGGACCGGCTGCATGACCGCGCCGCGGTCAACGCCGTCTGGCCGCTGCGCAAGCTGGTCGGCTGGATGCGCTGGAACCTTGTCCGGCGCCGCTTTCACGGCCATGACCGGGGCATGGTCGGCTTCGTCAAGGAACTGATCGACGAATGCGGTGCCGAGGACATGACCCATCCCGCATTGGGCACCGGCATGCCGCGCAGCTCGCGCTTTGAATGGATGCGGATATCGCTGGGCCATGTCGTGATCCGCAAGGCGGCCGGCTAGGCGCGGTTCCCGGGGCATGCGGCGCCCGGATCAGTCGCGGACCTCGTCGGCGTCTGCGCCCCAGATCGCGGTTTTCGGCACCCAGCCCTTTTCGCCCCCGCCCGACACCCGGCACCAGTCGATGCTGCATTCGTGCAGGCGCACGATGGCGCCAGCCTCGGCGCGGGCGATGACATTGGCGCGCGGATCGGGCTTGGCCAGCAGGTCCAGCATGTCCTTTTGCACGATGGCGGTGCGCACGCCCGACAGCAGCGAATAATGCACCCAGCCGCCGGCGCCGTCCTGATCCTCGACCCGGCGCCACTGGCCGAATTCGGCGGTGACGCGCAGCGGCATCCCGGCATGGCGGAATACCCAGTCGATGCGATGCGACAGGCTGGGGCCGCGGCGGGCGTTGCCCTCGCTGCCCTTCAGGCTGACATAGCGCGGCAGCGGCAGGTTGGTCACCGGCCCGCGGTTGGGGTCCTGCTCGCCGTCCTGGTTGCGGCTGATCTGCGCGTCGGCCGAGACCCCGGGGACGGAGTTGGCGTCCAGGTTCTCGCCCGGGTCGGTGCTTTGCGCGAAGGCCGCGTCCGCGCCCCAGGATGCCGCCACGGCAATCGCGATGGCGCCCAGCCAAGCCTGTCCTGTCTTCATCTGCTGTCCTGCTTTTTCCCGGGGGTCTTGTGCCCGCCCCCTAACGGGGGCACTTTGCCAAAAGCAGCCCGGCTTTGGAAGAGAGGAGCGAGCATGCGTACTGGTCCCGGGGCCGATCACGGGCGTCCACAGCTTAAAGTTTTCGTGACCCGCCAGTTACCGGCCAAGGTCGAAGCCCGCATGGCCGAGCTTTTCGACGTCACGCTGAACCCCGAGGACCGCAAGCTCGACCGCGACGAACTGCTTGAGGCGATGCGCGTCTCGGACGTGCTGGTGCCGACGGTCACCGACCGCATCGACGCCGAGATGCTGACCCATGCCGCCGCCGCCGGCGGCCGGCTGAAGCTGATCGCCAGCTATGGCGCCGGCGTCGATCACATGGACATTCACGCCGCCCGCCAGCGCGGCATCCTTGTCAGCAACACCCCCGGCGTCGTCACCGAGGACACCGCCGACATGGCGCTGGCGCTGATTCTGGCGGTGACCCGCCGCATCCCCGAGGGCATGGCCGAAATGCAGGCCGGGCGCTGGCAGGGCTGGTCGCCGGTCTCGCATCTGGGCGGCCGTCTGGGCGGGCGCCAGCTTGGCATTCTGGGCATGGGCCGCATCGGGCAGGCGGTGGCGCGCCGCGCCAATGCCTTTGGCATCAAGGTCCATTACCACAACCGCCACCGCCTGCGCCCCGAGGCCGAGGCCGAGCTGAAGGCGACGTGGTGGGACAGTCTGGACCAGATGCTGGCGCGGGTCGATATCGTCTCGGTCAATGCGCCGCATACGCCTGCGACCTTCCATCTGCTGAACGCGCGGCGGCTGAAGCTGCTGAAACCTTCGGCGGTGGTCATCAACACCTCGCGCGGCGAGGTCATCGACGAAAACGCCCTGACGCGGATGCTGCGCGCCGGCGAGATCGCGGGCGCCGGCCTTGACGTGTTCGAGCACGGGCACGAGATCAACCCGCGCCTGCGCGCGCTGCCCAATGTGGTGCTGCTGCCGCATATGGGTTCGGCCACGGTCGAGGGGCGCGTCGAGATGGGCGAAAAGGTCATCTACAATATCCGCACCTTCGCCGACGGCCTGCCGCCGCCGGACCTTGTGCTGCCCAGCATGCTATGACGGCGGCCAGCGGCCCGCCGTCGCGGGCATCCGGGTGGATCGGCGCGCGTTGGGCGGTCTCGGGGCTGTTCTTCGCCAATGGGCTTTTACTGGGCAGCTGGGCGCCCAAGCTGCCGGTGCTGATGCAGCGGCTGGGCATCGGCGAAAGCGTGGCGGGGCTGCTGGTGCTGGTGCTGGGGCTGGGATCGGTGTCGATCATGCCGGTCTTTGGCGCCATCGTCACGCAGCGGGGTTCGGCCCGCGCGGTGCGGCTGGCGGCGATTCTTGCGGCGCCGACGATGCTGCTGATCTCGCTTGCGCCGGGCCTCTGGACGGTCGCCGTCGCGATCTATCTGTTCGGCGGCTTCCTGGGCGGCATGGATGTCGCCATGAACGCCAATGCCGTCGCGGTCGAGCGCGCCCGCCGCCGCGCCATCATGTCCTCGTGCCACGGTTTCTGGAGCATCGGCGCCTTTACCGGCGCGGGACTTGGCGGCATCGCGCTGTCGGTGCTGGGCGAGATCGGCCATGCGCTGCTGGTCACCGTCATGTTCGCGGCGCTGCTGGTGGCCATCCTGCCCTCGGTCCTGGCGGAACCGCTGTCCATGGGCACGGCCGCGCGGGTGCGGCTGCGCCTGCCGCGCTCACCCCTGCCATATCTGATCGGGCTGCTGTCGCTTTGCGCGATGATTCCCGAAGGCGCGATCATCGACTGGTCGGCGGTCTATCTGCGCCGCGATCTGGGCGCCAGCGTCTGGCTGTCGGGCTTTGGCTTTGCCGCCTGCGCGGGCACCATGGCGGTGATGCGCTTTGCCGGCGACAGCATCCGCCAGCGGCTGGGCGCGGTCAGGACGCTGCGCCTTGGCGCCATGATCGGGGCGGCGGGGCTGGTGATGGCGGCGCTGGCGCCGACATCCGAGCTGGCGATCCTTGGCTTTGGCTTTGCCGGAATCGGCATCTCGAACCTAGTGCCCATCGCCTTTTCGGCGGCGGGGAACCTGCCCGGAATCGCGCCGGGAATCGGCATGTCGATCGCGACCGTGCTGGGATATTCGGGCATATTGCTGGTGCCCGGGCTGATCGGCCTTGCCGCCGAACATATGGCGTTTTCGGTCATTTTCACGGTGCTGGCGACGCTGATCCTGTCGTCGCTGCTGTTTTCCCGTCTGGCGCGCTATGCCGATTTCGATCACGACGGAAACTCTGCCTGACTATTCCGCCAGCTATGTCGTTTTCGTGCCGTTTCATGTCGTCTGGATAATCCGGCGCGGCGCGGCTTCTGGCACAGAAAGGGCAAAACGCGTCCGACAGGAGGAAACGACCAATGAAGACCCATGTGAAGGCCCTTGTGGTCGGCGGCGGTGCCGTCGGTTGCGGCATCGCCTATCATCTGGCGAAAGCGGGCTGGGACACCATGCTGGTCGAGCGCGACGAGCTGACGGCAGGCTCGACCTGGCACGCCGCCGGGCTGCTGCCGCTGTTCAACATGGGCTATGCGACCAGCCATATCCACGACTATTCGGTCAAGCTTTACGCCGGGCTTGAGGCCGAGACCGGGCTGAATGCCGGTTTCACCCGTTGCGGCAACCTGCGCATGGCGCAGACCGATGCGCGGATGGACGAATACAAGCTTTACTCCGCCACCGCCGAGACGGTCGGCGTCGAGCATGAATTCCTGACCCCCGCCCAGATCAAGGAGCGCTGGCCGCTGGTCCGCACCGAGGACCTGAAGGGCGCGCTGTTCCACCCGACCGACGGCTATATCAACCCCGCCGACGTGACCCAGGCCATGGCCAAGGGCGCGCGCATGGCCGGCTGCACCATCGAGCGCCGCATCCAGGTCAACGCCTATCGCTGGACCGGCAGCGAATGGGTCGTCACCTGCGAGCGCATGGTGGAAAAGGGCGGCAACCTGGTTCCCTCGGGCGAAGTCTTTGAAATCCATGCCGAACATGTCGTGACCGCCACCGGCAACCACGCGCAGCGCACCGCGCGCCTGCTGGGCATCAAGATCCCCGCCATCCCGGTCGAGCATCAGTATATCGTGACCGAGCCCGACCCGGCGCTGGTCGCATGGCGGCAGGCCGGCAACCCCGAACACCCGGTCCTGCGCGATGCCGACGCGAAATGGTATGTGCGCGAGGAACGCGGCGGCTGGATCCTTGGCCCCTATGAACGCAACGCCCCCGCACGCTTCCTTTACGATGTGCCGGAAAGCTTCCGCGCCGACCTGTTCCCGCTGGATCTGGAACGGATCGAAGAGGAATACATGTCGATGATCCACCGGATTCCGACCTCGGAAACGGTGGGGCTGAAGGACGATTTCAACGGTCCGATCTGCTATACGCCCGATGGCAACCCGCTGGTCGGCCCGGCGCCGGGCCTGCGCAACATGTGGCTGGCCGAGGGCTTCAGCTTCGGCATCACCGCGGCCGGCGGCGTCGGCCATTACCTTGCCCAGATGATGACCGCGGGCGAGGCCGATATCGACATGGCGAGCCTTGATCCGCGCCGTTTCGGCGGCTGGATGACCACCGAATACGCGGCGAAAAAGAATGAGGAATGCTATGAGCATGTCTTCATCCTGCACCATCCGGACGAGGAACGCGAAGCCTGCCGGCCGCTGCGCACCGCCCCCGCCTATGACCGCCAGATCGCGGCCGGCGCGCAGATGGGGCAGGTGAACGGCTGGGAGCGCCCGAACTACTACGCCCCCGTCGGCTTTGACGATCATGCCGCGCGCAGCTTCCGCCGCGGCGGCTGGTGGCAATATGCGAAAGCCGAGGCCGAGGCGATCCGCAATACCGCCGGTCTGATCGACGCCAGCGCATTCGCCAAGCACCGCGTCTATGGCGTGGGCGCGACCGCGTTCCTTGACTGGCTGACCACCAACAAGCTGCCCAAGGTCGGGCGCATCAACCTGACCTATGCGCTGACCGAGACCGGCACCACGCGCACCGAATACACCATCGTGCGGCTGGCCGAGGACGATTATTACCTGATCTCGGCCGGGGCCTGGGCGGATTACGACGGCGACAACCTGCGCAAGCTGGCCGAGGACAAGGCCGGCGATTTCGGTCAGGTGATCGTGCAGGACATCACCACGCAATGGGGTGTCTTCGCGCTGGCCGGCCCGAACAGCCGCAAGATCCTGCAAGAGATCGTGCGCGATGCCGACCCCGCCACCGTGCTGGGCAACAAGCGTTTCCCGTGGCTTACGATGCGCAATATCGAACTGGGCATGTGCCCGGTCCGCGCCATCCGCGTGGCCTATACCGGCGAACTGGGCTGGGAACTGCATTACCCCATCGAATTCGGCCGCTACCTGTGGGACCTGCTGGTGACGGCGGGCGAAAAGCACGGGCTGAAACTGGTGGGCGCGCGGGCACAGAACTGGCTGCGGCAGGAAAAATCCTATCGCGCCTTCGGCACCGAACTTGGCCGCGACGCCACGCCGCTTGAGGCCGCGCTGGACCGCTTTGTCGATCTGGAAAAGGACTTCCGCGGCAAGCAGGCGATGCTGGACAAGGGCATCCGCAGCAAATGCGTGACGCTGCTGATCGACGGGCCGGCGGATGCCGACCCCTGGGGCCGCGAGGGGCTGTTCCACGACGGCCAGCGCGTCGGGCGGCTGACCTCGGGCGGCTATTCGGCGGCCTTCGGCAAGCAGATCGGCATGGGCTATGTCCGCCCCGACCTGGCCGAGCCGGGCACCCGGCTGAAGGTCCGCATGCTGCGCGACCTTTATGATGCCGTGGTGACCGAGGACAGCCCGTACGACCCCACCAACGCCCGCATCCGCATCGACGGCTGATCCGCCAGACGGTCGCGAAAACGAAAAGGCCCGGCGAAAGCGCCGGGCCTTTTCTTCTTGCACGACCTTACCGCAACCGCGCCAGCCTTAGGTCGAGGTCGCCGCGCAGGCTGATGCGCTCCTCGGGCGACAGGAATGCGCCCAGCTCGATCTCGCGCCGGCCATCGGTCAGGACCAGATAATCCTCGACCGGGCCATTGGCGCGCAGGCCGACGCGCACCCAATAGGGGTTGGTCTGCCAGACGCGCGCCTCGCGTCCCGGATCGCTGCGGGTCAGGGTCAGGCTTTGCCGGGTCAGCAGCAGCACCTCACGCGTGGCAGCGCCGCGATAGCTGCGCCGGATGGCGTGCCACAGCCCCCAGACCGCCAGCACCACAAACGGCAACAGCCCCCACATGACCGGCGAGCCGATCACCGCCAGCAAGGGCAGACCCAGCCCGGCGGCGGTCAGCCCGATCACCCAGACAAAACCCCTGGGCGGCAGCGACCGATAGGGCCATGCCTCAAGCCGATAGGAAACGGCCCCGGAATCCTCCGGGGCCGTGTCGTCTTGCCATGCATAGGGCATCGCGGATCAGTGGTGGGCGTGGTCCCAGTCCTCACGCTTGGGGAGCGTCTCGAACGTGTGCTCCGGCGGCGGCGAGGGCAGGGTCCATTCCAGCGTGTCGGCGTGCTCGTTCCAGTAGTTCGGCACACCGACGCGCTTGCCGGCGAACAGCGTGTAGAACACGATGCCGATGAAGAACAGGAACGACGCGAACGAGATATAGGCACCGATCGACGAGATATTGTTCCAATAGGCGAACTCGACCGGATAGTCGATGTAGCGGCGCGGCATGCCCTGGCGACCCAGGAAGTGCTGCGGGAAGAAGATCAGGTTCGAGCCGATGAACATCATCCAGAAATGCAGCTTGCCGGCCCATTCCGGATACTGGCGGCCCGACATCTTGCCGATCCAGTAATAGACGCCGGCGAAGATCGCAAAGACCGCGCCCAGCGACATCACATAGTGGAAATGCGCCACGACGTAATAGGTGTCGTGATAGACCCGGTCCAGCGGTGCCTGCGACAGGACCACACCGGTCACGCCGCCGACGGTGAACAGGAACAGGAAGCCGAAGGCCCAGAGCATCGGCGTCTTGAACTCGATCGAGCCGCCCCACATGGTCGCGATCCACGAGAACACCTTGATGCCCGTGGGCACGGCGATGGTCATGGTGGCCAGCATGAAATAGCTCTGCTGGGTCAGCGACATGCCGACGGTGTACATGTGGTGCGCCCAGACGACGAAGCCCAGGATACCGATTGCGGCCATGGCCAGCACCATCGGCAGGTAGCCGAAGATCGGCTTGCGCGAGAAGGTCGAGATGACGTGGCTGATGATCCCGAAGCCCGGGATGATGATGATATACACCTCGGGGTGGCCGAAGAACCACAGGATGTGCTGATACAGGATCGGGTCACCGCCGCCGGCCGGGTCAAAGAAGGCCGTGCCGAAGTTGCGATCCATCAGCAGCATGGTGATGGCGCCGGCCAGAACCGGCAGCGACAGCAGGATCATCCAGGCGGTGACAAAGACCGACCAGGCAAACAGCGGCACCTTGAACAGCGTCATGCCGGGGGCGCGCATGTTCAGGAAGGTGGTGATGATGTTGATCGCACCGAGGATCGACGAGGCACCCGAGACGTGGACGGCGAAGATCGCCAGATCCATCGAATAGCCGGCCTCGGTGGTGGACAGCGGCGGATACAGCACCCAGCCGACGCCCGAACCGTTCTGGTCGGCGCCGCCCGGCGCCAGCAGCGAGGCCACGCCAAGGCAGACGCCGGTGACGTAAAGCCAGTAGCTGAGGTTGTTCAGCCGCGGGAAGGCCATGTCCGGCGCACCGATATGCAGCGGCATGAAATAGTTGCCGAAACCGCCGAACAGCGCCGGGATGACGACAAAGAACATCATCAGCACGCCGTGATAGGTGATCAGCACGTTCCACAGATGCCCGTTCGGGGTGCAGGGCTGGGTGGCGTCGGCGAAAAGGCGCGCGCCCTCGACGCACATGTACTGCACGCCGGGATATTGCAGTTCCATCCGCATGTAGACGGTGAAGCTGACCGAGATCAGGCCGACAACGCCGGCCGTGAACAGGTAAAGGATCCCGATATCCTTGTGATTTGTTGACATGAACCAGCGGGTGAAGAACCCGCGGGTGTCATGATGGTCACCGTGGCCGTGAACGGCTGCGTCTGCCATGCGTGGACTCCCTAGACAATCGGCTGGCCGACTCTGGTGCCGGCGGACTCCTTTCAAGTACTAGACCACAATCCTACCCCGGGCAATGTGTCGCAGGGGGGAAATAATTCGCCCCCGAACGCTTCTTACGCGAGTCGGGGGCGATGGGTTCGCTTGGATAACGCCCCGGCAAGCCCGAACCGTGCCCCTGCGGGGCGGGCCGGGCGCCGGGCGGCGCGGGACGCGATTACTTGGCGTCGGGCGAGTTCGCCTTGAGGAAGGCGATCACGTCGGCCTGATTCTTGGCCAGCTTGAAGGTCATCTTGGTTTTCAGCGACTTGTCGCCGACCTTGTCCTCGACATATTTGTTCGGGTCGGTGACATATTGCGCCAGGTCATCGGTGGTCCAGACCTCGCCGGCCTCGCCCAGCTTGAGCAGCGCGTCGGAATATTTGAAGCCTTCCTCGCTGCCGGCCTTGCGGCCGACGACGCCGTAAAGGTTCGGGCCGGTCTTGCCGCCCTTGACGACATCGGTGCCGTCAGGCGCCTGGATCATGTGACAGGCCTTGCATTTGTTGAACTCTTTCTCGCCCTTGGCCGCGTCGCCGGCATCTTGGGCCATGGCGGGCAGGGCAAAAGTCAGGGCGGCGAAGGTGGCGATCACGCTGGGTTTCATCGCAGTTCCTCTGGGTTGTCGTCGTTTTGAAAGGGACCTCTCCCGTTTCCCCTTCTAGGGCTAGCATGGCGCAGACCCGGCGAACACAGATAAAAGGTCGCAGACTTGGCGATATCGCGAAATGGTGCGTCGCGACTTGACTAAAGTCAGGTGGCCAGCGCCGGAAAATGCGTGGCGAAGGTGCGGCGCAGGGCCACGTCCAGGTCGCCCAGCCCGACCGGGCGGCCCAGATCAACAAGGCTGGTGACGCCATGCCCGGAGATGCCGCAGGGGACGATACCGGCGTAATGGCTCAGGTCCGGCTCGACATTGATCGAAATGCCGTGAAAGCTGACCCATTTGCGCAGCTTGACGCCGATGGCGGCGATCTTGTCCTCGCGCATCGCGCCGTCGGGCAGGGGCGCCTTGTCGGGGCGTGCGATCCAGACGCCGACGCGGCCCTCGCGGATTTCGCCCTTCAGGTTGAACTCGGCCAGCGCGTCGATGACCCAGTTTTCAAGCGACTGCACGAAGGCGCGCACGTCGCGGCCGCGCCGGTTCAGGTCCAGCATGACGTAAATGACCCGCTGGCCCGGCCCGTGATAGGTGTACTGGCCGCCGCGCCCGGTGGCGTGGACCGGAAAGCGCGGGTCCAGCAGATCGTCGGCGCGGGCCGAGGTGCCGGCGGTGTAAAGCGGCGGATGCTCGACCAGCCAGATCAGTTCGTCGGCCGTGCCCTCATGGATCGCGGCGGCGCGCGCCTCCATGAAGGCGGTGGCTTCGGCGTGGCCGGTCAGTCCGGGGGCGGTGATCCATTCGGTCATGGCGATGATTTGGCCGCAAAGCGCGCGGGCTGCAAGGGGCAAGCCGTGGCGGGGCCGCGGCGCGGCGCGCGGAATATGAATCTGCTGCAAGATCATTGTGCGGATGTTGAATTTCCCTAAATGACAGGATGCCGCTATACAGACAGCTTTCAGACACGACCGGAACCGCGCCATGACCTTGCCCCTTTCGCCCGTATTCGACCAGATCCGCGCCGCCGCGCGTGAGCGCATCCTGATCCTCGACGGGGCGATGGGCACGCAGATCCAGCAGCTTTCCCTGACCGAGGACGATTTCACCGGCCATGGCGGCGGCTGCGGTTGCGGCTGCCATCCGCCCAAGCCCGGCGAGCATCCGCAAAAGGGCAACAACGACCTTCTGAACCTGACGCAGCCCGACGCGATCGAGGCGATCCATTACCGTTACGCGAAGTCCGGAGCGGATATCGTTGAAACGAATACGTTTTCATCGACGACTATCGCGCAGGCCGATTACGGGATGGAGGCGGCGGTCTATGACCTGAACTTCTATGGCGCGAAGCTGGTGCGCAAGGCGCTGGACCGCGCCACGGCCGAGGACGGGCGCCCGCGCTGGGTCGCCGGCGCCCTGGGGCCGACGAACCGCACCGCCTCGATCAGCCCGGACGTGAACAACCCCGGCTACCGCGCCGTGACCTTCGACCAGTTGCGCGCGGCCTATGCCGAACAGATTCGCGGGCTGATGGATGGCGGCGCCGACCTGATCCTGATCGAGACGATCTTCGACACGCTGAACGCCAAGGCCGCGGTCTTTGCCTGCGAGGAGGTCTTTGCCGAAAAGAACCTGCGCCTGCCGGTGATGATCTCGGGCACCATCACCGACCTGTCGGGGCGGACGCTTTCGGGGCAGACGCCGACCGCCTTCTGGCACTCGCTGGCCCATGCGGCGCCGGTGACCATCGGCCTGAACTGCGCGCTTGGCGCGGCGGCGATGCGCCCGCATCTGGCCGAGCTTTCGGGCGTGGCCGACACGCTGATCTGCGCCTATCCCAATGCCGGCCTGCCCAACGAGATGGGCCAGTATGACGAAACCCCCGAGGACATGGCCCGCCAGGTCGCCGATTTCGCGCGCGAGGGGCTGGTGAACGTGGTCGGCGGCTGCTGCGGCTCGACCCCCGATCACATCGCGGCCATCGCCCGCGCCGTGGCCGACATTCCGCCGCGCGCCATCCCGGAAATCGTGCCGCATCTGCGCCTGTCGGGGCTGGAGCCCTTCGTCAAGACCGACGACATTCCCTTCGTGAACGTGGGTGAGCGCACGAACGTCACCGGCTCGGCCCGCTTCCGCAAGCTGATCACCAATGGCGACTATACCGCCGCGCTGGATGTCGCCCGCGACCAGGTCGAGAACGGCGCCCAGATCATCGACATCAACATGGACGAGGGCCTGATCGATTCGAAGCAGGCGATGATCGACTATCTGAACCTGATCGCGGCCGAACCCGATATCGCCCGCGTGCCGGTGATGATCGACAGCTCCAAATGGGATGTGATCGAGGCCGGGCTGAAATGCGTGCAGGGCAAGCCGGTCGTGAACTCGATCAGCCTGAAAGAGGGCGAAGAGGCGTTCCTGAAGCAGGCGGTGCTGTGCCGCCGCTACGGCGCCGCCGTCGTCGTCATGGCCTTTGACGAGACCGGGCAGGCCGATACCGAGAACCGCAAGGTGGAAATCTGCGCCCGCGCCTATGACCTGCTGGTGAACGAGGTCGGCTTCCCGCCCCAGGACATCATCTTCGACCCGAATATCTTCGCCGTGGCGACCGGGATCGAGGAACACGACAATTACGGTCTCGATTTCATCGGGGCGACGCGGCGCATCACCCAGTCGCTGCCGCATGTGCATGTCTCGGGCGGGGTCTCGAACCTGTCGTTCAGCTTCCGCGGCAATGAGCCGGTGCGCGAGGCGATGCATGCCGTGTTCCTGTATCACGCCATTCAGGCGGGCATGGACATGGGCATCGTCAACGCCGGCCAGTTGGCCGTCTATGACCAGATCGACGCCGACCTGCGCGAGGCCTGCGAGGATGTCGTCCTGAACCGCAAGCCCGCGAAAGGCGGCACCGCGACCGAGAACCTGCTGGAAATCGCCGGGCGTTTCCGCGGCGAGGGCGGCACAAAGGCCCGCGAAAAGGACCTGAGCTGGCGCGAATGGCCGGTGAACCAGCGGCTGGCCCATGCGCTGGTCAACGGCATCACCGAATATATCGACGAGGACACCGAGGAAGCGCGCCTGGCCGCCGAACGCCCGCTGCATGTCATCGAGGGCCCGCTGATGGACGGCATGAACGTCGTCGGCGACCTTTTCGGCTCGGGCAAGATGTTCCTGCCGCAGGTGGTGAAATCGGCCCGGGTGATGAAGCAGGCGGTCGCGCATCTGCTGCCCTTCATGGAAGAGGAAAAGGCCGGCAGCGGCGCCTCGACCAGCGCCGGCAAGGTGCTGATGGCGACGGTCAAGGGCGACGTTCACGATATCGGCAAGAACATCGTCGGCGTCGTTCTGGCCTGCAACAACTATGAGATCATCGATCTGGGCGTGATGGTCCCGGCCACGAAGATTCTTGAGGTCGCGAAGGCCGAGAAGGTCGATATCATCGGCCTGTCGGGGCTGATCACGCCTTCGCTGGACGAGATGGTGCATGTCGCCGCGGAAATGGAGCGCGAGGGCTTCGACATTCCGCTGCTGATCGGCGGCGCCACGACCAGCCGCGTGCATACGGCCGTCAAGATCAACCCGCGCTATGCCAAGGGGCAGACCGTCTATGTCACCGACGCCAGCCGTGCTGTGGGTGTCGTGGGCAACCTGCTGTCAAGCCAGAAGGCCGCCTATGTCGAGAATATCCGCGCCGAATATGTGGGTGTCGCCGATAAGCACGCCCTGATGGAGGCCGAGAAGAAGCGCCTGCCGCTGGCCGCCGCCCGCGACAATGCCATGCAGATCGACTGGACGGGTTTTCAGGCAAAAACGCCCGAGTTCCTTGGCGCCAGGGTGATCGACGATTTCGACCTGGCCGAGATCGCGCGCTATATCGACTGGACCCCCTTCTTCCAGACATGGGAGCTGAAGGGCGTCTATCCCCGCATCCTTGAGGATGAAAAGCAGGGCGAGGTCGCCCGCCAGCTTTTCGCCGATGCGCAGGCCATGCTGGCGAAGATCATCGATGGAAACTGGTTCACGCCGCGCGCGGTCATCGGCTTCTGGCCGGCGAATCGCGTCGGCGACGATATCCGGCTCTACACCGACGATGGCCGCGATACGGAACTGGCGACGCTGTATACGCTGCGTCAGCAAGTTGCCAAGCGCGCCCCTCGTCTGAACGTCGCCATGGCCGATTTCGTCGCGCCCGAGGGGCATCGCGACTATGTCGGCGGTTTCGTCGTGACGGCGGGCGGCGAGGAAAAGGCCATTGTCGACCGCTTCAAGGCCGCCAATGACGATTTCTCGGCGATCCTCGTGCAGGCGCTGGCCGACCGCTTTGCCGAGGCGCTGGCCGAAATGATGCATGAGCGTGTGCGCAAGATCTATTGGGGCTATTCGGACGAATCCTTCACCCCCCAGGAGCTGGTGGCCGAACCCTATGCCGGCATCCGGCCCGCGCCCGGCTATCCGGCGCAGCCGGACCACACCGAAAAGGTCACGCTTTTCAAGCTGCTGGACGCCACAGCTGCGACAGGGGTCGAACTGACCGAATCGATGGCGATGTGGCCGGGTGCCTCGGTCTCGGGTCTCTATATCGGTCATCCCCAGGCCTATTATTTCGGCGTCGCCAAGGTCGAGCACGATCAGGTTCTGGATTATGCTGCGCGCAAGGGCATGTCCTTGCACGACGCCGAACGCTGGCTGGCGCCGATCCTGAACTACACGCCGCAGGGCGCCGTTGCGGCGGAATGAAAGCCGGATGAAAATCGCACGCGGCGGATGAAAATTGCCCTTTTCATCCGCCGTTGAACCCACTAGAAGGCGCCTTGCTACGGATGCGGTCGTGGCGGAATTGGTAGACGCGCAGCGTTGAGGTCGCTGTTCCTTAACCGGAGTGGAAGTTCGAGTCTTCTCGACCGCACCAAATTTTCCCAAGGATTTATCCCTGACGGGCGTCCCGGACGACGTGCATCGCGCGCCCATGCGGCGGTATGCGTCATGCCAATTTGCCACGCCCCGCCAGCAGCTTGGGGCGGCTTCGCAGAATCCTGCATACATTCGCCCTGACCGTGTTAACTTTAATTCAGTTCGCCCGTGTGGTGATGCGTGACCGGCGATGCCGGTCGCGCCCGAGTCATGCGGTGCAGGGCTGGACAGCCAATGGAGACATGGCATGAAGTATTGGTTTTTGTGGATGCTCGCGGGCCTGATTTCACTGTTCGGAGGCTTTTTCGCGCTGGCCAACCCGCTGGCGGCGACGCTGACCGCCGAGCTGCTGGCCGGATGGATGTTCGTGATCGTGGGGATCATGACGCTGGTTTCGGCCTTTGGCGATCAGGGCTGGGGTGGGCGCATCCTGTCGCTGCTGATCGGGGTGATCATCGTGATCCTGGGCGTCGACCTGATCGGCGACCCGCTGGGCGGCATCATCTCGCTGACGCTGGTGGTGGCCTGCGGGCTGCTGGTCATCGGCGTGCTGCGCATCGTGCTGGCCTTCCGGTCCGAGTTTGCGCAGATGCGCTGGATCCTGATCCTGTCCGGCGCGATTTCGGTTCTGCTAGGCTGCATGATCCTGTCGAACTTCCCGATGTCTGCGGCGGTGGTACTGGGCGTCTATCTGGCGATCGAACTGATCTCGAACGGTATTTCGCTGATCATCCTGTCGCTGGCGCGCAAATCCGACACCGGAATGGCGTGATGGCAGCCTGGTTTCCGATGATGGCCGCCGGGCTTGCCGCGCTTGCGGGGGGCCTCTTGGCGCTGATCAATCCGGCTGCGGCCAGCGTGGCGACGACCACGCTGGCGGGCTGGGCGCTGCTGGTCGTTGCCGGCTTTCAGGGCTGGGCGGCCTGGAAATCCGAGTCGACCACGGCGCGTATCCGCGCCGGGCTGATCGCCGTGGCGGCGCTGTTTCTGGGGTTGTCCCTGCTGCTGGGTCCGTTCGGCGACGGCTCGCTGATGCGGATGCTGGTCGGGCTTTTGCTGATCGCCTCGGGCGCGGCGAAGTTCTGGGCCGGCCGTGCTATGCGCGGTGCGCCGAACTTTCCGCTGGTGCTGGGGACGGCCGCGGTCTCGGCGCTGATCGGCGTCGTGGTGCTGTTCGGGCTGAACATGAATCTGGGCGTCCTGCTGGGGATCGAGCTTCTGGCCAGCGGGCTGGCGCTGGTGCTGATGGCCATGCATCGGCGCGGCCATGGCTGAGCGGACGACCGATCCGCTGCGCGGATTGCTGGCGGTGGTGCTGGGGCTGGCGCTGGTGGTGCTGGTCGGCCTGTTTCTGGTCATCGGCAAGTCGCTGTTGCTGCCCATCGTGGTCGCGGTCATCTCGGTCTATGTGCTGATCGCGGCCTCCGATGCGGTGGGGCGGCTGCCCGGCTGCCGGCGCCTGCCGGAATGGCTGCGCCGCGCGGTGGTGCTGTCCACCTTTCTGCTGGCGGTCCTGTGGCTGGGCGGCGTCATGGTCGCCACCGCCGAACAGATCAGCCCGCGCCTGCCGGAATATCAGAAGAACGTCGCGGCGCTGGTCTCGCAACTGGTCGCGATTGCCGGGGTGAAGGGCGCGCCCGACTGGCACCGCCTTTGGGCCGAGACCTTCGGCACCCTGCGCATCCAGGAGGTCGCGGGCACCGTCCTTGGCTCGATCAGCGCGGCGGCGGGGCTGATCTTCATGGTGGTGATCTATGCGGTCTTTCTGATGGGCGAACGCAACGGTTTCGCCCACAAGGTCGCGGTGGCGCTGCCGGGCGAAAGCGGCGCGCGCGCGAGCCTGATCATCACCGAGACGAACCGCGCCATCAGCGACTATCTTGCCGTCAAGACGCTGGTCAACGTGATCCTTGGCCTGCTGTCCTATGCCGTGCTTTGGGGGTTCGGCGTCGATT
Organism: Paracoccus sp. (in: a-proteobacteria); assembly: GCA_046348875.1. Taxonomy (GTDB): domain Bacteria; phylum Pseudomonadota; class Alphaproteobacteria; order Rhodobacterales; family Rhodobacteraceae; genus Paracoccus. Next base: position 104,091 of record JAXMDJ010000012.1, read on the forward strand.
TCGCGCTGTTCTGGGCCATCCTGATCGCGCTTCTGAACTATATTCCCTATGTCGGCTCGTTCATGGGCGTGGCGTTTCCGGTCGTGCTCAGCATGGCGCAGTTCGGCTCGGTCGAGCGGACGCTGGCGCTGACCGCGCTGCTGGTGCTGGCACAGATGAGCGTCGGCAACGTGCTTGAGCCGCGGATGGTCGCGCGCAAGGTGAACATGTCGCCCTTTGTCGTGCTGGTGGCGCTGGCGCTTTGGTCGGCGATCTGGGGCGTCGCCGGGGCGATTCTGGCCATTCCCCTGACCTCGATCATCGCGATCGTCATGGGCAGCTTTCAATCGACGCGCCCCTTCGCGGTGCTCCTGGCCGAGGATGTCAGCATCTATGAGCAAGATGGCCCATCCCGTTCGTGAACTGGGCACCGGTCTTCGGGCCGCCTTTGCCGATACCCGCGTGCGCACGCTGCTGATGCTGACGGCGACGCTGATCGGGCTGGCCTCGACCGCGTTTCACTATGCCGAGGGCTGGCGCTGGCTCGATTCGATCTATTTCTCGGTCGTGACCATTGCGACGGTGGGATTTGGCGACTTCGCGCCCAAGACCGATGTCGGCAAGATCGTCACCATCGTCTATGTGCTTTGCGGGCTGGGGCTGTTCGTCGCCACCGCCACCGCCATTGCCGATGCGATCATCCTGCATACCCGCCAACCGGCCCGGGCGCCGTCCGCCGACCGGGAACACGCGGCCGGGGACGAGCCGCCCGAAAAGCCCTAGTCGCGCTGGCCTGCCGCCGGGCGATGGGCTAGGCTTCGGGGACCGCCCCCGGGGCCATGCGGTATTTTCACGCAAGGCCCGCCGCCACCCCGCCCCCGCGAAAGGACCGCCATGACCGACCTGCCCAAAGCCGCCATGTCGCCGCGCTCCCCATCGCCGCGTTCCCAGTCGCCGCGTCCCGAACTGCTGGCCAGTCTTGCGCAGATCGTGGGGGCGGGAAACGTCCTGACCGCGGCGCGCGACACCCGCCGCTATACGCGCGGCATCCGCTTTGGCAGCGGCCCGGTCGCCGCCGTGGTGCGCCCCGGCTCTCTGGTCGAGATGTGGCGGGCGCTGAACGCCGCTGTCGCCTCGGGGCGGGCGGTGATCCTGCAGGCGGCGAATACCGGGCTGACCGGCGGCTCGACGCCCTGGGGCGACGATTACGACCGCGAGATCGTGCTGATCAGCGTCATGCGCCTGAAGGGCATCCACAAGCTGGGGCGGGGCGAGCAGGTCCTGTGCCTGCCGGGCGCCACGCTGGACGCGCTGGAAAAGACCCTGCGCCCGCTGGGCCGAGAGCCGCATTCCGTGATCGGCTCGTCCTGCATCGGCGCATCGGTCCTTGGCGGGGTCTGCAACAATTCGGGCGGGGCGCTGATCCGGCGCGGGCCGGCCTATACCGAGCTCAGCCTTTATGCCGAGGTGCGCGCCGATGGCAGCGTGGCGCTGATCAACAACCTTGGCCTTGATCTGGGCGAGGATGCCGAGACGATCCTTGCCCGCGTCGAACGGGGCGATCTGCCCATGCCCGCGCCGACGGACGCCTGGGCCTCGGATCGGGAATATCACGACCATGTCCGCCAGATCGACGCCGACACGCCTGCGCGCTTCAACGCCGATCCGCGCCGCCTGCGCGAGGTTTCGGGCTGCGCGGGCAAGCTTGCGGTCTTTGCGGTGCGGCTGGACACGTTCGAGGCCGAGCCGGACACCGCGGTATTCTATATCGGCACCAACGACCCGGCCGAGTTGACCACGATCCGCCGCCATATCCTTGGCGAGTTCGAAAGCCTGCCGATCGCCGGCGAATATATCCACCGCGACGCCTATGACATCGCCGCCCGCTACGGCAAGGACACGTTCCTGTTCATCCAGAAGCTGGGCACCGACCGGATGCCGGCGCTGTTTTCGGCCAAGTCCCGCGTCGATGCCCTGACCGAGCGGTTCGGTCTGGGCAATACCGTTTCGGACCGGATCGCGCAGGGCGTCGCGCGGCTGATGCCGCATCACCTGCCAAAGCGGATGGACGATTTCCGCGACCGCTATGAACACCACCTGCTTTTGCGCATGGGCGGCGTCGGCATCGCCGAGGCGCGGCAGTTCCTGGGGCAGATGTTCCCCTCGGCCGGCGGCGATTTCTTTGAATGTACCGCAGACGAGGGCAAGGCCGCCTTCCTGCACCGTTTCGCCGTGGCCGGCGCCGCGAACCGCTATCGCGCCATCCACGCCCGCGAGGTCGAGGATATTCTGGCGCTGGATATCGCGCTGCGCCGCAACGACCTCGACTGGGTCGAGACGCTGCCGGCGGAAATCGACGACCTGATCCAGCACAAGCTTTATTACGGGCATTTCTTCTGCCACGTCTTCCATCAGGATTACGTCGTGAAGAAAGGCCACGACCCCATCGCGCTGGAACATCAGATGTGGACGCTGCTTGACCAGCGCGGCGCCGAATACCCGGCCGAACATAACGTCGGCCATCTTTACAACGCCAAGCCCCAGCTCGCCGCGTTCTATCGCGAACTTGACCCGACCAATACGCTGAACCCCGGCATCGGCCAGACCTCGAAGCAAAGCTGCTGGCACTAGGCGGGGGGACCGCCCTCGCGCTGCTGGAAATGCCGGTTGATATTGCGCACCAGCCCATCCAGATGCGAGGCGATGGCCGCCGTCATCCGCGCCGGGTCGCGGTCGCGCAGGGCGGCGATCATCACCTCATGGTCGGCCAGCACGCGCGGCGCATCCGCCCTTTCGCGCGCCGAGACAAAGCGGATGCGCCACAGCCGCGCCAGATATTCGCGATAGGTCCGGCTTAACGCCGCGTTATGGCCGGCGTCGCAGATGGCGGTATGCATCCGCATGTCCTGATCGAAGACATCGACCTTGTCGCCATGGGCGTGATGGGCCGCGACATCGGCCGCCAGCGCCGCGATGGCGTCGATTTCGTCGGCGGTGGCGTTCTGGCAGGCAAGGCCGCCGGAAAAGATTTCAAGCTGGCGCAGCACGGCGATTTCGTCCAGCACCTCGGTCAGCGAGGGGTCGGCGACGACCGGGCTGCGCAGCGGGCGCAGCGTGACCAGCCCTTCCTGCCCAAGGATGCGCACCGCCTCGCGCAGCGGCGTGCGGCTGACGCCCAGCCGCTGGGCGTTGTCGCGTTCCTTCAGCGGGCTGCCGGGCGGCAGTTCCCCGGTCAGGATCTCGCGCCGCAGGCGGGCGGCGATGCCGGCGGGATAGGTGCGGTCGGTTTGCGTGGGCATGTCAATTCGCCACAGGTTGCATCATCGGTTCGTCGCCATCAGTTCACGGGCATCAATTCACGGGCATCAATTTACTGGCGTTTCCGGCTTTTCCCCGGCAAGCAGCGCCCGCAGGTTGGCGCGTTGCAGCGCCCCCATGGCGGCGCGCGTCTCGACCGTGGCCGAGCCGATATGCGGCAGCGGCAGCAGGTTCGGCAAGGCCAGAAGGCGCGGATCGATCTGCGGCTCGCCCCGGAACACGTCCAGCGCCGCGCCGCGGATACTGCCCGATTGCAGCGCGGCGATCAGCGCCTCTTCGTCGATGACCGATCCGCGGGCGATATTGACGATGACGCTATCCGGCCCCAGCGCCCCGATGACGCGGGCGGAAACGAAGCCCTCGGTTTCGGGGCCGCCGACGATGGCGATGATCAGATCATCGACGGCGCGCGCCAGATCGACCGGATCGGCGTGATAGGTCCAGCCGGCGGGCGTGTCCTTGCGGCTGCGCGACTGATAGTGGATTTCCGTCTTGAAGGCCGCCAGCCGGTCGGCGATCTCGCGCCCGATGCGGCCCATGCCAAGGATGCCGACCTTGCGCCCGGATGCCTTGCGCGCCAGCGGCAGCCGCGCGCCGCGCCCCCAGTCGCCGCTGCGGGCATTCGCGATTGCCGGCTCAAAATCGCGGGCCTGCGCGATCCACATGGCGACGGCAAGATCGGCCACGTCGTCGTTCAGGACCTCGGGCGTGTTGGTGACGCGGATGCCGCGGGCGGTGGCCGCCGCCACGTCGATGGCATCGTAACCCACGCCGAAATTGGTGATCGCCTTCAGCCCCGGCATCAGGTCCATGGCCGCGCCGTCAAAGGCGTCGTGACCCATGAAGGCCACGGCCTCGACCTCGCGCCGCTGGTCCTCGGGCAGGGCGGCGATGGCGGCAAGACCGGGCAGGCAGAGCGCGTCGAAATCCCGCGCAAGTGCTGCGGCATCGGTGTCGGAATAGGGGCCGATGGCAATGACTTTTGGCATGTATTTTCCTTGTTCTTTCAAAGCGAGGCGGTGATGCCGCCATCGACGTAAACTACGGTGCCGTTCACGAAGGACGAGGCCGGCGCCGACAGGAACACCGCCGCGCCGACCAGTTCCTCGACCCGGCCCCAGCGGCCGGCGGGGGTGCGCTTTTCCAGCCAGGCGCTGAAATCGGGGTCGGCGACCAGTGCCGCGTTCAGCGGCGTGTCGAAATAGCCCGGTGCCAGCGCGTTGCAGTTCAGCCCGTATCGCGCCCAGTCGGTCGCCATGCCCTTGGTCAGGTTCGCGACCGCGCCCTTGGTCGCGGTATAGGGCGCGATGCCGGGCCGCGCCAGCGCGCTTTGCACGCTGGCGATATTGACGATCGTGCCGGCCCGCCGCGCGATCATGTGCCGCGCGCAGGCCTGCGCCACGTTGAAGATGCTGGCGACATTCGTCTGCAACAGCCGCTGGAAGGCGTCTGCCGGAAAATCCTCAAGCGGGGCGCGGTGCTGCATGCCGGCGTTGTTGATGAGGATGTCGATGCGGCCCCGCGTCGCCTCGAACCCGTCCACGGCGGCGCGGGCGGCGTCGTGGTCGGTCACGTCAAAGGGCAGCGTCTGTATCTGGAAGCCATCGGCCCGCAGCGTGTCGGCGGCGGTCTCAAGCCGGGCCTTGTCGCGGCCGTTCAGCACCAGCGCCGCGCCGGCCTCGGCCAGCCCGCGCGCCAGCGCAAGGCCGATACCCTGCGACGAGCCGGTGATCAGCGCGCGTTTGCCGGTCAGGTCGAACAGTCCCGCCATGGCCTAGCCGCGCCCGATAAAGGGCATGTTCGTCGCCATGACGGTGACGAACTGCACATTGGCGCCCTCGGGCAGGCTGGCCATGTGCAGGACGGTGTCGGCGACGACCTGCACATCCATCACCGGCTCGACCCTGACCGAGCCATCGGCCTGCTGGACGCCCTTGGTCATCGCCTGCGCCATGTCGGTCAGGGCGTTGCCGATATCGATCTGCCCGCAGGCGATATTGAAGGGCCGCCCGTCCAGCGAGATCGAGCGCGTGATCCCCGTCACCGCATGTTTCGAGGTGGTGTAACCGATCGAGCCCGGCCGCGGCGCATGGGCCGAGATCGAGCCGTTGTTGATGATCCGCCCACCCTGCGGCACCTGCGCGCGCATGATGCGAAAGGCGGAATGCGCGCAGTTGAAGACGCCCAGCACGTTGACGGCGATGACGCGGCGGAATTCGTCCGGGTCGACCTCGTCCGGGGTCTGCGGGATCAGGCCGGTGCCGGCATTGTTGAAGATCGCGTCAAGGTGTCCCCATGCGGCAAAGGCGCGGTCGAAGGCGGCATCGACCTCGGCCGGGTCGACCACGTCGCAGGGCAGCACGATCGCCGCCGGCGCACCGTTTGCGGTTTCGCGCAAGGCGTCCTCGCGCCGGCCGATCAGCCCGACGCGCCAGCCTGCGGCCAGAAAGGTGCGCGCGGTGACGCGGCCGATGCCGCTGCCCGCGCCGGTGATGATGATGCTTTTGCCGGTCATGCGCCGTCCTTTCCGCTGTGCCTGGTGCTTCGTGCCTGGTGCTTCGCGCCTAGTGGTTGTCGCGCGGCAACATGCGTGCCACGCGATGATAGGCCGTCGCCAGTTCCAGACAGCCGCCATCGGCAAGCTGGCCGACATTCCTGCGATAAATCTCCTCCCACGGGGTCTGGTTGACCAGCTCGGGCGGCTGCCACGCGTCCTTGCGCGCCTGCCATTCGGCGGCGTCCACTAGCGCATCGAGGCGCCGCGCATTCAGGTCCAGCCGCACCCGGTCGCCGGTTTGCAGAAAGGCAAGGCCGCCGCCCACCACCGCCTCGGGCGAGGCATTCAGGATCGAGGGGCTTTCCGATGTCCCCGACTGCCGCCCGTCGCCCACCGTCGGCAGGTGGTTGATGCCCTGTTTCAGCAGCGCGTCCGGCGGCTGCATGTTCACCACCTCGGCGCTGCCGGGGTAGCCGACGCAGCCGACATTGCGGATGAACAGGATGCAGTTTTCGTCGATGCCAAGCGCGGGGTCGTTGATGCGGTCGTGGTAATCCTCGGGGCCTTCAAAGACGATGGCGCGGGCTTCATGGATGCCCTCGGCGCCGGGCTCGGACAGGAAGCGGTCGCGGAAATCCCTTGAGATCACGCTGGTCTTCATCAGCGCGCTGTCGAACAGGTTCCCCGACAGGACCAGAAAGCCCGCGTTTTCGCGCAAGGGATCGGCGACGGTGCGGATCACCGCGCCATCGCGGCTGTCCCAGCCTTTCAGGTTTTCGGCCATGGTCTTGCCGCTGACGGTCATCGCGCCCTGACGGATCAGGCCGGCCTTCATCAACTCGCCCATGACCGCCGGGACGCCGCCGGCGCGGAAGAAGCTTTCGCCCAGATATTCGCCGGCGGGCTGCATGTTCAGGATCAGCGGCACCTCGAAGCCGATGGTTTCCCAGTCCTTGACGTTCAGTTCGATCCCGGCATGGCGGGCGATGGCTTGCAGATGCGGCGGCGCATTCGTCGACCCGCCGATGGCTGCGTTCACCACGATGGCGTTTTCGAAACTCTCGCGGCTGAGGATGTCCGAGGGCTTCAGGTCGTCCAGCACCATCTGCACGATGCGCTTGCCGGTCTCATAGGCCATGGCCATGCGTTCGCGGAAGGGCGCCGGAATGGCCGAGCAGCCGGTCAGCGACATGCCAAGCGCCTCGGCCATGGCGTTCATGGTGCTGGCGGTGCCCATGGTGTTGCAATGGCCAAGGCTGGGGGCGGATGCGCAGGCGCGCTCCATGAATTCGTCGTAATCGATCTTGCCCTCGGCTAGAAGGCGGCGGCTTTCCCAGACGATGGTCCCGGACCCCGCGCGCTTGCCTTGCCACCAGCCGTCCAGCATCGGGCCGCCGTTCAGGGTGATCGCCGGAATGTCGACGGTCGCGGCGCCCATCAGCATGGCGGGCGTGGTCTTGTCGCAGCCGGTGGTCAGCACCACGCCGTCGATGGGATAGCCGTGCAGCACCTCGACCAGCGACAGATAGGCAAGGTTGCGGTCCAGCGCGGCGGTCGGGCGCTTGCCGGTTTCCTGGATCGGGTGGACCGGGAACTCCATCGGGATGCCGCCGCCGTCGCGGATGCCGGCCTTGATGCGGTCCATCAGAAAGACGTGGATCTTGTTGCAGGGCGCAAGGTCGCTGCCGGTCTGCGCGATGCCGATGATCGGTCGGTCGGACTGGATCTCGTCGCGGGTAAAGGCCTGATTCTGGTAGCGCTCGACGTAAAGCGCGGTCATGCCGGGATTGTTCGGATTGTCGAACCATTCCTGGCTGCGAAAGCGTTTGTTGGCGCGCGTGTCGGACATGGGTCACCCTTGGCTGGCGGCGTTTGACGATTTCGGAATCCGGTATACCATAACCGGATCGCCTGAAATGCAAACCGCATTTTTCCGCATGGGGGTATTGGAATGACGCATCACGACGACGCCGATCAACCGGCCGGCATGACAAGGCGGCAATCGCTGGGCACGCTGGGGGCGGGGGCGGCCGCGGTGGTGCTGGCCGCGCCCGCGGCATTCGCGCAGGAAGGTCCGCCGCCGCCCAGCACGGTGACGACGCCGCCGCGCAGCTTCGCGCCCGATGCGGCCCCGAACGTCTATTTCCGCGATCCCGATGTTCTCAGCATCGATCCGGCCTTCGACATGCTGGCGCAGGGCAATGCGCCGATCCGGCGGCTGTGGACCGGCGGATTGTGGCTTGAGGGTCCGGCATGGAGCGCGGTCGGCCAATACCTGCTGTTTTCCGACATCCCGAACAATCGCCAGATGCGCTGGTTGCAGGACGATGGCCATGTCAGCGTGATGCGGCTGCCCTCGAACAACTCGAACGGCAACAGCTTCGACAGCAAGGGCCGGCAATTGTCCTGCGAGCACCTGACCCGCCGCGTCACCCGCTATGAACTGGACGGAACCGTGTCGATCGTCGCCGACCGCTATCAGGGCAAGCGGTTCAATTCGCCCAATGACGTGGTCGAACACCGCGATGGCAGCGTCTGGTTCTCCGACCCGCCCTATGGCGGCCAGTTGTATGAGGGCACGCCAGATGCGCCCGGCGGCCCGTCGAACCCCGAGGGCCGGATCAACAACCGCATCGGCCAGCCCCCCGAGATCGGCGAGGCCAGGCGCGAGATGCCGCATGGCGTCTATCGCGTCGCGCCCGATGGCAGCATCGCCCGCGTGATCGAGGAAACCCAGGTCGAGGACCCGAACGGGCTGTGCTTCTCGCCCGATTTCAGCCGCCTTTACGTCGCCTCGACCGGCAAGGGGCCGGGCGATACCGGCGCTGGCGGCAAGGGCGAAATCTTTGTCTTCGACCTGTCGCCCGAAGGCGCGGTCTCGAACGGGCGGCTGTTCACCGATTGCGTGGTGGAGGGCGTGAAATGCGGCCCCGACGGGCTGCGCTGCGACGTGTTCGGCAACCTCTGGGCCTCCAGCAATGCCGGGCGCAGCGTCGGCTATAGCGGCGTCACCTGCTGGGCGCCCGATGGCCGGCTGCTGGGCCGGGTGCGCCTGCCCGAGGTCTGCGGCAATATCTGCTTTGGCGGACCCAAACGGAACGTGCTGTTCATGGCCGCCAGCCAGTCGATCTATGCCCTGCCCACCGCGACGCAGGGCGCGGGGTTTTCCTGACGGGCCGGGCGTGTCGGCTGCCGCGCGCCCTTGCCGCCGCCGCAAAATGGTATACCATCCCGGCGTCACATCTGAATCAGGGGGGCTTTGATGCCGGGATGGGAAGGAATCTGGCCAGTCGCGCCGACGCCGTTCTTGGATAATGGCGCGGTCGATTACGACGGTATGCGGCGCGTGCTGGATTGCATGATCGATCAGGGATCGACCGGCATCTGCATTCTGGCGAACTTCTCCGAGCAGTTCCTGCTGTCGGATGCCGAGCGCGAGGCGCTGACCCGGCTTTCGCTGGAACATGTCGCGGGCCGCGTGCCGGTGATCGTGACGATCAGCCATTTCGCCACCCCCATCGCGGTTGCCCGCGCGCAGCTTGCCCATGATCTGGGTGCTGCGGCAGTGATGATGATGGCGCCCTATCACGGCGCGCTGCTCAAGGGCACGGCCGAGCAGACCTTTGAACAGTTCCGCGCCGTGGGCGAGGTGGGCATCCCCATCATGATCCAGGATGCGCCGCTGTCGGGGGTCGATCTGCCGGTGCCCTTGCTGGTGCGCATGGCGCGCGAGATCGAGATGGTGAAGCTGTTCAAGATCGAATGTCCGCAGGCGGCGGCCAAGCTGCGCGCCCTGATCGCCGAGGGCGGCGACGCCATCGAGGCGCCGATGGACGGCGAAGAGGCGATCACGCTGCTGGCCGATCTGGACGCGGGCGCGACCGGGTCGATGACCTCGGCCTCGATCACCGACCAGATCAAGCCGGTCCTGACGCTGTGGGCCGCGGGCGACCGCGAGGGCGCGACGGCGGCTTACGCGCGCATCCTGCCCTTCGTGAACCACGAAAACCGGCAATGCGGGTTCCGCTCGGCCAAGGCGCTGATGGTTGAAGGCGGTGTCATCGGCTCGGAATTCTGCCGCCACCCGATCGCGCCCATGCATCCCGATACGCGGCGCATGGCGCTGGATCTTGCGCGCCCGCTTGATCCCATCGTGCTGCGTTGGGGGAAATGACCATGGCCGGTTTCGATCTGCCCGCGACGGGCGTTTTCGTGGGCCGCGTCTGGCGGCCGGGCATCGGCCCTGCGCTGGTCACGCTGCGCGATGGCGTGGTCATCGACCTGACCTCGCCCGAGGTGCCGACCATGCGCGACCTTCTGGAACTGGACGACCCGCTGGGCTGGGTCGCGGATCAGCAGGGCGAGGGCATCGGCGATATCCGTGACCTGATGGCGATGGGCGCCGGTCCCGACCGGCTGCACCTGCTGTCGCCCGCCGATCTGCAGGCGATCAAGGCCAGCGGCGTCACCTTTGCCGAATCGATGGTCGAGCGCGTGATCGAGGAACAGGCCGCCGGCAATCCCGACCTTGCCGCCGAGATCCGCACCCGCATCGGCGCCCGCGTCGGCGACAACCTGCGCGGCATCGTGCCCGGCTCGGAACGCGCAGCCGAGGTCAAGCGCGTGCTGCTGGCCGAGGGCCTCTGGTCGCAATACCTTGAAGTCGGCATCGGCCCGGATGCCGAGATATTCACCAAATGCCAGCCCATGGCCTCGGTCGGCTGGGGGGCGGATGTGGGCCTGCACCCGATCAGCCGCTGGAACAACCCCGAGCCGGAAATCGTGCTGGCCGTGGACAGCCGCGGCCGGATCAAGGGCGCGACGCTGGGCAATGACGTGAACCTGCGCGACGTCGAAGGCCGCTCGGCGCTGCTTTTGGGCAAGGCCAAGGACAACAACGCCTCGGCCGCCATCGGCCCGTTCATCCGGCTGTTCGATGCCGGCTGGGGGCTGGACGACGTGCGCCGCGCCGAACTGACGCTGACGGTTCAGGGCGATGATGGATTCATTATGAACGGGCGTTCGTCCATGTCGCGGATCAGCCGTGATCCCGCCGATCTGGTGGCGCAGGCGCGCGGGCGTCATCATCAGTATCCCGATGGCTTCATGCTGTATCTGGGCACGCTTTTCGCGCCGACGCAGGATCGCGACGCGCCGGGGCAGGGCTTTACCCATCATGCGGGCGATGTGGTCACGATCAGCGAGCCGGGGCTGGGCGCATTGGTGAACCGCGTGGCCTTGTCCACCGAATGTACGGAATGGACATTCGGCGCTGCGGCGCTGATGCGCAATCTGGCCGGGCGGGGGCTGCTGGGCGCTTGAACTGCTGCCGTTCCCGGATAATGTATACATAGGTAGGGGATTCTGGGAAAGGGCAGGGGGCAGATGAAGGTTCTCATCATCGGCGGCGCCGGCATGGTCGGGCGCAATCTGGCCGAGGCGCTGGTCGCCTCGGGCAGGCTTGGCGACCGGCCTGTGACCGAGGTGACGTTGTTTGACGTGGTCCCGGCCATGACGCAGGGCACCGACAGCCTGCGCGTCCGGGTCGAGACCGGCGATATCGCCGACCGGGCCACGGTCGACGCGCTGATCGCGCCGCGCCCCGATGTGATCTTTCACCTTGCCGCCATCGTCTCGGGCGAGGCCGAGGCCGATTTCGACAAGGGCTACCGCATCAATCTGGACGGCACCCGCAACCTGTTCGAGGCGATCCGCGCCATCTCCGGCTATCACCCGCGCGTGGTCTATACCTCGTCCATCGCGGTCTTTGGCGCGCCCTTCCCCGAGGCCATCGGCGACGATTTCATCACCGCGCCGATGACCAGCTACGGCGCGCAGAAGATGATCGGCGAGCTGCTGCTGAACGACTATTCGCGGCGCGGCATATTTGACGGCGTGGGCATCCGGCTGCCGACCATCGTCGTGCGCCCGGGCAAGCCGAACAAGGCGGCTTCGGGCTTTTTCTCGGGCATCATCCGCGAGCCGCTGGCCGGGCTTGAGGCCGTGCTGCCGGTCGATGACGATGTGCGTCACTGGGTCGCCAGCCCCGCCTCGGCCACCGGCTTTCTGATCCATGCCGCGACCATGGACACCGCCCCCCTTGGCGCGCGGCGCTGCCTGACCATGCCGGGCCTTTCCGTCACCGTGGGCGAGATGATCGCGGCGCTGGGCGAGGTCGCGGGCCCGGACAAGGTGGCGCTGATCCGGCGCCAGCCCGACGCCACCATCCGCGGCATCGTCGCCGGCTGGCCGCGCAATTTCGACGCCGCCCGCGCGACCGCGGCCGGTTTTGTCGCCGATGCCAGCTTTCAGGACATCGTCCGCGCCCATATCCGCGACATGGACACGGCGGGTTGAACCATGAAGCCCGGCGGCGGCGCCTTTCGCTCGGCCCGGGCCACGCGGCCGCGTCCGACCCTGTCGGGGGTCGAGGACATGCCGGCGCGCGACCGCGCCTATCATGACCTGCGCTACCGCATCCTGACCGGGCGGCTGGCGCCCGGCACCACGCTTCTGGAAACCGAACTGGCGGCGCTGCTGTCGCTGTCGCGCACGCCGGTGCGCGAGGCGGCGATCAAGCTGGCGGATGAGGGGCTGGTCAGCATCCGCGCCCGCCACGGCATCACCGTCTGCGACCTCAGCCTGCGCGACGTGGCCGATATCCTTGACGTGTTCTCCGCGCTTGAGGTGCAGGCGGTGGCGCTGGTCGCGCGCCGCGGCCTGTCGCACCCCGAGCATGACCACCTGTCGGGCCTTCTGGACCGGATGGAGCGGCACACCGCCAGCGGCGACATCGCGCGCTGGTCGGACCTTGACGACGACTTCCACTCCAGCATGGTCAGCCTGTGCGGCAATGGCCGGCTGCAACGCACGCTGGGCGAATACTGGGGCCAGCAGTTCCGCGCCCGCATGCTGATCCTGCCGCTGCGGCCCAGCCCGGTGCAATCCGACCTTGAGCACCGCGAGATCCTTGCCGCCGTCTTCGCCCGCGACGAGATCGCCGCCCGCCGCGCCCATGAACGCCACCGCGCCCGCGCCGACGCCCAGCAGCTTGCGCTGCTGAAGACGCGGCTGCCGCCGGGCGATCCGACCGATTCACCGCAGGAGGAATTTCGATGAACCAGATCGATCTGAAGGGCCGCCGCGCCGTCGTCACCGGGGGCGCGCAAGGGATCGGGCTGGCCGTCGCGCGCCGCTTTGCCGCCTCGGGGGCGCAGGTCGTCATCTGGGACGTGAACGGCGATGCCGCCCGCGCCGCTGCCGATGCGGTCGGCGGCATCGCCCGCCGGGTCGAGCTGACCGACGACGCCGACGTGGCCGCTGCCAGCGCCGAGGCCGGCGCCGTCGATATCCTTGTCAACAATGCCGGCATCACCGGCGGCAATGCCAAGCTGTGGGAGATCGACCCCGCGACATGGCGGCAGGTCATGCAGGTGAACCTGAACGCGCCCTATGTCATCTGCCGGGCGCTGGTGCCGGGCATGATCGCACGCGGCTATGGCCGCATCGTCAACGTGGCCTCGATCGCGGGGAAAGAGGGCAATCCGAACGCCTCGCATTATTCCTCCAGCAAGGCGGGGCTGATCGCGCTGACGAAAAGCCTTGGCAAGGAACTGGCGGGCACCGGGGTCATCGCGAATTGCGTGACGCCCGCCGCCGCGCGCACGCCGATCTTTGACCAGATGAGCCAGGAGCATATCGACTATATGCTGTCGAAGATCCCGCTGAACCGCTTTCTTGAACCGGAGGAGGCGGCGGCGCTGATCGCCTGGCTTGCGTCCGAGGAATGTGCGTTTTCGACCGGCGCGGTCTTCGACATCTCGGGCGGCCGCGCGACCTATTGAGGCCGTGGGGCGTCATAATCTGGTATGCCAGATTGCATGAGGGCCCCGGCTGCATTAGGGTGCCACGGTATTTGCAAATCTGGGGGATGGGATGAAACTGCTGCGTTACGGGCCTGCGGGCGCCGAAAAGCCGGGCCTTCTGGACGAACAGGGACGCGTGCGCGACCTGTCGGAGCATGTCGGCGACATTGCGGGCGACGTGCTGACCCCGGCGGGACTTGCGCGGCTGGCCGCCCTTGACTCCGACGACCTGCCGCTGATCGAGGGCACGCCGCAGGCCGGGCTGCGTCTTGGCGCCTGCGTCGGCAATGTGCGCAAGTTCGTCGCCATCGGGCTGAACTATGCCGACCACGCCGCCGAATCGGGCATGGCGGTGCCGTCCGAGCCGGTCGTCTTCAACAAGTGGACAAGCTGCATCGTCGGTCCCGATGACGAGGTGCTGATCCCGAAGAACTCGGTCAAGACCGATTGGGAGGTCGAGCTGGGCGTGGTCATCGGTGCGCCTGCCGCCGGCGTCAGCAAGGCCAACGCGCTGAAGCATGTCGCCGGCTACTGCGTCGTCAACGATGTCAGCGAACGCGAATGGCAGCTTGAGCGCACGGCGACCTGGGACAAGGGCAAGGGCTTCGACACCTTCGGCCCCATCGGCCCGTGGATGGTGACCGCCGATGAGATCGCCGACCCCGGCAATCTGGCGATGTGGCTTGAGGTGGACGGCAAGCGCTATCAGGATGGCTCGACCGCGACCATGGTCTTTGGCGTGGCCGATCTGGTCAGCTATTGCTCGACCTTCATGACGCTGCTTCCGGGCGATATCATCACCACCGGCACGCCGCCCGGCGTCGGCATGGGCCAGAAGCCGCCGGTCTTCCTGCGCGGCGGCGAGGTCATGCGGCTGGGCATCGAGGGCCTGGGCGTGCAGACCCAGAAAGTCGGGCGCGCGTAAGGATGAGCGCCGAGGCCCGCCTCCGCGAATCGCTTTGCGGGCTGGCGGCCTCGCTGTTCCAGCGCGGGCTGACGCATGGCTCGACCGGCAATATCTCGGCCCGCTGCGAGGATGGCGGGCTGCTGGTATCGCCGACCGGGACCAGTTTCGGCCGCCTGGACCCGGCGCGGCTGGCGCGGTTCGATGCCGCCGGCCGGCAGGTCGGGGGCGATCCGCCGACCAAGGAAATGCCGCTGCACCGGGCCTTCTACGACACGCGCAGCGCGACGGGGGCGGTGGTGCATCTGCATTCCTGCCATTCGGTCGCGCTGTCGACGCTGCCGGCGGATGATCCGCAGAACTGGCTGCCTCCGGTCACGCCCTATGCGATCATGCAATTGGGCAAGGTCACGCTGCTGCCCTATTTCCGGCCCGGCGACGCGGCCATGGGCGATGCGGTGCGCGGCCTGAACGGCAAGCGCGGGGCGGTGATGCTGGCCAATCACGGCCCCGTCGTCGCCGGCCTGACCCCCGAGGCCGCCTGCAACGCCGTCGAGGAACTTGAGGCGACCGCGCGCCTTGCCCTGATGCTGCGCGGATTGCCGGCGCAGATGCTGGACGGCGCGCAGATCGCCGATCTGGTCCGCGTCAACAAGATCGCGTGGGAGGACTGACGATGCCGCGCCTCTCGGCCAATCTGGGTTTCCTCTGGGCCGATCTGGCCTTGCCCGAGGCGATCCGCGCCGCCGCGCGCGCGGGCTTCGATGCGGTGGAATGCCACTGGCCCTATGCCTTCGATCCGGGCGCGGTCAGCGCCGCGCTGGACGAAACCGGGCTGGAGATGCTGGGCCTGAACACGGTGCGCGGCGGCGCGGGCGAAAACGGCCTGCTGGCCCTGCCGGGACGCGAGGCCGAGGCGCGCGCGGCCATCGCGCAGGCGCTGGACTATGCCGGCCGCATCGGCTGCAAGGCCGTGCATGTCATGGCCGGTTTCGCCGAAGGCCCGGCGGCCGAGGCGGCCTTTGACGCCAACCTGAACTTTGCCTGCGACATGGCGGCAGGGCAGGGTGCGACCGTGCTGATCGAGCCGCTGAACCGCTATGACGCGCCGGGCTATTTCCTGCGCGACGCCGATCAGGCGGCGGCGATTATCGGGCGGCTTGGCCGCGCCAATCTGCGGCTGATGTTCGACTGCTATCATTTGCAGATCATGCAGGGCGACCTGACGCGGCTTTTGACCCGCATGGCGCCGATCACCGGCCATATCCAGTTCGCGGGCGTTCCCGACCGTGGCCCCCCCGACCGGGGCGAGGTGAACTATCGCCATATCTTCGCCCATATCGACGGGCTGGGCTGGGACCGGCCGCTGGGCGCCGAATACAAGCCGCAAGGCCCGACCGGCGCCAGCCTGGGCTGGATGGAGACCTTGCGTTAACCGGCGGCGGCCAGCGCGCGGTCGAAGAAGCTTTCATCGCCGAAATTCCCGGATTTCAGCGCCAGCGCCAGCGGACCCGCGCCGTCCTCGCCCGCGCACCAGGGCACGCCCGGCGCGATCTCGGCCCCGACATTCAGCGCGGTCACGCCAAGCGCGCTGGTGATCGCGCCCGAGGTCTCGCCCCCGGCGACGACGAAGCGGGCGACGCCAAGCCTGCGCGCCAGCGTGGCGGCGCGGGCCAGCGTGTCCTCGACCAGCGCACCGGCGCGCTCTGGGCCAAGCGCGGCCTGCGCGGCGGCGACCTCGGCGGGTTCGGCGGTGCCGTGGATGATGGGCGTGTCGCCTGCGGCAAGGCGCGCGGCCAGCCAGTCGGCCATGCCGCCATCGTCACCTGCCGCCAGCCGCAGCGGATCAAGCTTCAGCGCCGGGGCGTGGCCTGCATATTCCGCGACCTGACGGCGCGTCATCGCCGAGCAACTGCCCGACAGCACCAGCGCCGGGCCTTGCGGCAGCGGGGGCAGGGCGTTGGCGCTGCCCGCCGGGGCCAGCAGCCCCGCCGCGCGCCATGCTGCGGGCAGATGCCCGGCAAAGGCGCTGCCGCCGGTCAGCAGCGGCAGGTGATGCGCGACCCGCGCCAGCGCGGCAAGGTCGGCATCCTCGATCGCGTCGCAGATCATATGCGTCGGGCAGCGGCCCATGGCCTCGGCGATCGCCTCTGGCCCGCGCCGGATCGTCGGCCAGTCGATCAGCCCGACCTTGTCGGCATCCTCGCCCAGTTGCGCCGCCAGCACGCGCGTCAGGTCGCTGTCGGTCATCGGGTTCAGCGGGTGGTCCTTCATCGGGCTTTCGGCCAGCGGCTGGTCGCCCACGAACATGTTGCCCATGAACACCCGCCGCCCGTTTTCCGGGAATGAGGGGACGTAAAGCGTCTGCCGCGCCCTGAGCCGCGCCAGCAGCGCCTGCGTCACCGGGCCGATATTGCCGCGCGGCGTGCTGTCGAAGGTCGAGCAGTATTTCCAGTAGACATGCCGCGCGCCCGCCGCGCGCAGCCAGTCCAGCGCCGCAAGCGCCTGCGCCACGGCCTGATCGGCGGGAACCGAGCGGATCTTCAGCGCCACCACCTCGACACCCTCGCCGGGGCCGATGCCGGGGCGGTCGGGCAAGCCGATGCGCAGCGAAACCGGCACACCGGCCCGCACGAGCAGCGCCGCCAGGTCGGTGGCGCCGGTAAAGTCGTCGGCGATGCAGCCCAGGATCATGCCGCGCCCCCGTCGGCGGGCAACGAAACGCCGGCCTGCTGCGCCAGATGCAGCGCCACGGCGGCATCGTCATGCCGTCCCAGCCCGGCCTTCGATGCCTGCTGGAACAGCTCAAGCGCCGTCAGCGACAGCGGCGCCGGCGCCCCCGCGGCGCGGGCGGTATCGGTGACGATGCCCAGATCCTTGACGAAGATATCGACCGCCGAATGGGGGGTATAGTCGCCCGCCACCACATGCGCGCCGCGATTGGCGAACATCCATGAATTGCCGGCGCAGGACTGGATGACGCGATGCACCTCGGCCAGGTCCATGTCCTGCGAGGCGGCCATGACCATCGCCTCGGCCATGGCGGCGATATGGACGCCCGCCAGCATCTGGTTGATGACCTTCATCCGCGCGCCGGCGCCGGGCGCCTCGCCCAGCCGGAAGACGGTGGCCGAGATCGCCTCCAGCGCCGGGGCAGCGCGCTGGAAGGCGGCGTCCGGCCCCGAGGCCATCATGGAAATCTGCCCCTCCATCGCCTTGACCGCACCGCCCGAAACCGGCGCGTCGATGGCCAGCATCCCGGCCTTGGCCAGCCGGTCGCAGATGTCGACGGCATCGCCCGGCTGCATGGTCACGCAGATCACGAAAACCGTGCCCTTGCGAGCCTCGGCGACGACGCCACCCTCGCCGAACAGCGCATCGCGCGCCTGCGCGGCGTTGACCACATAGACCAGCACCACGTCGGACAGGCGTCCCAGCGTGGTCGCATCGGGGGCGGGCATCCCCCCGTGTGCGGCAAAAGCGGCGCGGGCCTCA
This sequence comes from Paracoccus sp. (in: a-proteobacteria), assembly GCA_046348875.1. GTDB lineage: Bacteria > Pseudomonadota > Alphaproteobacteria > Rhodobacterales > Rhodobacteraceae > Paracoccus. Next base: position 122,149 of record JAXMDJ010000012.1, read on the forward strand.
TCGCGCAGATCAAGGCCAAGGGTCGTTATCCCCGCCCTGACCAGCGATACCGCCGCCCCCATGCCCATCGAGCCCAATCCGATCACGCCAACCGTCAAATCGTTACTCATGCCGCACCTGCCTTTCTGTGTCCCAGTATTGCGCGGATTGGCGCCGACAGCCAGAAGGCGATTTTCCCGATGCCTGATCCCGAGGCAATCGGGCGCTGAAAAAGCGCCGGAAATCTGTCATCGGCCGTGAACGTCGGGGTGGCGAGGTTCTTTTCCGGCATCAGGCCCCCGGAGGCGGTCGGCGCGACGGCCGGGCTTCGCGATCCGGGCGCCGATGATTCCCCCGGCAGCCTTGGCGCATCCTGACGGCCATGGACGCTTTTCGGGCTGTCGCGACAGGCCGCCGGGCCGCGTTTTCACACGATGTATACATTGCCGGAATTCGCGTTCCACCATGCCACCCTGCGGCTTTCCGCGAGAAATCTCTTGCCCGATGGCGCGAATGACGCATAGCATCCCCAATGCATACTTGTGGGAGGGTTAACGATGGCATCGGTGACGATCGAGGGCGTGCGGAAATCCTATGGCGCGGTCGAGGTGTTGCACGGTGTCGATGTCGAGATAGACGAGGGGGAATTCGTCGTTCTGGTCGGCCCCTCGGGTTGCGGCAAGTCCACGCTGCTGCGGATGCTCGCCGGGCTTGAACACATCACCGGCGGCCAGATCCGCATCGGCGAACGGGTGGTCAACGACCTTGCGCCCAAGGAACGCGACATTGCGATGGTGTTCCAGAACTACGCGCTTTACCCGCATCTGACCGTGGCCGAGAACATGGGCTTTTCGCTGATGCTGTCGGGGGCGAAGCGCGCCGAGATCGCCGACAAGGTCCGCCCCGCCGCCGAAATCCTTGGCCTTGCGCATCTGCTGGACCGCTATCCGCGGATGCTGTCCGGCGGCCAGCGCCAGCGCGTCGCCATGGGGCGTGCCATCGTGCGCGATCCGCAGGTGTTCCTGTTCGACGAGCCGCTGTCCAATCTTGACGCGAAACTGCGCGTGACCATGCGCAGCGAGATCAAGAACCTGCATCAGCGGCTTAAGACCACCACCGTCTATGTCACCCATGACCAGATCGAGGCGATGACCATGGCCGACAAGATCGTGGTCATGCATGACGGTATCGTTGAGCAGGTCGGCGCGCCGCTGGAACTTTACGACCGCCCCGACAACCTGTTCGTGGCCGGGTTCATCGGCTCTCCGGCGATGAACATGATCCCCGGCACACTGGAGGAAGAGGGCTTCCGCAGCGCGGACGGCACGCTTTTGCCGGTGACGCGGCGGGGCAGCGCGCGGACCGGACAGGCGCTGATCTACGGCTTGCGTCCGGAGCTGATGTCGGCGGGCGGTGACATCCCGATGGTGGTCGAGGTGACCGAACCGACCGGCGCCGAAACCCATGTCGTCGGCCGGCTGGGCGGCGCCGAGATCACGGGCGTCTTTCGCGACCGCGTCACCGTGACACCCGGCGGCACAATGCAGATCGGCATCGATCCGTCCGGCGTGCATCTGTTCGACGAGGCCAGCGGCAGGCGGGTCTCGGACTGACGCCCCGTCCCGCCGCCGCCGGGGAGGGGCAGCGGCGGGACGCACAAGCAGGGCGCCTCAAGGCTGCCCGTTTCATTCAGGGAGGAGACATTCCATGACGATCGACCGCAGGAAGTTGCTGCAGGGCACGGCCGCGCTGGCGGCGGCGGGGGCGCTTGTCGGCCCGTTCCGCGCCGGGCGCGCGCTGGCGCAGACCGCGCCCCGCTTCACGCCCGAAGAGGGCGCATCGCTGCGCCTTTTGCGCTGGGTGCCCTTCGTCAAGGGCGAGGAAGAGGCGTGGAACGCCAATACCGCCGCCTTCACCGCCGCCACCGGCGTCAAGGTCACCATCGACCAGGAAAGCTGGGAGGACGTGCGCCCCAAGGCCGCCGTCGCCGCCAATGTCGGCTCTGGCCCCGACATGGTGATGAGTTGGTTCGACGACCCCTTCCAGTATCCCGACAAGCTGGTGGACGTGACCGACCTTTGCACGCAACTGGGCGAGGCGCATGGCGGCTGGTATGATGGGCTTGCGGCTTACGGCTCGCAGGATGGCAAGTGGATCTCGACGCCGCTTTGCGCCATCGGCAATGCCATCTGCTATCGCGACAGCCACATGAAGGCGGCGGGCTTTGACGAATTTCCGAAAGACACCGAGGGCCTTCTGAAACTGTGTCAGGCGCTGCACGAAAAGGGCACGCCCGCGGGCTTTCCGCATGGCAAGGCGGTCGGCGACGGCAACAACTATGCGCATTGGCTGCTGTGGTCGCATGGCGGCGAAACGGTGGACAAGGAAGGCAAGGTCAATATCAACACGCCCGAGACGCTGGCCGCCATCGATTACGCCAAAAAGCTTTATGCGACCTTCATTCCGGGCACGGAAAGCTGGCTCGACATCAACAACAACCGCGCCTTCCTTGCCGGCGAGATCTCGCTGACCGCGAACGGCGTCTCGCTTTACTATGCGGCGATGAAGGATCCGGCGATGAAGGCGCTGGCCGACGACATCCGCACCACCAACCTGCCCATCGGTCCGGTCGGCAAATCGGTGGAGCTGCACCAGACCTCGACCATCTCGATCTTCAACCACTGCAAATATCCGAACGCGGCCAAGGCTTACCTTGAGTTCATGTATCAGTCCGGGAACATGAACAGCTGGATCGAGGGCGCCAGCGCCTATTGCTGCCAGGCGCTGAAGGAATTCGCCGCAAACCCGGTCTGGACCTCGAACCCGATCCATGCGCCCTATGCCAAGGCCTCGGCCTCGCTGCGCGAGAACGGCTATGCGGGGCCCCTCGGTCCGGCCTCGGCCGGGGCGATGGCGGATTACGTCCTGGTCGACATGTTCGCCGAGGCGGTGACCGGCCAGCGCACCCCCGAGGAAGCCATCGCCAATGCCGAACGCCGGCTGAGCCGCTATTACCGCTGATCCGACGCGCGGGCGGGGTTTTCGCATCCCCGCCCGGTCCCATCCGTGACCGCCCCTTGCAAAGGATGCCGCATGCCCGGACCCGATCAGGCCCCGAGAAGGGCACAGACCGCCAGCGACGCCGCACGCCCCCGGGGGCTGTGGGCGCGGCTTTCGGAAAGCCGCAACGGGCTGGGCGTTCTGTTCATGCTGCCTGCCGCGATCTTTCTGTTGTTCTTTCTGACCTATCCCCTGGGCCTTGGCGTCTGGCTGGGCTTTACCGACACCCGCATCGGGCGCGAGGGCGTCTTCATCGGGCTGGAGAATTACATCTGGCTGGCCGATGACCCGGTCTTCTGGCTGGCGGTGTTCAACACGGTCTTTTATACCACCATCGCCTCGGTGGCGAAATTCGCGCTGGGGTTGTGGCTGGCGCTGATCCTTAACCGGCATCTGCCGTTCAAGAATTTCTTCCGCGCGATCATCCTGTTGCCATGGGTGGTGCCGACGGTGCTGTCGGCCATGGCCTTCTGGTGGATCTTCGACAGCCAGTTCTCGATCATCTCATGGTCGCTGATGCAGCTTGGCCTGATCGAGCGGCCGATCAACTTTCTGGGCGATCCGTGGAACGCGCGCTGGTCGGTGATCGCGGCGAATGTCTGGCGCGGCATCCCTTTTGTTGCCATCTCGTTGCTGGCGGGGTTGCAGACCATCCCGCAATCGCTGAACGAGGCAGCAGCCATCGACGGCGCCACGCCATGGCAGCGCTTTACCAAGGTGACGCTGCCGCTGCTGACGCCGATCATCGCGGTGGTGATGACCTTTTCGGTGCTGTTCACCTTCACCGACTTCCAGTTGATCTATGTGCTGACCCGCGGCGGCCCGGTCAACGCCACCCACCTGATGGCGACGCTGTCATTCCAGCGCGCCATTCCCGGCGGCCAACTGGGCGAGGGGGCGGCCATCGCGGTGGCGATGATCCCCTTCCTGCTGGCGGCGATCCTGTTCAGCTTCTTCGGCCTTCAGCGCCGCAAGTGGCAACAGGGACAGGATTGAGGAGCGCATATCATGGCCAAGGTGACCGAGGACAACTCTGCCCCCCTTGAACAGTTCGAGACCCTGCCGCGCCGGATTCTGGTGGTCTATCTGCCGCTGGCGGTTTTCGTCTTTGTCCTGCTGTTTCCGTTCTACTGGATGGCCGTCACCTCGGTGAAGCCCTCCAACCAGTTGACGGATTACCAGAATTACAGCCCGTTCTGGGTGGTCGGCCCGACGCTGGACCACATGCGCTATCTGCTGTTCGAGACCTCGTATCCGGGCTGGATGCTGAACACGGTGATCGTGTCGGTGGCCTCGACAGTGATTGCGCTCTTCGCCTCGGTGCTGGCGGCCTATGCGATCGAGCGGCTGCGCTTCAAGGGTGCGCGCATCACCGGCCTGCTGATCTTTCTGGCCTATCTGGTGCCGCCGTCGATTCTGTTCATTCCGCTGGCCTATATCGTCTTTCAGGTCGGCATCTTCGACAGCCGGCTGGCGCTGATCCTGACCTATCCGACCTTCCTGATCCCGTTCTGCACCTGGCTGTTGATGGGCTATTTCCGCTCGATCCCTTACGAGCTTGAGGAATCGGCGCTGGTCGATGGCGCAAGCCGCTGGCAGATCCTGACCAAGGTCGTGCTGCCATTGGCGGTGCCGGGGCTGATCTCGGCCGGGATCTTTGCCTTTACGCTGTCATGGAACGAATTCATCTATGCGCTGACCTTCATTTCCTCGTCCGAGAACAAGACCGTTCCGGTCGGCGTGCTGACGGAACTGGTGCGCGGCGACATCTATGAATGGGGCGCCTTGATGAGCGGGGCGCTACTGGGCTCGCTGCCGGTGGTGATCCTGTATTCGTTCTTCGTGGACTATTATGTGTCCTCGATGACGGGCGCGGTGAAGGAATAGGGCCTCGCCTTCAGGCGCTGGTCAGCCGCAGGATCGTGTCGATATTGAAGGCGATGCGCTGCTCAAGCGCCTCGTCGCTCATCAGGTCGCGTTCAAAGACGATGGTGCCGGTGAAGCGGTTCGTCAGGTAGTAATAGCCGATCGCCGCGATGGTGATGTTCAGCTGCACCGGGTCGATGCCGGGGCGAAAGATGCCCTCGGCCACGCCGCGGTCAAGGATGCCGGCGACAAGGTCGACGAACTGGCGGCTGTAGCGCTGCACGATTTCGGACTTTTTCAGGTGGCGGGCGCGGTGCAGGTTCTCGCTGTTGACCAGCGCGATGAATTCGGGGTTTTTCAGGTAATAGGTCCAGGTAAAGCGGACCAGCCGCTCCAGCGCCTCGCGCGGGGGCAGATGCTCAAGCCTGAGCTGCAATTCGGCCGAGCGGATGTCGATATAGGCCTGTTCCAGCACCTCCTGGAACAGCGCCTCCTTGCTGCCGAAATAGTGATAGATCATGCGCTTGTTGGCGCGGGCCTTGTCGGCGATGGTATCGACGCGCGCCCCCGACAGCCCCAGACGCGAGAATTCGCGCTTGGCCGAGGCAAGGATGCGCGCCTTGGTGGCGTCGGCGTCCCGTACCCGCTGCTTCGAATCGTCAGGGCCGGCCTTTGTTCCAGAGGCCGTCTTTTTCGCGCGATTGTCTGTGGTCACCTGATTACCCTCTGCCGGCCTTGGGTCATTTTTACGGCAGGTGCGTGCCTTTTCCAAGACGAAGCGCAAGGGAAGAAACTTGACGCGCAGCAAACAAATAAGTAACTGGATAGTGACTAAAGGGATGAGAATCGGCCAGCAACGGGCGTCGGAAAGCTTGACCCGGATCGACTGAGCTGAACTTTGGGAGGGAAAGAATGTCGACTTTCATTCGCGATTTCATCGAGCGCGAAAAGATCAACCGCCGCAATTTCCTGCTGGCTTCGGCCATGGGCGCGGGCAGCCTGATGCTGCCGGGATCGCTGCGCCGCGCGGTGGCGGCGGACGGCACGGCAATGGCCTGGTCCTATCGCGACCGCGCCTCGGCCTATTGGAACGCCATCGTTTCGGGCGGCGAGGCCTATGTGGAATCGCTGGGCCTGAACAAGTCCGCGATGACCAGCCTGATCAACGAAGGCTCGTCGGAAAAGTCGCTGTCCGACATCAAGGCGTTCCTGGCCAAGAACAACGGCAATTGCGCCATCGCCTGCGACCCCAACGACAGCCCCAACGCGCGCCCCGTGGTCGAGGCGACCAAGGCTGCCGGCGGCTATATCTCGACCATCTGGAACAAGGCCGACGACCTGCATCCGTGGGATTTCGGCGACAACTATGTCAGCCACATGAGCTGGTCGGGCGTGCAGCCCTCGAAAGAGGCGGCGATCAAGCTGATCGAGGCCATGGGCGGCAAGGGCGCCATCGTCCATGTCGGCGGCATTCCGGCCAACATTCCCGCCATCGAGCGGCTTGAGGGCCTGAAGCAGGCGCTGGCTGAATATCCCGATGTCCAGCTTCTGGACGTGCAGTCGGCCGATTGGGACACCGCCAAGGCCGCCAGCCTGATGTCCTCGTTCATCACCCGCTACGGCGACGAGATCACCGGCGTGCATTGCGCCAATGACAACATGGCCTACGGCGTGCTTGAGGCGCTGAAGGCCGAGGGCATGACGCTGCCGGTCACCGGCTTTGACGGCAACCCCGAGGCGGTGAAGATGGTGATCGACGGCGAATTGCTGGCGACGGTCTTTACCAACCCGTTCTGGGGCGGCGGCATCTCGCTGGCGCTGGCCCATCAGGCCGCCACCGGCGCCTTCAAGCCCTCGGACGAGCCGCACGACCACCGCGAATTCTATGGCCCCTCGATCGTCGTCACCAAGGCCGACGCCGAGGCGTTCAAGGCCAAATACATGGACGCGAACCCGGTCTACGACTGGAACGACCGCTGGAGCCTCGCGGCCGGCCCGATCGTCTACAGCAAGTAAGCGGGCAGGGCGGGCGGCCTGAACCGCCCGCCATCCGCATCATTTCTGACAAGGCAACAAGATGAACCGGAACACCCTGTTGAAATGGGCTCCGCTGCTGGTGCTCGTCCTGTTGATCGCCCTTTTCACCGCGGTCAACGCGAACTTCCTGTCGGTGCGCAATTTCGCGCGGCTGGCGACTGCCGCCGCGCCGCCGCTGATGGTGGCGCTTGGTGTGACCTTCATCATCGTCATGGGCTCGATCGACCTGTCGATGGAGGGCACGGTATCGCTGACGGCGGTGCTGTTCTGCATGATCTACCTGGCGCTTGGCGACAGCCTGCTGCCTGTCGGCTGGGTGGCGCTGCCGCTGACGCTGCTGACCGGGACCGTGATCGGCGCGCTGGTCGGGCTTTTGCATGTGCGGTTGCGCATCCCCTCGTTCATGGCATCGCTGGCGATGGGGTTCGTCGGCACGGGTGCTGCGATCCTGATTACCGGCGGCGCCATCGTGCGCATCCAGGACGAGGCGTTCCGCGGCCTGCTGACCGTGCGTTTCCTGCAATTCCCGCTGATGTGCTGGCTGGCGCTGGTCTGTTTTCTGGCGGCATGGTTCATCCAGACCAAGACCACGCTGGGGCGCAACTTCTATGCCGTCGGCGGCGGCGAGGAACTGGCCCATGCCTCGGGGCTGAACGTCAAGCGGGTGCGCATCATGGGTTTCGCGCTGGCCGGGACGTTCTACGCCATCGCCGCGATCATGATGGTGGCGCGGCTGGGACAGGCCGAATCGACCACGGGCGCCAACATGATGTTCACCTCGGTCACCTCGGTCGTGGTGGGGGGCGTGGCGCTGTGGGGCGGCATCGGCGGCGTCTGGAACGCGCTGGTGGGCGTGCTGATCGTCACCGTCATCAGCAACGGCATGGTGGTCGCGGGTCTGCCGACCTTCATCCAGGACGGGGTGCTGGGCGTCCTAGTCATCATCGCGGTCGTGCTGTCCACGGACCGCCGGTCCATCAGTTTCGTCAAGTGAGGCCCCGCCATGTATGAGCTGAAGGCCGTAGACAAGAAATTCCCCGGCGTTCACGCGCTGAAGGCCGTGAACTTCCAGATCAACCGCGGCGAGATCGTCGGCCTGGTGGGCGAGAACGGCGCCGGCAAGTCGACGATGATGAAGGTGATCTATGGCGCCTATCAGCCCGATGGCGGCGAGGTCACCATCGACGGCAAGCCCGTGCGCTTTTCCAGCCCGCGCGATGCGATGGCCAAGGGCATCGGCATGGTGTTTCAGGAACAGTCGCTGATCCCCAGCCTGACGGTGATGGAAAACATCTTCCTGGGCTATGAAAAGCAGTTCGTCCGTCGCGGCATCATCAACTGGAAAGCCATGGCCGAGGCGGCGAAACAGCAGCTTGCCAAGGTCAAGCTGGAGATCGACCCGGCCACGGTCACGTCGGCGCTGTCCTTCGCGCAGCGCCAGCTTGTCGAGCTGGCCAAGGTGCTGACGCTGGAGGAACGCGTCGATGGCGATCTGGTCATCCTGCTGGACGAACCCACCTCGGTCCTGGCCAAGGACGAGGTGCAGTTGCTCTTCAAGCTGGTGCGCGAACTGACCTCGCGCGCGTCCTTCATCTTCGTCTCGCACCGCATGGACGAGGTCATGGAGCTGTCCGACCGCATCTATGTGATGAAGGACGGTGAGGTGGTGGACGTGGTCAGGCGCGGCGAGGCGACGGCCGAACAGATCCAGCACAAGATGGTCGGCCGCGATGTCGACAAGGAATATTACCGCGAACAGCGCCAGAAACCCTATGACACCGGCAAGGTCTTGCTGGAAATGGACGGCGTGAGCCTGCCGGGTCGGGTTCAGGACATCTCGTTCAGGCTGCACGCCGGCGAGGTTCTGTGCCTTGTCGGCACCGAGGGTTCCGGGCGCGAGGCGATCCTGCGGACCATCTTTGGGATGCTGACCCCGGTCAAGGGCAAGGTCGTCGTCAACGGCCAGCAGGTCAGCCGCTTCAGCGCGCAGGGCTCGGTCGCGGCGGGCGTGGGCTATGTGCCGCGCGAACGCAAGATCGAGGGCATCGTCGCCGGCATGAACGTGTTCGAGAACATGACGCTGTCGCAACTGGGCAGCTATACCAGCCGTTCGGTGCTGGAGGTCGGACGCGAACGGGCGCTGGCGCGGGACTGGATCAAGCGGCTGTCGATCAAGGCGCATTCCGAATATGCCGATTGCGGCAACCTCTCGGGCGGGAACCAGCAGAAGGTGGTGCTGGCCAAGTGGCGCTCGGGCGGGACGCGGATCATGCTGCTGGACCACCCGACGCGCGGGCTGGATATCGGCGCCAAGGAAGACGTCTACGACATGATCCGCGAAATGAGCGATGACGGCGTCGGCATCATCCTTGTCGCCGATACGCTGGAAGAGGCGATCGGGCTGTCGCACACGCTGGTGGTGCTGAAGGACGGCCGGATCCAGAAGCGCTTCGATGCCGAGCCGGGGCAGAAGCCCTCGCTTTTCGATCTTCTTCACTACATGATCTGAGGTGCCAGGATGAACATGCAGAAAATCCGCCCGCATCTTCCCTGGATCACGCTGGTCGTGCTGGTCGCCATTGTCGGCGCGGCCAATCCCGGCTTTCTGCGGCCCGCGAACCTGCTGGAAATGGCGGGCGACATCGTGCCGCTGTTCGTGATGGCGCTGGGGATGACCTTTGTCGTCTATATCGGCGGGATCGACCTTTCGGCGCAGTCGATGGCGAACCTGATCACGGTGGTGGCGACGATCTATCTGGCGACGCTGGGGCCGTTCGTGGCGCTGCTGTGCATCGCGCTGGGGTTCGGGCTGGGGTATCTGTCGGGCTTCGTGACCACGCGGCTGCTGGTGCCCTCGTTCATCTCGACGCTGGCGACGGGGGGGCTGGCGTTTTCCATGGCGCAATGGCTGTCGGGGCAGCGCGCCGTCACCATGGACGCCGACCAGCGCAACCGCGTCTTTGGCTGGATGATCGGCAAGACCGGCATCGTCCCGAATGAGCTGATCATCGCCGTCGTGCTGCTGGGGATCGCGCTGTTCATCGAACGCCGCACCACGCTGGGCCGGGTGCTTAAGGCGGTGGGGGCGGGCGAACTGGCCGCCGCCGCCTCGGGGATCAATGTCGCGCGCTTCAAGATCCTGGCCTTTG
>JAXMDJ010000013.1:0-112267 GCA_046348875.1 Paracoccus sp. (in: a-proteobacteria)
CCGCCAAGGTTGAAGCCCTGCCCGCGCATCCGCTCGACCACATAGCGGTCGCCGACGGCGGTGCGTTCCAGCCGCAGGCCGCGCCCGGTCAGAAAGCGTTCCAGCCCAAGGTTCGACATCACCGTGGCGACCAGCGCGCCGCCGCGCAGCCGCCCCTGTTCGGCCCAGCGACCGGCCAGCAGCGCCATGATCTGGTCGCCATCCGCCACCCGGCCCTTTTCGTCGATGATCATCACCCGGTCGGCATCGCCGTCAAGGCTGATGCCCATGTCGGCGCCGTGCTCAAGCACCGCTTTCGCGCAGGTCTGCGGATGGGTCGAGCCGACGCCCTCGTTGATATTGTGGCCGTTCGGGGTGACACCCAGCGGGATCACTTCGGCGCCCAGTTCCCACAAGACGTCCGGGGCGGCGCGATAGGCGGCGCCATTGGCGCAATCGACGACGACCTTCAGCCCGTCCAGCGTCAGCCCGGCCGGGAAGGTGGTCTTGGCATATTCGACATAGCGCCCGCGCCCGTCGTCGATGCGCTTGGCGCGGCCGATATTCTGCGGCTGGGCGGGAATGATCTCACCGGCGACGATGGCCTCGATCTCGGCCTCGGCCTCGTCCGACAGCTTGAAGCCGTCGGGGCCAAAGAACTTGATGCCATTATCCGCCGCCGGGTTGTGGCTGGCGGAAATCATGATCCCCACATCGGCCCGCATCGAGCGGGTCAGAAAGCCCACCGCCGGCGTCGGCACCGGCCCCAGCAGCAGCACGTTCATGCCGGTGCTGGTCAGCCCCGCCGTCAGCGCGTTTTCCAGCATATAGCCCGAAAGCCGCGTGTCCTTGCCGATGACGACGCGGTGATGCTCCTCGCCATGGCGGCGGAAATAGCGCCCGGCGGCGGCACCAAGGCGCAACGCCATTTCAGCGGTCATCGGATGGGTATTGGCGCGGCCCCGCACGCCGTCGGTTCCGAAAAGTTTCCTGCTCATGCTCACCTCCGGGTCACGGCCCGCCAAAGGGCAATGCCCTGCCTTGTTTGTGCCACGTCATGGACGCGGTGAATTTGTATGCCCTGCGCGATCCCGGCCAGTGTCACCGCCAGCGTGCCGGCAAATCGGCCGGTCGCGTCGGGCGCATTGCCGATGCTGCCGATGAAGCGCTTGCGCGAGACACCCAGCAGGACGGCGCAACCCAGCCCGTGAAACAGCGAGATCCGCCGCAGGATGGCCAGATTATGCGCCTCGGTCTTGCCAAAACCAATGCCCGGATCGATCACGATGCGCGCAGCGGGGATTCCCGCCGATGCCGCGCGCGCTATGCGTTCGGCCAGCGCGTCATAGACGTCCAGCAGCACGTCGCCATAGCTGGGATTGTCCTGCATCGTCTCGGGGATGCCCTGCGCATGCATCAGGCAGATGGGCGCCCCGGCATCCGCGACCACGCCCGACAGGGCCGGGTCGAAATCAAGCCCCGAGACGTCGTTGACCATTCCCGCCCCCGCCGCCAGTGCCGCCCGCGCGACGCCCGCCTTGCGCGTATCGACCGAGATCGCCGCAAACCCGCGGGCCGCCGCGATCACCGGGCGGATGCGGTCGATTTCCTCGGCCTCGGGCACGGGATGCGCGCCGGGGCGGGTGGATTCGCCGCCGATATCCAGAATCTCGGCGCCCTCGGCAGCCAGAAGCCGCGCCTGCGCCGCGCCGTCATATTGGCCGCCGTCCGAAAAGCTGTCGGGCGTGGCGTTCACGATGCCCATGATGCGCGGCTGGTCCATGCCAAGGCCCAGCAGGGCCGGGCGCGGCGCCGTCAGCGCGGTCAGCACCGCATCGGGGGCGCGGTCCACGACACGCGGCGGCAGGCCGCGGGCCAGCAGCTCGAACTGCGAAAAGCGCACCCAGCCGCCGGCCAGTTGCCAGCGCCCGGTTTCGCAGGGGATGGGGCGGTAATAGTCGGTCATGCGGGCGGTGTTTATGCCGATCGGCGGCCAAGGCAAGCCCCGCGCATCACAGCCGACGCATCGGCACCGGGAAAGCGGCGGGGGCGACCGGCAGCGCCGCGCCTTCGGGCAGCGCCCAGTCCAGATGGCTGGCGCCCAGCCGCTCGGCCAGCCACAGGGCCAGCGCCTGCGGATCGGGCGACAGGCCCGCGACATCGCGCACCATCCGCGCCGGAGCCCAGACCACCGCGCGCCCCTCGGTCGCGGCCCAGTCCAGTTCGGTGCGGTTGTCGGCGACGGTCAGGCCCAGATGCCCGGCCAGCGCCCATGCCGCCTGATCCAGCGCCAAAAGCTCGATCTCGCGCGCATTGCCGCCCTGCGGCAGCGGCAGGCCCGGCGCGGGCGCGACCAGCGCCACCGCCCCCTCGGGCAGACCGGTCAGGGGCGTGCCGTGGAAAAGGACACGGATCGGCGCGGCGGTATCCTCGGCCTGAACGCGCGCCTGCCGGCGCACCAGCGTCACCCCCAGCGCGCCGGGGATGCGGTCGAGCTTTTCGACCGTGACCGAGACCTGGGCCGCGCGCGGATGCATCAGGATCTGCGCGGCAATCTTTTCGGCCAGCGTCTCAAGCAGGTCATAGCGGCGGTCGGCCAGCCCCGCGGCAATGGCACCGGTCAGGATGTCATAGCTGAGGATGCGGTCCACCTCGTCATTGACGCCGACGACATGGCTGGCCAGCTCGACCTCGATATTGAAGCGCAGGCGCTGGGGATGGCCGCGTTCGGTCTGGAAGGCGCCGATTTCGGCGGCAACGACATAGTCGCGCAGGTGGATGCGGTCTGGCTGGTCCATATCGTCCCCGTCTTTCGCCGCATGCTGTCTCATGCCGGCGGCCCCGCCGCAAGGGACGGGGCCGCTGATTGGCCGGAAGATTTGCGTCCGCCCGGCTTGCGGGCCGGTTGGAAGGGGCCGGTTCGCGGCTTAGTTCGCGGCGACGCGCTGGCCGCCCGAACGATAGAAGACATGCGAGCCGATGCGGGTCGTGCGCTCGAACCGGCGGGTCCAGGACGGCGAGACGCGGCCGGTGTGGAAATAGGTGGCGCCGTCGGTCAGCGTGCGCGGGGCACCCGACAGCGCCGCAAGCGCGACCTGCTGGACCCGGGCAAAGCTGCCCTTTTCGCGGATGCGGGCGTTCTTGTTATAGGTGAACTGGCCGCGCTGGTTCACCACGCCGCAGACGGTCTTGGGGAAACGCGGGTGGTCGACGCGGTTCAGGATCACCTCGGCCACGGCGCGCTGGCCCTGCGCGCCTTCGCCGCGGGCCTCGAAATACAGCGCCTCGGACAGGCATTGCAGATCGGCCTGGCTGATCTGTTCGACCGCCGCCGGCTTTTGGGCGGTGGTCTTGTGGGTGTTCTTGGCCGTGCCATTGGCAAGGGCCGGGGACGCGAGCATAGGCGACAGCGCGACTGCAACACACACGGAAACGCGCGCCAGCCATGACATTTGCATAGACATGTTGGTCCTGTTTTCGGTCCGGCCCTGCCCGGCACGTCTTGCCGTCTCGGGTCGCGGTCAGTTTCGTCGGTGGCCCGCCTTGGGCCTGGATCAGGAGTTAGAAGCCCGAAACTTGCCGCGCCGATCTAGCCCACTTGAGCGTGAGACCCCGAATTTGCCTGATTTCATAAGAGTTTGGCGGAAACCTGCCGATGCCGATTTGGTTAACGGGCAGATTTTGGCCAAAACCGGCTGGTCTTAGGACCTTGCCGCTGGCGCAGAATCGCCCTCGCCGCGGGCCATGAGAATCGATTCCTGCGCCGCCGCCAGCCGCGCCACCGGCACCCGGAACGGCGAGCACGAGACGTAATCCACCCCCGCCCGCAAGCAGAAGGCGATCGATTCCGGGTTGCCGCCATGTTCGCCGCAGACCGAGATGGTGATGCCCGGCCGATGCGCGCGGGCGCGGTCGGCGCCGATGGCGACCAGTTCGCCCACCCCCTCGCGGTCGAGGATGTGGAACGGGTCTTCGGAATAGACGCCCTGGCTGACATAGGTGCCCATGAAGCGGCCGGCATCGTCGCGCGACAGGCCATAGGTCATCTGCGTCAGGTCGTTGGTGCCGAAGGACATGAAGGCCGCGTGTTCGGCGATATCGCCGGCGCGCAGCGCGGCGCGCGGCGTTTCGACCATGACGCCCAGGCGATAGGTGAAATCCTTGCGGGTGCGGTTGCGCACCGCCGCCGCCACCGCGTCGATGCGGGTCTTGACCAGCTCGACCTCGCGCCGGGCGCTGACCAGCGGGATCATGATCTCGGGCACCACCGGGGCGCCGTTATGGCTGGCGTCGATGGTGGCCTCGAAGATGGCGCGGGCCTGCATGTCGTAGATTTCGGGCATGGTGATGCCCAGACGCACGCCGCGCATCCCCAGCATCGGGTTGAATTCCGACAGCGCATCGACGCGGCGGGTCACGTCGGACAAGGGCAGGTCCAGCGATTCCGCCAGTTCGCGCATCCCCTCGCGGTCATGGGGCAGGAATTCGTGCAAAGGCGGGTCGAACAGGCGGATGGTGACCGGCAGGCCGGCCATGATCTCGAACAGCTTGGTGAAGTCGCTGCGCTGCATGGGCAGCAGACGTTCCAGCGACAGGCTGCGGTCCTCGGGGCGGGTGGCGAAGATCATCTCGCGCATGGCGGGCAGGCGTTCTTCGTCAAAGAACATGTGCTCGGTCCGGCACAGGCCAATGCCCTGCGCATTGAACATGCGGGCGGTGCGGGCGTCCTCGGGCGTGTCGGCATTGGCGCGGATGGTGATGCGGCATTCGCGGTCGGCCCATTCCAGAAGCTGGGCGAAGCTGTCGTCCAGCGCCGGCTCCAGCATCTCGGCCGCGCCGGCCAGCACCTCGCCCGAGGTGCCGTCGATGGTGATTTCCTCGCCCTCGTGGAAAAGCCGGCCGCCGGCTTGCAGCGTGCGGGCGCGGGAATCGATGCTGATGCCGCTGGCGCCGACGATGCAGGGCAGCCCCATGCCGCGCGCGATCACCGCGGCGTGGCTGGTCATGCCGCCGCGCTCGGTCAGGACGGCGACCGAGGCGTGCATGCCGCGGATGTCCTCGGGCACGGTTTCGCGGCGCACAAGGACGCAGCGCTCGCCGCGCGCCTCGGCGTCCTGGGCGGCGGCGGCGTTGAAGACGATGCGGCCGGTGGCGGCGCCCGGGCTGGCATTGATGCCTTTGGCGATGACGTCGCGGGGGGCGCGCGGATCGACCTGGTGGTGCAGCAGGTCGGACAATGCGCGCGGCTCGACCCGCATCACCGCCTCTTGCGGGGCGATGATGCCGTCGCGGGCCAGCGCCACCGCGATGCGCACGCTGGCGCGCGAGCTGCGCTGCACCCGCGCCGCGTCGATGATCGACACGCGGCTGTCCGAGACGACGAATTCGATCTGCATTTCCTCGCGCAGGCGTTCGCGGGCGGCAATGCCGAAGCGGACGAGGTCGGCAAAGACCTGCGGCGCCGCTTCCTCAAGCGAGGGGCCGCGCGGGTCGCGGGTCAGAAACAGCGTCTCGGCGCCCTCGCCATGGACCAGGCCCTGGCTTTGGCCGCGAAAGCGCCCGGTGATGCGCGGGCTGCCGGTGACATTGTCGACGAACTGGATGGTGCCCGAACCGGTGACGCCCGGCCCGATGGCCAGCGCCATGTCCTGAACGACCAGCCCCAGCGGCGCGATGGCCGGCGCGCCCTTGGCCTGACGCAGAAGCCGCGCGGTCGGGCCGTCCCAGGCGCGGGCCATGCTGCGCAGCACCTCGGCCAGTTGCCGGGCGGGGTCCTGGGGGAATTCCTCGTCGGTTTCGTCCTCATAGGCGCGGAGCGCGGCGTCGAGCCCCGCCTCGCTGTCCGAGAACATGTCGGGGTCGAGCCGCGCGACATGGATCGCGTAGGACTGCACGAAACCCATGTAGAGCGCGTCGGCGGCGGCCTTGCCGCGCGTGTCCGAGAGCCGCGCATGGCAGGCGGCGTTGATGCCGACGTTCAGCACCGTGCCCGGGCCGCCCCAGGCCGGGTTCTGCGCCGAGGGCCGCACGCTGACCAGCCCGTCGGCGCGTTCGATGATCGCCGCCAGCCGCGCGCGGTCGGGCATTCCCCCCGCCGCGATGGCACGCACCGCATCGGCCGAGATGGCGAAGCTGGCCGGGACCGGCAGCTCCATCCGGATCAGGCGTTGCAGGCATTTCGCCCGCCAGCCATGCGATGCGGTATGGATCCCCGCCGAGGGGGTGATTTCGACAATGGCATCGGGGGCGGTCAGGGCGATCATGGTGGCGACACCTTAGGCCCCGGCGGCGCATTGCTGCAAGTGCGAAGAAGCGCCTGTGGCGCCGCCGGACCGGGGGTTTCACACCCCCGGACCCCCGTGGGATATTTCCACATGAAAGAGGGGATCAGCCCTCGATCTTCGTGAAATCGGCGATCTGGCGGCCGGCGTCGCGGATGCGGTGCAAGAGGTTCAGCCGGTTGCGGCGGATGATCTGGTTGTCGGTATTGACCTGCACCGCCTCGAAGAAGGCATCGATGGGGGCGCGAAGGCCGGCGATGGCAGACATTGCGGCGGGGAAGTTTTCCGCCGCCATGGCGCTGCGGATCGCGGGTTCGGCGGTGTCGAGCGCCTTGAAGAGGGCGCGTTCGGCGTCGGTTTCGGCGAATTTCGGATCGGCGCCGAAGCTGTATTCGACGCCGTCCTTTTCCTCGGCCTGGGCAAGGATGTTGCCGGCACGTTTCAGGCCCTGCGTGAGGTTCTGGCCGTCCTGCGTTTGCAGCATGTCGTTCAGTGCGGTGGCGCGGTTCACCACCAGCACGAGGTCGTCATTTCCGGGCTGGGCAAGGACGGCGTCGATGATGTCGTGACGGATGCCCTGATCGCGCAGGTAGACTTTTAAACGGTCGTGGAGGAAGGCGAGGAGGTCGGCATTTCGCCCCGACATTGCAGTAATAAACTGGCTTACGCGCCCGACGCTCTCCGTCTCACCCGGATAGCTCTTGATAAACGTCTCCAAATCGAGCGCGGCATCCTTAAGTATCATCGAAAGATGCTCCGCATTCATTACCTTATCGATGAATGCAGTTAGGCGCTCATCAGAGGGACCGATTTCGTTGCTGCCACGAAAGTTCCCGGCAATATCATCTGCCAGCGCGACGAACTCCTTTGACTCATAGACAAACGGAACGGCGGCACCGCGCAATTGTAACCCATTTGCGACGTGAAGATATGAATCCTGCAGAAAACCCATGTCGCGCGCATCGGCATGATTGCCAAAATCGCTGCCCGAATATGCTAAACTTGCTAGAAGCGCATGATCTACCAGATGCTTAAGGTTCCCCCGAACCCCATTCCCCAACACCAACCGAATAACCCCCAACGCCGCCCGACGCAGCGCGAAGGGGTCTTTCGACCCGGTAGGCTTCTCATCAATCGCCCAGAATCCCGTCAGCGTGTCAATCTTGTCGGCCAGCGCCACGGCCACCGAGACCGGGGCGGTCGGCACTGCATCAGACGGGCCCAGCGGCGAATAGTGGTCGCGGGCGGCGTCGGCGATGGCGTCAGGCTTGCCGGCCTCCAGCGCGTAATAGCGGCCCATCGTGCCTTGCAGTTCCGGGAACTCGCCCACCATCGATGAGCGCAGGTCGAGCTTGGCGAGCCTCGCGGCTTCCTCGGCCTGATCGGGGTCGGCGCCGACCAGGGGCGCGATCTCGTGCGCCAGCGCGGCGATACGGGCGATGCGGTCGGCCTGCGATCCGAGCTTGCTCTGGAAGGTCACCGACTTCAGGCCCTCGGCCCAGTCGGTCATGCCGGCGCGGGCCTCGCGCAGGTCGTTTTCCCAGAAGAACGCCGCGTCCGAGAGGCGCGCGGCCAGCACGCGCTGGTTGCCCTTCAGGATCGTCTCGCCATTGTCGGGGGTCTCGATATTGGCGACGGTGACAAAGCCCTCGATCCGGCCGGTTTTCGGGTTTTTCGCGGAAAAGAACTTCTGGTGTTCCTTCATCGAGGTTTGCAGGACCTCGGGCGGCAGCGTCAGGAAGCGTTCCTCGATGGCACCCATCAG
The DNA here is from genome assembly GCA_046348875.1 of Paracoccus sp. (in: a-proteobacteria). GTDB lineage: Bacteria > Pseudomonadota > Alphaproteobacteria > Rhodobacterales > Rhodobacteraceae > Paracoccus. The sequence continues at coordinate 8,026 of JAXMDJ010000013.1, forward strand.
GGGGACGGGCCATTCGACAAGGCCCGCCACCTCGGAGAGCAGCCCGTCATCGGGCATGATCTGCCAGCCACGCGCAAAGGCGAGGTTCGCGGCCTCTTGCCGGATCGCGGCCTCGCGTTCGTGGGCGTCCAGCATCACCCTGGCCCGGCGCAGTTTCGCGGCGTAGTCGTCAAAGCCCGTCACGGTAAAGGGTTCGGGCGCCATGAAACGGTGGCCGCGGGTGGTGTTGCCGGCCACGATGCCCTCGATTTCAAAGGGGACGACGGTGGCGCCGGCCTCATCCGTCAGCAGGCAGATGATCGAATGCAGCGGCCGCACCCAGCGCAGGTTGCCGCTGCCCCAGCGCATCGATTTCGGCCAGGGAAAGTTGCGGATGGTGCGGTCAAGCACCTCGGCCACGATCTCGGCCGCGGGGCGGCCGGGGCGCTGGATCACGGCGAACCAGACCTGCCCCTTCTTGTCGTCGCGGGCCTCAAGCTGGTCCTTGGTCAGCCCGGTCGAGCGCAGGAAGCCCTCAAGCGCTGCATCGGGGGCGTCGGTGCGCGGGCCCTTGCGCTCCTCGCGCGTGGTGGGGCTGTGGGCGGTCAGGCCCTCGATCGCCAGCGTCAGGCGGCGCGGGGTCGAAAAGGCGCCGGCGCCGGCATAGGTCAGCCCGGCCTCGACCAGGCCATCGGTCACCAGTTTCTTCAGGTCCTCGCGGGCGCGGGCCTGCATCCGGGCGGGGATTTCTTCCGAGAAAAGCTCGATCAGAAGGTCGGGCATCAGTCCATCACTCCGCGTTCTGGGGTCTTGTCGTTCAGTTGGTGCCAGCCATAGGCGCGGCCATCGGGATAGACGGCGATCACGCGATCCACGTCGGGGCGGATCTCGGACTGGGAAAGATAGGCTGTGGCCGCGCCGGATTCGAGATCGGCGCCGATGCGGTCGGCCTTGAAGCAGCCAAACCAGTTCGGGCCGAAGGTCGGTTCGGGCTTGGCAAAGGTTTCGGTTCCGGCGGGCAGCGGCGCGGTCAGGCGAAAGCAGGCACGCCAGCGGATGGGCGAGCTGTTGGCGTCGATGGCCTGCACATCCGCGACCGCAAGCGGCACCGGCTGCCCGGCGACGGTGGCGGTCAGCGTGACGCTGGCCGGGTCCAGTTCCACATAATAGGCGTATTCCTGCGCGTACCAGACGCCAATGCCCGCGGCGAGCGTCGCGCCAAGCAGGATCATGGCAGGCCATTTGCCGTTCATGCGGTCACCTTGCGGTCGGGAAAGACACGTTCACGGCCGTGCCGACGGGCATGATCGCCGGCCGCCCTCGGGTGCAGTTGCCGGGACTGGCGGGCGACGGGATGGGCCGGGGAATGGGCGACAGGGCTGGACATCAGGCGGCCCCGGTCGCCCCGGCGGCCTCGGTGGTCACGAACAGGTCGGCGCAGGCCTTGGCCAGCGCGCGGACGCGGCCGATATAGGCCTGCCGCTCGGTCACCGAGATCACGCCGCGCGCGTCCAGGAGGTTGAAGATATGGCTGGCCTTGATCGCCTGATCATAGGCCGGCTGCGACATCGGGATGCGGCGACCGGCGCTGTCCTCGGCCGGGGCGGCAAGGATGCGGGCACATTCGGCCTCGGCGTCCTTGAAGTGCTGGAACAGCATCGCGGTATCGGCCTGCTCGAAATTCCAGCGGGAATATTCACGCTCGGCCTGGCGGAAGATGTCGCCATAGGTCAGCGGGATCGGGCTTGTCGGCGCGTTGAAGGGCATGTCCATCACATGCTCGACGCCCAGCACATACATGGCAAGGCGTTCAAGCCCGTAAGTCAGCTCACCCGAGACGGGGCGGCAGTCATGGCCGCCGACCTGCTGGAAATAGGTGAACTGGCTGACTTCCATGCCGTCGCACCAGACCTCCCAGCCAAGACCCCATGCGCCCAGCGTCGGGCTCTCCCAGTCGTCCTCGACGAAGCGGACATCGTGGATCATCGGGTCAAGGCCGATGGCCTTCAGGCTGCCCAGATACAGGTCCTGCAGGTTCGCGGGGCTGGGTTTGATGATGACCTGATACTGGTAGTAATGCTGAAGGCGGTTCGGGTTTTCGCCATAGCGGCCATCGGTCGGCCGGCGCGAGGGCTGGACATAGGCCGCAGCCCAAGGCCGCGCGCCAAGGCTGCGCAGCGTCGTCGCCGGGTGGAAGGTGCCGGCCCCCACCTCCATGTCATAGGGTTGCAGGACCGCGCAGCCCTGTGCCGCCCAATAGGACTGCAGGCGCAGAATCACGTCCTGAAAGCAGACCGGTTTGGCGGTCTGTTCGTCCTTGGGGCTGGTCATCTGGGCTTCCTTCGGCATAACTGGCAGGAAATATCAGCCGCCTTCTAGGCAGAGGGCGGCGCAGGGTCAATGAGAGGGACAAGCCGATGCGGCGCTTTGCAGTCATCTTCGGGGCGGCGCTGCCGCTGATCGGGGCACAAACCGCGTGGGCCGAGGACGTGGTCATCCGCATCGAGGCCAAGCGCGGGCAGGATGCCGCGCAGACCACCGCCGCAGGATGGAGCGCGCAATTCCCCGACGTGGTGACCTTTCCGCTGACGGATGGCTGGATCGGCATTGCGCTGGGTCCGATGCCGCGCGAGGCCGCCGACGCCCGGCTTTCGCAGTTGAAAGAGCAGAAGAAAGTTCCGGCGGACAGCTTCCTGTCCCCCGCCGCCGGGCGCGACCTGACCAAGGTTGCGGGCGGGGCTTCCGATCAGGCGGCCATGCCCGAGGATGCGACCGGCGCCGGAGCCGTGACCGAGGTTGCGACCGACGCGGCGACCGGGGCGCCCGCCGCAACCTCGCCCGGCTCGACCTTTCCGGCGGATGGCAGCGGCATCGCGGTTGCGACCGCTCCGGCCATGACCGCCCCTGAAACCATGCCCGAAGCGACCGCCAGCCCGGCCACCAGTCCGGCCACCAACCCGGCCGAGGTCGCGCCGCCCGTGGCCCCTGCCCCTCCGGCGCAGTTCTTCATCCGCATCGAATCAAGCCCCGACCGCGCCAAGGCCGAGGAAATTCTTGCCCAATACCGCAAGACCCTGCCGGATGCGGGGCTGTGGACGCTGCCGAACGGCCGCCACGCCATCGCCATCGGCCCCTTTGACGAACGGCCCGGTGCGGAATGGCTGGCGGCCTTCAGGAATGCCAAGGCAGTGCCGCGCGACGCCTTTCTGGCGCCCTCTGCCGAGATGGGCGCCGTTGCCATCGCCGGCGCGACGCCGGCCGCCGGCATCATCCAGCCCGAGGGTGCCCAGCCGCTGCCTATGCCCGCGCTTGAGGATATCCAGCGCGCGCTGCGTTGGGCCGGCCATTACAACGGCCCGATCGACGGCAAGGACGGCCCGATGACGCAAGCCGCCATCGCCGCCGAGATCGTGCGCCTGCGCGCCGCCCCCGACGCCGCCACCGCCATGGCCGAGCTGATCGCCCGGCGCGAGGCATGGCGTGCGGAAATGGGCCTGACCACGCTTCAGGACAGCCATACCGGCCTGTCGCTGCCGGTGCCGATGGAAAAGCTGCAATTCGACCGGTCAGAGCGCGCGCTGTCGATCTATGGGCCGAAGAACGGTTCGGGCGCGGCGCTGATCCTGTTCTCGCAGCCCGGCGGCCAGCAGGAAATGCTGGACATTGCCGGTCTTGTCACCGCGCTTGGCTGGGTGCCGCAGCCCGAACGCAAGGTCGAGCGCGGCAGCATCACGCTGGATGGCCGCAACCAGACCCATATCGGCCATGCCGAGGGCAAGGTCGTCGATGGCCGCGTGCAGGGCTTCGTGCTGATCTGGCCGATCTCGGACCCCGAGGACCAGCACCGGCTGGCGGCGGAAATCTCGGACAACCTGACCCGTTTCGCCCCCGGCGCCGGCGAAGCCCAGCCCGAGACCCCGGCAGTCGCGCCCGCAACCGAACCCGCGCCCCAGAACTAGGGGCGCGCGCGCGGCTCAGTTCCGCCAGAAGCTGGGCAGGAACAGCACAAAGACCGACAGCAGCTCCAGCCGGCCGATATACATGCCCAGCGTCATCAGCCAGCGGGCGCTGGCGGGAAAGTCGCTGACCGAACCGTTCGAGGTCAGTTCAGGCCCCCACATCACGCCGACATTGGCGATGGCGGTCCATGCGCCGGTCAGCGCCGTCCGTGGATGCAGCCCGGTCAGCGCCAGCCCCACGACCAGCACGCCGAATGTCAGCATGAACAGCGTGAAGAAGGCCATGACGGAATCGATCACGTCCTGCTCCAGCGGGCGGCCATCGTATTTCAGCGGATAGACCCGGTGGGGCGATCGCATCCGCCGCAGTTGCGACTTGATCGACTGGAACAGCACCAGATAGCGGAAGGTCTTGACCGAGCACGAGGTCGAGCCCGTGCAGCCGCCGATCAGCCCGACCACGATCAGGATGGCAAAGGGCAGATGCCCCCATGTCATCACATCGGTCGAGGCGAAGCCGGTCCCCGAAAAGGTCGAGATGACGTTGAAGACCGTCTCGCGCAGGACGCCCTCGGGGTCCTCGGCGCCAAGCCACAGCAGGCGATAGATGACGATCACCGCGATGGCGTAGCAGGTCCAGCGGATATAGGCCCGCACCTGCACATCGCGCCACAGCGGATCGGCCGAGCCGCGCACAAGCTGCACCATGCGGATGAACGGGATCGACGCCAGGATCATGAAGAACGACGCCACATATTCCAGCGGCCCGACATAGGGCCCGAAGCTGGAATCGTAGTTGGAAAAACCACCCGTCGAGCAGGTCGACAGCGCCAGCATCAGCGCGTCAAAGCCGGTCATGCCGAACAGGATATAGACGATCATGCAGGCGCCGGTCATGGCGCAATAGATGCCGGTCATCTCTCCGGCGATGTCGAAGGCGCGGGGCAGGATCTTGCCCATCGTGTCAAAGCCCTCGGACTTGAAGAACTGCATGCCGCCGACCTTCATCACCGGCAGAAAGATCATCGCCACCACGATGATCCCGAGGCCCCCCGCCCAGTTCAGAAAGCCCCGCCACAGGTTCGTGCCCCTGGGCAGGCTGTCCAGTTCGGGAAATGCGGTGGTGCCGGTGGTGGTAAAGCCCGACATCGCCTCGAAATAGGCATCGGTGAAGCTGACATAGGGCGCGCCCAGCATGAAGGGCAGCGCGCCCGCCAAGGGCAGCACCAGCCACAGAAGCGCGGTCAGCAGGAACACCTGCTTGACGGTCAGCACCTTCTCGGTCTGGCGTGTCGACAGCGCCAGCAGCGCCCCGGCCAGCATGGTCAGCACCGCCGATTCCAGAAAGGCCTGCCAATGCGGGTCGCCCGCCCACCAGTCGACGAACATCGGCAGCACCATCGCCGCGCCCAGCGTGACGACGAGCTTGCCTATGATATTGACCACGGGACGAATATCGATCATGCGCCCCTGCTTGCCCTGCCGTCCCGCAAGCGTCAAGCCGGCCCTGCTTGCACGCCTCGCCGACGGCCCCGCCACATCGCGTCCGGTGGCGTGGTGCCGGTGCGGAACCGATCGGCGCCCTGCCCGACAAGGCCCGGAAGCGTTCAAGGCACCTGACGCCGCGATCCGCGAAAAAAGCGCTGACCCGTCGTCACGAAGCGACGGGCCAGCTATGGCAATTCCAACTGACGGGGCCGGATCTCTCAGTTCGCGGCAAGCCAGGCGCTGAAGCGTTCGGTCAGTTCAGCCTCGTGATCGGCCCAGAAATCATAAGATGACCCAAGCGCATTCTTCATGTTCTCGGGGTTTGTCGGCATGTTGGGTGCCATTTCGGTCTTGCCATCCTGATAAAGGCCGACCAGCGGTGCCGAGGACCTGCGCGCCGGGCCATAGCTGATCCATTTCGCCTGATCGGCCAGCCGCTGCGTGCCGGTGGCGAAGGCGATGAATTTCAGCGCGGCGTCCTTGTGCGGCGCCCCCTTCGGAATGGCGAACAGGTTGTATTCATAGACCTGACCATCCCAGACGATTTCAAACGGACGCCCCTCGGATACGGCGGCGTTGAAGATCCGGCCGTTATAGGCGGTGGTCATCAGCACCTCTCCGTCAGCCAGAAGCTGCGGCGCCTGCGCGCCCGATTCCCACCAGACCACGTCCTTCTTGATGCTGTCCAGCTTGGCGAAGGCGCGGTCCAGGCCGGCAGGCGTGCCAAGAATATCGTAAACCTGATCCGCCGGAACGCCATCGCCCATCAGCGCCATTTCCAGCAGGGCCTTGGGCGCCTTTTTCAGGCCACGCTTGCCGGGAAACTTCTGCGTGTCAAAGAAATCGGCAATCGTCCTGGGCGGGTTGTCGCCAAAGCGGCTGCGATCATAGGCATAGATGGTCGAGAAAACGATGGACCCCACGGCGCAATCGCTTAGCCCCTGCGGCAGGAAATCCTGGGTCGCGGGCGTTCCATCGGGCGCGGGCGGCAGAATGGCGGGGTCGATCCGTTCCAGAAGCCCTTCATCGCAAAGCCGGATCGCGTCGGCATATTCGATATCGGCCACGTCGGTGCTGACATTGCCGGCCTCGACCTGGGCCTTGATGGGAATGGCCGGATTGTCGCTGTCAAGCGACCGGACGCCGATGCCGGTTTCGGCGGTGAATGGCTTTTGATAGGCCTCGACCTGGCTTTGGCTATAGGTGCCGCCCCAGGACATGACGGTAATCTGTTCCGCCATGCCGGCTGTCGCGATCAGCGCCAGGGCGGCGCCAAGGAAAAGAGTTCTGTTCATGGTGATTTTTCCGTGTTGGATATGGTCGTTATCAGCACGCCCATGCAAGCATCGCGGGCTGTCTTTATTCCGGTAAGGGAAGCGTGGAAGACGGCGTCCTGTCAAAGGAGCTTTGCTCACACCCCCATGAGGAAAGCTAATGCATGCCGCGATGCGGACCGGTCGGATCAGTCCGGCAGGACCGGCAGGCGCCGAGCCGGCCACGATGGGCCGGCTCTGGCTTTTCAAGAAAATCTCAAGAGACGTGTCGTATCGTCAGTCCTCGAGCGGCTTTCCGGCGGTTTCGCGGCTGGCCAGCATGGCGACCAGCGCGACGACTGCGGCCGCGACCAGATACCAGGCCGGGGCGGTCTTGCTGCCTGTGGCCGCGATCAGCCAGGTGGCAACAAAGGGCGCGGTGCCGCCGAACAATGCATTGGCGGTGTTGAAGCTGAATGCAAAGCCGGAATAACGCACCCGGGTCGGAAAGATTTCGGTCAGGAAACAAGGCAGCGTGCCGTCGTTCACGGTCAGCAGCGCGCCAAAAATCACCTGGATCAGCACGATCATCGCGAAACTGGCGCCGTCAAGCATACTGAACAGCGGCACGGTCAGGACGATGAACAGCACCGAGGCCGCAATCAGCGCCGTCTTGCGCCCGAAACGGTCCGACAACATGCCCATGAGGAAAATCAGGAAGATATAGGCAAAAAGCGCGATGCTGTTGGCCAGGAACGAGGCGCTTTCCTCCATGCCCATTTCGGTGATCAGATAGGTCGGCATATAGCTGAGGATCAGATAGAAACCGACGGCATTCAGGCAGGTGACGGCAAAGGCACGGATGATCGGCTTGCGATAGGTCGTGAACAGTTCCCTGGTCGGCGTGGTTTCGACATGGTGTTTCGCTTCAAGCTCGCGGAACTTCGGCGTGTCCTCAAGCTTCAATCGGATATAAAGCCCGACCAGACCCAGCGGGAAGGCCAGCAGGAACGGCAGCCGCCAGCCCCATGCGTGCAGCTCGGCGGTCTCCAACTGCGAAAACAGCAGCGCCGACATCAGCGAACCGGCAAGCAGACCGGCTGCGGTACTGGCGGGGACCATGCTGGTGTAGAAGCCGCGTTTCGCAGGCGGCGCATATTCCGCCAGAAACGAGGTCGCGCCGGCATATTCGCCCGATGCGGAAAAGCCCTGCACCATCCGCACGACAAGCAGCAGCGCCGGCGCCAGCATCCCGATCTGGGCATAGGACGGCAACAGCGCGATGACGGTGGTCGCGCCGGACATGATAAGGATCGACCAGGACAGGGCGGTTTTCCGGCCGATGCGGTCGCCGATGCTGCCCCAGACAATTCCGCCAATGGGGCGGATGATGAAGGAAATCGCGAAAACCGCGAAAGTCGCCAGCAGCGCCGCCTGTGGCGCGATCTCGGGAAAGAATACGGCGGCGATCACGGTCGCGAAATAGCCGTAGGATGCATAGTCGAACCACTCGACGAAATTGCCGATGAAGCTTGCGGTCAGAACCTTGCGCAGGACGGCCGGGCTGACTTTGGCATCGGCAATGCCGTTCGGGCCCGCGGCGGCGGGAATGGTCATAGCGGTCATGGTCTCCTCCCATGGTAACCGATGAAGCAACGATCATCGTCGTCGGCGCGACCCTCCCGGTCGGCCGCACAGCCTTTGCCTTGGCAAAAGCAAAACCGGCGGGCTTTTCAGTCCCGCCGGTTTCCTGGATCAGGCGGCCTTGGCCTTGCCGCCGTTCTTGACGATCAGATGTTCGGGACCATAGGGGAAGCCGGTGATATTGCGGTTGCCCTTGTCCTCGATCACCAAGATGTCGTGCTCGCGATAGCCGCCGGCGCCCGGCATGCTTTCGGGAATGGTGATCATCGGCTCCATCGACACGACCATGCCCGGCTCAAGCACCGTTTCGCAATCCTCGCGCAGTTCCAGCCCGGCCTCGCGGCCATAATAATGCGACAGGACGCCGAAGCTGTGGCCATAGCCGAAGCTGCGGTATTGCAGCAGGTTTTCGGCGGCATACATCTCATTCAGCTCGGCGGCGATGTCAGAGCATTTCGCGCCGGGCACCAGCAGTTCCTTGCCGCGGTCGTGGACCTTGCAGTTGAACTCCCACAGCCGGATATGCTCGTCGCTGGCTTCCTCGGCGAACAGCGTGCGCTCAAGCGCGACGTAATAGCCCGCGACCATCGGGAAGCAGTTCAGCGACAGGATGTCGCCGCGCTTGATCTTGCGGCTGGTGACGGGGTTATGCGCGCCGTCGGTGTTGATGCCCGACTGGAACCACGTCCAGGTGTCCAGCAGTTCGCCCTCGGGCCAGGACTTCGCGATCTCGCGCACCATGGTGGCGGTGGAATGCAGCGCGACTTCGTGTTCGGGCGCACCGACGGCGGTGGCCTCGACGCAGGCGGCGCCGCCAAGATCGGCGATCCGGGCCATCTCGGTGATGTGGGCGATCTCTTCGGCCGACTTGACCATGCGCAGCCGCATGGCGGGGGCGGCGATGTCGACGAACTCGACGCCGGGGAATTCGCCTTTCAGCAGCGCCAGCATGTCAAGGTTCACATGATCGAATTCGATGCCGATGCGCTTGGCGGTGCCGATGATCTGGCGGATGGCGTGGAAATAATTGTCCTTTTGCCAGTCGGTATAGGTCAGGTTCCGGCCGCCAAAGGTCCGCCGCCACGGCTGGCCGCCATCGATACCGGCGCTGATCGAGGTGGCGTGCTGGTGGTCTACGAAAAAGCCGTAGCGCCGCCCGAACTGGCAATACATGAAATCGGCGTAGTAATTGATATTGTGGTAGCTGGTGAACAGCGCCGCGTCGATCTTGTTGGCGGCCATGTATTTGCGGATGTCGTCCAGACGGCGCCGCATCTCGGCATCCGAGAAGGTGCCTTTGGCTTTCTTGCCGTTACCGACGTAGTTCTGCAGTCTTTCGCGTGCGGTCATTCAATTCCTCCTCGAATGAGATTTCCTCGAAAATGCAGGGTATGCTTGCAACGGTCAAAGGATCATTTATAAACTTCCCTTTAGTTTTTTTCATGAAAGCATGTCATGTCGCAACCGCCACTCAATGCCTTGCGCGTGTTCGAGGCCGTCGCGCGGACCGGCAGCTTTCAGGCTGCCGCCGAAGATCTGCACGTCACCCAATCGGCGGTCAGCCACCAGATCAAGCATCTTGAACAATGGCTTGGCACATCCCTGTTCGATCGCAGCGGCCGCTCGCCAAAGCTTTTGCCGCGCGCGGTGGCGCTGGCGCGCGACCTGACCACGACCTTTGACGGGATCGATGCGGCGTGCCGGCGGGCGCGTCCGGGGTCGTCCGAAGGCACACTGGTCGTGGCGGCAATTCCTTCCGTGGCGATCTGCTGGCTGATTCCGCGCCTGCCCGCCTTTCGGGCGCTGCATCCGAACATTCAGCTTCGGGTCGTCTATGCCCATCATGGCCATGAGATCGACTTCACCTCGACCGACGTCGCCTTTACCTTTGCCGACGAACAGCCCGTCGGGGCAGGCATCCTGTCCCAGCCGTTCCTGTCCGGGCGCAGTATGCCGGTCGCAAGCCCGGCGCTGATCGGGACCGGCCCGGTCGAGGCATCGGCCGAACGGTTCCTTGAGCTGGGGCTTTTGCATGACACCGATCTTTCCGGATGGAAGACCTGGTTTGCCCGCGCCGGTCTGGCGGCGCCGGCGCGGTTGCCGGGCAGCATCTTCGAGGATTTCAACCTGCTGCGCGCTGCGGCGCTGGCGGGACAAGGGGTGGCGCTTTGCTCGCTGGCGATGATCCAGCCCGATCTGGCCGCCGGCCGCCTTGTCCAGCTTTCGGACATCTCGGTTCTGGATGAGTTCGACTATTACCTGATCCAGTCCAATCTGACGCCCCGCGATTCGGGACGCCGCAAGGCCAGGCAGATCTTCCTGTCATGGATCGATGACGAGCGGTCGAAAGCCTAGGCGCTGTCGACAGGCGCCGATCGCTGATGCCCCTTGACGGTGCCGATGGAAAAACAGCCCCAGGACGCCGGTAAAGCGGCAGGGCGGCGTGGGTCCCGAGTGACTTGCAACGCACATTCAGAGGCGATAGAGGGCTAGGTGATGCGGGTGTAGCTCAATGGTAGAGCAGCAGCCTTCCAAGCTGAATACGTGGGTTCGATTCCCATCACCCGCTCCATTTGGCCGCGCGGTCAGTCATATTTTTCAATGACATCAGCACCTTCCACTCCCTTCCGGCACACATCCCCGCACACACGGGGCACACATGGGACTTGTCTTGAAGCACATTGAGCGAATCGGTTCGGGCATCTTTCAATACCGCCGAAGGGTTCCGAAGGATGTTTCCGGGATCATCACCAAGCGCGAGTTCAAGCGGAAGCTGGGGGTGTCCGAGAAGGAGGCTCTTGCCGCTTGGCCTCAGTATCATGCCGCCGTGGAGCGTGAGATTGAGACCGCCCGAAAAAGGCTGGCCCTTGTGGAAGCGGTATCATCGGGAACCGTCACTGAACGGGAAGTCTATGCTGAGGCATTGCGCCGCCGTGCTGACATGATCGCAGCGGGGACGAATGAGGAGGGGCTTTCTATCGCTGCCGATCTCATCCTTGATAGCTACCCGCATGTTGAGGGGCGGCCGATTGGCGTTCCCCCTGTCGACCGCCACACAGTCAACCTGCTGCGGAATGGTCCTGATATCCACAAGGCCCCTGCCCCCACGCTGAACGATGCCCTTGCGCTTTACCGGCGTGAGCATTTGCGGGAACATGATGCGGAAACGGATAGCCGTGTCGTGGGGCTTGCCAACAGGGTCGTGGGTTCTGCCATAGAAGCCTTGCGGCGCGATCCCATCCTGACCACGCTGACACGCGAAGATGCCCGGAAGGTTCGGGATCACATGCTTGACCGGATCAAGGAAACGGGTCGAGGCGCAGGCGGAAAGGTCAGCCCTGCTACGGTATCCCGTGAACTGTCCATCATTTCCGCCGTGATCAACTACGCCAAGATGGAGTTCGGTCTATCAGATACATTCCTGAACCTGTTCAATAAGCTTCCCGTGGCAAGGCTGGCCAAGGGCACAAGAGAGAAACGGGACGAGAAGCGCAAGCCGCTGCCCGATCAGGTTCTCCAAGCGGTGCGTCACAGGGTCTTGTCGCTGGCTGGCCCGGAACTTGCTCTGATCCTGGCGTATCCTCGAAGGGACCGGGGCAAGGATTGCGGAAGTGACCGGGCTATTGGTGACGGATATGGACACCTATCCCGGTTCCCGCACATCCGTATTGAACCCAATGCGGTGCGACCGTTGAAGACTGATGCGTCCCGCCGTGTGGTTCCGCTGGTGGGGGACGCTCTGGAAGCCGCTAGGGAGGCACTATTGCTGGCCAAAGGGGGACGATGCTGTTCCCGTCCTATGGCCGCAAGCGCGGCTCTGATGCGGCATCCGCAGCCCTGATGAAGCACATCCGCAAAGTGACGGCTGATCCCAAGCACGTTGTCCATTCACTCCGCCACCACATGAAAGACCTGCTTGCTGAGGCGGAAGTCCTGTCCTGGATCAGAACCTCATCCTTGGCCATGCCGTGGAAGGCGTAGGGGATGCGGTATACGGCGGGGACATGCGCAAGCTACGGCAGACCACGAGGGCGTTGAGGAAGGCGCTGGGCATCCCCAGTCGGATGATGACGAGGGCGGCACTGAAGGGAAGTGAGTTCGCCTCGGCCGCTTCCGGCATGAAACCGGCAATGTGGTAATGAACGAGGATTGGCGTTTCTGGTTCCCGCTCCTCGGCCTGTGGTCAGGCGCTCGGGCAAATGAGCTTGCCTGAGGCCCGCCGACCGCTTGCGTCAACGCAGCCTAAGGGCCACATTCAAACTGGATGGAGGTTTGGAGATGGCCGAGCAGGAAATGAAACAATCGGAACGGCTTTCCGACGAGAAACTGCAGGCGGAGGTCGCCAAACTGATCGCCGAGGTTGCCCAAATCGGTACTCAAACGCATCGAGTGACGATCAGCACCATCCTTATGCCCTTCCTCGCGGCTGCTGCCCTCATGGGCGCGACTGCTGCGGTAGTGAAACTCTTTTTCTAGGACAGTCTCTCCACCTTCACCTTCAACAACACCCACGCCATCCGCGTGATCGACCGCGAGGGCGCCCCGTGGTTCGTTGCCGTTGAGGCATGTAAGGCCCTTGAGATGGACGCCTCCAACGGCGTCTGGCGCTGGCTGACCCGGCTGGATGGCAACGAGACGTTCTTGGCTGATCGCGCCTCACACCCGCAGCTTTTCTGCGGGAGTCGCGCTCCATCCCTGACCCTCATCTCCGAGTCCGCCTCTCAGTTGGTCCTTCGCTCCAACAAACCCGAAGCCCGCCAGTTTCAGGACTGGGTGACCCGCGACGTCCTGCCTGCAATCCGCAAGGACGGGGCCTACATCATGGGCGAGGAGAAGGTGGCCAGCGGTGAGATGGACGAGGACGAGTTCGTTCTGAAAGCCATCTCGATCCTGCAACGGAAGGTCGAACGGATCACGGCTGAACGCGACCAAGCCCGCCAAGAGGTGGTCGAGGCCCAGCCGAAGATCGCCGTGGCCAAGACCCTAACCTCGATTGAACGCAGCCTTCAGGATGTGGCCAGCCGCTCTGCCCGTCTAGCCCCACGATAGGCCAAGCGATCCGCCCGTTCATTCAGGTCAGTTCCGTTGTGACCTCGGACCCATTGCCATGTCACGTTCCTGCCTTTGGCCTCTGCCTCCAGCTTGATCCACAGGTCTTGGTTCTCGACCCGTTGCCTTTGCCTGTCCGCCAGCCCTTGGCCTTCCATCCTGCCAGCCATTGGTTCATGGCATTGGGGATCAGGTCGAATCGTAGAAGACCGTGATCGGTTCTGAGGTCTTCGACCCCAACCGCTTCAACCTCCAAGGTTGCGGTCATCTCCATGCGGATGTTCGTGGTGATTGTCCGAGATGGTCCCCAGAATTCCACGTCCTTGATGATCGTGTCACCAGCATTCCGCCTGATGGGGATGCCCCCGTAGCCTCCGGGTCCGGGGTTTCCGATGGCTGAACCATCCGTAAATCTCGATACGGGTCTGGCCGGAATCCGGCTGGTCACCGTAATTGGTTCCATTGGTCATGGTCTGGTCCGTGATGTGGATGATGGATATCGTGGGGTCTGACCATGATGGTCTCCCCGATATGTGCGGAGGGACTTTCTCCCGTTCCAGCAGGTTGTCGCCCTTCGGCGCAGCGTTCTCAGCGGGTGTCATTCCCGGCTTCAGCCCTGCTTTTGGTCCCCATATATGTGCGGAGGGACTTTTACGCAGCTATCGGGATGTCATCGCTGACGGCTGGTCCTGTCTTCATCGCCTGATGCCAAGCCCGTTGGGCAAGTTCGTCATTCCGCATTCCCCGGATGTGAGCCAAAAACGCCTTGCTGTCCCGCTTGACGTATTCCGGCAGTGGGCCTCAGACGCTGCCGTGTCGTCTGCGCTGATGTCCTCTGGTGTGATGAGGATAAGGCTGGCTGGGTCGAGTAACTGGCGCAGGCTCTTGCCCAGCGATGCTTGCAATAGTGATGCACAAGTTTGGCAATGTTCGGGACCGAGTGGTTCGCGCTATCTGGATAGAGTTTACCGACGGGTCATCCCGATCAGCCGCCAGAAGTCTGGGGTCGATCAGGATGTTTCGCGCTTTGGCGTTGCCGCTCTTGGCCGAAGCGACGAGATCAAACAGAAATGCCTTACGCTGGACTTCTGGCATGCGATTCAGGTCATAGCTGAGCCATGCCGCCCCGCTGTAATGGTCGCGGTTGCGCTGGGTGTTTTCCATCTCGCGCGATCCTCGGGCGGTATTCCGGCTAGCTGCCTTAGCGCAACGCTTGGAGCAGTAGCGTTGACCCCTGCGCTTCCGGGAGAAGGGCTGTCCGCAAGCAGGATGGATGCATTTCCGGCAGGTCGGATCATCCCCCGCCGTTGGGCTGGGTTCGGTAGTCATGGCGCTGTCCTTGGGGAATGCTGAAGCTGCCCTGATCCAGCCCCCGCATGGGGACCGGAAGGGCGCTAGCGCGTTGGTGCTTAAAGGTCGTGCCGGGTGTGGTGGGCATGTGCGAGTAGGTCAGTCACACCCTCAAGCAGGTCTGACACGTCCTCCAGTAGACCATTCGCAGCCTCGTCCAGATCGGTGACGCGCTGGTAGTCTACGTCGCCTGTGTTTTTGATCGGTGTGCGCTCCACTCGATCTGCTTGGGCGCGGATAACGCCTTCAGCTTGGAGCAGGTCAAGTGCTTGGGTCAGCATCTCACGGATGATGTCACGGGGTTTACGGGAGGAAATGGTGCGAGTCATAGTCGTGTCCTTGATTGGTGTGGGCGTTCGTTGGTCTATTAGGGTGTGGCAATTGCCTTCCTCGCAGGCTCCCGTATCAGCATCAAAACGGCCCTTCTGGCTTTTCCGCTATCCACCTACCCGAAACTTCGACTTGCCCGCCCTGCGCCAAACGGCAGGCGCTACGGGGCATCCGCAAACTGCCTCTCTGAAATGTGGAAGGGGCCACCGAAGCGACCCCTTGGACGTTTTATTGATGGCCTTCTATCTGGGGGACGGCCCCTCATGTGTGCTTGACCGCAGCCCAGCCATCCGTGGTCCAGCCCCCAAACTTCCTGTCCCAATGGCCCTGTCCGATGAAGGGAAGCCGATACCAGCCCCAAGCCCGGTTAAGCTCCAGTTCGATCCGATAAGCACCGCTGCCGAGTGTCAATCTCATGCCCTGTCCCTCTTTGTTATGTGACATGAAAGGGCATTATCCGGCAGCGAATCACCATGCAAGAAATATTTACTAATCAATTACTTAGTCCCACAAGTGGGAATATCTCACATCTGGGAATGTCCCACTTCCGGGATCATCCGGCCTCTCATCATAGCTAACAATGACTGGGTTTTACGGCCTCTCACTCGACCACCCTTCCCACAACTGAGTGCAGGTCGAACGAGAAAGGGGTTGAACGGGCCGAATGAAGGGGTGAAAAACAGCGCGTAACATTCAGAAGAAGATGAATTTCACATGCGTTTTTCCACAACTACGGCCTCTTTGGGGGCTGGTGCCGTAGCGTTGGCATTCTCCACGATTGCCATGATGAATGGACAGCCCGTTGGGCTGAGCATCTTCCTTGGTATTCTGTCGCCTTTCCTGCTTTGCCTCCTTGCGTGTCTGGTATATTTCTTCGGTCTTCTTGCATTGAAGCAGATGACCGGGCGCGAGGATCATCCTATTTGGCAGATCCTCGCAGTAGGCGGGGTAGTAGCACTGGTGCTGAGCTTCCTGAGCGACCGGCTTTCCAACGGATGATCAGACCCGCAGGGCAGATCCAGCACGCTTGCCGCGTTCGTATCCTCCTCCTCGTCAAAACCTACCCCGCTAAGGCCCGGTAGACCGACCGTTCCGACACTCCGAGGCGCTGGGCAATCGCCGTCTTGGTCATGCCCTCATCGGCCAACTGCTTGATGCTGTCGGCCTTCTTCATTGCTGTAGGAGCGCGGCCCTTATACTTGCCCTCAGCTTGCGCCTTGGCGATGCCCTCGCGCTGCCGTTCCAGCATCATCTCCCGCTCGAACTGGGCTACCGATGCCATCAGGTTCAGCATCAGCTTGCCCGTAGGGGTTCCGGTATCAACGCCCAGATCGAGGATACGCAAGCTCACGCCCTTGGCCGTCAGGTCAGTGACGATCTCGCCCAGGTGCATGACGTTCCGTGCCAGTCGATCCAGCTTGGTCACGATCAGCGTGTCGCCTTCCCGCAGGTAGTCGAGGCAGGCCTGAAGCTGGGGCCGCTGCCCGACCGAACTGACCTGCTCCTCAAAGACCTTGGTGCAGCCCAGCTCATGCAGGGTTCTACGCTGGGCCTCAAAGCCCGCCACCTGCTCAAGGGTGCTGGTCCGTGCGTATCCGACGATTGCTGTCATAGTCTTTCCCTGCCAATGAAGTCTTAAACTTTGTCAGTGACGCCATGACAAAAGTCAATACCCATTCATGTGGCATGATTTTCACGCCCGTTTGTCAGGTGACACTGCGCCAAGGTTCATTGGCGGGGAAGTCAGGGACCGGGGTTGACTGACCATGACGCCGCCGCCCCCATTCCTGCCGCCCTGCGCCCGTCCCTCGGCTGACCTAACGTGGCCCCTCGCAGGCGCATCGGTAGGTGAGTTGATCCTTAATATCCGCGCCCGCTATCACGCGCCTAGGAACATTTATCGCGCGGGGGCACGGGGGATGCGCGGAGCGTTCTATATATGATTTGGGCTTTCACAATTTTTCCCGAAATATCGGGAGAACTTTCATGCACCTATCGGGTGAAGGGTCGCTCTGAACGGCGTTGCCTAACTTGGTGATACGGAGGTAGCGTATCAGTGCACATCGTCAACACATCAAGCACACAAGGGGAAGTGTCCGAGAATAGGGTCTTGGCTTAGAGGTTTGATTGCGTTGATAAATAGCGGCACTTCAGGGTTCGATCTTCCAAGTCTGGACCGCATCACCCGCTCCAGTCCCACCGCCATATCCATGACCGCGCGCGGCCCCGGCCCTTTGCGCCAGGTAATGTTGACGCTGGGGCAATCTGGTCTGGACGGGCGGGGCGCGTTCATGCGACCTGTGGCCGCGAACCGTCAGGACCAGTCAGAGCAGGTAGCCCAATGCCCGACACGAACAGAATTGCAATCGTCACCGGCGGCTTGTCCGGCATTGGCCGCGCCGTCGCCGTCCGGCTGGCCCGCGACGGCGCCACGGTCCATGTCGGTGCAAGGCGGGGCGCTGCGGCGGACCTGACCGCGCCGCTGACGGCCGAGTTCGGCGACCGCATCGGCTTTGGCCGCCTTGACGTGCGCGATTCGGAAAGCTGCGCGGCTTTCGTCGACGGCGTCCTTGCCCGCCATGGCCGCGTCGACATTCTGGTGAACGCCGCCGGCGTCTATGAAGAAGAGGCCGTCGCGGACCATTCGGACCGGCTGTGGAACGACACCATCGACACCAACCTGACCGGCAGCTTCAAGATGATCCGCGCCGTCATGCCTGCGATGCTGCGGCAGAAATGGGGGCGCATCGTCAATATCGCCTCGGTCGCGGCGCATCAGGGCATGGCCAGCAACGCCGCCTATTGCGCGTCCAAGGCGGGGCTTCTGGGCCTTGGCCGCTGCGTCGCGCTGGAGGGGGCGGCGGCGGGCGTCACCTGCAACAGCGTCAGCCCCACCTGGGTCGAAACCGAGATGCTGCAAAAATTCATCGATGACGAGGTGGCGCAGGGCGCCCCCCGCGACGAGGTGCGGGCCAAATACGAGGCCTCGAACCCGCAGGGCAAGCTGGTCCAGCCCGAGGAAGTCGCGGCACTGGTGGCCTATCTGGCCAGCGATGCCGCGCGGGGCGTGACCATGGCCGATTATCAGATCAACGCCGGCTCGCTCTGGTAGGCAAGGCGGCGCGCCAGCAGCGCCGGCCCGTCCGAGACGGCGGCGAACGGACCCGCGCCCAGCCGCGCCCATGCGGCGCGGGCGGCGGCATTCGCAAAAGTCGCATCGGCGTGCAGGATCAGCGGATCGGCATCGATCAGCCGCCGCACCGCATCCGGCAGCGGCGCGCGCGCCAGCCACAGCCCGGGCGCCAGCCGCGCCAGCCCGTCGCCTTGCGGGGTGATGCGGGTGTCGGCGATCAGGTTATAGATGGCCACCCCCTCGGGGCGGGCCAGCCCGACCAGAAAGGCGGCGGCGGCGCGCACATCGGTCATCGGGAAGGTCAGCCCCTCGGGCACGCTGCCCGAGACGCGGCAGGCCTCAAGCACGATCTCGCAGATGTCCTTGGGGTTCGGCGCATCGATGTCGTAAAGCGAGGGCAGCCGCACGATGGCCGCGGGCAGGCCTGACGCGGCGATGATCGCCTCGGCCGCGATCTTGGCGGCGCCATAGCCCGAACAGCCGTCATAAAGCCGGGCCGGCCCTTCCGGCCAGGGGCCTCCGGTTTCGGGAAACACCGCCGACGAGGACGAAAACCGCAGATCCGCCGCCGCATCGGCGCAGAACTGGACCACGGTCTGGATGCCGGTCTGCGACCACGCCTCCATCCGTTCGCGGTCCACGGCAAGGTTCACGGTCGCCGCGCAATGGATGACGCTGCGGACCTGCGCCGCCAGCGCGTCGTAATGCGCGTCGTCCAACCCGAAACGCGCCTCGTCGATCGCGCCGATGACGGCGACGACCCGCCCCGGCGCCGCGCCCAGCGCCTGCGCGATGCCCTGAAGCCGCAGCAGCGGGTCGCGGTTTCGCGGGCGGACAAGGCAATAGATCGCCTCGCCCTCGGGCAGCGCGGCAAGTGCGGCGGCAAGCACATGGCCGCCCAGAAAGCCGGTGGCGCCGGTCAGCAGGATGCCGGGGCGGTCGAAGCTTTGCGCCGCATTGGCGTCGCCGTGCTGGGTCAGCAACTGGTGCAGCCGCGCCAGCGGCAGGTTCAGCGCCCATTCAAAATCGACGCGGCGGCGATAGCTGGCCTCAAGCGCAAGGATCAGATCGACGCACATCAGCGAATCGCCGCCCTGATCGTGGAACGAGCGCGCGGCATCGACGCTTTCGACACCACAGCGCAGCAGCCGCGCGACATGGGCGACGACCGGCAGCGTGTCGGCCGGGGCGACGCTTTCGGCCTCGGCCTCGACCGGGGGCAGCGCCTTGTAATCGGTCTTGCCCGATACCTGATGGATGGGGATTTCGTCGATCTGCACCAGATGCGCGGGCACGCAATAGGGCGGCAGCACCTCGCGCAGCGCGGCGGCCAGCGCCTCGGGCGTGCGGGTGCTGCCGGGCGCGATCTGCCAGCGCGCCGCGTTCGAGGCCTTCTGCGCGGCATCGGCGGTATAGTAAAAGACCAGCGCCTGCCCCTGCCCCTCGGCCTGCTGGACCCATGGGATCGCCTGCGAAAACCCCAGAAGCCCGGCCATGGTCTGCGTCAGTTCGCGCGTCTGGATGCTGTGGCCGCGCAGCTTCAGCATATGCGCCACGCGCCCCAGCACGGTGATCTGGCCGTCCAGGGCGACATGACCCTGATCGCCGGTGTCGTAAAGGCGCAAGGGTTGGCCCTCGATCACCACTTCGCGAAAGCGGCGGGCGGTTTCCTCGGGGCGGTTGACATAGCCGGGGCCCAGCATGCGCGGCCCCTCGAAATGCAGCAGGCCGGTGACGCCGGGCGGACAGGGCTGGTCGTGGTCGTCCAGCACGATGGCGCGCAGATGCGGCATGGCCTTGCCGACGGTGACGCCCGCACCCTCGCCCGCCGGCCCGAACAGTTCCGACATGCAGATGTCATGGGTTTCGCAAATGCTGTAAAGGTTCCACAGCCTTGCGCCGGGCAGCCGCGTGCGCACCTCGGCGATCAGGCGGTCGCTGACCACCTCTCCGTTCAGGATGATGCGCTGCAGGGGCAGCGTGGCGCCGATGGCCGGATCGACCCCGGCAAGGATCTTCTCAAGGAACGAGGGCGTGAACAGCATCTCATGGATGTCATGCGCGGCCAGATACGAGACGAAGGCCTGCGGGGCCAGCAATTCGTCCAGCCGGGGAAAGCACAGCTCGGCGCCGTTGCGCAGCGGGCGGAACATTTCCCAGATGGCAAAGATGTAGATGCCGACCTTCATGCCCGCAGAATAGGGCGTGAACTCGTCGCGCCAGTGATAGGACAGCAGCGCCGCGTCATGGGTCACGGGGATGCATTTCGGCCGCCCCGTCGTCCCCGAGGTGGCGACCAGATAGATCGCGTCAGAGGGCTGGACGCGACCCGGCGTCACGGGCGTGCCCGCAGGCCGCGCGCCCAAAAGACCGCTTGCGTCGACAATGCGGCAATGCGCGGGCAATTGCCCCGGTTTCGGCGGCTGCGAGGTCAGGATCATGTCGATCCCCAGCTCGGCCACGATGTTTTCCAGCACCGTCTTCGGCATCGCCGGGTCCAGATGCACAAAGGGGCGCCCGTCGATCACGCAGGCCGTCGCCGCCGCGCCGAACAGCGTCCCCGGCACCCCGTAAACCGCAACGGCGCTTTGCCCCGCCAGCACCGCCTGCACTGCGGCGACGAAACCGGCAAGCTGGCCATAGCTCAGGCACAGATCGCGGTCGCGCATGGCGATGTGATCGGGAAACGCCGCCAGCGCCTCGGCCAGCTCATCGGCGATCGACCTGTAGTGATCCGGCATCGGCCCGGCCTCCTGACGTTGGGTAAACTCGTGGCCTCTGGTCGCGCCTAAGACGCCCGAGGTCAAGGCAGAAGCTCGCCCCGATGCCCGAAGAAAGCGGTTGCCGTTACGGAATGCTGTGCCCTATCAAGGGCAATGGAAGCGAAGAACCCGGGGCAGTTCACGCAATTTTCTTGCGGGGGCAGGACGCCGACAGCGTGTGATTCACCGAAAACGGGCGTTGCACGCCCGGCGGCCATTCCGGTGTGACAAGTATGGCAGCGTTCGCGACGGACGATGCCGCAGGACAGGGAAGACGATGAAAAAACACTCCGCATATTCCGCTTATCTTCTGGATCAGGCGAACCGAGGCCGCATGGACCGGCGCCAGTTTCTGGGCCGCGCCATGGCCAGCGGCATGACGCTGATGGCGGCAAGCACGCTTTACGCCAGCTCGGCCCGGGCCGAGGAACCCAAGCGCGGCGGCCATCTGAAACTGGGCATCGCCGGCGGCGCCTCGACCGACTCGCTGGATCCGGCGCTGGCCAGCGGCTCGTTCGCGTTCCTTGTCAGCCATAGCTGGGGCGACACGCTGATCGAGACCCATCCCCAGACCGGCGAGGCGCTGCCGAACCTGGCCGAGGCGTGGGAGCCGTCGGCCGATGCCAAGGTCTGGCGCTTCAAGATCCGGCAGGGCGTGAAGTTCCAGGACGGCACGCCCATGACCACCGCCGACTGCGTGGCGACCCTGCGCCGCCATGCAGACGAAAAGTCGCAATCGGGCGCTGCGGGCCTGCTGAGTTCCTTTGAAAAGATCGAGGAACAGGGCGGCGATCTGGTCATCTCGCTGGATGCGCCCAATGCCGACCTGCCGCTGATCCTGACCGATTACCACCTGATGGTGCAGCCCAAGGGCGGGGTCGAGGCGCCCATGGCCGCCATCGGCACCGGCCCCTACAAGCTGACCGATTATCAGGCCGGCGTGCGCGCCGCCTTCCAGAAGAACGCCGACGACTGGCGCAGCGACCGCGGCTTTGTCGATACGTTCGAGATGATCGCGATGAACGACGCCACGGCGCGGGTGGCGGCGCTGTCCTCGGGGCAGCTTGATTTCGTCGATATGATCGACGCCAAGACCGTGCCCCTGCTGCAACGCGCGCCGACGGTGCAGATCCTGACCTCGAAGGGCAAGGGCTTCTATGCCTTTCTGATGCATTGCGACACCGCGCCCTTTGACAACAACGACCTGCGGCTGGCGCTGAAATACGCCATCGACCGCGAGGCGATGCTGAAGCAGATCCTGGGCGGCTATGGCTCGATCGGGAACGATTTCCCGGTGAACTCGGCCTATGCGCTATTCCCCGAGGGGATCGAGCAGCGTGTCTATGACCCGGAAAAGGCCAAGTTCCATTACCAGAAATCCGGCCATTCCGGCGCCATCGACCTTCGCACCTCGAACGCGGCCTTCCCCGGCGCGGTCGATGCCTCGGTGCTGTTCCAGCAGAACGCCGCCGCGGCCGGCATCCAGATCAATGTCCGCCGCGAACCCGACGACGGCTACTGGACGAATGTCTGGAACGTGCAGCCCTTCTGCGCGTCCTATTGGGGCGGGCGTCCGACGCAGGATTCGCGCTATTCGACGAACTACATCTCGACGGCGGAATGGAACGACACCCGCTTCAAGCGCCCGGAATTCGACAAGCTGGTGCTTGAGGCGCGGGGCGAGCTGGACGTCGAAAAGCGCAAGGCGCTTTACCGCGAGATCGCGCTGATCCAGCGCGACGAGGGCGGCACCATCCTGCCGGTCTTCAACGACTACATCAACGCGGGCAGCAAGCGGCTGAAGGGCTTCGTCCCCGATATCGGCAACGACCTGTCGAACGGCAAGCTGGCCAGCCGCGTCTGGCTGGACGGCTGAGACCGCCCCCGGGGGTGCGCGCCCGCGCGCGCCCCTTTCCAGATCGGGCCCCCTCAAGATCGGGCCCCCTTCAAGATCGCGGAAGATATTTCCATGACATCACCCATGGGCCGCCTTGCGGCCAAGCATCCTCTACCCGCGCTGATCCTGCGCCGGCTGGGCCTGAGCCTGATCCTGCTGGCGGCGGTGTCGCTGCTGATCTTTGCCGGCGTCGAGGCGCTGCCCGGCGATTTCGCCACCACCTATCTTGGACAGGCCGCGACCCCGCAGGCCGTGGCCAATATCCGGGCCGAGCTGGGTCTGGATCAGCCGGTCATGACCCGCTATTTCCAGTGGCTTGCGGGCGCGCTGCACGGCGATTTCGGCACCTCATGGGCCAGCCGGATGCCGGTTGCGACCCAGATCGCCGACCGGCTGGGCAATTCGCTGTTCCTGGCCGCGGTCGCCGCGATCATCTCGATCCCGCTGGCGATCCTCCTGGGGCTGGTGGCGGTCCTGACCCGCGACACCTTCCTGGACCGGGCGATCAACGTGGTGACGCTGGCCGCGATCTCGTTGCCGGAATTTTTCGTGGGCTATCTGCTGATCATGGTCTTTGCGGTGAACATGGGGGTCGCCACGTTCCCCTCGACCATCTTTCCGGGCATGACGCTGGGCGCCAAGCTGCAAGCCATCGCGCTGCCGGTGGCGACGCTGGTTCTGGTGGTGCTGGCGCATATGATGCGGATGACGCGGGCGGCGATCATCTCGGTCCTGTCCTCGGCCTATATGGAGACGGCCGAGCTGAAGGGACTGGGCGCGTGGCGGGCGATCCTGCGCCATGCCGCGCCCAACGCCATCGCCCCCATCGTCAACGTCGTGGCGCTGAACCTTGCCTATCTGATCGTCGGCGTCGTGGTGGTCGAGGTGGTCTTCGTCTATCCCGGCATGGGGCAATACATGGTCGATGCGGTCACCGTGCGCGACATGCCGGTGGTGCAGGCCTGCGGGCTGATCTTTGCCGCCGTCTATATCCTGCTGAACATGACGGCAGACATCATCGCCATCGTCTCGAACCCAAGGCTGAGGCATCCCAGATGAGCGCGCGTTCCATTCCCCTTTCGGCATGGATCGGCATGGCCGGCATTGCGCTGGCCCTGATCTGCGCCATCTTCGCCCCCTGGATCGCCCCTTACGGCGAACGCGACGTGGTGGGCCAGGTCTGGGAACCGGCGGGGGCCGGGTTCCTGCTGGGCACCGACAACCTTGGCCGGGACCTGCTGTCGCGGCTGATCTATGGCGCAAGGACGACGCTGTTCGTGGCGCTGGCCTCGTCGGTGCTGTCATTCGCCATCGGCATCGCGCTGAGCTTTGTCGCCGCGGTCAATCGCGGGCTGGTCGACAACCTGCTGTCGCGCTTCAACGATCTGATGATGTCGATTCCGACGCTGATCTTTGCACTGGTGGTGCTGGCGGTGCTGCCCCAGAACCTGTGGGTGCTGATCGCGGTCATGGCGGTGCTGGATTCCACCCGCGTCTTTCGCCTTGGCCGGGCCGTGGCGCTGGATGTCGCCGTGATGGAGTTCGTCGAGGCCGCCCGGCTGCGCGGCGAAAGCACCTTCCACATCGTCTTCCGCGAGATCCTGCCCAATACGCTGTCGCCGCTGCTGGCCGAATTCGGGCTGCGCTTCGCCTTCGCGGTGCTGTTTTTGTCGACGCTGTCGTTCCTTGGCCTTGGCATCCAGCCGCCGACCGCCGACTGGGGCGGCATGGTCAAGGACAACAAGGACGGCATCATCTTCAGCATCGGCGCCGCACTTTATCCGGGCGCCGCGATCGCGGCGCTGGCGGTATCGGTCAATCTGGTCGTGGACTGGCTTTTGCACCGCACGTCCAGCCTGAAGGGGGGACGGGGCTGATGGGTGATCTTCTGCAAGTGCGCGACCTGCGCATCTCGGCCCGCATCTTTCCGCCGGACGAGGCGCCGCGCGAAATCGAGATCGTCAAGGGCGTCAGCTTCGATCTGCCCCGGGGCCGCGTCCTTGGCCTGATCGGCGAATCCGGCGCAGGCAAATCCACCATCGGCCTTGCCGCACTGGCCTATGGCCGCGGCGGCGTGCGCATCTCGGGCGGTCAGGTGATGGTCGACGGTCAGGACATCCTGACGCTGGACCGGCGCGGCATCCGCAAGCTGCGCGGCTGCCGCGTCTGCTATGTCGCGCAATCGGCCGCCGCCGCCTTCAACCCGGCGCACCGGCTGATGGACCAGGTGATCGAGGCCACGCTGCTGCACGGCCTCATGTCCCGCCCCGAGGCCGAGGCCCGCGCGCGCGGCCTTTTCGCCACGCTTGGCCTGCCCGACCCCGACCATTTCGGCGACCGCTATCCGCATCAGGTCTCGGGCGGGCAATTGCAGCGGGCGATGACGGCGATGGCGCTGTGCCCGCGCCCCGATCTGATCGTCTTCGACGAGCCGACGACGGCGCTGGACGTGACCACCCAGCTTGACGTGCTGGCCGCCATCAAGCACGCCATCGAGGAAACCGGCACCGCCGCGCTTTACATCACGCATGATCTGGCCGTCGTCGCCCAGATCGCCGACCAGATCATGGTGCTGCGCCATGGCGAGACGGTCGAATACGGCGAGACCCGCCAGATCATCGAGGC
The DNA here is from genome assembly GCA_046348875.1 of Paracoccus sp. (in: a-proteobacteria). Taxonomy (GTDB): domain Bacteria; phylum Pseudomonadota; class Alphaproteobacteria; order Rhodobacterales; family Rhodobacteraceae; genus Paracoccus. The sequence continues at coordinate 33,495 of JAXMDJ010000013.1, forward strand.
GCCGCGCAAGGACTATACCCGCGCGCTGCTGAACGTGGGCAGCCTTGAGCGCCCCGAGGCCGTGGACCAAAGCGGCGCGCTGCTGCGTGTGCAGGGGGTCCATGCCGGATATGGCAACAACGTCAAGGTGCTGGACAATGTCACCCTGCACCTGCCGCGCGGACAGACGCTGGCGGTGGTGGGCGAATCCGGCTCGGGGAAATCGACGCTGGCGCGGGTCGTCACCGGCCTGTTGCCGCCCTCGCAGGGGCGGGTCGAATTCGACGGCAAGGCGCTTTCGCCGGCGCTGAAGGGCCGCTCGCGCGAGGAACGGCGGCGCATCCAGCTGATCTATCAGATGGCCGACACGGCGATGAACCCGCGCCATACCGTGGCCGAGATCATCGGCCGCCCGCTGACCTTCTATTTCGGTCTGCGCGGTGCGAAGAAACGCGCCCGCGTCACCGAATTGCTGAACCAGATCGAGATGGGCGAGGGCTTCGCCGACCGCTACCCGGCCGAGCTTTCGGGCGGGCAGAAACAGCGCGTGGCCATCGCCCGCGCGCTGGCGGCAGAGCCCGACCTGATCCTGTGCGACGAGCCGACCTCGGCGCTGGACCCGCTGGTTGCGGACGGCATCCTGCAACTGCTTTTGCGGCTGCAACGGGAAACGCAGGTCTCATACCTGTTCATCACCCATGACATCCACATCGTCCACGCCATCGCCGATTCGGTGGCGGTGATGTTCAAGGGCCGGCTGCAACGCTTTGGCCCGAAATCGCAGGTGCTGTCGCCGCCCTTCGACGACTACACCGACCTTCTGCTGAAATCGGTGCCCGAGATGCGGCTTGGCTGGCTGGAACAGGCGCTGGCCGAACGGCGCATGGCCGGCGCCGGAAACTGAGAACTGGGAAAGACATGACGCGCGAATTTTCTGTTATCGAGAACCACTGGATCCCGCTTGCCGACGGCACCCGCCTTGCCGCGCGCATCTGGATGCCCGCCAATGCCGAGGCCGACCCCGTCCCCGCCGTCCTCGAATTCCTGCCCTATCGCAAGCGCACCGGCACCGAGGCGCGCGACGATTCCACCTATCCGGTCTTTGCCGCCGCCGGCATCGCGGGCGTGCGCGTGGACATCCGCGGCTCGGGCGAAAGCGACGGCGTCATCGACGGCGAATACACCCCGCAAGAGCTGTCGGACGCCGCCGAGATCATCGGCTGGATCGCCGCCCAGCCGTGGTCGAACGGCAAGGTGGGGATGATGGGCATTTCCTGGGGCGGCTTCAACTGCCTGCAAGTGGCGGCGCTGCGGCCGCCGGCGCTGAAGGCGGTCATTTCCATCGCCTCGACGGTGGACCGCTATAACGACGACATCCATTACAAGAACGGCTGCCACCTGTCGGCGCAGCTTTCCTGGGCGGCGACGATGCTGGCCTATCAGTCGCGCTGCCCCGACCCGGCTCTGGTCGGCGACCGCTGGCGCGAGATGTGGATGCAGCGGCTGGCCGAGGAACCCTATTTCATGCCCGAATGGCTGTCGCACCAGCGCCGCGACGGCTTCTGGAAACATGCCTCGATCTGCGAGGATTTCGCCGCGGTCGAGATCCCCTCGCTGGTGATCGCGGGCTGGGCGGACGGCTATCGCAACACCCCCCTGAAGGCGGTCGAGGGCATGGGCGCGCGCGCAAAGGCGCTGATCGGGCCGTGGATTCACAAATATCCGCATTTCGCCTGGCCCAAGCCCCGTGCCGATTTCCATGCCGAGGCAATCCGCTGGTGGAACCGCTGGCTGCGCGACGACCCCAATGGCGCCGAGGATCTGCCGCAGGTCCGCGCCTATATCCTTGACGCGATCCGCCCAGGCCCGCGCCGCGACCATGATGCCGGGCGCTGGATCGCCAAGACGGAATGGCGCGCACCCGACGTCCTGCGCCTGCACGGCCCGAACCTGACCGACACGCCCGCTGCGGGCGAGACGGTCTATCTGCGCAGCCCGCTCGACAGCGGCACCGCGGCCGGCGAATGGTTCACGCTGAAGCCCGATGCCGAACTGCCGCAGGACCAGCGCGCCGACGACGCGGGATCGCTGCTGTTCGAGACCGCGCCGCTGACCGCGCCGCTGGAGCTGCTGGGCCGGCCCGCAGTCACGCTGCGGCTAAGCTGCGATGCCGACGTGGCGAACCTTGTCGCGCGGCTGGTGGACGTGCATCCCGACGGCACCGCCACGCGCATCTGCTATGGCGTGCTGAACCTTGCCCATCGCGACAGCGACGAGGTTCCGCAGCCGATGCCGCATGGCCAGATGATCCCGGTGACGCTGGTGCTGGACGCCTGCGGCTATCACCTGCGCCCGGGCCACCGGCTGCGGCTGGCGCTGGCCACGTCCTATTGGCCGACGATCCTGCCCTCGCCGACCGATCCGGGTGTGACGGTGGACATGGGCAGCGTCGCGCTGGACCTGCCGCTGCTGGGCGCCGTGGACGAAATTGCCGTGCCCGAGCCGGAGAACCCCGACCCGCTGCCGAAATATATCGACCACTTCCCCGGCGCGACGCGACGCCGGGTGATCCGCGATCTGGGCGAGGGCCGCACCGAATACCACATCCATGAGGATACGGGCGTGTCCGAGGTCCCCGGCGTCGGCATGATCCACGGCGAGATCCGCGACGAGATCTGGTCGATCCGTCCCGGCGACCCCCAGTCGATGCGGGGCCATTGCCGGTGGGAAATCACCATGCGGCGCGGCGACTGGTCGGTGCGCACGCTGTCGGAGGCGTGGATGGAATGCACCGAAACCGACTGGCTGCTGCGCGCCCGCGTCACCGCATGGGAGGGCGATACGATCGTCAGCGAACGCGACTTTGACAGCCGCATCCCGCGCGACCTGATGTAGGCTGCAAAACGGGTCGGAATGATAAAAAACAGGCGGCGCGCCTGTCGCGCCGCCTAACCCAGCCGGTTCACCCGCAACGAGGCGATCAGCGTCTCTTTCGAGGTCGCCAGATGCGCCTCGACCGCGGCCTCGGCGGTCCGCGCATCGCGCGATTGCAGCGCGGCGATGATGCGGCGGTGTTCGTGGATGGCAGCCTGATTGCGCTGCCGCTCCATCTGCTTGTCCCACTGGTAATGATAGTGGAAAATCAATGAGATCACCTTCTGGAAATCGACCACGAAGCGGTTCTTGACCACGGCGTTGATGGTGGCGTGGAATTTCTCGTCCAGGCGCGAGAAATCGCGGAAATCGGTGCCGATCCGACCCAGAAGCTGCACATGTTCATGGTCCAGCGCCGCCAGCGCCGGCCAGATCGGATGCGTCTCGGGCAGGCTGGTGACGGTGCGGGCGGCGTTCAGTTCCAGCAGCGTGCGGAAATCCGACAGTTCCACCGCATATTCCGGGGTAAAGCCCAGCAGCCGCCAGCCGCCGCTGACGCGCCGCTCGACCAGCCCGAACTGGCCGAGGCTGGACAGGAACTCTTGCAGGACATGCGTCGGCACCGAGAATTGCTTGGCAAGTTGCGCGACATTCAGCGGCGTGTCGGCGGGCACATCGAACCGCAGCACCCAGTCCAGAAACCGCCCCTCAAGTTCGTTCAACGAGATGTGGTCCTCGCGCTCGGGCAGGCGGTCCTGACGCAGCGGCGGACGCAGCAGCGTCTTGATCCGCCCGTCCAGCGCGATGACGCCGGCCTCGGACAATTGCCGCAGCACGGCGCGCACGACGGTGCGGCTGACCTTCAGCGCCTCGGCCAGCCGCAGTTCAGACGGCAGCAGCGCGCCGGGCAAAAGACCTGCCAGCAGGTCCAGCGTCCGGTTATGGGCCAGTCGAAAGCGGATATCCGTGCGGGCCATGCCGATCTGTTCTTTTGTGCAAATCCGATTAAAAACAATTTACACCGACCGGTTCAGGCGTCTAGCATTTAATAATAAAAGCCAGACACGCGGGGAGGCGGGCGATGGCGAAGGCACTGGTCAGCGGCACCGGCATCGCGGCGGGACGCCAAGCGTCGGCCGAACCGCCCTGCCCCGCCGGATGCGCCCCATGACCGATGTCATCCGCATGAGCGCCATCGAGAAGCGCTTCCCCGGCGTCCATGCGCTGCGCGGCGCGCATTTCGACCTGCGCCCGGCCGAAGTCCACGCGCTGATGGGCGAAAACGGCGCCGGAAAATCGACGCTGATGAAGGTTCTGGCGGGCATCATCGCCCCCGACAGCGGCACGATCAGCGTGAACGGGGCCGAGGTTCGCATCCCCAGCCCCCGCGCCGCGCAGGACCTTGGCATCGGCATCATCCACCAGGAACTGGCGCTGATGCCCGACCTGACCGTGGCGCAGAACATCTTCATCGGGCGCGAGCCGCGCAGCCGCTGGGGCGTGCTGGACGAGGGGCGCCTGAACAGCGATGCCGGCGCGGTCTTTGCCGCGATGAAGGTGGACATCGACCCGCGCGCGCAGGTCCGCAGCCTGACCATCGCCCGCCAGCAGATGGTCGAGATCGCCAAGGCGCTGTCCTTCCGCTCGCGCATCCTGATCATGGACGAGCCCACCGCCGCCCTGAACGAGGCCGAGACGAACGAGCTTTTCGCCATCATCCGGCGACTGAAGGCGGACGGCGTCTCGGTCGTCTATATCAGCCACAAGATGGACGAGATCCGCCGCATCTCGGACCGGGTGACGGTGATGCGCGACGGCGCCTATGTCGGCACGGTCGAGGCCGCCGACACCCCGATCGAGACCATCATCACCATGATGGTCGGCCGCGCGCTGGACCATTCCGCCACCACCATTCCCGACCTGTCGGCGGCGCCGGTGGTGCTGTCGGTCCGGGGCCTCAGCGCCGGGCGGCTGGTGCGCGATGTCAGCTTCGAGCTGCGGCGCGGCGAAATCCTTGGCTTTGCCGGGCTGATGGGCGCCGGCCGCACCGAGGTCGCCCGCGTCATCTTTGGCGCCGACCCGCGCGAGGCGGGCGAGATCAGCGTCCATGGCAAGCCCTGCACCATCCGCAGCCCACGCGACGCGGTCGCCGCCGGCATCGGCTACCTGTCCGAGGACCGCAAGCAATTCGGCCTTGCGCTGGGGATCGACCTGCGCGGCAATATCGCGCTGCCCTCGCTTGAGCGGTTCTCGGACCGGTTTTTGCGGGTCGACGACGCGGCGCTGGCCAAGGTCGCGGCGGACTATATCGCCAGCCTTGCGATCCGCACGCCCTCGGACCGGCAAGAGGTGCGGCTGCTGTCGGGCGGCAACCAGCAAAAGGTGGTCATCGCCAAATGGCTTTTGCGCGATTGCGACATCCTGATCTTTGACGAGCCGACGCGCGGCATCGACGTGGGTGCCAAGGCCGAAATCTATCGCCTGCTGCAACACCTCTCCGAGGCGGGCAAGGCGATCATCGTCATCTCGTCCGAACTGCCCGAGGTGCTGCGCCTGAGCCACCGCATCGCCGTCATGTGCGAGGGGCGGCTGACCGGCATCCTGCCCGGCGGCGAGGCGACCAGCCAGAACCAGATCATGGAACTGGCCACCCGGCGCGACACCGCAGAAACCGGCGCGGCCCTTGAAGGAGTATCCCCATGACCTCGACCGTTGCCCGGCCCGGACGCATCGCCTCGGGCGCGCAGCAAAAGATCCTGGCCTTTGCCAGCCTGATCGTGCTGCTGGTCTTTTTCTCGCTGGCCTCGCCCAACTTCCTGCAAACCGCGAATATCCTTGCCATCCTGCAGGCGACCAGCGTGAACGGCGTGCTGGCCATCGCCGCGACGCTGGTCATCATCACCGGCGGCATCGACCTGTCGGTGGGCACGCTGATGACCTTTACCGCCGTCACCGCCGGGGTGGTGCTGACCTATTGGGGGATGCCGCTGCCGCTGGGCATCCTTGCGGCCATCGCCGCGGGCGTCACCTCGGGCTTCATCTCGGGCACGCTGGTGGCGCGGATGAAGATCCCGCCCTTCATCGCCACGCTGGGGATGATGCTGATCCTGAAGGGGCTGTCGCTGGTGATTTCCGGCACCAAGCCGATCTATTTCAACGACACGCCCAGCTTTCCGCTGCTGTCCACCGGCTCGCTGATCGGCGGTGTCATTCCCGGCCTGCCGGTGCCGAACGGGGTGGTGATCCTGTTCGTGCTGGCGCTGATCATCTCATGGGTGCTGAACCGCACGGTGCTGGGGCGCTATTGCTTTGCGCTTGGCTCGAACGAGGAGGCCGTGCGCCTGTCGGGCGTCAATGCCGATGGCTGGAAGGTGGCGATCTATGCGCTGGCCGGCGGCATCTGCGGCATCGCCGGGCTGCTGATCGCCTCGCGGTTGAACTCGGCGCAGCCGGCGCTGGGGCTGGGATATGAGCTGGACGCCATCGCCGCCGTGGTCATCGGCGGCACCTCGCTTGCCGGCGGGCGCGGCTCGATCCTGGGCACCATCATCGGCGCGCTGATCATGAGCGTGCTGCTGAACGGCCTGCGCATCATGTCGGTGGCGCAGGAATGGCAGACGGTTGTCACCGGCGTCATCATCATCGCCGCCGTCTATGCCGACATGCTGCGCCGCAGCCGCGCGGGATAGGCGCGGCCGGACCAATCAACGATCAACGCAATCCGGAGGATAAGATGCTGAACAGACGAACCCTGATGGCCGCGCTTTGCGCCGGCAGTCTGCTGGCCAGCGGCGGCATGGCGCTGGCGCAGGGCAAGCCCTATATCCCGCTGATCTCAAAGGGCTTCCAGCACCAGTTCTGGCAGGCGGTCAAGGCCGGCGCCGACAAGGCCGCGACCGAATTCGGCGTCGACGTCACCTTCGAGGGCCCCGATACCGAGGCGCAGGTCGACAAGCAGATGGACATGCTGGCCGCCGCGCTGGCCAAAAAGCCTGCCGCCATCGGCTTTGCCGCGCTGGACAGCCAGGCCGCCATCCCGCTGCTGAAACAGGCGCAGGACGCCGGCATCCCGGTCATCGCCTTCGACTCGGGCGTGGACAGCGACATTCCGGCGACCACGGTGACCACCGACAACCTTGCCGCCGCCGCGCTGGCCGCCGACAAGATGTCGGAACTGATCGGCGGCCCCGGCAAGGTGGCGCTGGTCGTGCATGACCAGACCTCGCGCACGGGGATCGACCGCCGCGACGGTTTCGTGAACCGCGCCAAGGAAGCCCATCCCGACATGGAGATCGTCGATATCCAGTATGGCGGCGGCGACCAGTTGCAATCGACCGAGATCACCAAGGCGATCCTGACCGCGCATCCCGACATCAAGGGCATTTTCGGCGCGAATGAAGGCTCGGCCATCGGGGTGCTGAACGCGATCAAGGAAACCGGCACCAAGGGCGTCGTCGTGATCGGTTACGATTCCGGCAAGCTGCAAAAGGACGCCATCCGCTCGGGCGAGATGGCGGGCGCCATCACCCAGAACCCGGTCGGCATCGGCTATGAGACGGTCAAGGCCGCCATCGCCGCCACCAAGGGCGAGAAGCTGCCGAAAACCATCGATTCCGGCTTCAAGTGGTATGACAAGACCAATATCGACGCGCCGGAAATCGCCGCCGTGCTTTACGACTGAGGCTTTACGACTGCGGCTTTACGACTGCGGCTTTACGACTGCGGCTTTGGGGCCGATATCGCAAAAGGCCGGCCCTGCCCCGGGGCCGGCCCTCGCATTGCTGGGCGGGGCGGTTTTTCGCCGGCGCGACAGCGCCCCGCCAAAACCTTCGCCGAAACCTTTCCGGCAATTTTTCAGCAAATTCATTCCCTTGAAACGCGCCCGCCGCAACCCGCGCGCCGATAGCGCTAAAGTCGTGGACACAACTGCGTTACCGTCCCATTATCCACGCCAGTTGCAGATTTTCCCAAGTGCAAACGCGCCAGCCCCGGTTTGGCGCGCTGGTTGATGTGTCTTTGAATAATCAAGCTTTTACACAGGGAGTGCCTGAAATGCCGTCCTCTATCCAGTCCAACGAAGAATGGTGGGTCAACGACCAGACCCCGGATAACCCATATGGGAAAAGTGAAGATTACGAGGCATTCCTGAAATATCTCGGGGCGCTTCAGCGCAGCATCACTCCGGCGATCGCTGGGGGCACCCTGGTCATCAACGTGACCGAGCTGAACGACCATCCCGAATACAAGGCGGCCGCCATCGGCGCGCTGACCATGTGGTCCTCGGTCACGCCGCTGAAATTCCAGATCGTCGATAACGCGCCCTGGAATTCCGCGACGCAATGGATGCAGGTCGTCAGCCCCGAACTGGGCGAGGCGAACGACGGCAGCGCCTTCTCAGCCAACCGCTTCGTCAGCATCGGCCAGCGTTTCCACGACACCGAGCCGAACAAGACCGATATCGGCGGTTATGTCTTTGACAGTTTCATTCACGAATTCGGCCATGAATTCGGCCTGAACCATCCCGGGCTTTACAATTACGGCGGCCCCGGCGGCGTGCAGATCAACTATCTGAACAACGCCACCTGGATTTACGACCGCCAGCAATACAGCGTCATGTCCTATTTCGACGGCATCGACGTGGGCGAGGATACGCGCTGGTCGGCAGCCACGCCCCTGATGGCCGATATCGAGGCGGTGATCCGGCGTTTCTTCTCGACCGTCGATGCCGACGGGAACCGCACCTATCAGACGATCAACCTGAATACCGGCGACAACACCTACGGGTTCAACAGCACGCAATATGGATATGCGCTGACCTCGTCGGGGATGCAGCACGATGTGGGATTTGTCATCCACGACACCGGCGGCAATGACACCATCGACTTTTCCGGCTCGACCTCGGGCACGATCCTGGATCTGCGCGCGGGGCAGTTTTCCAGCGTGAACGGGCATAACAACAATGTCTCGATCTTTGCCGGGCATAATGCCGACCAGACCGAATATTATATCGAGACCGGCATCGGCAGCGCCTATGCCGACATCATCATCGGCAATGACGGCGACAATATGCTGGACGGCCGCGCCGGTGGCGACAGCATGTCGGGGGGTGGCGGCGACGACACCTATTTCGTCGATTCCGCCGATGACGTGGTGCGCGAACTGGCGGGCGGCGGCAACGACACCATCTATGTCCTGAACAGCGGCATCGATCTGGGCGCGGTCGCCAATGTCGAGAACATCATCTATGTCGGCGGCTCGCCCGATCCGGGTCCGACGCCCGGCGGCGGGGGCACCGGCGGCAGCGTCGGCGTGATCGGCACCATCATGATGGGCACGGCCGCGGGCGACACCATCGATGGCGGCGGCGGCAGCCAGACCATCTTTGGCATGGACGGCGACGACCTGATCATCGGCGGGCGCGATCTGCTGGCCAGCCGCGACATCAACAACACGATCCCCGTCGCCTCGCTGCCCGACCAGACCGAAAGCGACGACGCCGCCGACGCGCTTTACGGCGGCCGGGGCAACGACACCATCATGGGCGGCGCCGGCAACGACACGCTGGACGGCGGCGACGGCGACGACGTGCTGCGCGGACAGGCGGGCGCCGACGTCTTTCGCGGCGGCGCGGGCAGCGACACCGTCGATTACAGCATGGAAAGCCCCTTCCAGCTTCTGGTGAACCTTGAACTGAACATCGCCAGCGGCGGCACCGGCTCGGGCGACACGTTCTTCGGCATCGAGAACCTGATCGGCTCGGACGACCGCATCGACCGCTTCATCGGCACCTCGGCGGACAACCACTTCTGGGGTCAGGGCGGCGGCGACTATTTCAACGGCCGCGACGGCAACGACATTCTGGATGGCGGCCGCGACGGCGACATCCTTTATGGCGAGGGCGGCAACGACACCATCATCGGCGGCACCGGCCAGGACTACATGAACGGCGGCGCCGGCATCGATACGGTGGTCTATACCGGCAGCTTCGCCGGCGTGACGGTCGATCTGCTGCGCGGCATGGCCAGCGGCGGCGAGGCCGACGGCCCGGTGCAGATCGTCGGACGCGGCACCACCATCCGCCACGACTTCGTCGTCGGCTTTGAAAACGTCATCGGCTCGTTCTACAACGACCGGCTGATCGGCGACGGACAGGCCAACAACCTGATGGGCGGCGCCGGCAACGACACGCTGATGGGCGGCGCCGGGTCCGATACGCTGAACGGCGGCGCCGGCATCGACACGGCGGACTATTCCTATGCCACCAGCGGCGTGACGGTGGAACTGCGCTTTGGCGGCGCCGATGGCGACAGCTTCATCTCGGTCGAGAACCTGTCGGGCTCGGGCTATGGAGACGTGCTGAAGGGCAACGGGCTTGCCAACCTGCTGATCGGTCAGGGCGGCAACGACGTCATCACCGCCGGCGCCGGCAATGACACGCTGCTGGGCGATTTCGCCGATCCCGGCAGCGCCCCGCCGCAAATCGGCATGGGAAGCGGCTATACCACGCTGCCGCAAAGCGCCACCAACAACTCGATGGCGACGGCGCTGAACATTACCAACAACTTCTCGCTGGTGGCCGACCCCGATATCTACGATTCGACGCTGGTTCCGCACACATCGGTCAGCGCCACCGGCAATGGCCAGGGCGGGTATTACCGCATCGATCTGGCAGCGGGCGCCATCCTCAGCGTCGATGTCGACGGCATCGCCGATCCGAATGTCTTTGACAGCTGGATCAGGCTTCTGGACAGCAATGGCAATATCGTGGCCGAAAACGACGATGGCGGCAGCGATCCCGGCTCGACCACCAGCCGCGATTCCAGCCTTGCCTATGTCGTGCAGGAAACCGGCACCTATTACATCCTGCAAGGAAGCTGGTCGTCCGACGCGCCGGACGACGGCTGGTCGGCCAGCGTTCCCACCGGCGTGACGTATGAGCTGAACGTCTCGGTCGACACCCCCGAGGTCCCGGCGGCGCCGGGCGTTGCGGGCGCAGATCGGATGAACGGCGGCATGGGCGACGACCTGCTGGACGGCGGCCTTGGTGCCGACACGCTGACGGGCTCATCGGGGGACGACTTCTTCCGCTTCTCGTCGGCGCTGGGGAACGGCAATATCGATTATCTTCAGGACTTCAACCACGCCGATGACACGGTCCTGCTGGATAACCAGATCTTCACCACCCTGACCGAGGGCGTCCTGACCTTTGGTGCCTTCTATGCCAGCACGGCGGGGACGGCGCAGGATGCCTCGGACCGCATCATCTATGATATCGACAGCGGGCGGCTTTACTATGACGCCGATGGGTCGGGCAGCGGTGCGGCGGTACAGTTCGCACGGGTGGCGGCGAACCTGTCGCTTTCCGCGGATGATTTCGTCATCATCTGACATGATGGCGGGGGGCCCGCGACGGCCCCCCGCGCCACCAGAAGGAAGGGACAATGATGAAGCGCCTGACCGATCGCCGCAGGGTCCTGCTGGCCGCAGTTCCCGCAGCCGCCGCCGTTGTCGCGGGTGCGGCGGCCGCGCAGGCCGCCGAGATCCGCGGCACCGTCGACTTCGAGGGTGGCCGCGACATTCCCAAGGGCCGGCTGGCCATCTATCTTGAGGACGGCGCCAGCCAGGACGCCGCCCGCAGCCGCGCCAGCGGCGCGCAGATCGACAGCGACGGCAAGTCGCCCAGCATCGGTTTCACCCTGCCCCAGGCGGCAGCGCGCAGCGCGCAGGCCCCGGCCGAGGTGGTCGCCCGGCTGGAGCGCGCCGAGGACGGCTGGCTGCTGGCCCGGGGCAGCGCCCGGCTTGTCCCCGGCGAGGCACTGACGATCACGCTGTTCACGGTGATGTATTAGGCCGCGCACCCGGCGCCGAGGTCCATCGCCGGATGGCATGGACCTTGCGCCACATATCCACCACTATGCGATTCCTGCCGGGTACGCTGACCCTGATCGGCGCGTCCGGCAGTCGTGTTACAGATTCAACCGACGCGGCGGCCGCACCCGCCGCAACAGGAGCATGACATGGATAACGCACCGCATCTGGGCTTGATCGGGCTTGGCACCATGGGGGCGGCGCTGGCGCTGAACATCGCCGAAAACGGCTATGCGATCGCCGTCTTCAACCGCACCGCCAGCGTCACCGATGCGTTCATGGCCTCGGCCGGGGCGCTGGCCGCGCGGCTGACCCCCGCCCATACGCTTGAGGAATTCGTGGCCGCGATCACGCCGCCGCGCTCGATCATCCTGATGGTGCCGGCGGGTCCGGTGGTCGACGACCAGATCGCGAAGCTGCGCCCGCTGCTGGGGCCGGGCGACCTGATCATCGATGCCGGCAACGCCAACTATACCGATACCGAGCGCCGCGCCCGCGAAACCGCCGCCGACGCCTTCGACTTCATGGGCATCGGCGTCTCGGGCGGCGAGGACGGCGCGCGGCACGGCCCCTCGATCATGGCGGGGGGCGACGTTGCGCATTGGCAGCGCGTCGGCCCGCTGCTTGAGGCGATCTCGGCCAAATACAACGGCGAGCCCTGCGCCGCCCTGATGGGCCCCGGGGGCGCCGGCCATTTCGTGAAGATGGTCCATAACGGCATCGAATATGCCGACATGCAGATGATCGCGGAAACCTATGCCGTGATGCGCGACGGGCTGGGCTTTGACGCCTCTGCCGTGGCCGCGACCTTCGAGGCATGGAACAAGGGGCCGCTGGCCTCATACCTGGTCGAGATCTCGGGCAAGGTCGCGCGCGCCACCGACCCGATCTCGGGCGGGCCGATGCTGGACGCGATCCTGGACAAGGCCGGCCAGAAAGGCACCGGCCGCTGGACCGCCATCGAGGCGCAGCAGCTTGCCGTCGCCATCCCGGTGATCGAGGCTGCCGTCGGCGCCCGCAACATGTCCGCGCGCCTTGACGACCGCAAGAAGGGCGCCAGCGTCTTTGGCGCGATGCCGCAGGCCCTGCCCAAGGGCGCGCTGGACGCGGCGACGCTGGAACGCGCGCTGATCGCCGGCAAGATCCTGTGCTATGCGCAGGGCTTCGAGATGCTGGCCCGCGCCTCGGCCCAGTTCGGCTGGGACCTGCCGATGCCCAATATCGCCCGCATCTGGCGCAATGGCTGCATCATCCGCTCCGAGATGCTGAACGACATGGCCAGCGCGCTGGCGGCGACCCCGGGCGAGAACCTGATCTTTGCCAGCCCCTTCACCGGGATGCTGCGCGAAAACGATGCCGCGCTGCGTCAGGTGGTGATCGCCGCCACCTCGGCCGGGATCGCGGTGCCGGCGCTGGCGGCGGGACTGTCGTGGTTCGATGCCATGCGCACGCCGCGCACGCCCGCCAACATGATCCAGGCGCAGCGCGATTTCTTCGGCGCCCACGGGTTCGAGCGTCTTGACGGCAAGGACGCCCCGCACGGTCCCTGGGGCCACGGCAGCAGCCACTAGCACCGGCCACTAACACCACCCCCGACGCGCCGCGGACCGACTCGCGGCGCGTCCATGCCCGGCCCGGGGCGATGCGCCGTCCCCCAGCGCGGCAAATCCGTCGCAACTGCCGTTTTTTCACGGCGAGAGCCGCCAGATATCCACTATCGTTAAAGGCGAACGTGCAATTGGGGCGTTGCCCTTTTGCGACAGTCACCCCACACTTATGTATAAATGTACAGGCCTCGGTCTGGGCGATTTACCGCCGATACATTTGTTTGTTAGTCTGATACTTACAGCTTGGCCGCGTTGCAGGAACGACGCGCAAAGCGGCCAAAACAAATCAGAAAACATGCCGTCAAGCGGCCCGCAGGCGATTTGTTGCGCCGTGGGAAGGTGCGGTTTTGTGACGGCCAAACGGGGGTGTATCAGGTGAAACGGTTGAGCGGGTTCTGGGGCCTTCTGTCGGCCTACTGGATATCCGGGCGCTGGCGCGAAGCCTGGGCGCTGACCGTGATCATCTTTGCCATCACCACCCTGCTCAGCAAGGCCAGCGTCTGGGTCGCCCTTGCCAGCGCCGATTTCCTGGCAGCACTGGCCAATGTCCATGGCGATGCCGGCGCGACGCCGGGGCGCGTGGTCCTGTGGTCCGCCGCCGCCTATCTGGGCATCTTCTTCGCGCGCACCACCGGGCTGGCCCTGCGCCACTACGTCGCCGCCACCCTGCACCGCCGCGCCCGCGGCTGGCTGGTCGCGCGCTTCAACGACGCCATCCTTGGCGATGAACGCGTGGCGCTGGACCTGATGAGCGACCGCTCGGCCCCCGGCGGCAAGCCGCGCCTGCCCGACGCCATCGACCAGCGCATCGACGAATGTTCGGCCAGCTTTTACGGCGGTGTCATCGGGCTGGCGATGGGGCTGTGGGGGGCCATCGCCTCGATCTATTTCGTCTCGGCGGCGCTGTTTGCGCGCAGCCAGCCGGTGGCCTTCCTTGACCGCTGGGGGGCGCAGGCCAGCGATGCGCTGGCGCCCTGGATCGCCATCGACCTTGTGCCCGGGCAAGGCGGCTCGGCCCTGCTGGCGCTGGCGCTGGTCGCGGTCTATGTCCCCACCGTCACCTTCGTCGCCTGGCAACTGGGCCGCCTGATCGAGCGGCTGACCATCGAGCGCCAGCGCCGCGACGGCGCCTGGCGCGCGGAATGGGGCATGATGCTGGGCCGCGTCAGCCAACTGGCCGCCGCCCGGGGCGAGCGCGCGCAAAGCCGCATCAACGGCCAGCTTTACGCCGAGCTCGACCACATCTGGGGCAAGCAGAACTGGCTGACCGCAGGCATGATGCTGTTCAACAACCTCTACAACTTCCTGTCGGCGCGGCTTCTGGCCTATCTGCCGGCGCTGCCGGCCTATATGGCGGGCAATCTCAGCTTTCGCGATTTCGTCGCCGGGGGCGAGCTGACGGCGGAACTGATCGGCGATGTGTCCTGGGTCATCAACGTCATGCCCGCCATCGCCACGCTGCGCGCCAACGCCACCCGCCTGAACGAACTGGCCGAGGCGATCGAGCGTGTCCGCCAGCGCCAGGACTTCTATGCCGAAACCGGCATCAGCCAGTTCCGCCGCCCGCGCCGCGCCGATGGTCCGATGCTGGCCATCGAGGACCTGCGCCTGCACCATCGCGGCCATGACACGCCGGCCTTCCTCAGCCTGTCGCGGCTGGTCCTGAACCCCGGCGACCGCATCTCGGTGCGCGGGCATAACGGCTGCGGGAAAAGCAGCCTGCTGAAGGCGGTCGCGGGGCTTTGGCCCTATGGCGCCGGCAGCGTCTCGCTGCGCGAGGGCGCGCGCATGTTCCTTGCCGGGCAGGAACCCGACATTCCCGACCGCCTGACGCTGAAGGCGCTGGTCACCTATCCCGACCACCCCGAGCAGCATTCCGACATCGCCGCCGCCGCCGCCCTGTCGCGGGTGGGTCTGGGCGAGTTCATCAACTGCCTTGAGGCCGACCTCTGCCAGGGCAAGAACTGGCGCAATGTCCTTTCGGGCGGCCAGAAACAGCGGCTGGTGCTGGCCCGCATCCTGATCGCGCGCCCCGATATCCTGCTGCTGGACGAGGCGACCGCAGCGATGGACATGGATGCCGTCGCCGATTTCCACCAGACCCTGCGCGAATGTCTGCCCAAATGCGCGGTGCTGGCGGTGCTGCATGGCGACGCCGCGCCCTGCGACCCGGACGGCCGGCCCTTCTATGCCGCGACCCTCGACATCCATAACGGGATCGGGCAGCTTTCCCCCATCGCAAGGCCGGCGCTCTACGAGATCCGCCACGCCGCCGAATAGCCGCACCCTAGGAGGACCGCTTGAAAAGGCAGGATTCCGTCGACGCCCTGATGTCCGCCATGACGCTGGCCGAAAAGATCGGCCAGCTCAATCTGCTGCCCGCGGGCGAAGGGCTGGTGACCGGCGCCAGGCAACCGACCTCGCTGGCCGGGCGGCTGGATGCGGGCGAGGTCGGCGCCATCTTCGGCACCAAGTCGCTGGCCACCGCGCGCGCCATGCAGGAACGCGCATTGGCCGGCTCGCGCCTGAATATCCCGCTGTTCTTTGCCGAGGACGTGATCCACGGCCACCGCACCGTGTTCCCGCTGAACATCGCGCTGGCCTGCAGTTGGGACGCCGCCCTGGTCGAGGCGACCTCGGCCCATGCCGCCGCCGAGGCCGCCGCCGAGGGGCTGCATCAGGCCTATGCGCCGATGATCGACATTTCCCGCGATGCCCGCTGGGGCCGCGTGGCCGAAGGCCCGGGCGAGGATCCGCTGCTGGCCTCGCGCCTTGCAGCGGCGGCGACGCGGGGGTTTCAGGGCGCGGGTCTGGGCACGCCGGGCCGGATCGCCGCCTGTCTGAAGCATTTCGTGGCCTACGGCGCGCCGCAAAGCGGGCGCGACTACGACAATGTCAGCCTGTCATACGAGGATCTGCTGGCCATCTACCTGCCGCCCTTTGCCGCCGGGGTGGCGGCGGGGGCGGCCAGCGTCATGGTCTCGTTCAATGCGGTGAACCGGCTGCCGATGCATGCCAATGCACCCCTGGTCGAGGGCTGGCTGCGCAAGGGCACCGGCTTCGACGGGCTGGTGGTCTCGGACTATACCGGCGTGGCCGAACTGGTCGCGCACGGGCTGGGCCCGGCGCCGGTCGCCGTCGCCCGCGCCCTTCATGCCGGCGTCGATATGGACATGGTGGGCGAGGATTACCTGCGCGAACTGCCCGCACTGGCCGCAGCCGGGCTGACCGCGCCCGAGGCCGCGCTGCATCTTTCCGGCGCGCAGATCGTCGCGCTGATCGACCGCGCCTGCCGCCGCGTCCTGACCTTCAAGGCGCGGCTGGGGCTGCTTGACGACCCGTTCCGCGGCATGGCCGGCGCCCCCGCCCCCGCACGCGCCAGCGGCCGCAAGCTGGCCCGCAAGGCCGCCGCCCGCGCCGCAGTGCTTTTGAAAAATGACGGCGTGCTGCCGCTGTCACCCGATATCGACCTGGCGCTGATCGGGCCTTTCGCCGCCGACCGGGCGAACATGCTGGGGACATGGGCGGTTTCGGGCAAGGCCACGGATGTGGTGCCGCTGGATGCCGCCGTGCAGGCGCTGACCGGGAACGCGCCCGCGGTCGCATGGGGCGCCAATATCGTCGATGAGGATTGGCTGGTCCGCCGCCTGAACGTCCATGGCGTCACCGTGACCCAGGACCCCCGCCCCGAGGCCGAGGTCATCGCCGAGGCGGTCGAGGCGGCGCTGGCCGCCGATGTGGTCGTGGCGGCGGTGGGCGAGGCCAAGGAACATGCGGGCGAATCCTCGTCCCGGCTGACCGTGGACCTGCCCGCCCCGCAGCGCCGGCTGATCGCGGCGCTGGCGGCGACGGGGCGTCCCCTGGTCGTGGTGGTCTTTGCCGGCCGCCCGCTGGCGCTTGGCCCGGTGATCGAGGAAGCCGATGCCGTCCTTTACGCCTGGCATGGCGGTGTGGCGGGACCGGAGGGCGTGGCGGACCTGCTGTTCGGGGTGACAGCGCCCTCGGGGCGGCTGGCGATGTCGCTGCCCGCGCATCCGGGCGAGGTGCCGCAGACCTATGCCGCCGACACCACCGGCCGCCCCGATCCCGGTCGCTTCGCCAAGTTCCGCACCGGCTGGCTGGACCTGCCCGACGACGCGCCGCGCTTTCCCTTTGGCTTTGGCCTTGGCTATGGATGCGTGGATTATGCGCAGCCCAGCCTGTCGGCGGCCACGGCCCAGGCCGGTCAGACGGTCGAATTGCGGCTGTCGGTCACGAATACCGGCACCCATGCCGCCATCGAGACCGTGCAGCTTTACGCCAGCGACCCCGTCGCACGGGTGACGCGGCCCGGGCGGATGCTGATCGATTTCCAGCAGGTCGCGCTGGCCCCCGGCGAGACGCGCGAGGTGGTGTTCCGCGTCACCGCCGAGCAGTTCCGCTATCCCCTCGCCCCGTCGCTTGAGACGGCGGAATGGGTGCGCGACCCCGGGCTGATCGGGCTGCATGTCGGCCCGAACAGCCGCGACACCCAGACGGTGGAACTGACATGGCTGGACTGAGGGGGGCTGGACTGAGGGGGGCTGGACTGACCGGGACCCAACCGATCCGGGGCCTTGACGATGCGGCGCTGCGCGACCGCGTGGCGCAGGCGACGGCGCTGTATTTCCTGGACTGGAGCCACCCGGTCAGCGGCATGGCCCGCGAACGCAGCGCCGGCGCTTACGGCTATGACGTGCAGGAAACCGTGACCACCGGCGGCACCGGCTTTGGCCTTCTGGCGCAGATCGTCGCCGCCGAACGCGGCTGGCGCCCCCGGCGCGAGATCCTGGACCGCGTGGCCCGGCTGGCGGGCTTTCTGGAACAGGCCGACCGCTTCGACGGGGTTTTCCCGCATTTCATGAACGGCACCACCGGCCGTGTGCAGGCCTTCGCCCCCGGCGACGATGGCGGCGATCTGGTAGAGACCGCCTTCCTGATGCTGGGCATCCTTGGGGCGGCGGCCTTTTTCACCGAGGAACCGGAGCTGGTCGCCCGCCTTCAGGCGCTTTACGACGGCGTCAACTGGGCCGCGCATCTGCGCGAGGACGGCGCGGTGATGTGGCACCACCACCCCGACCGGCCCTTCAAGCCAAACGCGCTGCCGATCCGCGGCTGGAACGAGGCGTTTCCCGTCTTCGTGCTTGCTGCGGGCTCGTTGACCCACCCGATCCCGGCCGCATCCTATCACCAAAGCTGGGCCATGGCGCCGGCCTTCAGGAATGGCCGCGACTATGGCGGCATCACGCTGCCCTTGGGGCCGGACTGGGGCGGCCCGCTGTTCTTGTCGCAATACCCGTTTCTGGGCATCGACCCGCGCGGGTTGCGCGATGCCTATGCCGATTACGGCCAGCAGGCGCGCGCCCATGCGCTGGTCAACCGCCATTACTGCCTGCAAAACCCCAAGGGCTGGGCCGGTTACGGGCCTGACTGCTGGGGCCTGACGGCCAGCGACGACCCCGGCGGCTATGTCGCGCATTCGCCCACCGACGATACCGGCACGATCACGCCCACGGCGGCGCTGTCCTCATTCCCCTTTGTCCCGGACGAGGCGATGCCGGTGCTGCGCCACCTGCATGACGATCTGGGCGACCGCATCTGGGGCGACGCGGGCTTTGTCGACGCCTTTTGTCCCACGCGGGACTGGGTGGCCGAAAGTCGGCTGGCCATCGATCAGGGCCCCATCGTCATCGGGCTGGAGAACCACCGCTCGGGCCTGATCTGGCGGCTGGTCTCGCACCGCCCCGAGGTGCAGCGCGGCTTGCAGGCGCTTGGCTTCACCGCCCCTTACCTTGCGCTGCCACGTCTTGCCTGAGCGTTACGCCCCCACCATCGCCAGCGCCGAGGCCAGCATCTGCCCGCAGACCGCCCCCGCCGGGCAATGGTGTTCGTTCGGCAGCGCCGCAAAGAAGCGCGCATCGGGCGCGGTCTGGAAATAATTGCGGGCATCGTGCAGGCGCACCAGCCCGTCCTCGGCCCCGGTCACGACCGCCAGCGGCGCGCGCGACTGCCGCAGCGCGGGCGCGGCATCGGCGACCGGCATTTCGGCGTAAAACAGCGGCGCCTCGGCCTTGACGGCCTCGATGGCGGCGGGGCCCATCGCCTCGCGTGCGGACAGCAGCACCTGTCCCGAAAGCGGCGGCGACACCGCAAGGACGTGATGCGTCCCCGGCGAGGCCCCGGCCAGATGTGCGATGGCATAGGCGCCGATGCTGTGCCCGGCCAGCGCGCGGCGGCCATCGGGCCAGCGCTGCGCGAGCCAGTCCCAGACCTCGGCCGCAGCCTGCGTATGACCCGAGAAGGTCACCCGCTCGGGCGGCCCCGATCCGGGATTGGCGATCGAGTTCGGCAGTTCCGGCGCCACGACCCGCCAGCCGCGGTCCAGATAGGCATTGGCGATCTCGGCGATCTGCGCCTGCCCCGGCGCGCCATTGCGGCCATGGACCAAAAGCACGGTGCCGGCCCTGCCGGTCCCGGCCATGATCAGGCCAATGGGGCCGAAGCTGGTCGCGATCACGATGCGCCCGGCGGTATGCGTCCAGTTCTGTCGTTCCTGTGTCATCGCCCGCGATCCTAGCCCGCCGCCAGCCCGCCGCCAAGCGGTGCCGTGCCGCGCCCGGCGACGCCGACGCCCTCGCCCATGGTTTTCAGCGCGTCCCACAGCTTGCCCACCACCGGGCGGCCATCGCCGCGGTGGCGATAGACGCGCAGCTCGATCGGCAGATGCCAGGCGGGGTCGCGGCTGGCAAGGGCAAGGCGGCCGTCGCGCAGGTCATCGGCCACCAGCCCCTCGGGCAGCCAGCAGACGCCCCAGCCGGCCAGCGCGCATTGCCGCAGCCCGTCGCTGATCGGGCTTTGATGGACGACATGGCGGCGCAGCGCCATGGTCTGGGCAAAGACGCGTTGCAGCACGATCCCGAAAAGCGAGCCCGCGCCGTAATCCAGATAGGGCAGCGGGCGGCGCAGGCGGATCGCCTGTTCGATCAGCCCCTCGCCCGGCAGCAGGGGCAGGGCCGCGGCGCCAAGATCCGGCACCGACACCGGCAGAAGATATTCGCGCCCCATGACCTGAAACTCGAACTCCTCGGGGTCGAGAAAGGTCGGGACATAGGGATGGGCGTAGCTGACGAACATGTCCACCTCGCCGCTGATCAGCGCCTCGAGGTTGGCCTCGATGCCGCCGCGGTCGGGCTGGATCACGCTGAGCAGGTCGGGCAAGGTCGCCCGCACCCGGTCCAGCCATTCCGGCAGGCGGGTGATGGCAAGGCTGTGCAGCGCGGCAAAGGTCACGCGGCGGTGGCGGATTTCGCGCTCGGGCGGCAGGGTCTCGCGCAGGTCGTAGAAGGTGCGGATGGCCTCTTGCGCGATGGGCAGGAAGGCGCGCCCCTCGTCCGTCAGGTCAAGCGGCAGGCTGGCGCGGCTGACCAGCGTGGTGCCCAGCCATGTCTCAAGCTGCTTGATTCGACGGCTGAAAGCCGATTGCGTGACATGCCGCGCCTCGGCCGCGCGCGAAAAGCTGGTCATGTTCGCCAGCATGACGAAGTCTTCCAGCCATTTCAGTTCCATACCGCCCCGCGCCCTGCCGCTTGCCCGTTGATTCGTAACGTCTATGCAGAAAAAGCATAGCATTTGCCACAACGGGCATTGGAAAATTCCGACGATGCTGCCCAAGCACGTCCGACGGGATGTAACGAGGGGCAGGAATGGTTCGGCAAACCTATGCAATATGCACATATGTTGCTGAAACCATGGTGGCTTTTCCTAGCGCCGGGGGCGCGCGATGACCGGCGCTGACGCGCCCGCGCGGCGCTATCGCGACCTTGCCACGTCGCATTGGGTTCTGCCCACGGGCGCGCTGAACTCGCTGGGCGACGTGCCCGGCGTCACCGTCGGGCATCGCACCATCCGACGCGAGGGCGTCAATACCGGCGTCACCGCCGTGATCCCGCAGCCCAGCAACCTGTTTCTGGACAAGCTGACCGCCGCCGTCGAGGTGGTGAACGGCTTTGGCAAAAGCGCCGGCCTGATGCAGGTGGCGGAACTGGGCACGCTGGAAACCCCGGTGCTGCTGACCAATACCTTTGGCGTCGGACGCTGCATCGACGCGCTGATCACGCGGGCGGTCGCGGAAAACCCCGGCATCGGGCGCACCACCTCGACCGTGAATGCGGTCGTGTGCGAATGCAACGACGGGCCACTGTCGGACATTCAGGCCATGGCCGTGACCGAGGCCGACGCGCTGGCCGCGCTGGACGCCGCCAGCCCCGACTTTGCGCAGGGTTCGGTCGGGGGCGGCACCGGCATGACCGCCTTTGGCTTCAAGGGCGGCATCGGCAGCGCCTCGCGCCGGCTGGTGATCGAGGGCGAAACGCGGCATCTGGCCGTGCTGGTGCAGGCGAATTTCGGCCGCGCGGGCGATCTGGTCCTGCCCGACGGCCGCCGCCCCGACCCGCGCCAGCCCGCCCTGCCCGAGCGCGGCTCGGTCATCGTCATCCTTGCCACCGATGTCGCGGTCGACCAGCGCCAGTTGCAGCGCATCTGCCGCCGCGCGGGCGCGGGGCTTGCGCGGCTGGGCGCCTTTTGGGGCAATGGCAGCGGCGACGTGGTGCTGGGCTTCACCACCGCCAACCGCATTGCACATGCGCCGGACACGGATCTCTTGCCGATGCGGCGGCTGCGTGACAGTCTGATCGATGACATGTTCCGCGCCGCCTGCGAGGCGACCGAGGAAGCCGTATTGAACGCCATGTGCGCCGCCACGACCATTTCGGGCCGTGACGGCCGGACGCCGCCCCTGCTGGGCGAATGGCTGGACGCAAGACGATGAGACGGCAAGCCGCCCCGACCTGTCGCGCGACCCGCGACACGACCACCCATCCGAAGGACGCCAGATGCTTGTAACCACGCAGGACGTCAGCACCGCCCCGATCATCAGCGTTGACGGGATCAGCGTCGATTTCGCCGGCGACGACGGCAATTTCCGCGCCGTGAAGAACCTTTCGTTCAGCATCGCCCCGGGCGAGACGCTGGCGGTGGTGGGCGAATCCGGCTCGGGCAAGTCGGTGACGTCGCTGGCGATCATGCGGCTGATCGAATATGGCGGCGGCCGCATCTCGGAGGGGGCGATCCGCTTTACCGACCGCGGCGGCCAGACCCACGACCTGACGCGATATTCGCTGAAGCGGATGGAAGAGATTCGCGGCAACGACATCGCCATGATCTTTCAAGAGCCGATGACCTCGCTGAACCCGGTCTTTACCGTGGGCGAGCAGATCGCCGAGGCCGTCCGCCTGCATGAGAACTGCTCGGCCGAGGCCGCGCGGGCCGAGGCGCTGCGGATGCTGGAAAAGGTCCGCATCCCGGACGCAAAGGCGATCATGGACCGCCACCCGCACCAGCTTTCGGGCGGCATGCGCCAGCGCGTGATGATCGCCATGGCGCTGTCCTGCAAGCCGCGCCTGCTGATCGCGGATGAGCCGACAACGGCGCTGGACGTGACCATCCAGGCGCAGATCCTGAAGCTGATCCGCATCCTTCAGGACGAAATGGACATGTCGGTGCTGTTCATCACCCATGACATGGGCGTGGTGGCCGAGGTCGCCGACCGCGTGCTGGTCATGCGCCACGGCGAGAAGGTCGAGGAAGGCCGCGTCGAGGAAATCTTCGACGCCCCCAAACACGCCTATACCAAGGCGCTGCTGGCCGCCGTGCCCCGCCTTGGCGCGCTGAAGGACGAGGACCTGCCCCGCCGCTTTCCGCTGCTGAAAGCCGATGGCGACTATCGCTCGGACGCGGGCTTCGATCATTTCGCGCCGCAGGACACCGTCACCTCGCAAGAGCCGGTGCTGCGGGTGCGCGATCTGGTGACGCGGTTCGATATCCGCAAGGGCTTCCTTTCGCGGGTGACAGGGCGCGTCCACGCGGTCGAGCATGTGAATTTCGACCTGCGCCCCGGCGAGACGCTGGCGCTGGTCGGCGAATCCGGCTGCGGCAAATCCACCACCGGCCGCACCATCATGATGCTGCAAGCCGCCAATTCCGGGTCGGTCTTCTATCAGGGGCAGGATATCTTCGAGATGCCGTCCGCCCAGCAAAGGGCGATCCGGCGCAAGATCCAGTATGTGTTCCAGGACCCCTTCGCCTCGCTCGATCCGCGGCTGACGGTGGGCTTTTCCATCGCCGAGCCGCTGATCACCCACGGCCTTGCCAAGGGCGCCGAGGTGCAGGAACGGGTGATGCAGCTTTTGCGCGACGTGGGCCTGCAACCCGAACATGCGCGGCGCTATCCGCATCAGTTCTCGGGCGGGCAGCGGCAGCGCATCTGCATCGCCCGCGCGCTTGCGGGCGACCCCGATATCCTGATCGCCGACGAGGCGGTGGCGGCGCTGGACGTCTCCATTCAGGCGCAGGTGGTCAACCTGCTGATGGACCTGCAGGAAAAGCGCGGCCTGTCCTATATCTTCATCAGCCATGACATGGCGGTGGTCGAACGCATCTCGCACCGGGTCGCGGTCATGTATCTGGGCCAGATCGTCGAGATGGGCTATCGCCGGCAGGTATTCGAAAACCCGCAGCACCCCTATACGCAGCGGCTTTTGTCGGCCGTGCCCATCGCCTCGCCCGCGCGGCGCGACCGCAACCGCCCGCTGATCGAGGGCGAGATCCCCAGCCCCGTCCGCGCGCCCAATGACACGCCCATCGTCAGGCCGCTGGTCGAGATCGAGCCGGGCCATTTCGTGGCCCGCCACCCCATCGGCGACTTCAAGTGATCCGCAGGAAGGAAAACGTAAAATGTCAAAGCTGAAATCCCTCTTCATCGCGACCGCGCTGTCGGCGGCGGCGCTGCTGCCCGGGGCGGTCTGGGCCAAGCCGCTGACCGTGGCCGTCCACAACAACATGACCGGGCTGGACCCGACCAATATCAACGACACGCTGTCGCAGACCTCGTTGCGGCTGGTCTATCAGGGGCTTTTCGGCTTCGACAAGGACATGACGCTGATCCCGCTGCTGGCCGAAAGCTTTGAGGCCAATGCCGACGCGACCGAGTTCACCATCAAGCTGCGCAAGGGCATCAAGTTCCACGACGGCACCGACTTCAACGCCCAAGCCGTCAAGGTCAACCTTGAACGGCTGGCCAACCCCGACAACAAGCTGTCGCGCCGCAGCCTTGTCTCGATGGTCAAGGAAGTGCAGGTCATCGACGACAGCACCGTGAAACTGGTGCTGGATTCGCCCTTCGGCGCCATGATCGCCTCGCTTGCGCATCCGGGCGCGATGATGATTTCGCCCGCCGCGCTTGAGAAGTTCGGCAAGGACATCGACCGCAACCCCGTGGGCACCGGCCCCTTCGTCTTTAAGAACTGGTCCGCGGACACGTTCGAGGTGGTCAAGAACGACAACTACTGGCGCGAGGGCCTGCCCAAGGTCGATGGCGTCACCATCCGCTCGATCCCGGAATCGGGCGCGCGCTTTGCCATGCTGCAAACCGGAGAGGTGCAGTTCGTGCCGACCTTCCCGCCGGAACTGGTCGCGCCCGCCGAAAAGAACCCGCAGATCACCGTCGACATCACGGATTCCATCGTCGAACGCTATGTCGCGATGAACAATCTGAAAAAGCCCTTCGACGATATCCGCGTGCGCCACGCGCTGAACTATGCCGTGGACAAGAACGCCTTCTGCAAGATCGTGTTCAACGGCAACTGCAAGCCGGCCGATTCGATCATTCCGCCGCTGCTGAACTTCCACATCACCGCCGGCGACTATGCCTTTGACGTTGAAAAGGCCAAGAAACTTCTGGCCGAGGCCGGGCTTGCCGACGGGTTTGAAACCGAACTCTGGACCCAGTCCGATACCGAAAGCATCCGCGCCGCGCAGTTCCTGCAACAGCAGCTTGCGCAGGTGAACGTCAAGGCGAACGTGGTCCCGCTTGAGGCCGGCGTCGCCGCCGAACGCATCTGGGGCGTCCAGAAGCCCGAGGATGCGCAGGTCCAGCTTTACTATGGCGGCTGGTCGGCCTCGACCGGGGATGCCGACTGGGGCGTGCGCCCGCTGCTTTACGGCGAAAGCTTCCCGCCGGCGATGTTCAACGTGGCCTATTTCAAGAACGATCAGGTCGATGCCGCGATCAAGGGCGCGATCAGCACCGCCGACCCGGCCAAGCGCGCCGAATTCTATGCCGAGGCACAGAAGGTCGCGTGGGAACAGGCGCCGTGGCTGTTCCTGGGCGTGCAGAAGAACATCTCGGCCAAGCGCGCCGACCTGACCGGCGCCTATGTGCTGCCCGATCGCGGCTTCCTGCTGGAAGAAGCCGCCTTCGCCGAATGACGCCAACCGTCCCGCGGGTCCGGTCCCGGTGACCGGACCCGTCCAACAACAAGAGAAAAACCCATGCTTGGCTATCTGGTAAAGCGGCTGATAGCGACGATCCCGGTGATCCTGCTGGTGGCCGTCTGCGTCTTTGGCTTCGTGCATATGCTGCCGGGCGACCCGGCGCGGCTGATCGCCGGCATGGACGCCTCGCCCGAGGACGTTCTGGCGGTGCGCAAGTCGCTGGGGCTGGACCAGCCCCTGGCCGAGCAGTTCGTCCACTATGTCAGCCGCGTGCTGCATGGCGATTTCGGCACCTCGCTGAAAACCCGCCGCCCCGTGGTCGAGGAAATCGGCCAGCGGCTGATGCCCACCGTCTGGCTGACCGTCTTTGCCATGGCATGGTCGGTGGTCGCCGGGCTGCTGATCGGCGTCATTTCGGCGGTGAAACGCGGCCGCTGGCCCGATTACGTCGGCATGATCATCGCCGTTTCCGGCATTTCCTTCCCGCCCTTCTGGCTGGGCCTGCTGCTGATCAGCGTCTTTTCGGTGCGCCTTGGCTGGTTCCCGACCGGCGGCTATGGCACCTGGCAGCATTTCGTCATGCCCTCGTTCACGCTGGGCGTGGGCGTCGCCGCGGTGATGGCGCGCTTTACCCGCTCGGCCTTCATCGAGATCGCGCGCGAGGATTACGTCCGCACCGCCCGTGCCAAGGGCGTGCCGGAACGCAGCGTGATCTGGCATCACGCGTTGCGCAATGCGCTGATCCCGATCATCACCATGGTGGGGCTGCAATTCGGCTTTCTGCTGGGCGGCTCGATCGTGGTCGAGACCGTCTTTTCATGGCCGGGCGTCGGCCGCCTGCTGGTCGATTCGGTGTCCTTGCGCGACTATCCGGTGATCCAGGCGCTGATCCTGCTGTTCTCGATCCAGTTTATCGTCATCAACCTGCTGGTCGATGTGCTTTACGTCTTTGCCAACCCGGAGATCCGTTATCAATGACGACGACAACGGCACCCGCGCAGCCCGCCGAAAAGATGCGCAAACCGCTGGCAGAGTTCTGGCGCCGCTTCCGCAAGCAGAAAGTGGCGCTGGTGGCGCTGTTCGTCATCACGCTGCTGGTGCTGATGGCGGTCTTCGCGCCCTTCGTCGCGCCCTATGACATGGCCGCGCCCGACTACAACGCCGTCCTCGAAGGGCCAAGCGCCGCGCATTGGGCCGGCACCGACGCCTATGGGCGCGACATCTTCAGCCGGATCATCTGGGGGTCGCGCATCTCGCTGGCGGTGGGCTTTCTGTCGGTGACGCTGGGGGCGCTTGGCGGGGTGACGCTGGGCATCGTCTCGGGCTATTTCGGCGGCTGGGTGGATTCCGTCATCATGCGGTTCTGCGACCTGCTGCTGGCGTTTCCCGGCATCCTGCTGGCCATCGCCGTCATCGCCGTGCTGGGGCCGGGCATCACCAACGTCATCTATGCGGTCGCGATCTTTTCGATCCCGGTCTTTGCACGGCTGGCGCGCGGCACCACGCTGCAACTGAAGCGCACGGTCTATGTGGACGCCTCGCGCGCGATCGGGGTCGGGCCGTGGACGATCATGCTGCGCCATATCCTGCCCGGCACGCTGCCGAACGTGATCGTCTATTTCTCGATGCGGATCGGCACCTCGATCCTGACGGCGGCGGCGCTGTCCTTCATCGGCCTTGGCGCGCAGCCGCCCAGCCCGGAATGGGGGGCGATGCTGGCCGACGGGCGCACCTATATGGGCGTCGCCGACCACCTGACGCTGTTTCCCGGCATTGCCATCTTCGTGACGGTGCTGGCCTTCAACCTGTTCGGCGACGGGCTGCGCGACGCGCTTGACCCCAAGCTGCGCACCAGCTGACGGGGGCCGCGCGGTGAGGGTCTATGTCTCGGCCGATATCGAGGGCGTGGCGGGCGTCGTCTCGCCCCTGCAATGCCAGCCCGGCAATGCCGAATACGAACGCGCCCGGCGGCTGATGACGCAGGAGGTCAATGCCGTCATCGAAGGTCTGGCCGAGGCCGGCGCGACCGAAATCGTCGTCAACGACTCGCACGGGCCGATGACCAACCTGCTGCCGGACGAGCTGCACGCGGCGGCCGACCTGATCCTTGGCAAGCCCAAGCCGATGAACATGGCCGCCGGGCTGACCGGCGATTTCGACCTGATGTTCATGGTCGGGCATCATTCGATGGCCGGGCGTGGCGGCGTGCTGGCGCATACCACCAACGGCTTTGCGTTCCGCGAGGTGCGCGTGAACGGCCGCCCCTGCGGCGAGCCGGCGATCTATGGCCTTTACGCGGGCGAACTGGGCGTGCCGGTCGGGCTGATCTCGGGCGACGACGTCACGCGGGCCGAAAACGCCGCGCTGTTTCCGCAGGCCGGGTTCGTCACCGTCAAGCAGGCGCTTGGCAACCGCGCCGCGCGCCAGATCCCGGTCGCCCGCGCCCGCGCGGCACTGAAGGCGGCGGCGATCCGCGCCGTTCAGGAAGCGCCGAAGAATGCCCCCGTCCGCTGGCAGGGGCCGTTCGCCGCCGAATTCGTGATGAACGGCGCCGCGCTGGCCGACCAGATGGCCATTCTGCCGCCGGCACGGCGCGTCGATGCGCTGACCGTCGGCTTTGATGCCGCAACCATGGCCGAGGTGATCGGCTGGATGACCGCGCTTTCGGCGATGAGCTTCGCCCTGCGCTGAAGGAGCAGACCACATGTCCGACATCATCCCCGTGATCGCGCTGCATGGCGGCGCCGGCACCATCCTGAAATCGCGCATGACGCCCGAACGCGAGGCCGCCTATCACGCGGGCCTGCGCGCCTGCCTGACCGCGGGGCTGGACGTGCTGCGGGCGGGGGGCAGCGCGCTTGACGCCGTCACCGCCGCCGTCATGGCGCTGGAGGACGATCCGCTCTTCAACGCCGGGCGCGGCGCCGTCTACACGACCGATGCCCGGCACGAGATGGACGCCGCCATCATGGACGGCGCCACCCGCGAATGTGGCGCGATCACCGGCATCTGCGGGCCGCGCCACCCGGTTCTGGCCGCCCGCGCGGTGATGGAGCAGACCGACCACGTCCTGCTGGCCGGCGAAGGCGCGCGCCGCTTCTGCGCCGGTGCCGGGCTTGAGATCATGCCCGCCGCATGGTTCGGGACCGAGGCCCGCCTGACCGCCCTGCACGAGGAAATGCAGCGCCGCGAACTGGGGCTGGCCGATGACGGCGACCCGGCGCGCAAGCATGGCACGGTCGGCGCGGTGGCGCTGGACCGGCTGGGCCATCTTGCGGCGGCGACCTCGACCGGCGGCATGACCGCCAAGATGCCCGGCCGCGTCGGCGACAGCCCGGTGATCGGCGCCGGCACCTGGGCCGATGACGAAACCGCCGCGGTCTCGGCCACCGGGCATGGCGAATATTTCATCCGCTGGGCCGTCGGCCATGAAATCGACGCCCGCATGCGCTGGGGCGGCCAGTCCCTGTCGCAGGCGGCGGGCGACGTGGTCGCCGAACTCGGGCAGCGCGGCGGCTCGGGCGGGCTGGTCAGCGTGGACCGGCAGGGGAATATCTGCCTGCCCTTCAACAGCTCCGGCATGTATCGGGCATGGTGCGGGCAGGACGGCGAAATCCATACCGGCATCTACGCCGCCTGACGCTGCCGCGCTGACCTGCCTCACGGGCGAATTGTCCCGCGCTGCCCGCGCTGCTATGGCTGGCGGAATGTGCGCGGGACCGGGGCAATGGCAGGCAAGGAACATCCAGCGACAACGCGGCGCTTTCGCCTGCATCCGGGCTTTGCCCCGATCGGGGCGCCGGGCGCCAATGCCGCCGCGCTGGCCGGCCTGACGGCGCTGATCGGCGCGGGGCGGGCCATCGCCATCTCGGCCAGCCCGGCATTGCGGGTCGAGGCAATGCCCGGCGATCTGCCGCTGATCTCGTGCCAGACCTCGGGTTCGACCGGGGCGCCCAAGCGCATCCTGCGCGAGCACGCCTCATGGACGCGCAGTTTCGACGCGAACGGCCGGGCCTTCGGGCTGACGCCCGCCGACCGCTACGCAATTCTTGGCAGCCTTGCCAGTTCGCTTTGCACCTATGCCGCCATCGAGGCGATGCATCTGGGCGTGCCCCTTGCTGATCTTTCCGGCGCCGCCCCGACCGCGCAACTGCGCGCCCTCGGCGATCTTGGGATCAGCGTGCTTTATTGCAGCCCGGCGCAGTTGCGGCTGCTGCTGCGCGCAGGCGCCACCCCCCTGCCCGCCCTGCGCCACGTCCTGTGCGGCGGTGGCAAGCTGGACACGCCCACGCGGCAGGCGCTGGCGGCACAGGCCCCCGCGGCCACGATCCGCGAATTCTACGGCGCGGCCGAAACCAGCTTCATCGCCATCTCGGACGCGGACACGCCCGAAGGCGCGGTCGGACGCGCCTATCCGGGGGTCGAGATCCAGATCCGCAATGCCACCAGCGGCATTGGCGAAATCTGGGTCCGAAGCCCCTATCTGTTCCTGCGCTATGCCGAGGGCGCGGCCCCCGACACCCGCTGGCAGGACGGCTTTCTGACCGTGGGCGAACTGGGCCGGCTGGACGGGCGGGGCTACCTGCATCTGACCGGCCGCGCTGGCCGGATGGTCACGGTCGCCGATCAGAACGTATTCCCCGAGGCGATCGAGCAGCACCTGCTGAGCCTGCCCGGCATCCGCCAATGCGCGGTGCTGCCCCTGCCCGACCCGCTGCGCGGCCAGCATCTGGTCGCCGTGATCGAGGGCGCGGGCGACGAGGCGCGCGCCCAGATCATCCGCCAGTCCTGCCGCGCCCGGCTGGGGGCGGCATCGGTCCCGCGCCGGGTGATCTTTCAGCCGGAACTGCCGATGCTGGCCAGCGGCAAGCCCGATCTGGCCCTGTTGGCCGCAACCCTTGGCAGCGGGGCATGAGCCGGGTTTTCCTTGCCTCGGCCCGGCGCAGCGCCACGGTGCCGCGGGGCGGCGCGCTGGCCGCGCTGCCGCTGCATGACCTTGTCGCGCCGGTCATCGCCGCGGCGCTGACCGATGCCCGGACCGGCGCGGATGAGGTGCAGGAACTGATCCTGTCGAACGCGCTTGGCGCCGGGGGCAACCCGGCGCGGCTGGCGGCGCTGGCAGCGGGGCTGCCCCTAAGTGTCGCGGGCCTCAGCATCGACCGGCAATGTGCGGGCGGGCTTGACGCGCTGCTTCTGGGCGCGGCCCTGATCCGCGCGGGCCAGTACGATATCGTGCTGGCGGGCGGCGCCGAAAGCTATTCGCGCCGGCCGTTGCGGCTGCGCACCTTCGCCGATGGCCGCCCGCCCGAACCCTATGACGCGCCGCCCTTCAGCCCCGATCCTGCCCGCGACCCCGACATGGCCGAGGCCGCCGATGCGCTGGGGCGCAAGCTGGGCATTTCGCGGGCCGATCAGGACCGCTGGGCGGTGGAAAGCCACCGCAAGGCGCTGACCGCGCGCCAGCGGCTGGCGGCGGAAATCGTGCCGATCGCGGGCCTCGGCCACGACCCGTTCGCCCGCACGCTTGGCCTGCGCCTTGCCGCCCGCGCGCAGGTCGTCACCGGCGACATCACCGCCGCCAATATGTCGGTCGCCGCCGACGGCGCCGCCATCTGCGTCCTGATGTCCGGGCGGATGGCCCGCGCCCGTGGCCTGACCGCGGTCGAGCTTGGCCCCGGCGCGACCGCCGGCAGCGACCCGGCAATGCCCGGAACCGCGCCGGTCGCGGCCATTGCGCACGCGCTCAGCGCCGCGGGCCTGCATGCCGACGACCTTGCCCGCAGCGAGATCATGGAGGCCTTCGCCGTGCAGGCCATCGCCTGCCAGCAGCTTGCCGGGCTTGATCCGCGGGTGATGAATGCGGGTGGCGGCGCGCTGGCGCGGGGGCACCCGATCGGGGCCTCGGGCGCGGTGCTGGCGGTCAGGCTTTACCACGAATTGCGCCGCACCGGCGGCGCGGGGCTGGCGGCCATTGCGGCCGCGGGCGGCATCGGCACGGCGCTGGTCCTGCGCGCGTGAGCCGTCAAAAGCCGCGGAAACTGGTGAAGCTTTCCACCCCTTCGCGCGCGGTGCGAAAGGCGTTGGCGGGATGGTCCTGATCGGCAAGGCCCAGCGCCAGCCCGCAGACGACCATCTCATCGGCCGGCAGGTCCAGATGGGCATGGGCGACGGGGCCGTAATTGGCCAGCGCGCCGATGCCGGTCGTGGCATAGCCCATGTCGGCGGCCGCAAGCTGAAAGGCCATCAGCGCCATGCCAAGGTCCATGAAGCAGCCCGCGCCCATGCGCCGGTCGATGGTGACCACGACGCCCACCGGCGCGCCAAAGAAGCGGTAATTCTGGTCGAACTGCGCCTGCCGCCCGTCAAGATCGCGCCGGCCGATGCCAAGCGCGGCATATAGCGCATAGCCCGCAGCGCGCTGCCGCGCCTTCAGTTCGGGCGGCATGGGCTGCGGGAAATAGCTGTATTCGCAGGCGACCGGGGTGCCGTCCCGAATGGCGGCCACAAGCGCGGTCGAAAGCGCCGTCAGCGCGGCGCCGGTCAGGACGTGAAAGCTGCCCGGTTGCAGGTTCGCGCCGCTGGGCGCCTGCCGCGCGGCGCGGCAGATGCGCTCGATATCGGACCGGGGCACGGGTGCCCCGGTATAGGCCCGGACCGAGCGGCGGGCGAACAGCGCCCGCTCGACCGCGGTCTGATCGGGCCGCTGGCTCATGCGCGCGACAGCACGCTGCCCGGCCGGGCGCGGGCCAGGGATGAGGTCAGCATCCCCGCGATCCCGGCCTTCAGCAGGTCGCCCGGGATGAAGGCGGTGACCAGCAGCGCGGCCTCGGACAGGGACTTGCCCATGACGACCGACATGCCAAGAATGCCAAAGCCGTAAAGCACGACGATGCCGCCGACGACCGCGCCAAGCCCCGCAACCAGCGTCAGGGGGGCACCGCGCCAGGTCTCGACGATCCAGCCGGTGACGAAGGCCGCGACCGGAAAGCCGATCAGGAAGCCCACCGTCGGCGAGGCAAAGACCCCGAGCCCGCCGCGCCCGCCCGCCAGAAGCGGCAGCCCCATCGCCACCAGCGCCAGGAACAGCAGCACCGCCAACGCCCCGCGCCTTGCGCCCAGGACCGTGCCGCACAGCATCACGCCCAGGCTTTGCGCGGTGATCGGCACGCCAAAGGCCAGCGTGATCTTGGGGATCAGCCCCAGGACCGCGATCAGCGCCGCGAAAAGCGCGATATAGGCGATGTTCTTTTCCATTCTATTCCCTTTCGGAATTCAATGCGCCGCGCGCACGCAGCGCCTCGGCGAGATGTTCGGCATCATCGATGGCCAGCAGCGTGAAGGGCATCACGATGCGCCATGACGGGCGACGATGCGTCCTTGCCCGCCATGCGCCGATCAGGTGTCCGGCCTTGCCCAGAAGCTCGGGCGTGGCACGGATGACCAGCGCCATGGCCAGTTCGACCGCATCCGTGCGCATCCCCAGCCGGCGCAGGGGCGCAAGCAGGCGATGGACAAGGTCGGTCATCTCGGTCAGGCGGGTGGTCATGGTGACAAGGTTGGCCAGCCCGACGACCGAGACCATGCGCAGCACGATCACCGCCCCGGCCAGCGCGTCGCGCGCGATCAGGTGCCACAGCCCGACGACGACAACGAAGGGCCACAGGATCGTCAGCCGCGACATGCCGGCGCGGAAGAACACCGGCCCCGGCGCAAGATAGGCCAGCAGCACCGCCGCCAGGACGGCAAGCTGCGCCCACAGGCTTTCGACATGAAACAGCGCCACCGTCGCCACGCACAGCGCCAGCAGTTTCGGCCCCGCAGGCCAGCCATGGGCGCGCGTCCTAACCGGTGAGGTCAGAGATATCATCCTCGGCCCCCAGTCGCGTCATCTCATTCATATAGGCGGCCAGCACCGCATCGGGCGTGCCGGCATCGCGGATACGGCCGCCATCCAGCCAGAACATCGCATCATAGCCCGCAAAGTCGGCCGGATCGTGCGAGATATGCAGCACCGCCCCCTGATACAGGTCCAGATAGCGGCGAAGCTGCATCCGCGTCGGCGCGTCCAGCCCGGCAAAGGGCTCGTCAAGGATCAGAAGCCGCGGCGCCATCGCCACCACCGCCATCAGGCACAGCAGATGTTTCTGCCCCTGCGACAGCGACACGACCGAAGCCCCTGTCCAATGCGCCTTGCCAAAACCGGCCAGCACGCGGCGCGCGGCGTCCTCGGCCTCGGCGCGGGACTGGCCGCGCTGGCGCAGGCCAAAGGCCATTTCCTCAAGCACGGTCGGAAAGATAAGCTGGTGGTCGGGGTTCTGGAACAGGATGCCCACCTCGCGCACGGCGGCGCGGCGGTCGCGGGCCAGATCCAGCCCGTTGACACGGCAGGTCCCCTGCCCCGGCGCGACCAGCCCGGCCACCAGCCGCGCCAGCGTCGACTTGCCCGAGCCATTGCGCCCGACCACGCCCAGCCGGTCCACCGAGGCCGAAAAGCTGATGTCGTGCAGGACGGTCTTGCCCTCGATGGCATAGCCCACGCCCTCAAGGGCGATCCCGACCGCCGGTCCGCGATCTGGCGTCAAGGCCATGCGCATCGCTGGCCGAACCGAGGCGTTCCCGTGCTGCAAGGTCCCGTTTCGCATCCTTTCGCCAGCGCCCGCCCGGCATCCGGGCATTGACGCTCTAGCCTATTCCGGGCGGTTGGGAAAGCACATCGCGGCGGATGCCCGGGTCGGACAGGCGTCCGTCAGTCCAGCGCCGGTCCGTGATCGTCCCCGGCGGCGTGGTCATGGGCGCAAAGCTCATGATTGCCCAGCACCTCGATCACGCGGCAATCGGCGATGGTGCCGCTGGCGCATTGGTGGACCATGCGCTCAAGCTCGTCCTTCAGGGCGGTCAGGCGGGCGATGCGGGCGTTGACGGCGGCAAGCTGGCGCCCGGCGATCTTGTCGGCGGCGATGCAGGACTGGTCGGGGCTGTCCGACAGGCCCAGCAGTTCGCGGATCGACTCCAGCGGAAAGCCAAGGTCGCGGGCATGGCGGATAAAGGCCAGCCGTTCCTGCGTGCGCCGGTCGTAAAGCCGCTGGTTGCCGGTGGTGCGCACAGGCTCGGGCAGCAGGTCGATCTGTTCGTAATAGCGGATGGTGGGAACCTTGACGCCGGTGGCCTTGCTGAGCTTTCCGATCGTAAGCATGAGAAACCTCTTGAACCTCTAGTTGCTATAGCACTTATGTTCCCGATTCGATACGGACAAGGGCCCATGACGACCCGTTCAAGGTTCGGGAGAATGAAGATGACGGCACAGAATACGAAACGGCGGGAATGGACCGTCACGGGGATGGATTGCGCAAGCTGCACGGTCAAGGTGACAGGCGCGCTGGAACGGTTGCCTGGCGTCAGCAACGTCAAGGTGGCGCTGATGGCCGAGCGGCTGTCCCTGAACCTTGAGCCTGACACCACCGACACAGCCGTGATCGAGGATGCCGTGCGCAGGCTGGGCTTTGGCATCAAGCCGCAGGCGCAGACCATCGCGCCGCGCCGTGTCAGCCAGCCCGAGGCGGCGCCGAAAAAGCCGGTGCATGACTGCCGCGATCACGCCGGGCATGACCATGCCGGGCATGACCACGCGGGCCATGACCATTCGGGGCACGATCACGGCGACCACGATCATGCCGGACATGGGAAATGCGACCACGATCATGGGGATCACGATCATTCGGGCCACGATCATTCGGGGCACGACCACGCGCCTGCCGGGACGAAGGCCGCCGCCGCGGATGCCGGCCATGGCGAGGCGGGACATGTCCATGACGACCCCGCCGACCGCGGCAAATCCTGGTATGAAACCTCAAAGGGCCGGCTGGTGATCCTGACCGGCGCGCTTCTGGTCGTCGCCTGGGGCTTCAAGCTGCTGACCTCGGCCAGCGTCGGCTACTGGGCCTTCGTCGCGGCCTGTCTGATCGGTGTGGCGCCGGTCGCCAGGCGCGCCTTCGCGGCGACGCGCATGGGCCAGCCCTTCACCATCGAAAGCCTGATGACCATTGCCGCCGCGGGCGCCCTGCTGATCGGCGCGGCCGAGGAAGCGGCGCTGGTCGTCTTCCTGTTCGCCGTGGGCGAGGTGCTGGAAGGCGTCGCCGCCAACAAGGCGCGCGACGGCATCCGGGCGCTGGCGACGCTGGTGCCCAAGACCGCGCTTCTGGAAACCGAAGGCCGGGTGGTGGAAATCCCCGCCGAGACGCTGGAAATCGGCCAGACCGTGCTTGTCCGCCCCGGCGACCGCATCCCCGCCGATGGCGAGATCATCGAGGGCACCAGCGGCATCGACGAAAGCCCGGTGACGGGCGAAAGCGTGCCGCGCACCCGCGGGCCGGGCGCGCCGGTCTTTGCCGGCTCGATCAATACCGAGGCCGCGCTGCGCATCCGCGTCACCAAGGAAGCCGCCGACAACACCATCTCGCGCATCATCCGTCTGGTCGAAGAGGCCGAGGAGGCCCGCGCCCCGACCGAGCGCTTCATCGACCGCTTCTCGCGCTGGTACATGCCGGCCATCGTGCTTCTGGCCGCGCTGGTCATCGTGGTACCGCCGCTGGCCTTTGGCGCGGATTGGGACACCTGGATCTATCGCGGGCTGGCGCTGCTGCTGATCGGCTGCCCCTGCGCGCTGGTGATCTCGGTCCCGGCCTCGATCGCCTCGGCGCTGTCGTCGGGCGCGCGGCGCGGGATGCTGATGAAGGGCGGCGCGGTGATCGAAACCGCGGCGAAGGTCACGCATGTGACCTTTGACAAGACCGGCACCCTGACGCATGGCAAGCCCGTCGTCACCGATCTGGTCGCCGCTGCCGGCGTCTCGGAAACTGAACTGCTGGCGGTGGCCGGCGGCGTCGAGGGCGGCTCCAGCCACCCGCTGGCGCTGGCCGTCCTGCGCCGGGTCGAGGCGGCGGGCGTCACCGCCTATCCCGCACGCGAAGCCCGCGCCATCGCCGGCATCGGGGTCGAGGCCATGGTCGGCGACAGCATGGCCTGGGTTGCCTCGCCGCGCCACGCGGCCACCGTCGCGGGGATCGAGTCCGCGGCCGTCGACACCGCCGCCGCGCTTGAGGCGCAGGGCAAGACCGTCGTCGCCGTCTATCGCCAGGGTCAGCCGCTGGGCCTGATCGCCATGCGGGACGAGCCGCGCGACGACGCCGCCGACGCCGTGCGCCAGCTTGGCGCGCTGGGGGTGGGCGCGACGGTGCTGACCGGCGACAACCCGCGCACCGCCGCCGCCATCGCCGGCAGTCTTGGCATCGACTACCGCGCCGAGATGATGCCCGGCGACAAGATGGAGGTCATCCGCGAGATGGCGCAGACCGGCAGCGTCATGATGATCGGCGACGGCATCAACGACGCCCCGGCGCTGAAACAGGCGGGTGTCGGGGTGGCGATGGGCTCGGGCACCGATGTGGCGCTGGAGACCGCCGACGCCGCCATCCTGCGCGACCGGGTGACGGACGTGCCGGCGCTGATCCGGCTGGCGCGCGCCACCATGAGCAATATCCACCAGAACATCACGCTGGCGCTTGGGCTGAAGGCGGTGTTCCTGGTGACCTCGGTCCTGGGCATCACCGGCCTCTGGATCGCCATTCTTGCCGATACCGGCGCGACCGTTCTGGTCACGCTGAACGCGCTGCGCCTCTTGGCTTTCGATCCCGCGAAGGAAGGCTGAAGGGGGACAGGCGGGACCGGGCGGATGCTGCCTGTATCGCCCGGTCCCGCAGCTTATCCGCTGGCGTTACCATGAAAGAAGGGGGCGGCGACGCCCCCTTTTTCCTGTCGCCGGGCCGGGGCGGTCACAGGTCCAGAATGGCCTTGATGACGCCGGCCTCGGGGCGCGACCAGTCCCTGAGCAGCGCCGCCCCGTCGTCGAGGCTGCCGCGATGGGTGTTCAGCGCGCGCGTCGGCACGCGGCCCGCGCGCATCTGCGCCACCACCTCGGCGAAGTCGTCGGGCAGGGCATTGCGGCTGGCGATCAGCGTCGCCTCGCGCTTGTGGAATTCGGGGTCCGAGAAGGTGATGTCCTGCCGCACCACCGACAGCAGCACATAGCGCGCGCCATGGGCCAGAAAGCCGAAGCCGCGCTCGATGGGCGGGGCGGCGCCGGTCGCGTCGATCACCACGTCGAACCAGTCGCCGCCGGTCAGGTGCTGGGCGCTGGCCTCGGCCCCGGCATCGGCGATCAGCGCCGCATCCGCGCCCAGCCGCTCACGCGCGAAGGCCAGCCGGTCGGGACGCATGTCCATGACCGTGACATCGGCGCCGCGCGCCTTGGCAAAGATCACCGCCGACATGCCGATGGGACCGGCGCCCGTCACCAGCACGCGGTCGCGGGCCGAGATGGCGCCGCGCCGGACGCCATGGGCGCCAATGGCCAGGAACTCGATCATCGCGGCGTCCTCCAGCGGGATGCCGCCCGTGGGCACGACATTCCGCGCCGGAACCGCGATCAGCTCGGCCATGCCGCCATCGGTATGCACGCCCAGAACGCGGATATTCACGCAGGCATTGGTCAGCCCGATGCGGCAGGCCTGACAGTCGCCGCAGGCCAGATAGGGCACGATATAGACCGGCTCGCCCGGGGTCAGGCCGCTGCCCTCGGGCGCGGCCTCGACGGTGCCGGACAGTTCGTGCCCCATGACGCGGGGATATTCCAGAAACGGGTGCTTGCCGGCGAAGATGTGGAAATCGGTGCCGCAGATGCCGACATGGCGGATGCGGACCAGCACCTCGTCCGGGGCACGCGCGGGTTCGGGGCGCGAGATCAGCGCCAGCCGGCCCGGTTCCTCGCAGATCAGGGCCTTCATGGCGCGTCGCCCGCAAAGGTCAGCTGCACCTTGCAGGCGCGGCTGCGGTCCGAGGCCAGCTCGAACGCGGCCTGCGCCTGTTCCAGCGGCAGGCTGTGGGTGATGACGGGTTTCACGTCGATCATGCCGGCGCCGATCAGGCTGACGGCCTCGGCGAATTCGGGGTGGAAACGCTGGCTGCCGCGCCAGGTGATTTCCTTGCCGACCAGCGCATTCAGCGGGATGCTGATATCGCCGGTGACGCCCACCTGAATGATGGTGCCGCGCGGACGGATGGCGGCGAAGGCCGCGCGCAGCGCCGGCGCGGCGGCCGAGCAATCGAAGATCAGGTCCACCTGCCCCTTGTCCTTTTGCAGCGGCTCAAGCGCGGCGGGATCGGTGGCGACATTGATGACCTGCCCCGCCCCCATCGCCTTTGCCCGCGCCAGCGCCGCGTCGGTCAGGTCGGTGACGATGACATCCCGCGCCCCGGAATGACGCGCGGCAGCAAGGACCAGCAGCCCGATCGGCCCCGCTCCGCTGATCAGGATGCGCAGGCGCGAAAGATCGCCCAGCAGGTTGCGCGCCTGCCCGACCGCATGCAGGCAGACGGCAAGGGGTTCGGCGCAGGCGGCCTCGGCCTCGCTGACGCCTGCGGGCAGGGCATGGACCTGCCGGGCGGGCACGGTGAACAGGTCGCGGAACATGCCCTGTTCATGCGGCATCCGCATGGCCGAGCCGATGAAATGCATGTCAAGGCAATGGACCGGCATGTCGCGCAGGCAGTATTCGCAGGCGCCGCAGGGCTGCGAGGGGTTGACGGCGACCAGCGTGCCCGGCGCCAGATCGACCCCCGCCCCCACCGCCGCGACCCGGCCCGAGGCCTCATGCCCGGCGATGATCGGCTCGCGCACGCGGACGGGGCCGAAGCCGCCGTCCTGATAATAATGCAGGTCCGAGCCGCAGATGCCGCCCGCCGCCATGCGCAGCATGACCTCGCCCGGGCCGGGGGGCGGGATCTCCTGCTCCTCGACCCTCAGATCATGGGCGCCGTAAAGGCGGGCGACACGGGTGCGCATGAAGGCTTCCTTGCTTTCGGGTCAGCGCGCGGACGGGTTTCGGGGCCGCGCGCGGACGGGTATTTCGGGTCAGCGGATCAGGCCGAACTGCGTAGGCAGCCACAGCGAGATCGCCGGGATGAAGGTGATCAGCGCCAGCGCGACCAGAAGCGGGATCATCCATGGCAGGATGGCCAGCGTCGTCCGCTCGACCGACATCTTCGAGATTCGCGACAGCACGAACAGGACCATGCCGACCGGCGGTGTCAACAGCCCGATCATCAGGTTCAGCGTCAGCACCAGCCCCAGATGCACCGGATCGATGCCATAGCGCGCCGCGACCGGCATCAGGATCGGGACAAGGATGGTGATGGCGGCGATCGTGTCCAGAAACGCCCCGACCACCAGCAGGATCAGGTTCACGATGATCAGGAAGGTCCACCAGTTGTCGGTCAGCGCAAACATCGCATCCGCGAAAAGCTGCGCCGCCTGGCTGACCGTCAGCAGCCACGCGAAGATCGAGGCGGCGGTGACGATGAACAGGACCGAGGCCGTCGTCTCGATGGTGTCGAAAGACGCCTTGGCCAGCGTGCGGAATGTCATGGTGCGATAGCGTACAAGGCCCAGGAACAGCGTCCAGATCACGGCGGCGACGGCGGCCTCGGTCGGGGTGAACCAGCCCATGGTCATGCCGCCGATCAGCAGCACCGGCGCCATCAGCGCCATCACCGCATGCCAGTCGAAATACCAGTCCGCCGCGACCAGCGCCACCAGCGCGACCAGCACCGCCACGTTGACCGAAAACCCCAGCAGTACAAGGATCCAGACCGCCAGCGGAAAGCACATGACCGCAAGGATCTCCAGCCCCGCGCCGGCAAGCTGGCGCAGATCGAAGGGCGTGTCCGACCCCCAGCCATAGCGGCGCGCGAAGATATAGACGGTCAGCATCATCAGCCCGGTCATCACCATCCCCGGCAGGATACCGGCCATGAACAGCGCCCCGATCGAGGCATTGGCCATCATCCCGTAGATGACGAAGGGCAGCGAGGGCGGAAAGATCGGCCCCAGCGTGGCCGAGGCGGCGGTGACGCCGACCGCGGCCTCGACCGGGTAGCCGTGATCCTTCATCGCCTTGATCTCGATGGTGCCGATGCCGGCGGCGTCGGCCAGCGCCGTGCCCGACATGCCCGAAAACACCACCGAGCCGATGATGTTGACCTGCGCCAGCCCGCCCTTCATCCAGCCCACCAGCGACAGCGCAAAGTGATAGATGCGGCCGGTGACGCCGGCGATGTTCATCAGGTTGCCGGCCAGGATGAAGAAGGGCACCGCGATCAGCGGAAAGCTTTCGACGCCCGCGATCATGCGCTGCGCGGCGATGATGTCGGGGGCGACGTTGTAGATGGCGATATAGGCCAGCGAGGCGACCGCCATGGCGACGGCTACGGGCGTGCCGACGATCATCAGCAGAAGAAAAGAGCCGATCAGCAACAACATGGTATCACACCCCCGCCGGGCCGCTTTCCGCGGCCTCTTCCCGGACCGATCTGCGGCCCGTCATGTCCTTGACGAAATTCTGCAAGGCCCTCAGCGTCATCAGCACGAAGGCCACGAAAACGGTGTAGAAGACGAAGCCGCGCGGCAGGTCGACCGTCACCATGCGCTCGGACCCGACGATGCCGATATAGCGCCACATGAGCCAGCTCACATAGCCGTAAAAGCCGATCGAGATCACGTCCACGGCGACTTCGAGCACGCGGCCCGGCTTGCGGGGCAGGAAGTTGTAAAGCAGGTCCACCGCGATGTGGCGCCCCATGCGCACACACATGACCGAGCCCATGAACACCACGATCACCAGACAGTTGGCGGCGATTTCCTCGGTCCAGGCCAGACTGTCGTTCAGCGCGTAGCGGGTGAAGAATTGCAGGAACACGCAGACCGCCATCGCCCAGAATACCGCCAGCGTCAGCCAGTCCTCGACGGCATAGTGCGACAGGTCGACCGGACCGGCCTCGTCCTCGAAGGCGTGGGCCATCTCGTCAATGCTGATCGGCGGGGGATGTTTTTCGGCCATCGATGGCGCCTCCGATGTGGTTGGCGTGAAACTGGTGATGCGAAAATCGGGTCGGGGGGCGGACGCGCCGCCCCCCGGGGGGTCATTGGATGGCGCGGATGGCCTCCCAGTCCTCCTTGCGATAGCCGAAATCGTCCAGCGAGACCTTTTCGATGACGTTCTTTTCAAAGTCGGCCTTGTCGACCTCGTTCACGCCGATGCCGTCGGCGCGGAACTTCTCGACCAGCGCGGCCTCGCGCTCGACGATGGTCTTGGTGGCGCGGGCGGCGGCCTCGGTCATCACCTCGGTGAAGATCTGCTTGTCCTCGTCCGAGAGGCTGGTCCAGAGCTGCTTCGAGATCAGCGTGTTCAGGTGGTCGACGATATGGCCGGTCAGGGCGATGTTCTTCTGCACCTCGTAGAACTTCTTGGCTTCGATGGTGGTCAGCGGGTTTTCCTGCGCCTCGACGGTGCCGTTCTGCAACGCCAGATAAACCTCGGCGAAGGCGATGGGGGTGGTGTTGGCACCGCAGGCGCGCGGCATCGCCAGATAGGCCGGCACGTCGGGCACGCGGATCTTCAGCCCCTGCATGTCGGCGCAGGTCTTGATTTCCTTGTTCGAGGTGGTCTGGCGGGTGCCGTAATAGGTCACGGCCGCGATATGGTTGCCGGTCGCGTCCTCATAGCCCTGCGCCAGCCGCTTGAAGACGTCGCTTTTGGCATAGGCCAGCAGGTGCTCGGCGTTGCGGAAGATATAGGGGTAATAGGTCACGCCGATCGGCTTGTAGTCGCGCGCCGCATAGCTGGAACCCGAAATGATGATATCCACGGTGCCCAGCTTCAGGCCCTGGTTGATGTCGGCCTCTTTCCCAAGCTGAGAGGCGGGAAACACGTCGATCTTGTAGCGGCCATTGGTGCGCTTGCCGATTTCCTCGGCCGCCCAGACGGATTCGGTGTGGAACGGTTCGGATGTCTCATAGACATGCGCCCATTTCAGCGTGGTCTGCGCCTGCGCCGAAAACGCGCTGGCGACCAGCATCGCGGCGGCGCCGATCAGGCCCGTCAGCTTGAAATTCATGTATCTTTCCTCCCGGTTATCGTTCGCTCAAATGGCTTGCAGGGCGGTCTCCTCGGCCCGCTCGGCAAGGACGCTTTCGGTGAACCGACGCTGCGATTGCGTCAGGTGGTCGCGCATCGCCGCGCGGGCGGCGGTGGCGTCGCGTACGGCCAGCGCATCGCGGATGCGGCCATGTTCGGCCAGCGCCGCACCCCAGGTCTGCGGCCCCTCGAAATAGCTGGAGAAGCGGGCGAAGAATGGCGAAAGCCGCTTCTGGAAAATCTGGCTGGTCAGGCCCGCCAGCACCCGGTTGCCCAAGCCCGAGGCGATCAGGTCGTGAAATTCGCCGTCGATGCGGATGGCCAGCGGCGTGTCGTCCTGGGCCGCGGCCATCGCGCGCATATTGTCGTCCAGCCGGGCGATCAGCGCGGGCGTCGCATGGGGCGCCAGTTCGCCGACGATGGCGCTTTCGATGATCGCGCGCGCCTCAAGCAGTTCCAGCGGCCCCTCGGCATCGGCCAAGAGGATGGTGCGCCCGGCGCCCGCGCCAAGATAGATGCCCGAGCCCATGCGGATTTCGACGCGGCCCTCGACCTCCAGCGCGATCAGCGCCTCGCGCAGCGACGGGCGCGAGACGCCCAGCATCTCGGCCAGGTCGCGCTCGGACGGCATGCGCTGGCCGGGCATCAGTCCGCGCTGCGCCGCAAGCAGCAAAATCTGATCGGCGACCTGCCGGTATTGCCGGCGGGGCCGTGCTTCGTTGGACACGCTGACCTCCCTGGAACCGCACCGCCCCTCAGGCGGTGCATGGCCAAACTGGTTTGACCAATTTCAAAACTAGAAAGGCATGGCGTCCGCGGTCAAGAAAATTTTACCGGATCGCCCGGGGAAATATGAACGAAATCAATCAACACGCTGAAACAAGACGGAATTTTGTCTATGGAAAATCATTCCACAGGCGCAATTTCCAACCGCGCGGCGATCTCGGCAAAGGCTTCGGCGGTCGCCGGGTCCAGAATCACCCCCGTCCGGTCGCGGTCCCGCGCCACGTCCCATTCGCGGTCGCCCGGCGCCATGATCCGGCAATCGGGCCGCGCGGGCGAGTTGCGCAGCGTCTGGACATAGCGCCGCATCCCGGCGTCGAAATCCGCGCGCTCAAGGAAGGCATCGGGGTTCAGGGCCAGCATGAAGGCGCCCATGCCGCGCGGCGTGGCGAAATCCGGGCCGCCCATCGGCAGGATGTCGAAGCTGAGCCGCATCCCGGTCAGCACGGCGCTGAAAATCTCGGCCACGCCCGCCAGCGCCGCGCCCTTGAAGCCGAATTCGCCGCCCAAGGGCGCCAGCATCTCGGCCAGGTCGGGGTTGCGCGTATCGGCCCCCTGCCCGTCCGAGGCGACGGATGCCGGCAATTCCACCCCAAGGCTGCGGTAAAGCTGCACCCGGTTATAGGGGATGGCGCTGGTCGCCATGTCCAGAAACCACGGATTGTCCCCCGCCAGCGGCACCGCGACCGAGATCGGGTTGGTGCCATGAAACCGCATCGCGCCGTCATGCAGGCGCACGAAACTGTCCGAGTTGCAGAAGGAAATGCCGATGAACCCCGCCTCGGCCGCGGCCAGCGCATAGGCCCCCGCCGGCCCGAAATGCGAATTGTTGCGGATGCCGACCGCGCCCAGCCCGAATTGCCGCGCCAGCTCCACCGCGCGCTCCATCCCGCGATAGGCCCCCAGCGCGCCCTGGGCATTGTCGGCGTCCAGAACCTCGACCGCGCCAAAGCCGCCGGCGCGGCGCAGGTCGGGATTGCGGTTCAGCCGCCCGCCCTCAAGCGCCTTGATATAATGCGGCAAAAGCCGGACACCGTGGCTGTCGACGCCAAAGCGCGTGCCATGCAGCATGGCGCGTGTCGCGGCCTCGGCGGTGGCGTGGTCGGCACCGACGGCCAGAAAGGCCGCGTGGCAAAAGCGCGCAAGCTCTGACAGGGCGATATGGCGGTCGGTCGGCATGATTTCCCCCAAGGCCGGACAAGTCCCGCAGATTAGGCACAGCCGCCGGGGGTGGGCAACGGCCAAGGCGGCGCCCCTGTGATAAAGCGCCCCGTCTTGCAAATTCCCGACCGACCGGCCACAAATCGTTGGATTTTTTCGGTATGAGGTCAGCCATGTCGCCATTTTCACGACGCCTTGCCGCAGTTCCGGCGCTTTCGCTGCTGATGGCGGGAACGGCACCGGCGGATGCGGCGCCGGCCCCCGACGGCATGTTTTCCCCGGCCAGCATCGC
The DNA here is from genome assembly GCA_046348875.1 of Paracoccus sp. (in: a-proteobacteria). GTDB lineage: Bacteria > Pseudomonadota > Alphaproteobacteria > Rhodobacterales > Rhodobacteraceae > Paracoccus. Next base: position 78,434 of record JAXMDJ010000013.1, read on the forward strand.
CGGCGGCCTGCTGCGCGGCGTCGTCTCATATGCGCGCATGGTCGCCGATATCCGCTATGACGCGCTTGAGGTCGACGGCCCGCGCGGCGCGCTGGTCATGCGCGATCTGCAAATCGCCGGGATCGGCCAGTATGAGCGCTGCCGGGTGACGCTGGGCCGCTTCCAGATCAGCGGCTTCAGCTTCTGGGGGCCGGAAAGCAGGCGGCTGCATATCGACCTGTCCGACCTCGCCATCGCCGCCAACTGCTTTGGCCCGAACGCCGCCATGATCGCGATGGTGACGGGCGGCGACGCGATCCCGGTCAGGACGCTGACAGCCGATATCGCCAGCGTCTCGGGCAGTGGCGCATTGATGGCCGATATCGATATCGTCAGCCCCGGCATCGCCCTGATCGAGGGCAGCGTCGATGTCGACTACGTCTCGATCTTCTCGCCGGATTTCTTTGAAAAGCTGGCGGAAAATCCAGAAAGCGATCCCTTTGCCGAGATGACGCCCGAGGATTTCGCCCCCGAGCCGCCCGGCTTCGACGAAAACGGCAACCCGCTGCCGGCCGATGGCGGCACCATCGCGCCCCCCGGCAATGAGCCGACCTTCGGCCTGCGCGGCACCCTGCGCGCCGCCGATCTTTCGGTCGAGAATCTGGGCGTGTGGGAGCGTCTGCAACCCATCCTGCCGCCCGATGCCAAGGACCCGCAAAGCCTTCAGGCGCTGGTCACCGCCCCCCCCGGCAGCAAGCTGAACGAAACGCAGCAGGCATTGGCCGGGGTCCTTGCCGGCTTCATGGCCAAGCCCGGCCGCGTCACCGCCGAGATCCGCCCCAAGGCGCCGATCGCCTTCGACACCACCCCCTGGACCTCGCCCGAGGATGCGTTGGCGCTGTTCCCGCTGCGCCTGACCAACGCCCTGCCGACGCCGCCCGTCGCGCTGATCGCCGACCCCGCGGCGGGCGACGCCCGCGCCATGGGCCTTGCGCTGGCCGAGGGGCGCGGCGTGCCGCAAAACACGCGCGAGGCCGTCAGGCTGCTTGAGCCGCTGACCGGCGATGCCGAGGTCGCGCTGGTGCTTGCGCGCCTGCTTGCCGCCTCGGACCCCGTCACCGCCTATGCCCATGCGCTGAACGCGGCGGCATTGGGCGCGCCCGACGCCCCCGCCGCGCTGGACCGGATCGAGGCGCAGCTTCCGACCGCCGATATCCTTGCCGCGCAGGCGCCCGCCGATGCCGGGCTGCCGGATGCGGCCTTCGCCTCGGTCATCGCGCTGCGGGATGCGGCGCTGGCCCATGAACAGGGCGACGGCGTGCCGCGCAGCTATGCGCTGGCATGGCGGCTGGCCAGCTCGGCCGCCGCCGCGGGCGATGGCGCGGCGCGGGCGCTGATGACCCGGCTGGAGGCGCGTTTCGCCGAGGTCCCCGCATGGGCCGAGGCCCGCGATGCCGCATCCGACCTTGCCATGACCGACTGGACCGGCAAGGCGCTGGCGGCAAGGCTGGCCGACCCGGCGGCAAAGTAGCGCCCGCCACGCGCATCTGATCGCAGGCGATTAAAATTGCTGGTTTTTTCCCTGGTCGAATTAACCTTCGGCCAAGGGGAATGTCCTAATCTGCTCGCAAGAAGCTAAGGCGAACAGAGATGACGCAGATTCTGGCGGCCCGACCGGCCAGCCGCCGCCCCTCGCAGACCCAGATATCCGACCCGCCCACGAGGCTGCGCGACCTGATCCCCGCGGTCGCCTTCGGCATCGCGGGACTGTTCGTGATCGGGCTGGCAACGCTTTCCGGCCCCGGTGCCGGCGACCAGGTGCTGGTCATCGGCCCCCCCGCGCTTGACCGCGAAGGCGTCGTCGACATCGTCCTTCGGGCCGAGGGCGCGGTGGTCGATGTCGGCCGGTTGCCGAATGTCGTGATCGCCGTCGCCGACCGGCCCGATTTCACCCGTGCGCTGCGTGAACACGGCGCATGGCTTGCCGTGCCCGCGCCTCAGCCGTTCGGCTGCATCACCGAGCAGGAGGCGGGTAGATGAGCCATGAACTCCAACACATGCGCGACCGCTTCGGCGCGCTGCTGGTCTGGCTGCTTTGGGCGCATGTGCCGGTGCTGGCGCTGGCGGCCTATTGGAACCACGCCATGTCGGTGCCCGCCGCGATCCTTGCCGGCAGCGTGCTGGCGGGGGTCTATCACGTCACATGGGCGCGCTTTGGCACATCGCCGGTGACGCGCAACCTTGCCGCCGTCGCGCTGGTGGGTGAGCCGGCGCTGCTTCTGGTGCTGTTCGCGGGCCATCCGTGGCAGATGGACATGCATATGTATTTCTTCGCCATGATCGCGCTGAACATCGCCTGGTTCGACCGCACGGCACTGATCATCGCCTCGGTCGCGACGACGCTGCATCACCTCGTCCTGCTGTATCTGCTGCCTTACGCGGTGTTTCCGGGCGCGGGCGATCTGCCGCGCGTGGCGCTGCACGCGACCATCGTCGCCTTGCAGGCGGCGATCCTTGCCTGGGTCAGCCGCACCGTCCGCCGCGCCCTGACCCGCATCGGCCGGATGAGCGATGAGCTGGTGACCAAGGGCAACGCGCTTGAGGAGCGCACCCGCGAGGCCGAGGAGGCCAGCCACGCCAAAAGCATGTTCCTGGCCAATATCAGCCATGAAATCCGCACGCCGATCAATGCGGTGCTGGGCTTTTGCCACCTGCTTCAGCGCAGCGCGCTGGAGCCGCGCCAGCAGGATTACGTTGCCAAGATCAACGGCGCCGGCGTCTCGCTGCTGCGGTTGATCAACGACCTTCTGGATTTCTCGAAGAACGAGGCCGGCAAGCTGACGCTGGACCTTGGCGCGTTCGACCTGCGCGCGACCATCGACAGCCAGGTGCAGATGGTCTCGGAATCGCTGGATGCGCGGGACCTGCGCATCGACACGCGGATCGCCGGCGATATCCCTGCCACGCTGGTCGGCGACGACATGCGCATCGGCCAGGTGCTGCTGAACCTGCTTGGCAACGCGATCAAGTTCACCGAGACCGGCACGATCACCGTCACCGCCGAACTGATCGCCGTCGACGGCGATATCGCCAGCATCCGCTGCGCGGTGCAGGATACCGGCATCGGCATGAGCGAAGAACAGCAGGCGCGGCTGTTCACCTCATTCGCGCAGGCCGACAATTCGACCACCCGGCGCTATGGCGGCACCGGGCTGGGGCTGGCGATCTGCCGCCAGATCATCGAGCAGATGGGCGGCTGGATCAGGGTCGAAAGCGCCCCCGGCCAAGGCAGCGTCTTTTCCTTCATGCTGCGGCTGGGAATCGGCCAGGGTGCCGCGACGGCCAGCCCGGCCGCGCCGCCGCGGCTGCGGGCGCTGGTCGCCGACGACAATCCCGCCGCGCGCCATATCACCGCCGATCTTCTGGCCGGCTGGGGCTTCGATGTCGGCACCGCCGTCTCGGACCGTGAGGTGATCGGCCGGCTTGAGGCGGAAACCCGCAGCGGCCGCCCTTTCGACCTTCTGGTTCTCGACTGCCGGATGCCGGGACTGGACGGCCTGACGACACTGCGCGCCATCCGCGCCAACCCTTATGTCGAGGTGCAGCCGGCAATCCTGCTGGTCACCGCCTATGACACCGCGGACCTGCGCGCCGCGACGCAGGATCACGACGTCAGTGCCGTGCTCGGCAAGCCCGTCGATGCCACCGCCCTGCGCGACGCGCTGCAGCAGGTGCTCGGCGCTTTCGCCGACGGTGCGCCGCGCGCCCTGCCCGGCACCGTCCCGCGGCTCCCACCCGACCTGCGCGGTCTGCGCGTCCTCCTGGCCGAGGATAACGAGATCAACCGTGAGATCGCCGTCGAACTGCTGACCGATGCCGGACTGCTGGTCGATTGCGCGGCCGACGGCCAGATTGCCTGCGCCATGGTCGCCGAACACGGCGACAGCTATGCGGCGGTGCTGATGGACGTGCAGATGCCCAGCCTCGACGGCATCGCGGCAACGCGCGAAATTCGCCGAAGCCGGGGCGCCGACCGGCTGCCGATCATTGCCATGACCGCCCATGCCTATGACGCCGAGCGCCAGCGCTGCCTCGCCGCGGGCATGAACGACCACATGTCGAAGCCGGTCGATCCCGCCCATCTCGTCCGCATGTTGACGCGCTGGCTGCGCGCGGTTCCGCATGTCGCCCCGACGCCGGTCGGCGCCCCGCGCCTGCCGGTGACGGCCAGCCTGCCCACCGATCTGCCGCCCTTCGACATCCCGGCGGCGCTGCACCGCGTCAACGGTAATGCCGCCCTGCTGCATGACCTGATCGCGCGCTTCGGCACGACCTATGTGACCGCACCCGCCGACCTGCACGCGATGATCTCGGCGAACCGCCTGGAGGAGGCCGGCCGGCTTGCCCACAGCCTCAAGGGTGTGGCGCGCTCGCTGGAACTGGCCGAGGTGCCTGAAATCGCCGGCCAGCTGGAACAGCGCTGCCGCCAGGGCCAGACCGACGATCTGGCGGCGACGATCGCCGCGCTTGCGGCCGCATTGGCACCGGCAATCGCGGCGGCACAGCGGCTCGGTCCCGCCGCACCTGTCGCGCACCCCGCCCATGCCGCGCCACCGCCTCTGGCCGGGGCGCGCGAGGCCCTGCGCGAACAGATCCGGCGCGGCAGCCTTTCGGCCCGGCGCGGCTTTGACGCCTATGCCGATGCGCTGGGACTGCCGGCCGGGACGCGGGGCGCCCACCCGATCTTTGCCGCCCTGCAACGGCTCGACTATCCGCAGGCCCTGCGGCTGCTGGATCAGGAGCCGACGACCGACATCACCATGCAGGGGCGGCTGGCATGAGCGACAAGCCGGTGATCCTGATCGTCGATGACGAAGCGATCAATATCGAGATCATGAGCGCCCTTCTTGAGCCCGATCACGAGGTCTGCTTTGCCTGCTCGGGTCCCGCCGCCATCGAGATCGCGCGCCGGATCGCGCCGGACCTGATCCTGCTGGATATCGTGATGCCGGGCATGGACGGATATGAGGTCTGCCGGCTCATCAAGCAGGACGAGCGGTTGGCGAACGTGCCGGTGATCTTCACCACCGGCCTCGACGCGTCCGAGGACGAGGCGCGCGGCCTTTCCTCGGGCGCCATCGACTATGTCACCAAGCCGATCCGCCCCGAGATTCTGCGCCACCGCGTCGGCAATCACCTTGAGATGAAACGGATGCGCGACCGGCTGGCGGACCTTGCGATGACCGACGCGCTGACAGGGCTTGGCAATCGCCGCCGGCTTGAGGAACTGTTGCGCTGCGAATCGCGCCGGCTGATGCGAAGCGGCAACTGGCTGTCGGTGATGATGCTGGATATCGATTTCTTCAAGCAATTCAACGACAGTTACGGCCACCCCCAAGGCGATCTCTGCATCCGCAGCGTCGGCGCGGCGATCAGCGGCGCATTGCACCGGCCCGGCGATTTCTGTGCGCGCTATGGCGGCGAGGAGTTCGCCTGCCTTCTGCCCGAAACCGATTTCGATGGCGCCATGTCGCTGGCCGAGTCCATGCGCCGCCAGGTCGAGGCGCTGGCCATCCCCAATGCCGGCGCCGGCAGCACGGCGCGGGTCACGATCAGCATCGGCGTGGCCACCGGGCGCTGCATGCCCGGAGAGGCGGTCGAGCTGTTGCTCTTGCAGGCCGACCGGCTGCTTTACCAAAGCAAGCAGGCTGGCCGGAACCGTGTCACTGGCGGGATGGTCCGCCCATCGCAAGGGGGGTCCGAGACGACGCGCGCCGCTGAGTAACCGGTGAAGTGCCCGGGGCGCCGAGGGGCTGAATGGTCGGTGGCTGAATGGGCGCGCGCCATCGGCAGCGCCCGACACCACGAACCGCCGCGAACGGCAGCCATCTCGCGGCATCTGCGTGAGTTCTTTCTCGCCCCCGGACAAAGGGGCGTCCATGAACCGCGCAGGGGAATGAGCCAAGCCGCGCATAGCGCAGGTCGGGTCATAGCGCATGTCAGGTTATGGCATGGGTGATCCCGTGGTGCGGGTCATGCCATGGTGCGGGCCGAGGCGCGGGCAGGCCCGGGGGCGTGGGTAGACCCGGGCAAATGAGCGAAAACCGAGGCGAAGGGGGAAACCGGGGGCAGAGGGGAAACCGCGGCGGTGCCAAGCAGCAGCGGCGGTGGACGGGCACGACGGTGGGCGGAACGACGCCAAGCGGCAGCGGCAGCGGCCACGGCAATGGGCGAACACGGCGATGGGCGGGCACGGCGGCAAGCGAACGCAACAGCCAAGCCCAAGCCGGCGCCACAGCCAGGCCAGCATCGGCAAAGTTCAGCGCGCGCGACCTCGGGTCGCAGGTCTTGGGGCGAAATCAACGGCCGGCATTGACAATCGTCAAGTGCGGCTTTGTCCGGCGGGGGTAGAGCGCCGGCATGGGCCGCCGAACCGCCACGCTTGCGATCATCATGCTGCTGTCGATCATCTCGATGGCACTGGCGCCGCTGTCCGGCAGCGCCGCGACGATGCAGGTGATCTGCGGCGCCGAGGGCGCGCAGACGATCATGGTGGATGCTGCGGGCAATCCGGTCGATCCGGCGGATAGCTGCCATTGCCCGACCTGCACCGGCTGCGCCATGGTCGGCGCCGCGCCGCCGGCGCCGGCGACCTCGTTCACTATTCCCGATATCAGCGCCAGCCGCGCCGCAGCCGATAATCGCGTCGCGCAATCCTGCCCGCAAACCGGCCATGCAAGGCCAGTCGCCCGTGGACCCCCAGTTGGAAAAGGCAGATGCAATGTCTGAACCACGTCACCTGGCGCTGCTGCGCGCCATGCGCCTTGTCGCATTCGCCCTTGTCCTGCTCCTGGCCGGACTGGCTGGACAGGCGGCCCGCGCCGCCCCGGTCCTTGAGAAATTCATCAACGAAGTCAAAGCCTCGGACATTGCCCCGGGCGCCGATGGCTTTGGTCCGATCCGTGCCGACCTGCCGGTGGCACCGGTCCTGAAGGACGGCCAGACCATCGGCTGGGCCTTCATCACCAGCGATTTCGTCGGCACGACCGGCTATTCCGGCAAGCCCATCCACACGATGATGGCGGTCAGCCCGGACGCGAAGATCCTGGGCGTGAAGCTGGTCAAACACTCTGAACCCATCGTGCTGATCGGCATCCCCGAGGCCAAGATCCAGGCCATGGCCGACACCTATGCCGGCGTCGATCTGGTGGCCGAGGCCAAGGCCGGCGGCTCGGCGCATGAACTGCATATCGTCTCGGGCGCGACGGTGACGGTGATGGTGATCGACGATTCGGTCATCCGCTCGGGGTTGCAGGTGGCGCGGGCGCTGGGGCTGGGCGGGTTGGCCGCGACCACCGCCGACAGCGGGCCGCGCTTCGAGATCAACCCCGACGCCACCGCCGCCGACAGTTGGCAGACGCTGCTGGGCGACGGCACGGTGCGCAAACTGGCGCTGACCGTGAAGGACGTGAACGAGGCCTTTGCCGCGCATGAGGACCCCCGCGCCGCCGACCGCCCGATCAACGCCGCGCCGGACGATGTCTTCATCGACATGCAGATGACGCTGGTCAGCGTGCCGGCCATCGGCAAGGCGGTCCTGGGCGACGCGGGCTATGCCAACATGACGCAATGGCTGCAACCCGGCGACAACGCCATTCTGGTGGCCGGGCTGGGGCAGTATTCCTTCAAGGGGTCGGGCTATGTGCGCGGCGGCATCTTCGACCGCATCCAGTTGATTCAGGACGATATTTCTGTCCGCTTCCGCGACCGCCAGCACCGCCGCGCCAGTATCGCGCTGCAGGACACGCCCGGCTTCACGGAAATGGACCTGTTCAAGATCCCCGCCGACAGCGGCTTCGACCCGACGAAGCCCTTCCGCGTGCAACTGCTGATCCACCGCGAGGTGGGCCCGATCGAGAAACTGTTCATCACCCGCGATCTGGATTACCAGCTTCCGCAGCCCTATCTGCGCCCCCTGCCCGCCCCCGCGCCCGAAGCCGCGCCGCAGGCCGCCACTGCCACGGCTGCCGAGCAGGCCGCCCCCACTGATGAGGCAACAGCGCAGGCCGCCCTGTGGAAACGCATATGGGAGGGCAAGAAGCCGCAGGTCGCCGTGGTGCTGGCGATGCTGGGCGTGCTGACCGCCGCCTTCTTTTTCCAGGAGTATCTCAGCCGGTCCGAGCGCGCGGTCTACTGGTTCCGCATGTCCTTCCTGACCGTCACGCTGGTCGTGCTGGGCTGGATGTGGAACGCGCAGCTTTCGGTGGTCAACATCATGGCGCTGGCCAACAGCCTTGCCACCGGCTTCAGTTGGCAGGCGTTCCTGCTGGACCCGCTGACCTTCATCCTGTGGTTCTCGGTCGCGGCGGCGCTGATCTTCTGGGGGCGCGGGGCCTATTGCGGGTGGCTGTGCCCCTTTGGCGCGCTGCAAGAGCTGCTGAACCAGATCGGGCGCAAGCTGGGCATCCCGCAATTCCGCCTGCCCTGGGGGCTGCATGAACGGCTGTGGCCGGTCAAATACATGATCTTCCTTGGACTTTTCGGCGTGTCTCTGGCCAGTCTCGACCAGGCCGAGCGACTGGCCGAGGTCGAGCCCTTCAAGACCGCCATTATCCTGAAATTCGTCCGCGCCTGGCCCTTCGTGGTCTATGCGGTCGGCCTGTTGATGGCGGGGCTGTTCGTCGAGCGCTTCTATTGCCGCTATCTGTGCCCGCTGGGCGCGGGTCTGGCGATTCCGGCGCGCATCCGCATGTTCGACTGGCTCAAGCGCTACAAGGAATGCGGCAATCCCTGCCAGACCTGCGGCAACGAATGTTTCGTGCAGGCGATCCACCCGACGGGTGAGATCAACCCCAACGAGTGCCTGAACTGCATGCATTGCCAGGTTCTGTATCACTCGAAAACCAAATGCCCGGTGGTGATCAAGCAAATGAAGCGGCGCGAGCACGTCGCCGCAAGCACGCCACCGTCCATGGCCTCCCCACGCGCTGGTCTGGCCAACCACCCGAACGTCAAAAGTAAAGGAGTCTGACATGACCGAGCAAAAGACACAAATCAGCCGACGCGGCCTTCTGGGGGCGACTGCGGGCGGCGTCGCCATCGGCGGGCTTGGGATGCGCGGCACGGCAGCGCTGCTGGCCGGCGGCGGCGCGGCGGTCGTCCCGGCCGCGGCCATGGCCGCCGGGGCCGAGGCGAACTGGAACCCGCAGCCGGGTGAACTGGACGAATATTACGGCTTCTGGTCCTCGGGGCAGACGGGCGAGATGCGTATTCTTGGCATCCCCTCGATGCGCGAACTGATGCGGGTGCCGGTCTTCAACCGCTGCTCGGCCACCGGCTGGGGCCAGACCAACGAGTCGCTGAAGATCCTGACCGAAACCATGCTGCCCGAAACCAGGGAATTCCTGGCCGCGCAGGGCAAAAAGGTCCATGACAACGGCGACCTGCACCACGTCCACATGTCCTATACGGACGGCAAGTATGACGGCAAATACCTGTTCATGCAGGACAAGGCCAACAGCCGCGTGGCCCGCGTCCGCTGCGACGTGATGAAATGCGACAAGATCCTTGAGATCCCGAACGCCAACGCCATGCACGGCATGCGCCCGCAGAAGGTGCCGTCGTCGAAATACATCTTTGTCAATGGCGAGGACGAGGCGCCGCTGGTCAACGACGGCACGACCATGGACGACGTGTCCACCTATGTGAACCTGTTCACCGCCGTCGATACCGACGCGATGAAGGTCGCATGGCAGGTGATCGTGTCGGGCAACCTTGACAACACCGACGCCGATTACGAAGGCAAATACGCCTTCTCGACCAGCTACAACTCGGAAATGGGGATGAACCAGGCCGAGATGACCGCGGCCGAGATGGATCACGTCGTCGTCTTCAACCTGGCCAATATCGAGGCGGGGATTGCCGCCGGCGACTTCCAGGAACTGAACGGCTGCAAGATCGTCGACGGGCGCAAGTCGAACGCGGCGAAGAAATACACCACCTATATCCCGGTGCCGAACAACCCGCATGGCTGCAACATGGCGCCCGACAAGAAGCACCTGTGCATCGCTGGCAAGCTGTCGCCGACGGTGACGGTGATCGACGTGACCAAGCTTGCCGCCGTCTTCGATGGCGCCGCCCCCGAAAGCGCCATCGTCGCGCAGCCGGAACTGGGCCTTGGGCCGCTGCACACCGCCTTTGACGGCAAGGGCAACGCCTTCACGTCGCTGTTCCTCGACAGCCAGGTTGTGAAGTGGAACATCGAAAAGGCCATCGCCGCCCATAACGGCGAAAAGGTCGATCCGATCATTTCCAAGGTGGACGTGCAGTATCAGCCGGGCCACCTGAAGACGACCATGGGCGAAACGCTTGAGGCCGATGGCAAGTGGCTGGTCTGCCTGTCCAAGTTCTCGAAGGACCGCTTCCTGAACGTGGGTCCGCTGAAGCCGGAGAACGACCAGCTTATCGACATCTCGACCGATCAGATGGTTGTCGTCCATGACGGCCCGAACTTTGCCGAGCCCCATGACGCCATCGCGATCCATGCCTCGAAGATGGGCAATATCCGCTCGGTCTGGGACCGGCAGGACCCGATGTGGGCCGATACCCGCAAACAGGCCGAGGCGGACGGCGTCAATCTGGACGAATGGCAGGACATGGTCATCCGCGACAAGGACGACCCGAAAAAGGTGCGCGTCTACATGTCCTCGCAGGCGCCGAACTTTGCGCTGGAAAGCTTCGAGGTCAATCAGGGCGACGAGGTCACGGTCATCGTCACCAACCTTGACGACATCGACGACCTGACCCACGGCTTTACCGTGGGCAACCACGGCGTGGCGATGGAAATCGGTCCGCAGGCGACCTCGTCGGTCACCTTCGTGGCAGCGAAGCCCGGCGTTTACTGGTATTATTGCCAGTGGTTCTGTCATGCGCTGCACATGGAAATGCGCGGCCGCATGTTCGTTCGTCCGAAGGCTGCCTGATGCTGCGTGCCATCGCCCTTTGCCTGTGCCTTGCCTCGCCGCTTTTCGCGGCCGAGCGGGCCGTACCGGTGGGCGATGGCCTGACCGCCGCCATCGCCGGGGCCGAACCCGGCGATGTGCTGATCCTTGCCCCCGGCCTGCATCGCGGGCCGGTGGTGATCGACAAGCCGCTGACGCTGGACGGCCAGGGCAAGGCGCAGATCGACGCGGGCGGCAAGGGCTCGGTCATCCGGGTCACGGGTGCGGATGTGGTGATCCGCGGGCTGACGCTGACCGGCTCGGGCAATTCGCATCAGGACATCGACTCGGGCGTGCAACTGACCCGCACCGCCCGCCGCGTTCTGGTCGAGGGAAACCGCATCGAGCGCAACCTTTACGGCGTCGACATTCACGGCGCGCAGGACAGCATCGTGCGCGGCAACACCATCATCGGCCGGCAGGACCAGCGGATGAACGACCGCGGCAACGGCATCTATGTCTGGAACGCCCCCGGCGCCGTGGTCGAGGGGAACAGCGTCCGCTATGGCCGCGACGGTATCTTCACGAATACCTCGCGGAAAAACATCTTTCGCAACAACCTGTTCCGCGACCTGCGCTTTGCCGTCCACTACATGTATACCAATGACAGCGAGGTCAGCGGCAATATCTCGATCGGCAACCATCTGGGCTATGCGCTGATGTTTTCCGACCGGGTGAAGGTGATGAACAACCTGTCGCTGCGCGACCGCAGCCACGGGGTCATGCTGAACTATGCCAACAATGCCGATGTGATCGGCAATCTGGTGCGCGGCGGGGCCGAGAAATGCACCTTCATCTATAACGCCCACAAGAACCTGATCGCCGGCAACCGCTATGAGGGCTGCGATATCGGCATCCATTTCACCGCCGGCTCCGAACGCAATGCCATCACCGGCAATGCCTTCATCGGCAACCGCAATCAGGTGAAATATGTCGGCACAAGGGACGTGGAGTGGAGCCTGAACGGCACCGGCAATTTCTGGTCCGACAATCCCGCCTTCGACCTGAACGGCGACGGGGTCGCCGACAGCCCCTATCGCCCCAACGACCTGATGGACCACATCCTGTGGTCGCAGCCCGCCGCCGCGCTGCTGACCGGCGCCCCGGCCGTGCAACTGATCCGCTGGTCGCAATCCAGCTTTCCCGCCACCCTGCCCGGCGGGGTCGTGGACAGCTTTCCGCAGATGCGCCCGGTCCAGATCGCCGTGCCCCCCGAAATCGCCGCCGAGGAGGCCGCCACCGCCCCCGACTGGCTGAAAGATGATGCAGATGACGACGCCTTTGATCCTCTCGCAACTCACTAAGCGCTATGCCGGCGTGACCGCGCTTTCCGAAGTCTCGCTGACCGTGGCGCCGGGGCAGCGCGTGGCGCTGCTGGGGCATAACGGTGCGGGCAAATCCACGCTGATGAAGATCGTGCTGGGCCTGATCGGCCATGACGGCGGCGAGGTGCGGGTGATGGGTGCCCCCCCCGGCAGCGGCGTGGCCCGCGACGCCACCGCCTATCTGCCCGAAAGCGTGGCCTTTCACCCGGCGCTGACCGGGCGCGAACAGATCGCGCATTACCTGCGCCTGCGGGGGCAGGCGGCCTCGGGCGCGGCCGATATCCTTGCGCGCGTCGGGCTGGCGCACGCGCTGGACCGCCGCATCGGCACCTATTCCAAGGGGATGCGCCAGCGCGTCGGGCTGGCGCAGGCGCTGATCGGCACGCCGCGCCTGCTGGTGCTGGACGAGCCGACAAGCGGGCTGGACCCGGTCTCGCGGCGCGATTTCTATGCGCTGCTGGACGAACTGGCGGCGCGGGGGGCAGCGATTTTGCTGTCCTCGCACGCGCTGACCGAGGTCGAGGCCCGCACCGACCTGATCGCCATTCTGTCGCAGGGCCGGCTGGTGGCGCAGGGCAGCATCGGCGAGCTGCGCGCCAGCGCCGACCTGCCGCTGACCATCCAGATCAGGGTGGCGAATGGCGGCGAACAGGCGATCCGCGCCGCCTTCCCCGCCGCGCAATTCGCCGATGGCGGCGCGACCTTGCAGGTGCCGCAGACCGACAAGCTGCCGATGCTGGGCCGCATCGCCGAACTGGGTTCCCATGTCGCCGACGTGGACATGTTCCCGCCCAGCCTTGAAGACATCTATACGCAGATCAGCCGCAGGGACGCCGCATGATGGGCCGTATTCTTGCCATCGCTGCCATCGAGATGCGGATCGCCCTGCGCAACCGCTGGGTCGCCATTGCCGTCGCCATGATGGTGCTGTTTTCGCTGGTGCTGTCGGCGGCGGGCTCGGCCCCGACCGGGGCGCTGGGGACCGACCGGCTGTCGGTGATCGTCGCCAGCCTGACCAGCCTTGCCGTCTATCTGGTGCCGCTGGTGGCGCTGCTGATGTCCTTTGACGCCATCGCCGGCGAGATCGAGCGCGGCACCCTGCCCCTGCTGCTGACCTATCCGGTGACGCGCACGCAGATCGTGCTGGGCAAGGCCGCAGCGCATCTGGCGGTGCTGGCGATGGCGCTGGCGGCGGGTTACGGCGTCGCGGCCATCGCCGCCGTCGCCACCGACAGGACCGCGCTGAACGGGTTGCCGTCGCTGTGGCGGCTGTTCTGGTCCTCGCTGCCGCTTGGCGCGGCGTTCCTGTGCGCGGGCTATACGCTGTCGGCCTTGGCGAGGCGGCCCTCGGGCGCGGCGGGGCTTGCGATCGGGCTGTGGCTGATCGCCGTGGTGCTGTGGGATCTGGCGCTGCTGGCGGCGGTCGTGGCCGACGATGGCGGCCGCTTCACCACCTCGTTCCTGCCGGCGGCGCTGCTGACCAATCCGGCGGATGCCTTCCGGCTTTACAACCTGTCGGCCAGTCAGGCGACCGCCGCCGCCGCCGGGCTGGCGGGCGCCGCCAATGCGATCCCGCCCCTTGCCGCGCTGACCTCGGTGCTGGTCTGGCCGCTTTGCGGGCTGGGCGCCGCCGTCCTTGCCTTCCGAAGGATCACGCCATGAAACGCCTTGCCCTGCTTGCCCTTCTGGCGCTGGCCGCCTGCCGCGAGGAGACGGCGGAAATCCCGCCTCCGGTCGAGATGACCCAGACCGCCGTCGGCTATTACTGCCAGATGGACCTGCTGGAGCATCCCGGCCCCAAGGCGCAGATCCATCTGCGCGAGGTGACGGCCCCGATCTTCTTTGCGCAGGTGCGCGACGCGCTGGCCTTCCAGCGCATGCCTGAACAGGATTACACCATCGCCGCGATCTATGTCAGCGACATGGACCGCGCCGCAAGCTGGGCCGAGCCGGGGGCATCGAACTGGATCCTTGCCTCGGACGCGTGGTTCGTCATGGGGTCGAAACAGGCGGGCGGCATGGGCGCCGGCGAAATGGTGCCCTTTGGCAGCGAGGCCGGCGCGACGGCCTTTGTCGCGAAACATGGCGGCAAGGTGCTGCGCATGGGCGACATTCCCGACGCGGCGGTGCTGGCCCCTGCCGAGGGCGCGGCCCCCGCCACAGCCCCCGCCACAGCCCCCGTCGGTGCGCCGGCCGATAACCCCGCCGATGCCGACGCGGATTACCTGAACCGGCTGAAAGCCGCAACGAAAGGCAGTTGACCATGAAACGCCGCCGCTTTCTGACCATCACCGCAGGTGTTCTTGCCGTCTCGGCCACCGGATCGGTTTCGGCCATTTCCGCCGCGCCGATGCGGGAATGGCGCGGGATCGCGCTGGGGGCCCCGGCCCGGATCGCGCTGGCCCATCCCGAGGCCGCGCGCCTGATCGACGCCGCCCGCGCCGAGATCGCCCGGCTTGAGCGCATCTTCAGCCTTTACCGCGCGGACAGCGAACTGGCGCGGCTGAACGCCGGCGCGGCGCTTGAGGCGCCCTCGCTGGATCTGGTCACCTGCCTTGGGCTTTGCGACCAGATGCACCGGGCGACCGGCGGGGCGTTCGACCCCAGCGTGCAGCCGCTTTGGGACCTTTACGCCCGCGCCGCCGTCGAAGGGCGGCTGCCCGACGCGCCCCGGATCGCCGCCGCGCAGGCGCGGACCGGCTGGCAGAACCTGCGCCTTGACCCCGCGCGCATCGTGCTGCGCCCCGGCATGGCGCTGACGCTGAACGGCATCGCGCAAGGCTTTATCGCCGACAGCGTGGCCGGGCTTTTGCGCGGGCAAGGCGTTGAAAACGTGCTGATCGACACGGGCGAGATCGTCGCCCTGGGCGACGAGGACGGCCGGACCGGCTGGCCGGTCAGCATCCGCGACGGCAGGGAACTGGCGCTGCGCGACCGGGCGCTGGCGACCTCGGCGCCGCTGGGGACGGTGCTGGATGCGGCGGGCAAGGTCGGGCATATCTTCGACCCGGTCAGCGGGCGCCCGGCGGCCGGGCCGTGGCGGCAGGTCTCGGTCTCGGCGCGGTCGGCGGCGGTCGCGGATGCGCTGTCCACCGCCGCCTGCCTGATGCCCGACCGCGCCGCCATCGAGGCCGCCTGCAAGGCGGCGGGCGACGCGCGGCTGGAACAGGCCATCGCGGCCTAGTCCAGCGTCCGGCGGAACCGCGTCAGCGCCAGCCCGGCAAAGATCAGCACGAACAGCATCAGCGCCGCGATGGGCTGCGCGACATCGGCATAGGTCGCGCCCTTCAGCATCACGCCCCGGATCAGGCGCAGGAAATGCGTCAGCGGGAAACATTCGCCCAGCACCTGCGCCCAGCCGGGCATGCCGCGGAACGGGAACATGAAGCCCGACAGCAGAAGCGACGGCAGGAAGAAGAAAAAGGTCAACTGCATCGCCTGCATCTGCGTGCGCGCCAGCGTCGAGATGAGATAGCCCAGAATGACCATCGACAGCACAAAGACGAAAATCCCCAGCGACAACAGTTGGAAGCTGCCGACGAAGGGCACGCCGAACAGCGCGCGCGCCGCCAGCAGCACCACCACGACCTGCACCGCGCCCACGCACATATAGGGGATGATCTTGCCCAGCATGATCTCCAGTGGCGTCGCGGGCATGGCCAGCAGGTTTTCCATGGTGCCGCGCTCGGTCTCGCGCGTCAGCGCCATCGAGGTCATCATCACCAGGATCATTTGCAGGATGACGCCCATCAGGCCGGGGATGATGTTGTATTGCGTGATGCCTTCGGGGTTGTAGCGGCGATGCACGACGATATCGACCGGCGCCGCGCCCGCCTCATGGCCGATCTCGCGACTGAGCGCGCCCTTGGCGACCGTGCCCAGCGTCGAGATCGCGCCCGAGGCCACGGCGGGGTCGGTGGCATCGGCCTCGATCAGGATCTGGGGATTGTCGCCGCGTTCGACCCGCTGCCCGAAATCCGAAGGGATGGTCACGACGAAGGACACATCGCCCCGCGCGATCAGGCTTTCGGCCTCGGCCGCCGAGGCGATGGGATGGGTAAAGTTGTAATATCCCGTCAGTTCCAGCGCCGAGACCATGGCCCGGGTAAAGCGGTCCTCGGTCGGGGCGACCAGTGCTGCGGGCAGGTGCTTGGGGTCGTTGTTGATGGCAAAGCCGAACAGCAGAAGCTGCATCAGCGGCACGCCCAGCATCATCGCGAAGGTGACGCGGTCGCGGCGCATCTGGATGAATTCCTTGCCCAGCAGGGCCCGCAGCCGGTGAAGCGAAAACCAGTTCATGCCATATTGTCCCGGCTTTGCTCCATCAGGCGGATGAAGACGTCCTCAAGGCTGGTTTCGGATGGCTGCCATTCGACGCCCGCCCCGCGCAGCGCCGTCTCGATGGCGGCGCGGTCGGTGCCGGTGACGTGCAGCGTGGTGCCGAAGGGCGCGACCTGCTCGACGCCGGGCATGCCCGCAAGCAGCCGCGCCACCCGGCCCGGATGGTCGGTGGTGACGGTATAGGTCGTCAGCCCCGCATCGCGGATCACCTGCGCGACGGTGCCATGCGCGACCAGCCGGCCATAGGCGATATAGTTGATGCGGTGGCAGCGCTCGGCCTCGTCCATGTAATGGGTGCTGACCAGCACGGTCAGGCCGCCGGTGGACAGTTCGTGAATCTCGTCCCAGAACTCGCGCCGGGCCTTGGGGTCGACGCCTGCCGTCGGCTCGTCCAGCATCAGAAGCTGGGGCTTGTGCATGATGCAGGCGGCCAGCGCCAGCCGCTGTTTCCAGCCGCCCGACAGGCTGCCCGCCATCTGGTCGCGGCGCGAGGTCAGGCCCAGATCGGCCAGCGTGTCGCGCACCGCCTGCTGCGGCAGCCCGTAAAGCCCGGCGACGAAATCCAGGTTCTCCTTGATCGAGAGATCCTCGTAGAACGAGAATTTCTGCGTCATGTAGCCGACCTGCATCTTGATCTGCCGCTGCTGGGTCAGGATGTCATGGCCCAGCACCGTGCCATGCCCGGCATCAGGCGTCAGAAGCCCGCACATCATGCGGATGCAGGTCGTCTTGCCCGAACCGTTCGGCCCCAGAAAGCCCGCGATCTCGCCCTTTTCGACAGTCAGCGACACGTCGTCCACAACCTTGCGGTCGCCAAAGCTTTTGGTCAGGCCGCGGACCTCGATCACGTTCATCGCGACAGGTCCACATCGACGATCTGGCCGGGATTCAGCGCCCTGGTCCCGGCATCGGGGCGCGCCTCGACCAGGTAGACCAGCTTCTGGCGGTTCTGCAGCGAATAGATCACCGGCGGCGTGAATTCGGGCGCGTCCGAGACATAGGTAACGGTGGCCGTCGCGCCCGCGCAGCCGTCGCAATTGACGTTGAGGACGGTGCCGGGCGCGATCGAGGACAGGCCCGCCTCGGGGACGTAAAGGCGCAGCTTCACCGCGCCGTCGGGCAGATAGGACAGGACGGGCGCCGAGGGGCCGGCCATCTCGCCGGGGCGGCGGATCACGTCGAAAATCGTGCCCGGCCGCGGCGCGGTCAGGCGGCGCTGGTCCAGTTGCCATGCCGCGGCGTCGCGCGCGGCGCGGGCGCCGGCGACGGCGGCGCGGGCGGCCTCGATTTCCTGCGCGCGGGCCGGCAGGCGGGCGACGGAAAGCTGCGCCTCGGCCTCGGCCACGCGGGCGCGGGCAACCTCGGTTTCGGTGCGGGCCTGATCCAGTTGCGATTGCGAGCTGACATTGCGGGCGCGCAGGCTTTCCTGCCGCGCCACCTCTTTGCCGGCCTCGTCGGCCTGCGCCCGGGCCGAGGTCAGTGCCGCCTCAAGCACGCTGATTTCCTCGGGGCGGCGGCCTTCCTGAAGGTTGGCCAGTTCGTTCTGCGCCTTGGCAAGGCCGGCCTCGGCCTCGGCCAGCGCAATCCGGGCGTCCTGTGTCTCCATCTGGGCGACCACCTGCCCCGCCGTCACGCGGTCGCCGCGCCCCACCGGCAGGTCAAGCACCTGCGTCGCGGCAATGGGCGCGATCAGGACATATTCGCCCTCGACATAGCCGGTGGCGAAGGGCGGCGGCGCCGCGCAGGCGGTAAAAAGCGACGAGACCAGCGGCACGGCGCAGATGAAACCCATCATGATTCAGCTCGTAAAATGGCGTGAAGATTGGCGCAAAGCCGGTCGGCGATGGCCTGTCCCTCGGCCGGGCCAAGCTGGCGCCAGCCCATGCGGCGGCAAATGATCGGCTGGCCGATGCGAAAATAGACCGCCTGCCCCAGAAGCGAAAAGGCCAGCAGCCGGGTATCCTCAAGGTCGGGGTCGGCGCCGGTGACCATGCCGATGAGCAGGCAGATTTCGCGGTGCTTTTCCAGGAAGAACCGCTCGTAAAGCAGGGCGAGCGCGGGACCGTCCTCGGCCATTTCGCGCAGGATGAAGCCGATGATATCGGCGGCCTGCGGCGCCTCGGTCAGAAAGCCGACCATGGCGCGCAGCATGGCGTCAAGCCGCGCCAGCGCCTGATCGGCGGGCATCTGCGGCGGCGGCATGGCGGGGCCGGCGACCATGGCGATGCGGCGCAGCACCTCGTCAGCGCAGGCAAGGCGCAGCCCCTCTTTCCCGCCGAAGTGATAGGCGATCGAGGCGACATTGGTGCCCGCCTGCGCCGCCAGCGCGCGGGTCGAGGTGGCAGCAAAGCCGTCGCGCCCAAAAAGGTGCAGGCCGGCGGCGATCAGGTCGGCACGGGTGCCGGCGGGAATGGAATCGTCTTGCATGACCTGATTTAATCAAACGATTGATTAAATTTCAAGCCGGAAAGATGCCTGAAAGCGCCCCGCCCCCTGCCGCGGGGCGGAACGCCTTTAAACCATGCAGGAATATCCGTCAGTCGGCCTTTACATAGCTGCCGGGCGCGGGCTCGATGGGCTTCAGGCCGCCGGTCGCCGGATCATAGGCCGGGACCATCGTCGCCGGGCTGTTGCCTTCGATCCATTTCGCCCAATGCGGCCACCACGACCCTTCGTGCTTTTCCGCCGCCGCCAGCCACGCATCAGGATCGGCCGGATAGCTGTCGTCGGTCCAATAGCCGTATTTCTGCCGCTTGCCGGGCGGGTTGATGACGCCGGCGATATGGCCCGAGCCGCCAAGGACGAAGGTCGTCGGCCCACCCAGCAGCCCCGTCGTCGGATAGATCGAGCGCCAGGGCGCGATGTGATCCTCTTTCGTGGCAAGGACATAGAAGGGAATGTCGATCTTGCCGATATCGATGGGCACGCCGTCCATGGTCAGATGGCCGGGCTTGCGCAGGCCGTTCTCGATATAGATCTTTTCCAGATACCACAGCAGCATCTCGGCCGGCAGGCGGGTGCTGTCGCCGTTCCAGAACAGAAGGTCGAACGCCGGAGGCTTCCTGCCCATCAGATAGTTCATGACGTGGAAGGACCAGATCAGGTCGTTTTCCCGGATCATCGAGAACATGTCCTGAAGGTGGTGGTTTTCCAGATAGCCCTTGTCGGCCATGTGGTTGCGCAGGACCTCAAGCCGGTCGCGGTCGATGAAGACGCCGATCTCGCCCACATCGGTGAAATCGACCATGGTGGCCAGCGTCGTTGCGGTCTTGATGCGCTTGTCCTTTTTCGCCGCCATATAGGCCAGCGTCGCGGTGACAAGGATGCCGCCGATGCAAAAGCCCAGCGTGTCGAATTCGCGCTGGCCGGTCGCGGTCTCCATCGCGTCCAGCGCCGCCAGCGGACCCAGCCGCATATAGTCCTGAAAGCTCAGCGCCGCATGTTCGCGGGTCGGGTTCACCCAGGAAATCAGAAAGACGCTGTGCCCCTGTTCCAGCATATAGCGGACAAGGCTGTTTTCCGGCTTCATGTCGAAGATGTAGTATTTGTTGATCCATGGCGGCACGAACAGCAGCGGACGCTTGAACTGCGTCGCGGTCATCGGCTTGTAATGGATCAGTTGCATGAGCTGGTTCTGATAGACCACCTCGCCCGGTGTCGTCGCCAGATCGCGCCCGACCTCGAAGGCGTTGCGGTCGGTCATGTTGATGTCCAGCCGTCCGTCGCCGCGTTCCAGATCGTCCAGCAGGTTGCGGAACCCGTCCAGCAGGCTGCGGCCCTCGGTCTCAAGGAAGCGGTCGCGGGCGACGGGGTTCAGCGCCAGATAGTTCGCCGGAGCCAGCGCGCTGAGCAACTGCCGGGTATAGAAGCGGACGCGCAGGCTGTCCTTGTCATCGTCGGGCAAGGCGCCGATCAGGCGCTCGGCGGCGTTTTCCACCGCCAGATGCATGTCGCGCAGACCGCGGCTGACGGGGTCCGCGCTCCAGCGGCCATCGCGGAAACGGCGGTCGCCGCTGTCCTCGGCGCCATTCGACCATGCATTGAGCCAGGCTTTCGCGCTGTCGCTCCACAGGCCCATCTGAAAGCGGGTCAGGGCAAAGGGGTCGCTGGCCAGTTGCATCCCGGCGCGCGCATAGGCCTGGGCGATGGTGCCCGCATCCAGCACCGAGAATTCCTGCCCGGTGGCCTTGGCCACCGCGTTGGCACCGCTGCGCTGCGCAAGGTTCTGCGCCCGCTGCATCAGGTCGACGAATTCGGTCGTCTGCTCTGCGATCCGTGTCTGGTCCATGACATTCCCCTTGTTAACGTGGCCAGGGCAGACAGCCCCGGCCAGACCGCACCACCATCGTCACGCCGGTGAAAACCGCCGGTCGGCCACGGGGGGAATCACTCCGCCCGCAGGTCTGACGCAACGTAACACCCCGGGGCGGCGGGTGCGATATCCGTTGGATGAGGGGGCCCGCTCCGGCCAGCGGCAGCCGCGCAGGATGCGCCGGGATCTCCGCCGCGCGGTAGGTCGGGCATCCGGAAAACGGGTAAAATCCAGACCCAATATTGAAGATAATGAACCGCGCTAATGAATAATAAACTAAAATGGGCAGTCTTATATAACAACCACAAGTATATTATCGTTTAATATCATCACAATAGAGAATTCTTATTTAATTTCACACCGCCCCACGCCTATGTTATGTCCAATTTGTGCAAGCGTGTTCTTGCTCAAATTCGTTTTCAAGGTGCGAGGTTCGCCATGACTTATATGAACTATTCGTTTCGTTATTCCTATTCAAACTACGATCGCGGGGGAAAGGATTGGTGGAGCCGCGTCTGCGGCGTGAATTACACCCCCAGCTATTGTTCCTATGACATGCGCTGCAAGCCGGACTACGTCATCGACTCGAACAACCCCAACGCCATCTTCGGCTCTGAGGGCGCGGATTACGCCAATCTCACCAGCGGCTCGGACCTGTATTTCGGGCGCGACGGCGACGACACCATCATCGGCCGCGAGGGGCCGGACACCATCCACGGTGGCGCCGGCAACGACTATATCGAAGGCAACGACGCCGACGACCTGCTGATCGGCGGCATCGGCAATGACACCATCTGGGGCAATTCGGGCAATGACACCATCGACGGCGGCGCCGGCGATGACGAATTGCGGCTGGGCATCGACAACGACACCGCCTATGGCGGCGCCGGCAGTGACACCATCTATTCCGGCGTCGGCGACGACGTGCTTTGCGGCGAAGGCGGCGACGACATTCTGGACGGTCAGGCCGGCAATGACACGCTGGTCGGCGGTGCAGGCAACGACAACCTTTCGGCGAACGAGGGCGACGACTATCTGAACGGCGGCACCGGCAACGACACGCTGGTCGGCGGCCCGGGCAATGACCTGCTGGACGGCGGCTCGGACGATGACAGCATCAATGGCGGCGAGGGGTGTGACAGCCTGTTTGGCGGCGAGGGCAACGATTCGCTTTACGGCGGCGATGGCGACGACCGGGTTTATGGCGGCAGCGGCAATGATACGCTGATCGCCGATGCCGGAAATGACATCATGTCTGGCGGTTCGGGTTGCGACGACTTCGTGTTCACCGCCGGCACCAACTGGGGCAATGACATCATCGCCGATGCCACCTGCGGCGACCAGATCCGGCTGAGCGGTTATTCAAGCAGCGACGTCAGCTATACCCTCACCTCGCAGGGCGTGCAGCTTGTCTTCAACGACGGCAATACGCTGTTGCTGAACGGCATCGACCGTTACGAGCTGGGCCAGCTCGACTTCGTCTTCGGTTAAGACCGGGCGCCGCGGAATCCGGCCGGGGGCAGCAATGTCCCCGGCCCTTTTCCGTCCTGTCAGGCCAGCGCCGGAACCAATGTCGGGGCCAATGCGGGGGCCAGCATCGGCAGCACGTCACCGGGGCCTTGCACGAAATCGCCCTCGGGGCGCGACAGCAGCGCCGCGCGCTGGCCTGCCAGCAGTCCGGGCGTCAGGCGGTCCAGCAGGGCGGCAAGGTCCTCGGGCGCGGCGCGCGGCACCGTCCAGCCCAGCCGGTCGGCGGTGATGCGCGCCCCGGTCTGCGTATCCGCCAGCCCGACCGAGGGGCAGCCGCACCAGCTTGCCTCATAGATGCGGTTCGGCAGCAGCCAATCGGAATTCGTCCCGCGCTGCCACATGTCCTGCGCCCAGACCAGATCGCAGCCGGCATAGGCCTGCGCCAGCCCCTGCGGATAGGCATAGGGGCCGGTCCATTCGACATTGGCGCGCGCGGCCAGCGCCTTGTGAAAGCCGTGCAGGCTGTGTTCGTGCAACCCGCCCGAGATGCGGACCCGCAGCCGGTCGCCCATCAGGTCGGCGGTGCGCATCAACAGCTCGACCGAGGCCTGACAGCGGATCGAGCCGACGAGGCCGATGGTCAGCGGACCGTCCGGGCGCGACACCGGGGCGGGACGCGCGGGACGCGCCTCGGCGCCAAGCCCCAGCCACAGCTTGTTTTCGACCAGCGCGACCGGACCGCGATAGCCCTGCACCGGCTGGAAATAGTTCTGCATGAAGCCGGGCGAGGACACGACCAGCAGCGCCGATTGCGCAAGGACGTGCCGCTCGGCCCGGCGCATGATCCGGCCGACGCGGTCGGGGCGGGTCATCAGGTCGTGGATATCAAGACATTCATAGACCAGGGGCGGCGCCGCACGCCCGGCCCGCAGCGCCGCCAGCCGCCGCGCCGCCAGCGCGATCAGCGCAAGATCAAGGTTGCGCGCCAGAACCAGCCGCGCGCCCGCCAGTTCCCGCCAGCCGGACATCGCGCGGCGCACGGCCGCGGCCGCCCCCAGCGCGCGGCCGCGGATATCCTTGTGCCGCACCAGCCCCAGGTCGATATTCCGCCATTCGGGGGCGAAGGGCGTGCCGCCCTCGCGCCGCTGGCAGAACGAGGTGACCCGGCACCCCAGCGCCATCAACGAGCGGATGCGGCGGATCTGCGCCGCCTCGGCGATGTCGAAGCCGAAAACCGCGACCGGCATCCCCTCAAGGCGGGGCAAGGTGGCGTCCGTCATACCGGGTCGCGCCCGTAAAGCTGCGGCGCCGGGCGGTCCAGCAGCCCCGCACAGACGCCCTTGTGCAACTGCCCGCGCAGGAACCAGAAATTGCGCCGCGTTTCATTGCGGCCGGCAAGGCGTTCCGCCACGCGGCAATAGGCGAATTTGGCCGCGGCGGTCGCGAACAGCCATGCCCGCTGCGGCGCGTTCCGCGCGGTGACGATATGGGTCTGGCCCATGCGATAACGCCGCACCGCCAGCCATTCCAGCGTCTGGCGCGTGGCGGGGACGGGCTCTGTCACCACGGCGCGCGGGGCGGCGACCAGCCGCACGCCCATGGCCGACAGGCGCAGGAAGAACTCGGTATCCTCGCCGCCGGTGACGCCGCGCGACAGGTCATAGCGCTGGTCGGCCCAGCTTGTGCCCTGCCAGCGCAGGGCGACATTGCCGCTGTTGCCGGTCTTCAGCCAGCCCGAGCCGAACCGCTCGGGGTGGCTGGAATGCAGGTCCAGCGCGCTGACCCATTCCGGCGCCCCGGGCGGATAGATCGCCTGCACCGTGCCGAAACCGCCATCGGCCCCGGCGCGGGCGACGCTATCCATCAGCTCGACCAGCCAGTCGGGCATGACGGTTTCATCGTCGTCCAGACTGACGATCCAATCCGCCCCGCGCGCGGTCGCCGCATCAAGGCAGGCATTGCGCGCCAGCGAGATATTGCGCGCCGGCGCATGGATGTAATGGCAGGGAAAGGGCAGCGTCTGCGCGGCCCGGGCCACCACCTCGCGGGCGCTGTCGGTGTCGTCATTGTCGGCGATGACCAGCCGCAGCTCGGCGCCGGGCAAGGGGGTGATGCGCCCGATCGCCTCGATCGCCTCGGCGACCATGGGGCGGCGAAAGGTGCACATGAGAATATCGATCCGCAAGGTCATGGCCTGTCGTCCTTGAATAGCCCGCTAAGGAAACCCGCCCCCCAGGGCAGGTGCATCGCCGCCAGTGCCACGCCCGCGCCAAGCCCGCAAAGGCTGCGGTGGCGCAGCGCCATCCAGACCGAGGCGGCGGCCAGGATCGCCGCGTAAAGCACGGGCCAGATCGCCCCCGCCATCACCAGCGCCGCATTGCCGGCCAACGCGCCGGTCAGCGCCAGCGCCGCGCCGGCCAGCAGCAGGACCAGATTTACCGCCGGCGCGATCTGCCGCAGCCTTGGCCGCAGCGCGTGCTTGCAGACCGTGCGCGCCCTGCCCCGGCCATAGTTCCAGTATTGCCGCGCCAGCGCCCCGACCGAGGCCCGCATCTGGTAGTCCAGCCGCAGATCCGCCGCCAGCCAGATACGGCCGCCCGCGGCGCGCAGGCGGTGGTCCAGCTCGGCATCCTCGTTATGGCTGAAGCTGGCGTCATAGCCGCCAATGCGGCGAAACCAGTCAAGGTCCATGGCCGCGTGATGGCCGTGATCGACCTCGGCCGAGCGGCGGCCGCCGCGATGCGCCGACCCGCCCGAGCCCAGCGGCGTATCGACGATCCAAGCCGCGGCGCGCTGAAAGCAGCCCTGCCCCCGCGAATCCATCGGCACCACGACCGAGGCCACCTGCAACGCCGCCAGCCGGTCGGCCAGCGCCATCGCGTAACCGGGCGGATAGACCGCATGGGCGTCGGCGCGCACAAGGATGCGGTGGCGCGGGCGCGCGGCCTCCGTCACGGCACGATTGATGCCTGCCGATTGCAGGCGGTGCGGATTGTCCAGCAGCCGCAGGCGCGGAAACTCGGCCGTCATGGCGGTGACGATGCGGCGCGTGGCGTCGCGGCTGCCGCCATCGGCGACGACGACATCGACCTCGGCCAGCCGCGGATCGCCGGTCAGAAGCGAGCGCAGGCAGGCCGCGATCCCCCGCGCCTCGTTCAGGGCAGGGACGACGACCAGCACCTCGCGCCCCAGGACCGGGTCGGGGGCGGCGACCAGCGGTTGTTGGTGCAGCGTCATGTCGCGCCCCCCACCCGCGCCGGTCCTGCCCGCGCCGGTCCCGCGCGCAGATGGCGCAGGCTTGACAGCGTCACGTCGATGCCCAGCCGGTGAAAGCTGAACCAGGCCATCAGCGCCTGGCTGGCGGTGCAGCCGATCACCGCACCCACGGCCGCGCCGGTCAGCCCGCCAAGCGCACTGCACCCGGCCACCGCCAGCACGGTCAGCGCCGCGCCGATGACATTGGCGGCAAAGTCCTCGCGCCCCAGCCCGCAGGTGGACAGGATCACCGAGCCCGGCCCCAACAGGATCGTCAGCCCCGGGATCAGCGTCAGCATCAACAGCGCCGGCCATGCCGCCCGATAGCCCGGCCCGAACCAGCCCAGCGCCCACCAGCCGAAGGCCGCGACCAGCGCCATGCCCAGGGTGTAGCCCGCCAGCTTGATCGCGCCCGAGACCGCAAGGAAGCGGTCTCGCATCCGCGGCTCATCCCCGGTCAGGGTGCGCGACAGGCGCTGGCTGAAAGCCACATCGACGGCCGAGACGCCGAAATTCATGATGTTGATGATCGACAGCGCCACCGCGAACAGGCTGACCTTGGCCGGCGCCAGCGCCAGCCCCGCCGCCGCGATCAGGACCGCCTTGCGAAATTCGTTCATCAGCGAGCCGGGCGCCAGCCACAGCCCCAGCCCGACCCATTCGCGCCAGCCCGAGGCATCGCCCGAAAGCCCGGCGAAGGGCGCGAAATCGGCGCGCAGCAGGCGGTTCTGGATGGCGACGGTCAGCGCCTCGGACAGCGCATAAAGCCCGACGACATGCCAGGGCCGCAGCGTCAGGCCGAAAAGCCACGCCGCGACCAGCCCGCAGGTCATCACCACCGGCCCCGCCAGCATCCGCGGCAGGATGCCCTTGCGCATGACGCCAAGCGCGGTCGCGTGCCGCCCGGTGATGCGCGCCATGGCGGCCATGACCATCGCCACCGTGACCGCCAGCGTCAGCATGACCGAGCCATGCCCGCCATGCAGCGCCTGCCACGCCCATGCGGCGATGGCGACCGGCGGCAGCGCCAGCAGAAGGATGCGGCGGTTGAAGCGGATGAAGCCCGCCGCGACCTCAAGCCGCCCCTCGCGCATGGCGGGGACCAGCACGCGCATCGAGACCGCCTCGACGTTCAGCGTCAGGAACATCGAGGCGATCTGCGCCACCGCGATGCCGGCGAAGGCGATGCCCGACAGGTCCGGCGTCAGCAGCCGCACCAGAATCAGCGTCCAGACCAGCACCAGAAGGTTGGTGCCGACCCGTGCGCCGATCAGCAAAAGCGAATCGATCAGCCCGGCGCCATGTTCGCCGGCCATCGCGCTGCGCATCCTCGAAAACGGCCGGCTTGCCCCGGCCATATGTGTCACGTCAGAGGGCGTCATCGAAGGTCCAAAAAGTCCTGATAATTTTCACCGACCGCTGGCACATCGGCCGAAATCGGTGTGATATGCGGCCATGCCAGTCGGTGCTTTGATTCTAGGTCTCATCGTCGGCGTCCTTGTCGGCGCCGTCCTGTATTTCTGTCTGGACGCCGGCCTGCTGCCGGCGCTGCTGGTGGTGGTGCTGACGGCAAACCTTGTCGCGGTGCTGGCTGCGCTTTGGGTGCGCTCGCGCAAATAGCGGCGCCCTGGCGGCCCCGTGCTACTTGCCGGTCGCGCCAAGCACGACGCCGACCGTCTGCACCAGAATCGCCAGATCGCCGCAGGCGCTGAACTCGCGCGCATAGGCCGCGTCCAGCGCGACGCGCCCGGCATAGCTGATGTCGTTGCGGCCGCTGACCTGCCACTTGCCGGTCAGGCCCGGACGCAGCGCCAGATAGCTTACGCTGTCCTCGCCATAGCGCTGCAACTCGGCCCGCGTGACCGGGCGCGGCCCGACCAGGCTCATGTCGCCGCGCAGCACGTTCAGCAGTTGCGGCAATTCGTCCAGACTGGTGCGGCGCAGGAAATTTCCGACCGGCGTGATGCGCGGATCCTTGTCCAGCTTGTGATCGGCCTGCCATTGGCGGCGGGCCTCGGGGTCGCGGTCCAGCAGCTCCTGCAACCGCGCCTCGGCGTCAGGAACCATGGTGCGGAACTTCAGGCAGGCGAACAGCGCCCCCGCCTGCCCGACCCGCTGGTGCCCGAACAGCACCGGCCCGCGCTGCGACAGCATCAGCAGCGCAATGACCAGAATCAGGGGCGAGAAAACGATCAGCAGCACCAGCGCGCCGGTCACATCCAGCGCCCGCTTGCCGCGCATGGCATAAAAATCGCGGCGAATCGGGGCCGCCCGCATCACCTGCTGCCGCCCGGCCAGACCGCGCGACGCCAGCTCAGGGCAGACCGGAGATTCCTGCATTTTTTTCAACATGTCGAACATAATATCGCCAATACCAAACCGGACACGATTTACCGGCCATCCCAAGGAGTGAATCACCCCGGAAGAATGACAAGACAATGCGACCCCTGTTAATCTTACCGCATCATCTGTCAATCAACAGCCATGACAGCCGATGAATATGAGCGGATTCACGCTGAATCCCTCTTGAATCCGACCGCAATTCCGCGGCAGATCAGCCCCATGACTCAACCGCAGAAATGGCAGAAAGTTCATGCATCAATGATGATTTGTAACGTAATAACAATGTATTAAATATGAATCATCATATGTTAAACTCGCGCTTAGGTAGAATGCAATTCTGTTTGAAATCGCACATCAAAGCGCAATAAAACCGAAATTATCGAATGAATACACGCGCATCATAAACTCACTGAGACGGTCGGTTTATTTACAGAACCGTTCAGTATAATTCCACAAACCGGCACCAAAGCCGGGTATGGACAAACGTCCGCCAATCTGTTTCCGGGTCAACTTGGCTCGCGGGATATATGTATCGTCCCGCTGTAACGAGAACACGGATATCTGCCATGACCCTTGTCGACCGGTCCCAGGAGCAAACCGCCATGGCGGTCTTTGCCCATCCCGACGATGCCGAGCTGTCCTGCTTTGGACTTCTGTCCAAGCTGCGGCGGCAGGGTCGGCGTATCGTCCTTGTCGTGGTGACACGCGGCGAGAACGGCGCCGATTGCGCCGCCTGGAACCGTGTCGAAGAGGCGACGATGGCCGCGCGCCGCATCGGTGCCGAGGTCGTCTTCGGCGATTTCCGCGATGGTTATGTCACCAGTTCGGCCGAGCTGGTCGGCTGGATCGAACAGCTTCTGTCCGAATACCGCCCCAGCATGGTCATCAGCCATTTCGCGGGCGACACCAGCACCGCCCATCAGGACCACGTCGCCGTCGCCGCCGCCGTCCGCATCGCCGCCCGGCGCGCAAGGTGGCACCCCACCCTGCTGTTGGCCGAGGGCATCGACGCCGACCTGACCTTTCAGCCGAACTGGTTCGTCGACATTACCGACGAACACGCGACAAAGATGGACGCCATCCGGCTGCACGTCTCGCAGCGCATGAAATATTACATGCAGGACGACCATCTTGAGACGCGGGCGCGGCGCTGGTCCCTGAATTTTCCCAATCCACCAGACGATCTGCACCGAAAGTCTTATTGGGAGGCTTTCCTGCTGATCCAGCATACGAGCTAGTTTTTTCATGCATGATTCATTTCCCTTGTCCGACACCGCGCACGCGTCTCGTCCCGACAACGCCCCGGTGGATTTCGTGATCGTCGGCGCCATGCGCGCCGGGACGACGACGCTGCACACGCTGCTGTCGCAGCACCCGCAGATCTCGATGTCGCGCGACAAGGAAACGGATTTCTTCATCATCGAAAAGAACTATGCGCGCGGCCTTGACTGGTATCGCGCGCAGTTCGACCCCCGGCGTCCCATCCATGGCGAGGCCAGCCCGAATTACGCCAAGGGCCGCGATTTTCCCGGCGTGCCGCAGCTTCTGGCCCGGCACGCGCCCGATGCCCGGCTGATCTATGTCGTGCGCGATCCGGTGGCGCGGGCGCTGTCGCAATACACCCATTCCTGGAACATGGGCACGCTGACGACCCGCCCCGAGGACCTGTCGCTGACCCATGAATATCACAGCCTCGTCGATGCCAGCAGCTATGCCCGCCAGTTGCAACGCTGGCGCGCGCATTTCCCGCGCGAGGCGATCCTTGTCGTCGATTTCGACCAGTTGATCGCCGCCCCCGCCGCGCAGATCGCCCGCATCACCGCCCATGTCGGTGCCGGGCCGATGCCCGCCTGCACCCTTGGCAGCCACAACGACGCCGCCCAGATGTGCCGGGTGCCGCGTCCGCTGATGCGGCTGGCGCATGGGCCGATGCGTCCGCTGCTGACGCGGCTTCTGGACCAGCGGGCGCGGACGCGGCTGCGGCAGCTTTTCACGCTTGCGCCGCGCCGCACGCCCCCCGCCGTCCCCGAGGACCTGCGCGCCCAGTTCCGCCGCGACCTGGCCGAGGACGCCGCCCGCTTCCGCCAGATGACCGGGATGGAGTTCCCCAGATGGTCGATCTAGGGGGCGCGCTTCCCCAGCCTTTGCCCCGGCCTCTGCCCCAGCCTTTGCCCCATGCGCTGCCGCGCCTGCATCGGCAAAGGGCGTTCTGGCTATGCTTCGATGTCACGCTGGCGCTGGTGGTGCTGGCGGGCGCGGGCGACATGCCGAACCGCTGGGGGGTGGCGAACCTTGTCTGGCTGCTGGCCTATCTGCTGGCCGTGCTGCGCATCCTGACGGTCTGGCCGGCCTTCTTCCGGCTGATCCTGCGCAACTGGTCCTATCTGCTTTATCCGGCGGTCTGCGCCATGTCGGTGGTCTGGTCGCTGGCGCGGCCGACCAGCCTTGTCGGCGCCGTGCAGATGACCATGACCGTGCTGATCGCCAGCTATCTTGGCTGGCGTTTCGCGCCGCGCCGGCTGGTGCTGCTGCTGTTTGCCAGCACGCTGGCGGGGGCCGCGCTGTCGATCCTGAACCTTGCGACCGGGGCCTTTCAGCCGGTCTACAGCGATGTCGGCGGCCTTCTGGGCATCTATACCAGCAAGAACATGCTGGGGCATTACTCGCTTTTCGCGCTGCTGATCGCGCTCAGCCTGATGCTCAGCGCCCCGGACGAGATGCCGCGCCCGGCGCGCTGGATCGCGGCCCCCGCCCTTGTCATCTGCGCCGTTGCGGTGGTCCTGTCCAAGTCGATGACGGCGGTCGTGCTGATGCCCTGCTATGCCGGGCTGGTCCTGCTGCTGAACCGCGACCGCCTGCCGCCGGCGCTGCGCCATCTGGCGGTCATGGCGGTGGTGGCGCTGATCGCACTGGCGCCGATGACGCTGACCATGGCCGGCATCGACCCCATGGCCGAACTGTTCGCCGCCACCGGCAAGGATGCCACCCTGACCGGCCGCACGGACCTGTGGGCCATCGCCTATGACCTTGTCTCGCGGGCGCCGCTGAACGGCTATGGTTACGGCGCCTTCTGGGTGAACGACCGCTTCGCCACCCAGCATTTCCAGGTGCTGCGCGCCGGCTCGAACGCGCCCTCGTTTCACAACTTCTTCGCCGATGTCGGCGTCGGCACCGGGCTGATCGGCATTGCCGCCATCCTGACGCTGATCCTGACCACGCTTCGCCGCGCCTTCCGCGCGTGGCGGGCCAGCGGCTCGGCCATGTCGGTGTGCTGGCTGGTGCTGTCGATCCTGCCCGTCAATGTCGGGCTGGTCGAGCCGTTCCTGTATCGCCAGCACGAATTCATGCTGACATGGATGGTCATGCTGGGCGTCAGCCTTGGCGAATGGCAACGCCGCCCTTCAAGGCCCGCGCCCGCGACCACCCTGCCCCCCCGCATCCCTGCAACTGAACTGCCCGGGCTTGCCCCGGTCCCGGCCCGCGGGCCGGCGGCCGTCAGCCCGGGACCGGAGACCGATACATGATCCAGAGCGGCAAGAAACACTGGCGCGGCGACGACCTGCCCCGCGAGGCCGTGCCCGAGGTCGACCTGGCCAGCACCATCCGCGCCGCCCGCGCCGGCCTTGCCCGGCAATGGCGGCTGATCGCCGCGATCACGCTGGCGCTGACCGCGCTGGCGCTGGTCTATGCCCGCCTTGCCACGCCCACCTATACCGCCCGGGCCGAGGTGGTGGTCGATCCGCGCATCTCGAACTCGCCCTCGGGCCCCGAGGCGCCGACGCTGCTTCTGTCCGATGCGCTGGTGGTGGACAGCGAACTGAAGGTGCTGTCCTCGCGCGAGGTGACGATGCGATCGGCCGAGGAGCTTGGGCTTTTCGACCCCGCCAATGCGCCGGTGGACGAACCCGGCCCCCTGTCGGCCATCACCGGCCTGCTGCGCAGGACGCTTGCGCCAGAGCCTGAAAAGCCCGTCCTTGACGCCGCGGACACCGAGGCGACCCGGCGCGAGATCATCCGCCGCGAGATGATGGAAGATTTCGACATTTCCCGCGACGGCGGCACTTATGTCATCAATATCGCCTATACCTCGCCCGACCCGGCTTTCGCGATGAAGGCCGTGAATACGCTGATCGACGCCTATTTCGACGTCTCGTCCGACGCGGCACTGTCCGATACCCGCCGCATCGCAAGCTGGCTGGACCAAAGCGTGGCAAAGCTCGCTGGCGAGGTGCAGGCCGCCGATCGCGCCGTGGCCGATTACCGGCGCGAAAACGACCTGTTCACCATGCGCGATTCCGTCCTGCCCTCGGCGGCGGAACTCTCCAGCGCCACCGACCGGCTGATCGCGCTGCGCTCGCAACTGATCGAGATCGAGAACCGCCAGGACAAGATCGAGGGCATCGTCTCATCCGGCACGGTCGGGGCGCTGATGGACGGCACGCTGGGCGGCGAGGTCGCCAGCCCGGCGCTGCGCGACTTTCAGACCCGCTATGCCGGGCTGATCTCGGAGCAGCACGAGCTGGTGCGGCGCTGGGGCGAATCCAGCGACCTTGTCGCCCGCAACCGCCAGGACCAGCAGCAGTTGCGCGACGTGATCCTGGACGAGGTGCGCCAGATCGCCGCGCGCATGAACACCCAGATCGAGGCGCAGCGACGCGAGATCGCCGCCACCGAGGCCCAGGTCGAGGACCTGCGCGCCCGCGCCAGTGCGGATGCCGAGAAATCCATCCGCCTGCGCGAACTGGAACGCGAGGCCGAGGCCAAGCGCAGCCAATACGCGTCGATGCTGCAACAGATGATCTCCGAGGCGCAGCGCGAAAGCTTCCAGCGCGCGCCCGCCCGCGTCATCGCCCGCGCCGTGCCCCCGGACGAAGTCGCCTCGCCCAGAACGAAGCGCCTGCTGATCCTGACGGTCTTTGCCGGGCTGGTGCTGGGCACCGGCATCGCCTTCCTGCGCGAGATGACCGACGACCGGCTGCGGCGGCTGTCGGACCTGCGCGACGGGCTGGGCCTGCGCGCGCTGGGGCTGGTGCCCGGCGTCACGGCGCGCAAGTCCGCGCCGCGCCCCGGCAGCTTTCCTGTCCCGCCGCCGGCCACCAATCCGCAGGCCCGCGCCAGCCTGCGCGGCATCGTCGCGCAGATGCAGCGGATGCAGCCCGACACCGGCGCGCTGGTCGCGGGGCTGGTTCCGGTCTCGCGCGCGGCGGGCGTGGCGCAACTGTCGGGCTGGCTGGCCGCCAGCATCGCCGAGGCCGGGGAACGGGTGCTGGTCCTGGACCTTGCCGACGATCCGGCCGGGCTGGCGGCGCTGACGCCTGCCGGCACCACGCCGCAATATCTTGACATGACCGCGCCGCCGCTGGCCGAACTCGGGCGCCTGCAAGGGGCGTCCCGCCCCGGCCAGCCCGTCGTCGCCGGCCTGCCGCCCGGCTGCGACATCCTTGCCGCCAGCAGCCAGCGCGCGCTTGAGGCCAGCCTTGCCGCGCTGCGGCCGGAACTGGACCTGATCCTGCTGATCCTGCCCGACCTCGGCCAGCGCCCCGAGATCGAGATCGCCGCCGGCCTTGCCGATTGCGCGCTGCTGGTGCTGCGCTGGGGCGAGTCGTCGCTGACCGAGGTGACCGAGCTTCTGGGCAGCGCCGCCACCCTGCCGCCACGGCTGTTCGGTGCGGTTTTCACCGCCGATACCGCCCGCGGCTTCGCCCGCTACAACGGCTGAGGGCAGGCCCCGCGCCGGATGCGGCGCGGCGCAAACCCGATATATGCACGAACGGAAAAGGCCGCCCTTTGGGGCGGCCTTTGCATCGCG
>JAXMDJ010000014.1:0-109812 GCA_046348875.1 Paracoccus sp. (in: a-proteobacteria)
CCTGAAACTGCTCGGGGTCGCCATTGGCGTTGATCGCCAGCCGGTCGCATTGCGGCCGCAGGCGGCGGACGACATGGGTCAGCAGCGTATCGGCGCCCAGCATCCGCAGCGCCTTGTTGCCGCCGCCCATGCGGGTCGAAAGCCCGCCGGCAAGGATGATCGCAAAGACCCCGGTCACTTCAGCCCCGCCGCGATGGCGCGTGCCAGCGCGAAGACGCGCTGCTCAAGGATCACCGGCGTTTCGCAGACATAGCTCAGCGCCTGCTGGCGGTCCTGAAAGATGCGCGTGTCCCAGTCGAGCTGTTCTTCCTGCTTGTCGATGGCGTCGAAATCGGGCTTTGCCGCGGCCTGCATCTCGGCCATGCGGCGGCGGTCGCCCTCGATCTTGGCGGCCAGATCGACCTGCTTGCGGCCATAGCGGCCGATGCCGGCGATCAGCGCCGTGCGACGCGGATCGACGCGGTCGAAAATCGCCTGCATCAGCGCGGTCAGATGCTGGTTGTCGGCAGTTTTCGCATATTCTGCGATCTCGGCCTCGGCCACGGGAAGCGCCAGCCGGCGCTGTTCAAGCCGGTCGGCCAGCGCGGCGACCTGCGGGCTGGCGGCCAGCGTGCGGGTGGCCTCGTCCGGGGCGGGGCCGTTCCACATCTGGCCCAGCGACAGATGCGGCTGCTTGCGCTGGACACAGGGCCAGTCGGGATCGGTGCCGGTCTCGGCTTGGGCCGCGCCGGCCAGCAGGCAGAACGCCACGGCAAGATACCTCATACCCCCCCCTTTCGCCGGGCCCACAGGCCCTTGGACGGATCATACATGAAGACCGCCCCGGCGAAAAACCCGGCAAGGCAGCCCGTCACCACCCCAAGGGACATGAGATTGATCTGCCCGTAAAGGGCAAAGCGGATCAATTCCACCGCATGGGTGAAGGGATTGACCGCGCAGATGTCGTGCAGAAGGGTCGAGCTTTCCGCCATGCGCCACAGCGGGTAAAGCGCGGTCGAGGCGAAGAACATCGGAAAGATGACGAAATTCATCACCCCCGCGAAGTTCTCAAGCTGGCGGATGGCCGAGGACAGGAACAACCCCATCGCCCCCAGCATCAGCCCCGACAGGACCAGCGCCGGCAGCACCGTCAGATAGCCCCAAAGCGGCGGTTCGATCCCCCAAAGCCACGCGATCGCCAGAAACACATAGACCTGGATGATCGACACGACCACCCCCGCCACCAGCTTCGACCCCAGCAGGAACCAGCGCGGGAACGGGCTGACCAGCAGCGTGCGCATCGCCCCCGTCTCGCGGTCATAGACCATGGACAGCGAGGATTGCATGCCGTTGAACAACTGGATCATCGCGCAAAGGCCGGGAGTGACATAGACCTCGTAGAGGACGTAGGTCTGATAGGGCGGCGTGATCGACAGCCCCAGGACCGAGCGGAACCCGGCGGCAAAGATGAAAAGCCAGACCAGCGGCCGCACCAGCGCCGCCAGAAAACGGCCGCGCTGGTTGACGAAGCGCAGCGCCTCGCGCCGGGTGATGCCCAGAAACGCGGTCAGCCACATGCGGGGGGTCAGTTCGCGGCTCATGCGTCGCCCCCCGTCAGGTCCAGAAAGCGCCGCGTCAGGTCGCCCTGCCCGATTTCACCGGCATTGCCATCCGCCAGCACGCGGCCCTTGTGCAGGATGACAAGGCCATCCGTGGGGCGGATCTCGTCCAGGATATGCGTGGCCCACAGCGCCGAGACCCCCTGCGCGGTCAGCGCGCGGGTCAGCGCCACCACCTCGGCCCGGGATTTCACGTCAAGACCCACGGTCGGCTCGTCCAGCAGCAGGATTTCGGGGCGGTGGATCAGGGCGCGGGCGATCTCGGCCCGGCGGGTCTGGCCGCCCGACAGCGCCGCGACCTTGCTGTGCAGCCGGTCCGAAAGCCCGACCTGCGCCAGAACCTCGGCGGCGCGGACCAGCGCCTGCCGCCGCGGGATGCCGTGCAGCGCCGCGTGATAGGTCAGGTTCTGCGCCACGGTCAGGTCGCCATCCAGCGACCGGCTTTGAAACACCACCCCCAGCCGCGCCAGCGCCGCCCCCGGCGCGCGGCGCAGGTCATGGCCGCCGACGCTGATCCGCCCCGAGGTATTGTCGTAAAGCCGCGTAATCAGCGAAAACAGCGTGGTCTTGCCGGCGCCGTTCACCCCCAGAAGTGCTGTGAACCCGCCCCGAGGCACCGCCAGCGACACCTCGGACAGGGCCTGAAAGCCACCGAAACTGTGGCTGACATGGTCGATTTCCAGCGCGGGTTCCACGATGCTTACTGGATGTTGAACACCGCGCGCTGCGTCTCGCCGGAACTGCCGGGGACCGACAGCGTATAGCGCCCCGGCACGATGGCCACGAAGCTGACCGAGGCGGTGCCGGCATCGTCGAACTCGATGCTGTGCATGCCCATGGGGCGCAGCTCGATATCGTTGATGATGACCTCGTCCACCCAGACGGCGCGGAAGAAATCGCCCCCCGACAGCGCCAGTTCCTGACTGCCGTCGGAATTGATGTCGATGCGGTAATAGCCGCCGGATTTCAGCTTGTATTCGGCCGCAGCGACCGGCTTGCCCGAGGCCAGCGTCAGCGCCGCAAGCTGGGTCCGGTTGTCGCGCGCCAGCATCCCCGAAAAGCCATAGTCGAACTTTGCCCCGGCCTCGTGGACGCCTGCCTCGGCCTTGGCCTTTGCCTTGTCGTCGTCATCGGCAAAGGCGGGAAAGGCCAGGCCAAGCGCAATCGTCGAGACGGTCAGCAAACGGGTCATGTCGGTTCCTTTCAGGGTCAATTCGGCGCCACCACCACGCCCCAGGGCTGCTGGCCCACGGGCACGGATTTCACCACCTTCATCGCGGCGACATCGATCACCGAAACGTCGTTCGAGTTGCCGTTGGTGGTGAACAGGTATTTTTCGTCCGGGGTGAAGGCCATCTGCCAGACGCGCTGGCCGACCAGCAGATAGTCCAGCACCTCGTCCGTGGCGCCGTCGATCACCGCCACGCGGTTCGCCGGTCCCAGCGCGACAAAGACGCGGCTGCCGTCCCTGGTCACGCGCACGCCGACGGGCTGGATCGCCTCGGGCAGGACGCCGGGGATCTGGAAGGTGATCTTTTTCAGGATCGTCTGCGTCGCCGGGTCGATCACGCTGACCGAGCCGCCGATTTCCGAACTGACGTAAAGCCGGGTGCCCTGATCGTTGAACTGGGCAAAGCGCGGGCGCGAATCCACCAGCACATTGGCAAAGATTTCATAGGTGTCCGAGTTGATGAAATGCGCCATGTTGGTGGTTTCCGAGGTGTTGATGACCACCTTGCCATCGGGGCTGATGCCCATACCCTCGGGTTCGACCCCCACCGGAATTTCGGCCAGCACCTTGTGGGTTTTCGTATCGACCACGGTGACAAGGTTGTCGTCCTCGTTCGCGATGTAAAGCGGGTTGCCGGATGGGTGCAGCACGAACAGTTCCGGGTCCGGCCCCGACGGCAGCGTGTGCAGTTCCTTCATCGTCGCCGGGTCGAAGACGCGCACCAGATCGTCGTCCGAGGCGCAGACATACAGTTCCTTGCCGTCCGGGCTGATGGTGATGCCGCGCGGGCGGGCGCCGACCGGATAGGTGCCGATCACCTCCAGCGTGTCGCTGTCCAGAACGGTCACGTCATTGCCGCGTTCGTTGCTGACATAGACGCGGTTGGCCAGCGCGGGCGAGGCAAGCAGCAGCAGGGCAAGGCCAGTCGTGGCGGCGTGATGAAACATCGGAACCTCAGAATTTACATTCGGTTTCAGGGCGGTCGATGCCCAGCGTATCAAGGGCCGAGCTTTGATGCAGATACTGGTCCTGCGGGCTGACCGAGGCCGTGACCGAACCCGTGGTCAGCAGGATCGGCTGGCGCAACTGGTGGTCCCAGTCGCGCAAGGTCAGCTTTTGCCCCTTGAAGCCCGCGACCTCGAAGGCCGGGGACAGCATGAAGTCGCGCAGCTTCGCCGGGTCGGCGCTTTGCGTGCGGGTCGCGGCCTCGCCGATCATGCGCAGCGCCAGCCATGTCTGGTAGTCCTCCTCGCGCATGGGGCGGATGGCCAGTGCCTCGAACCGGTTCTGGAACTGCGTGGCCCCCCATGCCTCAAGCGCGGGATGCCAGCTTCGCGGCACCAGCCCGGCCGAACCCGCGACCGGGCGCGGGTCCCAGGTCTGATAGGGCAGCCACAGCGCGAAAACCCCGGCCTCATCGGCGGCGATCACGATGTCATGGGCCTTGGCGCGCTGGGTAAAGACCGGCATCTGCGCCTGCACCAGCACATGGCCGGTATCGGTGCGCCGGCCGCCGCCGGTATCCTCATAGGTGCGTTCCTCGACGATATTGGCGCCGAACTTCACCGCCGCGCGGCGATAGGCGTCGGCCAGCGCGACATCCTGCGGGTGGCTGCCGGCGATCAGGAACCAGTCCGGCCAGCGCTTCCACATCAGGAACTGCGCCAGCGCATCGGTCAGCATGGCATAGCTGGGCGCGACATGGACCGTGTTCGCCCGGCAATCGACGCCGCGCAGATTGTCGTCGCGCGCCTGCGCGTTCAGGATCATCGCCTCGTCACCGGCCTGATCGGCCAGGGCCAGCGTCTGCGGCCCGTCCGCCAGCACGACGATGAAGGGAATGTCCTGCATCAGCAGCTTTTCCAGCTCGGCCGCGGCGGTGTCCGGGGTGGCGGCGACCTCGACCGCCTCGAAATCCTGGCCCATGAAGCGGCCGGTGGTGTCGTTGTCCTGAATGGCCAGCCGCGCCCCGGCAAAGCCCAGATCCGCCGGCCGCGCATCCAGCCGCGAGATCGGCGGCAGCGCCGGCGGATCGACGCGCAGGACGGCGGCGCGCACCACCTGCGGCGGCGCCTTGGCGGACTGCGCGGCGGCGGTTTCGGCGAAGGCGCTGAAACCTGCCAGAAATATCATTGCCGTGCGGATCATCGCATCCCCCCTCGTCCGGTATCATGTCCGCTAAATCCGCATGCGCCAACCCTACAAAAGTCCCGGTTTCATCCGGGGAAAATCACCTGCTACGTTGGTCGGATGGACGTGGCCCGCATCATCGGCGCATGGTCGTGCGGCGGAACGCGCCTGCAACCTCAAAGGAGGAGAGACCAAGGATGCACCGGATACTGACCGCAGCACTGGCCGCAACACTGGCCCTGACGACGGGGGCATTCGCGCATGGACCGCCGCGGCTTAAGCTGGAGCTGACGCAAAAGCTGAACGCCACCCCGGACGAGGTCTGGGCCGCAATCGGCAAGTTCCAGGACATGAGCTGGCATCCCGCCGTCGCCTCGACCGAGATCACCGGCGACGGCTCGGTCGATCAGCCGGAAAAATCCGTGCGCGTGCTGCATCTGAAGGCCAGTTCCGGCGACCCCACCATCACCGAGATCCTGTCCAAGTGGCAGCCCGACAAGCGCTGCTACAGCTATCGGATCGAGAAGGTCGAGGTCTCGGTGCTGCCGGTGACCAACTACGCCTCGACGCTGTGCGTCAAGGACGAGGGCGGCAAGGCGCTGGTCACCTGGAAGGGCGGCTATTACCGCGGCTATCCGAATAACGAACCCCCGGCCGGACAGGATGACGAGGCCGCGAATGCTGCCGTCGGCGGCATCTACAAGGCCGGGCTGGACGCCCTGGCCGAGAAGTTCGGCAAGGCCGAATAAGGCGCGCGCGCCCCTTGCCGGGGGCGCGTCACCATCATGGCGGGTCGGCCTTGACCAGCTTGCCGCCGGCGGCGGCCCAGCCATCGACGCCCTCGGGATACCAGTTCACGGCGCTGTAACCCAGCGCGACGGCGCGCTTGGCGGCGTTCCAGCTCATCCAGCAGTCGGATTTGCAAAAGATCACCACCGGCGCCGCCTTGTCGCCATGGGTGGCCTGCGCCAGCCCATCGGCCAGTCGCGCCTTTTCGGCGTCGGACAGGTCCTGATAGCCGGTGTCGTAAAGCCATGTCGCACCGATGATGGTCTGGTGGACCTCATCTACCCAGATCGTGCCGGCGGGCAGGTTCGGCGGCTTCTTGCGGCGCGGCAGCGTGTCCAGGAACGGCACGCCCTGACCGTGCAGCGCCATGGCGCGGGGCGTGTCGATGACCGTGGCGCCCGCCAGCGTCGCCGGGACCGGCGCGCGATAGGGCTCACCGCGAAAGCCGTCAGGCTCGGGGACGGGCTGGGCGGTGGCGGCCCCTGCCAGCATGGCCGCCTGCATGACTGCCAGCGCCGCCAGCCGCAGCCGCATCATCCCCCGGCCTCCTTCACCGCCTTGCCGTAATCGTCCAGCAGGGGCACGCCGGCATCGCGCAGGATGGCGTCGATTTCGCCCTGATTGCGGCGGATCAGGCTGTTCAACTGCCGCTTCCATTCCTGTTCGCCGGGACGCACGCCCATGGTGATGCGAAAGAACATGCGCGGCCCGGTGGTTTCCTTCAGCAGCGGGGTGAATTGCAGATCCGGGTCGGCCTTGACCAGCGGACCGGCCAGCGGCCCCCAGATCACCGCCGCCGCCAGTTCGCCCGATTTCACCTGCGCCAGCATGTCGCCCACCGGGTTTTCGACGCGGCGATCCACGAACAGGTCCCAGCCGCGCATGTCCTTGGCCAGCCCTGCCCGCGCAAGGTTCGTGGCCGGCGGCGTGCCCGCCACGACCCCGATCGGATGGCCTTTCAGCGCCGGGTCCTCAAGCGTGTCCACCTTGGCCAGCGGGCTGTCGCGGCGGGTCACGATGCCATAGGCCGAGGTATAGTAATGGTTCGTGTTCTGAACCATCTCGTCGCCCTGCGCATAGCCGATGACCACGTCGCACAGCCCCGCGCGCAGCGTCTTGCGGATGAAGCCCGCGCCTTGCGGGAACCATGTATAGGCGACCGGCAGGCCCAGCTTTTGCCCGATCAGCTCGGCGATGCGGTTTTCAAACCCCGAGCCGTCCTGCATCGACATCGGCGCCGCCGCCGGGTCGGCGCAGACCCGCAGCGCGTCATGCGACCGCAGGTCGGCGACCTGCGCCAGCCCCGGACCCGCCGCGCAGGCAAGGCCCAGCACAAGGGCGGCCGCGCCCCTCATCCGTTCATGCAGGAATCTTCCTGCGCGGCAAATTCCGGGGTTTTCGGCGCCTTCTTCGCCGGGCGCCCGCGACCGATGGAATCCGTGCCGCGCACCAGCAGATAGACATAGATATCGTCGATATAGCACCAGACGTTCTTGTTGGTGCCAAAGGCCGGCATCACCTTGTTGGAGGCGGCGTTCACCTCTTGCTTGCCCGAGGCGACGATCTGCTGGAAATCGTAATAGTTCAGCCGCAGCACCGAATCCTTCAGCGCCGGCGCATAGGTCGAGCCTTCGCCGTCCGGCCCGTGGCAGACATGGCATTCCGCGGAATAGCGGCGATAGCCCGAGAATACGGCGTAATCGACCACGCCATCGTCGATCTTGAAGGTCGGGATGCCCTCGGCGTTATACCAGCGGCCGTTCTCGAACTTGACGGCGGTGGTGTCCATGCCGTTGGGCAGGATGTGATTGCCCGCGGCGGTGACGTTCGCGCCCGGCGTGGCCTCTGTCGGCGGCGGCACATTGTCGGCGGTCCCCGGCGGTGGAGGGCTTGTCGCATCGGCTGCCGGGTTCTGTGTCGTGTCGCCGCTGTTCTGCGCCAGCACCGGGCTGGCCATGACCAGCCCGAACGCCAGCAGGGCAAGCGGACCTGAATACTTCATGTGGGGTTTCCTCCTTGAACCGTTCACATCCCGTCAGCGAAAAGCCACCCCGAGCATAACCTCGGGGTGGCTCGTGTATCGTGCAAACTTGGTTTCAGGGACCAAAGTCTTAGTCCGTCGCGTGTCGCGAAACCTTAGCCCGGCAGTTCAAAGATCGTCAGCTGGCCGCCCAGTTCGGTATAGTCGCTGAGCGCGGCATAGCCGCCCACGGCGCCCAGACCGTCGTTCGGGTTGGTCAGGCCAGCCGCCAGACCGATGCCGGCCCAGCCGCCGACACCCGACAGGATGCCGATATACTGCTTGCCGCCATGCTCATAGGTCATGACGTTGCCGATGATCCCCGACGGCGTCTTGAACTTGTAAAGCTCCTTGCCGGTTTCGGCATCGACGGCCTTCAGATAGCCCTCAAGCGTGCCGTAGAAGACCACGCCGCCCGCCGTTGCCAGCGCCCCCGACCAGACCGAGAACTGTTCGGGCAGCGACCACTTGATTTCGCCCTTGATATTGTCCCAGGCGATGAAGTTGCCCATGCCGCCATGGCTGTTCGGCGCGGGATACATCGCCAGCGTGGCACCTACATAGGGCTGGCCGGCGGTATAGGCGACGCGGAACGGCTCATAATCCATGCAGACGTGGTTCGTGGGCACATAGAACAGCCCGGTCTTGGGCGAGAAGGCCGCCGGCTGCTGGTCCTTGGACCCCAGCGCCGCCGGGCAGATGCCGGTCGAGTTGGTGTCCTCGCCGTTCTGCTGGGTCGAATATTCGGCAACCACGGCGGGACGGCCATAGGTTTCCGATTTCGGGTCCATGTCGACGCCGGTGGTCCAGTTCACCGCCGGATCGAACTTCTTGGCCACCAGCAGTTCGCCATTCTCGCGGTCCAGCGTATAGCCAAGGCCGTTGCGGTCGAAATGGGTCAGAAGCTTGCGCTCTTTCCCGTCGATCTTCTGGTTCGTCAGGATCATCTCGTTGATGCCGTCATAGTCCCATTCGTCATGGGGCGTCATCTGATAGAACCATTTCGCCATGCCGGTATCGGCATCGCGGGCCATGATCGTCATCGACCACTTGTTGTCGCCCGGACGCTGCGACGGGTTCCAGGTCGAGGGGTTGCCGGTGCCGTAATAGACCAGGTTCAGTTCCGGGTCATAGGAATACCAGCCCCAGGTGGTGCCGCCGCCGATCTTCCACTGGTCGCCCTCCCAGCTTTTCAGCGAGCTGTCCTTGCCGATGGGCTTGCCCAGTGAGGTGGTCTTTTCGGGATCGACCAGCATTTCCGCGTCGGGACCGGTCGAGTAGGCCTTCCAGATTTCCTTGCCGTCTTTCAGGCTATAGGCCGTCAGCCGGCCGCGCACGCCATATTCGCCGCCCGAGACGCCGACGATGACCTTGTCCTTGACCGGCAGCACGGTGGCGGTGTTGGTTTCGCCGATCGCCGGGTCGCCGGTCTTGATCGACCAGTTCACCTTGCCGGTCTTGGCGTCCAGCGCCACCAGCGTCGTGTCGGCCTGATGCAGCAGGATCATGCCATCGGCATAGGCCAGACCGCGGTTCACGGTGTCGCAGCACATGACCGCGATCACGTTCGGGTCCTGCTGCGGCTTGTAGGTCCACAGGATCTTGCCGTTGTTGTTCAGATCCAGCGCAAAGACGTTGTTCGGGAACGGCGTATGCACATACATGATGTCGCCGATCACCAGGGGCGAGCCCTCATGCCCGCGCAGAACCCCGGTCGAGAAGGTCCAGGCGACGCGCAGATCCTTGACGTTGTCCTTGGTGATCTTGTCCAGCGTCGAGTAACGCGAATTGGCGTAATCGCCGGTCTGGATCGCCCATTGCTGCGGCTTGGCGATCTCGGCCATGACACTGTCATTGGCCAGCGCCGATCCGCCCGAAAACAGCAGGGCAATCCCGACACCTTTCAGCAAACTCTTCATGATCTTCCTCCCACCCGTGGATATGCGCGGCGCTGAAACGCCGCCATCCCTGCTGGAAGGTTCGGGCCCGGTCACGGATGCGTCAACGCGGCCGGCCGGGCCTTGGGACTAAAGTCTTAGGATAACTCGGCAATAGGTATGGGATTATTGCCCCGCCCAAGCGGGCGGGACAGGCTTAGCCCAGCCGTTCGGCGTGCCAGTGGATGTGATCGCCCATGAAGGTCTGCACAAAGAAATAGCTGTGGTCATAGCCCTGCTGCATGCGGAACACGCCGGGCTGACGCCGTTCGGCCATGGCCTGCGCCAGCATTTCGGGCTTGAGCAGGTCCAGGAACTGATCGCTGGTGCCCTGATCGATCAGGATTTCGCCGGGATAGCCACGGTCGCGCATCAGCAGCGTGGCGTCATGGCCGGCCCACGCGGCGCGATCCTCGCCCAGATAGGCGGTCAGCTGCTTGCGGCCCCAGTCCGAATCGCTGGGATTGGCAATCGGCGCGAAGGCCGAGACCGACTTGTAGCGTTGCGGGAAGGTCATCGCGATGGTCAGCGCGCCGTGGCCGCCCATGGAATGGCCGGTGATGCCCTGCGCCTCGCGGTCCAGCGCGAAATTGCCAAAGACCAGTTCGGGCAGTTCATGGGTGACATAGTGCCACATCTTGAAATGCGGCGCCCAGGGCGCCTGCGTCGCATCGACATAGAAGCCCGCGCCCTGCCCCAGATCATAGGCCGGGTCGTCGGCGACCCCTTCGCCCCGCGGCGAGGTGTCGGGAAAGATCAGCGCGATGCCGGCCTCGGACGCCCATTCCTGCGCGCCGGCCTTGACCATGGCATTTTCATGCGTGCAGGTCAGGCCCGACAGATACCACAGCACCGGCACCTTGCGATGCGCGGCATCCGGCGGCAGGTAGACGGCAAAGGTCATCGGCGTGCCGGTGGCCTGCGACGCGTGGCGATAGACGCCCTGCACGCCGCCGAAGCTGCGGTTTTCCGAGACGGTCTCATAGGCCAGCACCATGGCTATTCCCCTTTGGTCAGATCGTGAAAC
The DNA here is from genome assembly GCA_046348875.1 of Paracoccus sp. (in: a-proteobacteria). GTDB lineage: Bacteria > Pseudomonadota > Alphaproteobacteria > Rhodobacterales > Rhodobacteraceae > Paracoccus. The sequence goes on from JAXMDJ010000014.1 coordinate 10,733, forward strand.
ATCACCAGCGCATCGACATAGCCCTGTGTCGGGTGCAGGAAGGCCCCCGGCAGGCGGCCGACGATGTCGAACCCGGCCTTTTGCCAGGAATGCACCGCGTCGGCATTGGTCGAGACGACGAAATTGAACTGCATCGCGCGAAAGCCCTGATCCCGCGCCCAGTCCTTGGCATGGGTCACCAGCGCCCGCGCGATGCCCTTGCCGCGCGCATCCGGATGGGTGGCGAAGCTGGCATTGGCGACATGGGACGCAGGCCCGGGGCGGTTGCGGCCGACATGGCTGGTGCCCAGCACCCGCCCGTCAAGTTCGGCCACGAAGGCGGTGAAGGGCGCGGCGAACCAGTCCGCCAGCGCCGCATCACGGGAAATGTCGCGCGGGATGCAATAGGTTTCCCCCGCGCGATAGACGGGTTCAAGGATCGTCCAGATCGCCGGATGATCCGCGACCGTGGCGGGACGGATCAGCAGGCCAGTCCCGCCAGCCGTCATTTCAGTTCATCCGCCGAGCGGATGACCTTGCCCAGCAGCCCGTAATCCAGCGCCTCTTGCGTGTTCAGCCAGAAATCGCGCTGGGTATCACGCTCGATCCGCTCAAGGCTTTGGCCGGTGGCGTCGGCGAAGATCTGGTTCAGCCGGTCGCGCATCTGGCGCACCTGCTCGGCCTGGATCATCATGTCGGTCGAGGTGCCGCCGATCCCGCCCGACGGCTGGTGGATCAGGAAGCGGGTGTTGGGCAGGCAGTAGCGGTTTTCGCGTTCGGCGCCGACAAAGATCAGCGCGCCCGCCGAGGCCACCCAGCCCGAGCCGATGGTGCGCACGGTCGGACGGATGAACTTCATCACGTCATGGATCATGTCGCCCGATTCCACATGCCCCCCGGGCGACGAGATCAGCATGTTGATCGGCTTGTCGCTGTCCTCGGCCAGGGCCAGAAGATGCGCGACGGTGCGCTGCGCCAGCTTGTCGTTGATGGCGCCGGCGACGATTACCGTGCGGGATTTGAAATACAGCTTGCCGATCTTGTCCCCATCGGGAAGGCCAAGCCCCTCATCCTTGGGCGCGTCCTGACGGCTGGGTTCGTCGTCGTCGTCATCGTCATCGTCGTCCAAATGGAAATGCTTCGCCATAAACGGTCCTTTCAGGTTGACGGCGGAAACGGTCGCCCGTCCCCGCCGTCCTTTTAACTAAGCAGCCCTTTACGATCAGTAAAGGACGACCGAGCGGATCGACTCGCCCGAATGCATCAGGTCGAAGCCCTTGTTGATATCCTCAAGCCGCAGGGTGTGGGTGATCATCGGGTCGATCTCGATCTTGCCGTCCATGTACCAGTCGACGATCGTCGGCACGTCGGTGCGCCCGCGCGCGCCGCCAAAGGCCGAGCCCTTCCAGACGCGGCCGGTGACAAGCTGGAACGGACGGGTGCTGATTTCCGCCCCCGCCGGCGCCACGCCGATGACGATGGACTGGCCCCAGCCGCGATGGGTGCATTCCAGCGCCTGCCGCATGACATTGACGTTGCCGGTGCAGTCGAAGCTGTAATCCGCGCCGCCGATCTGGTCGAAGGGCGTCTTGGTCAGGTTGACGATCTCCTGCACCACGTTGTCGGTGTTCTTGGGGTTGATGAAGTGGGTCATGCCAAAGCGTTCGGCCATGGGCTTCTTGTCGTCGTTCAGGTCGACGCCGATGATCATGTCGGCGCCCGCAAGGCGCAGGCCCTGGATGACGTTCAGCCCGATACCGCCCAGACCGAAGACGACCGCTTTCGCGCCGATCTCGACCTTGGCGGTGTTGATGACGGCGCCGATGCCGGTGGTGACACCGCAGCCGATATAGCAGATCTTGTCGAAGGGCGCGTCCTCACGCACCTTCGCCACGGCGATTTCCGGCAGCACGGTGAAATTCGAGAAGGTCGAGCAGCCCATGTAATGATGGATCGGCGTGCCATCCAGCATGCTGAACCGGCTGGTGCCGTCCGGCATCAGACCCTGCCCCTGCGTGGCGCGGATCGCGGTGCAAAGGTTGGTCTTGCGCGACAGGCACGACGGGCACTGGCGACATTCGGGGGTGTAAAGCGGGATGACGTGATCGCCCGGCTTCACGGTGGTGACGCCGGGGCCGACCTCGACCACCACGCCGGCGCCCTCATGGCCCAGAATGGCGGGGAACAGCCCTTCGGGGTCGGCGCCCGAGCGGGTGAAGTCGTCGGTATGGCAGATGCCGGTGGCCTTGATCTCGACCATGACCTCGCCGGCCTTCGGGCCTTCGAGATTGACCTCCATGATCTCCAGCGGCTTGCCGGCCTCAAGGGCGACGGCGGCGCGTGTTCTCATGTGCTGTTCTCCTTAGCTGGTGGCCGACTGGCCTTGGTCCTGTAATTTTCTCATGCCTGCGGGGGCCGGAAAACCGGCCCCTAGCTGTGCCTTTCCAGGCGGCATGGTCAAGCCGGCAATGCGCCCGAACGCTTGGCGATATGCGTCGCGATGGCGTCCATCAAGGGCGGCGACAGCGCGTCATAGGGTTCCAGCCCCAGTTCGTGCAGCCGGGCGCGGATGCCGCCCATGCGCGACGGGTCGACCCCCGATTCGATGACCGAGCTGACGAAGGCCGCAAATTCCGGCGCCGACCAGCCGTCTTCGTCCGACAGTTCGGTATGAACGAAGTCGAGGCCATAGAACGGATGGTCCTTGTTCTCGATCCGGCCATACATGTGAACGCCACAATCGCGGCAGCGATGGCGCTGGATCGGGGCGTCGCGGTTCACCACCTCAAGCTTTTCGGCGCCCGAAAGCACCTCGATCGCGTCGCGACCGACAACGGCGACCTGGCTGAAAACCGCGCCATCGGGCTTCCAGCACTTGGTGCAGCCGCAGACGTGGTTATGCGCGGTCTGGGCCTTGACGGCGACGCGGACCGGGTTGCTGCTGCAATGACATTGCAGCGTGCCGCCGGAAAAGCCCGCCTTGCCCGGCTTGACGCCGTTATCGACGGCGGGGTGAATTTTCACCCCGGATGTATCTGCCATGGCCATACCTCCTCATAGACGGCTGATGGCGCAAGGTTCGCGCCGGGCCGCAGGGCAGGCAAGTGGGCAAAAGGTTGTATTGACGGCGGCTTAGCGCTCGGGGCGGGTAACAAGCCAGGTGCTGATGACGGCGCAGGCCAGCGCCTGCACGGCGATGATGCGCGGATCGAGCCCCAGCCAGATCGCCCAGCCGACGCCCGCCGCCATCGCCAGCACCGCCCAGATCTTGGCGCCGCGCCCGATCACGCCGCGCTTGCGATAGGCGCGGATCTGCGGCCCGAAACGGGGGTTGCGCATGATTTTTGCCGCCATGCGCGGCGACGAGCGCGCAAAGGCGAACACCGCCAGCAGCAGGAAAGGCACCGTCGGCATGACCGGCAGGAACAGCCCGACCGCACCCAGAATCGCCGCGATCCAGCCAAGGATCAACCAGAACAACCGCATCTTAATCCGCCAGCTCCCGCAGGATTGCATTCAGCACCGGCCGCCCGGCTTCGGTCGCCGCCAGCCGCGCGCCGTCCCGCGTGACCAGCCCCAGCCCCAACAGATCGGCGACGCGAGCCTGCGGCAATTCCGCGCCATGGGCAAGATAGCGCGCCGTATCCATGCCCTCGGTCAGGCGCATGGACATCAGCAGATATTCAAGCGCGCGATCGGACAGCGTCAGCACCTCGCGCAGGCTGTCGCCGCTGCCCCGCGCCTCGACCGCGGCCAGCCATTCGCCGGGGGCGCGGAACGCCTCGGTCGCCCAGCGGCCGGTGGGCAGGCTCAGGCGGCCATGCGCGCCCGGCCCGACCGCCGCCCAGTCGCCTTGCCGCCAATAGATCAGGTTATGACGGCTTTCCGCGCCCGGCCGCGCGTGGTTCGAGATCTCATAGGCGGGCATCCCGGCGGCGGCGCAGATCTCCTGCGTGTCCTGATACATGTCCGCCGACAGATCGTCGTCGGGCAGGCCCTTCAGGCCGCCTTTTGCGTGGCGCGCGCCGAAGGCGGTCCCCGGCTCGATGGTCAGTTGATAGGCAGAAAGGTGGTCGACGGCCATGGCCAGCGCCTGCGACAGTTCGCGGCGCCAATGGGCGCGGTCCTGATCCTGCCGGGCATAGATCAGATCGAAGCTGACGCGCGTGAAACAATCCCGGGCGATATCGAAGGCGGCGCGCGCCTCGGCCACGGAATGCATCCGGCCCAGACGGCGCAGATCGTCGTCATTGAGCGCCTGCACCCCCATCGAGACGCGGTTCACCCCGCCTTCGGCAAAGGCACGGAAGCGGCCCGTCTCGACGCTGGTCGGATTGGCCTCAAGCGTGATTTCGATATCGTTGGCAAAGGGCCACGCCTCACGCGCGGCGGCGATCACGCCGGCGACGGTGTCGGGCGTCATCAGGCTGGGCGTGCCGCCGCCAAAAAAAATGCTGTTCAGCACCCGGCCCGGCAGTTCGGCGCCCAGCCGGGCGATCTCGGCGCGATAGGCGGCCAGCCAGCGCGGCTGGTCGATGGCCGCCGCGACATGGCTGTTGAAGTCGCAATAGGGGCATTTCGCGGCGCAGAACGGCCAATGGACGTAAAGCGCGAAGCCGCCGGCCCGCCAGTCGTCGGTCAGGGTGGCGGTGGCAGGCTGGTCGGGCATCATTCCCTGAACGCGGTGACTTCGATTTCGACCTTCATTTCGGGTCGGATCAGCCCGGCGACAACCATCGTCGCGGCTGGTAACGCATCTTTCATCGCCTCGGCCAGCACCGGGGCGATGTCATCGACCAGCGCCGCGTCGGTGATGGTGTATTGCACCCGCACGATATCGGCAGCCGCAAAGCCCGCATCCGCCAGCGTGGCGAAAATGGTGGCAAAGGCATTTCGCGCCTGTTCGGCGGCGCTGTCGGGCATCGCCATCGCCGCATAGTCGTACCCGGTGGTGCCCGAGACGAAGCACCACGGACCCTTGACCACCGCCCGGCTGTAACCCAGCGCAGCCTCAAAGGGCGACCCGGTCGAGATCCTACGCAAATGCCGCCTCCAGCTTCTGGAAGGCGCGGGCGCGGTGGCTGATGGCGTTCTTTTCCGCCGGGTCCATTTCGGCATAGGTGACGTCATGGCCATCGGGGACGAAGATCGGGTCATAGCCGTGACCGCCCTGCCCCCGCGGCGGCCAGACCAGACGGCCCGGCGCGACGCCCTCGAAGATCTCCTCGTGCCCGTCGGGCCACATCAGGATCAGCGTCGAGCGGAACTGCGCGGTGCGCGGCTCGGCCACGCCACGCGCGTCAAGCTCGTTCCAGGTGCGGGTCATGGCGTGCAGGAAGTCGCGGCCATTCGGGGTTTCGGCCCAGTCGGCGGTATAGACGCCGGGCGCACCGTCCAGCCCGTCGACGGAAATGCCGCTGTCATCGGCCAGCACCGGCAGCCCGGTCGCCAGCATGGCGGCGCGGGCCTTGATGCGGGCATTGCCGACAAAGCTCGACTCGGTCTCGGCCGGCTCGGCCAGACCCATTTCACCGGCCGAGGTGACCTCGATCCCGTGCGGGGCCATCATGGCGCGGATTTCCTCAAGCTTGCCGGCATTGTGGGTCGCAACCAGCAGACGCTTTTCGGTGAGCTTCCTCATACCAGCGCCTCGTTCTGGGCGCGGACCAGTTCGGCGATGCCGCCCTCGGCCAGGTCCAGAAGCTGGGTCATCTCGGCGCGCGAGAAGGTCGCGCCCTCGGCCGACATCTGCACCTCGATCAGGCGGCCGGTGCCGGTCATGATGAAGTTGCCGTCGGTGCCGGCCTCGCTGTCCTCGGCATAGTCGAGGTCAAGGACCGGCTGACCGGCATAGATGCCGCAGGACACGGCGGCGACATTGGCCATGATCGGGTCGGTCGAGATGATGCCCGCCTTCAGAAGCTTGTTCACCGCCAGACGCAGCGCCACCCAGCCGCCGGTGATCGAGGCGCAGCGCGTGCCGCCATCGGCCTGAATGACGTCGCAATCGATGACGATCTGGCGTTCGCCCAACGCACGGCGGTCGATGCCGGCGCGCAGGGCGCGGCCGATCAGGCGCTGGATTTCCTGCGTGCGGCCCGATTGCTTGCCCGCCGCGGCCTCACGCCGGTTGCGGGTGTTGGTGGCGCGCGGCAGCATGCCGTATTCCGCCGTCACCCAGCCCTGCCCCGAGCCTTTCAGGAAAGGCGGCGCCTTGTCCTCGATGCTGGCGCTGCACAGCACGCGCGTATCGCCGCATGCGATCAGGCATGAGCCCTCGGCATGGCGCATGACGCCCGTTTCGATTGAAATCGGTCGCATATCGCTTAAATTCCGACCTGAGGGGCGCATCATTCATTCCTTTCCGGGGTTTTGCGGTCCAGATACAGGTGCAAGCCCCCGTTCCGCAACCCGAGAGTGCCCCGACCGCCACCCATGTCCGACAAAGCCCTGCTTTCCGATCTGAACGACCGCTCTCGCGAGGTATTCCGCCGCGTGGTCGAAAGCTATCTGTCCACGGGTGAGCCGGTCGGCTCGCGCACGTTGACGCGCGACATGACCGAAAAAGTCAGCGCCGCCACCATCCGCAACGTGATGCAGGATCTTGAGTATCTGGGCCTGCTGGATCATCCGCATGTCTCGGCCGGACGGATGCCGACGCAACTGGGGCTGCGGCTGTTCGTGGACGGGCTGATGGAGGCCGGCCCCGTCTCGGCCAGCGACCGCGAGATGATCGAGGAGACGCTGGGCAAGGACCGCGGCGATACCGGCGCCATGCTGGACCGGGTCAGCACGGCGCTGTCGGCGCTGACCAACGGCGCCTCGCTGGTGCTGATGCCCAAGCAAGAGGCGCCGCTGCGCCATATCGAATTCGTCGGCCTTGCGCCGGACCGGGCGCTGGTGGTGCTGGTCTTTGCCGATGGCCGGGTCGAGAACCGGGTCTTTACCCCGCCGCCCGGCCATACCGCCAGTTCCATGCGCGAAGCGGCGAATTTCCTTAATGCGATGGCCGAAGGCGGCACGCTGGCCGATCTGCGCAGCCGGATCGCGACCGAGGTCAATGCCGCGCGTCGGCAGCTTGACGACGTTGCCGCGGCGCTGATCTCGGCCGGGCTGGCAATGTGGGACGGCGAAAGCAACGACCGGCTGATCGTGCGCGGCCGCGCAAACCTGCTGGAGCAGGAACTGGCCGATCTGGACCGTATCCGCACGCTGTTTGACGACCTTGAGCGCAAGCGCGATATTGCGGAATTTCTGGAACTGACCGAACAGGGCGAAGGGGTGCGAATTTTCATCGGCTCCGAGAACAAGCTTTTTTCGCTTTCGGGTTCCTCTCTGGTGGTTTCACCCTATATGAATGCCGACCGAAAGATTGTAGGCGCGGTTGGCGTCATTGGTCCGACGCGACTCAATTACGGGCGCATCGTGCCAATCGTCGACTATACCGCGCAGCTTGTCGGCCGGATGATCTCTGGCCGGAAAGGATGAGGACATGACCATGAACAACCCGAACGGCGGACCGCTGGATGACGAGGAATTCATCGACCCGCTGGCCGACGACGCCGCTTCGCCCGAAGTCGAAGCGATCATCGCCGAGCGGGACGAATATCGCGACCGCTTCATGCGCGCCCTGGCCGATGCGGAAAACGCCCGCAAGCGCGCCGACAAGGAGCGCCGCGACGCCGAACAATATGGCGGCTCGCGCCTGGCCCGCGACCTGCTGCCGGTCTATGACGCGCTGAGCCGGGCGCTGGATACGGCTGGCGACGAACAGCGGGCCGCCGCATCCGCGCTGATCGAAGGCGTCGAACTGACCCTGCGCGAGCTGAAGAATGTCTTTGCAAAGCACGGCATTACCGTGATCACCCCCGCGCTTGGCGAGAAGTTCGACCCGCAGCGCCACGAGGCCATGTTCGAGGCGCCGGTTCCGGGCACGATCGCCGGCAATATCATCCAGGTCATGGATAACGGTTTCATGCTGCACGACCGGCTGCTGCGTCCAGCCAAGGTCGGCGTCAGTTCGATGCCGGCAAGCTGAGTATCCTCACAGTTCTGGAAATGAGAAACCCCGGGGGCCACCCGGGGTTTTTTATTCCAGAGTTTGTATATTTGATCGGTTCAACCACCAGATGCGGTGTCAGTTTCCGGCCAGAATCCCGCAAAGCCGATCAAGCTGATCAAGGTCGCGATAGGTAATGACCAACTGGCCGCCATCCTGCCCGGCATGATTGATCGCCACCTTCATCTTCAGATGCGCGGTCAGATCGCCTTCCAGTGCGCGGGTATCGGCATCTTTTTCAGCACGCGGACGGGCCGGCTTCGCGGCCTTCGCTTCGGCCTGACGACGAACCAGTTCCTCGGTCTCGCGCACTGAAAGGCCCTTTTCGATAACCTTTCGCGCCAGTTCAACGGCGTTTGGCGCGGTGATCAGGGCGCGCGCGTGGCCTGCGGACAGCTTCCCCTCCTTAAGCCAGGCCTGAACCTGTTCTGGAAGGTTCAGCAGACGCAGCAGGTTGGCGATATGGCTGCGGCTTTTGTTCAGCGCATCGGCCAGTTTCTCCTGCGTATGGCCAAAGCGGTCCATAAGCTGGCGATAGGACGCGGCCTCCTCGATGGCGTTCAGGTCGGCGCGCTGGATGTTTTCGACAATCGCGACCTCCAGCACCTCGGTGTCCGAAAGGTCGCGAACGATGACCGGCACTTCATGCAATTGTGCGATCTGCGCCGCACGCCAGCGGCGTTCGCCGGCGACGATCTGGAACAAGCCGCGGTCGCTGGGATGCGGACGGACAATGAGCGGCTGCAACATGCCGCGGCTTTTCAAAGAGGCCGCCAGTTCCTGAAGCGCCTCGGGCGCGAAATGGCGCCGGGGCTGGTCGGGATTGGGCGTCAGCTGCTCAACCGGCAGAATCTGGCGCGGCGCCGGACGTTCGGACGGGATCAGGTCCACGTCCGCCATCAGCGCGGAAAGCCCACGGCCAAGTCCTCGTTTTTCCAGTTTGTTATCGGACATGTTTTCCCCCTAGGCGGCGACGGATTGACGGGCAAGAAATTCTTTCGCCAGCTCGCGATATGCGGCGCTGCCTTTGGAGCTGGAGTCGTATTGCAGCACCGGCATGGCATGTGACGGCGCTTCCGACAGGCGGACATTGCGCGGGATCACCGTCTGATAAACCAGCCCGGACAAGGTGTTGCGGGCGTCGGCTTCAACCTGCTGCGAAAGATTGTTGCGGTTGTCGGCCATGGTCAGCAGCACCCCCTCAATCCGAAGATCGGGATTGGCGGTCTGACGCACCTCGCGCACGGTCATCAGAAGCTGCGAAAGCCCCTCAAGCGCATAGAATTCGGCCTGAAGCGGCACCAGCACGCTATCCGCGGCGACCATGGCGTTCAGCGTCAGCAGGCCAAGCGCCGGAGGGCAGTCGATCAGGATATAGTCGATGCCGGTCTGCCCCGCCAGTTTCCGGCGCAAAAGCTGGGTCCGGCCGGGGCGGTTGGCAAGCTGGAAATCGGCCGAGGACAGATCGCTGTTCGACGGCACGATGCGCAGATTGGCGATAGCGGTCGGCTGCAGGGATTCGGCCAGATCCTGCTCACCAGCCAGCAGATCATATGAAGTCAGCTTGCGCGCCTCGGGCGGAACGCCAAGCCCGGTCGAGGCATTGCCTTGCGGGTCGAGGTCAATAACGACGACATCGCGCCCCTGTTCGGCAAGGGCCGCGCCCAGATTGATTGCGGTGGTGGTCTTGCCAACGCCGCCTTTCTGGTTTGCGACGGCAATGACTCTTGTCTCAGACATGACTAATCCCCGTAATTTCCAGGATGGCGGCGTCAGAATCGGTTTTGCTTGAATGTGTTTTCAGGTCGAACGACCATTCGCGCCGCGCCTCGGCCACCTCATCCTGCCAATTTCGACCCTTCATCAGCCAAGCGGTTCCTGATGGGCTGAGGTGTCGGTCCACATATGACATGAGCAGAGGAAGCGATGCAAGCGCGCGGGCACTGACATTAGCGGCATCCAGCCGATCGACAGCCTCAATCCGCTTCGGGATCACCGAGACGTTCTTCAGCGACAGTTCGCGACTGACAGAACGCAGGAAGCTGCATTTACGCTGGTCGCTTTCGATCAGCGTAACGTCCAGATCCGGGCGGCAGATCGCAACGACCATGCCCGGAAAACCGCCGCCGCTGCCCAGATCAACCCATTTTCCCTGCGCATCTGCGGCGAAATCGACCAATGCCCGACTATCGGCGATATGGCGCGATTCGATCTGATCCAGCGTCGTTGGCGACACCAGGTTGATGGCAACATTCCACTTTCGCAACATGGCCGCGTAGTCAGCCAACGCCGCTGTTTCACGTGAAACATCGCTCATGCGGAACGACGCTTTCCGGCCTTGATGACGGCAAGAATCAGCGTCAACGCCGCCGGCGTCATGCCTTCAATGACTGACGCTGCTGCAACCGTTGCTGGCTTCAGCTTGTTCAGCTTGGATTTCAGCTCATTCGACAAGCCAGATAGCGCGTTATAATCGAAGTCGGCGGGAATCGCCACCGCCTCTTCCTTGCGCAGAAGTGCGGCATCCTTGGCCTGGCGATCTGTATATTGATGATAGAGCGCATCAATCGACAACTGGCTGATCGTCTGATCATCGAACTCGGCCATCTCGGGAGCCAGCGACAAAACGGACTCGCGCGCGATATCGTGCTGCGCCAGCAATGCGAACAGGCTTCGACGAGTGCCATCTTGCCGCACGTCAATGCCACTGTTTGCCAGCTCAGTCGGGGTAAACGTCGTCGCTTCCGCTTGCTGTCTGGCCGTCCGATAGCGCGTCATTTTGTCGGAAAATACGGCAACCCGCTCTGCCCCGATACACCCCAGGTGCATGCCCATGGGCGTCAGACGCTGGTCCGCGTTGTCCGCGCGCAGCGACAGCCGAAACTCGGCGCGAGATGTGAACATGCGATAAGGCTCACTGACGCCCCGGGTGATCAGGTCGTCAATCATGACGCCAATATAGCTTTGCGACCGGCTGAAATGCAGCGGTGCCCTGCCCTGCGCGCGCAGCGCCGCATTCAACCCGGCAACGAGACCCTGCGCTGCTGCCTCCTCATATCCCGTCGTGCCGTTGATCTGCCCGGCAAGGAACAGGCCGCCAAGGGACTTTACCTCAAGTGACGGGGATAACGCGCGCGGATCAACATAGTCATATTCGACAGCATAGCCGGGCTGCGCAATCTCAGCCCGTTCCAGTCCCCTGATCGAACGAACATAATCAAGCTGAACATCCTCAGGCAGTGAGGTCGAGATGCCATTCGGATAAACCAGTTCGCTATCAAGTCCTTCAGGTTCAAGAAAAATCTGGTGCGAGGTCTTGTCGGCGAAACGAACGACCTTATCCTCGATGGATGGGCAATAGCGTGGACCTATCCCGTCGATCCGCCCCCCATACATCGCTGACCGCCCAAGGTTGTCACGAATGATGCGATGCGTCTCATCATTGGTATAGGTGATCGCACAACTCACCTGCGCCGCCTCGGGCGCGGAATTCAGATAGGAAAACATCATCGGCTGTTCGTCGCCGGGTTGCTGTTCTAGGCTGTCCCAGTCGATGCTGGCGCGCAAAATCCGCGGCGGAGTTCCGGTTTTCAGGCGCCCCAAAGGCAAATCCAGGGGTCGTAACGAGTCAGCAAGCGTGATCGACGCGGCATTCCCCCAGCGCCCCGCGCGCCGCGTGACTTCGCCAATATGGATCAGTCCGTTCAGGAAAGTTCCGGTGGTCAGAATAATCTGGCGCGCGCCGATCTCGGTGCCGTCGGCAAGCGTCAAACCCGTGATCTGTCCATCCTCATGGACCAGACTGGCCGCCTCACCGACAATCAACGTAATCCGCTGTTCAGCGATAAGCGCCTGCCGGGCCGCGGCGCGATACAGCGCACGGTCTGCCTGCGCCCTGGGGCCTTGCACCGCCGGTCCTTTCCGGCGATTCAGCAGACGGAACTGAATGCCGGCGCGATCCGCCAACCGCCCCATCACGCCGTCCAGCGCATCAATCTCGCGAACCAGATGCCCCTTTCCCAGGCCACCAATCGCCGGATTACAGGACATCGTGCCCAGGTCGTCAGCATTCAGCGTCACCAGTCCGGTCTCGGCACCCATGCGCGCCGATGCCATTGCCGCTTCCAGTCCTGCGTGACCACCGCCAATCACGATTACGTCGTAATGTTTCACGTGAAACACCTACTTCCCGATGCAGAACGAGGCGAAGATCTCGTCCAGATAATCCTCGGCGCCAATGCGCCCTACCATAGCCGCCAAAGACTGCGCCGCCTGCCGCAAAGCCTCGGCCAGAAACTCGGGCGGCAAAGCTGGATTGACCTGCAATGCTGACGCAGCACGACTTAGCGCTTCAGCCTGCCGCTTATGCCCGACAAGACCAGAATCGGCGGCCCTAATACGCAATCGATCATAGACCATGTCCAGCAGTTCCGCGACCCCTTCCCCGGTCTGGCCCGAAATCGCCATACCAGAGCCTGCGACCACATCTGCCTTGGCGCGAACGACGATATCATCGTCCAATACCTCCTTCGGGGGTTCGCCTTCATATAGATATATGCGCAGATCGGCATGCCGCGCCCGTTCGCGCGCCCTCGTCACGCCCATAGCTTCAATCGGATCGTCGCTATCCCGCAGGCCGGCGGTATCAAGAAATGTCACCGGAAGACCGCGCAGATCGGCGCGTAACTCCAGAATATCACGCGTCGTTCCGGCAATATCGGATACAAGCGCGATCTCGCGTTGCCCGATCCGGTTCAGCAGCGTCGATTTCCCGGCATTCGGCGGTCCGATAATCGCCACCTCATAACCTTCGCGCAGCCGTTCGGTCGCAGGGTAGCTTTGCAACATCGCCTGAATTTCGCGCTGCACTTCGGCAATCAGCGCAAAAACTTCGACGGGAACTTCCTCGGGAACCTCTTCATCCGCGAAATCGATACTGGCTTCGATCAGCGCGCCAGCACGAACCAGCTTTTCCCGCAGCCAATCCGCCTTGCGGCCCAGTTCGCCTTCGGTCGCGCGCATCGCCAGCTTGCGCTGCGCCTCGGTCTCGGCCGAAAGCAGATCGGCAAGGCCCTCGGCCTCGGCAAGGTCCATGCGACCGTTCAGAAAAGCCCGTCGGGTAAACTCGCCTGCCTCGGCGCGCCGCAATCCGCGCGCCAGAAATGCCTGCGCAACGCGGTTGGAGATGACTGGCGCGCCATGCAGATGCAGCTCGGCGACTTCCTCGCCGGTAAAGCTGTGGCCATCCGCAAACCACATGACCAGCGCGCGGTCGATCAGATCATCACCGTCGCGCAACGCCCGCAGATATGCCTTGCGCGGTTCTGCTACCGCGCCGGCAAGGGCCTCCAGCGCCGCGCGCGCCTCGGGTCCGCTTACGCGGACAACGGAAACGCCCCCGCGGCCGGGGGGCGTAGCCTCGGCAAAGATCGTGTCCACCGCATCCTCCGCACCGTCAGGCGTTCATCGAATCGAAGAACTCGGAATTGGTCTTGGTCTGCTTCAGCTTCGAGATCAGGAACTCGATCGCATCGGTCGTGCCCATCGGGTTCAGGATGCGGCGCAGCAGATAGGTTTTCTGCAAGTCCTTGGAATCAACCAGCAATTCTTCCTTACGGGTGCCGGACTTCAGAATATCCATAGCCGGGAAGACGCGCTTGTCGGCAACCTTGCGGTCAAGCACGATCTCGCTGTTACCGGTGCCCTTGAACTCTTCAAAGATCACCTCGTCCATGCGCGAACCGGTATCGATCAGCGCCGTGGCGATAATGGTCAGCGAGCCGCCCTCTTCGATATTCCGCGCCGCGCCGAAGAAGCGCTTCGGCCGCTGCAAGGCGTTCGCATCGACACCGCCCGTCAGCACCTTGCCCGAGCTGGGGACGACTGTGTTGAACGCCCTACCAAGCCTTGTGATCGAGTCCAGCAAGATAACAACATCTCGTTTATGCTCGACCAGGCGCTTGGCCTTTTCGATGACCATTTCCGACACGGCGACGTGGCGGCTGGCCGGCTCGTCGAAGGTCGAGGAAATCACCTCGCCCTTCACCGAGCGCTGCATGTCGGTCACCTCTTCCGGGCGCTCGTCGATCAGCAGCACGATCAGATAGCATTCGGGGTGATTTTTTTCGATCGAATGCGCAATATTCTGCAACAGCACGGTCTTGCCGGTGCGCGGCGGCGCCACGATCAACGAACGCTGGCCTTTGCCGATCGGTGCGACCAGATCGATGATCCGGGCCGAGCGGTCCTTGATCGTCGGATCCTCGATTTCCATCTTCAGCCGCTCATTCGGGTAAAGCGGGGTCAGGTTGTCGAAGGCGACTTTGTGGCGCGCCTTGTCGGGATGTTCGAAGTTGATCTTTTCGACCTTGGTCAGGGCGAAATAACGCTCATTCTCGCCGGGCGCGCGGATCACGCCCTCGACCGTGTCGCCGGTGCGCAGGCTGTGCTGGCGGATCATGTCGGGGCTGACATAGATATCGTCGGGACCGGGCAGATAGTTCGCCTCGGGCGAGCGCAGGAAGCCGAAACCGTCCTGCACGACCTCAAGCACGCCATCGCCGCCGATTTCAAAGCCGTCCTCGGCATGTTCTTTCAGCAACGAGAACATCATCTCGCCCTTGCGCATGGTCGAGGCGTTCTCGACCTCCCATTCCTCGGCCATGGACAGCAGGTCGGCCGGGCTTTTGGCTTTCAGGTCGGAAAGGTTGAGACGTTCTTCGGTCATACTCGGGCCCTATGGACGCGCCTCCCCGGCATGCCGGGACGCGTGGGGAAACTGTCATTGGAAAATCCCCGCCGGACGGCGGTTGCCGGTCACATAGGCAGTTTCGCCCCGCGAGTCAATTCCCGGCCGGATTCAGAACCGCAGGATCACCGACAGCACGATGACGACCATGAACAGCGTCGGCAGCTCGTTCATCAGCCGATAGTGCCGCCCGTCAAGGCCGCGACCCTGCGCCAGCGCCTTGCGCTGCCCGGCCAGCCACATGTGAAACCAGGTCATCGCCAGCACGCCCGCGGCCTTGGTCCATGGCCACAGATCGGCCCAGTTGACGACGCCGGGCGTCAGGACCAGCGCCAGACCGGCGATCCAGGTCACGACCATGGCGGGGTTCATGATCATCCGCAGCAGCTTTTCTTCCATGATCTGGAAGGATGCTGCCGGTTCAGTGCCGGTTTGGCCCCGTTCGGCGTGATAGACGAACAGTCTGGGCAGATAGAACAGCCCCGCCATCCACGAAATCACCGCCATGATGTGCAGGGATTTCACCCATGGGTAAGCCTGGCTCAGAAAATCGGTCATCACGCACCTCTGTGGCACATCTCTCTTAAAATAAGATGAAGATAAAGAAGGATGATGTTGTGGTAGGGCCTGTGGATGGCTGGAAAAGCCTGTTTCACAAGCAAAATCCACAGATCACTGCATCTGTGCAAAACTTCGCGAAATAATCCTGCGTCTCGATTATTCGTTTTGTTACAAATATTTGCGACGACAACCTCTGTGGATAAGTTTGTGGACGCGCGATTCGCCCACAAGCTGTGGGAAAGTCCGGCCGCCTTATCGACATGTGGAGAAATCGCCAGCGTTCACGGCCTGTTCACGGGTCTGATCCACAGGTCGGCAAAGGGGGGCAGGATTCGCACAGATCCCGCCCCCCGAGTCGCAAGCTTTTATCCACAGGGTTATGCAGCGGTATGCCGTTTCGCGATCAACTGCCGGGTGGCGATGGCCCAGGACGTCAAAAGGCCCGCGCGCGGCGCCGCCCCGGCCCCATGCCGGAAAGGACATGAACAGCACGAAGATCGTCACCGACAGGTGCAAGCCACGATGCACCACCGCCTGCGGGATGCCGGAACCGGCGGTGTAATAGCGATGGCAGGACAGCAGGAACAGCATGGCGCCGGCCGGCAGCAGTTCGCGAAAGCGAAGCTAAAGCGCTCCCCGATCTTCTGAAGCTGGTCGGCGGTCAGGTGATCAAGCTCGTCGCAATGTTGCGGTGGCTTGCTGTCGGCCATCGCCCCGTCCCTGCCAGGGAAAACGGTGCGGACTTCATCCGCGCCCCGTTTCGGTGTCACTTCAGCAGGCCGGCTTCCTTGTAGAAGCGTTCCGCCCCCGGATGCAGCGGCAGGCCCAGCCCGTTCAGGGCATTCTGCTCCACGATGGCCTTGCCCTTGGCGTGGCCGGCATCCAGTTGCTTGCGGGTGGCGTCGTTCCACAGCGCCTTGGTGATGCCATAGATCAGCTCATCGGGCTGGTCGGCCGAGGTGATCCACTGCGCCCCGACCGAGATCGTGGGAACATCCGCCGCCTGCCCCTCATAGGTGCCGGCGGGCACGGTGTCGGGGGCAAAGAACTTGTATTCGGCGGTGATCTTTTCGGCCAGCGCGCCGTCGATGGGGACGATCACCACCGGCTGCTGGCTGGCCAGTTCGGCGATGGCGCCGGCCGGGTAGCCGCCGACAAAGAAGAACGCGTCCATGGCGCCGTCCTTCATGAGGTCGGCGGCCTGATCGGGCTTCAGGTATTCGGGGCTGATGTCCTTTTCGGTCAGGCCCGCGCCTTGCAGGATGATCTGCGCATCGACCAGCGTGCCCGAGCCGGGCTCGTCCAGCGATACCCGCTTGCCCTTCAGGTCGGCGACCGAGGCGATGCCCGAATCCTTGCTGGCGACCAGATGGATCGATTCCGGGTAAAGGTTGGCGATGGCGCGCAGCTTGGAAGCGGCGGGTTTGCCGTCCCAGATGCCGGTCCCGGCATAGGCCCAGGCGGCGACGTCGCCCTGCACGAAGCCCGATTCCACCGTGCCGCCCTCGATGGCGTTGACATTGGCGACCGACCCGTTCGACGCCAGCGCCGAGGCGACCAGCCCCGGCACCCCGCAGGCGCCGCCATCCGCGCAGGGGCGCGAGCCGGGCGGCGCCGAGATCGCATTCGCAAGCAGACCGCCGATCGGGTAATAGGTGCCGGCCGTGCCGCCGGTGCCGATGCGGAAAAAGCCGATCTCCTGCGCACCGGCCGCGCCGGCGGCAGCGATGGCCAAGGCCGCCGCAAGTCCCAGAATGCGTGTCGCGAACATGTCGATTCCCCGGACAAGATTGCTCGGACGAAAGGTTAGACGCGGCGGAACCGGTCTGACAACCGCCCCGGTCCGTGCTGCTGACCCCTACGTCTGCGAGGGGACGCCGAAGGCAGTGTCAGATTCCGTCATTCAGTGGTCGCATTTGGTAAGTTTCCTGACGCGAAACAGGTGCAATTCTGGCCCGAACAGCCACCTTGCCAGCCACCGGAAACGCGCCATGCTGAACACAGCCGAAATCCTGAACGAGCTCGCCCACCGCCAGAAAGACTATTCGCTGAGCCGCGATCTTTACTGCGACGAAGGGGTCTATCGCGCCGATCTGGAAAACATCTGGTATCGCGAATGGATCTTTGCGATTCCGGCCTGCGACATCCCCAAGACCGGCAACAACGCCACCTTGCAGATCGGCGAATACCCGATCCTGATCGTGCGCGGCGCCGATGGCCAGATCCGCGCCTTCCACAACGTCTGCCGCCACCGCGGCCAGAAGCTGTGCCCCAAGGAAAACGGCACCTCGCCCAAGATCGTCTGCCCCTATCACCAGTGGACCTATGACCTGGACGGCCGGCTTTTGTTCGCACGCGACATGGGCGCGGATTTCGACGCCTCGAAATTCAGCCTGAAGCCGGTGCATTGCCGCAGCGACGGCGGGCTGGTCTATATCTGCCTGGCCGACAACCCGCCTGAATTCCAGCGCCTTGGCGGCTTCATGAACGATTATGTCGGCGTGTCGGAACTGGCCGGCAACGCCAAGGTCGCCTTCACCTCGACCATTATCGAACAGGGCAACTGGAAGCTGGTGATCGAAAACAACCGCGAATGCTATCATTGCGGCGGCAGCCACCCCTCGCTGTGCCGGACCTATTCCGACAACCCGCTAATGACGGTGATGGAGGGGCCGAACGCCGCCTCGCCGGAAATCCTTGCGCATTGGGACCGCTGCGACAAGGCGGGCATCCCCGCGCGCTTTGTCAACGACCCCGGCATGCAATGGCGTTTCGCGCGCGTGCCGCTGCTGAACAATGCCGAAAGCTTCACCATGTCGACCAAGGCGGCGGTGAACCGGCGCATGGGCTCGATCCCGTGGAACGACGCCGGCAGCCTGATGTTCTATCACTTCCCGTCAAGCTGGAACCACTTCCTGCCCGACCATGCCATCGTCTTCCGCCTGCTGCCGATCAGCCCGACCCAGACCGAGGTGACCAGCAAATGGCTGGTCCACAAGGACGCGGTCGAGGGCAAGGATTACGACCTGAAGGCCCTGACCGAGGTCTGGCTGGCCACCAATGACGAAGACCGCCGCGTGGTCGAGGAAAACCAGAAGGGCATCCTGTCCCCCGCCTATGAGCCGGGCCCCTATTCGCCCAGCCAGGAAGAGGGCGTGATCCACTTTGTCGACTGGTATGTGCGCACCATGCGCGACCGCCTGTCCCCGCGCCCGGCCATGGCGGCGGAATAATGGCGACGCTCATCAAGGCCTTCGGCGACAAGCCGTGGAAGGATGACGAGCCGCTGGAATGTGCGATGGTGGTGCCCGAGACTTCGGACACCGCCACTTTCACCTTTCGCGCACCGTCGGGCGCATGGTTTGACTATCAGCCCGGCCAGTTCGTCACGCTGGACCTGCCGGTGCCCGGCGGAAACGTGCAGCGGACCTATACGATCAGCTCCAGCCCGTCGCGGCCGCTGTCGATCTCGGTCACGGTCAAGGCGCAGCCGGGCAGCACCGGCGGGCGCTGGATGCTGGACCACCTGCGTCCGGGCATGCAGTTGAAAGCCTATGGTCCGGCGGGGATCTTCAGCTTCGTGCGGCACGAGGCGCCGAAATACCTGTTCATCTCGGCCGGGTCGGGCGTGACGCCCTTGATGTCGATGACCACCTGGGCATGGGATTCCGGCGAAATGCCGGACATCGTCTTCGTCCACGCCGCGCGCAGCCCCAGCGACATCATCTTTCGCCAGCGGCTTGAGGGCATGGCCGACCGTGTGCCGGGCCTGCAACTGCGCTTTTCGGTCGAGGAATCGGACCCGTTCCGCACCTGGCACGGTTATCGCGGGCGGCTGAACCAGATCATGCTGGGCCTGATGGCGCCCGACTATCTGGAGCGCGAGGTGTTCTGCTGCGGGCCCGAGCCCTTCATGCAGGCGGTGCGCGACATGCTGGTGGCGCTTGGCTTCGACATGGAGCACTACCACCAGGAAAGCTTCGGCGCCCCCGTCCGCAACGAGGCAGACGCCCCGGTGATCACGGATGTCATCCCGGACGAGGATGCCCGCGCCGAGATCACTTTCGCGTCCTCGGGCGTCACCGCCAAATGCCACGAGACCGACACCGTGCTGGCGGTCGCCAAGGCCAACGGGCTGAACATTCCGTCCGGCTGCACCTTCGGGCTTTGCGGCACTTGCAAGATCCGCAAGACCAGCGGCGAGGTGCATATGGTCCATAACGGCGGCATCTCGGACGAGGATATCGAGGAAGGCTATATCCTGGCCTGCTGTTCGCATCCGATCGGCGCGATCTCGGTCGAGGTGTGATCCACCACCGCCCGCAAGCCGGCGATAACCCATAAAAACGGAAATAAATCCGTGGGTTGTCCCCGATGCGGGCGGCTGCAACCCTGACCTGCCATCTTGACAGCGTGCCTGTGCCGCAGGCATCCTTGAATGACCTATCCATTCGACAGGCAGCAGGGGGGGAACATGAACATCGACCTCTCGCGGCGGGGCTTTCTGAAGCTGGCCGGCGCGGGTGTTGCGGCGACATCGCTGGGGGCCATGGGCTTCGGCGCGGCCGAGGCGGCGGAACAGGCGCATGTGCGCGCCTTCAAGCTGTTCTCGACGACAGAGGTGCGCAACACCTGCACATATTGTTCGGTCGCCTGCGGCATCCTGATCTATACCAAGGGCGATCGCGCCGCTGGCGAGACCGCCGAAGTGGTGCATATCGAAGGCGATGCCGACCATCCGACCAACCGCGGATCGCTTTGCCCCAAGGGCGCCGCGCTGAAGGACACGGTCCATTCCGCGACCCGGCTGACGCAGCCGCGCATCCGCCGCCCCGGCTCGGACAAGTTCGAGGAGATCACCTGGGAAGCGGCGCTGGACAAGATCGCCCGCGCGCTGAAAGACGACCGCGACGCGAACCTGATCCAGCAGAACGCCGCCGGCGTGCCCGTGAACCGCTGGACGACCACGGGTTTTCTGGCGGCCTCGGCGACGACGAACGAAACTGCGTGGCTGACCTACAAGGTGGTCAGGTCCATGGGGATCGTCGGCTTCGACAATCAGGCGCGCGTCTGACACGGACCCACGGTGGCCAGTTTGGCTCCGACGTTCGGTCGCGGCGCGATGACCAACTCATGGACGGACATCCGCAACACTGATCTGGTGATCGTCATGGGCGGCAATGCCGCCGAGGCGCATCCCTGCGGCTTCAAATGGGTGACCGAGGCGAAAGCCAATCGCGGCGCCCGGCTGATCGTGGTCGATCCCCGCTTCACGCGGACGGCCGCCGTCTCGGACTATTACAGCCATATCCGGCCCGGCTCGGACATCGTCTTCCTGATGGCGATGATCAACTGGATGATCCAGAACGACAAGGTCCAGTGGGAATATGTCAGGAACTTCACCAATGCGGCCTTCATCGTGAAGGACGAATTCGGCTGGAGCGACGGGCTGTTCACCGGCTACGACGCCGAAAAGCGCGACTATGACAAGTCAAGCTGGGACTATGTCATCGGCGAGGACGGCTTTGCCCAGGTCGACATGACGCTGCAACACCCCCGCTGCGTCTGGAACCTGCTGAAGGAACACGTCTCGCGCTATACGCCGGAACTGGTGGAACAGGTCTGCGGCACGCCCAAGGACAGGTTCCTGCATATCGCCGGGATGATCGGCGAATGTTCGGCGCCCGACAAGACCATGACCTCGCTTTACGCGCTGGGCTGGACGCAACATTCCAAGGGTGCGCAGAACATCCGCGGCATGGCCATGCTGCAACTGATCCTTGGCAATATCGGCGTGCGCGGCGGCGGCATGAACGCGCTGCGCGGGCATTCCAACATCCAGGGCCTGACCGATGTCGGGCTGATGTCGAACCTGATCCCGGGCTATCTGAACATGCCCATGGAAAAGGAAGCCGACTGGGCCACCTACATGTCGACCAAGGGCTTCAAGCCCCTGCGGCCGGGGCAGACCAGCTATTGGCAGAACTACCAGAAGTTCATGGTCAGCTTCCTGAAGGCGATGTGGGGACCGGCGGCGACCGTCGAAAACGACTGGGCCTATCACTACCTGCCCAAGCTGGACGTGGCGAATTACGACATCCTGCGCATGTTCGAGATGATGAACAAGGGCGAGGTGAACCTGTATTTCTGTCAGGGCTTCAACCCGCTGTTGTCCTTCCCGAACCGGGCCAAGGTGACCTCGGCGCTCAGCAAGCTGAAGCTGCTGGTCGTCATGGACCCGCTTGAGACCGAGACCGCGCATTTCTGGGAAAACCACGGCGAACACAATGACGTGGACAGCGCCTCGATCCAGACCGAGGTGATCGCGCTGCCCACCACCAGCTTTGCCGAGGATGACGGCTCGCTGGTCAATTCGGGTCGCTGGATCCAGTGGCACTGGGCTGCGGGCACGCCCCCCGGTCAGGCGCAGCGCGACACCTGGATCATGTCGGGCATCTTCAACCGGCTGAAAAAGCTTTATCAGGACGAGGGCGGCGTCTTCCCCGACCCGATCCTGAACCTGACCTGGGATTATGCCGACCCGCAGGAACCCACCGCCGACGAGCTTGCGCGCGAAATGAACGGCCGTGCTCTTGAGGATGTCTATGACCTCAAGGACC
The DNA here is from genome assembly GCA_046348875.1 of Paracoccus sp. (in: a-proteobacteria). Taxonomy (GTDB): domain Bacteria; phylum Pseudomonadota; class Alphaproteobacteria; order Rhodobacterales; family Rhodobacteraceae; genus Paracoccus. The sequence continues at coordinate 32,700 of JAXMDJ010000014.1, forward strand.
CGGCGAAGCTGCTGGCGGCCAAGGGCAAGCAGGTGCTGAACTTCAGCCAGCTGCGCGACGACGGCTCGACCATGGCCGGCTGCTGGATCTTCTCGGGCTGCTGGAACGAAGATGGGAACATGATGGCGCGGCGGGACAATTCCGATCCCGACGAGACCGGCGCCTATCTGGGCTGGACCTATGCCTGGCCGATGAACCGGCGGATCCTTTATAACCGCTGCTCGGCCGACATGCAGGGCAAGCCATGGGACCCGACCCGCAAGCTGATCGAGTGGAACGGCGAGAAATGGGTGGGCTATGACGTGCCCGACATTTCGCCCACCGCGAAACCCGATGAGGTCGGCCCCTTCATCATGAACCCCGAGGGGACATCGCGCCTGTTCACGCGGGCGATGATGCGCGACGGCCCGTTCCCGACCCATATGGAGCCCTTTGAAAGCCCCATCGCCAACGTCTTCAACCCCGATATCCGGGGCAATCCGGTGGCGCGGGTCTTTGCCGACGATCTGGCGCAATTCGCGACCAGCGACGAATTTCCGTTCGTCGCGACCTCGTATCGCCTGACCGAACATTTCCACTACTGGACCAAGCACAACCGTATCAACGCCGCGCTTCAGCCGGAATTCTTTGTCGAACTCAGCGCCGAACTTGCGGCTGAAAAGGGCATCAGGAACGGGCATTGGGTGCGCGTCTGGTCCAAGCGCGGATCGGTCAAGGCCAAGGCGATGGTGACGGGCCGGATCAAGCCCATGCAATGCGGCGACAAGACCGTGCATTGCATCGGCATCCCCCTGCACTGGAGCTTTATCGGCGACACCCGCAAGGGCTGGGGGCCGAACAGCCTGACGCCCTTTGTCGGTGACGCCAACACGGAAACGCCGGAATTCAAGGCCTTTCTTGTCAATATCGAACCCATCCCGGGCGAGGTGATGTCATGACCGCCGATCCGAACCCCGACAGCCCGCGCACGGCGATCTCGAACCCGCCGATCCAGCCGATGCCGGCCAATCTGGGGCCGGGCGACGTCATCCGCGCCTCGGCCATGCCGGACCTGCCGCCACCGACGCGCGAATTGACGCCGGTGGCGAAGCTGATCGATGTCAGCAAATGCATCGGCTGCAAGGCGTGCCAGTCGGCCTGTGCCGAATGGAACGACACCACGCCGGAAATCGGCTACGCGACGGGCTCGTACCAGCATCCGGCGGATCTCTCGTCCGAGATGTTCACGCTGATGCGCTATGCCGAATACGAAAATCCCGATAACGGGAATTTCGAATGGCTGATCCGCAAGGATGGCTGCATGCATTGCACCGATCCGGGCTGTCTTAAGGCCTGCCCCTCGCCCGGTGCGATCGTGCAATATTCCAACGGCATCGTGGATTTCATCCACGAGAACTGCATCGGCTGCGGCTATTGCATCACCGGCTGTCCCTTCGACATTCCGCGCATCAGCCCGACCAAGCATGTCAGCTATAAATGCACGCTGTGTTCGGACCGGGTGGCGGTGGGACAGGGGCCGGCCTGCGCCAAGGCCTGCCCGACCCAGGCCATCGTCTTTGGCACCAAAGAGGACATGGTCACCCATGCCAATGCCCGCGTCGAGGACCTGAAATCGCGCGGCTACGACAATGCCGGCATCTACGACCCGCAGGGCGTCGGCGGCACGCATGTGTTCTATGTCCTGCAACATGCCGACAAGCCGCAGCTTTATTCGGGCCTGCCCGCCGATCCGTCGATCTCGGAGGTCGTCGATGTCTGGAAGGGTCCGACCAAGGCCATCGGCCTTGCCGCCATCGGCCTTGCGGCGGCGGGTTCGATCCTGCACGGGCTGTTCTCGCGCGGGAACCGCGTCACGCCCGAGGACGACGTCGAGGCCGAGGAACTGGTCGAACATTCCCTGCCCCCGCAGGACGGGAGGACGTGATGCCAAAGCTTTATTACTCGCAGCCCGGCGACCGGATCGAAAGCGACGATCCGGTGATTGTCAGCCGCTATCGCGGCTTTACCCGGCTGAACCACTGGGTCACGGCGGGTTGCCTGATCGTGCTGCTCTTGTCGGGCATGGCGATCTTTTCGCCCTATCTTTATTTTCTGACCGGACTTTTCGGCGGCGGCCAGACGACGCGCTGGCTGCATCCCTTTGTCGGCGTGGTGCTGTTCTTCAGCTTCTTCATCCTGTTCCTGCAACTTTGGCGGCTGAACCTGCCCAAGCCCGAGGATGTCACCTGGGTCGAAAACATCGGCGAGGTGCTGAAAGGGGACGAGGAAAAGCTGCCCGAGCTTGGCAAATACAATGCCGGGCAGAAGTTCATCTTCTGGGCGATGGCGGGGTTGATCATCGTGCTGATCGGCACCGGCGTGGGGATCTGGCAGCAGTATTTCCCCGACCTTACCTCGATCCCGGTGCGCCGCTGGGCGACGCTGATCCATTCGCTGGCGGCGGTGGCGATCATTCTGGTCTTTATCCTGCACGTTTATGCGGCGATCTGGACCCGCGGCACCATCCGCGCCATGACGCGCGGCACCGTGACCGGCGGCTGGGCATGGCGGCACCACCGCAAATGGCTGCGCGAACTGGCTGGACGCGAAAAGCGCGACCCGGCAAAGTAGCGGCCTGACCCATGCAAGGTGGCCGGTCGGCCCGAAGGAAGCGATGACCTCGACACTGCAACCCGACCCCTCGATGATCGGCGGGGTGCCCAAGGTTCCCCTGGCGCATCTGCCCGATCCGGGGGCGCTTTTTGCCCGCCGGGCCGAGCGTTTTGATTTCCTGGCCGGCTATAGCGCCAATCTGGCGCCCTATCTGCGCTTTCTGGCCGGGATCTGCCGCGCGCAGCAGGCGGTTGCGCGCGACCTGCCCCGGCCCGATCCGCTGCCGGCCGAGCGGATCGAACAGGCCCGCGCCAACGCGATGCCGCCCCTTGACCGCGACGCCATGCGCGCGGGGCTTTCGGTCGCGCTGGACCGGCTGACCGACCGGCTGGCCGGGCTTGCGATGCCCGAAGCCGCGCGGCTGGCGCTGGAGGCGCTGCGCGCGGCCGGCCCTGCCGACCGCGACTGGGTCATGACCAATGTGCTGACCGATACCATTCCGCCAGACAGCGTCGCCCCGCATCTTTTCGCCGCCGCCGCCTTGCAGGTCCATGCGGCGATGCTGGCCGCGACGCTGGCGGCGGACCGGCTGGTGCCGATCCGCACCGGCATCTGCCCGGCCTGCGGCGGGCGGCCCGCCTCGTCCCTGGTGACCGCCACCATGGGGGCCGAGGGCGCGCGCTATTGTTCCTGCGCCACCTGCCAGACCCTCTGGAACGAGGTGCGGGTGAAATGCACCTGCTGCGGCTCGACCAAGGGCATCACCTTCCGCTCGGTCGAGACGGACGAGGCGACGATCAAGGCCGAGTGCTGCCGCGAATGCGGCAAATGGGTCAAGATCATGTATCAGAACAAGAACCCGACGCTGGAGCCCGTCGCCGACGATGTCGCCAGCCTTGGCCTTGACCTGATGATGCGCGACACCGAATGGACGCGCGGCGGCTATGACCCGTTTCTTGCGGGGTATTGATGGCTGACCTGCGCGCGCTTCCCTCGGTCGACCGGCTTCTGGGCGAATGCGGGGCCCTGGTCGATGCCCATGGCCGGGCGGCGGTGACCGATGCGCTGCGCGCCGCGCTGGCCGGGATCCGGCGCGATCCGCCCCAGCCGCTGCCCGATGCCTCTGCCATCCTGCGCGCGGTCGGCAATGTGCTGGCCGAACAGGCGCGTTCGGCCCTGCGGCCGGTCCTGAACCTGACCGGCACCGTCCTGCACACCAATCTGGGCCGCGCGCTTCTGCCGGATGCGGCTGTCGCCGCCGCCACCGCCGCCATGCTGGCCCCGGCGGCGCTGGAGTTCGACCTTGAAACCGGCGGGCGCGGCGAACGCGACAGCCACCTGCGCGGCCTTCTGTGCGAGCTGACCGGCGCCGAGGATGCGACGGTCGTGAACAACAATGCCGCGGCAGTGCTGATCGTCCTGAACACGCTGGCCCGCGGGCGCGAGGCCATCGTTTCGCGCGGCGAGCTGATCGAGATCGGCGGCGCCTTCCGCATGCCTGCGATCATGGAGCAGGCCGGTTGCATCCTGCGCGAGGTAGGCACCACCAACCGCACCCATCCCCGCGACTATCGCGACGCGGTCGGCCCCGATACCGGCCTGCTGATGAAGGTCCATACCTCGAATTATCGCATCGAGGGCTTTACCCGCGAGGTGCCCGCCCCCGAGCTGGCCGCCATCGCACATGCGGCCGGGCTGCCGATGGTCAACGACCTTGGCTCGGGCACGCTGGTGGACCTGCGCCGCTGGGGCCTTGCGCCCGAGCCGACCGTGGCCGAGGCGGTGGCCGAGGGCGCCGATATCGTCACCTTCTCGGGCGACAAGCTGCTGGGCGGCCCGCAGGCGGGCTTCATCGTCGGCCGGCGCGAGATCATCGCCCGCATCAACAAGAACCCGCTGAAGCGCGCGCTGCGCATGGACAAGATCCGCATCGCCGCGACCGAGGCGACGCTGCGCCTTTACCGCGACCCCGACCGCCTGGCCGAGCGCCTGCCGACCCTGCGCCTGCTTGCCCGCCCCGAGGCCGGGGTCCGCGCACAGGCCGAACGCCTTGCGCCGCTGGTCGCCGGGCTTCTGGGCTGTCAGGTGCAGGTCGTCGCCTGCGCCAGCCAGATCGGGTCGGGGGCGCTTCCGACCGAAACCATCCCCAGCGCCGCACTGGCCCTGACCCCGCGCCCCGAGGCGCTGGCCGAACGCCTGCGCCGCCTGCCCGTGCCCATCATCGGCCGTATCCATGACGGCGCGCTGCTGCTTGACCTGCGCTGCCTGCCCGATGATGCGGCGCTTCTGGATGCGCTGCGCGGATGATCGTCGGCACGGCGGGCCATATCGACCATGGCAAGACGGCGCTTGTGCGGGCGCTGACCGGCATCGACGCCGACCGGCTGGCCGAGGAAAAGGCCCGCGGCATCACCATCGAGCTTGGCTTTGCCTATGCCGATCTGGGCGCGGGTGCGGTGACCGGCTTTGTCGATGTGCCGGGGCACGAGAAATTCGTCCATACCATGCTGGCGGGGGCCGGCGGCATCGACCTTGCGCTGCTGGTCGTCGCCGCCGATGACGGCATCATGCCACAGACGCGCGAACATCTGGCGATCCTCGATCTGCTGGGCGTCTCGCGCGGGGTGGTGGCGCTGACCAAGGCCGACCTTGCCAGCCCCGACCGCATCGCCGCGCTGACGGTCGAAATCGCCGCGATGCTGGCGCCGACGACGCTGGCCGGATCGCCCGTCCTGCCGGTCTCGGCCCTGACCGGTGCGGGGGTCGACGACCTGCGCGACGCGCTGGCGCTGGCCGAGGCCGAGACGTTGGCCCGCGCCAGCGATGGCCGCTTCCGGCTGGTCGTGGACCGCAGCTTCACCCTTGCCGGGGCGGGCACCGTGGTCACGGGCACGGTGGTGTCCGGCCGGGTTTCCATCGGCGATCAGGTCACGATCAGCCCCTTGGGGCTGACGGCGCGGGTGCGCGGCATCCACGCCCAGAACCGCAAGGCGGATCAAGGGCTTGCCGGCCAGCGCTGCGCGTTGAACCTTGCCGGCGACGGCATCTCGCGCGAGGCGATCTCGCGCGGGGACATGGTGCTGGACCCGGCGCTGCACGCGCCCGGCCAGCGCATCGATGTCCGCCTGCGGGTGCTGGCGACCGAGCCGAAGCCCGTCACGACATGGTTCCCCGCCCGCCTGCATATCGGCGCGGCCGAGGTCGGCGCGCGCATCGTGCCCCTGCCCGGCGCGCTGGACCCCGGCGCCTCGGGCCTTGCGCAACTGGTGCTGGACGCGCCCATCGCGGCATCCATGGGCGACCGCTTCATCCTGCGCGACGTCTCGGCCCGGCGCACCATCGGCGGCGGCCGGGTGATCGACCCGCATGGCCCCGCCCGCCATCGCGCCCGGCCCGCGCGGCTTGACCTGCTGGCGGCCATGGCGCTGCCCGATGCCACGGCTGCGCTTGCCGTGCAGGCGGCGCTGGCGCTGGTCGACCTTGACGGCTTTGCCCGCGACCGCGCCCTGTCCCAGACGCAGTTGGCCCGCGCCGTTGCCGGTTCGGGGGTCGCGATCATCGGTCCCGGCCACGCGCTGGCCCCGGCGCGGCTGGAGGCGATGCGGCAGGCGATGCTGGACGATCTGGCGGCATTTCATCAGGAGAATGCCGACCTTCAGGGCCTTGGCCGCGAACGCCTGCGCCTGCGGCTGGAGCCGCGCCTGCCCGCGCCGGTCTTCGCCAGCTTCATCCGCGCCGAGGCCGAGGCCGGCCGCATCGCGCTTGACGGCGCCTTCATCCGCCTGCCCGGCCATATCGCCCAACTGCTGCCCGGGGATGAGGCGCTGCTGGCCCGGATCCTGCCGCATCTGACCGGCGACGAACGCTTTCGGCCGCCGCGCGTGCGCGACTTCGCCAATGATCTTGGCGCCGATGAAAAGGACATTCGCCGTATCATGCGCATGGCGGCGCGGCAGGGGCGGCTTGACCAGATCGCGCAGGACCATTTCTTCGCCCGCGCCACCACCATCGAGATGACCGCCATCATCCGCGACCTTGGCGCCGCGGTGCCGGACGGCTGGTTCGCGGCGCCCGCCTTTCGCGACCGCGTGCAGAACGGGCGCAAGGTGGCGATCCAGATCCTTGATTTCTTTGACAGGCTGGGCATGACCCTGCGCCGCGGCGACCTGCGCCGCATCAACCCGCATCGCATCGACCTGTTCGACCCCGATGCCGGATGATGCGCCGATCCCGACCGGCGCAACCGCGCCCTGGCCCGTGGCCCTTGTCCGCGAACTGGTTGAGCACCGGTCGCGAACCGGTCATAAACACCCGATGCCGCAGGCAAGCGCTGCCGCATCGGCCATGGAAGAGCATCGTCCCCGGTGGGGCGGCCGGACTTCAAATCCGGTTGGGGCAGCGAGCCTGTCCCGGGTGGGTTCGACTCCCGCGCTCTTCCGCCAATCCTTCCGACTTGGGGAATAATCGATGCAAACCATGACGCTTGGCACCAGCGGCGTTTCCGTCAGCAGTGTCTGCCTGGGGACGATGACCTATGGCAACCAGACCGCGCCCGCCGAAGCCCATCGCCAGATGGACCACGCGCTGGCGGCGGGCGTGACCTTTTTCGACACCGCCGAGATGTATCCGGTGAACCCCGTCCGGCGCGAGACCGTGGGCCGCAGCGAGGAAATCGTCGGCGACTGGCTGGCGGCGCGCGGCACCCGCGACCGCGTGCAGATCGCCACCAAGGCCACCGGCCCCGGCGATATCGTCCGGCGCGAGGGGTTTGACGGGCAGATCCTGCGCCGCACCATCGACGACTCGCTTCGCCGCCTGCGGACCGACCGCATCGACCTTTACCAGCTTCATTGGCCGGTGCGGGGCAGCTATGCGTTCCGGCAGAACTGGCGCTATGACCCCTCGGGTCAGGATCGGGCGCGGACGCTGGACCACATGGCCGACGTGATCGACGCCATCGCCGGGGCGCAGCGCGCCGGCAAGATCCTGGCCTTTGGCCTGTCGAACGAATCCGCCTGGGGCACCGCGCGCTGGATCGACACCGCCGAGCGGCTGGGCGGTCCGCGCGTGGTCGCGATCCAGAACGAATATTCGCTGCTTTATCGCGCCTTCGACACCGATCTGGCCGAGCTGGCGGTGAATGAGGACGTGACGCTTTTGGCCTATACGACGCTGGCGGCGGGGCTGCTGACCGGCAAATACCGCGACGGCGCCGAGCCCGCGGCCAGCCGCGCCGCCGTGGACCGCGCCAATGGCGGCAAGGGCGATCTGGGCGGCCGCCGCACCCGCCGCGCGGGCGAGGCCGTCGCGGCATGGCTGGCGCTGGCGGCGGAACTGGCGCTGGACCCGGTCCATGCCGCCATCGCCTTTACCCGGCAGCGGCCCTTCCCGGTCATCCCGATCGTCGGTGCGACCGATCTGGGTCAGCTTGACCATATCCTTGCCGGGCTGGATCTGCGGTTGTCGGATGACGCCCTGCGCCGCATCGCGCAGTTCCACCGCGACCACCCGATGCCGTTCTGACCCGGACGCCACGGAACGGCCCGGACGCCACGGAACGGATTGGCAGGACGCAGGCCGCAAGGCAATCTGCGGCCTGACCGTTCGGAGGAGAACCCATGCTGCCGCCCGTCCTTGCCAATCTGCGCATTCCCGTCGTCGCCTCGCCCATGTTCATCGTCTCGGGGCCGGAACTGGTGATCGCCCAGTGCAAGGCGGGCATCGTCGGCAGCTTTCCCGCCCTGAACGCCCGCGAAAAGGACGGAGAGCCGGCGCTGCTGGACCTGTGGCTGACCCGCATCGCCGAGGAACTGGACCGCCACAACCAGACCCATCCCGACCGTCCCGCCGCGCCCTTCGCGGTGAACCAGATCGTCCACCGCTCGAACACCCGGCTTGAGCGCGACATCGAGATCTGCCACCGCCACAAGGTGCCGATCTGGATCACCTCGCTGGGCGCCCGCCCCGAGGTGAACGCCGCCGCCCATGACTGCGGCGGCATCGCGCTGCATGACGTCATCAACAACACCTTCGCGAAAAAGGCCATCGCCAAGGGCGCGGACGGGCTGATTGCGGTGGCGGCGGGCGCGGGCGGCCATGCCGGTCCGCAATCGCCCTTTGCCCTGATCCAGGAAATCCGCGACTGGTTCGACGGCCCGCTGCTGCTGTCGGGCGCCATCGCGACCGGGCGCGCGGTGCTGGCGGCGCAGGTGATGGGCGCGGACCTTGCCTATGTCGGCAGCCCCTTCATCGCCACGGACGAGGCGAACGCCCAGCCCGATTACAAGCGCATGATCGTCGAAAGCGGCGCCATGGATATCGTGACCTCGTCGCTGTTCACCGGGGTTTCGGGGAATTATCTGGCGCCCTCGATCCGCGCGGCGGGGCTGGACCCGGACAATCTGGACAGCGCCGACCCGTCCGCGATGGATCTGGGCAGCGCCAAGCCGCGGGCATGGAGCCAGATCTGGGGCGCCGGTCAGGGCATCGGCGCCGTGCATGAGGTGGTCCCGGCCGGCGCGCTGGTCGACCGGCTGGCGCGGGAATATGCGGTGGCGCGGCAGGATGTGGCGGCGCTGCCGCCCGCCCGCACCTGACAGCCAAGGAAAAAGCGCGGCCCCGAAGCCGCGCTTGTCGCTTGTTCGCCCGGTCCGGCGTTACGAAACCGCCAGCCCCTCGGTCGAGGCGAAGAACATCGCCTGGCTGACGGCGGAACAGACCTGTTCCTCGGAATAGGGTTTCGAGATCAGGAAGGCCGGTTCGGGCCGGTCGCCGGTCAGCAGCCGCTCGGGGAAGGCGGTGATGAAGATCACCGGCAATTCGCCCAGACTGCCCAGCAATTCGTTCACCGCATCGATCCCCGACGAGCCGTCGGCAAGCTGGATATCGGCAAGGATCAGGTCGGGGCGCAGGCCCGCGCCCAGTTCCACCGCGGCGCTGTGGGTGCGGGCGACGCCCGTCACCTCATGGCCCATGGCCTGCACGATGCCTTTCAGGTCCATGGCGATGATCGTCTCGTCCTCGATGATCATGACCTTGCCGGCCATGCTCTGGCCCATTTCGTCCAGCGCGATCTGGACCAGCTGCTCGGCCTCGGATTGCGGGCATTGCATGACGGCGGCGATCTGGTCGTAGCGCAGCTCTTCGATCGTGCGCAGCAGCAGCGCCTCGCGCGAGTTCGGGGTCAGGCTGCGCAGATGCGCCTGCACGCGCGCCTCGCGCGGGGTGGCGGCGCCGGTCTCGACCGGCTGGCCGGAACTTTGCCAGATGGCGTGAAAGGTGCGAAACAGCGCAATGCGGGTTTCGTCGCCCGCCATCAGCGCGCGGTCGCTGAGGATCGCCTCAAGCGTGGCGGCGGCGTAATTGTCGCCTGCGGTCTGGCTGCCGGTCAGCGCGCGCGCATAACGACGCAGGAATGGCAGCTCACGGCTGATGGACTGGGCAAGATCACCTGCGGTCATGGCTACCTCAAAAAAAACGTCATTTGTCGGAACCTGACCGGATACCTAACGGTTAGGCAGGGTGCGCACAAGATTTTCAGGAATAACTAAAAAATGAATACCGTGCCGGACGAACGCAGGCGGGCCGCGATCGAGAAACAGATCGACGAGAATCTGCGGCGCGTCTATGAACAGGATACGACCCAGCAGATACCCGACCGATTCCTGCAACTGCTGGACAAATTGCGCGAGCAGGAGTGAGCCGCATGACCGATCGAAAGCCGGCGCCCCGCGATCACAGCGGCGGCCCTGCCAACCCGCGGGATGAGCTGGTCGACCACCTGCCGGCACTGCGCGCATTCGCGCTGTCCCTGACGCGCGACGGTTCAAGCGCCGACGATCTGGTGCAGGACACCATCGTCAAGGCCTGGACGCATATCGACAAGTTCCAGCCCGGCACCAACCTGCGGGCGTGGCTGTTCACCATCCTGCGCAACACCTTCTATTCGGCACGCCGCAAGACCCGGCGCGAGATCAGCGACACCGACGGCATCCATGCCGCGCGGCAGGCGACGCGGCCCGACCATGACGGCCGGCTGGCGCTGAACGATTTCCGCAACGCCTTCGGCCAGCTTCCCGACGAACAGCGCGAGGCGCTGATCCTGGTCGGGGCTTCGGGCTTTTCCTATGAAGAGGCGGCGGCGATGACCGGTGTCGCGGTCGGCACCGTGAAGTCGCGCGCCAATCGTGGCCGCCGGCGGCTGGCCGAGCTTTTGCATCTTCAGGACGGCGAGGCGCTGGAAATGACCGATCACGCGACTTTGGCGGTGATGGCGCAGAACGCCCCGGTCATGCGCTAAGGGCCGGGGTCGTGCTGCGGCGGCTGCGGGACCGGCTGGAATTCACCAAGGGTCTGGGCTTTCGCCTTGGCGCGCTGTTGTCGGTGGCGATCCTGCCCATCGGCATGATCTCGGTCATCCAGACGCTGCACCTGTCGCGCGAATACGAACGCTCGTCGGAAATCGCGCTGCTGGGCCGCACCGCCACCGCGGCGGCGGGCGAGCGCGCGCTGTTGCAGGGCGCGCTGGGCACCGCCGATGCGCTGGGTCCGGCGGTGCTGGAGACGATGGACAATCCGCGGGCCTGTTCGGACATCATGCGCGGTTTCGTCCAGCGCACGGTGAACTTTGTCTATGCCGGCTTTACCCGGCTGGACGGCGTGACGGAATGTTCCTCGGTTCCGGGTGTGCACGACATGTCCAAGGACCCGGCATTCCTGCAATTTTCCGAAAGCCCGGGCACGCTGGTGGCGACCAGTCAGGACGGGCTGGCCACCGATCGTTCGGTGGTCATGGTGGTCCAGCCGCTTTATCGCGGTGTCGACCTGCTGGGTTATGTCGCGGTCTCGATGACCCATGACCTGCTGCGCTCGACCCATGTTTCGGCGCTGGGGACCGAGGGCGCGCGCATCCTGACCTTCAACACACAGGGGCAGATCCTGTCCTCGGACCGCGACAACGAGGGCGATCTGGCGCAGGTGCTGCCGCGCGGGCAGACGCTGCCCTCGCTGTTGTCGCGCAGCGAGACGACCTTCCGCGACTATTCCAATTCCGGCGAACGGCGGGTCTTCAGCGTCGTGCCGGTGGTGCCGGGGCTGGTCTATGCGTTGGGGTCGTGGAACCGCGCCGACAGCGGCATCGCCGGTATCGACATCACCCGGCGCACGGCGCTGCTGTTGCCGCTGATCCTGTGGGCCTCGTCACTGACGGTGGCCTATTTCGCCGTCTACCGGCTGGTCCTGCGCCATATCCGCGAGCTGCGCGGCCAGATGCGGCGCTTTGCCATCGGCGACCGCTCGGCGCCGCCGCCGGTGCTGACCGACGCCCCCGCCGAGATCGAGGACATGAGCCAGACCTTCCACAACATGGCCCGCATCCTGATCCGCGACGAAGAGGCGATGGAGACGTCGGTCAACGAAAAGACCGTGCTGCTGAAAGAGGTCCATCACCGGGTCAAGAACAACCTGCAATTGATCGCGTCGATCATCAACATGCAGATCCGGGTGATCGACCATGACGACGCCAAGCGCGTTCTGCGGTCGGTTCAGGACCGGGTGGCGTCGCTGGCGACGATCTATCGCAACCTCTATCAGGCCGAGCATCTGGATTCGGTCGAGGCCGACCGGCTGATCCGCGACATCATCAACCAGATGGCCAATGCCTCGGTCGGGCCGGGGGCGGGGTTGCGCATCGATACCGGGCTGGAACCCCTGGTCCTGATGCCCGATCAGGCGGTGCCGCTGACGCTGCTGGCGACCGAGGCATTCACCAACGCGCTGAAATATTCCGGCGCCTCGGACCCCGGTGCGCAGCCATGGGTGCGGGTCAGCCTGCGCGGCGACGGCCCCGGCATGGCGGTGCTGGAGGTCGAGAATTCGGTCGCCGCATCGACCGAGGCCGAGGGCACCGGCCTTGGCAGCCAGTTGATCGAGGCCTTTGCCACCCAGCTTGGCGGCAGCGCCGAACAGGAAATGTCGGGCGACCGCTTCCTGCTGCGGCTGCGTTTCAAGGTCGAGAAGGTGACCAAGCGCGCCGATCCGGGCGGGCCGCCGCGGGTGGTGCTGACCTCGGCCGCGCGACCGGGATCGCAGCACTAGCCCTGTTCGCGGCTGACCTGCCGCATCTCGCGCGCGGCGATGAAGCGGCGGCGGCGTGCCAGTTCAAGGTTGATCAGCGCCCCGGTCAGGACGGAAAATCCGCCAAGAAAGAACCACATCAGCAGCGCCACCACCGCCCCGATCGAGCCATAGATCTTGTTGTAGCTGTTGAAGCTGCCCAGATAGGCCGAAAACCCGTATGACGCCCCCGCCCAGGCCAGCGCCGCGAACAGCGACCCCCAGGTGAAGATCGGCGTGCGCGGCGTCTTCACGTTCGGACCATAGCGATAGATGATGCCGATGACGACCAGCACGATGGCGAAGATCGCGATCCACGGCACCTTGCCGATCAGCCATGTGCGCAGCGGCATGTCCGGCAGCAGGTTGAAGGCGATGGGCACCACGATGATCGTCACCAGCCCCAGCGCGATCACGCCGACGATGGTCAGCGTCAGCGCATAGGCCAGCACAAAGCCGGTGATCGTTGAATGCGAGCGCACGCCGTAAGCCGCGTTCAGCCCCGAGATCAGCCCCCCCACCCCCTGCCGGGCCGAGATGGTGGCGATCAGGAAGGAAATCCCCGTGGTCCAGCCCAGTTGCGTGGGGCCGGCCTGGATCAGCGCATTGACCTGATTGTAAAGGATCTGCGCGGCATCGGCGGGGATGAATTCCTCGCTGGCGTGCATGTATTCCTCGATCAGGGCGGGGTCGTACCACAGGCCCCACAGCGCAAACAGCGCCGCGAGGCCGGGGAACACCGCGAACATGGCGTAGAAGGCGACCCCGGCGGCGATCAGGCTGATGTGGATCTTGTCCATCCGGTCAAAGATCGCAAGGATGAACCGCCACACGTCACCGATCAACGACCCGCCTCCGTCATACGTTCCGCCCGCTGACCGGCGGCATCAGCCCTCGGATATTTTGTAGCGAAGCCATACCGCCTTGTCGCCCATTTTCGCCACGAAGGCGTCGTGCGCGGCGTTCTCATCGGCGGTCAGGCGTGGGGCAAGGGCGCGCGGGCGCGGGCCGCGTGGCGCGGCGCTGGCGCCCACCCCGCCCTGCCCCGGTGCGCCGCCCTGGGCGGAAACGTCCAGCACCAGCCCCGGCTGGCGGCCGCCGCGCAGCGCCAGATAGACCTCGGCCAGAAGCTCGCTGTCCAGAAGCGCGCCGTGCAGCGTCCGGTTCGAGTTGTCGATGCGGAAGCGCCGGCACAGCGCATCCAGCGAGTTCTGCGCACCCGGAAACTTGTTGCGGGCGATTTCCAGCGTATCGACGGCGCGGGAATAGGGCATGACCGCGCGGCCCGCCCATTTCAGTTCCGCGTTCAGGAATTTCATGTCGAACTGGGCGTTATGGATCACCAGTTTCGCGTCATCGCCGATGAAATCGACGAAATCCTGCACGATCTGCGCGAATTTCGGCTTGTCGCGCAGGAAATCGTCGCCCAGCCCGTGAACGTCAAATGCCTCTTTCGGCATCGGGCGTTCGGGGTTGATATACTGGTGATAGGTCCGGCCCGTCGGCAGGTGGTTCATCAGCTCGACCGCGCCGATCTCGACGATGCGGTCGCCGGTTTCGGGGTCGAAGCCGGTGGTTTCGGTATCAAGGACGATCTCACGCATCGGGCTTCCTTGCCATGATCCGGTCGCAGATGTCCATGATCGCGACCCGCGCCCCCGCCAGCGTGTCCGAGGGGATCACCCAGTCGGCGCGCTGGCGCTTTTCCGCATCCGGCATCTGGCGCGACAGGATCAGCCGGAAGTTTTCCTCGGTCATGCCGGGGCGGGACATGACACGGGCGCGCTGAACGTCCGCCGGGGCCGAGACCACGGCGACGCCGTCCAGCCCCGTCTCGGCGCCGGTCTCGTATAGCAGGGGGATATCCAGCACCACGATGGGCGCCGCGGCGTGCCGGGCGATGAAATCGGCGCGGTCGGCGGCGACAAGGGGATGCACGATCCCCTCAAGCCGCGGAAATCCCGAAGGATCGGCGGCCAGCGCCTGCCGCAGCCGGGCGCGGTCGATGCCGCCATCCCGCAGCGTGCCCGGAAATGCCGCCGCCACCGGCGCCACGGCCGTGCCGCCGGGCGCGTAAAGCCGGTGGACGGCCGCATCGGCGTCCCAGACCGGGTGGCCAAGTTCGCGAAACATGCCCGAGGCCGTGGACTTGCCCATGCCGATGCCGCCGGTCAGCCCCAGACGGAAGCTCATGCCAGAACGGCCTGTCGCAGGGCGTCGTCCACCTCGGGGCGCTGGCCGAACCAGCGCTCGAACCCCGGGGCGCCCTGATGCAGCAGCATCCCCAGGCCGTCGACGATTTCGCAGCCGCGCGACTGTGCCTCAAGCAGGAAGGGCGTCATCAGCGGCGTATAGACAAGATCGGTGACCAGCGTGCCCGGCGCCAGCGCATCCAGCGGCACGCGCAGGGGCGGCTTGCCCTCCATCCCCATCGAGGTGGCGTTCACGACCGTCATCGCCCCCTCAAGCATGTTGCCGGCCTGCGCCCAGTCATAGACGACGACCTTGGCGCCGAACTCGGCCTTGATCTGCTCGGCCCGGACGCGGGTGCGGTTGGCGATGCGCAGCTCGGTCACGCCGCTTTCCAGAAGCGAGGCGACGACCGCGCGCGCCGCCCCCCCCGCGCCGATCACCGCCGCCGGGCCAAGGTCCGGGATCCAGCCCGGCGCATTCTGGCGGATATTGGCGATAAAGCCGTAGCCGTCGGTATTGTCGGCATGGATCTTGCCGTCGGGACGAAAGATCAGCGTATTCGCCGCGCCGATCAGTGCCGCGCGGTCAGTGACCACATCGGCCAGCGCCAGCACGGATTCCTTGTGCGGAATGGTCACATTGGCGCCGACGAAGCCCATGCGCGGCATGGCGCGCAGGACCTCGGCCAGATGTTCGGGCATGACCGGCAGCGGGATGTAATGGCCGTTGATGCCATAGCGTTGCAGCCAGTGCCCATGCAGCCGGGGCGAGCGTGAATGCGCAATCGGCCAGCCGATGACCCCGGCGATGGGGGCGTGGCGCGGCTGCGGGGGCTGGGTGGTGTCTGGCATGACGGGACCGGAATTGGTTTCGGTTCGGGAATTGCGGTTGGCCGCGCGTAGTCAGACGCCATTTTCAGGCATCCTGTCCGAGAAGTGCCGCCCCCCCGGTTCCGGGTCAAGCGGCTTTGCCCCATGGCTGGACAAGCGCGGCAGGAATGCAACCCTGCCGCGAAGTCAGGCCGGCCCGATAGCCGGCATGTCAGGCAGTCCGCCCTGATCCAGCAGGTCGTCCAGCGTCAGCGATTCGATCAGCAGCAGATAGGACCAGAACACCTGTCCGAACATCTTGCGCAGGCGGCAGGTCTTTTCGTCCTCGCAATCCTCGCAGCGCTGGTATGACCGGCGCGACAGGCAGGGCAGCGGCGCAATGGGGCCGTCCACCTGCCGCAGCAATTCCCCGATCGAGATTTCGCCAGGCGGCTTGATCAGCACATACCCGCCCGAGCGCCCGCGCCGCGATCCGACATAACCCGCGTTGCGCAGCTCCAGCATGATATGTTCCAGAAAACGCTTGGGCGCGCCCGAGCGCTGGGCGATCTCTTCGATGGTCAAGGCGCCGCCGCCCTCGGCCAGTTCGTCGCCAAGTGTCATCAGGGCCTTGATGGCATATTTTGTCTTCTGCGAGATCATAACGAATCCTTAGTGACCCGCAGG
Source organism: Paracoccus sp. (in: a-proteobacteria) (assembly GCA_046348875.1). Lineage (GTDB taxonomy): Bacteria > Pseudomonadota > Alphaproteobacteria > Rhodobacterales > Rhodobacteraceae > Paracoccus. Next base: position 49,094 of record JAXMDJ010000014.1, read on the forward strand.
CAGATGCGCAAGTTTTCGGCAGAACGCCGCGGTCCAGCCGGCGCGGGCCGGGCCATTGGGCCATATCATCGACAACCTGCCCTGCCGCCGGATTGACGCTCGCCGGGCTGATGACATTGCCCTGTCGCGCGGTTAGGTTTGACCCATGCTCGACTATACCGACCTTTCCGCCCGTATCCGTGCCCTGACCCATGGCGAAACCGACGAGGTTGCGCTGATGGCGACGCTGGCCTGCGAAATCCACCACGCGGACGACCGCTTCGACTGGACCGGCTTTTACCGCGTCACCCAGCCCGAATTGCTGAAGATCGGCCCCTATCAGGGCGGGCATGGCTGCCTTGTGATCCCGTTCTCGCGCGGGGTCTGCGGGGCGGCGGCGCGGACGCGACAGGTGCAGCTTGTCCCCGACGTCGAGGCCTTTCCCGGCCATATCGCCTGTGCCAGCTCGACCCGGTCGGAACTGGTGCTGCCGGTCTTTGGTCTGGCCGGGCGGCTGATCGGCGTGCTGGATATCGACAGCGACCAGCCCGACGCCTTCACCGCCCGGGATGCCGTTGAACTGCAAAGGATCCTTGATGACACATTTGCCAACACAGCCTGCGCCGACACCGGCGGGCACGACTGAATTCACCGGCCATTGCCTGTGCGGCGCCATCCGCTTTCGCGGCACCTATGACGCGGGCCACGACCTGAACGCCTGCCATTGCAGCCAGTGCCGGCGCTGGTCGGGCCATGTCTGGGCGGCGATCCTGCCGAAAACGCTGGAGATCACCGGCACGCCCGCGTGGTATCGGGCCTCGGATTTCGCGCGGCGGGGATTTTGCGCCACTTGCGGATCGTCGCTGTTCTGGCAACGCGACGGCTCGGACATCATCGACGTGGCGGCGGGGGCGATCGACAGCCCGACCGGGCTGCGCCTTCAGGGCCATATCTTCGTCGCCGACAAGGGCGACTATTACGAGATCGCCGACGGCCTACCGCAGGACGCGCGCGAGCCTTGACCTTTTCGCGGCCGTGCTGGATCAACCGCGAAACGGCTTTACCGGGACTGGCTGACATGATCTGGGACACGCTTGCGAATATCCCTGCTGCGGCGCTGATTACCTTTGTGCTGGGCGGGCTCGCGCTGAATTTCGCGCCGGGTCAGGACGTGTTCTTCGCCAGCGCCTGCGGGATTCAGGGCGGCCCGCGTGCCGGCGCCCTTGCCGGGCTTGGCGTCGGGCTGGGGGTGCTGTTTCACCTGACGCTGGCGACCATCGGCCTGGGCGCCATCGTCGCCACCCATCCCGGCGCGCTATTGGCGATCAAATATGCGGGCGCTGCCTATCTGCTGGTGCTGGCATGGAAAAGCTGGCGCGCGGGGCCGGTCGATCCGCAGGCCAATGCGGCGCGCAGGCCGTGGAACATCGTCCGGCGCGGCGCGCTGTCGAACATCCTGAACCCCAAGCCGGTGCTGTTCCTGCTGGCCTTTTTGCCGCAATTCACCAGTCCGGATTATGGCCCGATCTGGCAGCAGATCCTGGGGCTGGGGCTGATCTTCACCTTTACCGGCACGCTGGTGACCATGGGCTACGGCATCGTCGCGGGCTATGCCGGGCATATGCTGGGCCGCCGGCTGGGGCTGATGAACCGGATCGCGGCGGTGATGTTTGCGGGCCTTGCCCTGCGCCTTGTCGCGAAATGAGCTATGTCTACCAGCCCACCGCCGAGCAGCCGCAGGTGATCCATGCCGATCACGAGGTGCTGGTCGTGGACAAACCCGCGGGGCTTTTGTCGGTTCCCGGCCGGGGCGAGGATCGCGCCGACTGCCTGATCGAGCGTCTGCGCGGCGCATTCCCGACCATCCTGCTGGTCCACCGGCTTGATCTGGATACCTCGGGCGTGATGGTCTTTGGCCTGACGCCCCATGCGCAGCGCAACCTCTCGAAGCAGTTCGAGGAACGCCGCACCAAGAAAACCTATATCGCCCGCCTTGCCGGCCGGCTTGAGCCGAAAACCGGCACCGTCGATCTGCCGCTGATCGTGGACTGGCCGAACCGGCCCCGGCAAAAGGTCGATCACGATGAGGGGCGCCCGGCGCAGACCGACTGGCGGGTGATCCGCGCCGACGACCGGGAAACCCGCGTGCGGCTGATGCCTCTGACCGGGCGCAGCCACCAGTTGCGCGTCCATATGGCCGAACTTGGCCACCCGATCCTGGGCGATCCGCTTTACGCCAGCGGGGCGGCGGCGGATTATCCGCGCCTGATGCTGCATGCCGAAACCCTGCGTTTCAAGCATCCCGAAACCGGGGTCATGCAAAGCTTTTCCGCGCCGGTGCCGTTCTAGGGCCGGAACCCGATCCCGCGCCCAAGGTTGACCCAAATATAACCATGGGGGCGAGGACAATGACCCAAGTCGAGTTCAGCCGCCGCGCCGCCCTGATGCTGGGCGGTCTGCCGGCGCTTATGGCGCTGCCGGTGCGGGCGCAGACCGCGCCTGCCGCCCCGGGCTTTGCGGGCCGCGCGCAGACGATCGGGCTGGGCGCGTTTCAGGTGACCACGCTTCTGGGCGGCGAAAGCATGCGCCCCGACCCGATCGGCACCTTCGGCATCGGCGTCGACAAGGCCGAGTTCGACCGCGTCAGCGCCGAAAACTTTCTGCCGCCGGACCGCGCGGGCAGTTCCTTTACCCTGACGCTGGTGAAAACCCCCAAGGCGCTGATCCTGTTCGACACCGGCATGGTGCCGGAAAACAACCGCGCCTCGCTGGCCGTCGCCGGCTATACGCCCGCGGACGTGACCCATATCGTCCTGACCCACATGCATCCCGACCATATCAGCGGGTTGATGGCGGGCGGGCAGCCGAATTTCCCCAATGCCGCGCTGATCTTTCCCAAGCTGGAAAACGATTACTGGTCGGTCAATCCCAGCGATGCCTATACCGCCAATGTCGCGCCGCTTGTCGCCAATGCCCGCCAGATCGGCGACGGGGACGAGATCCTGCCCGGCATCCGCGCCGAGGCCGCCCATGGCCACACGCCCGGCCATACCACCTATCTGCTGGAAAGCGACGGGCAAAGGCTGCTGCTGACCGGCGACACCTTCAACCACTACGCCTATTCGGTCGGCCATCCCGACTGGCATGTGCGCTTCGACATCGACAAGGACATGGGCGCGGCGACGCGCGCCCGGGTGCTGGCGCGGCTGGCCGATGAACGCATCCCCTGCATCGGCTATCACATGCCGTTCCCGGCGCTGGCCTTCATCGCCCCGAACGGCGTGGGGTCGAATGGCGCGGGGTCCTATCGCTATGTGCCTGCGACCTATCAGTTCGCGGGCTAGGCGGTTTGCCGGGTCAGGCGGTCTCGTACAGTTCCAGCGGCAGGCCGTCGGGATCGGCGAAGAAGGTAAAGCGCGCGCCGGTATATTCATCGACGCGGATCGGCTCGACCGTGACGCCCAGGGCGGTCAGCCGGGCACAAGCGGCATCGATGTCATCGACGGCAAAGGCAAGGTGGCGCAGGCCCTGCGCCTCGGGGGTGTTGGGGCGCGGCGGCGGGTTCGGAAAGGAAAACAGCTCGATCTGGCCGCCGCCCGGCAGGGCAAGGTCCAGCTTCCACGACTGCCGCGCCGCGCGCAGGTTTTCGGCGATGATGCGCAGGCCAAGGATGCGCGTATAGAAATCGCGCGAGCGGTCGTAATCCGAACAGATGATCGCCGCGTGATGGATGCTGCGCAGCATGGCCCCTAGTCCAGATTGAAGACGCGGGCGGGCTGCACCTCGCCGCCCATGTAGCGGCCGATGCACAGCGCCCGGCCATTGCGGCTGACCCAGACCTCTTCGCCGAATTCGGCATGGCCCAGCACCTGACCGGGGTTGCCGTTCAGGATGCGGGTGGCGCCGATCTCGGTCGCGGCCATCTCGGGCAGGTCGGCCAGCGCGGACTGGATCGGCAGCAGCGCGGCCTCGATCTCGGCCTGATTGGCGCGGTCGATGCGGTCAAAGGCAAAGCCGTCGGCGGCGTCGAAGGGCCCCGACCAGATGCGGCGCAGATGCGCGACATGGCCAAGGCAGCCAAGCTGGCGGCCCAGATCGCGGGCGATGGCGCGGACATAGCCGCCCTTGCCGCAGACCATGCGCAGATCGGCCGTATCCGCCGTCACGCCCAGCAGTTCCAGCGATTCCACCCATAGCGGGCGCGCGGCCAGTTCCACCACCTCGCCTTCGCGGGCAAGGTCATAGGCGCGGGCGCCATCGACCCTGACCGCCGAGACATTCGGCGGCACCTGCATGATGTCGCCTGTAAAGGCCGGCAGCGCGGCGCGAATCTCGGCGTCAGAGGGGCGTGCGGCGCTGGTTTTCAGCACCTCGCCCGAGGCGTCGTCGGTCGTCGTCTCGGCCCCCCAGTTCACGGTGAAGTCATAGGCCTTAAGCGCGTCGGTCAGGATCGGCACGGTCTTGGTCGCCTCGCCCAGGGCCACGGCCAGAACGCCGGTCGCATCGGGGTCCAGCGTGCCGGCATGGCCGGCCTTTTTCGCGTCCAGCGCCCAGCGGACCCGGCTTACCACATCCGTCGAGCCGATGCCCGCGGGCTTGTCCACGATCAGCCAGCCGTGGATCTCGCGTCCTTTTTTCCGTGCCATTATTTCCGTTCCGTATATCCGATGATCGGCCCCAGCCGCCGGCCGAAATCGGCGCGGTTCAGCGCAGGCGCATACAGGCGCGAGATCGAGCCGTCAAAGTAAAGCGCATCCCGCGCCCCAAGCCCGTCGCGAAACAGGCGGCCGAATTCGTGAAACGTCACCGCCCGGTCGGAAATCGCGAACCATGCCGTCCCGCCATCGGCCGAGACGCCGACGCCGTTCCGGATATGGCGGCTGTCGCTGTCGATCAGGAAACGCGGATGCAGCGCGCCGTCGATGACCAGCATCGGCCCCGATTGCGTGGCCAGCCGGCATTCCGGCTGTGCCTTCGCAAAGGCCCGGCTTTCCACGACCTGATAGGGCCGCGCGCCGCCGGTGCAGAAGACACCATTGGGCAGCATGCCGAAATTGTCGTTGCTGGCGCCGGTGACAAGTTCGCCCGCCCGGACGCCATCGCTGAGATAAAGCCCGACCGGCTGGTAATCGGCGTGATACATGCCGGCATTCATGGCAAATCCCAGCACCTCGTCCGGGGCAAGGTTGCGGCGCACAGCGGTGAAATCGCCAAGCGGCTGGCCGCCCGGGCCGTTCAGCCACAGCTTCAGGCCCGGTTCCTGCGCGGCGTTCAGCGTGCAGACGACATAGCCCTGACCGTCGAAGTCGCGCCTTTCGCACAGCCCGGCCATGGCCGGCAGCGTCATGGCGATCAGCGCGCCGACGGCCAGACCCAGCCGGCGCTTCAGCCTAATCCTCGTCATCCGGGTCGTCGGTCGATTCGACGTCGCGGCGGACCCGGTCCTCGTTCAGCAGGCGGCGGGTGTCGTCCATGCGGTCGAAGGTCTCGTCCAGCACAAAGCGAAGCTGCGGCGCATATTTCAGCGTCATCGCCTTGGCGACCAGGTGGCGCAGCTCGGGCGCGTTGCGGCGCAGCGCGGCCAGCGCGTCATCGGCGCCCTGCCCGCCCAGGGGCAGCACATAGGCCGTCGCCACCTTCAGGTCGGGCGAGGTCCGCACCTCTCCGACCGTGATCGAGTGGCGGTTCAGGTCTGGGTCATGGACGTCGCCGCGCAGCAGGACGTCCGACAGGGTGCGGCGGATCAGTTCCCCCACGCGAAGCTGCCGCTGCGAGGGGCCGGTGCCGGAATGAAAACGGTTCTGTGCCATGGCCGCAGATGTAGGGGGTCGCGGCCTGCGCCGCAACGGGATAGAGAGGGGGCGAACACGGTAATGCGGGGATTGGGCATGGAAAAGCCGGGAATCGTGGTGACGGGCGCGTCGGGCCGCATGGGGCAGATGCTGGTGCGCACCATTCTGGATTCGGATCAGGCACGCCTTGTCGGCGCCGTCGTGCGTCCGGGCAATCCCTGGATCGGCCGTGATCTGGGGCAGGCGATGGGCGGCGCGCCCCTTGGCATCACTGTCACCGACGACGCGGTGGGCGCGATTGCCGGCGCGCAGGCGGTGATCGACTTCACCAGCCCCGCCGTCACCGTGGCCATCGCCGAACTGGCGGCGCAGGCCCGCGCCGTGCATGTGATCGGCACCACCGGGCTTGAGCCCGCCGACCTGGCCCGCATCAAGGCCGCCGCCCGCCACGCCCCCATCATCCGCGCCGGCAACATGAGCCTTGGCGTCAACCTGCTGGTCGGCCTGACCCGCAAGGTCGCCGCGGCTTTGGGCGAGGATTGGGACATCGAGGTGGTCGAGGCCCATCACAACCGCAAGGTCGATGCCCCCTCGGGCACCGCGCTGATGCTGGGCGAGGCCGCCGCCGAGGGCCGCGGCCAAAGCCTTGACGACCTGCGCACCCCAGCGCGCGAGGGCATCACCGGCGCACGCGAAAAGGGCTCGATCGGCTTTTCCGCCATCCGCGGCGGCGATATCGTCGGCGAACATGACGTGATCTTCGCCAGCACGGGCGAACGCGTGATCCTGCGCCACGTCGCCACCGACCGCGCCATCTTTGCCCGCGGCGCGCTGCGGGCGGCGCTGTGGGGGCAGGACAAGGGGCCGGGCGAATACGACATGGCCGACGTGCTGGGCCTGTGATCCGCCGTGACGGGGTCTTGCGCGACATGCCGGGCCTTGACGGGCTTGGCTTTGACGGACCGGGCCTGCGGGCATAGATTTGTGCCATGACCCTGCTTGCCACGCTTGACCATGCCGATGCCGACCTGACCGCCTGCCTTGCGCGGGTGATGGCGGCATTGCTGAAACCCGGCGACGTCATCGCGCTTGAAGGTCCGGTCGGCGCCGGCAAGACGCATTTCGCCCGCGCCTTCATCCGCGCGCGGCAGGGCGATCTGGCCGAGGACGTGCCCAGCCCGACCTTCACGCTGGTCCAGACCTATGACGACCCCATGGGCACCGAAATCTGGCACGCCGACCTTTACCGCCTGACCCATCCCGATGAGCTGATCGAGCTGGGCCTGGACGATGCCATGCGCGATGCCGTCGTGCTGATCGAATGGCCCGACCATGGCGGCCCGCTGCCCGATCCGCTGGTCCTGGGGCTTGAACCCGCCCATGATTTCCCCGAACTGCGCCGCATCACGCTGGCCGGGTCGGAACCGCGCTGGGGCGCGATGGCGCGGCTGCCTGCCATCGCCCGGCTGATCCACCGCGCTGGCTGGTCCGGGGCGCGGCTGCTGCCCTTGGCGGGCGATGCCTCGTCCCGGCGCTATTTCCGCCTGCTGGACGGCGGGCGCAGCGCCGTCCTGATGGATGCCGCGCCCGGCACCACCGACAGCTATGTGGCCATGACGCAATGGCTGCGCCACCGCGACCTGCACGCGCCCGAGATCCTTGCCGCCGATCAGGTCGAGGGGCTTTTGCTGCTTGAGGACATGGGCGACGACCTTGTGGCGCGGGTGCTGGAAACCGAACCGGCGCTGGCGCCGCGCATCTATGACCGCATGACCGACCTTCTGGTCGAGCTTGCCGGCCATGCGCCGCCCGATTGGGTCCTGCGTCTGGACGGCCCGGAACTGGCGCGGCAGGTCGGGCTTTTCGCCGAATATTACCCCGCCGCCGCCGGCGCCCCCGGCAAGGGCGCCGATGTGGCCGACATCATCGCCGCATTGCATGAGGAACTGGCCGGGGACGTGCCCCCCGTCCTTGGCCTGCGCGATTTCCACGCCGAGAACCTGCTCTGGCACGATGCCGAACCGCTGGGCATCCTTGATTTTCAGGACGCGGTGTCGGTGCATCCGGCCTATGACCTTGTCTCGGGCTTGCAGGATGCGCGCCGCGACGTGGACCCGGCTATCGAGGCGGCGCAGATCGGCCGCTTCATCGCGGCGACCGGGGCCGATGCCGACCGCTTCCGCGCGGCTTACGCGCTGCTGGGCGCGCAGCGCGGCTTGCGGATCATGGGCATCTTTACCCGCCTTGCGCAGCGCGACGGCAAGCGTCGCTATCTGGCCTTCATGCCGCGCGTCTGGGACGCCATCCAGCGCGACCTTGCGCATCCGGCGCTGGCGCCGCTGGCCCGTGCGCTGACGGGCATCCCCGCGCCCACGCCCGAGGTGATCGAAAGGATCGCGCAAGCATGAGCCTGCCTTTGATGGTCTTTGCCGCGGGCAAGGGCACCCGCATGGCGCCGCTGACCGACGTGACGCCAAAGCCCCTGATCGCGGTCGGCGGCCAGACCCTGCTGGACCGGGCGCTCGTCCTGGCGCGTCAGGCCGGGGCCGGGCCGGTGGTGGTCAATATCCACCATCTTGGCCAGCAGATCCGTGATCACATCGCCGGGCAGGATATCGTGGTTTCCGACGAATCCGACCTGCTGCTGGAAACCGGCGGCGGTCTGCGCAAGGCGCTGCCGCTGCTGGGGCCGGGGCCTGTGATCACAATGAACCCGGACGTGGTCTGGACCGGGCCGAACCCGCTGCCGCCGCTACTGGCGGCATGGGACGATGCACGCATGGACGCGCTGCTGATGCTGGTGCCGATTTCCCGCACCCATGGCCGCACCGGCGGCGGCGATTTCAGCCTTGGCTCCGGCAACCGCCTGATCCGCAAGGGCGATCTGGTCTATGGCGGCGTGCAGATCATCCGCCCCGACCGGCTGGCCGAAATCGATGCGCAGGTGTTTTCGCTGAACCGGCTTTGGAATCTGATGATCGCCGAAGGCCGCGCCTTTGGCCTGATCCATGCCGGCGAATGGTGCGATGTCGGCCGCCCCGACTGCATCCCGCTGGCCGAGGCGCTTTTGGATGGCTGACTGGCAGAACGGCCTTTTCGCCCTGCCCTGCGGCGCCGATTTCGCCGGCGCCTTCGCCGAGGGGCTGATCGCGCGGATGCGCGGCCGGCCGCCGCAGGACATGGCGCGGGTGACGGTCTATGCCAACTCGGGCCAGTCCTTGCAGGCCCTGCGTGAGGCGCTGATCTGGCGCGGCCCGCTGATCCTGCCCCGGCTGCGGCTGATCGCCGATCTGGGCGGCGGCTCGGCCACCGCGCCCCTTGCCCGGCGGCTTGAGCTGGGCCGTCTGATCGACGCCGCGCTGCGCGCCGATCCCGGTCTTGCGCAGGGGCAATCGGTGCCGGAACTGGCGGCCTCGCTGGCGGCGCTGATGGCCGAGATGCAGCTTGAGGGGCTGGACGCGACGACGCTTGACCGCATCGATGCCGGCGATCACGCCCAGCACTGGGCGCGGGCGCTGGCCTTCCTGAAGATCGCCGCCGGCTATTATCTGGCCGATCCGCCGCAGGACCGCGAATCGCGCCAGCGCGCCGCGGCCGAGGCGCTGGCCGCCGACTGGGCGCGGGGCGCGAACCTGCCGGACGGGCCGGTGGTGGTCGCGGGCTCGACCGGCTCGCACGGGGCGACGCGGGACTTCATGCGCGCCGTCGCCCGCCTGCCGCTGGGCGCGGTGGTGCTGCCCGGCTATGACCCCGACCTGCCGCAGGCGGTCTGGGACGGGCTGGATGTCCGGGCCGAGGATCACCCGCAGGCCCGCTATGCCCCTTTGCGCGCCGAATTCGGCGCCCCGGCCGACTGGCTGCCCGACACCGCGCCCGACCCGGCGCGGAACCGGCTGATCTCGCTTGCCTTGCGTCCCGCGCCGGTGACCGACCAATGGATCGAGGAAGGCCCCGCGCTTGGTCCCCTGATCCCGGCCACACACGGCCTGACCCTGATCGAGGCCGCGCAGCCCGCCGAGGAGGCCGAGGCCATCGCCCTGATCGTCCGCGAGGCGGTTCAGGACGGCCGCCCCGTCACCCTGATCGCCGCCGACCGGATGCTGACGCGGCGCGTGCAATCGGCGCTGGACCGCTGGGGCATCATTCCCGACGATTCCGCCGGCCAGCCGCTGCCGCTGACCGCGCCGGGGCTGTTTTTGCGCCATGTCGCCGATCTTTTCGGGCAGGCGCTGACGCTGGATGTGCTGCTGGTCCTGCTGAAGCATCCGGTGACGGCGACCGGGCTTGGCAGCGACTACCGGCGCGAACACAACCGCCATTCCCGCGATCTGGAACTGCAGCTGCGCGCCCATGGCCCGGCCTTTCCCGACGGCGCCGCCCTGCGCGCATGGGCGGATCGCGGGGATGAGAAAAGCAAGCCATGGGCGCTGTGGCTGGCCGACATGCTGGACCGCATCCTGCCCTTTGCCGGGGACCGCGCCCCGCGCCCCTTGCCCGCGCGCCTTGGCGATCTGCGCGGGCTGGCCGAGGCGCTGGCCGCCGGGCCGGGCGGCAGCGCGGATGCGTCGGAACTGTGGGGCAAGGCCTCGGGCGCGCTGGCGCGGGGCGTGCTGGACCACCTTGCCGCCCATGCGGGTCAGGGCCACGACCTGCGCCCGGGCGAGTTCCGCGACCTCGTTTACGGCGAATTGCAGGGGCAGGCGGTGCGTCAGGACGTGGCCGCCCATCCCCTGATCCGCTTTCGCGGCCCGCGTGAGGCCCGGACCGAGGGCGTGGGCGAGGCCGCCGGCCTTGTCATCCTTGCCGGGCTGAATGAGGGCGGCTGGCCGCAGGCGCTGCCGCCCGACCCGTGGCTGTCGCGCCCGATGCGGCTGGCGGCGGGGCTGACCCTGCCCGAACGCCGCGTGGGTCTGGCGGCGCATGACTTTCAGCAGGCGGTGGGGGCGGCGCAGGTGGTGCTGACCCGCGCCCGCCGCGATGCCGAGGCCGAGACCATCCCCTCGCGCTGGCTGAACCGGCTGGTGAACCTTTTGGGCGGCCTGCCCGACCAGCAGGGGCCGCAGGCGCTGGCCGACATGCGCGCGCGCGGCAGGCGCTGGCTGGACCTTGCCGCTTTGCAGGCGCAGCCGCGGATGCGGATCCCGCCTGCGCGCCGCCCCTCGCCCATCCCGCCCGCGCCGGCGTTGCGCGACATGTCGGTGACCGAGGTGCGCAGCCTGATCCGCGACCCCTATGCGGTCTATGCCCGCCGGGTGCTGGGCCTGCGGGCGCTGGACCCCCTGCGCCCCGAACCCGACGCGGCCGAACGCGGGACGGTCCTGCACGACATCATGGACCAGTTCCTGAAGGGTCTGCCCGACCTGCCCGAGGCGCCCGAGCTGATGGCCGCGCGCCTGCTGGAGATCACCGACCGCGTGCTGGATGAAAAGGTGCCGTGGCCCTCGGCCCGGCTGTTCTGGCGGGCGCGGATCGCGGGCGTGGCGCAGCGCCTGATGACGGATGAGGCCGCGCGCCTGACCCAAGGCCGCCCCGCCGTCGTGGAAACGCGCGCCGAACTGCCCGTCCCCGGCGTCGATTTCCGCCTGACGGCCAAGCCCGACCGGCTGGACCTGCTGGCCGATGGCCGGGTGCAGGTCTATGACTACAAGTCCGGCAAGCCCCCGACCGACAAGCAGATCGCGCATTTCGACAAGCAATTGCCGCTTGAGGCGGCGATGGTCGAACAGGGCGCCTTTGCCGCGCTGGGCCGCGCCGATGTGGCCGGCATCAGCTATATCCAGCTTGGCGGCGATGGCCGGACCGAGACGCGCGATTTCGGCCCCGGATTCGCGCAGGAAACCTGGGCGGGCTTTGTCGAACTGATCGGGCTTTACCTGCGCGGAGAGCGCGGCTTTACCGCCCGCCTCGCCATGGAGCGCGCCGATCACGCCAGCGACTACGACCACCTGTCGCGCCACGGCGAATGGGACACGACCGAGGCCGCCACACCCGAAAGGTTCCGCGATGGATGAGGCGACGCTGGCGCAGGTCCGGGCCGCGGATCCCGGACGCTCGACCTGGCTGACGGCCAATGCCGGCTCGGGCAAGACGCGGGTGCTGACCGACCGCGTGGCGCGGCTTTTGCTGGCGGGGACCGCGCCGGAAAAGATCCTGTGCCTGACCTATACCAAGGCCGCGGCGACCGAGATGCAGAACCGCCTGCTGGCGCGGCTGGGCACATGGGCGATGCTGCCCGAACCCGACCTGCGCGCCGAACTGGCCCGGCTGGGCGAGGATGGGGGCGCCACCCCCGATCTGCGCGCCGCGCGCCGCCTGTTCGCCCGCGCCATCGAGACGCCGGGCGGCCTGAAGGTCCAGACCATCCACAGCTTTTGCGCCGGCGTCCTGCGCCGCTTCCCGATCGAGGCCGGCGTCCCCCATGGCTTCACCGAGCTTGACGACCGCTCTGCCGCGCTGATCCGCGCCGAGATCATCGAGGACATGGCGCGTGAAAACGCCCCCGAACTTGCCGACCTGCTGCTGCTGCATTCGGGCGAAAACCTTGACGCCTTCCTTGCCGGTCTGCGGGGGTTCGAGGCCCCCGCGGACCGGGACGCCGTCATGGCGGCCAGCGGGCTTGGTCCGGGCGAGGATCTGGACGGCCTGCTGGCCCAGACCTTTTCTGATGGCGCGCTGGTCATCCCGGCGCTGATCCCGCATCTGCTGAAAAGCGGCGTGAACGACCAGAAGGCGGCGGCAAAGCTTGCCCCCGGCGACTGGACCCGCCCCGGCGCCGCCGAGCTTGCGATCCTTGAGGACGTGCTGCTGACCGGTGCCGGCGCCAAGGTGCCCTTCAGCGCCAAATACGACAGTTTCCCGGCCAAGGCGGTGCGTCAGGGCGCCGCCGCCGCGCTGATCGACGATCTGGCGATCCTGATGGAGCGGGTCGAAGCCGCCCGCCCCCGCCGCGTCGCGCTGGCCCATGCCGCGCAGACGCTGGCGCTGCACCGTTTCGGCCATGCCTTCCTGACCCGCTATCGCGCCCAGAAAGCCGCGCATGGCTGGCTGGATTTCGACGATCTGATCGACCGCACCGCGCGGCTTTTGTCGGAAAACAGCATGGCGCAATGGGTGCTGTTCCGGCTGGATGGCGGCATCGACCACATCCTTGTCGACGAGGCGCAGGATACCAGCCCCGCGCAATGGCAGGTGATCGAGCGGCTGACCGACGAATTCACCGCCGGCCACGGCACGCGCGAGGGCGGGCGCAGCCTGTTCGTCGTCGGCGACCCGAAACAGTCGATCTATTCCTTTCAGGGTGCCGATATCGCCGTGTTCGAGGCGCGGCGCGCCGGTTTCGCCGATGCCTTCGCGGCGGTCGACAACCCCATGCAGGTGCTGGAACTGCGCCATTCGTTCCGCTCGTCGACGGCGATCCTGTCGCTGGTCGATCAGGTTTTTGCCGGCGATGCCGCGCACGGTCTGGGCGATCCGCCGCAGCACCGCGCCTTTCGCGCCGACATGCCGGGCCGCGTCGATCTGTGGCCCGCCATCCCCAAACCCGAAAAGCCCGAGCCCGGCGACTGGACCGACCCCGTCGACCAGCCGGCCGAGAATTCGGAAACCACGCAGCTTGCCCGCGCCATCGCGCAGGGCATCGCCGGAATGCTGGGCACGCCGATCTTTGACGCCAAGACCGGCGATGTGCGCAAGATCCGCGCAGGCGACGTGCTGATCCTTGTGCAGCGCCGCTCGGACCTGTTTCAGGAAATCATCGCCGCGCTGAAGGCCGCGAACCTGCCGGTCGCCGGTGCCGACCGGCTGAAGCTGGCCGGCGAAATGGCGGTGCGCGATATCCGCGCCCTGCTTTCCGTTCTGGCCACGCCCGAGGACGACCTGTCGCTGGCGGCCAGCCTGCGCTCTCCCATCCTGGGCCTGACCGAGGAAGAGCTTTACCGCCTTGCCGCCGGTCGCCGCCGTGGCGAATACCTGTGGCGGCGGCTGCGCGATTCCGGGCATCGCGCGGCGGTCGATCTGCTGTCCGACCTGATGGGCCAGACCGGCTTCATGCGCCCTTATGACCTGATCCAGCGCCTGCTGATCCGCCATCAGGGCCGCGAACGCCTGCTGGCCCGGCTTGGCCCCGAGGCGCAGGACGGTATCGACGAGCTTCTGTCGCAGGCGCTGAGTTACGAAAGCAGCGAGACGCCCTCATTGACCGGTTTTCTGGTCTGGCTTGCCGGCGACGATGTCGAGGTGCGCCGCCAGCCCGGTTCGGCCGGCGAGCATGGCGAGGGGCTGATCCGGGTGATGACCGTCCACGGCTCGAAGGGACTGGAAAGCCCCGTCGTCATCATGCCCGACAGCGCCAAACGCAAACCCCCGCGCGAAGGCCAGGTGCTGGCCGCCCCCGACGGCACCGCGCTGTGGCGCGGCCGCAAGGGCGAACGCCCCGATGCGGTCGAGGACCTTGCCGCCCACCTGACCGAGCGGCAGTTGCAGGAACGCAAGCGGCTGCTTTACGTCGGCCTGACCCGCGCCGAAAGCTGGCTGATCGTCGCCGCAGCCGGCGAAACCGGCGAGGCCGAAGAAAGCTGGCACGCCATGGTCGCCGCCGGCTTCGGCCGCAGCGGCCTGACCGAAAGCCGCATCCCCGCGCCATGGGGCGGCGAGATCCGGCGGCTGAGCTTTGGCGACTGGCCCGAAACCGCGCCGGATGCCCGGCGGGTCGAGGCCGCTGCGGTCAGCGAACCCGGCTGGCTGCGCGCCGCGCCGCCGCCGATGCCGGAAAAGCGCCGGCCCATCGCCGCGACCGGGCTTGGCGGCGCCAAGGTGATCGCGGGTGGCGACGGCGATGCGACGGCAGCGATGCTGTTCGGCACGCGGCTGCATCTGCTGCTGGAACATCTGCCGGGCCGCGACCCCGCCGACTGGCCCGCCATCGCCCGCGACGTGCTGGCCGATGCCGAGGGCGGCCTGCCCGAACCCGCCGCGCTGGCGGGGCTTCTGGCCGAGGCGCAGGCCGTGCTGACCGCCCCCGATCTGGCCGAGGTCTTTGCCCTGCCCGAGGGCGCCGAGGTCTTTGCCGAACTGGACCTTGCCGCGCCGCTGCCCGGCATCGGCACCATCTGGGGCAAGCTGGACCGGCTTGTGATCACAAAGGACCGGCTGCTGGCGGTGGACTATAAATCGAACCGCGATGTGCCCGCCCGCCCCGAGGACGTGCCCCTGGGCATCCTGCGGCAGATGGCGGCCTATCGCGCCGCGCTTGGCCTGATCTGGCCCGATCGCCCGGTCGAGGTCGCCGTCCTGTGGACCGCGACGCGCAGCCTGATGCCGCTGCCCGACGCTTTGATCGGCGATGTGCTGGCGGGTCTTGACCGCACCCGGTCGGGTGCCTAGCTGTTTCAGGACGTTCCTGCCGGCATGACCGGCATATCGCAGGAGATTCCCATGGCCACCCAAGCCGTATCCGATGCCACCTTCGACAAGGAAGTCCGCGACGCGGCGACCCCGGTCGTGGTCGATTTCTGGGCCGAATGGTGCGGCCCCTGCCGCCAGATCGGTCCCGCCCTTGAGGAGCTGGCCGCCGAATATGCCGGCAAGGTCAAGATCGTGAAGGTGAACGTGGACGAGAACCCCGAAAGTCCCGCCGCCCTTGGCGTGCGCGGCATCCCGGCGCTGTTCCTGTTCAAGGATGGCAAGGTCGTCTCGAACAAGATCGGCGCCGCGCCGAAAGCCGCGCTGAAGGCCTGGATCGACGATTCGATCTGATCGCCCAGGAAAATCGCGAAAATGCAGCCAGGGGCGGCGGGTCAGATCGGCCAGCCGCCCTTGCGCATTTCGGCAAGGATGCGGGCGCCCGCCTCGGGGCGGGTGGCGTTGATCGCCTGCAGTTGCAGGAACCAGTAGACGTAACGCTCGAAATCCGGGGTGTGGGTCGGGGCCATGTCCAGCGCCTGCCGGGCGCCAAGGTCGGCGACGTTCAGCCCGATATGGTGAAAGTCGATCTGACCAAACAGCACCGCGGGCTTGCCAAGGATATAGCCGTCGAAGGCCACGCCGCTGTTCTGCGTCGCAACGAAGGCGCAGTCGCGCAAAAGCAGCCCGCTGTCGCCGCCGACGGTCAGGTTCGGGTATCGCGCGGCAAGATCGTCCAGCGCGCGCAGGTCGGCGTGGTCATAGACCTCGTTCGGGTGAAGCGTGGCGATGGTCGGGCGGCCGGTGGCGGCGACGGTGTCGAGCATCTCGACCGGGGTCATGGTCTGGAACGAGCGGCATTGCCGGATATGGCCCTGCAAGGGCACCAGCACCGTCTGGCCATGCCATGGCTGCGGGCCGGGCAGCACGCGGGCGCGCAGGCGCTCGACGAAGGTGCGGGCCTGTTCGGGGTCGATGGTTTCAGGCCGGAACGGGCTGAGCGCGACCTGAAAGCGCCAGCGCTGCGGCACCTGCTCGATCTGCCAGAAGGGATAGTGATAGGCGCGGCGAAAGGTCAGCGCGCGGTCATGGGTCGGCGTCTCCATGTGAAAGAGCGCATAGCCGTCCTGACGCGGCGCAAGGCGGCGGGCGCGGGGGCCGGTTTCGTGGAACTCGACCTGCCAGCCGGCGCCCTCGACCGCGGCGCGCAGCACGTTCATGAAGTTGAACGTCCCGGCCCGGGCCGTGTCCAGCATATTGCCTTCGAGATAGATGCGCAGCAGTTCGGAATGGCTCATGCCGCAGAAGCTAGCGCGTGCCGGCCGCTTGCGAAAGGGCGTTGGCGGCCATATCTGGACGCCAAGACCATAGCGGAGACAACGCATGTCCGATGAGAAATTTCCCGGCTGGCACGGCACCACCATCCTGGCGGTGCGCCGCGGCGGCAAGGTCGTGGTGGCGGGCGATGGCCAGGTCAGCGTCGGCCAGACGGTGATGAAGGGCACGGCCCGCAAGGTGCGCCGTCTGAAGCCCGGCGGCCATGACGTGGTGGTGGGCTTTGCCGGCTCGACCGCGGATGCCTTCACGCTGCTGGAGCGGCTGGAGAAGAAGCTGGAAGCCGCGCCCGGGCAATTGGCGCGGGCCTGCGTCGATCTGGCCAAGGACTGGCGCATGGACAAGTATCTGCGCAACCTTGAGGCCATGCTGATCGTCACCGACGGGCGCGAGATTTTCGTCGTGACCGGCGCCGGCGACGTGCTGGAGCCCGAGCATGACGTGGCGGCCATCGGCTCGGGCGGGAATTTCGCGCTGGCGGCGGCGCGCGGGCTGATGGAAAGCGATCTGGACGCCGAGGGCGTCGCCCGCAAGGCCATGGCGATTGCGGCCGATATCTGCGTCTATACCAACGGCAATCTGACGGTCGAGGTTCTGGGTTAGGGGGCTCTGCCCCCGGCCTGCGGCCTCCCCCGGGATATTTGGGCATGAAAGAAGGGCTTTGCGTCCCGTGCCCCGTGACAGGAAAGGTGGAACATGAGTGATTTGACGCCGCGCGAGATCGTGTCCGAGCTGGATCGCTTTATCATCGGGCAGAAGGACGCCAAGCGCGCCGTCGCGGTGGCGCTGCGCAATCGCTGGCGCAGAAAGCAGCTTGCCGACGATCTGCGCGACGAGGTCTATCCCAAGAACATCCTGATGATCGGGCCGACCGGGGTCGGCAAGACCGAGATCAGCCGCCGGTTGGCCAAGCTGGCACGGGCACCCTTTCTGAAGGTCGAGGCGACGAAGTTCACCGAGGTGGGCTATGTCGGCCGCGATGTCGAGCAGATCATCCGCGACCTGACCGACGCCGCCATCATCGAGACCCGCGAGCGCATGCGCGAAGAGGTCAAGGCGCGGGCGCATAAATCCGCCGAGGATCGCGTCGTTGCCGCCCTTGCCGGCGAGAATGCGCGCGAGCAGACCCGCGAGATGTTCCGCGACAAGCTGAAGCGCGGCGAGCTGGACGACACCGTGATCGAGCTGGAGGTGCAGGACAATTCCAGCCCCTTCGGCATGATGGAGGTGCCCGGCCAGCCCGGCGGCGCCATGGGCGGAATGATGGACCTGTCGGGGCTGATGAAGGCCTTTGGCGGGCGCCGGGTGCGACGCAAGGTGACCGTTGCCGAAAGCTATGAGCTGCTGATCGCCGAAGAGGCCGACAAGCTTCTGGATGACGAGGCGGTGAAGGCCGCGGCGCTGGAGGCCGTGCAGGAGAATGGCATCGTCTTCATCGACGAGATCGACAAGGTCGCCGCCCGGCAGGAGGCGCGCGGCGGCGATGTCAGCCGCGAAGGCGTGCAGCGCGATCTGCTGCCGCTGATCGAGGGCACCACTGTGTCGACGAAATACGGGCCGGTCAGGACCGACCACATCCTGTTCATCGCCTCGGGGGCGTTCCACATCGCCAAGCCTTCGGATCTGCTGCCCGAATTGCAGGGGCGGCTGCCGATCCGGGTCGAGCTGCGCGCCCTGACCGAGGAGGATTTCATCCGCATCCTGACCGAGACCGACAACGCCCTGACCCGGCAATACAATGCGCTGATGGCGACCGAGGGCGTCGAGGTCAGCTTTACCGAGGACGGCATCCGGGCGCTGGCGCGGATCGCGGCCGAGGTGAACGGCTCGGTCGAGAATATCGGTGCGCGGCGGCTTTATACCGTCATCGAGCGGGTCTTCGAGGAGCTGTCCTTTACCGCGCCGGATCGCTCGGGCGAGAAGGTGACGGTGGATGCGGCCTTCGTCGAGAAGCATCTGGGCGATCTGTCGCGGTCCACGGACCTGTCGCGTTACGTGCTTTAAGGGAACCCCCGCGGCGTCCCTGTCGTTATGGCTGAAGCCACAATGGGGACGCCGCATGAAGTTCATCCTTGCCACCATCATCTTTGCCCTGGATGTCTGGGCGATCGCCTCGATCATCAACAGCGGCGAATCCGGCCGCGCCAAACTGATCTGGATTCTGCTGGTGGCGTTCCTGCCGGTGGTGGGACTGATCCTGTGGTGGTTCGCCGGGCCAAAGGCGAATTATTCGCGCTGAGCCTGCGGGCTATTTCCTGAGATAGACGTAATAGGCGCCGTCGCCGCCATGGCGGCGGTGGGCGGGACGGACTTGCAGCACGACACCGTTCAGCGGCGGCATGTGCAGCCAATGCGGGACGTTGTGGCGCAGCGCGCCGGGGCGCACGGGAAGCGGCGCGTCGGGGCCGCCCTCGCGCCCCTTGCCGGTAATGACCAGAACCAGACGCTTGCCGGCGCCTTGCGCTTGCAGGACGAAGCGCGTCAGCGCCGGCTGCGCCACGGCCAGCGTCATGCCGTGCAGGTCGATGCGCGCCTCGGGCGCGACCTTGCCGCGGGTCATTTGGCGGTGGGTCTTGTGATCCATCCGCAGCGGCTGGTTGTGCAGGGCCTCACGCGGGTGGGGGGCAAGGTCGATGCGCGTGCTGCCCGCGCCCAGCCGTGCGGGCGCCGGGCCGGTCAGCGGCAAGGTGACCGGATCGGCGGGTTTCTGGATCAGCAGCGTCGGCTTGGGGTCGACCGGCAGCGGTGCGGCGGATTTCCGCGCAGGATGCATCGCCACCGCAGTCGCGGCGACGCGGGACCACAGGGCCTTGTCCTCGGCCGAAAGTCCGCGCCGCCTTGCCATGCGTCAGGCCGTGGCGACAAGCTGCCAGTTGGGATCGGCAGCGCCCATGCGGCGTCCAAAGGTCCAGATGTCGCGCTGCTTGCGGGCGGATTTGGCGTCGCCCTCGACCACGTTGCCGGCGGCATCGCGGGTGGCGACGATCATCTCGCCGACGAAGCGGACCGAAAGCTCGGCCATGCCGGTCGTGGGGTTGAACTCGGCCCCGGCGAGGGCGGTTTCGCGCGTGCCGAGGAACTCGGCCGTGGTGGTCAGATTGCGGGCCTTGCGGTCGGCGATCACGCTTTCGAACGCCTCGGCCACCGGCGGGGCAAGGAAGGCGCGCACATCCGACAGGTCGCCCTTTTCAAAGGCGAGCAGGATCATTTCATAGGCGGATTTTGCGCCGGCAAGGAAGGGGCCGACGGCGAATTGCGGCTCGACCGCCTTCATCTCGGCCAGGGCCTTCGCGGTGGCGCTGCCGGGCTCGGCATGGTCGTTGATGTCGTTGTCGGCGGCCTCGGCGCTGCCTTCGATCACGTCGAAGCGCTTGCGCTGCGCGGGCTCATCGGGGGCTGGCGGCTGTTCAAAGCCGTCGCGGGTGCCCAGAACGCCCCGCAGGCGCAGGATCAGGAACACGGCGATGGCGCCCAGGACGAGCAGTTGCAACAGGGGGTTCGACATCGACGGACCTAACGTGCTTTGTAACGGCGGTTCAGGATGCTTATGTAGGGTGCAACCCGGCCCAAGTCCAGTTTGGCGCCGGAAATAGAACGTGCCGGAGGATAGACTTTCATGTGGCTGCTGTTGTCCTTTGTGATCCTGCCGATCGTCGAGATCGCGCTGTTCATCAAGGTCGGGGGTGCGATTGGCGTTCTGCCGGTGATCGCGCTGGTCATCGCCTCGGCCATGGCCGGGGTCGCGATCATGCGCCGTCAGGGCGCGCGCGCGATGCTGGACGTCCAGCAGGCGATGCAGGGGGTCGGCGATCCGACCCAGCCGATGGCGCATGGCGCGCTGCGCATGATCGGCGGCCTGCTGATGGTGGTGCCGGGCCTGTTCACCAGCGCCGTGGGCCTGCTGTTGCAGGTGCCCCTGGTTCGCGACCTGATCCTGCGGCGGATGGCGTCGCGGGTGCGCGTATCGGGCGCGCGGTTCAGCTATGGGCCGGGCCATGACGCGGGCATCGATATCGGCTTTGGCGGCGATTACCCGCCCGCGCGCCGGCAGGGCGACGACGTGATCGATGGCGAATATTCGGTGCAGGACGATCCGCCCGCCCCCGTGCGCGAGGGGCTGACCGACCAGCGCGGCCAGACGCCGCCGCGCCGTGGCAATTCCGGCTGGACCCGGCATTGAGCGTCTTGCCGCGCAATGCTAGAACCCGCGAAATCCAAGGAGAATGCCATGACCGATGACAACACCAACGGCGCCGGCCCCTCGGCCGACAACGAAAGCGCGGGGCAGCAGGGCGTGCGGATGCAGATCCTGACGCAATATGTCCGCGATCTGTCCTTTGAAAACGCCGTTGCGCAAAAGGGTCTGCCCGCCGGCGAGGTCCAGCCCGAGATCAGCGTGCAGGTCAGCCTGGATGCCCGCAAGCGCCCCGCCGATCACCAGTATGAGGTGATCAGCAAATACCGCGTGCAGTCGGTCAACAACGCCGACAAGGCGCCGCTTTTCCTGTGCGAGCTGGATTACGGCGGCATTTTCCATGTCGAGGGCGTGCCGGACGATCAGATGCACCCGTTCCTGATGATCGAGTGCCCGCGCATGATGTTCCCCTATGTGCGGCGCATCGTGTCGGACATGACCCGCGACGGCGGCTTTCCGCCCTTCAACATGGACCCGATCGATTTCGTCGCGCTGTATCGCCAGGAGATCGCGCGCCGCATGCAATCGACCGAGCGTCCGGCAGATCAGCCGCTGTCCTGATCGGTTCACTTTTTCGCGAGGCCCGCGGGTTTTCCCACCCGCGGGCCTTTTCGTTGCCGGCCGTCGGCACCTTGCGCGATTCGCTGGCGCGGTGGCGGGGATGGGGCTAGGGTCGCGGCCGCGGATCGCCGCGGATCATGGGGGCATGATGGCAAGACGGACGAAACGGGCCTGGCAAAGGATGCTGTCGGGGCGCAGGCTGGACCTGCTGGACCCGACCCCGGTCGATATCGAAATCTCGGACATCGCGCATGGGCTGGCCTTTGTCGCCCGCTGGAACGGGCAGACGCATGGCGACTGGGCCTATAGCGTCGCCGAACATTCCCTGCTGGTCGAGGAGATTTTCGCAAGGGGAGAGCATGGCGCCGATCCGCATTGGCGGCTGGCGGCCCTGCTGCACGATGCGCCGGAATATGTCATCGGCGACATGATTTCCCCGGTCAAGGCGGCGCTTGGCGGCGAATACGGTGAAATGGATGCGCGGCTGGCGGCGGCGATCCACCGCCGCTTTGGCCTGCCGGCGCAGCTGCCGGCGGCGGTCAAGCGCGCGATCAAGCAGGCCGACCGCGTATCGGCATGGCTTGAGGCCATCCAGATCGCCGGATTTTCCCGGCCCGAGGCCGACCGCCTGTTTCCCGTGCCGCAAGCCGATTTGCTGGAGGGGTTGGAAATTCGGCTGCGGCCGCCGCGCGAAACCCGCAATGCCTATTTGGCCCGTTTTGACGGGCTTATCGCGGAAATGGACAATATGCCAAGGTCCGCGAAATAGAAAACCCCGCGAGTTATCGCGGGGTTTCGATTTTCCGCTGGTCAGATTTCAAGGTTTTCCAGCGACTTGCCAGCATCCAACGCGTCCTGGACCCAGCGCGGTTTGCGGCCGCGGCCGGTCCAGGTCTGCGTCGGATCCTGCGGATTTGCATATTTTGGCGCCACCTTGCCGCGCGTCGCCTTGGCAACCGTCAGATCGGCAAGGTTGAAGCCGAATTCACGCGCGGCGGTTTCGGCGGCAGCCAGCGCCTCGCGTTTACGGCGGTCTTCAAAGGTGGAAATTGCGCGATCAACCTTGTTTTTCAGGTCGCGCAGCTCACGCAAGGACATCGCGTCCAGCTCGGTGGTCATTGTTTTTAGTCCTGGGTTTGGCAGATTGTATCTTCCAATATTTTCATTCAGGACCAGATTGCAATGATCTTTATACCTTCCTTATTATTTCGGGCTTCTTTTGGCCAAAATCCGCTGTAGCGTGCGCCGGTGCATATGCAATCTGCGGGCAGTTTCGCTGACATTCCGATCACATTGCTCATATACCCGCTGGATATGTTCCCAGCGCACGCGATCCGCCGACATCGGCGCCTCGGGCGGGGGCGGCAGCGTTTCGCCATGCGACAGCAGGGCGCGCGTCACGTCATCGGCATCGGCGGGCTTTGCCAGATAATCCGAGGCCCCCATCTTGATCGCCGCCACGGCGGTGGCGATGGCGCCATATCCGGTCAGCACGACGATGCGGGTATTCTCGCGCGCCTCGCGCAGGGCGTCGACGACATCAAGGCCGTTGCCGTCCTCAAGCCGCAGGTCGACGACGGCAAAGGCGGGGGCGGACAGATGGACGGCGGCGCGGGCCTCGGCGACCGACAGCGCGCGGGTGACGTGAAAGCCGCGCTTCTCCATGGCACGGGCCAGCCGGTTCAGGAATATTTCGTCATCATCGACAAGAAGCAGGCTGGGGTCGGGTCCGATATCGTGGTCTTCGGCCATATGCGCACCTTGAGAAAACTAACGAGGTGCATAGGTCCATTCGCCGCCGGGGTCAAATGACCCTAGCCCGCCGCGCCGATAAAGCAGGCGATGCGGTCGGCCAGCTCCTGCGCCGGAAGATCGCGGGCAAAGACATCGACGGTGCCGGCGCCGGGCAGGATCAGGTAGGTATTGGTCATGTGATCGACCAGGTAGTTTTCCTTGTCCTGCTGATCGTTCAACCGATAGTAATTCCGCCATGATTTCGACACCGCGTCGATTTCGCTGGCCGAGCCGGTCAGCCCGATCATGCGCGGATGCATGGTTTCGACAAAGGCGCGCAACACCTCGGGCGTATCGCGGCGCGGATCGACCGAGATGAAAACCGGCGTCACCTCGATCCCCTCGCCATCCAGGATCGCGACCGCCTCGGCATTTCGGGCGCTGTCCATGGGACATACATCCGGGCAATAGGTATATCCGAAATATAGAAGCGCCGGCTTCATGAATATCTCGTCCGAGCTGACGCGCAGGCCATTCTGATCCGTCAGCGTGAATGGTGCGCCAAGCTGGTCCAGCCCGCCCGAGACGACGCTTTTGCGGCAACCGGCAAAGCGGTCCCTGCCGCCCCGCGACAGCCATAGCGAGCCGGCGACCAGCACCAGCCCCGTGGCGACCCCGCCCAGGATCAGGATGCGTCTTTCCTTGTCCATGACCATGCTCCGTTCCACCTGCCTGCCCACCTGCCTGCATTGATCGCCCATCCGTTGCTGGGTATCAATGCCGCCACGCTTCAACATGTCAGGCCCGCGCATGCCATTCGGATTCGTCTCCAGCCGCATCGACCTGCTGCCCGGTCAGCCCGCCCCCGAGCCGATCCGGCTGGTCACGCTGATCCAGTTGCGCTGGGTGGCGATTGCCGGCCAGCTTGCCGCCGTCTGCGCCGCGCTGGTGATCGGCGCCGAATTCGCGCTGGGGCCGGTGCTGGTCGCGATCATCTTCGCCGGCATGCTGAACCTGACGCTGATGTTGCGGGCGGCCCGGCGCATCTCGGCGCATGAGGCGGCATGGCAACTGGGCTTTGACCTGACGCAGGTGGCAACGCTGCTGGCGCTGACCGGGGGTCTTGTCAATCCGTTCGCGCTGCTGCTGCTGGTGCCGGTGACGATCGCCGCGACCGCGCTGCCATGGGTGCAGATGGTGGTGCTGGCGGTGGCGACGGTGGTGATGGTCACGCTGACCGCCGTCTTTACCCAGCCGCTGACCTTTGCCGCCTATGCGCCGCTGCACCTGCAACATCCGCTGCTGGTCGGGCACTGGTTCGCCATCGTCATCGGCGCCGCCTTCTTCACCGCCTTCGCCCGCCGCGTCGCCACCGAGATCAGCGCCAGCTCGGACGCGCTTTTCGCCGCCCGCATGGCGCTGGAGCGCGAGCAGCGCCTGCAACATCTGGGCGGGGTCGTCGCCGCCGCCGCGCATGAGCTGGGCACGCCGCTGGCCACGATCAAGCTGGTCAGCTCGGAACTGGCGGATGAGCTGGCCGAGGCCCTGCCCGACCGCAGCGACCTGGCCGAGGACGCGGCCCTTTTGCGCCAGTCCGCCGACCGCTGCCGCGATATCCTGCATTCGATGGGGGCTTCGGGGCGCGACGACCTGCTGATCCGCTCGGCGCCCCTGACCGAGGTCCTGCGCGAGGCCGCCGCCCCGCATCGCAACCGCGGCGCCGAGATCGTCATTACCGCCGATGACGACATGCCAAGCATCCTGCGCGATGCCGCCGTCATTCACGGGCTGCGCACGCTGATCCAGAACGCCGTCGATTTTGCCGCCAACCGCGTCGAGATCCGGGCGACGCGCGACCGCCGCGACCTCCGCATCCGCATCACGGATGACGGGCCGGGCTTTCCGCCGGCGCTGCTGCCGCGCATCGGCAGCCCGTTCCTGACCACCCGTCCGCGCGGCGACGACAGCCGCGGCTATGAAGGCATGGGGCTTGGCCTGTTCATCGCCAAGACGCTGCTGCAAGGTTCGGGCGCGCGGCTGCAATTCGGCAACGCACCCGAAGGCGGCGCCGAGGTCGTGGCGACATGGCCGCTGGCGCGGATCGAACGGGACGACCGTGGCGCGCTGGGATCAAATCCGGAAATTCTTGCCTGATCGCTTGCAGCGTTAACCATTTTTTGATGATCTCGTTATAGTTGTAACGCGATTGAATTTTGTGGGCGGATTTTGGCGATGCTCGGGCAGTTTCTGATCGCATTCGCGGCGGCAGCGGCGGCGGTGGTGCTGGCATTCATGGCGATCTGGGTGATCGACCGGCGCCGGAACTGTGGCAGGTCGGCAACACGGCTGGACCGCGGCATCGAACCCATCGTCTTCCTGTTTCGCGACCGCGAACTGATCGACGCCACGGTGCCCGCGCGCGCGCTGCTTTCCGCCCTGCCCGGCGATGGCGACTGGCAGCGGCTGAACGCATGGCTGTCGATGCGGCTGCCCGATGCGGTGGCGATGCTGGCCGACCCGGCCGGCGCGCCGCGCGTCGAACTGGCCGAGGTGTCGGTCAATCCGCAACTGCGCCTGTCGTCCGAGGACCTGGGTGAGGGGCTGCGCCGCCTGACCCTGACCGATCCCGGCGCCGAAAATGCCGGGATCATCGTTGATTCCCTGTCCTTTACCGCCATGGAGCACGAACTTGAGATCCTGCGCAGCACCATGGATCATTCGCCGATGCTGGCCTGGCGGCAGGACCGCGACGGCAACCTGACCTGGGCGAATTCGGCCTATCTCGATCTGGCCGAGGCGAAGTCCGGGGGCCAGACCGTCTGGCCGCTGCCGCATCTGATCGACCTTGCCGCGCGGCCGGCGCCGGGGCAACCCAGCGGCGCCTCGCGCAGGGTGCAGGTCGAACATGACGGGCATGTGCGCTGGTACGATTGCCATGTGCATGAGGTTTCGGGCCAGACCGTCGCCATCGCGCTGCCCGCCGATGCCGCCGTCCGGGCCGAGCGCAGCCTGCGCGAATTCGTCCAGACGCTGACCAAGACCTTTGCCGACCTGCCGATCGGGCTGGCGATCTTCGACCGCGACCGCAACCTGCAACTTTTCAACCCGGCCCTGATCGACCTGACCGGGCTGGCGACCGGCTTCCTGACCGCGCGGCCGACGCTTTACGCCTTTCTGGACCGCCTGCGCGAGGCGCGGATGGTGCCCGAGCCGAAGGACTATCGCAGTTGGCGCAACCAGATGAACTCGCTTGAGGCGGCGGCGGCATCGGGCCACCATGTCGAGATCTGGTCCCTGCCCGGCGGCCAGACCTATCGTGTCACCGGCCGCCCGCATCCCGACGGGGCGGTGGCGTTCCTGTTCGACGACATCACCTCCGAAATTTCGCTGACGCGCAAGTTCCGCGCCGACCTGTCGCTGGGGGCCGAGGTGATGGACGCGCTTGAGGATGCGGTGGCGGTCTTTGACGCCACGGGCGACCTGCTGATCTCGAACCGGCGCTATGTCGAGCTTTGGGACAGCGGCGCGCGCAATACGCTGGACGATCACATCGCCGGCTGGCTTGCGGCCAGCGGCCAAAGTCCCGGCATGACTGCGCTGCGCGAGGCGCTGAACGCGGCCCTGCCCGACACGCCCCAGCGCGGCGCCATGGCCGGCCCCTCGGGCGGGCTGATGTCCTGGGGGCTGCGGCCGCTGTCGGGCGGCCGGTTCATGGTCAGCTTTGCCGAGTCGATGCCCGCGCCGATGGCACCCCGTACGCCGCAGTCCGGCGATGCGGCCGCCGCGCCGGCCGATGAACCGGCAAGGCAGCTTGCGGCGGGCTGATAGCCGGGGCTTGCCCCGGCGCCCGGATCGCGCTTCCCTGCGCGGGACTGGCGGGCATATCGGTAAGGGCGGCACATGGAACTGAATATTCTTGGCGGGCGGCGTGTCCTGTTCGTCATGGCGGTCGAGGCGGAATACGGCGCGCATCTGCGCGCCCGCATCCGGCCCCTGATGACCGGCGTCGGCCCGGTCGAGGCGGCGGTGACACTGACCGCAACGCTGTCCGACCTTGCCCTGCGCGACGGGCTGCCGGAACTGGTCGTCTCGCTGGGCTCAGCCGGGTCGCGGCTGCTTGAGCAGGCGGCGGTCTATCAGGTCTCGGCGGTGGAGTATCGCGACATGGATGCCTCGGCGCTGGGGTTTCAGCGCGGCGAGACGCCGTTTTCCGGCCTGCCGGTGCGCGTCCCCCTGCCTTTGCAGATCGCGGGCCTGCCGCATGCGTCGATCGCGACCGGTGCCAGCATCGTCAGCGGCGCCGCCTATGACGCCGTCGCCGCCGACATGGTCGATATGGAGACATTCGCCGTCCTGCGCGCCTGCCAGCGCTACGGCCTGCCGCTGATCGGCCTGCGCGGCATTTCGGACGGGGCCGAGGAACTGGCGCATCTGTCCGACTGGACGCAATATCTGCATCTGGTCGATGAACGTCTGGCGGCGGCCGTCGACCTGCTGGCGGACGCCCTGCAACGGGGCGAGATGGCGTTGTGATGCAAAGCGCGTGACGGTCGGCCTCGCGCGGCAATCTTACCCATCCAACCCGGCAATTCACGCTTGCCGCGGCGGTCGGTTTCGCCCCGACCGGCAGCCCACCCCCCGGGGGTTCGGCCTCACCTAGGGGCGGCGTCAGCGCACTGACCACCCCCGGGCTTTTCAGGCACGAGAAGATAGCGCAGAGGATCATTCCTCGGTCAGCGACACGCCATCGGGCCATCTCGGTGCGGTCGTCAGGGTGATTTTGGGTTCACCGCCCGAGTGATCCTGCCGTTCCAGAGCAGCAATCCACGCTGGCCATCGACAGCGATTTCTTCCACGCCGGGGTCGGCGCACCGACCGTGCCCGGCTTGTCAGGCACCAGAAGATGATGCGCAGAGGATCACTCCTCGGTCAGCGACACGCCATCGGGCCAGCTCGGTGCGGTCATCAGCGCGATTTTGCCTTCACCGCCCGGGTGATCCTGCCGTTCCAGATCAGCAATCCACGCTGGCCATCGGCGGCGATTTCGCCCTTGCCGGGATCGGCGCACCGACCGCCCCCGGCTTTTCAGGCATCAGAAGATGACGTCCAGACGATCAGTCATCAACCAGCGACATGCCGTCGGGCCAGCTCAGCGAGGTGGTCAGCGTGATCTTGCGCTCGGCCCCCGGGGCGATCTTGCCGTTCCAGACCAGCAATCCGCGCTTGCCCTTGGGGTCGGTTTCGTCCGGCGCGGGATCGGCGGACCAGTTGACGCGCAGATCGTCCTGACGCGAGACCGGCACCTGGTCGATGACGCGCAGCGGCCATTCCTCGGCGGTCAGGTTGCGGATGTCGAGGGTCGCGGTCTCATTCCGCTCGGACGAGGTCTGGAAGAAGCCGCTGCTGCCCTCGGTCTCGTCGGGCAGGTGGCGTTGCAGCTTGATGCCGGTCAGCGGGCCAAAGCCCAGCTTCATGTCGTCGCCGGCGGCGGTCAGTTCCAGCGCGCCGCGCCCGACCAGCGCGCCATCGGCATAGAAGGTCGCGTCGCCCGGCAGGATCACCGCCCCGGTCGAATTGACCGTATCCGCCACCAGATAGGCGGTGCTGTCGCGGCTGGGTACCGCCTCGGCGACGATTTCGGGCTTCAGGTCGTGCGAATCCAGCGGCAGCCGCAGCGCGTCCGCGCCGTTGCGGATATCGACCGGCGTCGGGTAGTCATAGACGACCGTCTCGCCCGTCAGCCCGGCGATGGCCGAGGGGGCGACGTCGGGCGCAGGCGCAGCGACGGCTTCGACCTCGGTGACGGGGGCGACATAGCTTTCGCGCGCACGGTCGTCCGAGGCCATCGGCTCGCGCCCGCGGCTGAAAGGCTTGTCATCCTTGCCAAGGACGCGCACGAAGCGCGGCATAAGCTCGCTGGGCGCGGACTGGTCCATGGGGCGGGCGGTGGACAGCGTCAGGCGCACATCCTGCCAGTCCTCGCCGGTGCTCTGCGTCACCATCAAGCCGCGATCCATGCGCAGCTTGCCGTCCTTGCGTTGCAGCATCAGGTCATAGACCGGAGTCCAGCTTGCCTGCTGGGTCATCGAGGCGATGCGGATATCGGCGGTCTGGCCCGTGCCCTGAACGGCGATGACCAGCGCGCCGGTCGGGGCCTCGGGGCTGCGCAGCGCCTCAAGCCGGATGCGGGCGCGGTCAAGGTCCTTTGCCATGTCCTCGCGCGGCTGCGCGGCGGCGGCGCCCTCGGCCTCGGTCCGGGCGATGGTCTGGCGGGCCTTCACCAGCTCGTCGCGGGCCGAGGCGGTCAGCGCCGCGAAATTGCTGCCCGCACCATCGGATTCGGCCATTTTCAGCATGAATTCGACCATATCCTTGGCCGCCGCCCCCTCGGCGGCGATCCCGGCCACGCGGGCGTCGTGCTGGGCCAGCGCGGCCTCAAGCCGCCGCACCTCGGCCTGCGCGGCAAGAAATTCGGCGGTCTCGACCGGCGGTGCGGGCAGGGCGCGGCCGCTTTGCAGGCTGACCGCGCCGATGGTCGCGCCCGCGCCGCTGACGCGCAGGGTGCCGGCCTCGGTATCCATGGGGATGCCGGTCACCACCACCTCATGCGGACCCTGCGGCAGGTCCAGCGTCACCCTGCGCTGGATGCCGGCGCCCCAGGGATAGACGGTCACGGCATCGATCCGGGCGGCGGTCTCGAACCGGTCGGCCAGCACCGGGCTGGCGGCAAGAATGGCGGTGGAAATCAGCAGAAAACGCATCGTAACCCCTTGATGACGGCGCGGCCAAGGTCGGCGAGGGGCCACCGAAAAGCAAGAGGGCGCCCCGGGGGACGCCCTCACAAGATCGTAGGCTTGCGCGCCGATCAGCCCTTTTTCAGGCAGCGGTTGCCCAGCAGTTCGGCGATCTGGACGGCGTTCAGTGCCGCGCCCTTGCGCAGGTTGTCGGAAACGCACCACAGGTTCAGGCCGTTTTCGACCGTCACATCCTGACGGATGCGCGACACGAAGGTGGCGAAATCGCCCACGCATTCGACCGGGGTGACGTAGCCGCCCGGCTCGCGCTTGTCGACGACCAGCACGCCCGGCGCCTCACGCAGGATGTCGCGGGCCTCGTCCTCGTCCAGGAAATCCTCGAACTCGACGTTGATGGATTCGGAATGGCCGACAAAGACCGGCACTCGCACGCAGGTCGCGGTGACCTTGATCGAGGGGTCCATGATCTTTTTCGTCTCGGCCGCCATCTTCCATTCTTCCTTGGTGTCGCCACTGTCCAGGAAGACGTCGATCTGCGGGATGACGTTGAAGGCGATCTGTTTCTGGAACTTCTTCGGCTCGACCTCCTGACCGGGGACATACATGCCCTTGGTCTGGTTCCACAATTCGTCCATGCCCTCTTTGCCGGCGCCCGAGACCGACTGATAGGTCGAGACGACGACGCGCTTGATGCGGGCGCGGTCATGCAGCGGCTTCAGCGCCACCACCATCTGCGCGGTCGAGCAGTTGGGGTTCGCGATGATCATCTTGTTGCGATAATTCTCGACCGCGTCGGGGTTCACCTCGGGCACGACCAGCGGGATCGCCGGGTCATAGCGGTAAAGCGAGCTGTTATCGATGACGACGCAGCCCTGTTCGGCGGCGATGGGGGCGTATTTCTTGGTCGCGTCCGAGCCGATGGCGAACAGCGCGATGTCATAGCCGGTAAAATCGAAGCCCTCGATGTCCTTGGTCGTCAGGGTCTTGTCGCCATAGCTGACCTCAGTGCCAAGGCTCCGGCGCGAAGCCAGAGCGACAACCTCATCAGCAGGAAACTCGCGCTCGGCGAGAATGTTCAGCATTTCACGGCCCACGTTCCCCGTGGCGCCGGCGACAACGACCTTGTAGCCCATCTGGGGGTCTCCTTTCACAAAGGACGCTGCGATATAGGGCAGCTTCGCGGAAAGCGAAAGCAACATATCGGCGATTTGACCGATATAACGGCGAAAATCCGTCGAAATGACGAAGTGTTCGTGTATTCGCCAGTCAGGTCAGAGGCATGGGGCGGTTGCGAGGCCGGGCGTGCCCTGATCGGGCGGTCGATTCCGCCGGGAATGGCGGGATTTCATCGCGGCCCGGGTCCGGCGCGATCAGGTCGGGGCGCCGGCCAGCCGTATCCGGGGGTCGGATCGTTGCAGTCCGGCGACCCATTCGGCCTCGGCATTGAAGTCATGGGGCACATCGGCGGCGCTGCGGCGGCCCGACAGGCTTTGGCTGGCAAAGAAATCAAAGCCGTGAAGGTCCAGCCGCGCCATGCGCGAGCGCGCGATCAGGTCGATCATCATGGCGCCCGTGGTCGGCGGCGCGCCAAGGCGGTCCTTCAGCGCCCGGTAATCGGCCAGCGGATGCAGATAGAAGCCGGGGCTGATGGCGGTCTGCCAGTCCAGCCGCTTGCGCTTGGGCGACATCCACAGGATGCGGTCGGGCGCAAGGCGGTCGCGGTCTGCCTGCCCCAGCCGCACCGCCAGCGCCAGCCAGTCGGTGCGGGTGCCGTGGCTGTCCGCGCCGGGCATGGGCGCGCGGTTGATGCGGATGACCAGATCGGCGGCATCGATCTGCGCGCCGTCGCGGGTCGCGGCCAGCGCGCGGGCATTGCCGACCAGCGCGATGCGCTTGTCCGCAAGATCGTCCAGAACTGCGGATTGCGGAACCGAGAGGCCTTGCAGCGCCGCATCGTCCCGCAGGGTGCGCGCCAGCAGAAAGCCGAAACGGTTCACGCCAGCAGCTTTCGATAGACCTCGACGATGGCGCGGGCCTCGCCCTCGATGGCGTGATTGGCCTCGACATGGGCGCGGGCCTTGCGGCCGGCCTCGGCGCGGGCCGCATCGTCGTCCAGCCAGCGCGCCAGCGCCGCGGTCAGCGCATCGGCGTCGCAGGCGGGGACAAGGCTGCCGATCTCGCCATCGCGGATCAGCGTCTCATAGGCGCCAACGCGGGCGGCGACGGTGGGAACGCCGCAGGCCATCGCCTCAAGCGGGGTCAGGCCGAAGCCCTCCCACCGGGCGGGGGCGGCGAACAGGTCCAGCGCCTGATAGGTCTGCACGACCTGATCCCACGGGATTTCGCCAAGAAAGCGGATGCGGTCCGACAGGCCCGCCTGCGCGATCCGCGTCTGAAGCCCGTCGAAGAACTGCTGGTTGTCGGGGGTGACGCGGCCGGTAAAGACCAGTTTCGCGCGCGGACGGTCGGGGAACAGGCGCAGCGCGGCCTCGACCAGCAGATCGACGCCTTTCTGCGCGCGGACGCGGCCAAAGCAGCCGATGACGATATCGTCGGGCGCAAAGCCAAGCCCGGCCCGCAGCGCGGCGCGGTCGGGGCTGGGGTGAAAGACGCCCAGATCGACGCCGTGCAGGATGACCGTCGCCGGGCGCTCAAGATAGCTGGCGGCCTGGGGCGAGGTCGCGATCAGCGCGTCCTGCTGGCGGATCAGCCAGCGGGTAAAGCCGGTATGGGCGCGCTGCGCGGCCGAGGTGAACAGCAGCCGGTAGCGCCGCCGCAGGACGCGCCGCAGGATCAGCCCCAGCGCCATTTCGGTATTGCGGCGCGCGTGCCAGACCCGCCAGCGGTCGCGCGGCAGCGTGGCGGCGCGGGTCAGCGGAATATGCGGCAGGCCGGACGGCAGGCCGGGGCCGGTGGCGACAATGTCGATCATGCGCGCCTGCACCGGGATCAGCCGCACCACGGTCGCCGTCACGCCCGACAGGCGGCGCTTCAGGTTCGGGGCGACGACCTCGATGCGGTCGGCGGGCAGATCAGGCATCGGGGGTCTCGGGCGTCAGGAAATACAGAAGAAAGCCCACCGTAAGCGGAATCAGGAAAAAGAGGAACAGGGTCGAGTAAGCCTCGGCGGGGTTCCCCCCGGTGCTGGCCGCGCGATAGATGGGGCGCGAGGCGAATTGCAGCACCGCCGCCCCGCCGATCGAGAACATGTTGAGGAAGGTCACCCCCCGGCCCACAAGATGCGGGGGAAGGAAGGCGCGGCCATGCGCAAGGATGACGGTGAAGGATGCCCCCGTCAGCCCGATCATCGCCAGCATGGCGATGGCCGGGATGACGCCGGCATCGGGCGCCAGCCACAGCCCGGCCATGACCAGCACGCCCATGCCGTTCACCATCAGCGCCAGCCGCCGGACCGATCCGGCCGCCCGCGTCGCCGGACCGACAAGGAAGCTGCCGATGACCATCGCCACGCTCATCGCCAGCGTGGCGCGGCCGATCAGCACGTCCGAGGCGCCATAGACCTCGGCCATGAAGGGGCCGGCCCACAGGCCGCGGATGGCGGCGGCGGCGGCGTAATTGACGGAAAACAGCGGCAGGATGAACCACAGCGCCCGCAGCCGCAGGATTTCCGCGACCGAGCCGCGCGGGCCGGTCTGCTCCAGCCGCTCGGGGTCGCGCACGAAGGTCAGGATCGCGGCGGCCACGATCAGCGTCACCACCGCCAGCCCCCACAGCGTCGCCCGCCAGCCCGTGGCCGAGATCACCCAGACCAGCGGCGAGGCGCCAAGGATATTGCCCAGCGAGCCGAAGCCCACCACCGCGCCCGTCAGCGCCCCAAAGGCCGAGGCCGGGTAGTTCCGCGCAAAGATGTAGGAACTGCCCATCAGCGCCGGTGCGCAGCCGATGCCCATCAGCGTCAGCGCCACATGCAGGTGCCAGGGCGCCTGCGCCACGGCAAAGACCGCAGCGCCCCCGGCCCCGCCAAGCGCCAGCAGCACCGCCACCGTGCGGCGCGGCCCGATCCGGTCCAGCGCCGCGCCGATGGGCAGTTGCATGGCGGCAAAGGCAAAGAACCACAGCCCGGACGAGATCGCCAGATCATCGGGCGCCGCCCCCAGTTCGGCCTGCAGGACCGGCGACAGCACCGCAAGAAAGGCGCGGTAGAACTGGCTGAGCGTATAGGCCATGATCAGGCTGACGATCCCCGCCGACAGCAAGGCGCGCATGATTTCCCCTTATTTCATCGTATTGCGCAAAGATTTGCCGATCCCCGTGACAGAGGCAATCCCCTAGCTGCGCCCCAGCAGCACCGCCAGCCACAGCGCCAGTTGCGACACCCGCCCCTGCCGGAAAAAGCCGCCCCGCCGCATCGCCGCAATGCGGGTCGGCAGCCCCTTTTGCAGATCGGCGAAATCGGCCAGCAGCGCGCGGTTCTCGGCCGTCAGCCGGTGGCTTGAGGCGGTCAGCGCGGCAAGGTTGGTGCGGCTCCAGCCGCGATAGGTGCCGTCCAGCATCCGCCGCAAACCGCCCAGCCGCGCCTGCCAGCGGTCATTGGCGCCGACCAGATTGGCGCCGTGCTGGCGGTAAAGCACCGACGGGGCGGGGTCATAGATCACCGTCCCGCCGGCGCCGGTGACAAGCTGATAGATCCACCAGTCATGCATGACGACCGGGCCGGCCTCGGCATTGGCCGCCGTGACCAGCGCCATGGCCGCGCGGTTCAGCATCAGCGTATTGCCCTGCACCATGTTCTGCATCAGCGCATGCCGGAACGAGGGCGGATGCCGCGGCATCGGCGACAGCGAAAGCTGTTGCAAGTCCTCGTCGCAATTGACGACGCGGCTGCACCAGATCGCGGGACGGTCGGCGGGCAGCGCGGCGATGGCGGTGGCCAGCTTTTCGGCCGTCCAGACATCGTCCTGATCGCAAAAGGCGACGTGGCTGGCCTGCGCGGGGACATGATGCAGCAGCGCCCGGAAATTCGCTGCTGCCCCCTGCCCCGGACCCGTCACCACCCGCACCCGGCCCGGTTCCTGCGCCGCCGCGAAATCCGCCAGCAACGCGGCGCTGCCGTCGGTCGAGCCATCGTCGCCGGCGATCAGGCTCCAGCCGCGGTGGCTTTGGGCGGCAAGGCTTGCCAGTTGCGCCGGCAGGTGGTCGCGGCCCTGATAGACGGCCATCAGGATGGCGACATGGGCGCCCCCACTTTTTGCCGCCCCTTGTGTCCCGTCGTCCTTGGGCGGCCCCGCGCTTCGGGCGGCCCCGCGCCGCCCCTTTGGCGCCCTCATCGCGCCGGTGGCCGGGCGGGGAAAGCCGCCCGCGGCCCGGGGGTCAGGCGGCGGCCATGCGGGCCGGGGCCTCGCGGATCGGCAGGTGGATCAGCGCGCTGAAGGCGCCGACGCCCACCCCGACCCACCAGACCAGCGTATAGTTGCCGTATTGGTCATACATCTTGCCGCCCAGCCAGACGCCCATGAACGAGCCGATCTGGTGGCTGAGGAACACGAAGCCGTAAAGCGTGCCCATGTAGCGCAGCCCATAGATATAGGCGACCAGCCCCGAGGTCAGCGGCACCGTCGCCAGCCACAGGCCGCCCATGACCAGTGAAAAGACGATGACGCTGGTCGGCGTGATCGGCATCAGGATGAATGTGGCCGAGGCGATGGTGCGCAGCGTATAGATCCCCGCCAGCAGGTATTTCTTGGTGAAACGCTTGCCCAGCCAGCCCGACAGGATCGACCCCACGATATTCGCCATCCCGATCAATGAGATGGCAATGGCCCCCAGCGCCGAGGTGGTGGTGATGCCAAGGCTTGCCAGCGTACCCATCGGGCTGATCGGGCCGCACATTTCGGTAATCATGGCCGGGAAATGCGCGGTGATGAAGCCAAGCTGATAGCCGCAGGAAAAGAAGCCGACAAAGATCATCAGATAGGACGGGTCGGAAAAGGCGCGCTTCAGCACCGTGCCCATGCTGTCTTCAAGCTCGCTGCGGCTGGCGGGCTTGGTATTGCCCAGCAGCGGCAGGAACAGCAGGCAGGTCAGGATGATGACGCCAAAGATGATGAACACCGTCTGCCACGGATAGACGGCCAGCAGCCCCTCGGCCAAAGGTGCGCCAAAGACTTGGCCCGCCGAGCCGGCGGCGGTCGCGATCCCCAGCGCAAGGCTGCGGTTCTCGTCGCTGGCGGCGCGGCCGATGACGGCCAGGATGACGCCGAAGCCGGTGCCGGCGATGCCGAATCCGACCATCACCTCAAGCAGTTGCATGCTGGCCGGCGTGGTCGCATAGGCGGTCAGCACCAGCCCGGCGGAATACAGGAACGCCCCGATGATGATCGACCAGCGGTCGCCAAAGCGTTCGCCCAGGGCGCCGAATATCGGCTGGCCGATGCCCCATGCCAGGTTCTGGATGGCGATGGCCATGCTGAACTCGGCCCTGGGCCAGCCGAATTCGCTGGCGATGGGGATCTGGAAGACGCCGAAACTGGCCCGCAGCGCAAAGTTGATCAGCAGGATAAGCGAGCCGCCGATCAGCACCGGGGTGAATATGGATGTGCGTGATTGCTGGCTGGCCGACATGACATGCCCCTCGTTGATCTCAGCCTGCAATTCCTGCCTGCGGCAACCTGCCGCGTCAATGGTCGCAATTGCCTGAATCGCGCGCTGTCGCTAGCCTCTGGCTGAACGCAATCTCGGGGACATCGATGTATCAGGTCATCGGAACGGGCAAGAGCCGCGCCTTGCGCGTGCTGTGGATGCTTGAGGAACTGGGCCAGCCCTATGAACATGTGCCCGTCAATCCGCATTCCGAGGGGGTGACCCCCTTCAACCCCGCCGGCAAGGTGCCGGTGCTGATCGTAGATGGCACGCCGATCACCGATTCGACGGCGATCCTGACCTATCTGGCCGACCGCCATGATGGGCTGACCCATGCCGCCGGCACGCTGGAACGCGCCCGGCAGGACAGCCTGACCCAGCTTATCCTTGATGAATTCGACGCCGCCCTGTGGCTTGCCGCCCGCCACAGCTTTATCCTGCCCGAGGAAATGCGCCTTGCCGCGATCAAGAACACGCTCCGATGGGAGTTCGAGCGCAGCCAGAAGACGCTGGTCCATCGCATGGCCGAGGATGGCTTCCTGATGGGCGACATGGTGACGGTCCCGGACCTGATCCTGACCCATTGCCTGACCTGGGCACTGTCCGCGCGCTTCCCGATCGTCGAACACCGGCTGACGGATTATCTGGAAATGATGCGCGACCGCCCCGCCTATCAGCGCGCGCTGGCCAGATAGGCGGCGGCGCCAAGCCCGGCCCGCCGCCCGGTCGCCAGGCAGCCGGTCAGCAGATAGCCGCCGGTCGGCGCCTCCCAGTCCAGCATCTCGCCCGCGGCGAAGGTGCCGGGCATGGCGCGCAATTCCAGCGCATCGGTCAGACTGTCCCCGGTGATCCCGCCGGCCGAGGAAATCGCCCGCCCGATCCCCAGCGGCCCGTCATGGCGCAGCCGCAATCCCTTGGCACGCATGGCCAGCCGCTCGGGATCGGCCGGCAGGGGCTGGCCCCATTCCATCAGCAGCGCCGCGCGCAACGGATCGCCCAGCACGCGCCGCAGCCGGTTGCCGACCGACAGCTTCGCCGGCGCCTGCGCAAGGCGTCGCGCGAGTTCCTCGCCGCCCAGATCGGGCGCAAGGTCCAGCCGCGCCTCGGCCCCGTCGCGGATCGCCGCGGCAACCTCATAGATGCCGCCGCCCTCGATCCCCTGCGCGGTGACGACCCATTCGCCACGGCTGGCCAGATCGCCCGCGCTCAGCGCCACGCCCTTGACCGCCTGCCCGAAATGCCGCGCCATCTGCGCCGACCAGTTGACGCGAAACCCCATATTCGCCGGCCGGAACGGCGCAATGCCGACGCCCCGCGCCGCCAGCCAGGGCACCCAGGCCGCATCCGACCCCAGCCGCGGCCAGCTCGCCCCGCCAAGCGCCAGCACCACCGCGCGCGGATGCAGGACAACTTCGCCGCCCGGCATCGCGAATCGCCAGCCTTCGCCCTGAAACCCGCTCCAGCGCCAGCGGCTGCGCAGCTCGACCCCCTGCCCGGCCAGCCGCGCCAGCCAGGCCCGCAACAAGGGCGAGGCCTTCATCCCCACCGGAAACACCCGCCCGGTCGAGCCGGTGAACAGATCGATCCCCAGCCCCCGCGCCCAGCCCATCACCTCGGCGGGCCCGAATTCTTTCATGTCCAAATATCCCGGGGGGGGCCGCAGGCCGGGGGCAGAGCCCCCATAACGCGCCTGAAATACCTCCGCCGGCTCATCCTTGGTCAGGTTCAGCCCGGATTTCCCCGCCATCAGGAACTTCCGCGCCGGGGTCGGCATGGCTTCGGCGACGACGACCCGGACCCCCTGCCCGGCCAGCGCCTCGGCGGCCATCAGCCCGGCCGGCCCGGCGCCGATCACCAGCGCCTCGACCCCGCTCATCGCGCGCCCCGCGGCATCATGCATAGCCGCAGCAGCATCCGCTCCATCAGCGCCATGGCCGGTGCCCGCGACGACGATCGCAGCACAAGATCGGTCTCGATCAACTGATGAATGGCATCCTCCAGCGCGCGCATGCCCCAGTCCTGCGCCTGCCGGATCATGCGGTCGCGGCGCGGGCCAAAGACCGGCGGCCGCAGCCGCGCGAAACCCGCGCCCGGACCGCCGGGATCCGAGGCGCCGGCATGCAGCGCCCGGAAATGCCGCGAGGCGGCGATGCACAGCGTCACCGGCGCGATGCCCTGCCCCTCGATCCGCCGCATCAGGGTGCCGAAATCCTTTGCCCGCCCCTCGGCCACGCAGTCGATCAGGTCGTCGACTTCGGCATCGATGGTGGCGGGCGCCAGCGCGGCAATCTCGGCGGGCGTCAGGGGCGCGGCATCGCCATGCTTGTAAAGCCCGATCTTTTCCACTGTCTGGCGGAAATCGCCGGGGTCCAGCGCCCGGCTTAACGTCAGCAGGTCGCGCATCGCCTCGCGCGGGATCTCGCGCAGGCCGGCCTCGGCCAGCCAGCGGTTGATTTCATCCTCGCCGGGCGGATCGTCATAGATGGGGGCGACCGCCGCCGCCGGATGCGGCTCGAACAGCTTGCGCAGCGCCGAGGATTTCGTCAGCCCCCCGGCCGCCACCACGATCACCGCGTCGCCGGGCTTCCAGTCCGCAAGCGCGGCGGCAACGGCGGGGGCGCTGGCATCGGGCGCGTCATCGACCAGCACCACGCGCGGACCGGGAAAGAAGCCCACCGCCTTCACGGCGTCCAGCAGCGCCGCCGGATCCTTGCGCAGGTCGGCGCCGGGCAGGCGGGTCAGGCGCATTTCCTCTTCGGCGCCGGGACCGACCAGCGCCTTGACCGCCTCGGCGCGCTTCAGCGCCACGCGCATCGCGTCCTGGCCATAGATCAGCAGCGCCGGGCGCGTCGGATCGGGCCGCGCCAGATAACGGGCGATCTCGGCGCCCTTCAGGATCATTGCAGGCTGGCGGGATCGACGGCCAGAAGCCGCGTCACCACCTGATCGGCCAGCATCCGCGCCAGCCGGTCATGCGCATCCTGTTCGGCGGCCATGGTGGCGATGGTCGTCCCCGTGGTCGAATATGACGTGAAGGTGCTGACCTGCCCGCGCGTGACCTCGGCCCCCGAGGCACTGTCGGTCAGCACGAAATTGGCGGTGCCGTTCAGCGAATAGCGGGTCGTCACCTCGTCCTTGGTGATGGCCTGCGCCACCACCGCGACGCGCAGCTTGTAGGCCAGCGCGAAGCGGGCGTCCCGGTCCGGGC
Organism: Paracoccus sp. (in: a-proteobacteria); assembly: GCA_046348875.1. Lineage (GTDB taxonomy): Bacteria > Pseudomonadota > Alphaproteobacteria > Rhodobacterales > Rhodobacteraceae > Paracoccus. Next base: position 88,652 of record JAXMDJ010000014.1, read on the forward strand.
CCAGCCGCTCGGCAATGCGGCCGGCAAAGGTGAACTCGTCCGGGGTCTTGGGATCGGCCGCGCGGATCTGGCCGAACAGCTTGCTGCCGGCGCCGCCGGGCGCATAGACCGGCGAAAAGCCGCAGGCCGCCAGCGCCAGCGCGCCGCCCAGCAGGACCCCGCGCCTAGACCACGACATTGACGATCCGCCCCGGCACGACGATCAGCTTTTTCAGCGCCGCGCCGCCAATGAAGCGCTGCACGGTTTCGTCGGCCAGCACGATGGCCTCGATTTCTTCCTTGGACATGTCCTTGGGCACCTCGATTTCCGCGCGCCGCTTGCCGTTGATCTGGATCGGCAGCACCACACTGTCCGAAACCAGCATCGCCGGATCGGCCTTGGGCCATGCGGCATCGACCACCATGCCCTGCCCGCCGGCCTTCGACCAGACCTCTTCGGCCAGATGCGGCACCATCGGCGCCATGAGCTGCGCCAGGATGCGCAGCGCCGCGCGCCGCGAATCACCGCCCGCGCCCGACTTGCCGATGGCATTGGCCAGTTCATAGATCTTGGCCACCGCCTTGTTGAAGGCAAACCCCTCGATGGATTTCGTCACATCGGCGACGGCGCGATGGGCGGCGCGGGTCAGTTCGGGATCGTCGCCACCCTCGGGCGATTCGTCGGCCAGCCGCCACAGGCGCGACAGGAACTTGTTCGCGGCCTCGGCGCCGGCGGCGGTCCATTCCACGTCGCGTTCGGGCGGGCTGTCGGACAGCATGAACCAGCGCGCGGTATCGGCGCCGAAATTGGCGACGATATTGACCGGATCGACGACGTTCTTTTTCGACTTCGACATCTTGGCCGAGGGAATCACCTCGACCGCGGTGCCGTCGGCCAGCTTGCCGTCCACGACATCCTCGGGCAGGTGATAGACCGGGCGGCCGCGCTCGTCGCGGGTCATGTAGATTTCATGCGTGACCATGCCCTGCGTGAACAGCGCATCGAAGGGTTCCTTCGCGGTTTCGGGCAGGTGGCCGGTCCTGACCATCGCCCGCGCGAAGAAGCGCGAATACAGCAGGTGCAGGATCGCGTGTTCGATGCCGCCGATATACTGGTCGACATTCATCCAGTAATCGGCGTCCGCGCGCACGGTCGGCGTCGCGGCGTGGGGCGCGGTAAAGCGCGCATAATACCAGGACGAATCGACGAAGGTGTCCATGGTGTCGGTTTCGCGCCGCGCCGGCTTGCCGCAGACCGGGCAGGCGACATTGCGCCAGCTTGGGTGGCGGTCAAGCGGGTTGCCGGGCACGTCGAAGCTGACATCCTGCGGCAGCAGCACCGGCAGGTTTTCCTTGCGCTCGGGGACGGTGCCGCAGGTGGCGCAATGCACCACCGGAATCGGGCAGCCCCAATAGCGCTGGCGCGAGATGCCCCAGTCGCGCAGGCGGAATTTCGTGACGCCCTCGCCATAGCCATTGGCCTCGGCATGGTTGATGGCGGCGATGACGGCATCCTCGCCGGTCTGTTCGACCGCGCCCGAGAAACCGCGCACATAGGTCACGGGTTCGGACTTCATCGGGATATAGGGGGCCTTCGCCACCAGCGCGTCGGCCTGTTCCAGCGTCATGCCGGGTTCGCCGAAGGTGGCGCGGATCGGCAGCCCGTATTTGGTGGCGAATTCGTGGTCGCGCTCGTCATGGGCCGGGCTGCCGAAAATGGCGCCGGTGCCGTAGTCCATCAGCACGAAATTCGCGATCCAGATCGGCAATTCCCAGCTCGGGTCAAGCGGATGGCGCACGGTCAGCCCGGTGTCGAAGCCCAGTTTCGGCGCGGTCTCGATGGCTTCCTCGGTGGTGCCGACGCGGCGGCATTCCTCGACGAAGGCGGCGATTTCGGGACGGGTTTCGGCCAGCGCCCGGATCAGCGGGTGATCGGGCGACAGCGCGGCGAAGCTTGCGCCCATCAGCGTGTCGGGGCGGGTCGTATAGACCTCGATCGCGTCGAATCCCTTGGGTGCGCCGGTGGTGGCAAAGCGGAATTGCAGGCCGCGCGACTTGCCGATCCAGTTCGCCTGCATCAGCCGCACCTTGTCGGGCCAGCCGGTCAGCCCGTCCAGCGCCGAAAGCAGCTCATCCGAATATTCCGAGATGCGGAAGAACCATTGCGTCAGTTCCTTGCGCTCGACCACGGCGCCCGAACGCCAGCCCTTGCCGTCGATCACCTGTTCGTTGGCCAGCACGGTCATGTCGACCGGGTCCCAGTTCACCTGCGCCGATTTGCGCGCGATCAGCCCGGCATCCAAGAAATCCAGAAACAGCGACTGCTGCTGGGCAACGTAATCGTCGTCGCAGGTGGCGAATTCGCGGCTCCAGTCGATGGACAGGCCCAGCGGCTTCAACTGGCCGCGCATGGTGGCAATATTGCCATAGGTCCAGTCGCGCGGGTGGCCGCCCTGCTCCATCGCGGCGTTTTCGGCGGGCATCCCGAAGGCGTCCCAGCCCATCGGGTGCAGCACCGAAAAACCCTGCGCGCGCTTGAACCGCGCTACCACGTCGCCCATCGTGTAGTTGCGCACATGACCCATGTGGATGCGCCCCGAGGGATAGGGGAACATCTCAAGGACGTAGTATTTCGGCCGCTCGTCCCGGACGGCGCGGAACGTGCCGGCATCGTCCCATGCCTTTTGCCAGCGCGGTTCGCTGATTGCGGGATCATAGGGCATGGAAACCTCCGGGCGTCAGATTGCCCGCAGGGTTTAGCCGTTGCGCCGGGGCAGGTCCAGCGGTGTCAGAGGCTCTTGTCCTGCACGCGAAGCTGGCGGGCACGGGTCAGAATCGCATCCTCGACCGCGCGGACGGTGTCGGGGGCGACGGCGCTGCCGCCAGCGCCCTGCAACGAGACCTTCAGCGCGCGCGCATCCAGCGACGGGTCGCTGACCTTGATGGTGGCGCGATAGGCGCGGCCGCCGCCGGGCGGCGTGCCATAGCCGGTGACGATGACGCCGGTGAAGGGATCGACCGACTGGATCGGCAGGAAGTTCAGCACCTCAAGGCTGGCGTTCCACAGATAGCGGTTGACCGCGACGGTGTCGTTGGGGCTGCGACGATTCGAGAACAGGTCCCAAAGGGTGGACTGCTGGCGCGGCTGCGCCGCCTGCGTCGTGCGGGTGCCCCCGCCGCCGCTGCCCAGACCCGAGCCCGCAGAACCGGCCGAGCCGGCCGAACCCGAGCCGCCGCCCGAACAGGCGGCGAGCCCCGCGGAAAGAAGCAGGGCAGTGGTTAGCCGTGCGGCGCGTCTGATCATCTGGTGTCCCCCGGATCGTCCTTGCGCGAGCCATAGCGCAATTTCGACCCATGCGACAAGAGTCGCCGCGCCGCAGGGCCGCCGCCGCCGATTCCCGCCCTTACGCGTATTGATCAGGATCGCGCGCGTAGGGCGGCATTTGCGGCCCTGCCGGCGGGGATGGGGCGACGAAACCGGGTGTGGCCCTTTCGCATCACAGTGATGCCGAAACAGGAAAGGGGGGTGCGATTCCGTTGCATTGACCGGGGGAAAGCGCGACATACGGCTCATACCCCAACACCGGAGTGCCCGGATGGGGCACACGAGAGAGACAAGAGGGAAAACCATGAAAAAGGTTCTTTTCGCCACCAGCGCCCTGGTGCTGTCCGCTGGCTTCGCCTCGGCTGAAGTTGCCCTGTCGGGCGACGGCCGTATGGGTATCATTTATGACGGCAACGACGCGCAGTTCTCGAGCCGCGCCCGCGTTCGCTTCAACCTGTCGGGCGAGTCGGATGCCGGCCTGTCCTTCGGCGCTTCGTTCCGCGTCGACCAGGAAAACTACAACGGCAACCAGTACCGTTCGGCCGCTCGCGGCACCGCCGGCGCCATCTGGATTTCGGGCACCTACGGCAAACTGTCGATGGGTGACACCGTTTCGGCTTCCGAGCGTGCGATCGGTGACCTGTACGAAGTCGGTTACACCGAAGGTTCGTTCGCTGGTGACGTCGAAGAAATCAGCTACCTGACCGGCGACGGTGAAAACCTCGGCCAGGGTCCGAACATCCTGTACGAATACACCATCAACAACATCTCGCTGTATGCGTCGGCCTCGGATGGCGTGAACACCCCCTGGTTCACTACCGTTGGCGACTCGACCGCGGTTGACGCCGATGGCCGTCCGGAAAACACCGCTGACATCGCTTGGTCGCTGGCTGCCAAATACGAAGCCGAAAACTGGTGGGCCGCTCTGGGCTATGCCAAGCACGGCGACGCCAAAGAAGTCGCCCTGGGTGGTGAAGGCAAATTCAACGGCTTCTCGGTCAAAGGTGTGTTCACCAAATACAACGACCGCTTCACCGGCGGCGCCGACAGCGAAGAGCTGAAGCACACCATCGGTCTGGGCCTGGCCTACCAGTGGGATGCGGTCCTCGTGAAGGGCTTCTACCGCAAGGACAAGTACGAGTACGCGGTTGCCGACAGCGATAACTTCGACTCGTTCGGCATCGGCGCTGACTACGACCTGGGCGGCGGCGCCATCTTGGCCGGCGGTATCGTCGACTCCGACTACCTGGACGACACTGTTGCCGACATGGGCATCAAGTTCTCGTTCTGATCCTGACGGATCCGGACACCGGAACAAGAAAGAGCGGGCCTTGCGCCCGCTCTTTTCTTTTGGGAATCATGGCTGATGGGACTTGATCAGATCAGGCGCCGCATTCACGCGGCCGAAACCGCTGCCGGGCGCGCGCCGGGCGATGTCACGCTGATCGCCGTCAGCAAGGTGCAGCCCCTTGAACGGGTCGAGGCGGTCCTGCAAGCCGGTCAACGCGTCTTTGGCGAGAATTACGTTCAGGAGGCGGCCGCCAAGTGGCCGGGCTGGCGGCGCGACTTTCCGGGGGTGGATCTGCACATGATCGGCCCCCTGCAAAGCAACAAGGTGAACACGGCGCTGGACCTGTTCGACGCGATCCACACGCTGGATCGCCCCTCGCTGGCGCAAAAGCTGGCGCGGCAGGCGCAGACGCGCGGCACCAGCCCGCAGCTTTTCGTTCAGGTCAATACCGGCGCCGAGCCGCAGAAGGCCGGCGTCCTGCCGGACGAGGCGGACGGCTTCATCGCCGCCTGCCGGGCGCTGGACCTGCCGCTGTTCGGCCTGATGTGCATCCCGCCCGAGGGTCAGGACCCGGTCCCGCATTTTCGCGCCTTGCGCGGCATCGCCGGGCGGAACGGCTTGCCGGGCCTGTCGATGGGGATGAGCGCGGATTTTGAAACCGCCATCGCCGAGGGCGCCACCCATGTCCGCATCGGCAGCGCCATCTTTGGCGAAAGGGATTACGGCTAGGCTTTACCAATCAAGTCCGCCAGACGGCCGCGGCAGCGCGGGCGCCGGCCGAAGCCGAGCGGGTGGCGGGTTTGCCGTGCCTTGTCGCGATGCGCCTTTTATCCCTGAGGCGGCAGGGGGCGCGATGTGCGTTGACGCCGCACTGGATGGCCGTCTTGCACGAGCATGTTGACGCGATGACCGCCTCGGTGTCAGGCGCCGCAAGACCGCTGTCGGACGGGCAATTCTCTCGGCGATATCCGACGCGCAGCACATGAATGACGCCGCGCTCATGATGCGGTGCGCCGACTTGCCGCGGACCGGCCTGGTTCGTTGGCAAAAGCTGGTCAGTCGCCGTCTGAATGCGAGGGTCCTTCTGCCATTGCCCGCTTTTCCAGAGCCCAGCGGGGAATCATGCGGTTGATCCGGTGGCGGGTTCAGGGCCGGTCATGCATCCCCTTGCCGGCCAGGATGCGGGGGGCGGCCTTGTCGATGCGGGCGTGGCGCGTCGCCGGTTGCCGCGCCGTCAGGACATGCAGCACCCAGCCACGACGGCGGCCGGGGGTCAGCGCGTCGAAGGCGGCCGACAGCGCCGGGTCGGCGTCAAGCCGCTGGGTCAGTTCGGGCGGATAGTCCAGATCGTCCTTGGCGAACGCGATCTTGCGCCCGGCAGTCTCGATGCCGATGGCCTCGTCGATATAGGACCGCAGCACCGGGGCCAGTGCCGCGATGCGGGCGGTGTCGGTGAAATCGACTGTGCGCGAGGCGCGCGAATTCGGGCCGGGCGGGGCAAGGATACCAGCCGGATCGGACAGCAGAACGCCCTTGAAAAAGCCCAGCGTACAGCGGTCGCGAAAGCCCCAGATAATGCAGACATTCGCGCCCTGCCATGTATAGACCGGGGCGCGCCACTTGAAATCCTCGGTCAGCGGGGTTGTCAGCAGAAGGGCGCGCAGGGCCAGAACCTCGGCCCGCCAGTCGCGGACGGCGGCGAAATGGGCGTCAAGCCGGGCGGTCTTGTCGGGCATCATCGGTTCCGTTGGCGGTGGGCGGGATCGTCGCGCAGGGCAGGGCGGCTGTCCATGCCCTCGCCTCGCGGGGGTGAATCGTGCAAGATACGGTCCGTGAACGGAATTTTGCCCGATTTCCCAAAAGTCTGATCGTCCAAATTCGCCAAATTCGTAGCCCATCGGGATTTTTTCAGCAAGATTGTGGACGATTCGACCAGATTGCGGGTTTCCATGGGTAAAGCGTCTGTTTTTTCTTCGTTTTTGCCGGGCTTTGTGACAGAAGCCGCCCACAATTTCGTGTACATTGGAGGAGCGTAATGGAAACCGGAGTCTGGATCAGCCTCGCGGCATACTTCCTGTTGATGCTGGCCATCGGCGTTTATGCCTGGAAGAAATCGACCTCGAATTCCGAGGAATACATGCTGGGCGGCCGCGACCTGTCGCCCTCGGTCGCGGCGCTGTCGGCCGGCGCCTCGGACATGAGCGGCTGGCTGCTGCTGGGTCTGCCCGGCGCGCTGTTCGTGTCGGGCCTGTCGCAAAGCTGGATCGGCATCGGTCTGGTCATCGGCGCATGGCTGAACTGGCTGATCGTTGCCCCGCGCCTGCGCCAGCAGACCGAGGAATACGACAACAGCCTGACCATTCCGGGCTTTCTGGGCAATCGCTTCCCCAGCCAGGCGGTGCTGCTGCGCATCGTCTCGGCGGTGGTGATCGTGGTGTTCTTCTCGGTCTATACGGCCTCGGGGCTGGTCGGCGGCGGCAAGCTGTTCGCCAGCGCCTTCGGCGGCGATTACATGACCGGCGTCGTCATCACGCTGGGCGTGGTGCTGGTCTATACGGTCATGGGCGGCTTTCTGGCCGTCAGCCTGACCGACTTCGTGCAGGGCTGCATCATGATGCTGGCGCTGGTCATCATGCCCATCGTCATCCTGACCACGCAGGGCGGCGCCGGCGTCGATCAGGCGGCGGCGCGGCTGACCGCCATCGACCCGGACTATCTGTCGATGTTCAAGGGCGTCACGCTGCTGGGCTGGATCTCGGCCATGGCCTGGGGTCTGGGCTATTTCGGTCAGCCGCATATCATCGTGCGCTTCATGGCGGTGCGCAGCGTCAAGGACGTGCCCACCGCCCGCCGCATCGGCATGAGCTGGATGATCGTGTCGCTGATCGGCGCCATCGCCGTCGGCATCTTCGGCCGCGCCTATGCAGAGCGGACCGGCCTGCAGGTCACCGACCCGGAAACCATCTTCATCATGCTGTCGGACCTGCTGTTCCATCCGCTGGTGACGGGCTTCCTTTATGCCGCGCTGCTGGCTGCGATCATGTCCACGGTCTCCAGCCAGCTTCTGGTTGCCTCGTCGTCGCTGACCGAGGACATCTATCTGACCGTGTTCAAGCGCAACGCGACCGAGCGTGAGCTGGTCAATGTCGGCCGGCTGGCGGTGCTGGCCGTCGGCGCCGTGGCGGTGCTGCTTGCCAGCAACCCCAATTCGGAAATCCTGGGTCTGGTCGCCAATGCCTGGGCCGGTTTCGGCGCCGCCTTCGGTCCGCTGATCATTCTGGCGCTGACCTGGAAGCGGATGACCGGCGCCGGTGCCGTGGCCGGTCTGGTCACCGGCGCGGTGGTGGTGATCCTGTGGATCGCGCTGGGGCTCAGCAGCACGATCTACGAGATCGTCCCGGGCTTCATCGCCTCGTGGATCGCGATCGTGGTGGTCAGCCTGAACACCCCGGATCGCGGCGAATACCGGGCGCCGAAAGCCGGCTGACCCACAAGGCGACGCAAATCGCGCCCGTCCCGGAAACGGGGCGGGCGTTTTCGCAGGCTGCGGGTGCCTTTGGGTCAAACTACTTCCCAAACGCCAAGTTTTCATGTAATGGCCCCCCAATCTGCGACGTGAAGCCCGTGCCTCCGGGGCTGCGCAAAGCACAGGGGGCTGCGGCAATGGGGCCGCGATATGACAGGGGCGGCCAGAGGGCTGGCGCGCACCCAGAGGACATCAGATGCATTTTGACGAAGTGACGAAATCCATCCAGTGGGGTCAGGAAACGCTGACGCTGGAAACGGGCAAGGTTGCGCGGCAGGCCGACGGTTCGGTGATCGCCACGCTGGGCGAAACCTCGGTCATGGCCAACGTGACCTTCGCCAAGGAACCGAAGCCGGGTCAGGACTTCTTCCCGCTGACGGTTCACTATCAGGAAAAATACTATGCCGCCGGCAAGATCCCGGGCGGCTTCTTCAAGCGCGAGGCGCGCCCGACCGAGAAAGAGACGCTGACCGCGCGTCTGATCGACCGTCCCTGCCGCCCGCTGTTCGCCCCCGGCTTCAAGAACGAAGTCCTGGTCATGTGCACCGTGCTGAGCCACGATCTGGTCAACGATCCCGATATCGTCGCCATGATCGCCGCTTCGGCCGCGCTGACCATCTCGGGCGTGCCCTTCATGGGTCCGATCGGCGCCGCGCGCGTCGGTTTTGCCAATGGTGAATATGTGCTGAACCCCGAAGTTCAGGACATGGACAACCTGCGCAACAACCCCGAGCAGCGTCTGGATCTGGTTGTCGCCGGCACCAAGGACGCCGTGATGATGGTCGAATCCGAGGCCTATGAGCTGACCGAAGAGGAAATGCTGGGCGCGGTGAAATTCGGCCATGAGGCGATGCAGCCGGTGATCGACATGATCATCGACTTCGCCGAACACGCCGCGAAAGAGCCGTTCGACTTCCAGTCGCCGGACTATTCGGCGCTTTTCGCCCGCGTGAAATCGCTGGGTGAGGACGCGATGCGCGCTGCCTATGCGATCAAGGACAAGGCCGAGCGTCAGGACGCCGTCGCCGCCGCCAAGGCCGCGATCAAGGCCGGCCTGACCGAGGAAGAGCTGGCCGACGCCAACCTGGGTTCGGCGCTGAAGAAGCTGGAATCGGGCATCCTGCGCGGTGACATCATCAATGGCGGCGCCCGCATCGACGGCCGCGACAACCGCACCGTTCGCGGCATCGACTGCGAAGTGGGCATCCTGCCGCGCACGCACGGCTCGTCGCTGTTCACCCGCGGCGAGACGCAGGCGCTGGTCGTGACCACGCTGGGCACCGGCGACGACGAACAGATCATCGACGCGCTGCACGGCAATTTCCGCTCGAACTTCCTGCTGCATTACAACTTCCCGCCCTATTCGGTCGGTGAGGTTGGCCGCGTGGGTTCGCCCGGCCGCCGCGAAATCGGCCATGGCAAGCTGGCCTGGCGCGCGCTGCAAGCGGTGCTGCCGGCGCCGACCGACTTCCCCTATACCATCCGCGTCGTCAGCGAGATCACCGAATCGAACGGCTCGTCCTCGATGGCTTCGGTCTGCGGCGGCTCGCTGTCGATGATGGATGCGGGCGTGCCGCTGAAGGCGCCGGTCGCCGGCGTGGCCATGGGCCTGATCCTGGAAGACGACGGCAAATGGGCGGTCCTGACCGACATCCTGGGTGACGAAGACCACCTGGGCGACATGGACTTCAAGGTTGCCGGCACCTCGAACGGTATCACCTCGCTGCAGATGGACATCAAGGTTGCAGGGATCACCCCGGCGATCATGGAGCAGGCGCTGGCGCAGGCGAAAGACGGCCGGATGCACATTCTGGGCGAAATGTCGAAAGCCCTGACCGAAGGCCGGCGCGAGTTCAGCGCCCACGCCCCGCGCATCGAGACCATGCACATTCCGACCGACAAGATCCGCGAAGTGATCGGCTCGGGCGGCAAGGTCATCCGCGAGATCGTCGAGGTTTCGGGCGCCAAGGTCGATATCAGCGACGACGGCACCATCAAGATCGCCTCGGCCAATGCCGATTCGATCAAGAAGGCCTATGACATGATCTATTCGATCGTGGCCGAACCCGAAGAGGGCAAGGTCTACACCGGCAAGGTCGTCAAGCTGGTCGATTTCGGCGCCTTCGTGAACTTCTTCGGCAAGCGCGACGGTCTGGTGCATGTGTCGCAGATCGCCAACAAGCGCCTGAACCACCCGAACGAACTGCTGAAGGAAGGTCAGGAGGTCAAGGTCAAGCTGCTTGGCTTCGACGACCGCGGCAAGGTCCGCCTTGGCATGAAGATGGTCGATCAGGAAACCGGCGAGGAAATCGCCCCCGAGAAGAAAGAGGACGCGCCGACCGAATGATCGGCATGACTTCTTGAGTTTCTGGGCCGGCCCGGCGATGTTCGGGCCGGCCTTTTCATGCGACCGGACAGCAGGGGTAACGATGCGCAATTCCTTGGCGACGCTATGGGTGGGGGAGCGGCTGGGTCCGATCGAGCTGGCCTCGGCCGAAAGCTTTCTGCGCATGGGCAACCCGCTGACCGTCTACAGCTATGCGCCCATCGTGAACCTGCCGCCGGGCGTTCAGGCGCGCGACGCCAACGAGGTCTTTCCCGCCCGCAAGATCGCCGTCTATGCGCGCGAGCAGTCGCCCTCGCTGCATTCCAATTTCTTCCGCTTTGCGCTGATGCGGAACACCGATCACACTTGGGTCGATCTGGACATGATCGCGCTTCAGCCCTTCGATTTTCCAGGTGACCGCATCTATGGCTATGAAAAGCCCGATCAGGTGAACTGCGCCGTGCTGCGCCTGCCCAAGGATTCGCCGGTGCTGGCCGATCTGTCGCGGCTGACCGCCGACACGCGGGGCGTCGCGCCGCATATTCAGGGGCTGCGGCGGCTGAAATACTGGGTCAAGACGCTGGGCCGCGGCGTGCCCATCGACCGCTGGCCATGGGGCAGCACCGGCCCGCGCGCGCTGACCGCCTTTCTGCGCCAGCATGACGAACTGAAATACGCCCTGCCGCTTGAGGTGCTGTATCCGATCCTGACCGCGGACTGCCGTCGCTTTGTGACGCCGGGCGATCTGACGGATGCCAGCTTCGGTCCGAACACCAGGGCGGTGCACCTGACGGCCAGCAATATCAACAAGATCCTGAAGGCCGAGAATAACGGCCAGATCCCCGAGGACAGTTTTCTGGGCCACCACGTCGCGCGGGCAAGGGCGGCCGGGTTCCTTTAGCGGGCTACACATGGCTGCTGCGGTGCGCGTCATTCCGGCAGCACCGGCAGGACAATCGCCCCGGCCCAGCGGCGATAATATCTGTGTTCGGCCGCGTTATGTGGCCGGGCGCCATAGGTGAAATTCACGAAATCCAGCGATTTCTGGCCGCCGGGCACAGAAAGAAACCCCAGCACCGACCGGCGATCTCTCGCCGGTCGTTCGGCGAAAGGCTTGCCGCGACGCGGGGCCGGGCGTTATCGGGGTCCGTATTTGTGCATTAGGTATGCGGTCCCATGTTCCAGAACGTCCAGATCCTGCGCGGCATCGCCGCCGCCATGGTGGTGCTGTTCCACGCCGTGCCATGGCTGCCCTTCGACCCCGCTGCGCCGCCGCTGGTCCAGCGGGTCTTTCATCTGTGGGGCAAGAACGGCGTCGATCTGTTCTTTGTCATCTCGGGCTTTGTCATCATGTATTCGCAGTCGCGCGCGCAGCGCCCGGTGGGGGCGTTCCTGCGCGACCGCGCGCTGCGCATCCTGCCGCTGTACTGGCTGCTGACCGCAGCTTTCGCGGCGCTGCTGCTGGCATTGCCGAACTCGTTTGCGGGCCAGCCTCCGGTCACGGTCGGGCGCGCGCTGCTGTCCTTTGGCATGGTGAACTGGCTGATCCTGCGCGAATGGCCGATCCTGTTCGTCGGCTGGAGCCTTGAATACGAGGCGCTGTTCTACCTGCTTTTCGCGCTGGCCAGCCTGACCGTGCCCCTGCGCCGGGTGCCGTGGCTGCTGGCGGGGGCGCTGGCCGTAACCGTCTGGCTGGGCTGGCTTGAGGACATGGTGCTGGAATTCGCCGCCGGCATGCTGATCGCGCGGCTGCGGATCGCGCGCGACCATCTGCCGGGGGCAGGGGCGATTTTCGCCCTTGGCGTGGTTGGCTTCGTGCTGCCGGTCCTTGGCACGCCGGTGGCGCCGCGCGCGCTTTACCTTGGCATCCCCTCGGGCATGATCGTGCTGGGGGCGGTGTTCCTGCCGCAGGTGAAAAGCCGCTTTGGCGAATATCTGGGTGCTGCGTCCTATTCCATCTATCTGGGGCAGGTCTTTGCGCTGCCCGCCGCCTATCGCGTGGTGCAAGGGCTTGTGCCCGGGGCCGGCTATGACCTGAAGGTGCTGGCGATGGGCGCCATCGCCATTGCGCTGGGATGCCTGCTTTATTCGGTCATCGAACTGCCGATGACACGCTGGCTGCGGGGCAGGGCGCGGCGGCCGCGCGCTGCCCCGGCCTGACCCCGCGGATCAGGCGCTTTTGGGCGCGCGGGCAAAGCGCAGATAGGGCAGCTTCTTGTCCAGTTGCCCGTATTTCGCCTCGGCCGCGGCATCGTCCAGCGCCAGCGCCACGATGACGTCCTGACCCGGCACCCAGTTCGCGGGCGTCGCCAGCGGCACGCCGTCGGTGGCCTGAACGGCGTCCAGCGCCCGCAGGATCTCGGCGAAGTTGCGGCCCACGGACATCGGATAGGTCATCGTCAGCCGCACTTTCCGGTCCGGCCCGATGATGAAGACGGTGCGCACGGTGGCGGAATGGGCGGGCGTGCGCCCCTCGGCCGGCAGGTAATATTCTGCGGGCAGCATGTCATAGGCCTTGGCGACGGCCAGTGCGGTGTCGTCGATGATGGCGAAATTCGCCGGGACGCCGGCGACGGCCTCGATGTCGCGCTTCCATTTGCCGTGATCCTCGACCGAATCGACCGAGACGCCCAGCACCTTGGTGCCGCGCTTTTCGAATTCGGGGATCAGTTGGGCGACGGCGCCGAATTCGGTGGTGCAGACCGGGGTAAAGTCGCGCGGATGCGAAAACAGGATCGCATAGCTGTCGCCGATCCAGTCGTGAAAGCGGATCTCGCCCTCGGTCGAATTGGCGGTAAAGTCGGGAGCAATATCGTTGATGCGCAGGGACATGACGCGCCGTCCTTTCGGTTGCTTGCCCGCGGCACCATAGGCATATCGCGGGCTTTGTCCATGACGATCCCCTTGGTCGTGATAAGCGGACGCGCCGCCATGGGTTGAAGCGCGCCGCCGGGGGTGCCAGTCTGATGCCGCACACAGTGAGGGGAGGCTCGGATGAGCGGACTGGCTGACAAGCGGAACTTCTACATCAACGGGAAATGGGTCGCGCCGGCGGTGCCGCGCGATCTTGAGGTGATCGACCCCTCGACCGAGGACGCGGTGGCGGTGATCTCGCTGGGGGATCAGGCCGATACCGATGCGGCGGTGGCGGCGGCCCGGGCGGCCTTCCCGGCATGGTCGGCGACGCCCCCGGCGACGCGTCTGGCCCATGTCGAAAAGATCCTGGAGATCTACAAGCGCCGCGCCCCCGACATGGCCCGCGCGATCAGCGCCGAGATGGGCGCCCCGCAGGACATGTCGCTGGCCGATCAGGTCGGCGTCGGCCAGCACCATATCGAGACCTTCATCGACGCCTTCCGCGATTTCGAATTCATCCGCCCGCTGCGCCCCGACACGCCCACCAGCATGGTCGCGTGGGAGCCGATCGGCGTCATCGGCCTGATCACGCCGTGGAACTGGCCAATGAACCAGGTCACGCTGAAGGTGATCCCGGCGATCCTGGCCGGCAATACCGTGGTGCTGAAACCCAGCGAGATCGCGCCGCTGTCCTCGGTCGTCTGGACCGAGATCATGGACGAGGCCGGGCTGCCCCCCGGCGTCTATAACATGGTCAATGGCGACGGGGCGGGCGTCGGCAGCCAGCTTTCGGTGCATCCCGATGTCGAGATGATCAGCTTCACCGGCTCGACCCGGGCCGGCATCGCCATCACCAAGGCCGCCGCCGACACCGTCAAGAAGGTGGCGCTGGAGCTGGGCGGCAAGGGCGCGAACCTTGTCTTTGCCGATGCCGACCCCAAGGCGGTCGAGCGCGGCGCCAGGCACTGCTTCTACAACAGCGGCCAGTCCTGCAACGCGCCGACGCGGATGCTGGTCGAGCGCTCATTCTATGAGACTGCGGTCGAGCAGGCCCGCAAGGTCGCCGAGGATACCCCCGTCGCCACCGCCCACCAGCCCGGCCGCCATATCGGCCCGGTGGTCAGCAAACTGCAATGGGACCGCATCCAGGCGCTGATCGCCAAGGGCATCGAGGAAGGCGCCCGCGTCGTTGCCGGCGGCCCCGGCCTGCCCGAGGGCGTCAACCGCGGCTATTACGTCCGCCCGACGGTCTTTGCCGATGTGAACAACGACATGACCATCGCCCGGCAGGAGATCTTTGGCCCGGTGCTGTCGATCATCCCCTTCGACACCGAGGAAGAGGCGCTCGGCATCGCCAACGACACCGATTACGGGCTGACGAACTATGTCCAGACCCGCGACGGCGCGCGCCGCAACCGGCTGGCGCGGCAATTGCGCGCCGGCATGATCGAGACGAACGGCCAAAGCCGCGCCCGCGGCTCGGCCTTTGGCGGCGTCAAGGCGTCGGGGCGCGCGCGCGAGGGCGGCGTCTGGGGACTTGAGGAGTTCATGGACAGCAAGCAGATCAGCGGCTGGGACCCCGAGGCCTGATCCTTCGCCGCGACAGACAGGAAAGGCCGCCATACGCGGGTATGGCGGCCTTGTTCGTGGGTCGCGGCCGTGTCAGGCAAGGCCGATGAAATCGTCCTCGGTCAGGCCGGTGGGGCGGTTTCCATGGGGCGAAGGCAAGGTAAGGACCACAGGCGGCGGTGCGGGGAAACCCGCTCGTGACGGGCAAGCCGTGAACCTGTTACGTTCCGTCCATGACGCATGACGGACGCTTTTTTCGTGCTGCTCGCTTGATGACGCAGCTGACCAGGGCGCACCGGTTTTCCCATATTGGAGCTTGGCGAAGACCGTAATCTGAAGCTTGCCGGGGTGGACGTTCATCCTGGTCCAAGTGTTGCGCCATATATCCAGGTTGCCCGATTACAGCACCCTGCCGGAATATCGGTGGCCGGTCGAACAGAATGGAAAGCCGTGGCCCCGAGACCGGCTTTTCAGCGCCGCAATGGTTCAGGCTATGCTGCCTGCCCCCGGGACGGACCGGTCCTGTTCCAACACCGGCGACATGCCTGCCCGCGATCTTATTGAAGAAACCTTGGGGTTATCGCTTTCATGGCTTTTCCACCGATGTATCGGCGACAGCTTGGGCTGGAAACCGTGCGGCGTGCGACCACCAGGGACGAGCTCTCGCCGGTTCGCTGGGATGCCACAAAAGCATATGATCCGGGCTGGGGCGGCCATGGCTGCCTGATCGGCACTGCCGCTGACGCCATGCAGACCTTCATGGACTTTTCGCCGGGCGACTGCTGGGCGATGAGATGCCGGATCAGATGATGTCCCGTCATTCTCTGCAAGGTGCGCGGGACGGCAGGCCATGGACCGACTGCGGTGATGGTCCGTCGCTGACGAGCGGCAGGTTCGGCGACCTCGGCAAGGCCATCGGACATGCTGGCGGCAGCCCGTTCTGTGTAAACGCGGTCTGTCACTTTCCAGGCCCTTGCCAGCCGGTCACCGTTGCCTGCTTCACCGATGGCGCCGATGAGGGCTGGCCGAATTTGCTGCGCTTCGATGCGCCGCGGGCGCGTGCCCGGAAAGCCGCTTATCGGTCCAGCCCGCCCGAAGTAACCCGAAACTCGCGCCGGATCCCCGCTGTGGCGGCCCACCATGCCGATGCCCGGGTCCGGGTCTGATGCGCCCTGAACGCCGCGTCATCGGCAAAGCGCTCGTCGACCCGCCAGACCAGCGGGTCATCCGTCTGCGTGACCTCGAAGGACAGGCAGCCGGGCTCGGTCCGGGTCAGGCGGATATGTTCGGGAAGGTGGCGGCGGACAGCATCAGCCTCGGCCTTCGAGGCGCAGATCAGATAGCCGCTCAGATCGACGGCCTTGCGTTCGGTGTCGTCCATGTCCGGCCCCTCTGCCGGGCAGGCTGGCTGCGGTCCGGCATCAAGTCAAGACGGCAGGCGCGATTGCGTGGGAGGGAGGCCGCGCGCCTGCCGGGCGATCAGATCTGGCAGATCTCGGATCGCGTCAGGAAACGGCGCTCGCGGCCGTTATCCAGGCTGAACATGCCGCCGCGTCCGGGGATCGCGTCGATGATCAGTTTCGTGTGCTTCCACACCTCGTATTGGCTGGCCGAGATATAGAAGGGCATCCCCCCGATCTCGCCCAGCTTCACGTCGCGTTCGCCAAGGCGGAAATCGCCCTGCGCGTAACACATGGGCGAGGACCCGTCGCAACAGCCGCCGGACTGGTGAAACATCACCGGACCATGATCGGCGACGATCTCGGCCAGAAGTTCAAGCGCGGCGGGGGTGGCGGTGACCTGGTCCTCGTCCATGGTCGGCTCCTTTCAGGTTCAGGCGGTCAGATCCATGACCATGCGGCCCTCGATCTGGCCTTTGTGCATCTTGGCGAAAATATCGTTGATGTCTTCAAGTTTCGCGCTGTGGACGGTGGCCTTGACCTTGCCCTGACCGGCGAAATCCAGCGATTCCTGAAGGTCCAGCCGCGTGCCCACGATCGAGCCGCGCACGGTGATGCCGTTCAGGACCATGCCGAAGATATCCAGCGGGAAATCGCCCGGAGGCAGCCCGTTCAGCGCCACGGTGCCGCCGCGCGCGACCATGCCGATGGCCTGCTCGAACGCCTTGCGGCCGACGGCGGTGACCAGCACGCCCTGCGCGCCGCCATCGGTTTCGCGCTTGATCGCGGCGGCGGGGTCGGGATCGGTGGCGGCGTTGACGGTGACGGTCGCGCCCAGCTTGCGGGCCAGCGCCAGCTTTTCGTCGTCGATATCGACGGCGGCGACGTTCATGCCCATGGCCTTGGCATATTGCACCGCCATATGGCCCAGCCCGCCGATCCCCGAGATCACCACCCAGTCGCCGGGCTTGGTGTCAGTGACCTTCAGCCCCTTGTAGACGGTGACGCCCGCGCACAGCACCGGGGCGATTTCCACGAAATCGATGTTCTTGGGCAGATGGCCGACATAGTTCGGATCGGCGACGACATATTCGGCAAAGCCGCCATTCACCGAATAGCCGGTGTTCTGCTGCTGCTCGCAAAGCGTCTCCCACCCGCCAAGACAGTGACGGCAGCAGCCGCAGGCGGTGTAAAGCCACGGCACGCCGACGCGGTCGCCTTCCTTCACATGCTTGACGCCGGCGCCGACGGCGGAAACGTAGCCGACGCCCTCGTGCCCCGGAATGAAGGGGGGCTTGGGTTTCACCGGCCAGTCACCCTCGGCGGCATGCAGGTCGGTATGGCACACGCCCGAGGCCTGGATCGCGACCTGGATCATGCCGGGGCCCGGCTGGGGGACCGGCACCTCGTCGATGCTCAGCGGTTTGCCGAATTCGCGCACGACAGCGGCCTTCATGGTTTTGGCCATGTTCAAAAACTCCTGAATGAATGGGGGAGGCGGAGGGAATGCCGGGGACGCGACGGATCGCCCCCGGCATCCCTACCGGGCTTAGAAGAAGCCCAGTTTCTTGGCCGAATAGCTGACCAGCATGTTCTTGGTCTGCTGATAGTGATCCAGCATCATCTTGTGGGTTTCGCGGCCGATGCCCGACTGCTTGTAGCCGCCAAAGGCCGCATGGGCCGGATAGGCGTGATAGCAGTTGGTCCAGACGCGCCCGGCCTTGATGCCGCGGCCCATGTGGTAGCAGGTATTGGCATCGCGCGACCACACGCCGGCGCCAAGGCCGTAAAGCGTGTCATTGGCGATCTCCAGCGCCTCGGCCTGTGTTTTGAACGTGGTGACCGAGACCACCGGGCCGAAGATTTCCTCCTGGAAGATGCGCATCTTGTTGTTGCCGCGGAAGATCGTCGGCTCGATGTAGTAGCCGCCCGAAAGCTCGCCGCCCAGATCGGCCGCCTTGCCGCCGGTCAGGACCTCGGCGCCCTCTTTCTTGCCGATGTCCAGATAGGACAGGATCTTTTCCTTCTGCTCGCTGGAGGCCTGCGCGCCGATCATGGTCGAGACATCGCGCGGGTCGCCCTGCTTGATCGCCTGCACGCGCTTGACGGCGCGTTCCATGAACCTGTCATAGATCGATTCCTGGATCAGCACGCGCGACGGGCAGGTGCAGACCTCGCCCTGGTTCAGCGCGAACATGGCAAAGCCTTCCAGCGCCTTGTCGAAGAAGTCGTCGTCTTCATTGGCGACATCGGCGAAGAAGATGTTCGGGGACTTGCCGCCCAGTTCCAGCGTCACCGGGATCAGGTTTTCGGCGGCGTATTGCATGATCAGGCGGCCGGTCGTCGTCTCGCCGGTAAAGGCGATCTTGGCGATGCGCGGGTTCGAGGCCAGGGGCTTGCCGGCCTCAAGCCCGAAGCCGTTGACGATGTTCAGCACGCCCGGCGGCAGCAGGTCGCCGATCAGGCTGATCCAGACCATGATGCTGGCCGGGGTCTGCTCGGCCGGTTTCAGCACCACGCAGTTGCCGGCGGCCAGCGCCGGGGCCAGCTTCCAGCAGGCCATCAGCAGCGGAAAGTTCCACGGGATGATCTGGCCGACAACGCCCAGCGGCTCATGGAAGTGATAGGCGATGGTGTCCTTGTCGATTTCCGAGATGGTGCCTTCCTGCGCGCGCAGCACGCCGGCGAAATAGCGGAAATGGTCGATGGCCAGCGGCACGTCGGCGGCCATCGTCTCGCGGATCGGCTTGCCGTTGTCCCAGGTCTCGGCGGTTGCCAGCAGCTCCAGGTTCTGCTCCATCCGGTCGGCGATCTTCAGCAGGATATTGGCGCGCTCGGCGGGGGCGGTTTCGCCCCAGCGGTCCTTGACGGCGTGGGCGGCGTCCAGCGCCAGCTCGATATCCTCGGCGTTCGAGCGCGCGATCTGGCCGATCTCGGCGCCGGTAATGGGGGTGGTGTTGGTGAAATACTTGCCCGATTTCGGCGCGACCCACTGGCCACCGATGTAATTGTCATAGCGTTCGGCAAAGGGCAGGCTGTTCACGCCCTTGAACACATGCGTCTGGTCGTTCGGCATTTCTGTTTCCTCCTGCGGTGACCGGCCCTCCCGCCGGTGCTTTCAGAAGGGTGCGGCGCGCGGGCACGCAAATCAACGCGGCGTTTTCGCCGCAGCGCGGAATGTGTTTCAGCCCTGAGACAGTCTGCCCGGATTTTCCAAAATTCCCAGCCGCTGCATCCGCCGATACAGCGTCGCGCGCCCGACACCCAGCGCGCGGGCCGCGGCCGAGACGTTGCCCTCGGCCCGGGCCAGCGCCCGAATCACCGCCGCACGCTCGGCTTTTTCAAAGCCGGTGGCCTCGTCGTCGCGGCCGAACAGGTCGGATGCGGGGCGCGGGCGCAGCTTGCCCTCTTTCTCAAGGCCGTAAGCGCGGCGGGCGGCGCGGTTGGCGCCGATGGCAAGGTCGTCCTTGTCCACCGCGACCAGCAAAAGCGCGTCGTCGGCGCCGGCAGCCCCGCCGCCGATCTGCGCGGTGATGATGCGCGCGCCGGGGAACGAGGCGCGAAAGAACGCCGCCTCGATCTGGCGGGCGCTTTGCGCGACCTGCGCGGCGATCAGCGCATTCCAGCGCTCGGTATGGTCGGCGCGGGCAGAGCTGACGTCCAGCGCGCCCACCAGCCGCCCGTCCGGGCCCCAGATCGGCGCGTCCATGCAGGACAGGCCGGTATTGCGGGCATAGAAATGTTCGTCGCGATGGATGGTGACCTGCCGCCCCTCGGCCAGACATGTGCCGATGCCGTTCGTGCCCTCGGCCTCTTCGGACCAGTCGGTGCCCTGCCACAGGCCCCAGTCGCGAAACGTCCCCGCATCCGAGGCGTTCACCCGCTGGTCCAGCACGATGCCGCTGGCATCCGTCAGCAGCACGTTGCAGCCGGTCGGGCAGACAAGCTGGAACAACTGGTCAAGCTGCGGCCGGGCGATGGCCAGGAATTCGTCGTGCCGCGCCGTATGTTCGGCCAGTTCGCGGGCGCTGAGGCGGCGCAGTTGCGGCGGCTGGGCGGGGTCCAGCCCGTGCTTGACGATCGAGCGGCGCCAGCTTGCTGCAAGCCGGGTGACGGCGGCGGGCGATTGCGACGCCTGCGCGACGCGGTCCTCGTGACGGGTCTCGGTCAAGGCCATCCCTTTCCTTGCGCGACCGGGGGATTATCACCATGGCAGCCGCCTGGGGCAAGCAAAGCTTTGCCGCGATGGCGGGCAGCCCTGTGTTGGTGGGCCAGCGCTGCCGGAAATGTGAAAACCCCCAGCCTTTCGGGCCGGGGGTTCGTCGTTTCGTCAGCGCGTCACCTCGACGGTGCCGCCGGCGCTCCATGCCCGGTATTCGGGGCGGTACATGTCCTCGACGCTGGCGGCCGGGTGGCGGAAGCTGCCGGGCGTCACCGCGCGCACGATATAGACAAGGTTGAACGGCTGGCTGGTGGTCCAGGTCAGCGCCGCGGCAAAGCGGTCGGCGCGGAACTCGGTCATGTCGGCCGAGGTCTGCCCCTCAAGCCAGTCCAGCGCCGAGACATCGCCCGCGCGCAACAGGTTCGGGTTGTCGATTTCCCAGCCCGCCGGCAGCGGGTCGGTGACGATCAGCCGGCCGCCGCCCTCGCCCTCGGGCAGGACCTTGACCTGCACCACCATGCGCGTGCCCTGCGCAACGCGGGCGGGGTCGATCGTCTCGCCCTCGGGGGTGAAATAGCTGCGCTCGATCCGATAGCCGCGCCCGCCTGCGGGTTGCGGGGTTTCGGGCTTGCCGGTCGCGGTCAGCGTCACCTCAAGCGGGGTCGTGCCGCTGTTGGCGATGCTGGCCGAGGCATCGGGCAGGGTGGCGACCGGCTGGCTTAGCGTC
>JAXMDJ010000015.1:0-103758 GCA_046348875.1 Paracoccus sp. (in: a-proteobacteria)
GAGCAACATGAATGAGATCGTCGCCGATCTGCCGTAATCGCGAGGGCGATGGCCGCGTCTTTTCAAGTTCTTGCTCTGCCTGATCGAGTTGCGTGGCGATATCCTCGACGGCGCCTGTCAGCTCCGACGCCTCTGGCGGCAGCAATTCGGGCGGGTGGTTGTGGCCGCGATGCGCCATCGCCGCATCCATGCCACGGGCATTCGCCAGCTCGGCCTTAAGCCGACGCACCTCATCAAGCAGGCGATGGCGCTCGGCAATCCGAGAGATTTCCCGATCAAGCGGCTCGCCCGCGCCACGCCATAGCGCATCGTCGATCGATGCGATGTCACGCAGCATCGGCCAGTTTTGCGGCCGGCCATCAAGCACGCTTCTATACCAATCGATCCAGAAGGGATTGAGAGGCGTTCCCGCCTGCCCACGCACCCACCTTACAGCTTGCTCCACATCGGTTGGCAGTTCCGAAGGAAGCACGAACTGGTCCTTTTGCGGCCAAGCATCCACGATGCCGTTCTTGATCTGCTGGATATCGGTTAGCAAGAAAAGGCCCTTGCTCAGAACGCCCATAGCACCATACGCCAATAGCGCACGCGCAACGTACGATGCAGACCCCTTGTCGGATTGAAGCAGTGCCTTGGACAGGTCCCCGGCCCAAAACAAGACATATACGCTTTTGTCTTGGGAACGCCCAAAAAGTTTGCCGCATTCATCGTTCCGCAAAGCACGCGCGTCTTCGGTCGACTGCAAAATACGCGCATCTACGCGGCCATTAATGAACAAGCTCGCCGCCAGAGCCTGACGCAGAAGCACCATACCCAGACTGTGCGGCATTGATCGAAGGCCGGACGGTAAAAGACGCATGACGCAGCGCCAGGCTACCTGGCCAGCCTCATCGGCACTCAACACCGAAAACTCTCGATCCAGTCGGTGAACATCTTCGTCACCGTAGACCATGCCGACCTCTGCTCCGACCTCTGGCCCAAGACTTAGCCGGACTGGCGGCTTGATTGCAACTCAATCAAGCCGCGCAGCCCCAACCCTAATGCGGCCAGCGTTGCGGGTCGGGGTGGCGGCGGCGGCGCAGGGTTTCGGCGGGGGGCCAGACCAGCAGCGACAGGCCCAGAAGCAGGAACAGGACCCCGCAGGCCGGCCCGTAAAGCAGGGTCAGCCAGCCCAGCACCGGCACGCCGCTGATCACCAGGATCCACAATACCGCATAGCGCCAACGCAACCGCGAAAAGGGCAGCAGGCAGGCCGCCCCGACCCAAAGCAGCGCCGCCAGCCCGGCCAGCAGCGGATGCGTCGAAAGCAGACTCAAGCGGCTTTCCCCTGCAACCTTTCGGGCAGGCCGTTGGCCCAAGCAGAGATGGTGCCGGCGCCAAGGCAGACAACCATGTCGCCGGGGCGCGCCTGTTCGCGCACCAGCCGGGCAAGGTCGTCCTCGTCCATCACGGCGCGCGCGTGGCGGTGGCCATGCGCGATCAGCCCGGCCACCAGATCGTCGCGCGACGCGCCGGGGATCGGGTCCTCGCCCGCCGAATAGACCTCGGCGATGGCGACGACGTCAGCCTCGTTGAAGCAGGTGCAGAAATCCTCGAACAGGTTCGACAGCCGCGTATAGCGGTGCGGCTGGTGGACGGCGATGACGCGGCCCTTGGTGGCCTGACGCGCGGCCTTCAGCACGGCGGCGATCTCGACCGGGTGGTGGCCGTAATCATCGATGATGGTGACGCCGTTCACCTCGCCCACGCGGGTAAAGCGGCGGCCGACACCGCCGAACTTCGCCAGCGCCTCGCGGATCTGGGCGCGCTTCATGCCCAGATGGCGGGCGACGGCCACGGCGGCCAGCGCGTTCGAGACGTTGTGATCGCCGGGCATCGGCAGGGTGCAGCCCTCGATCATCGGGACCTCGCCGCCGCCCGGCTCGGCCTCGCCCTGCAGGGCGATGTCGAAATGCGCGATGCCGTTTTCATAGCGCAGGTTCAGCGCGCGCACATCGGCCTGGGCGTTGAAGCCGAAGGTCACCACGCGGCGGTCGCTGACGCGGCCGACCAGCGCCTGCACCTCGGGGTGGTCGGTGCAGCAGACGGCAAGGCCGTAGAACGGGATGTTCGAGACGAAGTCGTGAAAGCCCTTGCGCAGCGCGTCGAAGCTGCCCCAGTGCTCCATATGCTCGGGGTCGATATTGGTGACGATGGCGATGGTCGCGGGCAGGCGGTTGAAGCTGCCGTCGGATTCGTCGGCCTCGACCACCATCCATTCGCCGGCGCCGGCGCGGGCATTGCTGCCATAGGCATGGATGACGCCGCCATTGATGACGGTCGGATCGATGCCGCCCGCGTCCAGCAGCGTCGCCACCATGGTAGTGGTGGTGGTCTTGCCATGGGTGCCGGCGATGGCGACGTTGGATTTCAGCCGCATCAGCTCGGCCAGCATCTCGGCGCGGCGCACCACGGGCAGGCCGCGGCGGCGGGCTTCCTCAAGCTCGGGGTTGCCCTTCTTGATGGCGGTCGAGATCACGACGACGCCCGCCTCGCCGATGTTTTCGGCGCGCTGGCCCTCGAACACGGTGGCGCCCAGCTTTTCCAGCCGGTCGGTGATCTTCGAGCGCTTGGCGTCCGAGCCCTGCACGCTGTAGCCCAGCGTCATCAGCACCTCGGCGATGCCGGACATGCCGATGCCGCCGATGCCGATGAAATGAATGGGGCCCAATTCGCCCGGAAGTTTGGTCGCTGCGTTCATCGGGTCAGTTCCGTAACTAGATCTGCAAGGCGCCCGGCCGCGTCGGGGCGGCCAAGCGAAAGCGCGGCAGCGGCCATGTCGGCGGCGCGGGCGCTGTCGGAAAGAATGTCCCGCATGTCGCGCCTGAGGCTTTCGGCGTCAAGCACGGATTCGGGCAGGACCACCGCCGCGCCGGATTCCGTCAGGGCGCGGGCATTGGCGGTCTGGTGGTCGCCGGTGGCGGCGGCAAAGGGGATCAGGATCGCGGGCCGCCCGATCACGGTGATATCGGCGATCGAGGACGCCCCGGCGCGGCTGACGACAAGCTGGCAGTCGGCCAGCCGGCGCGGCACGTCGTCGAAAAACGGCCGCACCTCGGCGCTGATGCCGGCGCTGGCATAGGCCTCGGTCACGCGTTCGGCATCCTCGGCCCGGGCCTGATGACTGACGCGCAGGCGGTCGCGCATGTCGTCGGGAAGCCCGGCGATGGCGGCGGGAACGGTGTCGGAGAGAACCCGCGCCCCCTGACTGCCACCGATCACCAGCAGGTTCAGCGGGCCGTCACCGGCGGCTTGATAGGGGGCGGCGGCCATGTCCAGCACCGCCTGCCGGACCGGGTTGCCGGTATGGATGCCCGTGACGCCCGGCGGCAGGTCGGTGGGCCATGTGCCGCAGGCCACGCGGTCCACGCGGCGCGCAAAGCCTGCATTGACCCGCCCCATGACGCCGTTCTGTTCGTGGATCATGCGCGCAATGCCCATCAGCCACGCCGCCGACATGGCCGGTATCGTCGGATAGCCGCCAAAGCCCACGACCACGGCGGGCCGGTCGGCGCGAAAGGCGCGGCGGGCGGCCATGATGCCGGCGGCGATCTTGAAGGGCGCACCAAGCTTGCCCGCCAGCCCGCCCCGCGCAGTCGTGGCCGAGCTGACCACCTCGCGCACGACTTCGGGCGGGAAGGCACCGGCATAGCGGGCGCCGCGCTCATCGGTGGACAGCTTCACGCGCCAGCCCTGGGCCAGCAGCACCTCGGCCAGCGATTGCGCAGGAAACATATGGCCGCCGGTGCCGCCGGCGGCGATCAGGCAAAGAGGCTTGGCGGCCGTCATCCCCGGCCCCGTCCCAGAACGTCGCCCATCTTGCCCTGCGGGCGCGACCGGGTCAGCGCGAGCAGCATCCCCATCGCGATCCCCGAGGCGATCACGGACGAGCCGCCATAGCTGACGAAAGGCAGCGTCATGCCCTTGGCAGGCAGCAGCCGCACGGCCACGCCCATGTTGATCAGCGCCTGCACGCCGAAGGCGCAGGCAAGCCCGGTGCCGGCGATGCGGACAAAGGGATCGCGTTCATCGCGCAGCCGCAGAAGCGAGCGCACGACGATGGTGCCGTAAAGCAGGATCACGGCAATGACCATGATCAGGCCGTATTCCTCGGCGGCGACGGCGATGATGAAGTCGGTATGCGCATCCGGCAGCGACCATTTCACGCTGCCCTCGCCCACGCCGACGCCGAAGAAGCCGCCCTCTTGGATGGCGTTGGTGGCATAGCCAAGCTGGGTGCGCGGATCGACCTCGGCGGTCAGGAAGCCGTCGATGCGGCGGGCGAAGTGCTCGGACGCGCCATAGGCGAAGAAGCCGCCAAAGACGGCGATCCCCAGCACGCCGAACAGCAGCACCAGCGGCGCCCCGGCGATGAAATACATCACGCACCAGGAAAACAGCACCAGCGAGGCCTGTCCGAAATCGGGCTGCAAGGCCAGCAGCACGACCGTGACCATCGCCACACTGGCCGAGATGGCGCGGCCGGGCGGGCCGCCGACCTCTTGCGCCGAGGCCATGAACCACGCGCAGACGGCGACGAAGCAGGGCTTCAGGAACTCGGACGGTTGCACCGACATGCCACCGGGCAGACGCAGCCAGCGCACCGCGCCCTTGCCGAAATCGGTGCCGATGAAGGGCAGCGCGGCGACGACCACGAAGGCCGCGATAAAGCCCAGAACGCCCAGCCGGCGCACCATTCTGGGCGAGAAGGTCGAGACGACCAGCATCGCGATCAGCGCCATGCCGCCGAACACCGCCTGCCGGGTCACATAATAGAACTGCGGCTGGCCGTTCTTTTCCGCCAGAGGAACCGAGGCCGCCAGCCCCAGCAGCAATCCGATGGCGAAAAGCCCAAGCACGCAGGCCAGCGACCATCGGTCGACCGTCCGCCACCAGCGTGGAAGAATCGGATCACCCGCCCGCACGGGCGTGGTGCCAAAGACCATCTCGGTCATGGGATTACCGCCGTCACTGCCTCAACACATCGCCCGTTTTCCGGGTCTGAGGGGCAGCATAGCGCGATTGCACGGGTCGCGCTACTACGGATTCGTCAACGCGGTGACAAAGCCCGGGATGCCCTTACGGCAGCCAGCCCAGGATGCCGGGCGCCGCGCCGCCGAACAGCGCCAGCGTGCCGCTGCCCGCGACGGCCAGCGCGAAATAGCCTCCGCCCATGGTGATGTTCTTCATCAGCTCCATCATGTTCGCGCGATGCTCAAGATAGCCGGTCAGGATGCACCACAGCCCCAGAAGGACGGCGGCCGTGCGCAGGGGCCAGCCCAGCACGATCATCACGCCGCCGGCGAATTCGCAAAGCCCGACCATGAAGGCCAGCGCCATGGTGTCGGGCAGCCCAAGCTGCGCCAGCATCGGCGCGATCTTGCGGTCGCCGCCGCGCAGCTTGCCAAAACCCCAATAGACGAAGGGCACGCCCATCAGCAGACGTGCCAGCAAAAGCGAAGTATCCATTCATGCCCCCTGTCGCGCAGATAACCCCATCATGCCACGGCCTTTTTCCGCGTCAATGCAAGCTCGGCCCCCGCCCCTTCCCTAAACCCGCGCGAGGGCTTAACTAATCCCCGGCAAGACAAGGGATGCCCATGCTGTACAAGACCAAATCCGAATGGCTGGCGGCGCCGCGCAAGCGGGTGCTTTTCTTCGGCATGTCGGGTCTGGGCAAGACGCATCTGGCCTCGATGCTGCGCATGACCGGGGACTGGTTCCATTACTCGGTCGATTATCGCATCGGCACCCGCTACATGGGCGAGCTGATCGCCGACAACTTCAAGCGCGAGGCGATGAAGGTGCCGTTCCTGCGCGAACTGCTCTTGTCGGATTCGGTCTATATCGCCAGCAACATCACGTTTGAAAACCTTGCGCCGCTGTCCACCTATCTGGGCAAACCCGGCAGCGTCACCCGTGGCGGGCTGGAATTCGACGAATACATGCGCCGGCAGGGCCAGCACCGTCAGGCCGAGATCGCGGCGCTGCTGGACAGCGGCCATTTCATCCGCCGCGCGCACGAGATCTACAATCTGGGCAATTTCGTCTGCGATTCCGGCGGCTCGGTCTGCGAGGTGGTGGACCCCTATGCCGAGCGCGATCCGGTGCTGGACGCGCTGGAGCGCGAATTGCTGCTGATCTGGATCAAGGGCTCGGACGCGCATACGGCGGAACTGGTCCGCCGCTTCGACCGCGCGCCGAAGCCGATGTATTACCAGCCCGAGTTCCTTGACCGGGCATGGACGGATTACCGCGTGGAAAAGGGCCTGCGCGAAGATCAGGTCAATCCCGACGATTTCATCCGCTGGACCTATGCCCGCGCGCTGGCCCATCGCCAGCCCCGCTATGCCGCCATGGCGCGGCGCGGCGTCACGCTGCTGGCCGAGGAAGTCGCCGATATCAGGACCCCCGCCGATCTGGTCGCGCTGATCGGCGCGGCCATCGACAGAAAGGACGCATGATGCCCATTACCCTTCCGAATGACCTGCCGGCCTTTGACATCCTGTCGAACGAGGGCGTCATGGTCATGTCGCCGGGTCGTGCCGCCATGCAGGACATCCGGCCGCTGCGGATCGCGCTGCTGAACCTGATGCCCAAGAAGATCCAGACCGAAAACCAGTTCGCCCGGCTGATCGGCGCGACGCCCCTGCAGATCGACTTTCAGCTGATCCGCATGTCGGACCATGAAAGCCGCAATACCGCCGCCGACCACATGGAGTCCTTCTATCGCCGCTTCTCGGATGTCGAGGCCACGGGCGAGAAGTTCGACGGCCTCATCATCACCGGCGCTCCCATCGAGCACCTGCCCTTTGACGAGGTGACCTATTGGGATGAGCTGACGCGGGTCTTCGACTGGACGCAGACGCATGTCCATTCGACCTTCGGCGTCTGCTGGGGCGGCATGGCCATGGCCTGGCATTTCCACGGGCTGGCGAAACACGCGCTGGACCACAAGGCCTTCGGCTGCTTCCGCCACCGCAACCTTGCCCCCGCCAGCCCCTATCTGCGCGGCTTTTCCGACGACGTGCTGGTGCCGGTCAGCCGCTGGACCGAGGTGCGCCAGCCCGAGGTCGACGCCAGCCCCGGCCTGCGCACGCTGATCGCCTCGGATCAGGTCGGCCCCTGCCTGATCGAGGATGCCGGCCACCGCGCGCTCTATGTCTTCAACCACTTCGAATATGACAGCACGACGCTGAAGGACGAATACGACCGCGACGTGAATGCCGGCAAGACCATCAACGTGCCGGAAAACTACTACCCGGACGACGATCCGGCGCAGGTGCCGACGAACCGCTGGCGCAGCCACGCGCATCTGCTTTACGGCAACTGGATCAACGAGATCTACCAGACGACGCCCTTCGATCCGGCCAGGATCGGGGGCTAGGGCGACCGGCGCAGAATGCCGGCGGCGGCGGCGCGTCTGCCCACTTCCCCTGTCGCGCCATCGTGCTAATCATGTCGCAATCGCTGCCAGCATGCGGAGACGACGATGGCGAAAGACGACAAGCCCGGCAAGGACGCCGCCGGCCAGCCCGACCTGCCCTATGTCGGCCAGATCACGAAATACTTCGAGAAATCGGCCCCCAAGGACATCCGCAAGGCCATCGAAAAGGCCGGCAAGCACGACATCCTGGACCCGAGCTATCCCTATGCCGAGGAGATGAAGACCAAGGATTACGACGCGCAGATGCAGGGGCTGCAATTGCAGCTTGTCCGGCTGATGCGCGACGTGATCCACACCGGCAAGCGCATCGTCGTGCTGTTCGAGGGCCGCGACGCCGCCGGCAAGGGCGGCACCATCGAACGCGTGCGCGAGAACCTGAACCCGCGCTCGGCCTATATCGTGGCGCTGCCCAAGCCCAGCGAACGCGAGACGACGCAATGGTATTTCCAGCGCTATACCGACTGGCTGCCGGCGGGCGGCGAGATCGCGCTTTTCGACCGCAGCTGGTATAACCGCGGCATCGTCGAACGCGTCTTCGGCTTTTCGGATGAGGCGCAGCGCAAGGCCTTCTTCCGGCAATTGCCACTGTTCGAGGACATGCTGACGGATGACAGCGTGACCCTGGTCAAGCTCTGGCTGAATGTCGGCCGGGCCGAGCAGCTCAAGCGTTTCCTCGACCGCGAGCAGGACCCGCTGAAGCAATGGAAGCTCAGCTCGATCGATGTCGACGGGCTGGGGAAATGGGACGATTACAGCGCCGCCATCCGCGATACGCTGGGCCGCAGCCACTCGGCCCGCGCGCCCTGGACGGTGATCCGCTCGGATGACAAGCGCCGCGCCCGCATCGCCGCGATCCAGACCATCCTGCGCAGCGTCGATTTCGCCGGCCGCGACGACGCGCTGATCGGCGCCCCCGACCCAAGGATCGCCGGCGGCCCGGAACTGCTGAAGGACTAGGCCATGCGCCGGCTGCTCGCGGGCCTGATCCTGCTTCTCGGCCTGCTGCCGGCCATGGCGCAGGACCTGCCGCAATGGCAATCGACGACGGTGAACGATTTCGCGGGCCTGCTGACGCCCGAGGACGCCGCCGCCATCGACCGCATGCTGGCCGACCTGCGCGACCAGACCGGCGTCGAGGGCACCGTCGTCACCCTGCCCGACCGCGCCCGCTATGGCGGCAAGGACGGGCTGGAACCCTTTGCCACCCGGCTTTTCAACCATTGGGGCGTGGGCGACGCGCAGCGCAACAACGGCTTCATGCTTCTGGTCCTGCAAAACGACCGCGAGGCGCGGATCGAACTGGGCCGCGGCTATGCAAACGACGCCGACATCCTTGCGCAGGACATCATGCGCGGCACGCTCCTGCCGGCCTTTCGCGACGGGCGCATGTCGCAAGGCATCCGCGACGGCACGCGCGACATCATCGACCTGATCGTGCTGCCGACGACGCGGGGCGAGACCTTGCAGCACCCCCGGAAGTCGGTCGCGCCCGGCATGATCGGCCTGGGGATTCTGGGCGCCTTCATCGCGCTGATGGGCCGCCGGATCTGGCGCCGCAACCGCTGCCCGAACTGCGGCAAGCGCGACCTGACGACAACGCGCCAGCCCCGGCAAGAGCCGCAGCCCGACGGCGGCTATGTCGTCAGCGCCGATGACGTGACGCGGACCTGCCGCCAATGCGGCTGGACCGAAACGCGGCAGCGCGCCAACCGCGACACCGTCTGGTATGACACCAGCGGCAACCGCCTGCGCAGCGAACGCAACCGGGCGTCGGGCGCCTCGTCCGGTTTCGGCGGCGGCGCGTCGCGGGGCGGCGGCGCCTCGGGGCGCTGGTAACCCTTCACACAGCCGAGACTTGCAGGACCGCCCCCCACGGGCTAGCCTTCCCCGGTCTGCCAGATATCGAAAGGTCCCAGATGAAACTTCTGCGCTCTTCTGCCCTCGCGCTGGTGCTTGCCGGCACCGCGATCAGCCAGCCCGCCCGCGCCGCCGACCCCGAGCTGACCGTCTTCGACTGGGCCGGGTTCGAAGAGCCGGCGATCTGGCAGGGCTATGTCGACAAGAACGGCGACGCGCCGACCTTCGCGCTTTATGGCGACGACGACGAGGCGTATCAGAAGCTCGCCTCGGGCTTCAAGGCGGACGTGGCCCATCCCTGCGCGCAGATGGTGTCGAAATACCGCGACGCCGGCCTGATCGAGCCCTGGGATGTCTCGAAAATCCCGGCCTTCGACACGATCGCGCCGCAATTCCTGAACTCGCCGATCTTCAAGGACGACAAGGGCGTCTGGTATATCCCGACCGACTGGGGCGCGACCGCCATCGCCTATAACACCGAAACCGTCCCGGCCGAGGACGTGGCCAGCCTGAACGTCTTCATCGACCCGAAATATCAGGGCCGCACCTCGCTGCCCGATTCGGCCGATGACGTCTGGGCGCTGGCCTATCTGGCGACCGGCGTGACCGACTGGACCAAGGTGACGGACGAACAGTTCAAGGCCGCCGCCGACTGGCTGCGCAAGGCGCACCAGAACGTGAACGCCTATTGGGCGGACCCGGCGCAGGAATCGCAACTGATGGCCTCGGGCGCGGTCGATGTGGCGTGGTCCTGGCAGGACGGCGTCGTGCTTTTGCAGAACGAGGGCTATCCGGTCGGCTTCCAGCGCGCCCCGAAAGAGGGCTCCTCGACCTTCTTCTGCGGCTATATCAACCTCAAGAACGGCCCCGGCAAGGAAGAGAAAGCCTACGACTTCATCAACGCGTGGCTGGCGCCCTCGGCGGCCAAGGGCCTTCTGGACACGATCGGCTACGGCCACACCTCGACGGCCGCCATGGAGACGATCAAGGACGAAAAGGCCGTCAAGGAAAACCTCTCGCCGATCAATGCCCCGATCCTGGCCCAGACCCCGAACGACCCCGCACAACGCGAACGCCAACTGGCCGAGTTCGAAAAGATCAAGGCCGGCTTCTGACGCCGAAAACAGCCCCGACACGGACAAGGCGCGCGGCTCGCCCCACGCCTGTCCTCTTTCATGTCCAAATATCCCCGGAGGGGTGAACTGGCCCGCAATGGCGGGCCAGGAGGGGAACCAGAGGTTCCCCTTTTTTCCCCGACCAACGATCCCATTCCAACCCCATTCCGCGCGCCCCGACCGACGCCGCCCTCCCGCCGCGCCCTTCCGCCCCGACGTCCCGCGCAATCCGCCCGCACCTTGACGCGGCCCCCCTGCCCCCTTATCTTTCCCCTGCTCCCTCGGGGGCTATGGACATAAACGGCAGTTTTACTAGCTGGACTGGACTCGGCTGCGAAGCCGACACCTCCACCAAATTCCCTTCGTTGGGGGCCTATGGGGGTGAAACAGGATCGACAGACTGTGAACGAGCTGATCTTTGTCTCGGTGAGCTACCACCGTTATCGGTGCAAAATGTACAGTTGCCAACGACAACCGTGCTCCGGTCGCGCTGGCTGCGTAAGCAGTTCGCAAGATCGAAACTAAAGCCCTTGCGCTTAGCCGCGTAAGGCGGGGTTCGCAGGCACCTGGCAACAGAAGCCTGCACTTTCCCCCAAAACTTCGACCAGACTGGCGACCCCAAAGGCAACGCCGCCCGGCGAAATTGCATCTGGCGTATCGCCACCCGCGGCGCGCATGCTGGACGGCGGAACGCGCCCCATTCCGCATATGCGCCGATTTCGGGAAACCGCCATGACCCAGGACCAGATCGCCCTGTTCGGCCTTTTTGCGGTGCTGATCGCGGCGCTGGTCTGGGGACGCTGGCGCCACGACATCGTGGCCTTCGCGGCACTTCTGGCCGCGGTGCTGCTGGGCCTTCTCCCGGCGCGGGACGCCTTCGCGGGATTCGCGCATTCGGCAGTGGTGACCGTGGCGCTGATCGACCATGTCCTCAGCGCGGCTGGGCTTTACGACCATATCGACTGGCCGGTGATCGTGCTGCTGGCGGCACTGATCCCGCTTGTCCTCGCGACGGAGACGACGGGCGCCGCCGATCTTGTCGCCGGCTGGCTGGCCGGCGCCGCAGAGGGGCGCTCGCCATGGTCGCGGTACCGCTTTTGCTGGTGGTCTGGCCACCCTGACGCAGCCTTTCGGCTTTCAGCCCGCGCGCCGCCGCGTTAGGCTGGCGCAAAATCAGAAAGCAGGGGACAGCGATGCGTTTTCCAATGAAGCTGACGGCGGGTTTGACCGCCATGACCATGATCCTGGCCTCGTGCTCGGTCGGCAATTACAGCCCCGGCGGCGTGTCGCAGGTCAGTCAGGACATCAAATGGGGCCGCTACCAGAACCCGCCCCCGGCCAAGGTCGCAGGCATGCAGGGCTGGGTGCAGGGCTTTCGCGCCTCGGCCCGCGCGCAGGGCATCAGCGATGCGACGCTGGACGCGGCCTTCCGCGACGTGACCTACAACCCCGAGGTCGTCCGCCGCAGCCAGAACCAGGCCGAGTTCAAGAAATCGCTGTGGGAATACCTTGAAAACGCCGTGTCCGAAAAGCGCCAGACCAATGGCCGCGCGGCACTGGCGCAATATGGCGGCGTGCTGAACAATGTGCAGGCGCGCTATGGCGTCGACAAGGAAATCGTCACCGCCGTCTGGGGCATGGAATCCACCTATGGCGAGCGGCGCGGCGACATGCCGCTGATCGAGTCGCTCTCGACCCTCAGCTATGAGGGGTATCGCGGCGACTTCTTCCGCAGCCAGCTTGTCGCGGCGCTGCGCATCCTGCAAGCCGGCGACATCGACCCCGCGCATATGAGCGGAAGCTGGGCCGGCGCCATGGGCCACACGCAGTTCATTCCGACGACCTATCTGGCCTATGCCGTCGATGTCACCGGCGACGGGCGGCGCGACATCTGGTCGAACGACCCCAGCGATTCGCTGGGGTCGACCGCGAATTATCTGGCGAAATCGGGCTGGCAGCCGGGCCTGCCCGCGGCGGTCGAGGTGACACTGCCCGCCGGCTTCGACATGGGGCTGGCCGGCAAGGGCAAGCGCCGCTCGGTCGCGGACTGGCAGTCGCTGGGCATCCGGCAGGCGACCTCGCGCCCGCTGCCGCCCGGCTCGGCCTCGGCCGAGCTGCTGGTGCCCGGAGGCCGCACCGGCGCCGCTTTCCTGATCACCCGCAACTTCCACGCCATCCTGCGCTACAACAATGCCGACAGCTATGCGCTGGCGGTGGCGCTGCTGGCCGACCGGCTGAAGGGCTATCCGGGGCTGGCGACCCCCTGGCCCGCCGACCATCCCGGCCTGCGGATCGAGCAGCGCAAGGAGATGCAGGAACTGCTGACCGCGCGCGGCTTCGATACGCAAGGCGTCGATGGCAATGTCGGCTCGAACACCATCACCGCGATCCGCGCCTATCAGCAATCGCGCGGGCTGCCGGTAACGGGCGAACCCTCGGCCGAGCTTTTGCAGCAACTGCGCCGGGGCTGAGGTCCTGCAATGCGAAAGGGCCGCCCCTTGGGGCGGCCCTTTTTTCATGTCGGCGACCGATCAGTTCCCGGTCGGATATTGCGGCGCCAACGCCTTGTTCGCGGCACGGAGCTTGCCGAAGCCGGCCTTGTTCATCGCCTGAGCTATCGAGACATTGCTGCCCTTGGGCATGACGAACGGCACCGTAATGCGTTCCAGCCGCAGCGGGTCGCCCGCGACCAGTTCATCGTGATCCAGAAGGTAATATGCGGCCATATCGCATTCCCAATTTCCGCCGCGCTGCATGGTAATCGGGTTGTAAGTGGCCTCGCCGTAAAGGAAGCACATCTCCAGACCATAAGACGCCTTTTGCAGCTTCCAGCGCCCCGGCAGCACTTTGGCATTCCCCGGATACCACAGGAATGTGCGACCATCCGCCGCAAGATATTCGATCTGGGTGCCGTGCATATTCCAGACCTTGGCAGTCGTATTCGACAGGAATTTCTGCACCTCTGCCGGCGATGCCGCCATCTTATGTGCCTGTACCGCGCCCGCTTGCCGCGCCGCGTTCTTTTGTTGGGTGAATTCATCGACTGGCAGGCAAGCGCCAAGCAGAAAAGTGATGCCAATAACGACGGCAAATCGAAGCATAAGCTGAACCTTTGGGTAAATATGACAGGTATTCAAGCTTGAATACACAACGCCCGGTTTTGCAAGCCGGTCGTGGACCTGCCCAATCCCCGGCCGACGCCCAAACGCCGCCAACCCCAAATTCAGATCAGACGCTGATCCCCTGCCGCCCGGCCAGATCGGTGAAGAACTGCCACGCCACCCGGCCCGAGCGCGAGCCGCGCGTGGCCTGCCATTCGATCGCCTCGGCGCGCAACTGGTCCTCGGCGATATCGACGCCGTATGCGTCGCAATAGCCGCGCACCATCGCCAGATATTCGTCCTGCGAACAGGGGTGAAAACCCAGCCACAGCCCGAAACGATCCGACAGCGAGACCTTTTCCTCGACCGCCTCGCCGGGCTGGATCGCGGTCGAACGCTCGTTCTCGATCATGTCGCGCGGCATCAGGTGCCGCCGGTTCGAGGTGGCGTAAAGGATCACGTTCGCCGGCCGCCCCGAAATGCCGCCATCCAGCACCGCCTTCAGCGATTTATACTGCGTGTCGTCATGGCTGAAGGAAAGATCGTCCGAAAACAGCAGGAAGCGCCGGTCATGCGCGCGGCCCAGAATGGTCAGCAACCGCCCGACCGAGCCCAGATCCTCGCGCGCGATCTCGACCAGCACCAGGGGCAGGCCCTGCGCCACGGCCTCGGCATGGACGGATTTCACCAGGGAGGACTTGCCCATCCCGCGCGAGCCCCACAGCAGCGCATTGTTCGCCGCATGTCCGCGCGCGAATTGCAGCGTATTGGCCAGCAGCGTGTTCTTGGCGCGGTCGATGCCGATCAGTTGCACCAGATCGACCCGAGCCACGGTCTCGACCGGCTCAAGCCGGTCGGGATCGGGATGCCAGACATAGGCCGCAGCCTCGGTAAAGGTCGGCGCAGGCGCGGGCGGCGGCGCCATCCGCTCCAGCGCATCGGCAATCCGCGCCAGATCCGGGTTCGGATCAGACATCGGCTTCCTGCTCTTCCAGTTCGCGCTTGCGTTCGATGCGCCGCACAAGCTGGATCGAGACCTCGTAAAGACCGTAGATCACCGCGAACAGCACCACCTGGCTGATGACGTCGGGCGGCGTCACCATCGCGGCCAGGATCAGGATGACGATGACCGCATAGCGGCGGACCGACATCAGCCCCTCGGACGAGACCAGCCCCGCCTTGCCCAGCAGCGTCAGCGCCACCGGCATCTGGAAGGACACGCCGAAGGCCAGGATGAATTTCGTGGTCAGCGCCAGATATTCCTCGACCGAGCCCTGAAAGACGATGCCCGCCCATGGCTCAGATGCCTTGGTGGCGACGGCGCCCGCTGCGGCCCCTGTCGCCGCAGCGGCGTCAGGGGGCGCGACCAGCGGCCCCTGCTGGAAGCCCAGGAAGAAGTCGAAGGCCCAGGGCAGGATGATGTAATAGGCGAAAGCCGCGCCCAGCAGGAACATCACCGGCGAGGCGATCAGGAACGGCAGGAACGCCGCCTTTTCGCTGCGGTAAAGCCCCGGCGCGATAAAGCGCCAAAGCTGGTAGCCCACCACCGGAAAGGCCAGCACGAAGCCGCCGAAAAAGGCGATGCGCATGGCGACGAAGAACCCCTCCTGCAATTTCAGCAGGATCAGCCCGCAGGCCTGATTGCGCTTTTCCAGCGCCTGACAGATCGGCTGCGTCAGGAAGTCGAAGATCGGGTTCCAGACGAAATAGCACAGGATCATCGCCGTCACGAAGGCCAGCACCGACCAGATCAGCCGGGTGCGCAACTCGGCCAGATGCTCGATGAGGGGGGCGGAACTTTCGTCGATATTTTCGGTCTTGGCTGATTTCGTCGCCACGAGAGCGGCCTTTCCTGTCTTTTAGGACTCGCGGTCGCCACGGCGGACCGCGTGCAGCCGCCGCCGGGCAACTGCCGCATCGTCAGAGGCATGGGCATCCGCGCCCGCGATCTCAAGCGGCGCGCTGACACCCGGCGCGGCCGGGGTCTCGGCCACAGGCGCCGCTGCCGGCGTCGGTGCTGCGGGGGCGTCCGGGTCGGGCAGCGGGGCTTTCCGCTCGGCCTCTTCGCGCGGGTTCATCGGGTCCCATTTCTCGAACCGTTCCGCCGCGCGATCCAGCGCATCAAGCCCAAGGGCGCGCTTCGACGTCACGCCCTGCACGTCCTTCAGCGTATCCGCCGCGTCCTTCAGACCCGACTGCCGCGCCGCGTCCTCCATGGCGCTGCTGAATT
This sequence comes from Paracoccus sp. (in: a-proteobacteria), assembly GCA_046348875.1. GTDB lineage: Bacteria > Pseudomonadota > Alphaproteobacteria > Rhodobacterales > Rhodobacteraceae > Paracoccus. Next base: position 15,790 of record JAXMDJ010000015.1, read on the forward strand.
CGCGGGCCATGGCGCGCGCACGCGCCGTGATCCGACCGATCGAATGAAAAAGCTTCGGCAGATCCTCGGGGCCGATCACGATCAGCGCCACGATTCCGATCAGCAGAAGCTCGCTCCAGCCTACTTCCGGCATGATCGAGCTGCCGGCTCGTCAGAGCTTGCCGGAGTCGCTGGGCGTCACGTCGCGCAGCGCGCTGTCGGCGGCCACGCGGGCGCGCTCCGCCTCAAGCTTGGCGCGTTCGGCCGCAATCTCGGCACGGGCGCGGTCGATGTCCTCGCTGGTCTTCAGCTCGATTTCCTTGGACTCGGCAGTGGCGGCGCGCTCGACATCCTCGGCGCCTTCCTTGACGCCCTTCTTGAAGGCGGTGATTCCCTTGCCAACCTCGCCCATCAGGGACGAGACCTTACCACGCCCGAAAAGAACCAGCACAACGATTGCGATCAGCAACAGCGCCATCGGTGAGGGTGCGTGCATCTGTTATCCTCCGTTGCGGGCAGCGGCGTCGCCCCCCGCTTGCATATACGAAACCCGATATAGGCATCGGGCGCGGGAATCTAAACCCTAAAACGCGTGACCCCAACGAAATGATAGGTCGGCCGGGGCCACGGGCCGGCTTCCCCGGCTCGCCGGACTTCGCTAATACTCCTGCCAATGGACAGCACGCAGATCATCAGCGCCCTCGTCACGCTTTTCGTGGTGATCGACCCCGTGGGGCTGGTGCCGCTGTTCATTGCGCTGACGCGCGACATGTCGCCAGAGCGCCGGCGTCGAATCGGCTGGCGGGCGCTGGCCATTGCCGCGGGGCTGCTGACGCTGTTCGGACTGGCGGGCGAATCGATCCTGACCGCCATCGGCATCTCGCTGCCGGCCTTTCGCATCGCGGGGGGAATGCTGCTCTTCCTGACCGCGCTCGACATGCTGTTCGAGCGTCGGACCGAACGGCGCGAGGGTCAGGCCCGCGACGACGACAACGATCCTTCGGTCTTTCCGCTGGCCACGCCGCTTCTGGCCGGTCCCGGCGCGCTGGCGACCATGATCCTGCTTGTCGGCGAAAACCCCGGCCCCGCGCATACGCTGATGATCCATGCCGCCATGCTGGCGGTCCTCGGCAGCGCGGCGGGGCTTTTCGCGCTGGCCGATCCCATTGCGCGCTGCCTTGGCCGCACCGGCACGATGGTGGTGACGCGGCTTTTCGGGATGCTGCTGGCGGCGCTCTCGATCCAGTTCGTCATCGACGGGCTCAAGGGTTCGGGGCTGTTCTGATGGGCGACAATTTCGGCCGCTTCGCCTATCTCGTCCTGCTTCTGATCGCGGTCAGCGGCTTTCTGCTGGTCGAATTGCGCCAACGCCCCGGCAAGACCCTGCGCGCCGCCGCCGCCTGGGGGCTGATCTTTCTTGGCGCCATCGCGCTGGCCGGTCTCTGGCCCGATATCCGCAACACCATCCGCCCCGAGGCCCGCATCCTCGACGGCAACCGCATCGAGGTCCCGGTCGGCAATGACGGCCATTACCAGCTCACCGCACAGGTGAACGGCGTCAATGTCCGCTTCGTCATCGACACCGGCGCCAGCAGCATCGCGCTTGGCCCCCGCGACGCCGAGCGCGTCGGCATCGATCCGGCAAACCTCGCCTATATCGGCGAGGCGCAGACCGCGAACGGCACCGTCCAGACCGCGCCCGTGCGCCTCGATTCCGTCGCCATCGGCGATATCCGCGACGAGGGCGTGCCGGCCATGGTGCTGCGCGCCGATCTGGACCAGTCGCTGATGGGCATGTCCTATCTCTCGCGCTTCGCCCGCGTCAGCATCGAGGGCAACCGCCTCGTTCTCGAACGCTGACCGGCTTCTTTCATGCCCAAATATCCCGGGGGACTCGGAGCGCCAGCTCCGAGGGGGGCAGCGCCCCCCCCGCTGACCGTGCCACCCGCGCCCGTCGGGTCTATTGCTTGCGCTCCCAGCGGCCATCGGCATCCGACCAGTATTCGGCCGCCACACCCGCCGCCTTCAGCGCCCGCCATTGCGCCCGCGCGCGCTCCAGCGCCTCGGGGTCGTTGCCGTCGAAGACGATGCAGGCGCGCTCAAGACGCCCGCATTCCTCGCCCGAGACCTCGGCCCCGTCCAGCGCGATCAGGCAGCGCGGCGCATTCGCCGCCGCCCCGGTCCCGGTCGTCAGCAAGACGGGCTGGCGCGCGTCATGCGGACCTCCGGCAAGGCCATGGGGCAAAAACCCCTCGCCCTGCCAAAGCGCCTCGTCCAGCGCCACCTGCCGGGCGCGGTCCCTGCCCCGCAGCTCGACCCGCCAGCCGGCCTGCAGGCTCTTGCCGATCAGCATCGGCAAAAGCTGCGCCGCGCCCGAGCGGGTCAGGTGATAGAACAGGGCGCTGCCCATCTCAGGCTTTCGCCTCGAAGCGGTCGCGCACCAGCCGGTCCAGCGTCATCACCCCCCAGCCGGTCGCGCCCTTCGGGGCCATCGCGGTTTCGCCGGGCGGCAGCGCCACCCCGGCGATATCCAGATGCACCCAGGGCGTGCCCTCGGCGACGAAGCGTTGCAGGAACTGCGCCGCGGTGATCGAGCCCGCCGGCCGGCCGCCGGTATTCTTGATATCGGCCAGCCGCGAATCGATCAGCTTGTCATAGGCCGGCGCCAGCGGCAGACGCCACGCGCCCTCGCCCTCGGTCCCGGCGGCCTTCAGCACCGCATCGGCCAGCGCATCGTCATTGGAAAAGACGCCCGCATTCTCATGCCCCAGCGCGATGATGATGGCGCCGGTCAGCGTCGCCAGATCGACGATGGCGGCAGGCTTGAAGCGGTCCTGCGCGTACCAGAGCACATCGGCCAGCACCAGACGCCCCTCGGCATCGGTATTGATGACCTCGATCGTGTCGCCCTTCATCGACTTCACGATATCGCCGGGGCGCTGCGCCCGGCCGTCGGGCATGTTCTCGACCAGACCGACGACGCCGACGACATTGGCGCGCGCGCGGCGCAGCGCCAGCACGCGCATGACACCGGCGACGACACCGGCGCCGCCCATGTCCATGGTCATCTCCTCCATCCCGGCCGCCGGCTTGATCGAGATGCCGCCGCTGTCGAAGACCACGCCCTTGCCGATCAGCGCCAGGGGCGCCTCATCGGCCTTGCCGCCGTTCCAGCGCATGACGACGACCTTCGACGGGCTGTCCGAACCCTGCCCGACGCCCAGCAGCGCGCGCATCCCCAGCTTCGCCAGCGCATCCTCGTCCAGCACCTCGACGCTCAGGCCAAGCTCCTGCATGGCCAGCAGCCGGTCGGCGAAGTCGCTGGTGGTCAGCACGTTCGCAGGCTCGTTCACCAGATCGCGGGTGAAAAAGACACCTTCGGCCAGCGCGGCACCATTGGCGGCGGCCTTGCCCAGGGCCTCGGGGTCCTTGTGCATGAAGCTGACGCGGCCACGCTTCTGCGCCCGGCCGTCGCCCTCGCCCTCCTCGGGCTTTTGCGTCTTGTAGGCGGAAAAGTCATAGGCCCGCAGCGCCAGCCCCAGCGCGATCTCGGCAGCGCGGGGATGTTCGCCGGCCAGAACCAGCAGATCGGTCTTGCCCAGCTTCGCGCCGATGGCGGCGCCGGCCTTGCGCGCGGTCAGCGCATCGGCGTCGCGGGGCAGGTTCACCAGTTGCAGCGCCTCGGCCGCCAGCCCGGCGGGAAAGGCCAGATCCAGCGACTTGCCGGGCTTCACGCCCTTCCACGCATCCGACGCCAGCGCGCGCAGCGCCGCCTCGCGCGTGGGGCGCGGCAGGCCGGCGGGCAGCCTGCCGTTCTGGCCGATCAGAATGGCCACGCGGCCCGGCCAGCCTGCCAGCCCGGCAGGATCGGTCTGGATGAAGGAGATTTCGACCGGATGGGTCATGTTCGCGCCTTTCGCATGTGTCCTTTGTGCAGGAAACTAGTCACGCATCCCCGCCTTGACCAGAGCCGGGGCTTTCGCAGGCCCCACCGAACGGCTAATCATTTCAAGGTCAGCGACCGCGAAAGCCCCCATGCCCCGTATCGACCGTTATATCCTGTCGCAGTTCCTGACATTGTTCGGGTTTTTCGCGCTCGTCCTTGTCTCGGTCTACTGGATCAACCGGGCGGTGTCGCTGTTCGAGCAGCTGATCTCGGACGGGCAGACGGCGCTGGTGGTGCTGGAATTCACCGCGCTGACGCTGCCCCTGGTCATCTCGGTCGTGCTGCCCATCGCGGCCTTCGCGGCCAGCGCCTATGGCGCGAACCGGCTGTCCGCCGAATCCGAACTGGTGGTGATGCAGGCCGCCGGCATGTCGCCCTGGCGGCTGGCGCGGCCGGTGCTGGTCTTTGGCATCCTTGTCGCGCTGATGGTGGCGATGCTGGTCCATTCGCTGGTGCCGCTGGCGCGCGCCCGCCTTGCCGACCGGCAGGCCGAGATCGCCCAGAACGTCACCGCGCAATTCCTGCGCGCGGGGTCCTTCCAATACCCGGTCAAGGGCGTCACCCTGTATATCCGCGACATCAAGGACGATGGCCGGCTGGTGGACTTCTTCCTTGAGGATGGTCGCGACCCGAACGAGGATATCACCTATACCGCGACCGAGGCGCTGGTCGTGCGCACAGCCGACGGCCCGCGGCTGGTGCTGATGCAGGGCATGGTGCAAAGCCTCAGCCGCGCGGGCGGCCGGCAAAGCCTTGCCGTCACGCGCTTTTCCGAACTGGCCTATGACCTTGCGACGCTGATCAACCCCGAGGCCTCGCGCAAGCGCGACCTGCGCACCTATTCCACGCGCCAGTTGCTGCAACCCGACGCCGCCCTGCTTGAGGCGACCGGCGCCACGCCCGCCGCCGCCCGCGCCGAGGCGCATGAGCGGCTGGCCAAGCCCTTTCAGGCGCCCGTCGCGGCGATGCTGGGCTTTGCCACGCTGCTGATCGGCAGCTACAGCCGCTTTGGCGTCTGGCGGCAGGTGATCTGGGCGGTGGTGGCGCTGATCGGGGTGCAGTTCCTGCAGACCGCCGCCGAAAGCCAGGTGGCGCGCGACCCCGACCAATGGCCGCTGATCTATGTCTCGCCGCTGGTCGGGGCGGGGGTCGGCGTCTTCCTGCTGTGGCTGGCGGCGCGGCCCAGACGGCTGTGCAACAAAAGCCGCGCGCCAGGGCCGGAGGCCGCGGCATGATCCTGTCGACCTATGTCGCGCGCCGCTTCCTGCGCATGTTCCTGATCATCGCCGCGATGTTCGGCGCGATCCTGTTCCTGATCGACATCGTCGAGGAGATCCGCCGCTTTTCCGATCAGGATATCGGCCTGTCCGGCGCGGCGGTGCTGTCGCTGCTGAACATCACCGCAAGCTTCTATTCGATCCTGCCCCTGATGGCGGTGCTGGCCGGGATCGCGCTGTTTCTGGGCCTGTCGCGCAGTTCGGAACTGGTGGCGATCCGGGCCTCGGGGCGGTCGGGGTTGCGGGTGCTGGCCGCGCCCGCGATCACCGCAGCCATGGTCGGCGCGCTGGCGGTGATGGTGATGAACCCGATGGTTGCGGCGACCTCGAAACGCTATGACGACGCGGTGGCACGGATGAAAAGCGGCGGCGGCCAGACCGTCAGCGTCGGCGACAATGCCGTCTGGCTGCGGCAGGCGCTGGCCATGCGTGCGCCCGACGGCACCCAGACGCAGGGTCAGGTGGTGATCCGCGCCAGCCGTGCCAGCCCCGACGCGACGACGCTTTACGACGCCACCTTCATGGTCTTCGCCGGCGAGGGTGGCCCCACCCGCCGCATCGACGCGGCCGAGGCCCACCTGACCCGCGGCGCATGGAAGCTGACCAAAATCAAGGAATGGCCGATCGACCAGCCCAACCCCGAGGCGATGGCCCGCACCGCGCCCGAGCTTGAGCTGCCCACCGACCTGACCGCCGCCCGCATCCGCGACAGCTTCGGCAAGCCCGAGGCGGTGCCGGTCTGGCAACTGCCCGCCTTTATCCGCGGGCTGGAGCGCGCGGGCTTTTCGGCGCAGCGCCACAAGGTCTGGCTTCAGATCGAACTGGCCCAGCCCCTGCTGCTGGCCGCCATGGTCGCCATTGCCGCCGTGTTCACCATGCGCCATATGCGCGGACGCCGGACCGGCATCATGGTGCTTTGCGCCTTTGGCTGCGGGATCGGGCTGTTCTTCCTGCGCAACCTTGCGCAGGTTCTGGGGGACAATGGCGGCATCCCCCCGGCGCTGGCGGGCTGGGCCCCTCCGATCGCGGCGCTGTTTCTTGCCCTTGGGGCCCTGCTGCGACTGGAGGACGGATGATGGCGCAAGAGTTCAGGCGCAAGGTCGGGCGCAGCGACAGGCAGGGCGGCAGACAGGGCACCACACACGGACGGACGGCCCGCGCGGCGGCTTTCGCGGCGCTTCTGGGCGGCGGCCTGCTGCCCGGCGCCGTGCTGGCGCAAAGCCTGACCGACGAAGGCCAGACGCTGCCGAATTACGACACGCCCGATCCGTTCTTCAAGCTGCCGGTCGGCCCGGCGCTGGCCCCGACCGAGAACCCGAACGCCCAGACCCGCAATGCCGACGGCACCGAGGCCGCGCCCGCCCCCGAGGTCGCCGCCCGCAGCAACCGTCCCGTGCAGGTCCGCGACAGCGGTGCCGACAGCGGGCAGACGCCGGCGACGCTCCTGGCCGATAACGTGACGCTGGGCGCGGACAAGCGGCTGATCGCCTCGGGCGGGGTGGTGATCTGGCACAAGGGCGCGCGGCTGATCGCCTCACGCGTGATCTATGACCAGAACACCGGCGGCGCCACCATCGAGGGGCCGATCCACCTGACCCAGCCCAGCCGCGCCGGCACGCCCGATGAAACCATCCTGATCGCCGACAGCGGCCAGCTTGACCCGAACCTTCAGGACGGCATCCTGATGGGCGCGCGGCTGGTGCTGGCGCGCGAGATGCAGCTTGCCTCGCGCAAGATGGAACGCCGCGATAACGGCCGGATCACGCGCATGGACAATGTGGTGGCCTCAAGCTGCCAGGTCTGCGCCGAAGACCCCGTCCCGCTGTGGGAAATCCGCGCCCGCTCGATCACGCATGACGCGCAGACGCGGCAGCTTTACTTCGACCGCCCGCAGATCCGCGCCTTCGGGCTGCCCGTCGCCACCCTGCCCTGGCTGACCGCGCCGGACCCGACCGTGGACCGGATGACCGGCTTTCTAGCGCCGCAGATCCGCACCACCTCAAGCCTGGGCTTCGGGATCAAGCTGCCCTATTTCGTGACGCTGGGCGATTCCGCCGATGTGACGGTGACGCCCTATGTCTCGGCAAGCTGGACGCGGACGCTGGAACTGCGCTACCGGCAGGCCTTCTCGAACGGCGCGATGGAGTGGAACGGCGCCATCACCCGCGACGATATCGAGAAGGACAAGACCCGCGGCTATCTGTTCGGCGCCGGCCGGTTCGAGCTGCCGCGCGGCTATATGCTGGGCTTTCAGATCCAGACCGCCAGCAACCGCGCCTATCTGCTGGATTACGACATCTCGGACGCGGACCGGCTGTGGAGCGGGATCACGCTGGACCGCGTGCGCCGCGACCGCATGGTCTGGGGCCGGGTCGGCAATTACGAATCGCTGCGCGAGGGCGAGATCGGCAGCCAGCAGCCCTCGCTGGTCGCCGATGCGCTGTGGAAGCGGCGCTGGACCCCCGATCGCATCGGCGGCATCGCCAACCTCGAATGGTCGCTGCACGCGCATCGCCGCTCGTCCAGCCAGGATATTCTGGGGCGCGACATGGCGCGCGGCTCGGTCATGCTGGACTGGCAGCGCAGCGAGATTCTGGCCGGCGGCCTGCTGGGCAAGATCCAGGGGCAGTTGAACGCCGACATCTATCGCATCAATCAGGACAGCCAGTATGACGACTGGGTGATGCGCGCCGACCCGACGCTGGCGGTGGAACTGCGCTGGCCCTTTGCGCGCCATTCCGGCGGCGTCACCCATATCATCGAGCCGGTCGCGCAACTGGTCTGGTCGCCCGAGCGCGACTATGCCGACGATGTCCCGAACGAGGACAGCTACCTGCTGGAATTCGACGAGGGGAACCTGTTCGCGCTGAACCGCTTTGCCGGCTGGGATGCGCGGGAATCGGGCCTGCGCGCCAATCTTGGCGTCGGCTGGACGCGAATCGACCCCGCCGGCTGGTCCATCGGCCTGACTGCGGGACGGGTGTTCCACAGCCGCGTCGACTCGGCCTTTTCGACGGCGGGGCCGGTGGGGCGCAAAAGCTCGGACTGGTTGCTGGCGGCGCATTATTCGGGCTCGAACGGGCTGGCGATCGCCAACCGGGCGCTGTTCGACGACAGCCTGTCGCTTAGCCGCAACGAACTGCGGCTGGGCTGGTATCGGCCGGGGCTGCAAATCTCGGCCGGGTATCTCTGGCTTGATTCGGACCTGCGCGAGGACCGGCTTCAGGATGTCTCGGAACTGACCACCATCGCTGGCTGGCAGATCACCAACGGCTGGTGGGCCTCGGCCGAGACGCGTTACGATTTTGCCGCCAACCGCGCCCAAAAAGCCGAGCTGGGCCTGCAATACCGCAATGAATGCGTGACCGTGGACATGTCGGTGCAGCGCCGCTTCACCTCCTCGAACGAGGTGAACGCCGAAACCGCCTTTGACCTGGGAATCCGGCTGGGCGGATTCGGACAGCAAAAGGCCGGTCCGGGAACGGTGGCGCGCCGCGCTTGCCTGCGCTAATGTCGCGCCAAACCATGCGGCGAGGGAGCTGATGCGGCGAATTCTTCTGGGGGCGGCCATGGCCGCGATGCTGACCGGGACGGGTCTGGGGCCGGCCCTGGCGCAGGGCAACCAGTTCCAGACGCTGGTCTATGTCAACGATGCGGCCGTCACCCGCTATGAGCTGGATCAGCGCCTCCGCTTCATGCAGGTGCTGCGCGCGCCCGACAATACGCCCGAGACCGCCGAGAAGGCGCTGATCGACGACCGGCTGCGCATGTTCGCCGCCCGCCAGTTCGGCATTGCGCCCGACAAGGCGCAGATCGACGCGGGCCTGACCGAATTCGCCGGCCGCGCCAATATGGGCGTCGAACAGTTCGAGGCGGCGCTGGCCAAGGCCGGCGTCGACCGCCAGACCTTCCGCGACTTCGTGACCGCGGGCGTCATCTGGCGCCAGGTCGTACGCCAGCACCTGCTGGGCCAGGTCCGGGTGACCGATGCCGAGGTCGCGCAGGAAATGCAGAAGATCATCGAGACGCCGCAGGTCACCCATGTCGCCCTGTCCGAGCTGATCATCCCCGCGCCCGAAGGCCAGCAGGACGCGGCCATGGCCCGCGCCGAAGAGGTCGTGGCCGGGACGAAATCCGAAGGCGATTTCGCCGGTTTCGCGCGCAAATATTCGGCGACGCCCTCGGCCGCGAATGGCGGGCGGCTGCCCTGGACGCCGCTGGCGAACCTGCCTCCGGCGCTGCGGCCCCTGATCCTGTCGATGAAGCCCGGCCAGATCAGCCAGCCGCTGACCGTGCCCGGCGCGGTGGTGCTGTTCTATCTGCGCGACACCCGCGGCACCCTGCGCCCCGGCGCCGAGGCGCAGGTGCTGGACTATGTCCGCTTTACGGTCGGAACTGCCCAGGAGGCGGCGCGTATCGCTGCGGCCTCGGATACATGCGCGGACCTGTTCGTCCATGCCCGCGGCCTGCCGCCGCAGCAGATCGAGCATCTGAAGCTGCCGCAGGGCCAGGTGCCGACCGGCGATGCGATCCGGCTGGCGGTGCTGGACGACAACGAAGCGACCGTCGTCAACTATGGCGGCGCGGTGCAATTGCTGATGCTGTGCAAGCGCGAACCGGCGCTGATGGCCGAGGCGCCCGAAAAACCCGTCGCCACCGCGCCGGGCGAAGAGCCGCCGAAGCCCGACCCGAACGCCCTGCCGGCGCGCGACGAGGTGCGCAACGAGATCTTCAACCGCAAGGTCGGACAGGCGGCGGACGCCTATCTGGCCGAGCTGCGGGCGAATGCCGTCATCCGCCGGCCCTGACGCCGGCGGGAGCGGTGGCGTCGATGCCGGCCGGGGGCGCTTCGCCCCCCGGACCCCCAGAGGATATTTGCACATGAAAGAAGCTGCGTGATGCCGCAACCGATCGTCCTGACTTGCGGCGAGCCGGCGGGGATCGGGCCGGAACTGGCGCCGAAGGCCCTGGCTGCGGGGGTGCCCTTCGTGTTTCTGGGCGATCCGCGGCACCTGCCCGAGGGGACGCGCTGGCAGGAGGTGTTTTCCCCCGGCGATCCGGTGCCCGAAGGGGTGCTGGCGGTGCTGCGCCATGACTTTCCGGCGCCTGCCGTGCCGGGCAGGGCCGAGCCTGCCAATGCGCAGACGGTGATCGACGTCATCGCGCGGGCGGTCGAGCTGGCCATGTCTGGGGCGGCGGGCGGTATCTGCACCCTGCCGATCAACAAGGAGGCGCTGAAATCCGGCGCCGGTTTCGCCTTTCCGGGGCATACCGAATATCTGGCACGGCTGGCGGGCAATGTGCCGGTGGCGATGATGCTGGCCTCGACCACGGTGACGCCGCCTTGCCGGGTGGTGCCGGTGACCATTCACATCCCCCTGCGCGATGTGCCCGGCGCGCTGACGCCCGCGGCGCTGGAGCAGGCGATCCGCATTACCGATACCGCCATGCGGCGGGATTTCGGCATTGCGCGGCCCCGGCTGGCCATCGCCGGGCTGAACCCCCATGCCGGCGAGAACGGCGTCATGGGCGACGAGGAAAGCCAGTGGATGGCGCCGCTGCTGGCGCGGCTGCGCGGCGAGGGCTTCGATCTGGCCGGCCCGCTGCCGCCCGACACGATGTTTCATGCCCCCGCCCGCGCGCGCTATGACGCGGCGCTTTGCGCCTATCACGATCAGGCGCTGATCCCGATCAAGACGCTGGACTTCGCCGGCGGCGTGAATGTGACGCTGGGCCTGCCCTTCGTGCGGACCTCGCCCGATCATGGCACCGCCTTCGACATCGCCGGCAAGGGCATCGCCGACGCGGAAAGCACCATCGCCGCCCTGCGCATGGCCCATGACATGGCGGCGCGGCGATGAGCGCCATCGACGGGCTGCCGCCCCTGCGCGAGGTGATCGCGCGCCATGACCTGCGCGCCAAGAAGCAACTGGGGCAGAACTTCCTGCTGGACCTGAACCTGACTGCGAAGATCGCGCGCGCGGCCGGCGACCTGACCGGCTGCGACGTGATCGAGGTCGGCCCCGGACCCGGCGGCCTGACCCGCGGCCTGCTGGCCGAGGGCGCGCGCCATGTCCTTGCCATCGAGAAGGACGCCCGCGCCCTGCCCGCGCTGGCCGAGATCGGCGCCGCCTATCCGGGCCGGCTGACGGTCATCAACGGCGACGCGCTGGAGATCGACCCGCTGGCGCACCTGACGCCACCGGTCCGCATTGTCGCCAACCTGCCCTATAATGTCGGGACCGAGCTGCTGATCCGCTGGCTGACGCCGGCGGCGTGGCCGCCCTTCTGGCAGTCGCTGACGCTGATGTTTCAGAAAGAGGTGGCCGAGCGCATCGTCGCCCGTCCCGGCGGCAAGGCCTATGGTCGGCTGGCGGTGCTGGCGCAATGGCGCAGCGATGCGCGGATCGTGATGACCCTGCCGCCCGAGGCCTTTGTCCCTGCGCCCAAGATCCATTCTGGTGGTCGTGCATCTGACCGCCCTGCCCGAGCCGCGCCAACCTGCCGATCCGGCGGTCCTGAACCAGGTCGTCGCCGCCGGCTTCAACCAGCGGCGCAAGATGCTGCGCGCCTCGTTGAAGGGGCTGCATCCGCGGATCGAGGAATTGCTGGTCGAGGCGGGCATAGCCCCCACTGCGCGCGCCGAGGAAATCGGGCTGGAGCAGTTCTGCGCGCTGGCGCGGGGACTGGCCGCCGCGCCGCGCTGATCGTTATTCGCCCGATGCCTTGTCGGCCGCTGCGGCCTCGGCATCGCCGGCCTTCTTGCGCGGGCGCGGGGCACGCGGTGCGCTGCCGGGCGCGCGCGGCGCCGAACCGGGCGCACGGGTGCGGCGGCGGGGGGCAGCGGCCTCGGCCGAGGCATCGGCGGCGGGCTCGGGCTCGGGTTCGGCCACGGAGGTCGCAACGGGGGCAGCAACCGGGGTGGCGCTTTCCGGCGTCAGGACCGGACCGCTGTGGTCGTCCTCATCCGCGATGACGGGCGGCAGGCCCCGGGCAAGGCCGCGGTCGTCGTCGTCCATTTCGTCGGGCTGCGGCTCATAGCGCGCGGGCTGACGGTCGTCGCGGCGATCGTCGCGACGGTCATCCCTGCGGTCATCGCGGCGATAGTCGCGGCGGTCTTCGCGCTGGTCGTTGCGGTTGCCGGCCTGGACATTGCCATTGCCATTGCCGCCTTCGGTGCCGCCGAAGTCGCGCATGTCGTCGTCGCGGCCGGGCTGCTGGTTCTGCTGGCGCTCGGCCTGCTCGCGCTGTGCCTCGCCCAGCATGCGGGTGTAGTGCTCGGCGTGCTGCAGGAAGCTTTGCTCGGCCACGCGGTCGTTGGACAGCTGCGCGTCGCGGGCAAGCGTCAGGTATTTTTCAATGATCTGCTGGGGCGTGCCGCGCACCTTGCCCTCGGGACCCGAGGAATCGAAGACGCGGTTGACGACATTGCCCAGTGTGCGCTGTCTGTTCGACTTGTTACGCGAACGGGATTTGGATGATCTCATCAGCTTGTTGTCGGTTATACCCCGGCTTAAGGCCGGCTGAGGTTAGGGTCAACTTTACGGCGAATACCCGTCAGGATGCGAGGCCCTGCCCCTATCCCTTATATACCAGTTCGTGGCTGAATATTAGCGACCCGTGCGTGGGCTGCGCCCCCGTCACAGATGCGAATAAACATGCCACAGCGGCAGGCACAAGCGAAAATTTCACAAACCGCCGTGAAAGCTGCGGAACCTTGCCGGTCTAGCGCGATTTTCGGGCGCAAACGACACGGTCGCGGCCGTCGAGGTCGGGCAGCACGCAGGGATCGGTCAGCCCCGCCGCCGCCATCAGCGCCATGACCTGCGCGCCCTGCGTCGGCCCGATCTCGACCAGCAGGCGGCCGCCCGGCGCCAGATGCGCGGGCGCACCCGCCGCGATGGCGCGATAGGCGGCAAGCCCGTCGCCTTCGTCGGTCAGCGCCTGACGCGGCTCCCAGTCGCGGACATCGGGGGCAAGACCCGCCATCTCGGCCAGCGCGATATAGGGCGGGTTCGAGACGATCAGATCGAACGTGCCAAAGACCCCCGCGAACCAGTCCGATTCAAGGAATGTGACGGAAACGCCTGCCATGGCGGCATTTTCGCGCGCCACCTCAAGTGCGGCGGCCGAAACATCGGTGGCGGTTCCGGTGGTCCCCGGACGTTCGGCCAGAAGCGAGATCAGGATCGCCCCCGTCCCCGTCCCCAGATCAAGGACCGAGGCGAAGGGCTCGGCCAGCGCGGCCTCGACCAGGGTTTCGGTATCGGGGCGCGGGTCCAGCGTGTCGCGGGTGACGCGGAATTCGTGCTTCCAGAAGGCGCGGCGGCCGGTGATCTGGCTGACCGGCTGGCGCAGCGCACGCGCCGAAATCGCCGCGTCGAAACGACGCAGGGCCGCGGGTGGCATCGGTTGGGACAGCGCGCCGCCAAGATGATGGCGCGGCAGGTCAAGCGCATGGCCGAGCAGCAGGCGCGCATCGCCTGAGGGATCGGGCAGGCCGGCGTCAGCCAGCCGCGCGATTCCCGCGCGCAGGGCCTCGGCTGCGGTGCCTGACTGGTCCATCCGCGTCAGCTGCCCTGTGCCGCCAGCCGCTCGGCCTGGTCATGGGCGACCAGCGCATCGACGATCTCGGCCAGGTCGCCCTGGATGATGCGGTCCAGCGAATACAGCGTCAGCCCGATGCGGTGGTCGGTCATACGGCCTTGCGGGAAATTATAGGTGCGGATGCGTTCCGAGCGGTCGCCCGAGCCGACCTGCGACTTGCGGTCGGCGGCGCGTTCGGCATCGGCGCGGCTGCGTTCAAGGTCGTAAAGGCGGGCACGCAGCACGGCCATGGCGTTGGCGCGGTTCTGGTGCTGCGATTTTTCGCTGCTGGTGACGATGATCCCGGTCGGCAGGTGGGTGATGCGCACCGCCGAATCGGTGGTGTTCACATGCTGGCCCCCGGCGCCGCTGGCGCGCATGGTGTCGATGCGGATGTCGCTGGCGGGGATCTCGATATCGACCTCGGCCGCTTCGGGCAGCACGGCGACGGTGGCGGCACTGGTATGGATGCGGCCGCCGGATTCGGTTTCGGGCACGCGCTGGACGCGATGCACGCCGGATTCGTATTTCATCCGCGCAAAGACGCCCTCGCCCTCGATGCGGGCGACGGCTTCGCGCACGCCGCCAAGATCGGATTCGGCCAGTTCCAGCAGTTGAAACTGCCAGCCCTGCGATTCGGCGAAACGGCGATACATGCCCAGCAGATCGCCGGCGAACAGCGCCGCCTCTTCGCCGCCGGTGCCGGGGCGGATCTCCATGATCGCGGGGCGCGCGTCGGCGGCGTCCCGGGGCAGCAGCGCGATGCGCAGCGCATGTTCAAGGTCGGGCATCGCCGCGCGCAGGCGCGACAGCTCATCCTCGGCCAGTTCGCGCATCTCGGGGTCGGCCAGCATGGCCTGCGCCTCGTGGATGGCGTCCTGCGCGGCGCGCCATTCGGCGATCTGGGTGACGACGGGCTTCAGCTCGGCATATTCGCGGCTGATCGCGGCGATCTCGTCCGGGGCCGGGCCGTCATTCAGCCGCGCTTCGAGATATTCGAAACGCGCGACGATCTGGAAAAGGCGATCCTGCGGCAACATAGGGCGGAATTAGCGGCTGCGGGCCAGAGGGGCAAGGCGGTTCGGCCCCTTTCCGGCCGCGCGCGGCATCCGCCGTAAGGTTGCCGACAGGAAAGACAATAGTCTGTGAAAGGCTGTGTCGCGGCAGGATTTTGCGGCCGCCCCAGCTTTATCCAACGAATATTGCGAATTTTCAGTGCTTTGAAAGGAGTTTGTCCATGAACCACATGCTGCTTGCCATTGGTATGGGCCTGATCGCCCTGCCGGTCATGGCGCAGGATGCGCCGCCGGATACGGCCCAGCTTCGCAGCGACGCGGCCGCCCTGTTCGAGCCGATTCCCCAAAGGGTCGATGCCATCCGCAAATCCGCCGTTTCGCCCGAGGGACACAAGATCACCCCCGAAAAGATCGAACTGGGGCGGGCGCTGTTCTTCGACCCGCGCATGTCGGCGTCGGGGCTGATCTCGTGCCAGACCTGCCACAATGTCGGGCTGGGCGGCGCGGACGGGCTGCCGACCTCGATCGGGCATGGCTGGCAAAAGGGGCCGCGCAACGCGCCGACGGTGCTGAACTCGATCTTCAATGTGGCGCAGTTCTGGGACGGCCGCGCCCCCGACCTGGCCGAGCAGGCCAAGGGGCCGTTGCAGGCGGGCGTGGAAATGCACAACACCCCCGAAAACCTTGTCGCGACGCTGAAATCCATGCCCGCCTATGACGAGATGTTCCGCAAGGCCTTTCCGGACCAGCCCGATCCGGTAAGCTTCCAGAACTTCGCCCATGCCGTCGAGCAGTTCGAAGCGACGCTGATCACGCCGGGGGCGCGCTTCGACCGCTTCCTTCAGGGCGACGACAGCGCGATGAATGCGCAGGAACAGCGGGGTCTGCGCGCCTTCATCGATACGGGCTGCACCTCGTGCCATAACGGCATCAATGTCGGCGGTCAGGACTATTTCCCCTTTGGCGTCGTCGCCAAGCCCGGCGCCGATGTCCTGCCCGCAGGCGACATGGGGCGTTTTCAGGTCACCAAGACCGCCAGCGACGAATATGTCTTTCGCGCCGCGCCCCTGCGCAATATCGCCTTGACCGCGCCCTATTTCCATTCGGGCAGGGTGTGGGACCTGAAAGAGGCGGTGCAGATCATGTCCTCGGCGCAGCTTGGCACCGAACTGACGCCGCAGCAGGTCGATGACATCGTGGCCTTCCTGGACACGCTGACCGGCGAGCAGCCGCAGATCGTGCATCCCGACCTGCCGCCGCGCAGCATGACGACGCCGCTGCCCAAGCCGATGTGACGGCGAAGGGGGCACCGGCCCCGGCATGAATGGAAAAAGGGCCATGCGGCCCTTTTTCGCCTTGCGATTCCGCGCCTTGCGGAACGGGCGGCGATCACTCGGCCTTCGAGGCTTCGATCGAGATCTGCACGTCCAGTTCGTCGCCGACCGCCGGGGCAAACTGGCCCAGATTGAAATCGGTGCGCTTGATTTCGGTTTCGGCGTCGAAGCCGACGGATTCCTTGCCGGTCATCGGATGCTGGGCGATCTGGTTCAGATCGACCTCAAGCACGACCTCCTTGGTGACGCCGTTCAGCGTGAAATCGCCGGTCACCTTGGCCGATTTGTCGCCCTCGGGTTCGACCTTGGTCGATTTGAAGGTGGCGACGGCGGTCCCGCGATCGGTGTTCAGGAAGTCAGGCCCGAACAGATGACCGTCCAGCACCTCGGCGATCGAGCGCAGGCCGGCCAGCGGGATCGTCGCCACCACGGTCGAATTGGCGAGGCTTTCCTGATCCAGAACCAGCGTGCCGGTCACGCCGTTGATGATGCCGGTGCTGGTCGAAAAGCCCATATGCGAATACTGGAACACGACCTGGCTGTGGTCGGGGTCAAAGGTATAGGTGGCGGGCGCGGCCATCGCGGCAGTGGCGCCGAACAGGGCGACAAGGGCTGCGGCGGGGGCAAGAACGGTTTTCATCGTGAACTCCTGATTGAATTGGTCGTGAAGGAATTCCACAGAAAATGCGGCATTGGCAACAAAGGTTTCCCCCGGCCGGCCTGACATTTTTGTGTTTCGCCGCAGCGCCGAAACAGTGTCGCCACAGGCGCGATTATGGGGCGATGAATGGGGCGATGGCGACGTGGATATCCGGCATTTTCCGCGGTTTTGCCTTGCATTCGCACGCCCGCCCGCTATAAGGCCGCATCCTTCCGCAAATGCGAAACCGGCGCAGCCTCTCGTGGCGGGGCGCGGAGGGAATGTCCCGCCGTTGAAATGCGCCCCGAAGAAAAGGTGCAGACATGCCGCTTTATGAGCATGTGCTGATCGCCCGCCAGGACCTGTCGAACACGCAGGCCGAAGGGCTGATCGAACATTTCTCGACCGTGCTTGCCGATAACGGCGGCAAGGTGATCGAGAACGAATACTGGGGTGTGCGCACCCTGGCCTACAAGATCAACAAGAACCGCAAGGGCCACTATGCCTTCCTGCGTTCGGACGCGCCCTCGGCCGCCGTGCAGGAAATGGAGCGTCTGGCCGGCCTGCACGAAGACGTCATGCGCGTGCTGACCGTCCGCGTGGACGAGCACAAGGAAGGCCCCTCGGTCCAGATGCAGAAGCGCGAAGAGCGCGGTGAGCGTGGCGACCGCGGTGATCGCGGCGACCGTGGTGATCGTGGCGACCGTGGCGAGCGCCGCGAACGTCGCGACCGCGACGACCGGAACTAAGGGAAAGGAACCAGCATCATGGCAAACAAACCCTTCTTCCGCCGCCGGAAAGTCTGCCCCTTCTCGGGCGACAACGCGCCTGCGATCGACTACAAGGACACCCGCCTGCTGCAGCGCTACATCAGCGAACGCGGCAAGATCGTGCCCTCGCGCATCACCGCCGTCTCGGCCAAGAAGCAGCGTGAGCTGGCCCGCGCCATCAAGCGCGCCCGCTTCCTCGCCCTGCTGCCCTATGCCGTGAAGTAAGGAGAGACGACCATGCAAGTCATCCTGCTGGAACGCGTGGCCAAGCTTGGCCAGATGGGCGAAGTCGTGAAGGTCAAGGACGGTTTCGCGCGCAACTACCTGCTGCCGCAGGGCAAGGCGCTGCGTGCCTCGCAAGCCAACATCGCGTCCTTCGAGGCCCGCAAGGCCGAACTCGCGACCCGCAACGACGAAAGCCGTGCGGACGCCCAGAAACTGGCCGAGAAAATCGACGGTCAGGTGTTCGTCATCATCCGTTCGGCCTCGGACGCCGGCGCGCTTTATGGCTCGGTCACCCCGCGTGACGCGGCCGACGCCGCCAATGCCGAAGGTTTCGCGGTCGAGCGTCGTCAGTTCGTGCTGACCGCGCCGATCAAGGAACTGGGCCTGCACGAAGTGCGCGTGCACCTGCACCCGGAAGTCGATGCGACGATCAAGCTGAACGTCGCCCGCTCGGCCGAAGAGGCGCAGTTGCAGGCCTCGGGCAAGTCGATCCAGGAACTGGCCGCCGAAGAGGAAGCCGCCGCGGAATTCGAGATCGCCGAACTGTTCGACGATATCGGCTCGGCTGGCCGCGACGAGGACGATGCCGGCAACTGATTGCCGCGTCCCTCATGACAAACGCAAGAAACGCGCCCCCGTGGCGCGTTTTTTCATGCCGGGATGCCGGCGGCAGCCGTGCGGCGGAACATTCGCCCGCGCCACGGGTTAAACCACTGATGCGACAACGTCCAAGGATTTGCCCGCCATGTCCCGCAATGACGACCCGGCTCAGGACCATCCGCCGATCACCCGGACCGAGGCCGACACGACCAGCGACACCCGCTTTGGTCCGCGCCCCGTCCCCGAGGGGCACCGCCACCCCGCCGGCCCGATGGAATCGCGCCGCATCCCGCCGCATGGCGATGTCTCGCCCGATGGCAGCCGGGTCTGGCCGCGCCCCTCGCCCACCGCGAAATGGCTGGTCTGGGGTGGCACGGCGCTGGCCGCCGCCGCCGCGACTGCGGGCACGGTGATCGTCGCGCGGCATGTCATCGACGCGCTTTCGGGCGGCGGGCGCGGCAAGGGCGGCCCGGAGCATTCCATGGCGCCGCGCTTTGCCGATCTGTCGCCCGAGGAACGCGCCGCCATGCGCCGCCGCGTCCGCGAGCGTGACGCCGAGGATGAGCGCCGCATGGCCGGCCTGCGCGCCAGGGCCGAGGCCAGCGCCAGTCACGACCCCGCCGCCCGCCCTCGCCGCGCGCCGCCCATGGGCTTTGCCCAAGAGGTCGAGGCGAATGCCGCCAGCCTGCGCAACGGGTTCGACGACCTGATGCACTGGACGACCGGGGCGCTGTCGGGTTTTCGCAGTGTCGCCGGGCAGGCCAGCACGATCCTGCGGGAATTCGACGGCGCCGCCGGGATCATCGGCGATATCCTGTGCCGCAAGGGCGCCGACCGTGCAGAGGCAGACCGCAAGGCGCGCCCCCACGACACGGCCTCCCACGACGCGCCCCCTCACGACGCCCCCATGCCCGACCTGCGCGACGATCCTTTGCTGCACGACCCGCTGGACGGTCCCGATGCCGAAGGCCCCTCGGACCAGAACGCGCGCCTGCACCGGCTTTAGGCGGCCCCGATCAGCGACAGCGCTAGTCCCAGTGCCGCGCACAGCGCCAGCACCGGGACCGTGCCCATGCGCAGCCGGAACACGGCCACCAACGCCAGCGCCGTCAGCGCCGCAGCGGCAAGGTTGACCGAGGCGAGGACCGGCACCGTCAGATGCAGGCCATGGCCCGACAGCACCCGCGTTTCGGCAAAGATGACATGCAGCCCGAACCACAGTGCAAGGTTCAGGATCACGCCCACCACCGCCGCCGTCACCGCCGTCAATGCGGCGCCCAGGTCGTTATTGCCGCGCAGCCGCTCGATATAGGGGGCGCCCAGGAATATCCAAAGGAAACAGGGCACAAATGTCACCCATGTGGTCAGAAGGCCGCCCAGCGTGCCCGCCAGCAGCGGCGGCAGCGCGCCGGGATCGCGAAACGCCGCCATGAAGCCCACGAATTGCGTGACCATGATCAGGGGACCGGGCGTGGTCTCGGCCATGCCAAGCCCGTCCAGCATCTCGCCCGGCGCAAGCCAGCCGTAATGCTGCACCGCCTGCTGGGCGACATAGGCCAGAACCGCATAGGCACCGCCAAAGGTCACCACCGCCATGGCGCTGAAAAAGCCCGCGATCTGGGCAAAGACATTCTGCGGCCCAAGCCACAGCACCAGCCCCGCCACCGGCAGCAGCCACAGCGTCAAAAGCACGGCCGAGATGCGCAGCGCCCAGGCCCGGTTCACCTGCGCGTGCTCGGGCGTTTCCTCGCCCAGAAGCGTGTCGGCATCGTCAACCTGCACTGCGCCGATGCGGCCATGACCGCCGCCCTTGGCAAAGGCCGGCAGCCCGGCGCGCGATCCGGCGTAGCCAATCAGCCCGGCCGCCAGCACGATCAGCGGGAAGGGCACGGCAAAGGCGAAGATGGCGACGAATGACGCCGCGGCGATGGCCAGCATGGCACCGTTGCGCAAGGCCCGGCGCCCGATGCGGATGACGGCCTGCACGACGATGGCCAGCACCGCCGCCTTGAGGCCGAAGAACAGCCCCTCGACCATGCCGGTCCGACCCCAGATCGCATAGATCCAGCTTAATGCCATGATCGCGATCGCGCCGGGCAGCACGAAGAACAGCCCCGCAATGATCCCGCCCGGCGTGCGGTGCATCAGCCAGCCGATATAGACGGCAAGCTGCTGCGCCTCGGGGCCGGGCAGCAACATGCAATAGTTCAGCGCATGCAGAAAGCGCCGCTCGCCCAGCCATTTCTGTTCCTCGACCAGGACGCGATGCATCAGGGCAATCTGCCCCGCAGGGCCGCCAAAGCTCAGCAGGCCGATGCGCGCCCAGATGCGCGCGGCCTCGGCCAGGGTCGGATATTCAGGCCTGGCCATCTTTGCCCCCGGGCTGTCGTCGCCGCAAAGATATATCGGCGCGCGAAATGTGAAAAGCCGCCCCGAAGGGCGGCTTTTCCGAAATCGCCGGCGATGAAGGATCACACCTGATCCAGCGCCTCGATGGCTTTTTCCAGATCGTCCTTGCTGACCGTCTTGTCGGTGACCTTGGCGCCATCGACGATGTGATCCACGACCTTGTCTTCAAAGATCGGGGCGCGAAGCTGCTGCTGCGCCTGCGGGTTCTTCTGGATGAACTCGAAGAACGCGCGCTCCTGGCCCGGATACTGACGGGCCTGTTGCAGCACGGCCTGCGTCATTTCCTGATCCGAGACCGTCACCTCGGCCTTCTGGCCGATCTCGGCCAGCAGCAGGCCAAGGCGGACGCGGCGCTCGGCCAGCTTCTTGTGCTCGTCCGTCGGCTCGATCGAGCCGTGGTTGTGGCCGTGCTCCTCGGGGTGCTCTTCGTGCCAGAGCTGGTGGGCGATCTGGTGCGCCTCGGCCTCGACCAGCGATTCGGGCAGGTCGAACTTGACCAGCGCATCCAGCTTGTCCAGCAGCGCGCGCTTGAGAACCTGACGCGCGGCGCCCTTGTATTCGGCTTCCAGGCGGCCACGGATCTGGGTCTTCAGCGCGTCCAGGCTTTCCGAGCCGAATTTCTTCGCCAACTCGTCATCCAGTTCGGCCGGTTTCGGGGCCTTCACCGCCTTGACGGTGGTTTCAAAGATCGCGTCCTTGCCGGCCAGCGCCGGGTGGCCGTAATTCTCGGGGAATTTCACCTCGACCTTGACTTCGTCGCCGGCTTTCGCGCCGGTCAGCTGGTCCTCGAAGCCGGGGATGAAGCTGCCCGAGCCCAGAACCAGCGGATAATCCTCGGCCGAGCCGCCGTCGAAGGCTTCGCCATCGACCATGCCCTTGAAGTCGATGACGACCTGATCGCCCGACTTCGACTTGGTGCCCTTCTTGCGGTCCTCGAAGGACTGGGCGTTCTTGGCGAGGTTTTCCAGCGCCTCGTTCACTTCCTCGTCGCTGGCCTCGACGACCAGACGCTCAAGCTCGACGCCCGACAGGTCGGCATCGGGAATGGCGGGCAGCGCCTCGTAGGCGACGGTGACGACGACATCGTCGCCCTCTTTCCAGGTTTCGCCGTTGACCATTTCGATCTTGGGCTGCAGCGCCGGGCGGTCGCCCGATTTTTCCAGATGGTCGCGCAGGGCCTTGTCGATGGCTTCCTGCATGGCATCGCCCAGGACGCGCGGGCCGAACTGCTTTTTCAGCAGCGCCATCGGCACCTTGCCCTTGCGGAAGCCCTTCATCTCGACTTCGGGCTGGGCCTCTTTCAGCTTGGCATCGACCTCAGCCGCAAGATCGGCTGCGGGCAGCGTGAATTCATAACCGCGCTTCAGCCCGTCGTTCTGGGTTTCCTTGACCTGCATTTGTGTTCCTTCATCCATCCAAGCTGCGGGCCGGGGCGGATCACGCGCCCCGGGCGCGGCGCCGCAACCCTGCGCCCCGCGTGTTTCAGCGCGCTAGCTAGGTGATTTTGCCGCCCATAGCAAGGTCGAAGGCAGCAAGGCGCGGGCCGGCGCCGGTCTTTTGCCGCCTTTTTGCCCCGCGGGCCGGGCGGGTCGCCGCCAAACTGAACTGCGCGGTCCTGATTCACCCGCCGGCCGCGACGGCGTCGCGAATATCACGTTTTTTTGAGGGGTGGCCGACTCAAAAATACCCGATGAAATTCATATATATAATCATATCGAGTAACTGGTTATGACCTAACTTAAAGTCAGGTTTTCTTTTGTGTAACGGTAGCGAACGATTGACTGTACTTAAGTGGTTTCGCGTTAAAGATTTGTAAGTGGTGACCGGTTCGTTCGTGCCTGACCGGTCGGGCGACATAAAGCCCTGCCCGGCCGGTTGACGACCCGGATGCCTCTGAAAGGCTGTCCTGCGCCTAGTTCTGTCCTGTCTGAATCGCCCGATACCAGTCCCGCACCTCGCTTTGCATGAAGCGTGCGAAGCTGCCGACCTTGTTGCTGCGATGCAGGTCAACATGTGTGACCAGCCAAAGCGGCATCACCCATTCCGGCGGCGAAAGGTCGGGAAACAGCTCAATCAGCCCGGTATCGGGCGCGGCGCGATTCAGAAACCCGATCCCCAGCCCCAGCACCACCGCCCAATAGGCGACCGAAGCCTGCGGCGTGCGCAGCACCACGCTTTCATCGGGAACATGGGCGGACAGCCATTGCTGGAACGGCGCGCGGGCATAGTCGCCCTCGGCCGCGATCAGGCGATGCGCGGCAAGGTCGCCGGGCGTCTCGGGGCGGCCATGCGTTTCGGCATAAGAGCGGGCGCAGAACAGCGCCGCCCGGAAATCCGCCAGATGCGAGACGACGTAATCGGGATGGTCCGGCCGTGGCCCGGTGCGCAGCGCGACATGCGCCTCGCCCGAGGCCATTTCATAGGCCCGCTCATCCGAACGGTAATGCACCTGCAAATGCGGATGGGCCGCCTGAAAGCGGCCGATGGCGGGCAGCACATAGCGTTCCAGCGACGGCAGCGCGGTGACGATCAACTGCCCCGAGATATCCTCGCCCGCCGTCTCGATCCGGCCCAGCATCTGCGTGAACTGCGCATCCACCAGATCGGCGGTGCGCAGCAGTTCCGCGCCGGCCTCGGTGGGGGTGTAGCCGCGGGCGTGGCGCTGGAACAGGCGCGTGCGCAGCCGCTCCTCCAGCAGGTCGATATGGCGGATGACCGAGGAATGATGCATCCCCAGCGCCTCGGCCGCCGCGCTGACCCGTCCCAGCCGCGCCACCTGCGCGGCGGTCCTGATCTCGGTCCACATATTCAACCGCATGATCGCCTCAGTTTTGCACAATGATTGTCTGTTCTGGCCCGTTTTCGCGCGGTACGGCAGTGCCGATATGCAATACAAGCCGAAAAGGCAGCCAGGCCGTCACCCGGCACGGAATGTCAGTTTTAATCAGGAGTCTTATAGATGCTCAACAAGATCATCATTGCAGCAACTGCCGCCCTTGTCGCCCTGCCCGTCGCAATTCCGGCGGCCGCGCAGGACATGAACCCCGGCAAGGTGATGCTGGCCCGCACGCTGCACCTTGACCCGAACAAATACACGCTGAGCGAGCTGACCTCGATCGAGGCAGAGATAACGCCGCAGGAACGCGCCAACCGCATCTACTATATCGACCAGCAAAAGGCGCGCGGCCGTCAGGTCATGTCGGTCCCGGCGCAGTCGCCGGCGGAACAGCCCTCGCGCTTTCTCAGCCAGCAGCAGGGCGTCGGCCGCAACGATTACTGACCGGCACCGCCGGTCAGCACGAAATTCTGCCGCGATGAGCTCCGAGTCGGCAGGGTCGATGGGCCGCTCCTCCGGGGGGCGGCCCTTTCGCTATCCGGCGTCATCCGAAAACCGCCAGACCCCATCGCCCAGTGCCGGCGCGGCGCGGTCCGTCACCAGCGGGCTGCGCGAGAACCGCAGCGGACTGCGCAGGCCGGGGATGCCTTCGGGCGCGATCTGCAAGCCGCGGGCGGCGACCTGCGGATCGGCCAGCGCCTCGGCCACGTCATTGACCGGACCGCCCGGCACCCCGGCGCCTTCCAGCGCCGCGATCAGCTCGGCGCGGGTCATGGTCTGCGTGGCCGCCGCCAGTTGCGGCACCAGCCGCGCCCGGTTCGCCACCCGCGCGGGGTTCGTCGCGTAATCGGCGTCCTGCGCCAGCCCGTCCAGCCCCAGCACCCGGCACAGCGCCACGAACTGGCGGTCATTGCCGCAGGCAATGATGAGGTGCCCGTCCGAGGCCGGGAAAAGCTGGTAGGGCACGATATTCGGATGCGCATTCCCCAGCCGGTGCGGCACCATCCCGCCCAGCAGGTAATTCGTCGCCTGATTGGCCAGCACCGCCACCCCGCAATCCAGCAGCGACAGGTCCAGATGCTGGCCCTTTCCCGAGCGCGCACGCTCGGCCAGCGCCGCCTGCACGGCGATGGTGCCGTAAAGCCCGGTGAAGATGTCGATCCAGGCGACGCCGACCTTCTGCGGCTCGCCCGCCGGATCGCCGGTCAGGTCCATGATCCCCGACATGCCTTGTATCAGGAAATCATAGCCCGGCTGCGCCGCCCGCGGCCCGTCCTGCCCGAAGCCGGTGACCGAGGCATAGACCAGCCGCGGATTGCGCGCCGCAAGACTGTCGTAATCCAGCCCGAACTTCTTCAGCCCGCCCAGCTTGAAGTTCTCGATCACCACATCGGCCTGATCGATCAGCGCCTTCAGCCGCTCAAGGTCGGCGGCATCGTTGAAATCGCAGATGACCGAGCGCTTGCCGCGATTGGCGGCGTGGAAATAGGCAGCGACGGTTTCCGCCGTACCATCCGCGCGCGGGCGCTCGATGAACGGCGGCCCCCAGCGGCGGGTATCGTCGCCCTCGGGCGCCTCGATCTTGATGACCTCGGCGCCCAGATCGGCCAGCGTCTGCCCGATCCATGGGCCGGCAAGGATGCGGGCCAACTCGACGACCTTCAGCCCTTTCAGCGCCGGCTCGGCCATCACGAAAAGGCCTGGATGCCGGTGATCGCCCGGCCAAGGATCAGCGCGTGCACGTCATGCGTGCCTTCATAGGTGTTCACGGTCTCAAGGTTCTGCGCGTGGCGCATGACGTGATAGCCGATCTGGATGCCGTTGCCGCCATGCATGTCGCGGGCCTGCCGGGCGATATCCAGCGCCTTGCCGCAATTGTTGCGCTTGATCAGGCTGATCATCTCGGGGGCGAAGCGGCCTTCCTCCATCAGGCGGCCGACGCGCAGGCTGGCTTGCAGGCCCAGCGTGATCTCGGTCTGCATGTCGGCCAGCTTCTTCTGGTAAAGCTGGGTCGCGGCCAGCGGACGCTTGAATTGCTGCCGATCCAGCCCGTATTGGCGGGCGCGGAACCAGCAATCCTCGGCCGCGCCCATCGCGCCCCAGGAAATGCCGTAACGCGCGCGGTTGAGACAGCCGAACGGCCCGCCCATGCCCTCGGCACCGGGCAGCAGCGCATCCTCGGGGACCTCGACATTCTCCATCACGATCTCGCCGGTGATCGAGGCGCGCAGGCTCAGCTTGCCCTCGATCTTTGGCGCCGACAGGCCCTTCATGCCCTTTTCCAGGATAAAGCCGCGCACCTTGCCGCCATGTGCCTCGGATTTCGCCCAGACGACAAAGACATCGGCGATCGGCGCGTTAGAGATCCACATCTTGGCGCCGTTCAGCACATAGCCATCGGCGGTCTTTTTCGCGGTCGTGCGCATCCCCGCCGGGTCCGAACCCGCATCGGGTTCCGTCAGGCCGAAGCAGCCGATCAGTTCACCCGCGGCAAGGCCGGGCAGGTATTTCAGCTTCTGCGCCTCGCTGCCATAGGCCTCGATCGGGAACATCACCAGCGAGCTTTGCACCGAGGCCATGCTGCGATAGCCGCTGTCCACGCGCTCGATCTCGCGCGCGACAAGGCCGTAAGCGACATAGGACGCGCCCACCCCGCCATATTCGTCCGAGACCGTCACCCCCAGCAGCCCCGCCTGCCCCATTTCGCGGAAAATCTCGGGGTCGGTGGTTTCGTTCAGATAGGCCGCCTCGATGCGCGGGGCCAGCCGGTCGGCGGCAAAGGCCGCGGCGCTGTCGCGGATCATCCGCTCTTCCTCCGTAAGCTGGTCGTCCAGCAGGAACGGATCGGACCACGAGAACGGGGTACCCTTATGCGATTTCGATGACATGGCAGGCCTCTTGCGATGATGGGCTGAACGGCTGGTTCATTCATTACAGCTTTCAATATCCGCCGCAAAATGGATAATTCACATTACTTCATGCATGGAGAGAATGATCTTGCGGCCACGACGCTTTCTTCCGAACCTCAGCCTGCTGCTGGCCTTCGATGCGGTGATGCGCGCGGGTTCGGTCACCGGGGCGGCGCAGGACCTTGGCCTGACGCAAAGCACCGTCAGCCGGCTGCTGCAAAGCCTTGAGGCGCAGTTGGGTCAGCCGCTGTTCGTCCGCCACAAGAAGCGCCTTGCCCCGACCGAGGCCGCCGAGCGTTATTTCCGCGACATTTCCGGCGCGCTCGACATCATCCAGCGCGCCAGCATGTCGCTGGTCGCCAATCCCGACGGCGGCACGCTGGACCTTGCGGTGCTGCCGACCTTCGCCACCCGCTGGCTGGCGCCGCGACTGCCGGATTTCCTGTCGCAAAACCCCGGCATCTCGGTCAACCTGACGACGCGCTTTCGCACCTTCAGCTTTGAGACGGAACCCTTTGACGCGGTGATCTTCTTCGGCCGCAGCGACTGGCCGGGCGCCGAGCATCTGAAGCTGTTCGACGAGCGCCTGACCGCCTGCGCCTCGCCCCAGTTCCTTGCCAGCCATCCCGTCAGCCGCCCCGAGGCTCTGGCCGACAGCGTGCTTTTGCAACTGGAAACGCGGCCCGGCGCGTGGTCGGACTGGTTCGCAGGCCAGGGCATCGCCCCGCCGGAGGGGCAGCATGGCATGATGATGGACCAGTTCTCGATGATGATTCAGGCGGCGATTTCGGGGCTGGGGGTGGCCTTGCTGCCCGACTATCTGGCCCGCATCGAGATCGCCGAAGGCCGCCTGCTGCCGATCCTGCGCACCGCCGTCCCGGCCCGGGGCGCCTATTGGCTGGCCTGGCCGGGCCGCAAGGCCGGGCTGAAGCCGCTGGACGCCTTTCGCGACTGGATCGCCGACAGGATGGTGGCCGACAGGCTTCATGCAGAGGACGAATGACGGGGGCACAGATGCGCCGCCTCGTCACAAACTTGGGGATAATCCGGCCGTGAACGGCGCGGTTGGCTGTTCCGTCATCGTCCACAGTACAGCGTTCCGCCACGCCATCGGCGTCGTCAGCATCTTCTCCGCTGATCCTTGACCATTACATTGTCAAGTTCCGTAACCGCCAGAAAAGCTTCAGCTTCGCGTTCTCATCCGAAAGCTGCTTAAGCCGCCTGACGTCATAAGGCCCACTTCGCCATATCTGGCCTTCAGCTTGCAAAGCATTACGCAACCGCACCCAGGGTTCAGGCACAGCCGAGAGGGAGACGCCGTCGACGTTGCTCTGCCTCCCAACCTCAGACCGGCGGAGGGTGGCGAGGAGTTAGCCCCAATCGGGCGAGTTATGGTCGCGCTTCATCAGAAACTGCCCCCCCTTTTTTTTCCGCAAAATCCTGCGCGGGGCGCTATCCAATCATATGATCCCGCCTTGCGACTTCTGGCGCTGCATCCGCCTGAGGTCTGGAAAATGACGTTCAGCGATTGCAACTCACCCGGCCGGATAACGCTTTATTTGCCCACTCGACCAGGAAGGGCTTGAGCCAGAACTTCGCGACGAAAATCCCGAACGACCGCTTCCCAAGCAAGACATCGGGCAAGACTGCCAACAGAACTGCCCGTCAACGTGACGATTTATGCTTCTACAGACGCTTCGGCACCAAAAAAGCCGCCTGATCCAGATAAAGAAGGGCAGAGGCCACGCGCCCCTGCCCTTCTTCTTCACTCAAATATCCAAAAAACCGCGCAACCGGCGCGATCAGATCAGCCCTTCGGCCCTAAACAGCGCCCGCACATCCGCCTGCGGCCGTGCGCCGACATGGCCGATGACCTCGGCCGCGGCGATGCAGCCCATGCGCCCCGCAGCCGCCAGCGGCGCCCCCACCGCCAGCCCATAGATCAGCCCGGCGGCGAACTGATCGCCCGCGCCGGTGGCATCGACCGGCACGACGCGGTGCACAGGCGCGGTCACCCGCTCGTCGCCGCGGATCAGGATCGCATCCTCGCCCGAGCAGGTGCAGACCACGATGCCGCAATCGGCGCTGGCCAGACGCAGCGCCTCCTCAAGGTCCTCGACCTGATAAAGCGATTTCCACTCATGGATATTGCCGATGACGTAATCCATCGGCCCGGCGACCAGCCGACGGAAATCGGCGCGATGACGGTCGACGCAGAAGGGATCGGACAGCGCGATCCCTGCCTGACCGCCGGCCTTGTGACAGGCATCGGCGGCCTTCAGGAAGGCGGCCTTGCCGGCGGCCTTGTCGAACAGATACCCTTCAAGGAACAGCCAGTCGGCACCGCTGAACACCGCCGGGTTCACGTCGCCGCCGTCCAGCTCGGCCGAGATGCCCAGATAGGTGTTCATCGACCGCTCACCGTCCGGCGTGACGAAAATGATCGAGCGCGAGGTCGGCAGCACCTCGCCCGCCACCGGCGGGTTGACGAACACCGTGCCCTGCGCCTCGGTCTGTTCAGCATAGGACAGGCCCAGCGGATCGCCGGCGACGCGGCCGATGAAGGCGGTCTTCAGCCCCATCGCGCCGATCCCGGCCAGCGTATTCGCGACCGAGCCGCCGGGGATCAGCCGCGCCTTCTGCGCCTCGGTCTCGGCCGATTGCGCGGCCATCAGGAATTCGGAGCGCTCGCGGTCGATCAGTTGCATGATCCCCTTTTCGATGCCCAGCCGGCCAAGGCTGGCATCCGAGGCGGTCGCGATCACGTCCATGACCGCGTTGCCGATGCCGATCACGTAGGGGGTAGTCATGCGGTCTTCTCCTCATAGGGGCAAAGGTCTTCGATGGGGCAGATGCGGCAGCGTGGCCGCTTGGCCTGGCAGATATAGCGGCCATGCAGGATCAGCCAGTGATGGGCGTTCTGCTGGAACGCGACGGGGACATTGTCCTCGATGGCGCGCTCGACAGCATCGACATCGCGTCCGGGCGCGATGCGGGTGCGGTTGCCGACGCGAAAGATATGGGTGTCCACCGCCTGGGCGGGAAAGTGAAAGACGCTGTTCAGGACCACATTGGCGGTCTTGCGGCCGACGCCGGGCAGCGTCATCAGCGCGGCGCGCGACTGCGGCACCTCGCCGCCGTATTCCTCGATCAGGATGCGGGACAGGGCGATGACGTTCTTGGCCTTCTGCCGGAACAGGCCGATAGTCTTGATCGCCTCGGTCAGCGCCTCGACGCCCAGATCCAGCATCTGCTGCGGGGTGGTGACGCGTTCAAATAGCGGCGCGGTCGCCTTGTTCACCCCGGCATCGGTCGCCTGTGCCGACAGCGCCACCGCGACCAGCAGGGTAAAGGCGTTGACGTAATGCAGCTCGGTCACCGGATGCGGGTCCGCCGCGCGAAAGCGCGAAAAGATCGCCATCTGCGCGGCATAGGGCAGCGCGGGGGGGACGCGGGATGTGGATGCACGGGCCATGCGCGCCTGATGCCCCGGACACGCCCCATATGCAAGCGCCGCCTCGCGGCATTTCCGCGCAAGCGTGACTGGATTTGCGCCGTTCCTGCGCTAATCTGGTGCCAGATCCGGATATGAGGCCGCCATGACCCGAACCCTGTTCGCCTTTGCCCCGCCGACCGCAGGATTGCGGGTCACGATCACCACCCAGCCGGCCCGCGACGACGGCGCGATCCTGTGTCAGGGGGCCTTCGCCACCCCCTTCGGCACGGTCGTGGCCTTTGGCGCCGGCGGCGCGCTTTGGGGGTTGGGACTGACCGGCGAGATGTCCGAGGACGAGGTCCGCGCCGATCTGCAGGCGCGCTGGCCACATGCCCGCATCATTACCGCGCCCGAGGCGCTGGCCCCGGCCATTGCCGCGCTTATCGCGGGGCGCGGCGACATCACCGTGCGCCTGGCGGGGACCGAGTTCCAGTTGCAGGTCTGGCGGGCGCTGGTCGAGGTGCCGGCGGGTCAGGTCATCAGCTATGCCATGCTGGCCGACATGATCGGACGCCCGCGTGCGTTGCGGGCGGTCGGCACGGCGGTCGGGCAGAACCCGGTGTCATGGGCGGTGCCCTGCCACCGCGTGACCCGCACCGATGGCAGTATCGGCGGCTATCACTGGGGTGCGGCGATCAAGCGCGCCCTGCTTGCGCGCGAGGGCGCCAGCATCGCCCCCCGCGCCATCGCTGCATTGTGACGCGCCTGCCGGTGAAATCGACCTGTTTCGGTGGTCTTGACCGGGAACCCGTGTCATGGTCCGGGTGTTTTGGCACCACTGGTCACGGACCTCGGAACGTCCGCAAAGCTGGTTGGAGGGGGCGATGAGGGATCGCCCGCTAAGAAAGGAAGAAAAAAGAATGAAAATCCGTATTCCGCTGCTTCTGGGCACGGCCGGCCTGATGGCTGTCACGGCCTGCGCCCCGACCGACCCCTATGGCGACACCTCGGGTGGCGGGGTCGGCGGCCTCAACCGCGCCCAGACCGGCGCGCTGGCCGGTGCGGCCATCGGCGGTATCCTTGGCGCGACGCGCGACAGCGACAAGAACAACCAGGGCCGCGATGCGGCGCGCGGTGCGATCCTTGGCGCGGCCATCGGCGGCATCGGCGGCGCGATCCTCGACCGCCAGCAGAAATCGCTGCAACAGTCGCTGAACAACCCCAATATCAGCGTCGTGAACAATGGCAGCAATATCTCGGTCACCATGCCGGAATCGACGCTGTTCGCCACCGACTCGGCGGCGGTGGGCGCGCAGGGGCAGAACGACCTCTACACCATCGCGCGCAACCTCCAGCAATATCCCGACAGCAATATCCAGGTGGTCGGCCATACCGACAGCACCGGCTCGGCCGCCTATAACCAGGACCTGTCCGAGCGCCGCGCCCGTTCGGTCGCTGGCATCCTGATGGCCGGCGGCGTGTCGCAAAGCCGGATCAGCACCTATGGCCGCGGCGCCAGCCAGCCGGTCGCCAGCAACGACACCGTTGCCGGCCGCGCGCAGAACCGCCGCGTGCAGATCGTCATCGTTCCGACTCGCTAAGGGCGGCACGGATCCCAAGACCACAGGGCCGGCAGCCAGACTGCCGGCCCTATCCTTTTGCCATCGGGCGGGCGGCCCCGCCAAAAAGAAAAACCCCCGAAGCTTTCGCGCTCCGGGGGTTTTCGATCACTGTCCATGGTCTGCCAGGCCGAAGCCCGGGCATCAGTTCATGCGGCGGGCCACGTCTTCGATGGCCTTGTCGATGCCGGCGCTGCGGGTCTCGGTCGAGGCCTGCTTGCCAAGGATTTCGGTCGCGGCCGAAATCGCGGTCTGCACGGCGCGGTCGCGGACGGCGCGGACGGCATCGGCCTCGGCGCTGGCGATCTGATCCTCGGCTGCCTTCAGGCGGCGCGCGATCGACAGCTTCAGCTCGGCCTTGGCCTTTTCCGCCTCAAGCGAGGATTCGCGCTTGGCATTGGCAACGATCTGGTCGGCCAGACCCTTCACCTCGCGCTGGCGGCGCTCATAGCTGGCATAGATCTCCTGGGCTTCCTCGCGCAGGCGACGGGCCTCGGCCAGATCGTTGCGGATGCCCTCGGCGCGCTTGTCCAGCAGGCCGCCGACGATCTGCGGCACGCGGTAGTAAAGCAGGATGCCGACGAACACCAGAAACGCCAGCGTCACGACAAAGTCGGTGTTGCGCAGCGAGAAGAACGGGCCCGAAGCGGCCAGCGCCGGGCTGGCCATCACGGCAAAGAGAACGCTCAGACGTTTCATTGCAGCGCCCCCTTCAGTCGCTGGTCGACGGCCTCGTTGACCAGTTTCTGGTCGGGCGAACCGCCGAAGCTTTCCACCAGAGCCGCGGTCACGTCGCGTGCGACATTGCGCGCATCCTCGACCGCCGAGGCGCGGATCTCGCCAATGCGCTTTTCGGATTCGGCGGCGCGGGCCGCGATTTCCGC
Organism: Paracoccus sp. (in: a-proteobacteria); assembly: GCA_046348875.1. Lineage (GTDB taxonomy): Bacteria > Pseudomonadota > Alphaproteobacteria > Rhodobacterales > Rhodobacteraceae > Paracoccus. Next base: position 48,256 of record JAXMDJ010000015.1, read on the forward strand.
ATCGGCATGGGCAATGGCCGCGTTCAGCTCTTTCTGGATCTCGGCCTTGTTGGCGGCCACGATCTTTTGCGCCTCGCCACGGGCATCGGCCAGCGCCTTGTCATAGGCGGCCTCGGCCTCGCGGGCCTTGTGCTTGAATTCCTCGGCAGCCATGAGGTCGCCGGTGATGGCGCCCTGGCGATCGGTGATGACCCCGCCGATGCGCGGCAGCGCAATCCGCGACAGGACCCAGTAGATCACCGCCAGAACGACGAGCAGCCAGAAGATCTGGTTGCCAAAGGTCGTGATGTCCAGTTGCGGCATGCCGGGCGCACTGGCCGCTGCCGGTGCACCATGACCCGTCGCCACTACGGCTTCGGTGGAGACCACCGTTTCGGTATTTTCGACCACGGCGGGCGCGGTCTGTTGCAACAGGCTGATCATATCCTACCCCATGCCGGTCGTTTCACAATCGGGTGGGCGCGTGACGCCCCCACCCAACCGCAAGGATGGCAATAAGGATCAGACTGCGAACAGCAGCAGCAGGGCGACCAGGAACGAGAAGATCCCCAGAGCTTCCGCGAAGGCCATGCCGATGAACAGCGTGGCGGTCTGCGAAGCGGCAGCCGACGGATTGCGCAGCGCGCCCGCCAGGTAGTTGCCGGCAACGTTGCCCACACCCATGGCGGCGCCCGCCATGCCGACGCAAGCCAGACCGGCGCCGAGATACTGTCCGAGTTGACCCAGGTTTTCCATATTGATGCTCCTTGAGGCTTTTGGAAAGGGTTTCGATTTTCCTGATCTGCTGTCCCGCGCCTTAGTGGGCGGGATGCAGGGCGTCCTTCAGATAGACGCAGGTCAGGATGGTGAAGACATAAGCCTGGATAAGGGCGACAAGCACCTCAAGGCTGTACATGGCAGTGATCGCAAGGATCGAGACCGGCGTCACGACCACGCCGATCACCGGGTTGATCAGCAGCAGCGCCGCGAAGGCCGCGAACACCTTGATCACCGCGTGGCCGGCCATGATGTTGCCGGCAAGTCGGATGGAGTGGCTGACGGGGCGCACGAAATACGAGATCAGCTCGATCACGGCCAGCACCGGGCGCAGCGCCAGCGGCGCCGACTTGACCCAGAACAGGCCCAGGAAATGCGCGCCGTTCTTGACGAAGCCCAGCACCGTCACGCCGACAAAGACCATCAGCGCCAGCACTGCCGTCACCGCGATCTGCGAGGTCGGCGAGAAGGACTTGGGCAGCAGGCCCAGGAAGTTGGTGAACAGGATGAAGCAGAACAGCGTCATGACATAGGGAAAGTATTTCAGCCCCTCCTTGCCGGTGACGTCCTCGACCATCTTGCGGACCATGCCGTAAAGCAGCTCGGCGATGGACTGCACGCGGTTCGGCACGATGGCGCGACCGCGGGTGCCGAACACCAGCAGCGCGATCACCGCGACGGCGGCCAGCGCCATCCACAGCGTCGCGTTGGTCGGCGTGTACCAGGTCACATCGGTGCCGCCGAACAGCGACTTGACCTTGAACTGTTCCATCGGATGGAAAACCAGGCCATCAACTTGTTCTTCTGCCGCCATCGTCATTCACCCTTGTCGCCGCCGGGATGCCCCGGTGTCTTGCCTATCTCATGCGCCGTCCGCATCATGGTCTTGATGCCGGCCACCAGGCCCAGCAGCACAAAGACCACCATGAAGACCGGGCGCCAGCCGGTCACATAGTCCAGCCCGAATCCGATCCCGAAGCCGATGGCCAACCCGGCCACAAGTTCGGTCACCATGCGCCACGCCATATTGGCCTGGCTGAAATGCTCTTCCCCGCGCGAGGTGCCTTGCGGCTCGGCCTTCTTGTCCAGCCGGGCTTCCAGCTCACGCAGCCGCTCCGCGTCGCGGGCCCGCGCGGCCTCGTCATGCGGTTCTTCGGCCAAGGCTCACACCCTCGTTATCGGTTGGCGCGGTGATAGGGGCTGGGGCCGCATGAGTCAAGCAAAGGCCACCGCATAAAAAATCGCGCAAAGTCATATTGTTGGATGGGGTCGCCGCGCTGGAAAGGCCGGGCTTGCGGCAGGCCCGGCATCCGTTCCATATTCAACCCGCAAGTTAAGCAAAGCCGATGACCCTGCCAAGCACGACGCTCGACACCATCTTTTCCGCCCTCGCCGATCCGACGCGGCGGGCGATCCTTGGCATGCTGCTTGAGGATGACATGGCAGTGACCGACGTTGCGGCGCCCTTTCCGGTCAGTCTTGCCGCGATCTCGAAGCACCTTGCGGTGCTGGCGGCGGCGGGGCTGATCCTGCAGGAACGGCGCGGCCGGATCATCTGGTGCAAGCTCGACCCCGGGGGGCTGCGCCACGCCTCGGTCTGGATGCAGGGTTTCGGCCAGTTCGAGCCGGTGGACCTTGACGATTTCGAGCGTTTCCTGGCCAGCGAACTGACCGCCTCGGAAGACCCGCCGCAGGAATAACCCCGGAAATTCAGGGCCCTGAAACGAAAAAAGGCCGGCCCCGAGGGCCGGCCATTGCATCATTTCACGGTGATCCGCCCATCGATTTTGGGCGTGAAGCCCGGCCCCTGTCTGGCCAGGTAATCGGCCAGCACCTCGGCAAGGTCGGGCCCGAAATCATAGGCGTTCTGGCCCTTGGTCTCAAAGATCTTATAGCCGTCGCCGCCGCTGCGCATGTAGTTGTTCGAGACAACGCCGTAGACTGCCGCAAGGTCGATCGGCACCCAGTCGCGCCCCTTTGCCACCAGCACTTCGCTGACGCGGGCGCCGGCCGGCGCGGCGGGATCGACGGTGTATTTCAGCCCGGCGACCTGCGCAAAGCGGCCCGCGCCCTTTTCAATCTGGCTGGCACCGTTCTCAAGCGCCACGACGATATCGGCCCCGGTCACCTGAAATGTCGCCAGCGTGTTCTGGAAAGGCAGCACGTTCAGCACCTCGCCCATGCTGATCGGCCCCGCATCGATCGAGGCGCGCAAGCCGCCGCCGTTCTGGATGGCGATGCTGACGCCCTGATCCTTGACCCGGCTCAGCATCGCGTCGGCGACCAGATCGCCCATCTCGCATTCGCGCGCACGGCAGATTTCGCTTTCGGCGCTGATCGGGGCGGCGGTTTCAGCCACACGCTTGTTCTTCAGCTCCTCGATGGGCGCACCCAGTTCGGCGATCCGCTTCTGCGTCGCCTCGTCCGGCTTGATCGAGGCGTCCATCAGGATCGGCGCACCCTCGGCCTTGGTCAGCTTGCCCTTGTCGTCGAAGATCAGCTTCAGGTGGCCCAGATATTTGCCATAGGCATAGGCCTGCACGACCGGAACTTCGCGGCCGTCGCGCCCCGTGACCATGGTCGGATAAGGGCCCGCAGCCTTGGGATCGTCGCTGTTCAGATAGGTGTTGGTGTGACCGCCCACGACCGCATCCAGCCCCGGAATGGCGGCGGCCAGTTCCTTGTCACGCTGATAACCCTCATGCGTCAGGGCGATGATCTTGGTGACGCCCTGCCGGGTCAGTTCCTCAACATCGGCGGTGATGCTTTCGATGTCGTCGGTGAAGATCAGCTTGTCGCCGGGGGCCGATATCTCGGGCGTGTCCAGCGTCGTGCCGCCGACAATGCCGATCTTTTCGCCGCCGACCTCAATGATGGCGCTGCCCTTCAGTTTGCCCTTCAGCACCTCGGATTGCGAGGCGTCGATATTGGCCGACAGCACCGGAAACTTCACCGCGTCCATAAAGGCGGCCAGCGTCTCGGGACCATCGTCGAATTCATGGTTGCCAACCGCCATGGCATCATAGCCCAGCCGGTTCATGAACTCGGCCGCGGCCTTGCCCTTGTAGGTGGTATAGAAAAGACTGCCCTGAAACTGGTCGCCGCCATCGACCAGCAGCACCGGCTCACCCGCGGCCTCGAACTCCTTGCGCAACTCGGCCAGCTTGGTGACGAAGCGTGCGGTGCCGCCGAAACATTCGCCCTTGGCTTCGGTTTCGGCATTGCAGGTGCTGTCGTATTTGTTGACCGATTCGATCCGGCTATGGAAATCGTTCGTGTGCAGAATATGCAGCACCGTTTCAGCCTGCGCGCTGCCAGAAAACAGCGACAGGCTGGCTGCCGACACCATAAGCCAGCGTTTCATCTCAAATCCTCTCGTCACGGACATCTGAACCACGGGCAGCTTGGCCAAGCCGCGCGCCAGCGTCAATCGACGAAGCCGTGTGCGCCAAGGTTCATCTTGACGCGGCGCGGGGCAGGACGCATGAACCGGCCATGCTGGCCTACAAGATTTTCCGCACCCCCGAATATCAGGCATTCCAGCGTGACGGCCGCAGCGCCGGCGCGCCGGTCGATCTGGCCGATGGCTATATCCACCTGTCCACCGCCGCGCAGGTGCCGGGCACGCTTGCCCGTCATTTCGCGGGTGTGGACGGGCTGCACCTTCTGGCGCTGGCCACCGAAACCCTGACCGACCTGCGGTGGGAACCGTCGCGCGGCGGCGATCTGTTTCCGCATCTTTACCGCGACCTGCTGGCCTCCGACATTCTCTGGAGCCGCCCGCTGCCCCTTGGCCCGGGCGGCCACCTGACCGGAGAGCTTGCATGAATCCGATCGAACGTCTGGGCCTGCTGGCGCTGCACCGGCTGGACCCCGAACGCGCGCATGACCTGTCGCTGACAGCGCTGTCGCAGGGCCTCGTGCCACTCTCCGGCAAGCCCGTCACCTCGGCGCGGCTGCGGGTGCGCGTCGCGGGGCTTGACCTGCCGAACCCGGTCGGCCTTGCCGCCGGCTATGACAAGAACGCCCGCGCCCTGCCTGCGCTGATGCGCTCGGGCTTCGGCTTCATCGAGATCGGCGCTGCCACACCGCGCCCGCAGCCCGGCAACCCCAAGCCGCGCCTGTTCCGGCTGACCGAGGATCGCGCGATCATCAACCGCTTCGGCTTCAACAACGAGGGCGCCGAGGCCATCGGCCGGCGTCTTGCCAGCCGCCCCGCGCCCTATCCGCTGGGCATCCCGGTCGGACTGAACATCGGCGCGAACAAGGACAGCACCGACCGCAGCGCCGATTTCGCGCAAGTGGTACGCATTGCCGGCGCCTCGGCCGATTTCCTGACGGTGAACGTCTCCTCGCCCAACACCGAAAAACTACGCGACCTGCAAGGCCCGCAGGCGCTTGCCGCCCTGCTGAAAAGCGTGATCGAGGCCCGCGACGCCCTGTCGACCCGACCGCCGGTCTTTATCAAGATCGCGCCGGATCTGGACGATGCCGCGCTGGCCGATATCGCCGCCGTTGCGCTGGCCGCGCCGGTCGATGCGATCATCGCGACCAATACGACGCTGTCGCGTGACGGCATCACCTCGCGCCACGCCGCCGAGGCGGGCGGCCTGTCGGGTGCGCCGATCTTCGACCGCTCGACCCGCATCCTCGCGCGGCTTTACCGCGAGACCGCCGGGCGTATCCCGCTGATCGGCGTCGGCGGCATCTCCTCGGCCGAGGACGCATGGCAAAAACTGCGCGCCGGGGCTTCGGCAGTCCAGATCTATTCGGCGATGATCTATCAGGGCCTGTCCATTGCGTCGGATATCGCGACCGCGCTGGACGAACGCCTGGGGCGCGAAGGCGTGACGCTGACAGAGCTGATCGGCAGCGGCAACGCCGACTGGGTCTGACGCCGGATCAGGGCGTCAGAACAGGTCCCCTCAGAACAGGTCCTCATGACCCAAAAGCTGGTTCATGCTGCCTGACGGATCCGCGCATCCCGCATCGCCCACGATCCGCGCCGGGACGCCCGCCACGGTCTTGCAGGGGGGGATGTCGCTCAGCACGACCGAGCCGGCAGCGATGCGCGAATGATGGCCCACGGTGATATTTCCCAGCACCTTCGCGCCCGCGCCGATCATGACGCCATTGCCGATTTTCGGGTGGCGGTCGCCGTCTTCCTTGCCGGTGCCGCCCAGCGTGACCGAATGCAGCATCGACACATCATTGCCGACCACCGCGGTTTCGCCGATGACGATGGAATGGGCATGGTCGATCATCACGCCGGTGCCGATGCGGGCCGCCGGATGAATGTCGACGCCGAACACCTCCGAGCAGCGCATCTGCACGAAATAGGCCAGGTCAAAGCGCCCTTGCTGCCATAGCCAATGCCCGATGCGATAGGCCTGAAGTGCCTGATATCCCTTGAAGAACAGGATCGGCTGCATCAGCCGGTGCGTGGCCGGGTCGCGTTCATAGACGGCCAGCAGGTCGTCGCGCGCCGCCGCCGCAAGCTCGGGCGAGCGCCTGAAGGCATCGTCCGCGATCTCGCGCAGGATCTGCTCGCTCATCTCGCGCGAAGACAGTTTCAGCGAAAAGCGATAGGCCAGCGCCGCCTCGAACGTCGCGTGATGCAGCAGCCCGGCATGGATCAGCGCGCCCAGCAGGGGCTCATCGCGAACGGCCACGCGCGCCTCGCACTGGATGCGCCCCCACAACGATTCGCGGGACGCATTGCGCCCGTCAAACAGGGGTTCGATCTTGTCGTTTTGCAGGTTCATCGCGGTGCGCCCGTCCATTTCTCAGCCGGATTTTAGCGGAAACGGACGGGCGCGGAAAGGCCGCTGTCGTCGAGGGTCAGTTGGGGATCCGCAGCTCCCACCAATGCAGGACAACCCGCACCCGCCCGGCCAGGAACTGGCCGCCCGTCGCCGTCAGCACCAAGGGCGCCGGGTCCCAATAGGTCATCGGCGCCGAAAGGATGCCCCGCGACCACGACCCGGCGCCCTTGCCCAAGCCTTGGCCAAAGCGGTTGGTGGCGCCCGGATTGCCCAGCATCCACGACGTCGCGCTGCCGGTGATCGCGTCCAGCACGCGCGCCGTCGCCCCGATCACCATCGCGCCCGAAGGGATCGCCATGACGGTCTGAAAGCTTGCGCCCGCCGCCAGCGTCACATCCTCGGACATCTGGCGCGCCATCATGCCGGCGCCGTGCTGGCCCAGCGTGACGGCGCCGACCACCCAGACCTGCCCGTCATGGATGGCGACCGCGCCCTGATCGGCGATCATGGCGCGGCGGCCAAAGCCCGGCGCGACAAAGATCCAGCCGCCATTCGCGGCAATGGCGATCTTGCCGCCCTGCCCCTCCCAGGCGTTCACGGCGCCGGCAGGAACGCCCCAGCACAGCCCGTCCACGACCGTTTCCGGCGGTGTCGCGCGGCTCAGGCTTTGCAGCACCAGATTCACCTGCCCGTCCAGCCGCAGCAGCGCATCGTTGACGGTCACATGTTTTTGCGCCTGCGCCGGCATCAGCAGCGGCAGCGCGCAATTCGCGGTGGTGTTCTCAGGCATCGATCATCCTCCTTGCATAGGGTCCCGGCCCGAACGTGTCGGACAGTTGCGCGACCTCGACGGCAAATCCGCCCCCCGCCATGGCAGAGGACCAGACATCCTGCGGCACGGTCCAGTGCGGCACACCGACCTGCGTCTGCGTCAGCACATTGCCGTTCCGCGTCAGCCGGACCGAGTAAAGCTCCTGCGCCTCGCCCAGGGGCACGTCGGGGCCATCCCAGCCGTCGCCCTGCACCCGTGTCCGCCGCGTCCATGTGACCATGCGTCCAGACAGCTCAAGGTGACAGGGCGACAGCGGCCGCAGCCCGGCGCCGCGGAATGCCGCAGCAATCGGGCGATAGCTGGTGTCGTCGGGCGCCCGTGTCGCCGGCCCGATCCGCCAGTAACGAAGCTGGTTGCGGGCCGAAGGCGCCAGATCCACCTGCTGGGCCGCGCCGTCCAGCAGCACGACCGTGCTGCCGACCGGCCAGACCGCGGGCATGAAGGCATCCGTGCCCGCCTGCCCGCGCAGCCGCATCGAGATCTCCCACAGACCCGCTGACACCAGACGTGCCTCGGCGAATTGCAAAAGCTCCCACCCCTCGGCCGAGCCATCGCCGATGGCCAGCAGGTTCGCGCCCGACAGCAGCGCATCGGGCGAGGCGCTTTCCAGCGTGCCGCCCTTGACGCGGATACGCAGCGCCGGGCCACGGTCCCAGGTACCAGCCCGCGCCGCCGCCAGCGGCGTGACCGTCTGTCCCATGACCGAGGGCTGGGCGACGGTGCCGTTCAGCGCATAGCCGCCGGCTGCTGCCATCGATGTCCAGACCGCCGCCGCGCCCGGCCACGGCGTCGCCGTCACCGCCAGATGCGGCGCATGCGGCACCTCGTCCCCGCGCATCAGCGGCAGGTCCAGAAAGACCGGCCAGACCGGGATCGGCGGCACGAAGGCACGCGCCAGCGGCTTGCCGTCGGTGCCACGTGGGGCGCGATAGACACCCGGCTCGACGCGCACGGCATCGACGGTGATGGCGCCCGCACGCTCGACCCGGTCGATGCGCCAGCGCCGGGTCTCGGCCCGGTCCTCGGCCAGCCGGATCACGTCGCCCGGCCCCAGATGCCCCAGCGAGGGCGGCAGCGCAAAGCGCACCCCGTCCCGCGCCACCGCCGTTTCCGACAGCCAGCGCTCGGCCATCGCCTGCCCTTCGGCGCGGGTCAGCGCCATGGCAAGCTCACTGTCCGAGACCGCCCGGAACGCGCCCCCGGGCAGCACGGTCTCGGCCGTGCGGGCGGCATAATCGCCGCCGGCCTCGACATGGGTCAGGCGCACGCGGCCCGGCAATTCGGCATCGGCGGCGCGCGTCACCTCGACCGCGCCGACCTCCTCGGCCAGCGCCATGTCGTCGGGACCAAGCTCGGCATCGATGCGCGCATCGCGCATGAGAAAGCGCAGGACGCCGTCCCGCTCGACCGCGTCGAAGCCATGTGCCAGCATCAGGGGCTGCAACGCCGACCGCCCGCTTTCCGAGCCAGACAGCGCATAGCCCCGCACCAGTCCCGACAGCCCGTCGGTGTCAAAGGCGCGCACGCCCGCCTCGCGGCAGATCTCGGCCACGACATCGGCCAGAGGCACCGCACCGGCGCGACCGTTCAGCCAGTGGCCGCGCTCCCATGCCGGCCCGTCGGACCACAGGTCCGTGCGCGCCGGAAAGGCCGGATAGGGCCGCGCATCCCAGCACCAGACATGGGCGCGCGACATGTCGATCATGCGTCCCGCCCCGGTCCGGCCATGGGCTGCGCGGGCTGGGTTGTTGGCCGGATCCGACCAGAAGCCGGTCATCGCGCGCACATAGGCGGCCTGGATGACATCATCGCGCCGCCCATCCGAGAAATGCGGCAGCATCGATTCCGAGCTCATCGCATCAAGGAACTTGTTGGGCTGGTTGGTGCCCTTGTCCAAGGCGGCGCAGCCCATCTCGGTGAACCAGACCGGCTTTGAGCCCGGCACCCAGGCAGTCGCCTGCGCGCGCCGGACACCGCCGACCCGCTCATGGTGATAATGCGACCACCAGTTGCGGATGTCCTTGTAGCGCCAGACCCAATGCTCGCCATGCGCACCATCCTGGATGGGCGAACGCACCTGCCGGCGGCGATCCTCGTCACTGGCGTAATACCAGTCATAGCCCTCGCCGCCGGCGACGTTGGCGCGCAGATAGGCGGGGTTGTCGATCCGCCCCCAGGACGCATCCAGATGCGTCTCGCCCTCGCGCCAGTCCGACAGCGGCATGTAGTTGTCGATGCCGATAAAGTCGATGTTCTCGTCGGCCCAAAGCGGGTCGAGGTGAAAGAACAGGTCGCCATTGCCGGGCTGATGGCCGAAATATTCCGACCAGTCGGCGGCATAGCCGATCTTGACCGCCTCACCCAGAATGCCGCGCACATCCGCCGCCAGACGGCGAAGCTCGGCCACGGCGGGAAAGCCGTTGCCAGCGGCGCGGATCGTCGTCAGCCCGACCATCTCGGACCCGATCAGGAAGGAATCGATCCCGCCCGCAGCCGCGCAAAGATGCGCGTAATGCAGGATGAACCGGCGATAGGACCACTCGGCCGGGCCAGCATAGGTGATACTATCCCCATCGCGCTGGAAATCCCCCGCCCGTGCGGCGCCGAAAAAGCGCGCGACCTCGGCGGCGGCCGCAGCGGTCCCCGCAGGGCTGCCATCGCGACCGGCGGCGATGCTGGTGGTGATGCGCCCGCGCCACGGCATGACCGGCTGGCGTGCCGCGCCGCTCCACGGGTCGGGGCGCGTGTTGCCCGACAATTGCTCCATCAGGATGAACGGATAGAACACCGCCTTGCGCCCGCTGTCGCGGATCGCGCGCAGCGCCTGCATGACCGAGCCATCGGCCGGCGTGCCGCCATAGATCGGCCGGTCATCGACACGCGCGACCTGCTGCACCTGATCGCGCCCGACGCCGCCTGCGCGCCACGCCATTTCACGGCCATCGCGCGACGCGTCCTCGACTTTGGGTTGCACCGTGCATTCGCCGACGCGCAGATCGTCGCCAAACCACGACACCACCAACGAAACCGAACCGACCTTCGGCAGCTCCTGTCCCAGAATCTGCATCGAGGCCTGAAAATCGGTGCCTGCGATCGGCGTGTTGCGATTGATGACCTGCGTCTCGCCCAGGCCCAGATCATAGCTGACCGGCTCGGTCGCCAGCGAATATTCGCCGGTACCGGGGATCATCGCGACCGCCTGCACCTCGCGCGACAGGCCCCGGCCGCCCTTCGCGGCCCGCGTCACCTCGAACGACAGTTGCGGGACGCGATTGCCCCATTTTTCCAGCCCCAGATCCTCGATCACGACATAGGCGATACCGCGATAGGCCGGGGCCTCGTCCCCCATCTGCGCCGAGATCGCGGGGTCGGGCAATTGCGCCTCATCCCCGTGATAGACGCGCATGTTCAGCTCGTCCGACGAGACCTCCTCGCCATCCGCCCAGACGCGGCCGACGCCAAGGATCGGCCCCTCGCACAGCGCCAGCGCAAAGCTCAGCCGATAGCTCACATTCGTCACGCTGGGGGCCGAGCCCTTGCCGCCGCCCTGCTTCTTGCGAACCTCGACCAGCGGTGCGGCCCAGATGCAATGGCCAGGCACGCGCATCTGTCCCCACAGACGCGGCACCGGATTGCCTTCGCCCGCGGTCTGGATGCGCATGCGGTCCACGCGCCCGGTCTCGACCGCCTTTGAGCCCGCGCCCAGCAGGCGCTGGTCGATCACGCGGCCAAGCGTCGCGCCGACCGCGCGGCCGATGACCGCGCCCGACAGGCCAAGAATGGTGCCGCCAAAGCCCGCACCCAGCGATGCCCCGACCGCCGACAGCAGAATCGTCGCCATTGCGCCCTATCCTTCCTTCCTAAATCGACGGGAACCGGAACCGCCCAGCGATCCGCGCCCGCCAAGGTGCCGAAAGCGGGCTTTCGACCACGCCATGCCGGTCATAGGCATGGATGAAACTGGCCTGCGCCCCGGTTTGCGCCACGATGCCCATATGCTTGGCGATGGCGCCGGTCCTCATGCGGAAGACCAGCACATCGCCCGGCTGCTCGTCCGGCGCGGGGCGCAAGAAACGCCCCGCACCACCCAGCAGCAATTCTTCGCCGCCGGTTTCCCCCCAATCCTGGGTATAGGCCGGCATCACCTCCGGCTCGGCGCCGAAGAACTCGCGCCAGATGCCGCGCACCAGCCCAAGGCAATCCGTGCCGCCACCCTTGACCGAGGCCTGATGCACATAGGGCGTCCCGATCCAGCCCCGCGCCGCCTGAACGATCGCGTGGCTCATCGGTTCACCTTCGGCGTCAGCAGCCAATCCTCGGGCGGCAGATGCGGAAAGCCGCGAAAGTTGAGGTAGTTCAGGAATTTCAGCCGGCAGGTCTCGGCGCGCTTGTCGCAGCCCGCAACCAGCCGGACCCGGTCGCCCGCGGCGGGCGTGGTGCCAAGGCCGGTCCAAAGCTCGACCTCGCGCCGCGCCCCCGGCAGGGCAAAATCCACCTTGACAATCCCCGTCAGCCCCTCGGCCGCGCCCGAGATCACCAGAAGCTGCCCACGCTCGAACCAGCCCGCCTCATGGCCGGCGATGCCGGTCAGCGTCAGGCGCTGGCCATCCGCCTGCGCGGCGATCACGCCCTCGGCCGAATAGCCGGCGCGGGTCAGGTCGAACCGGCACTGCCCGTCGCCCAGACTGGCCGAGCAGCGCGGATGATAGACCCGGCCCTGACCGCGGTTCAGCGGCTCGGATAGGCCCCGCAACTCGGCCCGGAACGCGGCGCCGCTGCGCGAAACCTCGCCCAGGTGGCCACGAAAGATCAGCTGCCGGTTGCCGGTGTCCTGCCAGTCGACATCCCACAGCCGCACATCCGCCGCGTCCCAGCGCCCGGCCATCAGGTCGGCCTCGGTGATGGCGCTGTCGGATAGCGCGCCGACGGCCTCGGTATTGTCCACCGACAGGCCCGAGCCCTGCACCACCGCGCGCGCGCTCAGCCCGCTGTCGGGCCGGAACTCGATCCCCTCGAAACGCAGCGCCATGTCGTGGTCGGTAAAGCCCAGCACCATGCCGTCGCCGCGTGTCACCGCCCATGCGCGGGCAATCGTCTCGGTCATAGCCGCACCTCCACCACCGGCACCTGCGGCAGGTCGCCCGCCTGGAACGACGCCACCGAGACCGCGATCCGGTCGGTATCGAACCGCACCGGCACATCGAACTCAAAGCCCGCGGTCAGCTTGCCGCCGTCCTCGGGCGGCTCGGTAAAGGTGACGGTGCCCCCCAGCGCATCGACCTGGAAATCAAGACCGGCAACCAGTTCGATATCGCCGATGCCGGCCCGGACCGAGCCCTCGACCGGTTTCGCAATGGGCCGCCAGTATTGCCCCGGACCCGAGGCATAGCCCTTGCGCAGCGCAAACGTCCGCGTCACGCCGTCGCCGGTGCCGATCGGCTGATCCTGGAACCCCGGCGTGACGCTGGGGGCGCAGGATTTGTAATCCGCCCAGTCCTTCCAGCGAAAGCCGTGCATCTGCCCGGCCCGCGCCTCGAAGAACGCGATCAGCGCCGCCACATCGTCCAGAGAGCGCAGCCCCAGCCCCGCGTCATAGCGGCGGCGCGAATGTGCCCAGGGGGTGCGGCGTTCCTCGTGGCCGTTGGTCAGCGACACGATCTCGGTCCGCCGCTCGGGTCCGCCGACGGAACCAAAGGACAGGTTCGCCGGAAATCTGATCTCGTGAAATGCCATGGATCACCCGTTTCTTTCGCCACGCGCCAGCAGCCGGCCCATCTGGGCGGCGATCTGGCTCTGGCTGCGCTGGAACCCCGCCACATCGGGGGTCGAGACATTGAAGGTCACGTTGACGGGCCGCCCGGCCCCGCCACCGGCGGCGACGCCCAGCCGGCCATCGGCACCACGGCGCAGGGGCATGATCGCCTCGGCCCCGGCCTCGCCCATCAGCCCGGTCGCGCCGCGCATCGGGAAATAGGTCGGCTGGCTGACCACGCCGCCCTTGGCAAAGGGCAGCACCCGGCCCTGCGTGAAGGCGGCACCATCGGCAAAGGGCATGACGCCCCCCATCAGCCCGTTCACGCCCTGCGCGATGGCGCCCGACAGCGCCTGTTCCAGCGGCTTCAGCGCCACCGAGAACGCGGTGTCGGCCATGCTGCGGGCGATGCCCTTCAGCGCATCGCTCAGCTTCATGCCGTCGAAGACCAGCCCCTCGAAGGCGCGACGCAGCCCGCTGCCGATGCCCGAACTCAGCGTCGTCACCTCGCGATTGGTGTAAAGCATCGACTCGCGCAGCCGGCCCAGTTCGGCCTCGAAGGCGGCGGTCACGCGCGCGCTGTCGTCGAAGCTTTTGCCCAGCATGACCTGGCCATCGTCCTCCAGCCGGTCGAATCCGTCCTTGTTCGCCACGACGGCGCCTCCTCTTGATCTTGCGGTTTTTATTTCGCGGGCGTGTCGGGATAGCGCGCGACAAGCTCAGCCAGCCTGTCGCGCGTCATCCCCGCGCCCTTGCCCGGCTCGATGCCCAGCATCAGCGCCAGTTCGGCGGGGGTCAGCGCCCAGAACTCTGCCGGCGTCAGGCCCAGACCGCCCAGCCGGGCCGGCCCGATCCCGACACGCAGCAGCCCCGGCCAGTCCATGCCGCCCGCGGCCTTGGCACTCATGTGCCCTCGATGCGGAAGGCTCGCGCCAGAAGCGCCGCCGCCGCCTGTGCGGCACCGACCGGGCCGCCCCTGAACTCGGTCGCCAGCAGGTCGTCCATGCTGCCTGCCCAGCCGCCGCCCCGCAGACCCGCGACCAGCACCGCCATCACGTCGCGGCTGGAGAAACGCCCCTGTTCAAAGCGTTCGACCAGCGCGACCATGCTTTCGGCGCCCAGTTCGGCCTCAAGCCCCGCCAGCGCCCCCAGCGTCAGCCGGGCGCGCTGCGGGTGGCCGTCCAACCAGATCTCGACCTCGCCGGTCAGCGGGTTGACCATATCAGAGCGCGACGAAGTTGATGACGCCCGCGCTTGCCATGGAAATCTCATAGGTCGCCTCGCCGTTGTAGCTGCCCGCATATTCCAGGGACGTGATCTGGAACGCCCCCTCGACCGTGCCGAAATCCGGGATCACCACCTGGAAGCGCGGCACCTCGCCGTCGAAAAAGACCTGCCGCGCGCGGCCGTCCGTGGTGGCGTCGCGAAACACCCCCGACCCCGAGATCGAGGCCGAGCGCACCCCCGCCCCCGCCAGCAATTCGCGCCAGCGACCCTCGCTTTCCAGGCTGGTCACGTCCACCGTTTCGGCGTTGAACCCCAGCCGCGTTGCGCGCAGGCCCGCGATCGTCTCGAACAGGCCGTCACCGGTCATGTCCATCTTGATCAGCAGGTCGCGTCCGTTCTGCACCGCCATGTCCGTCTCTCCTCAACCCAGGTCAATGCGCGCGCGAAAGGTCATGTCGACCCGCCGCCCCGCGCCGTTCTCGGCCCGGCGCGCGCGTGCGCGCAGGAACCACAGTCCCGCCAGATGTCCGCGATCCAGCGCGATCTCTGCCGCCTCAAGCGCGTCCGAGACCGCCACCGCGACCTCTTTCACCGCGCCGAAGCCGTTCGCCTCATCCGTGCCCGACAGGACCGAGACGACGAAATCATGTTGCGCGCCCGGCGCCGTCATGTCGCCCGCGTCCCGCACCTCCTCCGGCCCCAACGAGACATAGGTGCCCGCCGGCGCCGCCACCGGCATCGCGTCATAGATGGCATCGCCGACCAGATCGGCCAGCGCATCGCTGTCGCGCAGGACGCCATAGACCGCCGATTGAAGCGCGGCCGTCGCTGCATAGCTCATGCCAGGGACTCCTCTTTCGCGATGCAGGTCAGCCAGCGCCCCTGCCGGTCGACCTCGGACACCGCCTCGATGCGAAAGCGGCGCGCAGCCGGGCCTTCGCCCATGCGCAGCCGCTGCTCGGGGCGCGGGCGGCGCGGGTCGCCGGCAAGCGCCGCCCTGACGGTGATCCGCCAGTTCACGACGCTCTGCGCCCCCACCTCGGCAAGCCGCTCGCCGCCCGCACCCGACCGCATCTCGGCCCAGATCTGCCCGATATCCTGCCAGGCAAGGCGAAAACCGCCCATGCCGTCAGGCTCTCGTACCGGGCTTTCGATAATCAGGGGCACCGTCAGGCGCGGCACCGTCACGCCGGGCGCGTTCATGCCCGCCCGCGCGACGGGCCGCGCCCCCCCCAAGCACCCGGACCGCGCGCCAGCGCTCGATCAGCGCGCTGACGCCAAAGGGCATCGCCGCCTGCGAGCCCTCGAAGCTGCGGTCCTCGTGATAACGCGCGGCCAGCATCAGCACGGCCTGCGCCAGATCCGCCGGCACATCCGACCATTGCGGCCCGAAACCGGCGGTAAAGGTGATGGTCGCGTGACCGCCGCCCGGGATCTGCGGCAGGAATGCCCCCGCCGGCATCAGCGCCGGGCGCTGCATGTCCGGCTGCAGGCGCCAGGTTGCCGGATCGACCAGCACCACCTGCCCCGCGCCGTCATCCATTTCGACCCGCTCGATGGCGCCGACCGGTGCCAGCGGCAAGGGCTGGCCCATCGCATCGCGCCATTCCTCCAGCCGCAGCCGGAACTGCCGCGCAAGGATCGCCTTGCCGGTCCGCGCCTCGATGGTGGCCATGGCAGCGCGCAAAAACCCCGCCAACGCGGCGGTTTCGGCCGCATCCCCGGCCGTCTCGAACCCCGTTCCCAGCCGCAGATGGTCTCGCAACCCTGCGACCGGCAGCGCCTCATGGGTTGGCGCCGTCACTTCCACAAGCATCATCTTCGTCTCTCCCGTTCGCACGGACGCTGCATCCCAAGGGCGAATGAACTGGGGGCCGCGCCGGTCCGCCGTTCGCGCGCGCGGACAGTTGCTCAGCCGGTCGGGCGGACATGTTTCCGCGCGGCCCCCGCTTCGGCCCTGGATCAGCCGAAGACCATCAGCTTGATGGCGCGGGCGTCGGTGACGCCGCCGCCGACGCGCTTGGTGGCATAGAACAGCACATGCGGCTTGGCCGAGAAGGGATCGCGCAGCACGCGCAGGTCCGGGCGCTCGACGATGGTATAGGCCGTGCGGAAATCACCGAACGCGATCGAGGCCGAGCCGGCGGCGATATCGGGCATGTCCTCGCACAGCAGCACCGGATAGCCCAGCAGTTGCGGAGGCTGCCCCATCGCCAGGCTGTCCGCCCACAGGAAGCGGCCGTCGGTATCGCGCATCTTGCGCACCGCCGCCGCGGTTTTCGAGTTCATGACGAAGGTGCCGTTGGCGCGGTATTGCGCACCCAGCGCATAGACCAGGTCGATCAGCGCATTGGCCGGGTTGGTGGCGGCGAAATCGCCGGCGCCGCCGGACGGAATGGTGCCGATCTGCACATTGGTCGCGGCGGCGTTGGCGGCGCGGGCATGGGTCAGGAAGCCCTTGGGCTTGTTCACACCGTCGCCGCTGATAAAGGCCGAGGCCTCGGCGCGGGCGAACTTGCCGGCGATGCAATCGGCCAGCCAGGTCTCGATGTCGAAGGCGGCGTCGTCCAGCAGGCGCTGGCTGGCCTTGGGCATGGCCGACAGTTCGTGGACCGGAATGACCACGCGCTGCACGGTCGAAGTGCCGGTCTCGGCCTGCGCGGTGGCCTCGGTGGACCAGCCGCTGGCGATGTCGCCCATGTCGACCAGCATCTCGAAATTCGCCGATTCGACGGTCACGACATTGGCCACGCGCCGCAGCGAGGCAGTGACGTTCAGCGCGTCCTGCACCTGCAAGGCCACGGTCGGCGCGGCCAGAAAGCCGCCATCGCTGACGGTGCTCATGGCCTTGCCCTCCAGCGGCAGGCCGCGCAGCGCGTCGTCGTCGCCGTGGCGGATATAGGCGTCAAACGCCTTCTGGTGCGGGGCGCCGGCATCGGCCTCAACCGACAGAGGGGCGCGGCCACGGGAAATGGTCTTGCGATCCAGCATGGTCATACGTTCTTCCTGTGCTTGCAGTCGTTTCTGAATATCGGCGCGGAACGATTTGAGCTCGTTGACGAACCCGATCATCTCGCTTCCCAGCTCGCCGGGCATGTCCGCCCCGGCCGCGGCTTTCACCTCGGTCATTTTCCCCTCCGTTTCGGTGAAACTCAGTCGGCGCGCAGCGCCAGCGTCGCGGCACGGAATGCCGCCGCCATCTCGAATGCACGGTCGGATTTTTTGCCGACCTTGGCTTCGGCCAGCATCGGGAATGTGACCAGCGACACCTCCCACAGCTCGACCTCGGCCAGCAGCCGGCGCCCCTTGCCGTCGCGCTCGGCCGAGACAGTGCGATAGCCGATCGACAGCCCGTCGATGGCGCCCGCCGCGATCAGCGCCGCCGCCTCGCGGGCCTGGGCGATCTCGGGCAGCAGGCGCCCCTTGACCCACAGGCCCTTGTCGTCTTCCCGGATCTCGTCCCAGACACCGATGGGCCGGGTCGGATCGTGCTGCCACAGCATCCTGACCTTGTCGCCCCGCGCCTCCAGCCGCTTCAGGCTGGCGGCATAGGCGCCCTTCCGGACGATGTCGCCGCCCTGGTCGGTCAGGCCGAACAGGCTGGCATAGCCCTCGATCTGCGTGCCGTCGCTGACCAGTTGCGCGCCGGATGCATATTTCAGCTCCAGCCCGTAATCCTTTGAATTCACGTCACCCTCCTTTCGGTGCATATTCCAGGATCGACTGCACCGCCTGGGTCAGGATCACGGCGACGACGCCATAGACGGTCATCCACAGCCGCCGTTCCAGCCCCTCGATCATCGCCTCGATCCGCTCCAGCCGGCGCTCGACCTGCCCGAATTGCAGCGCCATGATCCGCTCCTGCGTGTCAAAGCGCTGGTCGTGCCAGTCGAAGGGCTCCTTCACGAAACGCGAGCCCTCCATCCTATTCCTCCGGCAGAGGCGGCAGCCCCAGCGCCGCCCGCTTCTCGGCATCGGTCAGGAACGGCGCCTCGCCGACACGCCGCCATTGCTGGTCGCGCTCCTCGGCCAGCGCCGGCACCTGATCGGGGTCGGGGCGCAGATCGATCTCGGCGCCCAGATGCTCGCCCAGCCACCAGGCCAGCGCACTGGCCACACGCGACACCAGCGGCAGCACCGTCAGCCGGTAAAAGGCCCGGTGCGCCTCGGCGTAATTGGCATAGGTCGCATCGCCCGGAATGCCGATCAGCATGGGCGGCACGCCAAAGGCCTGGGCGATCTCGCGCGCGGCGGCCTTCTTGGTCTCGTGAAACTCCATGTCGCTGGGGCTGAACCCCATCGGCTTCCAGTCAAGCCCGCCCTCCAGCAGCATCGGCCGCCCGGCGTTGCGCGCCCCCTGATGATGCATCTCCATCTCGGTCAGCAGCCGGTCATACTGGTCGGGCGACAGGCTCCCCTGCCCGTCGGCGCCCTTGTAGATGATCGCCCCCGAGGGCCGCGCCGCATTGTCCAGCAGCGCCTTCGACCAGCTCGACGCGCTGTTGTGGACATCGACCGCCACCGCCGCCGCCTGCATCGGCGACAGCCCGTAATGATCGTCCAGCGGGTGAAAACTGCGGATATGGCAGATCGGGTCGGGGCTGCCGGTCATGTCAAAGCGGAACTTCCGGCCGCCCAGCGCATATTCATAGGCCTCGGGCCAGCCATCCGTCCCCGGCACCACCGACATCCGGTCCGAGCGCAGGACATGCAGCTCCACCGGCAGCCCCTGCGCCCCCTCGCCGACGGCCTCCAGATAGCCGTTGCCGCTCAGCAGGATCTGCCCGATCAGCGCCTCGAACAGTTCGGCACGCCCCTGCCCGGCATTGGGCCGCCGCAGCAGGTCCAGCACCGGATGCACGTCATAGCGCCGCTCGCGATCCTGGCAGATCAGCGGCACGGCGGCCGCCGCCTCGGCGATCAGCCGCACGGCGCGAAACCCCACCGGATTGCCGGCAAAGCCGGTGCGCGTCAGCGACACCGTATCGCGCGGCGACCACACCACCCGCCCCGAGCCCGCGGCCAGCGCCACCAGCTTGCCCGTGGCACTCGCCTTCTTCTCGATCTCGACGGGCGCGGCTTCCCCGCGCCCGAACCAACGAAACGCCATAGGTTCCTCCTGAATTTCCAAGAAAAAGGGCCGCGAACCGCGACCCTCCACCGGACCCCCAGACCTGATCCGGCGCCCGTCTTCTTTCATGTCCAAATATCCCGGGGGTCCGGGGGCAGCGCCCCCGGCCTAGCCCCCCGCCTGCCCTCAGCCTGCCTCCGCCCTACAACGTCCGCACCTGCGGCCGCCGGTAATGCGCTGCCGGCTCGATCATCAGCTCGTGCAGGGCCCAGACCAGCGCATCCAGCCGGTCGGGAGAGCCCTTGCCGTCATAGCCCTGCAAGGTCATGCGGCACATCTGGTCCTCCAGCGCGCCCAGACCGCGCAGGTGATGGATGCGGCCCTGCTCGTAAAGTGCGGCGACCGGCTCGGCGCGCAATCCCTTGCCCCGACCGGCCCGCAGCGCCCGGAACGGAACCAGAGGATCGACCTGACGCAGCACGCTCTCGACCAGATCGCCGCCCTGATTGACCTCGGCGACCAGCCGCTCGGCGCCATGCCGCTCCATTGCGGCAATGGCGGCACGCGCCCAGTCCAAAGGCCCGCCCCGGACCGAGGCATCCTCCAGCACATAGGCACGCCAGTCGGTCACCGGCCCCTCGGTCACCGCGCCCACCACGACGATGCCGCATTCGTCCGAACCCGCGCCCCCCGTCACCGCCGGATCGACAGCCACGACGATGCGCGACAGCTTCGGGGCGCTGTCCACCCGGCAGTGCTCGATGGTGCGGGTCGCCCAAAGCGCGCCCTCGACATCATCCAGCAGCACCCCGTCCAGCTCCTGCCGCCCCAGCCGGGTGCCCGCATAACGGGCCTCGACCTCGCTCAGAAAGCTTTCGGCCAGATAGGCGCGGTTCGCATCCGTCGGCGCATGCGTCGTCACGGTCGAGGCATTGCCCAGAATCCGCTTCAGCACCGCCACATTGCGCGGCGTCGTGGTGACGACCTGCTGGGGATGCTCGCCCAGTCGCAGGGCGAATTGCAGCATGTCCCAGCTATCCTCGGCCTTCTTCCACTTGGCCAGCTCATCGACCCAGGCCGCGTCGAACTGCGGCCCGCGCAGGGCCTCGGGCTCATGGCCCGAATAGACCTGCGCGGTCGCGCCATTGGGCCAGACCAGCCGCCGCCGCCCCGCCTCCCAGACCGGGCGGCGATCGGGCGGAGAGCAGGCCAGAATACCCGACTCGCCAAAGACCATCACATCGCGCGCCTGGTCAAAGGTCTCGCTGACCAGTGCCACGCGGCTTGCCCGGCCCGGCGCGTCGGGGGTCGCCCCCTCGACCTGCATGCGCACCCATTCGGCGCCGGCGCGGGTTTTCCCCGCGCCGCGCCCGCCCATGATGACCCAGGTCTTCCAGTCGCCGGCGGGCGGCAACTGGTGCGGCAGCGCCCAGAACTCGAACAGCCAGGGCAACCCCGCCAGCGCGTTGTCGCTCAGCCCCCCCAGGAAGGCGTCAACTTCCTCCGGCGCGGCGCAGGCAAGCCAGGCGGCGCCCGATTTCATCTCGTGCCGCGTCAAGGTCAAGGACGCCCGTCCCGACCGCTCCGGCGGCATCCTTGCGAAGCTTGTCAACCTTGCTCCTTTCCTCCAGCACAAGCTGGGCGGCGGCCCGAAGGTCGCGCACCAGCTTGCCGGATTCCTTCAACTCGTCGGTTTCCCCGGCCTGGATCCGCAGCCTCAGCCGGTGCAGATCCCCCGCATAGGACCGGAACAGCCCGTCTGCGATCTCGACCACATCC
This sequence comes from Paracoccus sp. (in: a-proteobacteria), assembly GCA_046348875.1. Lineage (GTDB taxonomy): Bacteria > Pseudomonadota > Alphaproteobacteria > Rhodobacterales > Rhodobacteraceae > Paracoccus. The sequence continues at coordinate 69,438 of JAXMDJ010000015.1, forward strand.
ATGTCTTGCGCCGCGGCGGCGCCGGGCACGAAAGGCCCTTCCGGCGCCTCTGGCCCCGGATCGAAAATCTTCGTCATTCGCGTATCGCCCTGCCCTCGTGTGCCTGTCCGCACGAGCGAGACATGAAAAAAGCGGCCTCGGGTCCCTGACCCGGCCGCTTGCCCACCTCTCCCAGCATGTGTAAGTTCTACTTCAGGGCGTTCGCTGAGTCAACGCTTAACCTCAGGTTGCAGGACCGCGCGCAGGTTTTCACTTGAAAACCAATCTCTTGCACTACGCAACACCCCGGCGCACGCCGCGCAACACCGGGCCTTTTCGCGCGGCAACGCACCCGAATCCGCCCCGAATCCGCGCCCCGTCACCCGGGGCACGGACAGGTCAAAAGCCCGATCAGGTCTTGGCCTTCAGCGCGGCGGCCTTGGCGCGGGCCTCGGCGGCGGCGGCAACGGCGGTCGAGGCCTCATCCTGCATCGACTGCGCATAGGCCACCATGTTGGCGGCATAGGCTTCCGACCAGTCGGCATAGTCCTCGGCGTCCATGGCATCGACCTTGGCGCGCATCGCCTCGGCCTTGGCCTTGGTCTCGGCGACCTGCTTGTCCCAGCCTTCCTGCATCTTGGCCCACTGCGCGCGCACATTGTCGCTGGCATCGTCCAGATAGCCCTGAACCTGCTTTTTCAGCTCTTCCTGCCGCTTCGAGGCATCCTCCTGCCAGCGGCGTGCGCCGGCTTCCAGATCGGCGCCTTTCGCGTCAAGCTCTTCCTGCCATTTGGTCACCCGAGCCTCAAAGTTCCGGGCGCCATCAGCAAGATTGGTAAACAGGTCCGACAGTTTCATCGCTACATCCCCTAGAATAAGGAAAGCGCCGACATGGCGCCCGACCACAGGTCAGCAGAAATGCTGCAACCTGGCCCTGGCATTGTCAAACCCGGAAAGAAAAATTGCGGCAACGCGCCTCCGCGTGGCCGCAATCCGCCGTTTCCTGCCGGACCGCACGGTTCAGTTGCCCTGAACGGGGGACAGCGCCTCGCCCCGCTGGCGTTCGATCTCGCGCCAGCGCAGGACGTTCTGGTTATGCTCCTCCAGCGTGCGCGCGAATGCATGCCCACCCGAGCCATCGGCCACAAAGAACACATAGTCCGTCTTGTCGGGGTTCATCGCCGCCTCGATGGCCGCGCGGCCCGGGTTGGCGATGGGCGTCGGCGGCAGCCCGTCGATCTGATAGGTGTTATAGGGCGTGCGCCGGCGCAGTTCCGACCCGCGCAGGCCGCGGTCCAGCACGCCTTCGCCCTTGGTGACGCCATAGATCACCGTGGGGTCGGTCTCCAGCCGCATCCCGCGCCCAAGCCGGTTGACAAAGACGCTGGCCACCACGCCGCGCTCGCCCGGAACGCCGGTTTCCTTTTCGATGATCGAGGCCATGGTCAGCGCCTCTTCGGGCGTCTTGTAGGGCAGATCGGCCGCGCGCGCCGCCCAGGCCGTGTTCAGGATCGCCGTCTGCCGCCGCGCCATCTCGGCCAAAAGCTTGCCACGGTCTGCACCCTGCTCGACATCATAGGTGTCGGGCGCAAGGCTGCCCTCGGCCGGAACCTGGGCAACCTCGCCCTTCAGGAACCCGGCCTGCTTCAGCCCCTCGACCACCTGCCAGCTTGTCACGCCCTCGGCCATGGTGATGCGCAGCCGCGCATCGGGCCTGGCCTCGGCACTGGCGATGGCCTCGGGGGCCGGTTCCTTGCCGGGGTCGTATTTCGCCTGCTCGGCGAACTCGCCCGTCGCCGCATCCATGTCGCGCAGCACGACCGTGTTCCCGCGCACGCCGATGCGAAAGATCACCTCGGTCCCGCAGGTCGAAGGGCCGCCGGCGGTGATGACCTTGACCACGTCCTCCATGCTGGAATGCGGCGGCATCATGTATGAGCCGAATTTCAGATCGCGTGCCTTCCCGGCGTAATCCGCCCCCGCCCGAAAGATATAGGCGTTCGACACCACGCCCTGACTGGCAAGCTGCTCGCTGACGGCGCTCAGGCTGGCGCCCGGCGCCACGCGCACGCAGGCGGCGACGGCGCTGGGGCCGGGGGCGCTGTATTGATGCTTGGCCCAGGCGATGGCGCCCGCCACCGCGACCAGAATGACGATCAGCAGGGTCAGGAAGTTCGACGCGATATGGCGCCAGATCATTCCTTGATCCGCCCCATCACCAGACTGGCATTGGTGCCGCCAAAGCCGAAGCTGTTGGAAAGCACATAATCCACCTTGCGGCGCACGGCGGCATTGGCGGCCAGATCGATGGCCGTTTCGCGCGCCGGGTTGTCCAGATTGATCGTCGGCGGGCAGATCTGGTCGCGGATCGCCAGAATGCAGAAGATCGCCTCAACCGCGCCCGCCGCGCCCAGCAGATGCCCGATCGAGGACTTGGTCGACGACATGACCACGTTCCCCGCCGCATCGCCCAAGAGCCGCTCGACCGCGCCCAGCTCGATCACGTCGGCCATGGTCGAGGTGCCATGCGCATTGATGTAATCGATATCGGCAGGCGAGATGCCCGCGCGCTTCAGCGCCGCCGACATGCTGCGGAAACCGCCATCGCCGTCCTCGCTGGGGGCGGTGATGTGATAGGCGTCGCCCGACAGGCCATAGCCCAGCACCTCGGCATAGATCTTGGCGCCGCGCGCCTTGGCGTGCTCGTATTCCTCCAGCACGACGACGCCCGCGCCCTCGCCCATGACAAAGCCGTCGCGGTCCTGATCCCAGGGGCGGCTGGCGCCCTTGGGGTCGGCCTCGCGCTTGGTCGACAGCGCCTTGCAGGCGTTGAAGCCGGCGACGCCGATCTCGCCGATGGGGCTTTCGGTGCCGCCTGCGATCATCACATCCGCATCGCCCAGCATGATCAGCCGCGCCGCATCGCCGATGGCATGCGCGCCGGTCGAACAGGCGGTGACGACCGCGTGGTTCGGCCCCTTGAAGCCGAACCGGATCGAGACCTGACCCGAGACAAGGTTGATCAGCGCCCCCGGAATGAAGAAGGGCGAGACCCGCTTCGGCCCGCGTTCCTTGATCAGCACCGCCGTTTCGGCGATCGAGTTCAGCCCGCCGATGCCCGATCCGATCATCACGCCAGTGCGCTCGCGGTCTTCCTCGTTCTGGGGAACCCAGCCGGAATCGCGCACGGCCTGTTCGGCGGCGGCCATGCCGTAAAGGATGAAGTCGTCGACCTTGCGCCGGTCCTTGGGCTCCATCCAGTCGTCGGGATTGAAGGTGCCGTCGCTGCCATCGCCAAAGGGGATCTCGCAGGCGTATTTCGTCACCACGTCCTTGGCGTCGAAACGTGTGATCGGCCCAGCCCCGGATTCCCCGGCCAGCAGTCTCGTCCAGGTCTCATCGACCCCCGAGGCCAGCGGCGTGACCATCCCCAGTCCGGTGACGACAACTCTGCGCATCCAAGGCTCCTTCGCAACGCATAATCGCAAGGTTTCTACACGTCCGCCGGCCCGCGCGCAACGCCAAGCGCCGGACCGGCGCGGCGGGCACGAATACCACAGCGCCGCGACAGACTGCCCCGGGGCGGAACTTTCGTGGCCCGCTCTCGTTGCATCCCCCGGGATTCGGCTTATTCTGCCGCCGGTCCCGAACGGACCCATGAAAGGACGACCGGATGACCACGCAGACGCAGGCCAGCGCTGAAGCCGCACTGGACGAAATCCAGACCGTAACAGCAGTTGTCCTGCCCGAGCCACCCGCCGCCGCCCCCACGCTGGCGCAGGCCAACCCCGCCGTGGCCGAGGAAATCCGCAAGCGCATCGCCGAGCTGGACATCCGCGACACCGGCTCGATCGTGCATTTCGGCGCCCGCGCACAGAACGAATTGCAGGAAATCAGCCAGGCGATGCTGGCCGATGTCAAGAACAAGGACGTCGGCCCCGCCGGTGAATCCCTGCGCGAGATCGTGACCACGATCCGCGGCTTTTCGGTCAGCGAACTGGACGTGCGCCGCGAACGAAGCTGGTGGGAAAAGCTGCTGGGCCGCAGCGCGCCCTTTGCGAAATTCGTCGCCAGCTACGAACAGGTGCAGTCGCAGATCGACCGCATCAGTTCCGATCTCGACAGCCACCAGCACCGGCTGCTGAAGGATATCAAGTCGCTGGACGTGCTTTATGAACGCACGCTGAACTTCTACGACGAACTGGCGCTGTATATCGCCGCCGGCGAGGAAAAGCTTGCCCGGCTGGACCGTGACGACATTCCCGCCAAGGCCGCCGCCGTCGAGGCCGCGCCCGAAAACGACAAGGTCATGGCGGCGCAGGAACTGCGCGACCTGCGCTCGGCCCGCGACGATCTGGAACGCCGCGTGCACGACCTCAAGCTGACGCGGCAGGTCACGATGCAGTCGCTGCCCTCGATCCGGCTGGTGCAGGAAAACGACAAGTCGCTGGTGACCAAGATCAATTCGACGCTGGTCAACACCGTGCCGCTTTGGGAAACCCAGCTTGCGCAGGCCGTGACCATCCAGCGCAGCGCCGAGGCCGCGCGCGCCGTCAAGGAAGCCAACGACCTGACCAACGACCTGCTGACCGCCAACGCCAGGAACCTGCGGCAGGCCAATGCCCAGATCCGCACCCAGGTCGAACGCGGCGTCTTCGACATCGAGGCCGTGCGCACCGCCAATGCCGAACTGATTTCGACCATCGAGGACAGCCTGCGCATCGCCGATGAGGGGCGCACCCGCCGCGCCGCCGCCGAAGAGGACCTTACCGCGATGGAGCGCGAGTTGCGCAAGACGCTGGCCTCGGCCAGCGCCCGCCCTGAAAGCCCCGCCGCCACAGGGCGACCCGCCGCCCCCTGACCCTCCCCGCCCCTCTGCCCTGACACCCGCAGCCATGACCCCAGCGCCGTGACCTTTCGCATTGACCATTCCCGGCCGCATTTCGGCCTGCCCCTTGCCCTTGTGACGCTGGCGCTGCTTGGCGCCTGCGCCCCCAGTCCCCAGCCGCCAACGCCCCCCGCCATCGCGCCCACGGCGCCGCCGGAAAGGCCGGCGCTGCCCGGCGTCGATCAGGCCGCGCTGCGCCGCGACCGCGCCGAGGATGCCCGCGCCGCCAATGCCCGCGCCCAGGCCGCCGCCGCCACGCCGGCCAGCGCGGGGATGCGCCAGTATCTGACCTCGACCGAGGAAACGCTGATCGCGCGCGGCCACCTGCGCACCGATCCGGGCACCGAGATCGCCCTGACGCCCGAGCGCCTGACCGAGGACTTCGTCCAGATCGCGCTGCATGACGAATATGTGCGCCACGGCGATACGCTGGTCCAGCACGAGGTGACCGCCCCCCTGCGCCGCTGGCAGCAGCCGGTCAGGATGCAGATGTATTTCGGCGATTCCGTTCCGCCCGCCCAGCGCAGCCGCGACCGCGCCGACGTGGCGGGCTTTGCCGCGCGGCTGCAAAGGGTCAGCGGCCATCCCGTCGCGCTGGGGGGCGCTCAGGGCAATTTCGTCGTTCTGGTCGTGAACGAGGACGAACGCCGCGCCATCGGCCCGCGCCTGCAATCCATGGTGCCCGGCATCCCGCCTTCGGACGTGGTGGCGCTGAGCGAGCTTTCGCCGCAGAATTTCTGCACGGTCTTCGCCTATTCGCAGGGCAATTCCCCGGTCTATGCGCAGGCTGTGGCGCTGATCCGCGCCGAACTGCCGCCGCGCCTGCGCCGCTCTTGCGTGCATGAGGAGCTGACGCAGGGCATGGGGCTGGCCAATGACAGCCCGCGCGCGCGGCCCTCGATCTTCAACGACGACGAGGAATTCGCCTATCTGACGCGGCATGACGAATTGCTGCTGAAGATCCTTTACGACCCGCGCCTGCGCCCCGGCATGACCGAGGCCGAGGCCCGCCCCGTCGTCATGCAGATCGCCACCGAACTGCTGGGGACCGAGGTTTGAAAGCCGCTGCCGCACCGCCATGGCAACCGGCGCGGCGCCACCGCGCCGCGCGGCTTTCCGACTTCACCGGCGTTCGCAAAGGTGAATGGATCGCCCCGCCGCCTTGCGCTAACGTCTGACCCGAACACCCCCCGCGCCCTTCCCGATACGAGGCAACCCATGTCCCTGTTCAACATCCTTGGCGGCGAGTTCATCGAGATCATCGAATGGACCGACGACTCGCGCGATACCATGGTCTATCGCTTCCCGACCGTGGGCAACGCCATCAAATACGGCGCCAAGCTGACCGTGCGCGAGGGGCAGGCCGCCGTCTTCATCCATGAGGGCCAGCTTGCCGATGTCTTCGCCCCCGGCCTCTACATGCTGGAAACCAACAACCTGCCGGTCCTGACCCGGCTTCAGCACTGGGACCACGGCTTCAAAAGCCCGTTCAAGTCGGAAATCTATTTCGTCAACACGACGCGCTTCAACGACCTGAAATGGGGCACGAAGAACCCGGTGATCGCGCGCGACCCGGAATTCGGCCCGGTGCGGCTGCGCGCCTTCGGCACCTATTCCATGCGCGTGACCGACCCCGGCAAGTTCATGCAGGAAATCGTCGGCACCGACGGCGAATTCACCGCCGACGAGATCAGCTTCCAGCTTCGCAACATCATCGTGCAGGAGTTTTCGCGCATGATCGCGGCCTCGGGGATCCCGGTCCTCGACATGGCGGCGAATACCCAGCAGTTCGGCCAGCTCGTCGCCAAGGCGATCAGCCCCACGGTCGCCTCCTATGGCCTGACCATCCCCGAATTCTATATCGAGAACATCAGCCTGCCCGACGAGGTGGAAAAGATGCTCGACAAGCGCACCTCCATGGGCATCGTCGGCGACCTGAACCGCTTCGGCCAATATGCCGCGTCCGAGGCGATGCTGAACGCCTCGAACCAGCCGGGCGGCATGGGCGCGGGTCTTGGCGCGGGCCTTGGTGCCGGAATGGGCATGGCCATGGGCGGGATGCAGCGCGGCCCGTGGGGCAGCGTGCCCCAGCAGGCCGCCCCCCAGCCGGCGCCGCAGACCCCGCCGCCGCTGAACCCCGAAACCGTCTGGCACATCGCCGTGGATGGCCAGGCCGAGGGGCCCTATGGCCGCGCCAAACTCGGCCGCCTTGCCAACGAGGGCAAGTTCACCCGCGAAACGCTGGTCTGGACGCCGGGTCAGGACGGCTGGAAACCCGCGGACGAGGTGAACGAACTGGCGCAGCTTTTCACCATCGCGCCACCGCCTCCGCCGCCGCCGGTACCGAAACAGGGTTAAGGCGCGGGGAATGCCCACGCCTCCGTCCGAATTCCGCTATCCCTGCGATAATTGCGGCGCCAGCCTTGAATTCTCGCCGGGCCAGCAAAGCCTTGTCTGCCCCTATTGCGGGCATGAACAGAAGATCGGCCCCGGCCCTGCCCGCGCCCCCGCGCGGCAGGCGCAGAACGGGCCATGGGGCGACAGCGCCATCCTGCTTGACCCCGCGACGGGGCGGGCGCTGCAATGGGATGCGGGCCACAAATCCCCCAACCTGCACGAAATCCCGCTGGCCGAGGGGCTGCGCCTCGACCAGAACAGCGACCTGACCGAAACCGTCCGCACGCTGTCCTGCCCGAATTGCGGCGCCAAGGTGGAACTGACCAGCGACCGCCACGCCACGGCCTGCCCGTTCTGCGCCACGCCCGTGGTCACCGATACCGGCACCACGCGCTTTCTGAAGCCGCAGGGCGTGCTGCCCTTCGTCATCACCGAGGCGCAGGCGAAATCCGCGCTGGAGGACTGGCTCCGGGGCCTGTGGTTCGCGCCCTCGGGCCTGACCGCCTATGCCCGCCGCGGCAAGCAGATGAGCGGGGTCTATTCTCCGTTCTGGACCTTCGACGCCGACACGACCTCGCGCTATAGCGGCGCCCGCGGCGACTGGTATTACGAAACCGTCTGGGTCACGCGCCAGGTCAATGGCCGCCAGCAGCAGGTCGCCGAACAGGTGCGGCGCACGCGCTGGACCAATGTCTCGGGACAGGTCTCGCGCGATTTCGACGACGTGCTGGTGCTTGCCGCCGGCTCGCTGCCGCGCCGCATCACCGATGCGCTGACGCCGTGGGACCTGTCGCATCTGGCCGCCTATCAGCCCGAATACCTCGCGGGCTTCCTGGCCGAGGGCTACACCATCCCGCTTGGCGCCGGCCATGACATCGCGCGGCAGGAAATGGCCGGGGTCATCGCCATGGACGTGCGCCGCGACATCGGCGGCAACGAACAGCAGATCGGCAGCATCCAGACCCGCTACGCCGACGAGACCTTCAAGCATATCCTGCTGCCGGTCTGGACCGCCGCCTATCGCTATAACGGCAAAAGCTATCGCTTCGTGGTCAACGGCCAGTCGGGCCGCGTGCAGGGCGAACGGCCATGGTCGGTCTGGAAGATCGCTTTCGCCATCCTCGCCGCGCTGGCCCTGATCGCCGCACTGGTCGCGCTGAACCAGAAGGGCGGCTATGTCCGCATCGGGCAGGTAGAACAGGTCATTCCCGATCTTTCCACGACTCGAAGTTACCGCTATCACCAAGATATTGACGGTCGCTTGGCCGATCCGGCGTATACGGGGGACGAGGTGCGCACATGATCCTTAGTGCAGGTGAATCGCTGATCGACATGGTGCCCGAGGGGGCAAGTTACCGCCCGCTGCCCGGCGGCGCGGTCTATAACACCGCCATCGCGCTGGGGCGGATGGGGGCGGCCTCGGGCTATCTCTGGCCGATCTCGCGCGATGCCTTCGGGCAGATGCTGCTGGGTCCGCTGGCACAGGCGAATGTCGACACCTCGCTTTGCCCGCGCAGCGACCGGCTGACGACGCTGGCCTTCGTCACCCTGACCGGGGGCGAGGCGCGCTACTCCTTCTATGACGAAGGCTCGGCCGGGCGGATGCTGACACCCGAGGACCTGCCCGAAATCCCCGACAGCGTAACCGCGCTGTTCATCGGCGGCATCAGCCTGGTCCCCGACCCCTGCGGCGCCGCGATCGAGGCATTGGTCGAACGCGTCCGCCACCGCATCCCGGTGATGATCGACCCGAATATCCGGCCCTTCTTCATCGCCGACGCCGCAGCCTATCGCGCCCGGCTCGACCGGCTTTTCGCCATGGCCGACCTCGTGAAGCTCTCGGGCGACGACCTCGAATGGCTCATGCCCGACCTCAGCCATGAAAAGGCCGCGGCCAGCATCCTGACCCGCGGCCCGCGCGTGGTCTTCCAGACCGGCGGCTCGGCCGGCGCGCGCGCGCATTGGGCGGGCGACATCATCAGCGCCAGCGCCGTCCGGGTCGAGGTCGCCGACACCATCGGCGCCGGCGACACCTTCAACGCCGGCGTGCTGGCGGCGCTCGATCAGGCGGGCGTTCTCAGCCGCGACGGCCTCGACCGCCTCACGCCCGAGGCTATCGCGGCGGCGCTCTCGCTTGGCACCCGCGCGGCGGCGATCACCGTCTCGCGCCCCGGCGCCAACCCGCCCTGGGCGCACGAACTGGCGGCCCTGCCCGCCTGACCCGGAAAAGACAGGGCCGCCCCCGAAACGGGACGGCCCTCTTTTCTTCTTCATCCAAATATCCAGACGCAGCGGTGCCACATGCGCCACGGCGCGGGCTTCAGCGCGACGCTACAACGCCTCGAACTGCGCCCTTTGCCGCTCGGTCCAGCGCAGCCGCAGATGCACGCCGTCCTCGGCCGTGTCCTCGGCCAGAACGACCCCCTGCCGATGCAGCCATGCGCGCCTGCGCCCATCGGCATGGGGCAGCACCAGTTCGGCCTCGGTCCGGGGCTCGTCCAGCGCCTCGGCCAGCCGCAGGTCGATGGCGGCCATCAGGTCGTCCAGCCCCTCGCCCGTCAGCGCCGAGATCGCCTGCACGCCCTCGGTCCGCGCATCGGTGCGGCGCAGCGCCTGCCGGGTCTCGGGCGACAGCGCGTCGATCTTGTTCCAGACCTCGATCAGCGGCACGTCATCCTCGACGCCCAGACTGTCGAGGATCTCGCCGACATCGCCGGCCTGCTCCTCGGTCTCGGGATGCGAGATATCGCGCACATGCAGGATCAGGTCGGCGGCCAGCACCTCCTCCAGCGTGGCGCGGAAGGCGGCGACCAGTTCATGCGGCAGGTCGCTGATGAAGCCCACGGTATCGGACAGGATCACCCGCCGGCCGCCGGGCAGCGTCAACTGCCGCATGGTCGGATCGAGCGTCGCGAACAACTGGTCCTTGGCCATCACGTCGGCGCCGGTCAAGCGGTTGAACAGCGTCGATTTTCCGGCGTTGGTATAGCCGACCAGCGCGACGATGGGATAGGGCACCTTGGCGCGCGCCTTGCGGTGCAGCTCGCGGGTCCTGACGACACGCTCAAGCTGGCGGCGCAGGCGGATCATCTGCTCGTCGATGGCGCGGCGGTCGGCCTCGATCTGCGTCTCGCCCGGGCCGCCGACAAAGCCGAAACCGCCCCGCTGCCGCTCAAGGTGGGTCCAGGCGCGCACCAGCCGCGTGCGCTGATAGGCCAGCGCCGCCAGTTCGACCTGCAACACCCCCTCGCGGGTCTGGGCACGGTCGGCGAAAATCTCAAGGATCAGCCCGGTCCGGTCCAGAAGCTTGACGCCCCATTCCTTTTCCAGGTTGCGCTGCTGGACCGGCGTCACCGGCCCGTCCACCAGCACCAGTTCGGCGCCCTCGCCCCCGGCCGCGTCCTTCAGACGCTGGCCGATCTCCTCGCGCTTGCCCTTGGAAAACAGCATCCCCGCATCGGGCTTGCGCAGCTTTGCGACCTCGGCGCCCACGACCTCGATCGCGGGCAGCGCATGGGCCAGCGCGATAGCCTCCTCCAGCGCCAGATCGGGCGACCGGCGGGTTCGCGAATTGCCCAGATCGGGGTGAATCACATAAGCGCGGGTCGGGCTTTCGCGCGTTTCCGTGAGTTCGGCCAATCAGTCCTCGCCGTCATAGAGGCTGATAGGCTGCCCCGGCATGATGGTCGAGATGGCATGCTTATAGACAAGCTGCGACTGGCCGTCGCGGCGCAAAAGCACGCAGAAATTGTCGAACCAGGTGATAACACCCTGAAGTTTCACACCATTAATCAGAAAAATCGTGACCGGAACTTTGCCCTTGCGGACATGATTTAGGAAAGCATCCTGCAGGTTTTGTTTGTCGCCGGCCATACGGGGCACCTTGTCCTTGTCAACGTGCCCCAAGACTTAGGCGAGCGTGCGACGGCTTGCAAGCAGATGATCCCGAACTGTGTCAGCGCCTCCAGTATTCGGGTGAAAACAGTGCCAGAATTGCCAGCGTTTCCAGCCTTCCCAGCACCATCGCCCCGGCCAGGATCGCCTTGGTGGCGGCCGGCAGGCCGGCCCAGCCCTGCCACGGCGCCCCCGCCATCCCGGCCGAGCCCTGAAAGACCGGAGTCAGCGGAATCGCCCCCGCTAAGGGCCCGGTATTCGTCAGCGCCGCGATGGACAGGATGGTGGCGCTGTCGAACTCGATCTGCTGGACCGAAATCATCATCACCACCACCGCCAGCGAGATCGCGAACAGCATGAAGAAGATGAAGGCCAGATAGGCGCCCTCGCGCCGCAGCCGCCGTGCCATCACCCCGCCGCCGCCGACCGAACTGGCATGGACGATCTTTTCCAGCTCGCGCTCGGAATGGCGGGCCAGCGCATAGACGCGCAGCAGCTTGACGCCGCCCGCGGTGGTGGCGACGCCGCCGCCCATGATCGCCAGCCCCGCCAGCATCAGCCCCGGCGAACTGAGGCCCGACCAGTTCCGCGCCCCCTGCCACTCGACCGAGTTCCAGCCAGTGGTGGTCAGATAGCTCAGCCCGTTGAAGATGCCGCCCCAGGCGGCGGATGCGGCGCTGTCCAGCGTTTCCAGCACCCCCGCGGCCCCGGTCGGCGACACGCCGATGGCGCCAAAGAAATGCCGCGCGAACAGCACGACCGAAACCAGCAGCACCGCCCCCGCCGCCATGCGCAGTTCGGGGTCGTCAAGCAGGCTGGCGCTGACCCGCAATTCGCGCCCGCCGGGCCAGAACCGCCGCGACAGCGCCGGGATCAGGAACAGGAAAATGACGACCTCGCCCGGAACGCCGCTGCCCTGCCCCGCGGGGCCATTGACCGGGCTGATGCCGCTGGTCGAAAGCGTGCCCATGGCGCGGGTCAGCGCCACCAGCCCGCTTTCGCCCATCATCAGCAAAAGCACCCACATCAGCATCGTCAGCCCGGCATAAAGCGGCAGCACCAGCCGCGTCACCTTGACGACCCGATGGACAGGGTCGGCGGCATCGCTCAGCCCGACCGGCGCCGACAGCGGCATCATGATCGCCCGCCCGTCGGCCGAGCGCGGCAGCCGCTCGAACCGCTCGGATCGGCCATAGGGCGAGGCGAGGATCTCGAACCCGCCGACCCGCAGCGGCGCCAGCAGCGCCACGGCGGCGACCAGCATGAACAGCCCGCCCATCCAGCCGACCATCGCCCGCCACAGATGCAAGGGCGGCGCCAGCAGTTCCGCCGAATAAAGCGAGGCGCCGGTGGTGGTCAGGCAGGACACCATCTCCCACCAGGCGTTGAAGAAACCGGTATCGGGCACCGACAGCGCGAAAGGCACCGCCAGCATCGCCGGCAGCAGCGCCATCGTGCCCAGCATCGTCAGCAGCACGCTGCGCGCGCGCGGCCCCGCCGGCGCATTGGCCGTCGCCAGCGCCAGGATCACGCTCAGCAGAAAGAACAGCCCCGCCGCGCCCAGAAAGATCGAGCCGATCTTGTGCAGGTTCTGCGCATGGGCATAAAGCCCCGGCAGGACCATCGCCAGCGCACCGATCCCGGCCAGAATGACGATCAGCGGCAGGCGCAGCAGAAAGCCCATGACCGCCCTCAGAAAAAGTCGATCGAGACCTGCAACAGGCGCTCGACCTCGGGAACGTCCGAGGCAAGGGCGAAGATCACCACGATATCGCCCTCCTCGATGCGCAGGTCGCCGACGGGCTTGACCACGCGGCCGCCCTTCTGGACGGCGCCGATCAGCGCGCCCTCGGGGAATTCGATGTCGCGCACCGGCCGCCCGGCAATGGGCGAGGTCGACAGCACCTGCGCCTCGATCACCTCGGCCTCGGCATCGCCGATGGAATAGATGTCGCGCACCCGCCCGTGCCGGATATGGCGCAGGATGGTGGACACCGTGCTGGCGCGCGGATTGATGAAGGCGTCGATGTCCAGGGGTTCCATCATCGACATCAGCGTGGGGTCGTTGACCAGCGAGATCGCCAGCTTCGCCCCCGCCTGCTTGGCACGCACGGCGGCCAGGATATTGGTCTTGTCGTCGTCGGTGATGGCCAGAACGGCGTCGGCCTTGGGCACCGCGGCCTCTTCCAGCAGTTCCGCCGACAGCCCGTCGCCGTTCAGCACGATGGTGCGCGTCAGCGCGTCGGCGGCATCCTCGGCGCGGGCGCGGTTGCGCTCGATCAGCTTGACGCGGACGCGCTCGGGCCGCGCCTCAAGCGCCTGCGCCACCGCCAGCCCGACATTGCCGGCGCCGATGATGACGACGTTTTCCTGCCGCGCGACGGGCTTGCCAAAGATTTCCAGCGTGCGCGGCACGTCCTCGGCCAGGGTAAAGACATAGATCTGGTCGCCCTCGAAAAGCTGGTCGCCGGCCTCGGGGGCGAACAGCTTGCCATGCCGCCGCACGCCGGCGACGATGGCCGACAGGCTCAGGAACATGTCGTTGAGCTGCCGCAGGGGCGTGTTCAGCACCGGGCTGTCGGGGTCGAGCAGAATCCCCAGCAGATGCAGCCGCCCCTCAAGGAAGGTCTCGGCATCGAAGGTCGAGGGCGCGGAAAGCCGCTGCAATGCCGCCCGCGCCACCTCGCGTTCGGGGCTGATGACCACGTCGATGGGCAGATGGTCGGTGCGGTAAAGGTCGGAATAGATCGCGTCCAGATAGGCGCCCGAACGCAGCCGGGCAATCTTGCGCGGCACCTGAAAGACCGAATGCGCCATCTGGCAGGTGACCATGTTCACCTCGTCCGAATGGGTCGCGGCGATGATCAGGTCGGCATCGCGCGCGCCGGCACGGTCCAGCACGTCGGGATGGCTGGCAAAGCCGGTGACGCCCTGCACGTCCAGCGCATCGGTGGCACGCCGGATCAGTTCGGCATTGGTGTCGATGATGGTGACGTCATTGCGTTCCCCCGCGAGGTGGCGCGCGATGTGCCAGCCGACCTGCCCTGCCCCGCAGATAATGATCTTCATCCTGAATCCAGCCTACTGCCCGTCGTAAGCCCCGATCCTAGCGCGATGAAAAGGCGCAGGATACCGGAAAACCGCAGCACCCCCGGGACGCTGTCGCCGGGTTCTTCACGCACCGCCCAGGGACCGGGACCGCGCCAGATGCGCGCCCCCCCGGACCCCGGGCGCATTTCTTCTTCATCCAAATATCCAAGGGACCGCGCCACCGGCGCTGTCATTTCCCGCTTATCTCGTCCTCGACACGCACGCCCCCGACCACGCCCAGCGATTTCAGCTTGCGATGCAGGGCCGATCGCTCCATGCCGACGAATTGCGCCGTGCGGCTGATATTGCCGCCAAAGCGGTTGATCTGCGCCAGAAGATATTCGCGCTCGAACAGCTCGCGCGCCTCGCGCAGCGCCAGGCTGGTGATCTGCGGCCCCAGCGCCAGCGCCTCGCCGCTGCTGCCGCCGGACCCTTGCGTTTCCAACTCCGAGGGCTGGATCGGGCCGGTGCCGTCGCCAAGGATCAGCACCCGTTCGATGACGTTGCGAAGCTGGCGGATATTGCCCGGCCAGTTCATCGCCTGCAACGCGGCGCTGGTTTCCTCGGGCAGCGGGCGCTGGGGCAGGCCCTGCGTGGTGTGGAACTGCTCGATGAAATGCTCGGCCAGCATCGGGATGTCCTCGCGCCGGTCGGCCAGCGAGGGCACGGCCACCGGCACCACGTTCAGCCGGTCGTAAAGCTCCTGCCGGAAGCGGCCGGCATTGATTTCCACCGTCAGGTCGCGATTGGTCGATGAGATCACCCGCAGATCGACCCGCACCTTGTCGGTGCCGCCGGCGCGCTGGAACTGCTGTTCGGTCAGCACGCGCAGGATCTTGGGCTGCGTGCCCAGCGGCATGTCGGCGACCTCGTCGAAATAGATCACCCCGCCATGGGCCTGTTCCAGCAGGCCCGGCTCGATGCCGCGGCCGGCGGTTTCGCGGCCGAACAGCACCTCCTCCATG
The DNA here is from genome assembly GCA_046348875.1 of Paracoccus sp. (in: a-proteobacteria). Taxonomy (GTDB): domain Bacteria; phylum Pseudomonadota; class Alphaproteobacteria; order Rhodobacterales; family Rhodobacteraceae; genus Paracoccus. The sequence continues at coordinate 84,651 of JAXMDJ010000015.1, forward strand.
TGGTCGGGCTCGATGGTGGCGCAGGGCACGGTGACAAAGGGCTCGCGCGCCCGCGGGCTTTGCGCGTGGATATAGCGGGCCGAGATTTCCTTGCCCGCGCCCGGCTCGCCGGTCAGCATGATGCGGCCGTTCGACTTGGCGACCTTGTCAAGCTGTTCGCGCAGCCGCCGGAACGCGGCCGAGTTGCCCAGCATTTCAGCCGCGCGGGTCTCGCCGCGCTTCAGGGTCGAGTTCTCGTGCCGCAGCCTTGACGTTTCCATCGCGCGGCGGATCACCACCAGCAACTGGTCGATATTGAAGGGCTTCTCGATGAAGTCATAGGCGCCCTGCTTGATCGCCGCCACGGCGATCTCGATATTGCCGTGGCCGGAAATGATGACCACCGGCACGTCGGGGTTGTTGCGCTTGACCTGCTTCAGAATGTCGATCCCGTCCATCTTGCTGTCCTTCAGCCAGATATCCAGAATCATCAGCGCCGGTTCGGCGGCGTTCAGTTCGGCCACCGCCTCGTCGGAATTGGCGGCAAGGCGCGTGGCGTAGCCTTCGTCGCGCAGGATGTCCGAGATCAGTTCGCGGATGTCGCGTTCATCGTCAACAATAAGAATATCGCTCATTTCACAGTTTCCTGATCCAGTTTCTGGCGGCGGACCGAAAGGCGGACCGGCTGACGCTCGCGCGGCAGACGGATTTCGGCCATGGCGCCCCGCTGACCGGGGGCATCGGTCAGCGACAGGCTGCCGCCATGTTCCTCGACAATCTTCTTGACGATGGGAAGGCCAAGGCCGGTGCCGCCGGGCTTCATCGTCACATAGGGTTCAAAAAGCCGGGTCCGGTCCTGAGGCAGGCCCGGGCCGTTATCGACGATGCGGATGGTGACCGCATCGGGGGCGACGCGCAGTTCCACGCGAACCTGCGCCACCCAGCCTTCGGGCGGGTCGGCGCGCAGCTCGTCGATGGCCTCGCCCGCGTTCTTCAGCAGGTTGGTAAAGACCTGCCGCATCATCCCGGCATCGGCATCGACGATCACCGGCCCGTCGGGAATGTCCGAGACCAGCGCGCCCCCCAGCGCATCGCGCTGCATCAGTTCGCTTTCGCGCAGCAGTTTCGCGATGTCGGTTTCCTTGCGGTCGGGTTCCGGCATCCGCGCAAAGCGCGAGAACTCGTCCACGATCCGGCGCAGGTCGTTGGTCTGGCGGATGATGACCTCGGTATATTGCTCCAGCGCCTCGCGTTCGTCCCCGGCGATGGGGCCGAACTTGCGCTTGAGCCGCTCGGCCGAAAGCTGGATCGGGGTCAGCGGGTTCTTGATCTCATGCGCGACGCGGCGGGCGACATCGCCCCAGGCCGCCATGCGCTGCGCCGACACAAGGTCGGTCACGTCGTCCAGCGCCACCACATAACCCTCAAGGCCGCCGGCGGCGCCACGCCGGATCGCCATGCGCACCAGCAGGCTTTCGACGCGGCCCTCGCGGGTCAGGCGCACCTCGTCCTGCACCCATTCGTTCACCGACTGGTGCAGGCGGTCGAACAGCGGCGCGAATTCCGGCACCACCTCGGACAGCAGCCGGTCGTGGTCATGCGCCGGGTCCAGCCCCAGCAGCCGCGTGGCCGAGCGGTTCAGAAAGTCGATCTCGCCTGCCGCATCCAGCCCGATCACCCCCGAGGTGACCGAGGACAGCACGCTGTCGAAAAGCCGCCGCTGGTCGTCGGCGGCGCGATAGCTTTCCACCAGCTCGATCCGCTGCTGTTTCAACTGCCGCGTCATGCGGTTGAAGCTTTCGCCCAGCGTCTGGATTTCGTCGCCGGTATCGGGTTCGGGGATCTGCAGGTCCAGATTGCCCTTGCCGACCTGCTCGGATGCCTCGGCCAGCCGCCCGATCGGCCGCGACAGGCGGTCGGCGAACCACAGGCCCAGCCACATCGCTGCCGCCACCAGAAGCAGCGCGAAGCCAAGGTAAAGGAACGAGAATTCCAGCAGGACGCGGCCGCGCTCCTGCTCAAGCCGCTGGTATTCGCCGACGGTCTGGCGGGTGTCGTCCAGCAGTCCCAGCAGCCGGCCATCGACGTCGCGGGTGACGTAAAGATAGCGGTCGGCCATCGGCGGCAGCGGCACCAGCGCGCGGAATTCGTTGTTCTGCCAGTCCTCGATCAGCACCAGCCCCGAGGCGCTGGCCTGATCGAACTGCGCAGGCGAGGGCTGTTCGTACCAGAACTGATAGCTGCGTTCGCCCCGCGCGTGGATGGCGCCGCGCCCGTCGATGACATAGGCTTCGCGCAACCCGCGCTGGATCAGGCCCTGACCCTGCTCCAGCAATTCACGCATCTGGCCGTCATCCATCAGCGGGCTTTGCCGCGCGGCCTGGGTCAGCGCGCCCGCCAGCAGCTTGGTGTCATTGGTCAGGTCGCGGCGGTGTTCCTCCTGATAGGCCTCGGCGGCGGCAAGCGAGTTCGAGACCACCTGCTGCACCCGGTTCGAGAACCAGCCCTCAAGCCCGATATTCAGCGTCAGGCCCGCGAACAGCGCCACCAGCACCGTCGGCACCAGCGCGATGGTGGCGAATACCCCCACCAGCCGCATGTGCAGGCGCGATCCCACCGCCGACTTGCGCCGCGCCGCGACGATGCGCGCCATGCGCGCCACCACCAGCCCGGTCAGCACGATCAGGTAAAGCAGGTCCGCCAGCAGCACCAGCCGCAATTGCGTCCCGCCCGAGGTGCCGCCCGCAAAGGGCCCCATCACCGCGAATGTCAGCGCCGCCAGCGCCGGCCCCAGCAGCACCAGCCCCAGCGTCGCCGCATTGCGGAACGACCGCTTGCGCCGCAAAGCTGCGACGCGATCCCAGGCCTCCTTGGCCCAGGTTTCCATGGACAGCGTGCCTGCCACCTCGTCCAACCTCACGATCCTGCCGCTTGCCCGCGGCCTATCTGTGGCCGCTGCGCGACTCTCGTGCGGCCATCTGTGGCCGTTTTACATCAGTTTGCGACGCCTTGTCACTTCGATATTCAGGTCCGTCAATTTCTTGCGCAGGGTATTGCGGTTTATGCCCAAAAGATCGGCGCAGCGAAGCTGATTTCCGCCGGTCGCGTCCAGCGCCAGCTCCAGCAGGGGCTTTTCGATCTCGCGCAGGATGCGGTCGTAAAGGCCGGGCGGCGGCAATTGGTCGCCATGCAGGTCGAAATAGCGTTGCAGATGCATCTCGACCGATTGCGCCAGCCGCATGTTGGCGGGTTCGGCAAGCGACGGGGCGGCAGCGGGCGGCGCGGCGCCCTGCGCGGGTGCCGGGTTGACGGGGCGCGAGGCGACCGTGCCCGGCGGCTGCATCCGCATCGCGGCTTCCGACAGTGCGGCGCGGGCCTCGGCCTCGGATATCGTGGCGCTGGCGGCGGTCAGCGCCAGCCGCCGCATCAGGTTTTCCAGTTCGCGCACATTGCCGGGAAAGGGATGCGCGCGGATCAGCGCCACCGCGCCATCGGACAGCGTCCGCTGCGGCAGGCCCTGCGTCGCGGCCCGCGCCAGCAGGTGACGGGCCAGCGGCGGGATATCGTCCAGGCGGGCGCGCAACGGCGGCACGGTGATCGTCACCCCCGCCAGCCGGTAATACAGATCCGCCCGCAACCGCCCCGAGGCGACATCCGCCTGCGGCTCGGGCCCCGCGGTCGATACAAGGCGCGGCATCTGATGCCGCCCCGGCCCGGTTTCCCATGCCTCGATCATGCCGATCAGGCGGGCCTGCGCGGCGCTGTCAAAGCCGGCCGGGTCCTCGACCAGCAGCGTGCCGCCCTGCGCGCGCTCGCCCGCGCGGTGGATCGCCTCCTCGGACAGATCGGCCGAGGTCAGCACCACGAACCCCGCCGCGCGCCGGTCCGACAGGTCGTGGAATGACCGCGCCACCACGGTCTTGCCCACGCCCGCCTCGCCCGCGATCATCACCGGCAGGTCGGCATTCAGCACCCGCGCCACCATGCGAAACAGGCTCTGCATCGCCGGAGCATGGCCGATCAGCGGCAGCGTCGGGTCGGTGGCGCTTTCGGGTGCCGGCGGTGGCGGCGGCGCAGCCGTCGCCGCCGGATCGGCGCGGCGCGGGCGGCGCGACAGCGCCTGCCCGGCGCTGCTCATCAGGTCGGGCAGGTCGAAGGGCTTGGGCAGATATTCAAAGGCCGCGGCCTCGGTCGCGCGGATGGCGGTCACGATGGTGTTCTGGGCCGAGATCACGATCACCGGCAGATCGGGCCGCGCCTGCCGGATCGCCGGGATCATGTCGATGCCGTTGCCGTCGGGCATCATCACATCGGTGATGACCAGATCGCCGCGCCCCTCCTCGACCCAGCGCGACAACTGGTTCAGCGAACCCGTGGCATGCACCCGGCAGCCGGCGCGGGTCAGCGCCTGCGTCAGCACGGTGCGGATGGTGCGGTCGTCGTCAGCGATCAGAACGGTGCCGTCCATGGGGAACCTCAGGCTTTGGGTAATGACAGTCGGAAAACAGTGCGCCCGGGCCGCGATTCCAGCGCGATCCATGCGCCGTGATCGGCAATGATCTTCGAGACCAGCGCCAGGCCAAGCCCGGTGCCGTTCTCGCGCCCGGACACGAAGGGCTCAAAAACTTCGTCAACAATGGTGTCGGGAATGCCGGGGCCGTCGTCCTCGATCTCGATTTGCAGGGGCAGGCTGCGGCCCTGGGGTTCGGCCCCCGATGGCGCAAGACGCAGCGCCCCGTCATAAAACGTGTGGATGCGGATGGTGCCGGTCTGGCGCCCGGCGCGATGGATGGCCTCGGCGGCGTTCTTGACCAGATTCAGCGCGACCTGCACCATCTGGTCGGCATCGATCAGCGCCGCCGGCAACGAGGGGTCGTAATCGGGCACGATCCTCAGCCCCTTGCCGAAGCCCACGGCGGCAGACCGGCGCACGCGCTCCAGCACGTCATGGACATTGACCGCCGCCAGCTTCGGCGCCGAGGTGTCGCCAAAGCGTTCGACCTGATCCAGCAATTCGACGATGCGACGCGATTCCGCCACGATCAGCTCGGCAAGGTCGCGGTCCTCGGGGGGCAGGTTCATGCCGATCAGTTGCGCGGCGCCGCGGATGCCGGCCAGCGGGTTCTTGATCTCATGCGCCAGCATTTCCGCCATGCCGATGGCCGAGCGCGCGGCCGAGCGCGCCGCCTGCCCCTGCCCCAGCCGGCCGCCGCCTTCCTGCGGGGCGATCAGGATGGCGGTCGCACCCGCCGGGCTGGGCGCAGGACCGGCATGCAGCGTCGCGAAGCGGTCGCTGTGCCCGCCCGAGCGGTCGCCGATCTCGAAGCGGACGCCGGCGCGGGTCTGGGCCTCGTGCCCCTCGCGCACGCGGTCAAGGATGCTGGCAAGCGCGGGCACGACGCGCAGCCGCTTGGCCATGTCCGGCCCCTCGATCGCATGACCCAGCGACGACCGGCACGAGATGTTCAGAAACGATTCCGCCAGATCGTTCATGGCGGCGATGCGGCCCCGAGCGTCAAGGATGATCGCCGGCAGCGGCAGCGCCGACCAGTTCGGGCCGACCACGGCGGGCTGAAAGCCGTCGCCCGTCCCGATTTCCGGGTCGGCGACCGGCTCGGGACGGCGGCGGGCGGTCATGACGACACCGATGCCGGCACGCCCGCGTCCCGGAAGCCGGCGCGGATCGCCGCCAGCGTCGCGGCGGGCGAGGCCGCGCGCATCAGCTCGGCGCGGTTTGCGGCGCCGTTCGCCTCGGCATACCAGCCCAGATGCTTGCGGGCGACGCGCAGGCCCAGTTCCTGGCCGTAAAGCGACAGGATGTCCTCGTAATGTTCGGCCACGGCATCGGCCAGCGCGGCGCCCTGCGGGACATGCGGCGCGGGCGTGCCCCAAAGCTCATGCGCGATCTGCGCCAGCCGCCAGGGCGCGCCCTGCGCGCCGCGCCCGACCATCACCGCATCGGCCCCCGACTGCGCCAGCGCCGCCCGCGCCGAGGCCGCGTCCACCACGTCGCCATTGGCGACCAGCGGCGGCCGGCCCGGCAGGTTCGCCACCGCCCGGATGGCGTTCCAGTCGGCGCGGCCGCTATAGAACTGCGCCCGCGTGCGTCCGTGCACGGTCAGCATCCTGACCCCGGCCCCGGCCGCGCGCGCCGCCAGTTCCGGCGCATTCAGGCAGTCCGGGTCCCAGCCCAGCCGCATCTTCAGCGTCACCGGCAGGTCGGGAACGGCGGCCACGACCGCCTCGACCAGCGTCAGCGCGTGGTCGAGGTCGCGCATCAGCGCCGCGCCCGACAGCCCGCCCGTCACCTTCCGGGCCGGGCAGCCCATGTTGATATCGACGATGCGCGCGCCCATGCCGGCGACGATGCGCGCGGTTTCGGCCATGGCGCCGGCCTCGCGCCCGGCAATCTGGACGCTGACCGGCAGCGCGCCTTCGGTCAGGGCCTTGGCGCGCACGCCCGCGCGGGTCGAGGGGCGCGGCGTCACCATCTCGGTCGAGGCGACCATCTCGCTGACCATCAGCCCGGCGCCGCCATGGCGGGCCACCGCCCGGCGGAACGGCAGGTCGGTGATGCCCGCCATCGGGGCCAGAAAGACCGGAGGGCCAAGCCGCGTCGTGCCAAGGGTGATGGGTTCGGGCATTGTCATAGGAAATACTCGTAGGGCGGGCACGCGGGATGCGAAAGAAGGGGGCGATTGCGCGCCTGACCCCCTGTCGCCCGACACCGGAATCTGCCACAATTTTACGCGAAATGCACAAATAACGTGCAAACCGCAACCGGGTAAATGTCGCAAGCCTGCGTTTCCCGCGTCGCATCGGCCGCGCAGAGCCTATGGCCCGCCCGGCAGAGCGGCGCTAAGCTGGCCCTGACAGACATCATTGAGGGGAGCCGCGCCATGTTTCTTTCGGTCTTCGACATCTTCAAGATCGGGGTCGGCCCCTCGTCCTCGCATACGATGGGGCCGATGGTGGCGGGCGGGCGTTTCCTTGATTCGCTGCGCGCCCAGCCGTTCCGCGCGCATGGGCTGCGCGCCAGCCTGCATGGCAGCCTGGCATTCACCGGCAAGGGCCACGCCACCGACCGCGCCACCATCCTGGGGCTGGCGGGCTTTCTGCCCGAAACCATCGAAGCCGGCGCCGCCGAGGCCGCGCTGGCCGCCAACCGCGAAACGAAAACCCTGACCCCGCCGGGGCTGGGCACGCTGAGCTTTGACCCCGCGCGCGACCTGATCTTCGATTTCGACCGGGCGCTGCCGGGCCACGCCAACGGCATGGTCCTGATGGCCACCGACGCGCAGGGCGACGTGATCTATCAGCAGACCTATTATTCGGTCGGCGGCGGCTTCGTGCTGACCGAGGCGGAACTGGCCGCGCGCGGCGACGACACGCGCTCGGACGCCTCGCCCAGGGTGCCCTATCCCTTTGCCAGCGCCGCCGAGATGCTGGCCATGGCCGAAGCCTCGGGCAAGTCCATCGCCGCGATGAAGCGCGACAATGAACGCGTCTTCCGCACCGATGCCGAGATCTCGGGCGGTATCCACCGCATCTGGCACGTCATGCGCGACTGCATGAACCGCGGGCTGGAAACCGGCGGCATCCTGCCCGGCGGCCTGTCGATCCGCCGCCGCGCGCCCGGCATCCTTGCCGCCCTGAAGGCCGAGGCCGGCATGAACCTGACCGCGCCCCATGTCATCAACGACTGGATGTCGATGTATGCCATGGCCGTGAACGAGGAAAACGCCGCTGGCGGGCAGGTGGTCACCGCCCCCACCAATGGCGCGGCGGGCGTGGTGCCCGCAGTGATCCGCTATTGGCTTGAGCATGTGCCGGGCGCCTCGGAACGCCAGCTTGACGACTTTCTGCTGACCGCCTCGGCCGTGGGCGGGCTCATCAAGCACAACGCCTCGATCTCGGGGGCGGAATGTGGCTGTCAGGCCGAGGTGGGCAGCGCCAGCGCCATGGCGGCGGCGGGGCTGTGCGCCGTTCTTGGCGGCACCCCGCAGCAGGTTGAAAACGCGGCTGAAATCGCACTGGAACACCACCTTGGCATGACCTGCGACCCGGTTGCGGGGCTGGTGCAGGTGCCCTGCATCGAACGAAACGGGCTGGGCGCGATCAAGGCGGTTTCGGCCGCCAGCCTGGCGCTGCGCGGCGACGGGCAGCATTTCGTGCCTCTGGACGCCGCCATCGAGACCATGCGCCAGACCGGCGCCGACATGAGCGAGAAATACAAGGAAACCTCGCTGGGCGGTCTGGCCGTCAACGTCCCCAACTGCTGAAAGCGTGCGATAAATCGCGCATGTTCCGGCTTTCCTGCGGGCGCGGGCCTGTCTTTGCTTGCCCATTTCATGGGGTTTGTGTAGCGAATATCCACAAGCAAAACCAAGGAACCGGGACAGAGCAGATGAAATTCCGTTCGGCTTTTGCCGTTCTCTCCATGACTGTGGCGCTGGCCGCATGCGGCCAGTTGCCGTTCCAGAAGGCGGCCGAGACCGCCCCCGCGCCCGCAGCCGCCGGACATTCCGGGCCGCCCGCCGTGTCGCCGCTTCAGCAGCCGATCGAGACCGGCACCACCCTGACCCCGGTCGCCGTGGCCGAGGCCAGCACCATGAACACCGCCATGTTCCGCGCCACCGGCAGCGGCTGGGCGGTGACCGCCGACAGCAAGAACGCCGTGCTGGAACGCACGGGCGCGAAATCCGTCGGCATCAGCGTGCGCCGTCTGACCTATGCCCGCGGCGTCGAATTCATCGGCACGCTGAACGGCAACGTCTTTTCGCTGAACCTTCAGGCCGAGGCCTGCCGCGATGGCGACGTGATGACGCCCTTCACCGCGCGCCTGCGCATGGGCACCCAGCGCCTGAGCGGCTGCGCCGCCGCGACCGAGACGATGCCCAAGGCGCAGACCCGCGCCTCGTCCGCGCCGCCGAAGCCCAAGAACCAGCCGAAGCCCGCGAAACCTGCCGCACCCGCGACGCCGGCGACCACGACGCCCGTGCCCCCCGCCCCGGCAACGGCGGCCCCGGCGACCCCGGCCCCGGCGGCGACTGCACCGGCAACGCCGACCCCGGTGACGACGGCGCCCGCGACCCCGGCACCCGCCCCGACGGCGACGACGCCGGCGACCCCGGCCATGCCTTCGACCAGCACGCCCGCGCCCGCCGGCGTGCCTGCGCCGCAGCTTGTCCTGCCGCCGACGCCGCCCGCACCCAGCCAATGACGCATCCGGTCCGCGCAAGCCCCGCTTGCGCGGACCGTGCCAGCCCGAGGCCCATGTCGCGGGCCAAGACCTGAGAGGACCCGCCGATGCGCGCCCATTCGATCCCGACCCGCCGCCTGCTGGCCTCGACCGTGCCGGTGGCGTTTCTTCTTGGCCTTGGCGTCAGCCCCGGCCATGCCGACCCGCTGATCGGCAATACGCTGAACAGCTTCGGCCTGCCCGGCGGCATCGACACGCCCACGGCCGAGATGATGCCCGACGCCACGCTGGGCGCGACCGTCGCCTATTCCAACCTGACGCGGAAGAACTCGATCGTGTTCCAGGTGCTGCCGCGCCTGACCGTCGGCCTGCGCTATTCGCGCTTTGACAGCACCGAGGAATCGCGCGGCTATGTCTGGGACCGCAGCTTCGACCTGCGTTACCAGTTCCTGGACGAGGACCCGAATGGCTGGCAGCCGGCCATGGCCGTCGGCTTGCAGGACTTCATGGGCACCGGCTTCTATAGCGGCGAATATATCGTCGCCACCAAGACCATCACGCCGCGCCTGCGCGTCAGCGCCGGTCTTGGCTGGGGCCGACTGGCGCAATCGGGCGGCATCGGCAGCCCCTTCGGCGACCGGCCCAAGCCCGACGACAAGGAAGGCGGCAAGCCCAACATCAATTCCTGGTTCCGCGGCGAGATGGCGCCCTTTGTCAGCGCCACCTGGCAGGCGACCGACAAGCTGTTCCTGACCGCCGAATATTCGGGCGATGTCTATGCCTGCGAAACCAATATCGCCGACAAGTGCCAGCGCAGCGTCTGGCTGAGCGACGGCGACAAGCTGAAGAACCGCCTGAACCTGGGCCTCTCGTACCGCATGGGCCAGAATTACCAACTTGCCGGCTATATCCTTGGCAGCAAGCAGATCGGCATGCAGTTCAGCGTCGCCATGAGCCCGAACCAGGCGCCCTTCCCCTCGGGGCTGGAAAAGGCGCCGGCGCCGGTGCGTCCGCGCCCCTCGCCCGGTGCCGACCCGGATGGCTGGTCGGGCGCATGGTCGGCCGATCCGACCGCGCAGCCCGCCATCCAGAAGGTGCTGGCCGACGCGCTGGACAAGGAAGGCCAGACGCTGGAAAGCATGGCGCTGGACGCCAACCGCGCCGAAGTCCGCATCCGCAACAACCGCTATATCCAGCAGGCCGAGGCCATTGGCCGCACCGCGCGGCTGATGACGCGGGCGCTGCCGCCCTCGGTCGAGACGCTTGTCATCACCTCGTCCGAGGACGGGCTGCCCACCAGCTCGGTGACGCTGCGCCGTTCGGATGTCGAGCGGCTTGAGAATACCGAGGCCGGCCAGATCGCCAATGTCGCGGTGGTGACCAGCGCCGATCCGCGCCCGGGCAATCTGGTGCTGACGCCCGGCGTCTTCCCGCGCTTCAGCTGGGCGCTGAAGCCCTATGTTTCGACCTCGCTTTTCGACCCGGACCAGCCCTTCCGCTATGAAGTCGGCCCGGAACTGTCCGGCGAATACGAACTGCTGCCGGGTCTGGTCGCGTCGGGCACCATTCGCCAGCGCGTCTTTGGCAACATGGAGCAGGAAGCCCCCGGCAACATGACGCCGGACGAATACGAGGCGCTGGACACCGATATCGGCCCGAACGGCATTCCGCGCGTGCGCTCGGACGGGCGGATGTATCAGGGCAACAAAAGCCCGACGATTCCGCGCCTGACGCTGGCCTGGTATGCCAAGCCGTCGGAAAACATCTACAGCCGCGTGACCGTCGGCCTGCTTGAGCGCGCCTTCGGCGGCGTCTCGGGCGAGGTGCTGTGGTGGCCGGCCAATTCGCCGCTGGCCTTTGGCGCCGAACTGAACCGGGTGAAGAAACGCGACTTCCGCGATGTCTTCGGCTTCCGCGATTACGAGGTCACCACCGGCCATGTCTCGGCCTATTACGAATTCAACAACGGCATCACCGCGCAGCTTGATGTCGGCCGCTATCTGGCCGGCGACGAGGGTGCGACGCTGACGCTGTCGCGCGAATTCGCCAATGGCTGGCGCGTCGGCGCCTGGGTCACCAAGACCAACATGAGCGCCGAGGAATTCGGCGAAGGCTCCTTCGACAAGGGCGTTTCGCTGTCCATTCCGCTGGGCTGGGGCACGGGCCAGCCGTCGCTGCGCCGCGTCGGCGGCGATATCCGCTCGCTCTCGCGCGATGGCGGCACGCGCCTGCGGGTTCCGGGGCGGCTTTATGACACGGTGCGCGACAGCCAGTCGGGCCAACTCTATCAAGGCTGGGGGAGGTTCTGGCGATGAACCGCAAGACGATGCGCGCCGCATGTGGCGTGGCGCTGCTGGCGATGCTTGCAGCCTGTGGCAATGCCGGCAGCGAGGGCTCGGTCCAGGGCATGCTGGTGGCCGCCGCAAAGCAAGGCGCCGCCCGGATGAGCGGCAAGCAGGAAAAGGCCCAGCCCGCCCGCGATCCGCAGGCCATGGCGGCCGAGGCGCTGCGGGTCAATCCCGGGCCGCTGATCCTTGTCGGGCTTGAGCGGATGAACACCACGCAGGTCATGGCGATGACCGGCGACAATGCCGGCCAGCGCACCTACATGACCAAGAACGAACAGGCCTTTGTCATGCGCGGCGGCATGCTGGCCGGAACGCGCGGGCTGGGCCACGACCTGTCGGTGGCCGAGATGTCGGCCTCGGCGGCGCTGATCCGCGCCAGCCGCGGCGGTCAGGCGCAGCGCGTCATGCGCTACTGGACCGGCGACGGGCTGGAACGGCCGCTGACCGTGACCTGCACCATCGGTGCCGGCCCCAAACCCGGCGTCATGCTGGAAAGCTGCGCCTCGGGTCCGCTGAACTTCCAGAACAACTATCTGGTTCAGGGCGGTCGCATCACCGTCTCGCGCCAGTGGATCGGCCCGGATCTGGGCTATGCCACCATCCAGGAGCTGCGCCCCTAAGCGCATCCCCCCGGCGACAAACGAAAAGGCCCGCAGCGATGCGGGCCTTTTTCGTTGCGCCGTTACCGGTGGGTGCAGGGTGCGGCCGTGCCGGTGGAAATGGAAAAGGGCTGACCTGAAGGTCAGCCCTTAAGCAAAAATCAACCTTGCGGAAGATTAGTTGCTCGAGTCGTCGTCGTCGTCGTTGTTGTCCGAAGCAACAGCGGCGATCACGCCGAGCAGCAGCAGGGCCGGAACAACCAGGCCAGCGTTCGACGAAGCAGGCTTCTCGTCGACGACAACCGGTTCAACTTCCACGACGGGGGCAACATAGCCACCGGCAAGAGCGGACGAGGCCGTCAGGCCGAGAGCCAGGGCAAAAGTAGCAAATTTGGTCATGATCATGCTCCGTTCAGTACTTTGAAGGCTGCCGTTACCAGCAACATCCTGGGGACAGTCGCATAAACCCATGAAGTTGGGAAGCGGTCTTGGCCTTGCTACCACACGCCATGGGCGCAACTGTTGCATATTGGTCAACACGCTGAACTTTGGGCAAGTTCCTGCCATGCCGGCATCGACGCCCGGCGGGTTCCCGCGCCTTGGGCCACGCGGCCTATTTCCGGTAAACCACCAAGGATATTGCGTAAATTACGGCCGATACCGCAACGATGGAGGGGCCGGCGGGGCTGTCAAGCCAAAGACTGGCCGCAAGCCCGCCCAGGACCGCCAGCGCGCCGATCAGCGTGGCCGAGGCGGCCATCTGCTCGGGCGTGCGGGCAAAGCCGCGCGCAGTTGCCGCAGGCACGATCAGCATGGCCGAAATCAGCAGCGCCCCGACCAGCCGAATCGCGATTGCGACGACCAGCGCCAGCGCCAGCGACAGGATCAGCCTTTCGCGTGCCGGGTCGATGCCGGTGGCCATGGCCAGCTCTTCGTTGACCGAGGCCGTCACCAGCCGCTGCCAGCGCCAGACCAGCAGCCCCGCGACCAGCGCCGCCCCGCCCCAGATCCAGACCAGATCGCCGCGCGTCACCGCAAGGATGTCGCCGAAAAGGTAAGCGTCAAGCCCGGTCCGCATCGAGGGCACGAAGCTGGCCGCGACCAGCCCCAGCGCCAGCGCGCTATGCGCAAGCACCCCCAGCACCGTGTCCATGGACTGCCCGCGCGCCGTCAGATGCGCCACCAGCAGCGCCATCGCCAGCGCGATGCCCAGCGTGCCCAGATAGACCGGCAGGGAAAACGCCAGGCTCAGCGCCACGCCCAGAATCGCCGCATGGGCGGTCGAATCGCCGAAATAGGCCATGCGCCGCCAGATCACGAAGCACCCAAGCGCCCCCGTCGCCAGCACAAGCCCAAGCCCGGCCAGCACCGCGCGGAACAGGAAATCGTCAAGCATGATCGTCGCGGCCGTGATGGTGATGGTGGTGGGAATGGCGGCAGTCGGGTCCATGGACATGTTCGGCGACATGGTCATGGTCGTGATCGTGGTGATGCTGGTAAAGCGCCAGCGTGCCCTGCGCCTCGCTGCCGAAAAGCGCGCGATAGGCGGGCGAGGCGCTGACCGCCTCGGGGGTGCCCTCGCAGCAGACATGGCCATTCAGGCACACGACCCGGTCCGAGGCGCGCATCACCACCAGCAGGTCGTGGCTGACCATCAGCACGGCGACGCCGGTTTCGCGGCGCACCTCCTCGATCAGCTTGTAGAAGGCGATGATGCCGGGCTGGTCCAGCCCCTGCGTCGGCTCGTCCAGCACCAGCAGTTGCGGCCGGTTCAGCAGCGCCCGCGCCAGCAGCACGCGCTGGAACTGCCCGCCCGACAGCGCGGCGATCTGGCGTCGCTCAAGCCCCGGCACGCCGGTGCGGTCCAGCACGGCGCGGGCCTCGGCATCGCTGACGCGCACGGGCAGCGACAGAAAGCGGCGCACGGTCATCGGCATCGCGCGCTCGATATGGACGCGCTGCGGGACATAGCCGATGCGCAGGCCGGGCAGCCGCTCGACCCGGCCGGTATCGGTCGGCACATGGCCCAGAAGCGCCCGCACCAGCGTCGACTTGCCCGAGCCGTTCGGCCCGACCACGGTGACGATCTCGGCCGGATCGATGCGGAAATCGACATGGCGCAGGACGGGCAGATCGGCGCCGGCATGGCTGACCGACAGGTCCGAGGCGCGAATCAGCGGCGTCATCGATGGCCTTCCTCGCGGCAGCGGGCGCAAAGGCCCAAAAGCTCGACCGTGGCGCGTTCGGTCGCGAACTCCGCCTGCGCCGCCAGATCGCGCAGCGCGCCGCGCAGGGCGGGGTCGTCGGCCTCGGCCACCTGATCGCAGCCGCGGCAGATCAGAAAGACCGGCATGTGGTTGCGCTCGGGCGACAGGCAGGCCGCATAGGCGTTCAGCCGCTGCACGCGATGCGCAAAGCCTTGCTCCACAAGGAAATCCAGCGCCCGATACGCAACCGGAGGCTGCTTGCCATAGCCATCCGCCGCCAGCCGCTCCAACACCTCATAGGCGCCCATCGCGCGATGCGATTCCAGCAGGATCTCCAGCGCGCGGCGGCGCACGGGGGTCAGGCGCACACCCTCGGCCCGGGTCTGTTCCTCGGCGCGGCGCAGGACCACGGCGGCGCAACTGGCGTGGTCGTGGTCATGGAAGGGGTCGGTGGGTTCGGACATCTTGTTACAATATCACAATCTGGCTTGACGAGTTATGATATAACATAAATAACTCTGCCAGTTCCGCAAGCAGGGTCCGACATGAAAACCGCCTTACCGCTTTTCGCCGCCGGCATGGTGCTGGCCTTTGCCCCGACCGCCCGGGCCGAGGTGCCGCGCGTCGTCACCGACCTGCCGGTGGTCGCCTCGCTGGTGCAGCAGGTCATGGGCGATCTGGGCCAGCCTGCGGCGCTGCTGGATCAGGGGGCCGACCCGCATCACTATCAGTTGCGCCCCAGTCAGGCCCGCAGCCTGCAAGAGGCCGGGCTTCTGGTCTGGATCGGGCCGCAGATGACGCCATGGCTGGAACGCGCCAACGCCGGCCTTGCGGCGGGTGCGGCGACGCTGACGCTGCTGGACCTGCCCGAAACGCACCGGCAGGATTTCGGCGCTGCGGATAACGACCATGCGCATGACGACCCCGCGCATGGCGGTCATGCCGACCTTGATCCCCATGCGTGGCTCGACCCGAAGAATGCCGAGGTCTGGCTGGACGCCATCGCCAAGGCGCTTGCCGCCGCCGACCCCGAACATGCCGCGACCTACGCCGCCAATGCCGCCGCCGCCCGCGCGGCGCTGGCAAGGCTGGATGCGGAATTGCAGGCCAGCCTTGCGCCGGTCGCCGGAAAACCCTTTGTCGTCCTTCACGATGCCTATGGCTATTTCACCAGCCATTACGGCTTGCCCCCGGCAATTCCGGTCAGCCTTGGCGACGCCTCGACGCCCTCGGCCGCGCGGCTGGCCGAAACGCGCGCCCGCGTCACCGCCGAGGCCGCCGTCTGCGCCTTTCCCGAGGCCAATCACGACCCCAGCCTGATCGCCACCGTCATCGAGGGCACCCCCATCCGCGAGGGCGCCGCGCTGGACCCCGAGGGCACGCTGCTGCCCCCCGGTCCCGATCATTACCCCGAAACGCTGCGCGCGCTGGCGCAGGCGCTGCGCAACTGTCTGGGTTAGCCGCCTTTGGCAAGTCGCTGGCGAGGCGCGGTAATTGGTCTGAAAAATTCCTGACTAATTCCCTTTGACATTCCTTAAGGAATTTGTCAGGTTTCAGCCACCACCACAGCGACAAGGACAAGGACATGACCGCGACCCGCCCCGCCGAATTCACGCGTCCCGGCGTGACCGCCCTGCAACGCCTGCCTGAACATGATGCCGAGATGCTGACTGCCGGTGGCAATCAGGCACTGATCGTGCTGGGCGATCAGGTCTATAACCTGCGCATCACCCGTGCGGGCAAGCTGATCCTGACGAAATGACCGCCGGGACGGCGCGGATTACCCGCGCCGCGGCCCTTTCCCCTCGGGTCGCGCGCCTTTACCGGGCGCGCGATTCGTTCTGGGGCCGGATTTGCCGAAACCGGGCTTGTCAAAACCGGGCTTGCCGGCCTTGAAGTCGCGCTTGGGACGGTCCTCGCCCTGCGGACGCCCACCCTCGCCACGCGGCTTGAACCCGCCGGGCTTGCCATCCCGGGGCTTGAAGCCGCCGCGATCACCCTCGCCAAAGGGCTTTCTTTCGCCGCCCTTGAAGCCGGGCTTGCCGCTGCGGCCCGGACGTTCGCCATCGCGGGGCGCATCGCCGCGGTCCCTAAACGAGCCGGGCTTGCCAAAGGGTTTTCTGTCGCCATCCTCGCGTCGCGCAAAAGGCTTGCGGTCGCCATCCTCGCGCCGCACGAATGGTTTCCCGTCGCCATCAGCGCGTTTGGCATAGGGACGACGCTCGCCGTCCTCACGCTTGCCAAAGGGTTTTCTGTCGCCGTCCTCACGCCGCGCAAAAGGCTTGCGGTCGCCATCTTCACGGCGGGCGAAGGGTTTTCCGTCGCCATCGGCACGTTTGCCATAGGGACGACGCTCGCCGTCCTCGCGCTTGCCAAAGGGTTTTCTGTCGCCGTCCTCACGCCGCGCAAAAGGCTTGCGGTCGCCATCTTCACGGCGGGCGAAGGGTTTTCCGTCGCCATCGGCGCGTCTGGCATAGGGACGACGCTCGCCGTCCTCGCGCTTGCCAAAGGGCTTTCTATCGCCGTCCTCACGACGCGCAAAAGGCTTGCGGTCCCCGTCCTCGCGCCGCGCGAAGGGTTTGCGGTCGCCATCCTCGCGGCGGCCAAAGGGCTTGCGCTCACCCTCGGCACGCGGCCCGCGCGGCCGATCCTCGCCCTTCGCCGCGCCGCGTTCGCGGAAACTACGGGGCTTTTCCTCGGTCTCGCCGGTCAACAACCCGCCCAACTGGTCGCGCAACACCTTGCGCTTGACCTCGCGGACCTCGTTCTCCTCCATGCCGGTCAGCTTGAAGGGGCCATAGCCGATGCGGATCAGCCGGTTCACGATCAGCCCGACATGGGACATGGCGCGGCGGATCTCGCGGTTGCGGCCCTCGCGGATGCCGACGGTCAGCCAGGCATTGGCGCCCTGCTGGCTGTCAAGCGCGATCTCCATGGGCTGGAATTCCTCGCCCTCGATGGTGACGCCGCGGCGCAGAGGGGCGAATGTCAGGTCGTTGGGCTGGCCGTTGACGCGCACGCGATAGCGGCGCAGCCAGCCGGTCGTCGGCAGTTCAAGCCGGCGCTTCAGCTCACCGTCATTGGTCAGCAGCAGCAGACCTTCCGAGTTCAGGTCCAGCCGCCCCACCGTCATCACGCGCGGCAGATCGCGCGGCAGGGCGTCGAACACCGTCTGCCGCCCCTTTTCGTCCGAGGCCGAGGTCACCAGCCCGATCGGCTTGTAATACAGCCAAAGCCGGGTCTCCTGCGGCTCGTCCAGGGTTTGCCATCGACGCGGATCTTGTCCGAGGGCGACACATCCAGCGCCGGGCTGTCGATCTTTTGCCCGTTGACGGTGACCCGGCCTTCCAGGATCATCCGCTCGGCCTCGCGGCGGCTGGCGACGCCCGCGCGCGCCATCACCTTGGCGATGCGGTCCGCATCGGTCTTCGGGGCTTCGGTCGTCGGCGCCTCAATTTTCGGGGCTTCGGTTTTCGGGGTTTTCGGGTGTGTCGGTCATCGCGATCTCCTGCGCATCGCTGCGGTGGCAAAGGACCGGAATACGCCATCCGCGCATGAAAGGAAAGGCGTCTTGGGGCTCTGCCCCCGGCCCTTGCGGCCTCCCCGGGATATTTCGACATGAAAGAAGCAGGGCCGCGCCAGTTGGGGCACGCCCTGTGCATCTTCCATGTTCAAATATCCATGCTATTGCCGCAAGCCGCGGGGCGGTCCAGAAGAGGGCATGAGTTTTGCCACCCATATGCCTGCAGCCATCGCCGAGGCGCGCGCCGCCGCCGCGCGCGGCGAGGTGCCAGTCGGCGCCGTGCTGGTCGGTGCCGATGGGCGCGTTCTGGCCCGTACCGGAAACCGCACGCGCGAATTGTCCGACCCGACAGCCCATGCCGAGATCCTGGCGATCCGCGAAGCCTGCGCCGCACTGGGGTCCGAGCGGTTGCCGGGCGCGCGACTATGGGTCACGCTGGAGCCCTGCCCGATGTGTGCGGCCGCGATCTCGGCCGCGCGGATCGCGGTGCTTTATTACGGCGCCGACGATCCGCGCATGGGCGGGGTCAGGCACGGGGCGCGCGTGTTCGATCATCCGCAATGTCACCACCGCCCCGAGGTCATGGACGGCATTTCGGCAGAAGAATCGCGCAGGCTGCTGCGGGAATTCTTTCGCGAACGCCGCTGAAAGGGCATTCTGGCGAAATGATATGCACCATGTGAGCGCTTGCGCCGCATCGCAGCATTGATATGCTGCCCGACAGGGCGAACATGGGGGGACTGATGTTCCGTAAGATCCTGGTGGCGAATCGTGGCGAGATTGCAATCCGCGTGATGCGGGCAGCAAACGAGCTTGGGAAGAAGACCGTCGCGGTTTATGCCGAGGAAGACAAGCTCAGCCTGCACCGCTTCAAGGCGGATGAGGCTTACCGCATCGGCGCGGGCCTTGGCCCCGTCGCCGCCTATCTGAGCATCCCCGAGATCATTCGCGTCGCAAAGGAATCGGGCGCCGACGCCATCCATCCCGGCTATGGTCTTCTGTCCGAAAACCCCGATTTCGTCGATGCCTGCCAGGCCGCCGGCATCACCTTCATCGGCCCCTCGTCGGACACGATGCGCGCGCTTGGCGACAAGGCCAGCGCCCGCCGCGTCGCCATCGCCGCCGGCGTGCCGGTCATTCCGGCGACCGAGGTTCTGGGCGACGACATGGACGCCATCAAGCGTGAGGCGGCGGAAATCGGCTATCCGCTGATGCTGAAGGCAAGCTGGGGCGGCGGCGGCCGCGGCATG
>JAXMDJ010000016.1:0-101250 GCA_046348875.1 Paracoccus sp. (in: a-proteobacteria)
GCTTTGGCGCAGGTCGTGGTCCAGCCGCACCTTCCAGCCGGCGCGACGCAGCAGGGCCGCCTCGACGAAGTCATGGCTGAGGATGCTGCCGCCAAAGGGCGGCCTGCCCGGCAGTTCTGGCAGTCCGCAGCATTGTGCGAAGGCGCTGACCCGCAGGATGGCGTTGTGGCCCCAGAAGTTGCCGCTGTCGCCCGACCAGGCCGAGACGCCGCGCGCGATCGCCGGGCCATAGATGCGGCCCGCGAACTGCGTCACGCGGGCAAAGATCGTCTGGCCGCCGACCAGCATCGGCATGGTCTGGATCAGGCCGATGGCGGGGTCCGCGTTCATGCGTGCCGACAGCGCCTTGATCGTGGCGGCGCCCACCATGCTGTCGGCATCCAGCACCACCATCTGGTCATAGCGCCCGCCCCAGCGGCGCACGAAATCGGCGACGTTGCCGGCCTTGCGGCCGTGATTGTCGCGGCGGCGACGATACCAGACCGGCACCGGGGAAATGTCGCGCAAGCGGCTGATCGCCGCCATCTCGCGCAGGACGGCATCGGGCCGGCGGCTGTCCGAGATGACAAAGATCTCGGCCCGCTCGCCCAGACCCACGCGGTAAAGGTCGCGCGCAAGCGTCGCCAGAAGCCCGGCGGTGACGGCGGAATCCTCGTTATAGACCGGCATGACCACGGCGATGCGGGCCTCGTTCGGCCCCGTCGGTGTCACCAGCCGGCGCGCAAAGATCCCCGCCAGCATCGAGCAGAGCGAAAAACCGACCCAGGTAAAGGTCAGCACGAACAGCACCAGCAGCACCGATTGCAGAAAGGTCATGCGCGTGCCGAAGGCCAGCGCCATCTGCCCCAGACCGATCCAGCCGATCGCGGCGGCGCCGCCAAAGGCGATCAGCCGCGCGGCGATGGTGCCCAGCCGCGGCAGGCCCGGATCGGGGCCGCGCGGCGGACGGGCGCGCAGGTCCTGCACGGGCATGTCCAGCGGCGCCTCGGGCGGGGTCGCGCCGGTTTCGCCGGGTGGCAGCGCGGCGGCCTCCCAGCCCTCGTCGGCGGAAAGCGGCAGGTCCACCGCCACGGCTGCGGTCGCGGGCGTGGCGCCCGTGTCGGAAGGCGCGGTCATTCGCGGGTCCAGCGCGTGATCCAGGTCTCGCTCAGCGGGCCTTCGGGACCGTTGAGCACCGCCGAGATATCGGCCAGCGTCGCGCCCTCGGGCAGGTATTCGATGGCCAGCCGCATGCGGCGCTGCTCGGGCAGGCGCAGCAGGTAATTGTGGCCGATGCGCCCGGCCGAGGTCCAGATATGCGGCACCGGGTCCTCGGCGCCGAACAGGCCAAGGTCGAAATCGACGATATAGGTCCGGGCATTGGCATTGTTGATCGCCTTGCCGGACATGGTCTCGATCACACGGGAAATCGGTGCGCTATCAGGGGGTTCCGCGCCAAATCTGAGAACATAGTTGAAGTCGTAGCGTTCGCCCGCCTTCAGCACGTCCGCGGGCAGCCAGTACGACACGATATTGTCGTTGAACTCGTTCTCGACCGGGATTTCGATCAGATTGACGGCGCCCTTGCCCCAGCGTCCCTGCGGCGCGATCCAGGACGAGGGGCGCATTTCATAACGCGCCTCGGCGTCCTTGTAGCTTTCAAAATCGCGCGCGCGCTGCACCAGGCCAAAGCCCAGCGGATTGTCGTCGACAAAGGCCGAGGTCTGCAACGTCGAATGCCCCGAAAGCACGCGCCAGATGCGCTCCTCCTTGCCGGTCAGCATTTGCAGGCCGTCGCTGTCATGCACGGCCGGGCGATAGTCGTCTACGCGCGAACGGTCGGTCGGGCCGAACCAGTACATCGAGGTCAGCGGCGCAATGCCGCAGTTCTTCATGTCGTTGCGCGGGAAGATCGCCACGCGGGTGTCGAACAGCGTCTCGGCGCCCGGCGTGATGCGGAACTCGAACGCGCCCGAGACCGAGCGGCTGTCCAGCAGCGCATAGATCAGCACCGAGCGTTCGCGCGGCCCCGGCTTGGTGATCCAGAAATCCCGAAACATCGGGAATTCCTCGCCCTCGGGGCTGCCGGTTCCGATGGCAAGGCCGCGCGCCGACAGGCCGTAAAGCGTGCCGCGCGCCACGGCGCGGAAATAGCTTGCACCCTGAAAGACCGCGACCTCGTCCATGACATCGGGGCGGTTCAGCGGCGTGCGGATGCGAAAGCCCGACCAGCCCATGTCGCCCAGCGTGTCGTAATCGACGCCATCGGGGAATTGCACCGGGTCGAAGTCGAACATGTGCGGGTCGAACTTGACCGGGATCACGACGCCGTCCTCGACCAGGTTGATGCCCACCGGCTCATGGAAGATCGAGCCGGGCGGCAGCAGGTCCAGCGTGAAATCGCCGCCCGCCCAAGGGTCGCGGTCGCGGCGGAAGCGGATGCCGCGATACTGGTCATAGGTCAGGTTGCCGAAGGTGCCGATCAGTTCGGCATCGCGGTACTTGAACGGATTTGCCGCCATTTCGCGGGCGATCTCGGCCACGCTCTCGAAGTCGAAAGGCTTCGGGGCGGCGACTTCGACCGTGTCGGTGCCGGCCTCGGGGGCGGTGGCGGCATGGTTTTCCTGCGCCAGCGCCGAGCCCAGCGACGACGACAATGCGGTAACTGCGGTCATGGCCGCCCCGGCAGAAATGACAAACTCGCGACGATCCATCGGCCCACCTCTCAGCAGGGGTCTGAAGACCCCGATTTTGGTCGGGATTTGGCATTGCCGCGCGGATCAGGCAAGCCTTTTCGCTATCGAAGGCAAGCTCTTGCCCAGAGTTGATGACAAGTTGGCACGGTTTGGCCGCGCGAAACAGCATTTCACGCGGCCAGGCGTTGAATTGTTCAACGATCAGCGATTGATTTCGCGCATGACCTCGCCCTGCGGGTCAAGTTCAAGGGCGACCGGCTCGCCCTCGGGGTTGACGGCCAGCGCAAGGATGCGGGGCCCATCCTGGCTGATCTGGCCGATATCGCTGTAGCCGGCGCTGGTCAGCGCCATGCGCACCTCGGCCGGGTCGACGGCCAGATCGGCCGCGCCCTGCCGCATCGCGCCGTCAGCCGGAGGCGGCAGCGCGCCCTGCTCGGCGGGCGGGGGCATGTCGCCGGGGGGCGGACCGCGGCGCCCGTCGCGGTCATCGTCATGGTCGCCCTTGCGGCCATGATGGCTGCGCTTGCCGTCGCGGTCCTTGCCCCAGCCCTTGCCGTCCTTGCCATCCTTGCCAAAGCGCATGTCGTCATCGCCGCGGCCAAAGCGGATCAGCGTGCCGTCCTGCGCGAAGGCCGCGCGCACCTTGGCGCCCTGCGCGTCCTTGCCGGCGACCATGACGCCGCGCTCATCGGTGAAGACGGCGACCGGCTTGCCGACCTGCGCAAAAACCGCGTTGTCGCGCACCGCCTGCGGCACAAGCTGATCGACCAGCGCCTGCGGCAGCGTGGCCGAATCGTCCTGCATGCGGATGCCGCGCAGACTGCCGTCCTGCGCCAGCATGGCGCCGATCTTCTGCCCGTCGGGCAGCGTGCCCTGAATGCGGGTACCGCCGCGGCGCATCTGGTCGCTGGTGACATCGGTCAGGCCCGCGTCCTGCAGGACCTTCGGCAGCGTCACGGTCGTGGCCGGTGTCGCCGCCGCGGGGGGCGTCGCCGCCGGCGGGGTCGCGGCGTCCTGCGCCATCGCGGTCAGGCCAAAGCTCGCCAGCAGCGCACCAAGCGCGATCGAGGTGGTCAGATTTCTGCTCATATCCGGTTCCTTCCAAATCCGGGGCCGGTTTGCCCCTTCCGAATCGGGAAATACCCCGCGCCGCACCAACCGAATGCCAACAGCCCGTTTGGCTTTCGTTTGGATTTCACGCATTAGATAGGGACCATGATCCGCCTCGGCACAACCCTGATCGCGCTTTGCGCCGCCTTGCTGACCGGCCAGCCGGCGCTGACTGACGACGGCCCGCACGCGCCCGGCGGCGATGGCCGGCAGGATTGGGCGCCCGAATTCGACACCCTGGGCGACAGCGAATACCGGCTGATCCCGCTCAGCCGTGCGGTCGGGATCGCCACGGCCCGCTTCAAGGGCCGGGTCATCGCCGCGCGCCTCGTGCCGCCGAACCCGATGGAGCGTGACCGCGGCGTGGTGCTGGTCCATGAACTGCGCCTGCTGACGCCCTGGCGC
This sequence comes from Paracoccus sp. (in: a-proteobacteria), assembly GCA_046348875.1. Taxonomy (GTDB): domain Bacteria; phylum Pseudomonadota; class Alphaproteobacteria; order Rhodobacterales; family Rhodobacteraceae; genus Paracoccus. The sequence goes on from JAXMDJ010000016.1 coordinate 4,191, forward strand.
GACGTCCTGCGCATCCGGCTGGACGCACGCAACGGCGATTTCCTTGAGGTCGCGGGGGCCGCGCTCAGCAAGGCGCGCAGAAAGGAACAGGACCGATGAAATGCCTGATCGTCGAGGACGACCCCGCGCTGGCCGCGCAACTGGCCCAGGCGATGCGCGATGGCGGTTTCGCCTGCGACATCGCCCATGACGGCACCGGGGGCGAGTTTCTGGGCGCCACCGAAAGCTATGATCTGGCGGTGCTGGATCTTGGCCTGCCCGGCCTGCCCGGCATCGAGGTGCTGACCCGCTGGCGCGCGGGCGGCGTGACCATGCCCGTGCTGATCCTGACCGCGCGCGGCGACTGGACCGACAAGGTCGCGGGCTTTCGCGCCGGGGCCGACGACTACGCGGTAAAGCCGTTTCGGCTGGAGGAGGTGGTAATCCGCGCCCAGACGCTGGTGCGCCGCGCCGCCGGCCACGCGCAGGCGCTGATCAAGGCGGGGCCGCTGCAACTGGACAGCCAGCTGGGCGTCATCACCCGCAACGGCCTTGCGCTGAAACTGACCAGTTTCGAGACGCGCATCCTTGCCTATCTGATCCACCACCAGAACCGCATCGTCAGCCGCACCGAACTGTCAGAGCATCTATACGATTCCGCCGCCGACCGCGACTTCAAGTCGATCGAGGTGGTGATCGGCCGCCTGCGCCGGAAGATCGGCGAGGGGCTGATCGAGACCCGCCGCGGCGAAGGTTATGTCCTGCGGAGCGCGCCTTGATCCTGCCGCGCGATTCGATCCGCGCGCGGCTGATCGCGCTGGCCATGGCGCTGACCGGGGTGGCGCTGGTCGCGGGCTATCTGGCGATCTCGGCCATCCTTGAGGATTTCATCGCCGACCGCTTCGACGCCGAGACGGCGGCGGTGGCCGATACGCTGATCGCCGGCGCCAGCATCGACGACAGCGGCCGCCTGACCGCCGGACCCGCGCCCAGCGATCCGCGCTTTCAGTTCCCGCTGTCGGGCTGGTTCTGGCAATTGTCGCAGGATGGCCGGGCGGTGGCAAAGTCGCCCTCGCTTTTCGACAATGTGCTGAACCCGCCGGATGCGGATTTTTCCGGCGGTCCGGGGGTCGGCCCCGACGGGGCGGCGCTGCGCGTGAGCCATTTCCGCTTTACCCTGCCCGACAGCGACCGGGCGCTGGCGGTGACCGTCACCGCGCCCCAGGCCGAGATCGACGCCGCCATGGCGCGGCTGCGCCAGCCGCTGGCGGTGTCGCTGGCAGTGCTGGGGCTGGCGCTGGCGCTGGCCAGTTTCGCACAGGTCGCGGCGGGCTTGCGCAGCCTTGACCGGCTGGGCCGCGACATCCGCAGCATCGGCGCGGGGCAGGCCGAGGCGCTGCCCCTGCCCCGCGTCGCCGAACTGCGCCCCGTCGCGCATGAGATCAACGCGCTGATCGAACAGAACCGCAAGGTGCTGGCGCGCACGCGCGAACATGTCGGCAATCTTGCCCATTCCCTGAAAACACCGCTGGCGGCGCTGGACAACAGCCTGCCCCAAGACCATCCGGGGCATGCGCTGGTGGCGCGCATGGACCGCCAGATAGGCTGGCATCTGCGCCGCGCCCGCAGTTCCGGCGCCGCCCGCATCCTTGGCAGCCGCACGCCCGTCCTGCCGGTGGTCGAGGATATCCTGCTGGTCCTGCGCCGCCCGGTCGCGGATTCGGGGCTGGAGGTGCAGACCGATATCGCCCCCGGCCTGGCATTCGCCGGCGAGCGGCAGGACCTTGAGGAGATGATCGGCAACCTTGCCGAGAACGCGGTGAAATGGGCCTCGCGGGGGGTGCGGATTTCGGCGCGCCGGCTTGGGCCCGACCGGCTGGAGATCGCCATCGAGGATGACGGCCCCGGCATGTCCGAGGACGATCACGCCCAGGCGCTGGCCCGCGGCAGCCGCCTTGACGAAAGCGGGCCGCCCGGCACCGGGCTGGGGCTGGCCATCGTCAGCGACCTTGCGGCGCTGCATGGCGGCCGGCTGGGGCTGGACCGCTCGGCCCGGCTTGGGGGCTTGCGCGCGGTGCTGGATTTGCCGGCCTGAGGGGGCGGGCGCGGCGATCAGGCGCTGGAATCAGGCCTCGACGCCTTCCCGCACATAGCCGGAACTGGCCGCCAGCAAGGCGCGCGCGTAATCCGAGGCGGCCTTCCCGGCACGAAGCTGGGCGGCCTGCATGACCTCGACGATCTCACCGCCGCGCATGACCGCGAGCCGGTCGCACATATGCGCCACCACCGCCAGGTCATGGCTGACCATGACATAGGTCAGCCCGCGCTCGCGGCGCAGGTCGGAGAGCAGGTTCAGGATCTCGGCCTGGACCGAGACATCCAGCGCCGAGGTCGGCTCATCCAGCAACAAAAGCCGCGGCTCGGCCGCAAGGGCGCGGGCGATGGCGACGCGCTGGCGCTGGCCGCCGGAAAGCTGGTGCGGATAGCGAAAGCGGAAACCGCGCCCCAACCCCACCGAATCGAGCAGCCGCGTGATCCGCGTGTCGATCTGATCCATCCCTTGCAGATGCAGGGTTTCCGACAGCACGCGGTCGACGGAATGGCGCGGATGCAGGCTGGCATAGGGGTCCTGAAACACCATCTGCACGGTCTTGTGGAAGGCGCGCGAGCGGTGCTTGCCCTGCACCTTTTCGCCGGCGACCTCGATCAGGCCCGACCATGTGCCGATCAGCCCGGTGACCGCGCGCAGGATCGTCGACTTGCCCGAGCCGGATTCGCCGACAAGGCCGAAGCTTTCGCCCTGCGCGACGCCGAGGCTTGCGGATTTCACCGCATCGACACGCTCGGGCGGGTCGCCGAACCAGACATTCAGACCGGCGATGTTCAGCATGGCCGCCACCGCCGCGCCGGGGGTTTTCCACCCCCGGACCCCCGGAGGATATTTCGGCATGAAAGATGCATCACAGGCCTCCGGGCAAGGGGGTGGCGCGTTCCTCGTCGCGCCAGCTTTCCTGGCGTTCGAGGACCGCGAGGCGGTCGACCGGGTGATCGAGGCGCGGCAGGCTGTTCAGAAGCCCCCGCGTATAGGGGTGGCGGGCATTCTGCAGATCGCGCGCGGGCAGTTCCTCGACCACGCGGCCGGCATACATGATCAGCACGCGGTCGCAGAATTCCGCCACCAGGTTCAGGTCGTGGCTGATGAAGATGAGCCCCATGCCGCGTTCGCGCACGAGCTGGTCCATGATGCGCAGGACCTCGTTCCGGATCGAGACGTCGAGTGCCGATGTCGGTTCGTCCGCGATCAGGATTTCGGGGTCCGGGGCCAGCATCATCGCGATCATCACCCGCTGGCCCATGCCGCCCGAGACCTCGTGCGGGTAGGCGTCGAAGACCCGTTCGGGGTCGCGGATCTGCACCGCGCGCAGCATTTCCAGCGCCTTGTCGCGTGCCGCCTGCCCGCCGGTGGCGGTGTGGAGGCGGTAGCCCTCCATGATCTGCTGGCCGATGGTCATGACCGGGTTCAGGCTGAATTTCGGGTCCTGCATGACCATGCTGATGCGCGCGCCGCGCAGCGCCCGCATCTGTCGCGCCGGCAGGTTCAGGATCGGTTGCCCGTCGAGATCGAGCCGGTCGGCGGTGACGCGGCCCGGCGGGCGCACGAGGCCGAGGATGGCGCGGCCGGTCATCGACTTGCCCGAACCGGATTCGCCGACGACGCCCAGCCTTTCACGGCCAAGGTCGAAGCTGACGCCGCGCACCGCCTCGAATGTGCCGGTGCGGGTCGGGAAGCTGACGCGCAGGTTCCTGACCGACAGAAGCGGAGTCATTCGGCACCCCCTTTCGGGTCGAGAACGTCGCGCAACCCGTCGCCCAGCAGGTTGAAGGCAAGGCTGACGATGAAGATCGCCATGCCCGGCATCGCCGCGACCCACCAGAAGTCCAGGATATAGGTGCGCCCGTCCGAGATCATCGCCCCCCATTCCGGCATCGGCGGCTGCGCGCCAAGGCCAAGAAAGCCCAGTCCCGCCGCCGAGAGGATGATCCCCGCCATGTCCAGCGCCACCCTGACGATCATCGACGAGATGCAGAGCGGCCAGACATGGCCGATCAGCAGCCGGAACGGTCCCGCGCCCTGCAACCGGGCGGCGGCGATATAGTCGGCATTGCGGATGGTCAGCGTCTCGGCCCGCGCAAGGCGCGCATAGGGCGGCCATGAGGTGATCGCCAGCGCCAGCACGGCATTGCCGATGCCGGGGCCAAGTGCAGCGACGAAGGCCAGCGCCAGGATCAGCTTGGGGAAGGCCAGGAAGATGTCGGTCAGCCGCATCAGCACCTGATCGACCCAGCCGCCGGCAAAGCCCGCGACCGTGCCGACGAAAAGCCCGATCACCGGCGCGATCAGCGCCACCGTGCCGACGATGAACAGCGTGATGCGCGAACCATGGATCAGTCGCGACAGGATATCGCGCCCCAGCGCGTCCGTGCCCAGCCAATGCGCCGCCGAGGGCGGTTTCAGCCGGTCGGCGAGGTTCTGGGCAAAGGGGTCCTGCGGCGAAAGCCATGGCGCGAAGACCGCCATGCACACCAGCCCGATCAGGATGACCAGCCCGAACACCGCCAGCCTGTTGGTGCGAAATGTCAGCCAGCCTTGATAGATCGCCCCCAGCCGCGCTTGCGCGCGGGTCTGCGGGGCGTCCGACAAAAGCCATTCGCGGGTGGAAATCTGGGTCATGCGGCCCTCGGGTCCAGCAGGCGATAGAGAAGGTCGGAAAGCAGGTTCAGCGCCACGAAGCAGGTGCCGACCAGCACCGTGCCGCCCAGGACCGCGTTCATGTCGCCCGCCAGCAGCGACTTGGTGATGTATTGGCCGATGCCGGGCCAGCTGAAGACGATCTCGGTCAGGACCGAGCCTTCCAGCAGCCCGCCGAAGCTGAGCGCGATCACCGTGACCAGCGGCACCAGAATGTTGCGGAAGGCATGCGCCCAGATCACCCGCGTTTCCGAGACGCCCTTGACGCGGGCGGTGGTGATGTATTCGGCGGAAAGCTGTTCCAGCATGAAGCTGCGGGTCATCCGGCTGATATAGGCAAGGCTGAAATAGCCCAGCAGGCTGGCCGGCAGCACGATATGGCTGAACGCGTCGCGAAAGGCGCCCCAGTCCCCGGCCAGCAGGCTGTCGACAAGGATCATGCCGGTGACCGTGGGCACCATGCCGTCATAGATGATGCCTTGCCGCCCCGGCCCCCCGATCCAGCCAAGAATGCCGTAAAACAGCAAAAGCCCCATCAGCCCCAGCCAGAAGATCGGCATCGAATAGCCGATCAGTGCCACGACGCGGGCGACCTGATCGACCCAGCCGCCGCGCCGCGCCGCCGCGATCACGCCCAGCGGCACGCCGATGCAGACCCCGAACAGCGTGCCCAGGCTCGCCAGTTCCAGCGTCGCCGGAAAGACGCGCTTCAGGTCCTCGGCCACCGGATGCCCGGTCGAGATCGAGCGCCCGAAATTGCCCTGCGCCACCTCGCCGACATAGCGCAGGAATTGCTGCCACAGCGGCTTGTCGAGACCCATCGCCTGATAGGCCGCGTCGTATTGCGCCTGCGTCGCGCGCTCGCCCACCACCTTCAGCACCGGGTCGATCGGCATGACGCGGCCGATGACGAAGGTGACCAGCAAGAGCCCCAGCAGCGTCAGCGCCAGGGACAGCGCCACGCCGCCAAGGCTGCGCAACCGCCGCCTGAGCCGCGCGCCCCCGTGCGAGGCGGGCGCCTTGCCGGTGGGGGGCGCCGCCTGCCCCCCACCGCCGACCGTTTCCGCGCCGGCCATGCCTCAGTCCTTCGTGACCTGGCGATACATGGCCGAGCTGACCGCCCCGCCCGAGGTCCAGTGCTGGACATTCTTCTGCATGCCGACCTGCTCGATCTTCTGGAACAGCGGGATGATCGGGGCGATGGCGCGGTATTCCTTCTGGATATCCAGATACATCTGCACGCGCTTGTCGGTGTCGCCCTCAAGCGTGGCGGCGACCACGGCCTTGTTCATCTCCTCGGGCACCGCCCAGCTGTTGCGCCATGCCAGTTGCGACAGGCCGGCATCGTCGGCATTGTTCGGGTTATAGGCGAAGGTCGAGGCATTGGTGTTCGGGTCGGCATAGTCCGGACCCCATTCGCCAAGGAAGATCGGCACCTGCCGGGCGCGATAGGCGTCCAGCACCTGCGCGCCGGTCATCTGCTGGATTTCCAGCGTCAGCCCGACCTGCGCCATCGAGGCCTGCAAGGTCTGCGCGACGTTGATATATTCGGGAATGTCGCGGATCGCGGTCTTGACCGTGCCCGAGGTGATACCGGCATCGGTCAGTATCTTCCTGGCCTTCTCGACGTCATAGGTCCACGGATTTTCGTCCGAGGCGCCCAGATAGCCCTCGGGCAGGAAGTTCTGATGGATCTTCCACTGGCCTTTCAGGAAGCTTTGTTCCATCCCCTTGTAATCGACCAGATATTTCAGCGCCTCGATCACCGCGGGCTGTTGCAGCAGCGGGTCCTTCTGGCTCAGGCCCATGTAAAGGATGCGGCCCTTGGGCTCATTGCCGACCTTCAGCTTGTCGTTGCCGGCGATGCCGTCCACATCGGTCGGAACAAGGTTCCACGCCACGTCGATATCGCCCTGCTCAAGCAGCAGCCGCTGGGCGCTGCTTTCCTGCACGTTGCGCACGATCACCCGCGCCATGCCGGGCTTGCCCTGGAAATAATCGGGGTTGGCGGCGAACTGCACGACCTCGTTCGGGCGCCATGCGGCCAGCGAGAACGGGCCCGAGCCGGCCGAATTGGTCGAAAGCCAGGCATTGCCGAAATCGTCGCCCTCGACATGGGCCATGACGGTTTCCTTGTCGACGACCGAGGCCACCTCGGCCGAAAGACAGTTCAGCACATAGGATTGCGCATAGGGCTGGTCCAGCTTCAGCGTCAGGCGGTTGCCCTCGAACGTCACCATCTGGTCGACGTTCTCGGGGGTCAGGCCGAACTGCGTCAGGATGAAGGCGGGCGACTTGTTCAGCTTGACCGCGCGTTGCAGCGACCATGCGGCATCCTCGGCGCGGACCGGATTGCCGGACTGGAACTTCACGCCGTCGCGGATGGTGAAGGTGATGGTCTTGCCGTCGGCGCTGACCTCCCAGCCCTCGGCAAGGCTTGGCTTGATGCCGGCTTTCAGGTCCAGCGGGTCGAAATCGACAAGCTGGTCGTAGAAGTTGTTGATGACGTTCTGGCCCGAAAACTCAAAGCTTTGCGCCGGATCCATGCTGATGATGTCGTCGACCTGGGCTGCCACGACCAGCGTGTCGGCGGGCGTCTCGGCCCAGCTTGCGGGCGCTGCCGCAACGACCGCGGTGGCCAGAAGCAACGCGCGAAGCGGAAAACGATTCTGCATGATTGACCTTCCCCTGTTGTTTGCCCGCTTTATTCGAGCCTGAATTACAACAGCTTGGCGCGAAGATTGCCATGCCGCAACCCCTCCGTTCGCCATGCCCCGCGATCCGAATTTCGCCTTGCGGGCTTGCGTGCGGGCGCATCGTCGGCCATGTCGGTGCGAAGGAGTGACCATGGACAAGATCGATCTGCCCGAGCGCCCCGACTGGCGCGAAGAAGCCGCGAAACTGGGTTTCAACTTCGCCGACATGGAAGGCGAGCCCTATTGGGACGAGACCAGCGCCTATCGTTTCACCCTGCGCGAGATCGAGGCCGATATCGAGGACCCCTCGACCGAGCTTCACGCCATGTGCCGCGAGGCCGTGGCGGTCGCTGTCGCGGACGAGGTCTGGATGACGCGCCTTGATATCCCGCGCGCGCAATGGGATCTGGTCGCGCAAAGCTGGAAGACCGGCGAGCCCGAGCTTTATGGCCGCATGGACCTGGCCTATGACGGCACCGGTCCGGCGAAGCTGCTGGAATACAATGCGGATACGCCGACGGCGCTTTACGAATCCGCCTCGTTCCAGTGGCTGTGGTTCGAACAGCAGCAGGAAGCGGGCGTCCTTGGCCCAGATACCGACCAGTTCAACGGCATCCATGAGGCGCTGGTCGAACGCTGGGGCGAAATCTGCCAGGCGGGCGAGACCGTGCATTTCGCCGCCGATCCCGACAACCCCGAGGATTACGCCACCGTCGAGACGCTGGCCTGGGCCGCGCGCGAGGCCGGGCTTGGCGCCCAGTTCACGCCCCTTGCCGAAATCGGCCTGACGGACGAAGGCCAGTTCGCCGACGACCAGTCCCGCGTCATCGGCACGCTGTTCAAGCTTTACCCATGGGAGGACATGCTGCGCGACGAATTCGCGCCGCATCTGCAAAGCAGCCAGACCCGCTTCATCGAGCCGCCATGGAAGGCGATCGTGTCGAACAAGGGCATCCTGCCGCTTTTGTGGCAGATGTTTCCCGGCCACCCGAACCTGCTGCCCGCCTTCTTCCTTGAGGACGTGGCCGAGGCGCTGAAAGGCGGCGCACCCGCCCCCGCCGTCGCCGCGGCCTTCGCGGCGGCCCAGGACGAGTTGGCCCGCGGCCATGTCCTGAAGCCCATCTTCTCGCGTGAGGGGGCGGGCGTCAGCGTCTGGGAAAACGGCCGCGAGGTCGCCAAAACCCGCGACGACAGCTATTCGCATCACCCGATGATCGTGCAGGGGCTGGTGCAACTGCCCGATTTCGGCGGCTTCTTCCCGGTTCTCGGGGCATGGATCATCGGCCAGTCCTGCCGGGGCCTCGGGATCCGCGAGGACCGCTCGCGCATTACCCACAACCTGTCGCGCTTCAAGCCGCATTTCATCGAGGGCTGATTCATGACGAAAGACCATTCCAACCGCAAACGCTCGCGCCATGTGGCGCTGATGCTGGCCGGAGCGGCGACGCTGGGGCTTGCCGCCTGCGACGACGACCGCGTGGATGCGCAAAGTTTTCCCGATCTGGAAAGCTGCATCGCCGCCAGCAAGGAAAACGGCCTGTGGTTCACCGAGGACGACTGCCGCAAGAACTTTGCCGCCGCCAAGCAGGAATTTCTGGAAACCGCGCCGCGCTACGAATCCAAGGAACTGTGCGAGAAAGAGCACGGCGCCGGACAATGCGAGACCGACCCGACAACGCCGGTGGCGCAGAACACCGGCGGCGGCTTTTCCTTCATGCCGCTGCTGGTGGGCTACATGATGGGGTCGATGCTGTCGCGCGGCGGCGGCATCTTTTCGCAGCCGATGGTCAGGACCGCCTCGGGCGGCTATTCGACGCCCAGCGGCAACCAGACCTTCGCCAGCAATCGCGGCACCGGCAAGGTCGCGGCCTCGACCTTCCAGCGCGCGCCCTCGACCATCGGCAAGCCGCCGATGACGGCGGCGCAGGTCAGCCAGCGCGGCGGCTTTGGCGCGGGTTCCACCGCGCGTTCGCGCGATAGCAGCAGCAGCTTCGGCGGCTAGGCCATTGGCGGCGCAGCGCGCTGGCGCGGCTTGCGTTAGCGCCCCAAAAAACGCAATCTCCGGGGCGAAATCGTCCCTTTCCCGTCGCGAGGTATGTGCATGACCCCCGAGATCCAGTCGAAGAAAACCCGCGCGCTGTGCGAGCTTGCCCCGGTGGTGCCGGTTCTGGTCGTGGCCGATGCCGCGAAGGCCGAAGGTCTGGCCACGGCGCTGGTCGCGGGCGGCCTGCCGGTGCTTGAGGTGACGCTGCGCACCCCTGCGGCGCTGGACGTGATCCGCGCCATGGCCAAGGTCGCCGGCGGCCATGTCGGCGCCGGCACTGTCCTGACCCCCGATGACGTGAAGCGCGCAAAAGACGCGGGCGCAAGCTTTGCCGTCTCGCCCGGCGCGACCGAGCGGCTGGTGCGCGCCTGCGAGGATGCCGGGCTGCCGCTGCTGCCCGGCGCCTCGACCGCCTCGGAGGTGATGCAGGCGATGGAATGGGGGTATTCCATGCTGAAATGCTTCCCGGCCGAGGCTGTCGGCGGCGCGAAGCTGCTGAAATCGCTGGCGGGTCCGCTGCCGCAGGTCAGCTTCTGCCCGACCGGCGGCGTGACGCTGGCCAATGCGCCCGATTACCTGTCGCTGTCGAACGTGGTCTGCGTCGGCGGAAGCTGGATCGCGCCCGATGCCGATGTCGCGGCCTCGGACTGGGCCGCGATCGAGGCCCGCGCCCGCGACGCCCGCGCGCTGAAATAGCGCCGTGACCGCGCCCGAGATGATCGCGCCGGAGGATCCGATGCGCCGCGCCCGGCGCAACGTGATCGTGCTGTTGTTCGCGCAGGCGCTGCTAGGTGCGCAGATGTCGATGATCTTCATCGTCGGCGGCCTCAGCGGCCAGATGCTGAGCCCGAACCCCTGCATCGCCACCCTGCCGCTGTCGATGATCATTCTGGGATCGGCGCTGTCGGCGCGGCCGCTGGCGGCGTTCATGCGCCGCCATGGCCGCCGCGCCGGCTTTCTGCTGGCCTGCAGCGCCGGCGCGCTGGGGGCAGCGGTTGCCGCCTACGGGCTGATGAGCGGCAATTTCTGGCTGTTCATGCTGAGCGGGCTTCTGACCGGCATCTATATGGCGGCGCAGGGTTTTTACCGCTTTGCCGCCACCGATTGCGCGCCGCCCGAATTCCAGTCGCGCGCGATTTCATGGGTCATGGCCGGCGGGCTGGCGGCGGCGATCACCGGGCCGACGCTGGTGCGCCTGACCGCGGATCTGACGGCGGTGCCGTTTCTGGCCACCTATGCCGCGATCATCGGGCTGAACCTGCTGGGGCCGGTGCTGTTCAGTTTTCTGGACATTCCGCGGCCGCCCGCGCGCCATGCCGGCGCCGCAGCCGGCCGGTCGCTTGGCGAACTGGTGCGCGTGCCGCAGATCGCGGTGGCGATGATCTGCGGCATGGTGTCCTATGCGCTTATGAATCTGGTGATGACCTCGGCGCCGCTGGCGGTGGTCGGCTGCGGGTTCCAGACCGCCGATGCGGCCAATATCGTCTCGGGTCACGTTCTGGCGATGTTCGCGCCCTCGTTCTTTACCGGCCATCTGATCGCCCGCTTTGGCGCGGCGCGCATCGTCATGCTGGGGCTGGCGATTCTGGCCGCTGCCGGGGCCGTCGCCCTGTCCGGGGTGGAGCTTTCACATTTTTATGTCACGCTGGTGCTGTTGGGGCTGGGCTGGAATTTCGGCTATATCGGCGCCACCGCCATGCTGACCCGCGCCTATCGCCCGGAAGAGCGCGAGACCGTGCAGGGGCTGAACGATGCCGTGGTCTTCGCCGGGGTGTTTCTGGCCTCGCTGTCGTCGGGCGGCCTGATGAACTGTCTGGGCGGATCGCCGCAGGCCGGGTGGAGCGCGGTGAACCTGGCCATGCTGCCATTCCTGGTGCTGGCGGGGGCGGCGCTGATGTGGCTGATGCTGCGGCCGCGGGACGTGGCACGGTAGGCGCGGCCCTGCGGCGCGGCCGGACCGGGGCCCTGCCCCGGACCCCGGGATATTTTTACATGAAAGAAGCTCAGAAGAGGGACTGCTGGTCCTTTTCGGGCTTTGGTTTTCTTGCCGGTTTCGCCGGTGGGGTTTCGGGGCGCGCGGGGGTGCGGCCATCGAGGAACTCGATCTCGAAACGCGGGGTCTGGGCGGCATCGGCGGCGCGGGTAATCAGGCCGGCGGGGCCGTGGACGACGGCGAAGCCGCGCTTCAGCGTCTCGCGGTAGCCGAGCGTCTGGCGCAGCCGGTCGAGGCGTTCCAGCCTTTCGCGGCGCGGGGGCAGCAGGCGGCCTGCGGCGGCGATCAGGCGCCCCGCCAATGTCGCGATGCGGTCGCGGTCGCGGGCGATGTTGCGCGTGGCATCAGCCAGCGTGCGGGCGCGGGCACGGGTCAGGCGCTCGGCGAGGCCGGTCAGGCGTTCCTTGCGGCGCTGGCTTTCGCGCGTCACCGCCTGCGGCAGGCGGCGGGACTGGTCGGCCAGTCTTTCGCGCCGGGTCGCGAGGCTGCCGCGCAGCGCCGAAAGCGACAGCGGCAATGCGTTCAGCCGGTCGCGGCGGCTGCGCACGAAGCTGTTCAGCGCCGGCTCCAGCCGCCCCGCCGTCAGGTCGAAGCGTTGCCGCGCCGGATCGGTCAGCGCCTGCGGGCGGCCAAGCGCGCGCGCCAGATCGCTGAGCCGCTGGCGCTGGCGCTGGATCTGCCGGTCGCAGGCGCGGATCATGCGCGCACCGATTTCATTGAGGCGCGCGGCCAGCTCGGCCCGGACCGGCACCGCCATTTCGGCGGCAGCGGTCGGTGTCGGCGCGCGGCGGTCGGCGGCGAAGTCGATCAGCGTGGTGTCGGTTTCATGCCCCACCGCCGAAATCAGCGGGATGCGGCTGTCGGCGGCGGCGCGAACCACCGCCTCGTCGTTGAAGCCCCAGAGGTCCTCAAGGCTGCCGCCGCCGCGGGCGACGATGATCAGGTCCGGGCGCGGGATCGGGCCGTCCGGGGGCAGATCGTTGAAGCCGCGGATGGCTGCCGCGACCTGCGGGGCACAGCCCTCGCCCTGGACGGCCACCGGCCAGATCAGCACGCGGGTCGGAAAGCGGTCGCGCAGGCGGTGCAGGATGTCGCGGATCACCGCGCCCGAGGGCGAGGTGACGACGCCGATCACACGGGGCAGATAGGGCAGCGGGCGCTTGCGGGCATCGTCGAAAAGCCCCTCGGCCGCCAGCGCCTTGCGGCGCTTTTCCAGCATCATCATCAGCGCGCCGGCGCCGGCGGGTTCGATTTCCTCGACGATGAGCTGGTATTTCGACTGGCCGGGAAAGGTGGTCAGGCGGCCGGTGGCGATGACTTCGATGCCTTCCTCGGGGCGGGTCGAGAGGCGCGCGGCCTGCCCTTTCCACGTCACCGCCGCGATCACCGAGCGATCGTCCTTGAGGTCGAAATAGATATGCCCCGACGAGGGGCGCGAGACGCGGCCGATCTCGCCGCGCACGCGGACGCGGCCGAACTCGCCCTCGAGCACGCGTTTGACCGCGCCCGAGATTTCCGAGACGGTGAATTCATGGGCATTGCTGCCGGCGGGGGTGTCTTCGAAAAGCTCCATGCCTGCGGTTCTGGCGCGGCGGCGGCGCGGGATCAAGGGGATTGATCCCGGCCCGGCCAGTTCCTAGAAGGCGGCAACAATCGGCAAAGGGGCTTTCGCGATGAACATCCTGATCCTTGGCAGCGGCGGGCGCGAACATGCGCTGGCCTGGGCGATCCGGCAGAATCCGAAATGCGACCGGCTGTTCGTCGCGCCGGGCAATGCCGGGATGGAGGATCTGGCGCGGCTGGCGGCACTGGACATCCTGTCCGGCCCCGCCGTCATCGGCTTTTGCGAGGAAAACGCCATCGATCTGGTGGTCGTGGGTCCCGAGGCGCCGCTGGCGGCGGGTGTGGCCGACGATCTGCGCGCGGCAGGGATCCTTGTCTTTGGTCCCTCGGCTGCGGCGGCACGGCTTGAGGCCTCGAAAAGCTTCACCAAGGAGGTCTGCGACGCCTGCGGTGCGCCGACTGCCGCATGGGCGCGGTTTTCAGACGCGGGTCCCGCGCGCAACTATATCCTTGCGCAGGGCGCGCCCATCGTCATCAAGGCCGACGGACTGGCCGCCGGCAAGGGCGTGACCGTCGCCATGACCGAGGCCGAGGCCATCGACGCCATCGAGCGCGCCTTTGGCGGCGAGTTCGGCGAGGCCGGGGCCGAGGTGGTGATCGAGGAATTCATGGCAGGCGAGGAAGCCAGCTTCTTCGTGCTGTGCGATGGCCGGGACTGCCTGGCCATCGGCACCGCGCAGGACCACAAGCGCGTGGGCGATGGCGATACCGGGCCGAATACCGGCGGCATGGGCGCCTATTCCCCCGCGCCCGTACTGACGCAGGCCATTCAGGACGCGGTGATGGCCAGCATCGTGCGCCCCACCGTGGCCGAGATGGCCCGGCGCGGCACGCCCTTCGAGGGCGTCCTTTATGTCGGGCTGATGATCGAGAACGGGCAGGCGCGGCTGGTCGAATACAATGTCCGCTTCGGCGACCCGGAATGTCAGGTGCTGATGATGCGGCTGGGCGCGCAGGCGCTGGACCTGATCCTGGCCTGCGCCGAGGGCCGGCTGGCGCAGACGGCCGTCAACTGGGCCGACGACCACGCGCTGACCGTGGTGCTGGCCGCGAACGGCTATCCCGGCGCTTACGCCAAGGGCAGCGTCATCGGCGGGCTGGACGCCCTGCCCGAGGACAGCGCGCATATGGTCTTTCACGCCGGCACCGCGCGGCAGGACGGGCAACTGGTCGCCTCGGGCGGGCGGGTGCTGGCCGCGACCGGGCGCGGTGCGACGCTGGCAGAGGCGCATCGCCGCGCCTATGCGCTGGCCGATGCCATCGACTGGCCGGGCGGCTTCTATCGCCGCGATATCGGCTGGCGCGCGCTTTGATGCCTTGTGCCCGGCGGCGCGGTCGGATGGATATTTGAACATGAAAGAAGCGAGGGGTGCGGCGCAGGCGGCGCCCCTTTTGCGGGGAGGGCTCGGAAAATGCGGATCGGCACGATTTCGGTCTTTTCAAGCCGCGGGCGGCGCGCCTATAGTCCCCGCCATGACACGGATGCGATACATCGTCACTGCCCCGACCGCGCCCCTTGGCGCGCGTTTCGCCGTGCATCCCCGCGGTCTGCTTCTTCTTACGCTGCGCTGAGCGGGTCTTCCGGGCCTCCGCTCAGTCAGGTTTGTGCCCGGGACCACGGACAGACCATGAATTTTGCGTAAGAAAGACCTGAAGATGACCGACAAGAACCGCGTATTGATCTTTGATACCACGCTGCGCGATGGCGAGCAGTCGCCCGGCGCCACCATGACCCATGCCGAGAAGCTGGAAATCGCCCAGATGCTGGACGAGATGGGCGTGGACATCATCGAGGCCGGCTTTCCCATCGCCTCGGAGGGCGATTTCGCCGCCGTCAGCGAGATCGCGAAGCAGGCGCAGAATGCCGTCATCTGCGGGCTGGCGCGGGCGCAGTTCCCCGATATCGACCGCTGCTGGGAGGCGGTGAAGCACGCGCGCCGCCCCCGCATCCACACCTTCATCGGCACCTCGCCGCTGCACCGCGCCATTCCGAACCTGGACATGGACCAGATGGCCGAGCGCATCCACCAGACCGTCAGCCACGCCCGCAATCTCTGCGACAACGTGCAATGGTCGCCCATGGACGCCACCCGGACCGAGCATGACTATCTGTGCCGCGTGGTCGAGATCGCCATCAAGGCCGGCGCCACCACCATCAACATTCCCGACACCGTCGGCTATACCGCGCCGCGCGAAAGCGCCGCGCTGATCCGCATGTTGCTGGAGCGGGTGCCGGGCGCGGACGGGATCATCTTCGCCACCCATTGCCATAACGATCTGGGCATGGCGACCGCCAACAGCCTCGCCGCTGTCGAGGCGGGCGCGCGGCAGGTCGAATGCACCATCAACGGGCTGGGCGAGCGCGCCGGCAATACCGCGCTGGAAGAGGTGGTGATGGCGCTGAAGGTCCGCCATGACATCATGCCCTATGACACCGGCATCGACACCACGAAGATCATGGGCATCAGCCGCCGCGTCGCCGCCGTTTCCGGCTTTCCGGTGCAGTTCAACAAGGCCATCGTCGGCAAGAACGCCTTCCTGCATGAATCGGGCATCCATCAGGACGGCGTGCTGAAGAACGTCGAGACCTTCGAGATCATGCGCCCCGCCGATATCGGCCTGAACGAGGCCAATATCGCCATGGGCAAGCATTCGGGCCGCGCTGCGCTGCGCGCCAAGCTGCGCGATCTGGGCTATGAGCTGGGCGACAACCAGTTGAAGGATGTCTTCGTGCGCTTCAAGGCGCTGGCCGACCGCAAGAAGGAAATCTACGACGAGGATCTGGTCGCGCTGATGCAGGACAGCGCCGCCAATACCGACAGCGACTATCTGCAGGTCCGGCATCTGCGCGTCGTCTGCGGCAGCGACGGCCAGTCCGCGGACCTGACCATGGTCGTCGGCGGCGAGGAAAAGACCGTCCACGCCACCGGCGACGGTCCCGTGGATGCCAGCTTCAACGCCGTCAAGGCGATCTGGCCGCATCAGGCGCGCTTGCAGCTTTATCAGGTCCATGCCGTGACCGAGGGCACCGATGCCCAGGCCACCGTCAGCGTCCGCATGGAGGAGGATGGCCGCATCGCCACCGGGCAGGCCGCCGACACCGACACCATCCTGGCCAGCGTCAAGGCCTATGTCGGCGCGCTGAACCGGCTGAAGGTGCGCCGCGAAATGGTCGGCGAAGGCACCGACGCCAAGCAGGTCAGCATGTATTCGCACTGATCCCGCCGGTACTCAGGCGTTCGGGGTCCGGGTATTTGGGGCGGTCGTCAGGCCGCCCCTTTTTTCTGTACAAATCCCAGATCGACGCCGTTCAGGAAGGGAAAATCCTCTTGAAGTGCGGCGTTGAATTCCGTGTGGCTGATCGGCTTGAACCAATAGGGCCAGCGCCCCGGCGTATGTCCGGCCGAATCGCTGGCGTCCCAGCGCGTCTGGACATAGCCCAGCCCCTCGATGCTGGTGAAAGCCGGGAAGAATTTCGGGATCTGTGCGTGGTTGAAGGCATAGATGCAGCGCCCCGGCGCCCGCATCCGCAGCGCCGCCCCTGCACCGACAAAGCTTTGATGGGCGCGGTGATAGCTGACCGGGTCGCCCTCGAAACTGCCGAAGACCAGCCCCTCGGGATAGCTGATGCCAAAGCCAGGCAGGTCCGGGAAGCGCGCCGCCTGCTTGCGGATGCGCGCGACATGGTGGCGGCTGAAGGCGTCGTCGTCATCGGTGCGGAACTGGATCACCGGCCGCCCCGCCGCATCCGCCGCCGCGCGCAGCGGCATCTGCAAGGCGTCCATCGGCGTGCGCTCGGCCGAGACGATGATGCGCACCTGCGGGATCGCCGCGGTCAGGTCGCGCAGCCGCTCAAGCCAGCGCACGGGCATTTCGGGCGAGGTCAGGAACCAGAACTGGAAATCCGGGTCGGTCTGCGCCTTGATCGAGGGCAGGCACAGCTTTTCAAACGCCTCGAAACGCCGTTCCAGCCGGGCCGGGTCGTAGATTTTCGGCAGCCGCGCCGACAGCACCCGGTCCGAGCCCCCGTCCGCGTCCCGCGTCTCGACCCAGTCGCATTTGCCCAGAAACGAAAAACGGCATATTCCGATAATCGCGTCGCGCAAGGTCAGTCCCCGATCATGCAGTCCAAAAGGCTGCCTCACTGTTAGGTAGGCGCAAAGATCAGGTCAAGGCGCGCGGGCCCGTCCCCGCCCCCGGCCCGCACCGCCGGGCAAGGCCGCCGATAACGCCTGCGTGACCGGGCGGCGAGAAACCGCCCCAGTGCAGTTTACGGGTTTTCCCCAAGCGGGCCACGGCCTATATGACCTCATCCTTGGCCGGGTGACTCGCCGGGGCAATCGGGCAATTGTCCGCTCGCAAAGGGCGGTGGAATGGCCGTCATGGCAGGGACGGCGGAAGGGATCATCTCATGGCCTTTGGCGGTCTGTTTTCTACCGATATCGCGATCGACCTCGGCACCGCGAACACGCTTGTCTATGTCAAGGGCAAGGGCATCATCCTGAACGAACCCTCGGTCGTGGCCTATCACGTCAAGGACGGCAAGAAGCAGGTCCTGGCCGTGGGCGAGGACGCCAAGCTGATGCTGGGCCGCACCCCCGGCAGCATCGAGGCGATCCGCCCGATGCGCGAAGGCGTCATCGCCGATTTCGACAGCGCCGAGGAAATGATCAAGCATTTCATCAAGAAGGTGTTCAAGCGCACCAGCTTCTCGAAGCCGAAGGTCATCGTCTGCGTGCCCCATGGCGCCACGCCGGTCGAGAAGCGCGCGATCCGCCAGTCGGTCCTGTCGGCGGGCGCCCGCCGCGCCGGCCTGATCGCCGAACCCATCGCCGCCGCCATCGGCGCGGGCATGCCCATCACCGAACCGACCGGCAGCATGGTCGTCGATATCGGCGGCGGCACCACCGAGGTCGCGGTCCTGTCGCTGGGCGACGTGGTCTATGCGCGCTCGGTCCGCATCGGCGGCGACCGCATGGACGATTCGCTGATCAATTACCTGCGCCGCAACCACAACCTGCTGATCGGCGAATCGACCGCCGAACGGGTCAAGACCCAGATCGGCACCGCGCGCATGCCCGATGACGGGCGCGGCGCCACGATCATGGTGCGCGGCCGCGACCTGCTGAACGGCATCCCCAAGGAAATGGAGATCACCCAGGCCATGGTCGCCGAGGCGCTGGCCGAGCCGGTGCAGCAGATCTGCGAGGCCGTCATGGTCGCGCTGGAAGCCACGCCCCCCGATCTGGCCGCCGATATCGTCGATCGCGGCGTCATGCTGACCGGCGGCGGCGCCATGCTGGGCGATCTGGACCTGGCGCTGCGCGAGCAGACGGGCCTGTCGATCACGCTGGCCGACCAGCCGATGAGCTGCGTCGCCCTTGGCACCGGCAAGGCTCTGGAGTTCGAAAAGCAGCTCCGTCATGTGATCGATTACGATAGCTGATCGCAGGCCCATGGCGCGCAAGGGCCCAGATTACGCGGCTCCGGTTCGCCGCATCCTCGTCTCGTTGCTGGTGCTGGTGCTGCTGGCGGTCTTTCTGTTCTGGCAGATCGACAGCCCGCGGGCCGAGCGGATGCGTGCGGCCTTCATCGACCGCTTCGTGCCCAGCTTCGAATGGGTGATGGCGCCGGTGACAAAGCTGTCGCGCATGGTCGCGGGCTTTCAGTCCTATTCGCGGCTTTATGAGCAGAATCAAGAGCTTCGGCGCGAATTGCAGAAAATGTCGGCCTGGAAAGAGGCCGCCGTCCAGCTTGAGCAGGAAAACGCCAAGCTGCTGGCGCAGAACAATGTGCGCATCGATCCGGCGCTGACCTCGGTTTCGGGGGTCGTGCTGACCGACAGCGGAACGGCGTTCCGGCAGTCGGTGCTGCTGAATGTCGGCACGCGCGACGGCATCCTTGACGGCTGGGCAACCATGGACGGGCTGGGGCTGGTCGGGCGCATCTCGGGCGTGGGCGAGACCACGAGCCGCGTCATGCTGCTGACCGACCCGACCAGCCGCATCCCGGTAACGATCCTGCCCTCGGGGCAGCATGCGCTGCTGGGGGGCGACAATACCGCCCTGCCGGCGCTGGATTTCATCGAGAGCCCGGAAAACATCCGCCCCGGCGACCGCGTGGTCAGTTCGGGCGATGGCGGGGTGTTCCCGCCCGGCCTGCTGGTCGGGCAACTGGCGCAGGCCAGCGACGGGCGGCTGCGGGTGCGGCTGGCGGCCGATTACGGGCGGCTGGAATTCCTGCGCGTGCTGCGCAGCTACCCGGCCGAGCGGCTTTCCGATACCGGCCTGCTGATCCCGCCGCCGGCGGCCGAGTTCATCGGGCCGCCGATGCCGCCGATCCAGCTTCTGAACCCGGACCCCGCTCTCGACGATCATTCCGACCAGCTTGCCGGTCAGGACGGCGGTCAGGATGCCGGGGCGCCCAATGATTGAACCGGCGCGGCGCCAGCGGCTTCTGGGGCAGGCGCTGTTCATCCTGCTGTTCCTGGCCATCCTGTTCTGGCGGCTGGTGCCGATGGCGCCGGGCCGCGTGCCGTGGCCGGGCCCCGACCTGACGCTGTGCCTGACCCTTGTCTGGGCGCTGCGCCGCCCCGAACAGGTGCCGGTCCTGATCATCGCGCTGATCGTGCTGATCGAGGACATCATGCTGTTGCGCCCCATCGGCCTGTGGGCGGCGATCATGGTCATCGGCACCGAGGCCGCGCGCAAGCGCGAAGCCGGTTGGCGCGAACTGCCGTTCATGGTTGAATGGCTGCGGGTGTCGATCCTGATGGCGATGATGATGGTGGCCTATCGGTTCGTGCAGGCGATATTTTTCCTGCCGCTGCCGCCGCTGGGTCAGGTGATCTTGCAGTATATCGCCACCGTCGCCACCTATCCGCTGGTGGCGGGGCTGGGGGGCTGGCTTTTCGGCCTGTCGCGCAACCGCGCCGAAAGTGACACGAGGGCCCGCTGAGACATGCGCAAATCGCAAAAGGAAATCGCCGAAAGCAGCCGCTCGATCTCGCGTCGGGGGCTGATGCTCGGGGTGATCCAGGCCTCGGTGGTGGCGGTGCTTGGGCTGAAGCTGCGCTCGATGCAGATCGAGCATGCCGACGAATACCGGCTGCTGTCGGACGGCAACTCGATCAAGCTGCGGCTTTTGCCGCCGGCACGCGGGCTGATCCTTGACCGCAACGGCACCATCATCGCCGGCAACGAACAGAATTACCGCGTCACCCTGACCCGCGAAGAGGCCGGCGATGTCTCGGCCGTGATCGCGCGGCTGCGCCAGATCATCCCGATGAGCGACCGTCAGGCCGCCGAAATCCTGGCCGAGATCCGCAAGCGCAGCGCGGTGACGCCGGTCATGGTCGCCGACCGGCTGAGCTGGCCCGAGTTTTCCTCGATCGCGCTGAATGCGCCGGCCCTGCCCGGCGTGACGCCGGAATCGGGCCTGTCGCGCAGCTATCCCCGCGCGGGCGATTTCGCGCATGTGCTGGGCTATGTCGGCCCGGTTTCCGATTACGACCTGTCCAAGATGGAAAACCCCGACCCCGTCCTGCGCCTGCCCGAGTTCCAGCTTGGCAAGGTCGGCATGGAGGCCAAGCTTGAGGAGGCGCTGCGCGGCAAGGCCGGCGCCCGCCGGGTCGAGGTGAACAGCGCCGGGCGCGAGATGCGCGAGCTGTCGCGGATCGAGGGCCAGCAGGGCGCGACCGTGCAGACGACGCTGGATGCCGGCTTGCAGAATTTCGCCACCCAGCGGCTGGGCAACGAAAGCGCCGCCGCCGTGGTCATCGACGTGACCAATGGCGATATCGTGGCGATTTCCTCGTCCCCGGTCTTTGACCCCAACATGTTCGTGCGCGGGATTTCGGGGCCCGATTACCGCAAGCTGATGCAGCACGACCACCGCCCGCTTGCCGACAAGACCGTGCAGGGCGCCTATCCGCCCGGCTCGACCTTCAAGATGGTGACGCTGCTGGCCGCGCTTGAGGCGGGCGTCGTCAATCCCGGCTCGCGCTTTTACTGCCCGGGCTATATTCAGGTGGCCGGCCGCAAGTTCCACTGCTGGAGCCGGGGCGGCCATGGCACCATCGACGCGGTGCGAAGCCTCGAACAGTCCTGCGACGTCTATTATTACGAACTGGCGCAGCGCGTCGGCATCGACCGCATCGCCGAGATGGCGCGCCGGCTGGGCATCGGCGTGCGCCACGATCTGCCGATGTCGGCGATCACCGAGGGCATCGCCCCCGACCGCGCCTGGAAGATGGCGCGCTATCAGCAGGAATGGCAGGTCGGCGACAGCCTGAACGCCTCGATCGGTCAGGGCTATGTGCTGGCCTCGCCGCTGCAACTGGCGGTGATGGCGGCGCGCGTCGCCACCGGCCGCGCGGTCGAGCCGCGTCTGGTCCGTTCCATCGACGGCGTCGTGCAGCCGGTGCCGGACTTTCCCGAGCTGGGCATCAACCCGCTGAATCTGCGCACCGCGCGCGGCGGCATGGATGCGGTGATGAACGGCAGCCACGGCACCGCGCGGCGCATGCGCATCGTCGCCCCCGAATGGCGCATGGCCGGCAAGACCGGCACCAGCCAGGTGCGCAATATCACCACCGCCGAACGCGCCCGCGGCGTGATGAAGAACGAACAACTGCCCTGGGACCGCCGCGATCACGCGCTGTTCGTCTGCTTTGCGCCCTATGACATGCCGCGCTATGCGGTTTCGGTCGTGGTCGAGCATGGCGGCGGCGGCTCGGCCGTGGCTGCGCCCGTGGCCCGCGATATCCTGCTTTATGCGCTGGCCGGCGGCCTGCCGCCGCTTTCGGCCTATCCCGACGGCGAGCGCGCCAAGGTCCAGGAGCTTTGGTCCAAGATGAACCTGATGCCCGCGCCCGCCGCCGCCACAGTCGAGAGAGCCAAGGCCTAGCATGAGCTATCTTGATTATCAGGTCGCGCAGACCCCGACCGGCTGGCGCAAGATCTTCTTTCTGAACTGGCCACTGGTGTTTCTGGTCGCCTCGGTCTGCTGCATCGGCTTTCTGATGCTTTATTCGGTCTCGGGCGGGAACCTCGACCAATGGGCCGGCCCGCAGATGGAACGCTTCGCCGTCGGCATGGTGCTGATGATCGGGCTGGCCTTCGTGCCCATCTGGTTCTGGCGCTCGATCTCGCTGGTGTCTTACGCGATCTGCGTGGTGCTGCTGGTCTTTGTCGAATATGGCGGCCATGTCGGCATGGGCGCGCAGCGCTGGCTGATCCTTGGCCCGATCCGCATCCAGCCCTCCGAGCTGACCAAGGTCGCCTTCGTGATGACGCTGGCGGCCTATTACGACTGGCTGCCGGTGGAAAAGGTCTCGCGCCCGCTATGGGTGCTGATCCCGGTGCTGCTGATCCTGCTGCCGACAGGACTGGTGCTGATGCAGCCCGACCTTGGCACCTCGATCATGCTGATCGCGGGGGGCGGCATCGTCATGTTCGTCGCCGGCGTCAGCCTGTGGTATTTCGCCGCCGTCATCGCCATCGTCGTGGCCAGCGTCACCGCCGTCATGGAAAGCCGCGGCACCGACTGGCAGCTTCTGCACGATTACCAGTTCAAGCGCATCGACACCTTTCTCGACCCGACCTCGGACCCGCTGGGCGCGGGCTACAATATCGCGCAGGCGCAGATCGCGCTGGGATCGGGCGGCTGGTCGGGGCGCGGCTTCATGCAGGGCACGCAGTCGCGGCTGAACTTCCTGCCCGAGAAGCACACCGACTTCATCTTCACCTCGCTGGCCGAGGAATTCGGCTTTGTCGGCGCCTCGTCCCTGCTGTTGCTTTACACGCTGATCCTTGGCTTTTGCCTGCATTCGGCGCTGACCAACCGCGACCGCTTTGCCAGCCTGATGACAATCGGCATCGCGGGGACGTTTTTCCTGTATTTCTCGATCAACATGGCGACAGTGATGGGGATGCTGCCGGCCAAGGGCTCACCCCTGCCGCTGGTCAGCTATGGGGGGACTTCGCTGATGATCCTGCTGATGGCGTTCGGCATCGTGCAATCGGCGCATGTGCACCGGCCAAGGGGCTAGGCCATGCGGGTATTCTTTGCCGCCCGCGCGGGGCTTTGGGACGCATGGGCGCCCGCCCTGCGCGCCGCCTGCCCCGAGATGGAGCTCAAGCGCGACGGCGATCCCGCCGGTTTCGACGCGCTGATCTATGCCCCCGGCTTCCCCGAGGATGGCAGCGAGCTGGACTTTTCCCCCTTTACCCGCGCCCGCGTGGTGCAAAGCCTTTGGGCCGGGGTCGAACGCATCGTGACCAACCCGACGCTGACCCAGCCCCTGTGCCGCATGGTCGATCCGGGGCTGGCGCGCGGCATGGCCGAATATTGCACCGGCTGGGCGATGCGCGCGCATCTGGGCATGGACGCCTATCGCCAGGACGGCCAGTGGCGCCACGGGATCGTGCCGCCGCTGGCGCCCGCGCGGCGCGTGACCATCCTTGGCATGGGCGAACTGGGCCGCGCCACGGCGCAGGCGCTTGTCGGGCTGGGCTTTGACGTCATGGGCTGGTCGCAATCGGGCCATGCCGCGGCCGAGGTGCCCATGCTGCCCGGCCCCCGCCTGCCCGAGGCGCTGGCGCGCGCCGAAATCCTGATCTGCCTGCTGCCCGACACCGCCGGCACGCGCAATCTGCTGGACGCCGCGCATCTCGCGCTGCTGCCCAAGGGCGCCACCGTCATCAATGCCGGGCGCGGCACCCTGATCGACGAGGCCGCTCTGCTGGCCGCGCTGGACCGGGGCCGTCCGGGCCATGCGGTGCTGGATGTGTTCCGGCAGGAACCCCTGCCGCCGGAGCATCCGTTCTGGTCCCATCCCGGCGTCACCGTCACCCCCCATATCGCCGCGGAAACGCGCCCCGCCACCGCCGCGCCGGTCGCGGCCGAGAACCTGCGCCGCGCCATGCGGGGCGAGCCGCTGCTGTTTCTGGTCGACCGCGCGCGGGGCTATTGACCACGAAGCCCGGCCGAACTTGCGCCCGCCGCCCATGCAAGGGATAATCCCCCGACACGCGGCCCCGGCCACCGATCGGAGTGATGATATGACAATTACCCCTGTTCTTCTGGCCGGCGGCTCGGGGACGCGGCTCTGGCCGGTCTCACGCAAGAGCTTTCCCAAGCAGTTCGCCCCGCTGATCGGCGACGAAAGCCTGTTTCAGGCCTCGGCCCGCAGGCTGTCGGGCGCACGCTACGCGCCGCCTTTGGTGATGACCAATGCCGATTTCCGCTTCATCGTGGCCGAACAGCTGGACCAGATCGGCATTGCCCCCGCCGCCATCCTGATCGAGCCGGCGGGCCGCAATACCGCGCCCGCGATCCTTGCCGCCGCGCTCAGCGTCAGCGAACGCGACCCCGATGCGGTGCTGCTGGTCGCGCCCTCGGATCACGTCGTCCCCGATGCCGAGGGCTTTGGCCGGGCCGTCGATCTGGGCCTGCCGGCCGCACAGGCGGGCCGCATCGTCACCTTCGGCATCACGCCCACCCGCCCGGAAACCGGCTATGGCTATATGGAGGCCGAGGGCGACGGCCAGGGTCCGCTGGTCCTGAAGCGCTTCATCGAAAAACCCGATGCCGAGAACGCGGCCCGCATGATCGCGCAGGGCGATTTCCTGTGGAACGGCGGCATCTTCCTGTTCGCCGCCCGGACCATGATCGAGGCGTTCAAAACCCACGCCCCCGAATATCTTGCCCCCGTGCAAGCCGCCTTGACCGAGGCGCGAAGCGACCTTGGCTTCCTGCGCCTTGCGCCCGAGCCGTGGGACCGGCTGCCCGACCGCTCGATCGACTACGCCGTGCTGGAAAAGGCCGCCAACCTGTCGGTGGTGCGCTATTCCGGCCATTGGTCGGACCTTGGCGGCTGGGATGCCGTCTGGCGCGAATTGCAAAGCGATGCCCCCGCCGAACGCGGCGCGGTGACGGACGCGCGCTCGACCGCCATCGATTGCGACAACGTGCTGCTGCGCTCGCAGGATGAGGGGATCGAGGTCGTGGGCATCGGCTTGCAGGATGTCATGGTGGTCGCCACCAACGACGCCGTGCTGGTCGCCGGCATGGACCGCGCGCAAGAGGTGCGCCGGGCCGTCAGCGCGCTGAAAACCAAGGGCGCACGTCAGGCCGAGGTGTTCTTGCGCGACCACCGCCCCTGGGGCTGGTTCGAGACACTGGCGCTGGCCAACCGCTTTCAGGTCAAGCGCATCGTCGTGAACCCCGGCGCGGCGCTGTCGCTGCAATCGCATTTCCACCGCTCGGAACATTGGATCGTGGTCAGCGGCACCGCCCGCGTCACCGTGGACGACACCGTGACGCTGGTGACGGAAAACCAGTCGATCTATGTGCCCCTTGGCGCGCTGCACCGGATGGAGAACCCCGGCAAGGTGCCGATGGTGCTGATCGAGGTGCAGACCGGCGTCTATCTGGGCGAGGACGACATCGTGCGCTATGAGGATGTCTATTCGCGCGGCTGATCCTCGCGCATTCGTGCGTGCTTGTTTCTTGCGCAAAGCGCCCGCCCTGCCTAGTCATCAGGGGCTGACCGCGGCCATAAGGTGCTGATATGAAATCGCTGTTCCCTGCCGCGCTGGCCCTGGCCCTGCTGGGCGCGCCCGCCCTGGCCCAGCCGCTTGCGGTGCAGTTGAAGGGACCCGGACTGGCCGGGAACGCGGGTTTCCTGCTGGCCGAGGCGCAGGGGCTTTACACTGACGCAGGGCTTGAGGTGCGGTTGCTGCCGCCCTCGGACGCGCCGCCGTTTGAATCGCTGGCGCGCGGGGCGGCCGATCTGACCGTCGAATGGATGCCCGCGGCGCTGCTCGCGCGCGAAAACGGCCTGCCACTGGTCAATATCGGGCAGATCCTTGCGCGCCCCTCGCTGCGGCTGGCCTGCCGGGCCGATGCCGGGATCGGCGATGCCGCAGGCTTGCGCGGCAAATCCGTCGCAAGCTGGTTCGAGGGGGCCGAGCTGCCGCTGGAGGCGTGGCTGAACCGCGCGGGCGTCCCGCAGGCCGAGGTTACGCTGATCCGCCAGTCCGACGGGCCCGAGATGCTGCGCCAGCGGCAGGCCGATTGCGTCAGCACCCGCAGCTTTGCCGTCCCCGACGACGCCGACACCACCCTTGACGCGGTGTCGCTGGACCCCGGCCCTGCCGCGACGCTTGAGGACGGGCTTTACGCGCTGGACGCCGCGCTGGCCGACCCGGCGATGCGGGACGGCATGGCGCGTTTCCTGCGCGCCAGCATGGCGGGCTGGCGTGCCGCCGCCGCCGACCCCGCGGGCACGGCGCGGCTGCTGCTTGGTCCCGACCCCGACGAGGGCGCATTGGCGCGGCTGACCGATGCCCTGCGCGGCATGTCGCCGCTGCTGGGCGATGGCCGGCTGGATGACGCCGCCTATCGCCAGACGGTCGAGGCCCTGCGCGCCGGAGGCACCGTTGCCGTCCTGCGCCGCGCGCCGGAAAACGCCTTCACCCACAAGATCAGCGATCTGGCGGCCAAGCCCGCCGGTCAGGCCAGCCTGCCCTGACGCGCCCCCCCCTGACGCGCTCCCCTGACGCGCCCCCTTGCCCCGGCCCCGCGTCAGGGGCATTAGGGCTGCATGTCACAGCCTGATCCATCGGAAAAACCGACCCGCCACAGCCTGATCGAGGACGCGCAGGGCATCGCCTATGGCAGCTTCATGGCCGCCGTCGGCGTGCAGTTGCTGACGCATCTGGGCTTTGTCACCGGCCAGACGGCGGGGCTGGCGATTCTGATTTCCTATGCCACCGGCTGGGGCTTCGGTCCGGTGTTCTTTGCCGTCAACCTGCCCTTCTACTGGCTGGGCTACAAGCGCCTTGGACCGGCCTTCATGCTGAAATCGCTGATCGCGGTCACGCTGCTGTCGGTGCTGGTCGGCGTGCTGCCGAAGGGGCTGGAGTTCGGCTATGTCCACCCGCTGGTCGGCGCCATCCTTGTCGGCTTTCTGACCGGCTCGGCGCTGCTGGCGCTGTTCCGGCATGGCGCCTCGCTGGGTGGCATCGGCATCGTGGCGCTGTATCTGCAGGACGCGACCGGGTTCCGCGCCGGCTGGACGCAGCTTATCTTCGATGCGGTGCTGTTCGCCTGCGCGCTGATGCTGCGCGACTGGCAGGCGGTCGCGTGGTCGTTTCTGGGCGCGCTGGTCCTGAACCTGGTCATCGCCATCAACCACCGCCGCGACCGCTATATCGTCTGACGGGCGCGGCCTCAGGCCGCCACACCCAGCGCGCGTTTGACGTTCGCGGTCCAGCCCAGCAGGCGGCTGTCGCCCGCGACGATCGCCGGCCGCTTCATCAGCGAGGGCCTGGCGCCAAGCATCTGCAACGGCGTTCCGGCGCGCTCGGCCTCGGACATGGCGCGCCAGGTCAGGCTGGCGCGGTTCACCAGCTTTTCACCGAAACCCGCGATCATGCCCTGCCATTCCGCATCCGAAAGCGGCGCCTTGGCGACATCGCGGAAATCGACCTGCCAGCCCGCGGCCTCAAGCTCGGCCTGCGCCTTCTGGCAGGTCGAGCAATGGCCAAGGCCGAACATCTGCAACCGCCCCGCCATCAGATGAACGGCACCAGCGGCACGTTGCAGGCGGCCAGCGCCAGCAATGCGGCAAGGGAAAGGATCAGTCTCATTGCGGGGCTCCTGTCGCAGCGGATCGAGGCACCCCTTATGCGACGAAGGACGGCGCGGCGCTAGTGCTCGTCGCGGTGCAGCCGCGCCTTGATCCGGTGCATCGCCAGCCAGACGCAGCCGATGACCACGGGCGTCAGCCCCGCGATCAGCACCGCCTTGTCGATGCCAAGCCCCGCCGCCACCGGGTAAAGCGCATAGCCCGCAAGACCGACGGCGTAATAGCTGATCGCCACCACCGACAGCCCCTCGACCGTGTGTTGCAGCCGCAATTGCAGGTCGGCGCGGCGGTCCATGCGGACCATCAGTTCCTGGTTCTGGGCGCTGCGCTGGACATCGACGCGGGTGCGCAGCAGATCGCCCGCCCGCTCGCTGCGGTCAAGCATGGTCGCCAGCCGCCGTTCCGTCGATTTCACCGTCCGCATCGCCGGCAGATAGCGGCGCGTCATGAATTCGGTCAGCATCTGCCCGCGCATGAAGCGTGTTTCCCGCAGGGCGGCGACGCGCTCGCGCACGATGGCCTCATAGGCGGCGGTGGCGCCGAAGCGGAAGGCGTGCTGGGTCGCGGCGCTTTCCAGTTGCGCCGACACCGCCAGCAGTTCGTGCAGCACCGTTTCCGCCGGGCGCGATTCGTCGGTCATGCCCTGCACGATGCCGTTCAGCTGCGGCTCAAGCGCGTTCATCTGCTCGGTCGCGATGCGGGCGCGGCCATAGCCCAGCATCGACATGGCGCGATAGGTCTCAAGCTCAAGCAGGCGCTGAACGATGCGGCCGATGCGGCCCGGCTCGGTCCCCGGCCTGACAAAGACGGCAAAGCGCATCCAGCCCTCGGGGTCGATGCGGAAATCGCCGGCGACCACCGCCGTCTCGTCCAGCACCCAGACCGAGGCAAGGCTTTCCGAGGCGAACCATGCCGACAGGCGCGGCAGGATATCGGCGGGATTCTCGGGCAGAAGATCGACCTGGATCATGACCGCGGCGACGCGCTTGCCCTGCGCGGCGCCCTGCCATTCGTCGGGAAAGATCGCGCCCGCCGAGGGGTCGAAGGGGCGCGGCGGCAGGCCGGGCATGAAAGCGGCGTAGGTCACGAACTCGGTATGGCTTTCCCAGCGCAACTGATAGCGGCCAAGCTGCGCGGCATGGTGGCCGACGCTGGAATCGGGGCGCGGCGCCCCGTGACGGGTGCAAAGCTCGGCCAGATGCTCAAGCTCGCGCGCGCGGTCGCGGCTGGCGGCATCGCCCCGCTCTTTCAGCGCCAGATAGACGGCGGTGCACGGCGCCTCAAGCTGGGGCGAGGGCCGGGCGTGAAGCTCGTTCACCAGCGCATAGCGCTGCGGATGTTCGTTCTGGTCATTCATGCCGGCATGATTAGCGCGCGCCAAATTCGCCGCAACCGGAAATAAGGCTGATTCTGCCGCCATCTGCACGGCGCATCAGGTATTCGTGAACCCCCGCCGCATTGCCCGCACCCGCCGCTGCGGGCAAGATGCCGCAAACATCGGAAACAAGGGACAGATACGGATGACCTGGCTGGGACGGATCTTTGCCATCGCGCTGGTGCTGGGGCTTGCCGCCTGCGCGCCCAGCAAGTTCAAGACCTATTCCGGGCCGCCGGTCACGCAGGTCGTCGTCAACAAGGGCGCCCGCCAGTTGCTGCTGCTGAGCGGCAATACCGTGCTGAAGGCCTATCGCATCGGGCTGGGCAATGAGCCCATCGGCCACAAGCAGTATGAGGGCGACGGCCGCACCCCCGAGGGGCTGTACTACATCGACCGCCGCAACCCCAACAGCCGCTATCACCTGTCGGTCGGCGTCTCGTACCCCAACCCGCAGGATTCGGCGCAGGCGGCGGCACTGGGGCGCAGCCCCGGCGGCGACATCTTCATTCACGGCCAGGGCCCCGAGGGGCGCGTGCAATCGAAGCTGAAACAGGACTGGACCGCCGGCTGCATCGCCATCACCGATGCCGAGGTCGAGGACGTCTATGCCATGGTTCCCGACGGCACGCCGATTCTGATTACCCCCTGAACAAGCCATGAAAATCCGGCGAATTTCGCCCCGAAGCGACCATACTGGACGGTTCGGGGCGGCTGACCTGTTCTAAAGTGCAGATGTAACAACAGCGGAGCGGTGGTTAGATAATCCATCACGTCCTGTTGTGTACCGAGTGCTTCCGATCATGTATCTGCCGCCCATCATCAGCGATGCGCAGATCGATTCCATCGACACCGAAGGCTATGTGCCGGGTTCGATCGAGACCGTTCTTCGTTTTGGTCCCCATTCCCGCTGGCGTGGCGGCGCCATCGTCGCAAGCTCGGCCACCCGTTCCCATGCCCGCGCCACCCGTTGCGCGATGCTGATTCCGCGCAAGGGCAAGCGCGTGCGCATGGTCGCGCTGCACCCCGAACTGCCCGTCGACGTGGTCAAGTTCATGCTGAACGCCATCTGACCGGACGCGCAGCCCGCCCCCCCGGCAAACGAAAAAAGGCGGGCCGCCGGGGCCCGCCTTTCGCATCTCCGCCGCGCTGCCGATCAGTCGATCATCGGCAAAAGCTGGTCGATGGACTTCTTGGCATCGCCATAGAACATCCGGGTATTTTCCTTGTAGAACAGCGGGTTCTCGATCCCGGAATAGCCGGTGCCCTGACCGCGTTTCGACACGAACACCTGCTTGGCCTTCCAGACCTCCAGCACCGGCATGCCGGCGATGGGGCTGTTCGGATCCTCTTGCGCGGCCGGGTTCACGATGTCGTTCGAGCCGATGACGATGACCACGTCGGTATTGGGGAAGTCCTCGTTGATCTCGTCCATCTCCATGACGATGTCGTAGGGGACCTTGGCCTCGGCCAGAAGCACGTTCATGTGGCCCGGCAGGCGGCCCGCGACCGGGTGGATCGCGAAGCGCACATTCTTGCCCTGCGCGCGCAGCTTGCGGGTCAGTTCGCTGACCGATTGCTGCGCCTGCGCCACGGCCATGCCATAGCCGGGGACGATGATGACCTCGTCGGCCTCGTTCAGGGCGGCGGCCACGCTTTCGGCATCGATGGCGATCTGCTCGCCCTCGATCTCCATGGCGGGGCCGGTCTCACCGCCGAAGCCGCCCAGGATCACGCTGACGAAGTTGCGGTTCATCGCCTTGCACATGATGTAGCTCAGGATCGCACCGGACGAGCCGACCAGCGCCCCCACCACGATCAGCAGGTCATTGCCCAGCGTGAATCCGATGGCCGCGGCCGCCCAGCCCGAATAGCTGTTCAGCATCGACACCACCACCGGCATGTCGGCGCCGCCGATGCCCATGATCAGGTGATAGCCGATGAAAAGCGCGGCCAGCGTGATGACCGTCAGCCACAGCACCGGCGCGCCGGTGGTGCAGTAAAGGATCAGCGCCAGCAGCGACAGCGCTGCCGCGCCCGCGTTCAGCATGTGCCCGCCCGGCAGCTTTTTCGGCTTGCCGTCGATCTTGCCGGCCAGCTTGCCAAAAGCCACGATCGAGCCGGTGAAGGTCACCGCCCCGATAAAGATCCCCAGCGCCACCTCGACCTTGAGCATGGCGATTTCCGAGGGCGTCTTGTGTGCCAGCACGGCGGCAAAGCCGTGGAATTCGGCCGCGGCATCGGCAGCGCGGGCGCGCAGGACGCGCGACAGCTCGAACTGGGCGTTGAAGCCGATCAGCACGGCAGCAAGGCCGACAAGGCTGTGCATGGCGGCGACAAGCTGCGGCATCTCGGTCATCTGGACGCGCTTGGCGACCACCCAGCCGATGCTGCCGCCGATGGCCAGCATCACAAGCGTCAGCCCCCAGTTGCCATAGCCCGGCCCGATCAGCGTGGCGAACACCGCCAGCGCCATGGCCGCGATGCCATACCAGACCGCGCGCTTGGCGCTTTCCTGTCCCGAAAGCCCGCCCAGCGACAGGATGAACAGGACGGCGGCGACCACATAAGCGGCGGTGGTGAATCCGTATTCCATCATCCCCTCCTTACGATTTCTGGAACATGGCGAGCATGCGCCGGGTGACCAGGAAGCCACCGAAGATGTTGACCCCGGCCATCAGCACCGACAGCGCCGCCAGGATCACCACCAGCCACGAGCCCGAGCCGATCTGCAACAGCGCGCCCACGATGATGATCGAGGAAATGGCGTTGGTGATCGCCATCAGCGGCGTGTGCAGCGAATGGCTGACATTCCAGATCACCTGGAAGCCGACAAAGCAGGACAGCACGAAGACGATGAAATGCGACAGGAAGGACGAGGGTGCGAACATGCCGACCAGCAGCATCAGCACCGCGCCGATACCCAGAAGCGTGACCTGCGACCGGGTCTGGGCGCGGAATTCGGCGATTTCCTTTTCGCGCCGCTCGGCCGGGGTCAGTTCCTTGGGCTTTTCCTTGGGCTTTTGTGCGGCAATCGCGGCCACCTTGGGCGGCGGCGGCGGCCAGGTCACATCGCCGTCAAAGGTGACGGTCGAGCCGCGGATGACGTCGTCCTCCATGTTCTGGACGATGACACCGTCCTTGCCCGGCGTCAGGTCGGCCAGCATGTGACGGATATTGTTGCCGTAAAGCTCGGACGCCTGCGCGCCCATCCGCGACGGGAAATCGGTATAGCCGATGATGACGACGCCGTTTTCGGTGACGATGCGCTCATCGGGGACGGTCAGTTCGCAGTTGCCGCCGCGTTCCGCCGCCAGATCGACGATGACCGAGCCGGTCTTCATCGAGGCCACCATGTCGGCGGTCCAGAGCTTGGGCGCCGGTCGGCCGGGGATCAGCGCCGTGGTGATGACGATGTCCATCTGCGGCGCAAGTTCGCGGAACTTCTTCAGCTGCGCTTCGCGGAATTCGGGGCTGGAGGGCGCGGCATAGCCACCGGTCGCGGCGCCGTCGGTCTGCGCCTCGGAAAAGTCCAGATAGACGAATTCGGCGCCCATCGACTCGATCTGCTCGGCGACCTCGGGGCGGACGTCAAAGGCATAGACCTGCGCGCCAAGACTGGTCGCGGCACCGATGGCGGCAAGCCCCGCCACGCCCGCGCCGATCACCAGCACCTTGGCCGGGGGCACCTTGCCCGCCGCCGTCACCTGACCGGTGAAGAAGCGGCCGAAATTGTTCGCGGCCTCGATCACCGCGCGATAGCCGGCGATATTGGCCATCGAGGACAGCGCGTCCATCTTTTGCGCACGGCTGATGCGCGGCACCATGTCCATGGCGATGGCGGTGACGCCCAGTTCGCGCGCCTTTTCCAGCAGCTCGGCGTTCTGCGCCGGGTAGAAATAGGAAATGACCGTCTGGCCGCGATGCATCTGGCCGATCTCGGCATCGCTGGGCGGCCGGACCTTGATGACCACGTCGCTGGCACCGATCAGCGCCTGGGCATTGGGTTCGACGGTTACGCCGGCATCGGCATAGGCAGCGTCCGAAAAGCCCGCGCGCGCGCCCGCGCCCGATTCGACAAGGACCTCGTGCCCAAGCTTCTTCAGATGAGCCGCCGAAGATGGGGTGACGGCGACCCGCGCCTCCCCTTCGAAACTTTCTTTCAAAGCGCCGATCTTCACCGGGCAACCCTCCCCTGTTAGCGTCCGTCACGGACGTGACATAGCACCGCGCAACAATCTTTCACAAGACCGTGACGCCACGAGCAAAGCGCAAAAGTTACGCAGCGTCAGAATCATAATCGCTGACCAGAAGATGGGTCGGGGCCTCATCCTCGATCACATTGGCAAAGCGTCCGATAGGCGCGGCGAAGATATTGTCGGTCATGTCGTCGTTGACGGTCGAGACCTCGCCGATCAGGACCGGGCCGCCCTCGGCCCAGAATTCGTGCCAGTCGCCGGGGCGCAGGGTGACGGATTCGCCCGGTCCCAGCCGGATGACCCCGCCCGGTGCCACCTCGCGCGCGACGCCGTCGCAATCGACGCGCACCGGCGCGTTGCGGTCCATGCGCCCCTGCCCGTCCGAGCCGCACAGCCGGATCGCCAGCGTCGCGCCCGAGCGGTTGATGATATCCTCGGTCTTGATGACATGGGTGTGCATGGGGCTGATCTGGTTTTCCTGGCTGATCAGCAGCTTTTCGGCATAGACCATGCCGCGCCCGGCGGTCAGGTCGGCAAGGCTGCCATTGCGCAGCGTGAACAGGAACAGCCCCAGCCTGTCGAAATCGCCCTGACCGTAATCGGTGATGTCCCAGCCAAGGCGGCCGTCGCGGATGGCGGGGGTGGCGCGGGCGCGGAACTCGTCGGGCGTCCAATGCGCGAAGGGGGGCAGGTGAAAGCCGGCGGCGGCGATCATCTCGGCCGCGTCGGCCATGATCCGGTTGATGCGAGATCGTTGCATGCCATCCCCTTCGTAATCAAATCCAGCGCCTGACGCGCGATCTGTAATCTTCATAGGCCGGGCCGAAGCGGGCGGCAATCACGGCCTCTTCGCGCCGGATGAAGCGGTGTTCCAGAAGCCACGCGAAACCCGGCACGACGACCAGCCCAGGCGTCGCGTCGACCGCCAGCATCAGCCCCGCCAGCACGATCACGTCGCCCAGATAGATCGGGTTGCGCGACAAGGCGAAGGGGCCGGCGGTGACCAGATGATCGGGCGCGCGGCCCGGCATCACTGTGGTCCGCGCCGCCCGCATGGTCCGCGCCGCCCAAAGCATCAGCGCCAGCCCCAGAATGACAAGAAAAAGGCCCGCCCCCCGCAGAACGGGGAACGGGCCGACGGGAAGAAGCCGTCCGACAGCCAGACCGGCCAGCACGAAAGGCAGCAGCCAGGCCTGCGGCAGGGCGGCCAGCCGGGCGATCATCCGGCGGCCTGCTCGGCCTTGGCCTGCAGGCGGCGGGCGTGCAGCACCGGTTCGGTATAGCCCGAGGGCTGCACCCGGCCCAGAAAGACCAGATCGCAGGCCGCCTGGAAGGCTACGCCGTCATAGCCCGGCGCCATCGGCCGATAGGCGGGGTCGCCCGCGTTCTGGCGGTCGACCACGGCCGCCATCTTGCGCATCGTGTCCATGACCTGACCTTCGGTGATGATGCCCTGATGCAGCCAGTTGGCCAGCGACTGCGCCGAGATGCGCAGCGTGGCGCGGTCCTCCATCAGGCCCACATCGTTGATATCAGGGACTTTCGAGCAGCCGACGCCCTGATCGACCCAGCGCACGACATAGCCAAGGATGCCCTGGCAGTTGTTCTCAAGCTCGCGCAGGATCTCGGTGTCGCTGTAGTTGCGGCCCCCGGCCAGCGGGATCGTCAGCAGATCGTCCAGCCGCGCCGGACGCTTCAGCGCCGCGATCTCGGCCTGACGGGCATGGACGTCGACCTTGTGGTAATGGGTCGCGTGCAGCGTCGCCGCGGTCGGGCTGGGCACCCAGGCGGTATTGGCGCCCGACATCGGGTGGCCGATCTTCTGGGCCAGCATGTCGGCCATGCGGTCGGGCATTGCCCACATGCCCTTGCCGATCTGCGCCTTGCCGGCCAGCCCGCAGGCCAGCCCGATATCGACGTTGCGATCCTCATAGGCGGAAATCCAGGGCTGCGACTTCATCTCGCCCTTGGCCAGCATGGCGCCGGCCTCCATCGAGCTGTGGATCTCGTCCCCGGTGCGGTCCAGAAAGCCGGTATTGATGAAGGCGACGCGGTGTTTCGCCGCGCGGATACATTCCTTGAGATTGACGCTGGTGCGGCGCTCCTCGTCCATGATGCCCAGCTTGACGGTATGGCGCGGCAGGCCCAGCACGTCCTCGACATGGTCGAAGACCTCGCCGGCGAAGGCGACCTCCGCGGGGCCGTGCATCTTGGGCTTCACCACATAGATCGAGCCGGTGACCGAGTTGCGCTGCCCCGTGCGGTCAAGGTCGCGCTTGGCGCAAAGCGCGGTCACCATCGCGTCCAGAAGCCCCTCATAGACCTCGTGTCCGTTGCGGTCGAGGACTGCGGGCGTGGTCATCAGATGGCCCACATTGCGCACCAGCATCAGCGCGCGGCCCTTGTGGGTGACGCGGCTGCCATCGGGCGCGGTGAAGCTGACATCGGGGTTCAGGCGGCGGGTGAAGGTGGTGCCGCCCTTGGCGACTTCTTCGGTCAGGGTGCCGTCCATCAGCCCCAGCCAGTTGGCATAGGCCAGCGCCTTGTCCTCGCCATCGACGCAGGCGACCGAATCCTCGCAATCCATGATCGCCGACAGCGCCGATTCCAGCACGATATCGGAAATGCCGGCGCGGTCTTGCGCGCCCACGCGGGTCGAGGGGTCGATGACGATGCGGATCAAAAGCCCGTTGTTCGTCAGATAGATATCCGAGGGGGTCGCGGCATCGCCGTCATGGCCGGCGAATTTCGCCGGATCGCGCAGCGCCGGGACCAGCGCGCCGTCCCGGACCGACAACCCGTCGATATCGGCCCACGACCCTGCCGCCAGCGGCACGGCCTGATCCAGAAAGTCGCGGCCCCATGCGATGACGCGGGCGCCGCGCCCGGCGTCATAGCCCTTGGCCTGCGGCAGGTCGCCCATGGCGTCGGTGCCGTAAAGCGCATCGTAAAGGCTGCCCCAGCGCGCATTGGCCGCGTTCAGCGCATAGCGCGCATTGGTGATCGGCACCACCAGTTGCGGGCCGGCGACACTGGCGAATTCGGGATCGGTGGCGGCGGTCTCGACGCTGAAATCCGGGCCTTCGGGCAGCAGGTAGCCGATCTCGGCCAGAAAATCGCGATAGGCGGCGCGGTCGGGCGCGGCGCGGTGCTCCATGTGCCAGGCATCGATGGTCGCCTGCAACTCGTCACGCTTTTCCAGCAGCGCGCGGTTCCTTGGCCCGAACTCATGAAGAAGCGTCGACAGCCCCTCCCAGAAGCGGCGGGGATCGACGCCGCTGCCCGGCAGCGCCTGTTCGTTGATGAAGGTCGCCAGCGTCTCGTCAACCCGCAAACCCGCTTTTTCCACACGCGCCATCGCAATTCCCCTTTGTCCCGCCCCCCGGCGATCAGCCGGACTTGTGCACCGTGGTATGCCATAGCGGGGGCTGTTTCAACCGGCGCGACTTTTCGTAATTCCGAAATTCTGTCATCCGAAAAAATTGAAAGCCGCCGCCCGGCCTGCGGGCGGCGGTCTTGCTATCCCTGACGGATCAGTTCGTCGGCGCGGTCGTCGTCGCAGGCGCGGTCGCAGCCGGAGCGGTCGTCGTCGCGGGCGCCGGGGCCTGTTCAGCGTTGATTGCGCTGTCCAGCGCCTGCGCCGCGTCCTTCACCTGCCCCTCGACGGCCTTGCCGGCAGCGGCGGCCGCGTCCTTGGCGGCGGTCGCGGCCTCACCAGCCGCCTTGGCGGCATCGGTGGCCATCTCGGCGGCCTTGCCGGCGGCGTCCTTGGCGTCGGCGCTGGCGGCCGTGCCCGCGGCATCGGCGGCGGTCTTGGCGGCAGTCGCGGCATTGTCTGCCGCCTGCCCCGCGGCCTTGGCGGCATCCCCGGCGGCGGTCACGGCGGTGTCGGCGGCCTTTTCGGCGTCAGCGGCGGCCTGGGTCGCGGCGCCCTCGACGGCGGTCGCGGCCTTGCCGGCGTCCTGACCCGCATCCTTGATCGCCTGATCGGCTGCAGCCTTGGCCTTTTCGGCGGTATCCTTGGCGGCAGCGGCAGCGTCCTTGGCAGCGCCTTCGGTGGCGGCGGCGGTATCCTTGGCGGCACCTTCAACGGCGGTCGCCGCGTCCTTGACGGCGGCGGCGGGGGCCTCGGTCGTCGTTGCGGGCGCGGTCGTCGTCTCGGCCGGGGCGGTCGTCGTCACCGCCGGCGCCTCGCCGGTGGTCGCGGCCTCGTTGCGGCTCATGAAATACTGCAGCACGAAATAGGCGATCGCCAGCGCCAGCAGAATCCCGATGATCAGCGGCAACGGCGAGGCGCGTCGCGCCACCGGCTCGACATGCCTTTCGCTCGTCGAGGGACGATGCGGGTCGGTCGCATCGGTACGACGGGGATCGTTCGGGTCGTAATTGGCCATGGCGGTTCCTTCTTTATCAAATCGTTAGCATCGTCGCGGCGACAGGCGCCATGCCCGCGGCTTGCGACCCGGCTACTGTGCGTCTAACACTTGGGTTTCGCACAAGTTCCCAAAACTGCAAATTTTTTCCAGCGAGCGACATCAGATGAGCATGACCAAATATCTCGCCGACTGGCGCCCCTATCCCTATGAGATCGCCCAGACGCGGCTGGAATTCGACCTTGCGCCGCGCGCGACGCGCGTGCGCTCGCAGATCGATTTCCGCCGTCGGGGCGATGGCGATCTGGTGCTGGACGGCGCCGGGCTGCGCACGATTTCGCTGGCCATCGACGGCAGGCCGCTGGCCCTGGACCTGATCCGGCAGGCGGATGAACAACTGGTCATTCCCGCCGCCGACCTGCCCGACAGCTTCACCTTCGCCGCCGAGGTCGAGATCGACCCGCAGGCGAATACCGCCCTTGAGGGCCTCTATCTTTCCGGCGGCATCTTCTGCACCCAATGCGAGGCCGAAGGGTTCCGCCACATCACCTGGTATCCCGACCGCCCCGACGTGATGGCGCCGTTTCAGGTGACGATCAATTCCGACATGCCGGTGCTGCTGTCGAACGGCAATCCGGTCAGCGTGGCGCCCGGCCGCGCCGTCTGGCACGACCCCTGGAGAAAGCCCGCATATCTTTTCGCGCTGGTCGCGGGCGACCTGCGGGCGATCTCGGACAGCTTCACCACCATGTCGGGCCGCAGGGTGGCGCTGAATGTCTGGGTGCGCCCCGGCGACGAGGACCGCGCCGGCTATGCGATGGAATCGCTGATCCGTTCGATGAAATGGGACGAGGACAGCTATGGCCGCGAATACGATCTGGACGTCTTCAACATCGTCGCCGTCGATGACTTCAACATGGGCGCGATGGAGAACAAGGGCCTGAACATCTTCAACTCCAAGCTGGTGCTGGCCACGGCAGAGACCGCGACCGACGGCGACTATGAGCGTATCGAAGGCGTGATCGGTCACGAATATTTCCACAACTGGACCGGCAACCGCATCACCTGCCGCGACTGGTTCCAGCTTTGCCTGAAAGAGGGGCTGACGGTCTTTCGCGACCAGCAGTTCACCAGCGACATGCGCTCGGCCGCGGTCAAGCGCATCCAGGACGTGCAGACGCTGCGCGCCCGCCAGTTCCGCGAGGATGCCGGCCCGCTGGCGCATCCGCCGCGCCCCGACCACTATCAGGAAATCAACAATTTCTACACCGCGACCGTCTATGAAAAGGGCGCCGAGGTCATCGGCATGCTGAAGCGGCTGGTCGGCGACGACGGCTATCGCAAGGCGCTGGACCTCTATTTCGACCGCCATGACGGGCAGGCCTGCACCATCGAGGACTGGATCGCCGTCTTTCAGGACGCCACCGGACGCGACCTTGCGCAGTTCAAGCACTGGTATACCGATGCCGGCACCCCGCGCCTGACCCTGACCGAGGATTGGGCCGATGGCCGCCTGGTGCTGAACTTCCGCCAGGAAACCGCGCCGACGCCAGGCCAGCCGGACAAGCCCGCCCGCGTCATCCCCATCGCGCTTGGCCTGATCGGCCCGAATGGCGACGAGGTGCTGCCGACAACGGTGCTGGAAATGACCGAGCCCGCGCAAAGCTTCAGCTTCGACGGTCTCGGCGCGCGGCCGGTGGTGTCGCTCTTACGCGGCTTCTCGGCCCCGGTCACGGTCGATCGCGAGATCGGCCCCGGCCAGCAGGCCTTGCTGCTGGCCCATGACACCGACCCTTACGCGCGCTGGCAGGCCGGCCACGATCTGGCGCTGGACGGGCTGATCGCGCGCGCCACCGGCCTTGACGGCGGCGAAGAGTTCAACCGCGCCCTTGCCGGCGTTCTGACTGACGCCGGCGCCGACCCGGCCTTTGCCGCGCTCTGCCTGTCGCTGCCCGGCGAAGAGGAGATCGCCACCGCCATCTCGGCCGGGGGCGGCATCCCCGATCCCGACGCGATCCATGCCGCGCGCCGGGCGCTGATGCTGGACATCGCCACCACGCACGAACCGGCGCTGGCCCGGCTTTACGACGACATGGCCCAGTCCGGCCGCTATCGCCCCGATGCCGAGGGCGCCGCCCGCCGCAGCCTGCGGCTGGCCTGCCTTGCCTATCTCAGCCGGCTGGATGGCGGCGGCCGCGCCGATGCGCTGTTCCGTGCCGCCACCAACATGACCGAAAAGCAGGGCGCGCTGGAACAGCTTGTCGCCGTCGGCCGCGACAAGGGCGCGCTTGCCGATTTCGCCGCCGAGTTCGGCACGAACCGGCTGGTCATGGATAAATGGTTCATGGTCCAGCCACTGCGCATCGCCCCCGAAAAGGCGGTGGCGCGGGCGCATGATCTGGCGGACCGCATCGATTTCGACTGGAAGAACCCCAACCGCTTCCGCGCACTGATCGGAGGGCTGACCGCCAACCATGCCGGCTTCCACGCCGCCGATGGCTCGGGCTACGATTTCCTTGCGGAATGGCTGATGCGGCTCGACCCGGTGAACCCGCAGACGACGGCGCGCATGTGTTCGGCCTTTGAAACCATCGGGCGCTACGACGCCGGGCGGCAGGCGCTGGCGCGCGCCGCGCTGGAGCGCATTGCCGCGCTGCCGGCGCTGTCGCGCAATACCGCCGAAATGGTCACGCGCATCCTTGCCGGTCTGGGCTAGACGCCATCCGTCTGCGCAATCTCCCGGCCCTGTCGCCGCGCCAGCCGGCTGCGGCGACCCCGCACCCGATCAACCGCCGCAGCCGGCCACTTTCGCAATAAAGAAGCGCGGTCCCGCCTTCAGGACCGCGCCTCGTTTCTTCTTCACACAAATATCCATGCGACAGCGCCGCCAGGCGATCACATCACCATATCGTCGCGATGGATCAGCGCCGCGCGACCCGGATAGCCTAGGATCGTCGCAATCGCGTCGCTGCGATGGCCGGCGATGGCGCGCGTCTCGACCGACGAATAGCGCACCAGACCCGAGGCCAGCCGCGCGCCCTTGCCGTCCAGC
Organism: Paracoccus sp. (in: a-proteobacteria); assembly: GCA_046348875.1. Lineage (GTDB taxonomy): Bacteria > Pseudomonadota > Alphaproteobacteria > Rhodobacterales > Rhodobacteraceae > Paracoccus. Next base: position 44,931 of record JAXMDJ010000016.1, read on the forward strand.
ACCACCACCGGATCGCCGCGGCCGAAACGACCCGCGACCGCGGTGACGCCAGCGGGCAGCAGCGACTTGCCCTGCCCCAGCGCCAGTGCGGCACCGGCATCGACGGTGATCTCGCCCTTGGGTTTCATCGCCGCGATCCAGCGCTTGCGCGCAAGCTGCGGGTCGGTATCGGGCAGGAACCAGGTCACCCGCGCGCCCCCCGCCACCTCTGACAGCGGGTTCAGGACCGAGCCCTCGGCAATGGCCATGGCGCAGCCGCCGGCGACCGCGGTGCGCGCCGCCATCAGCTTGGTCTTCATGCCGCCCTTGCTCAGACCCGAGACGGGGTCGCCGCCCATGGCCTCGATCTCGGGGGTGATCTGCGCCACCACCGGCAGGTGGCGCGCGGTCGGGTCGGTCTTGGGATTGGCGGTATAAAGCCCGTCCACGTCCGACAGCAGCAGCAACTGGTCGGCGCCGCAGGTCACCGCGATCTGCGCCGCCAGCCGGTCATTGTCGCCAAAGCGGATCTCATCCGTGGCCACGGTGTCGTTTTCATTGACGATGGGCACCGCGCCCATGCCCAGCAGCGTCTGCATGGTGGCGCGGCTGTTCAGATAACGGCGCCGGTCGCTGGTGTCGTCCAGCGTCATCAGCAATTGCGCGGTCTTGACGCCATGCGGGGCCAGCGCCTCTTCATAGGCGCGGGCAAGCCGGATCTGGCCCACCGCCGCCGCCGCCTGCGACTGCTCGACCCGCAGGGGGCCGGCGGGCAGCTCCAGCACCTGCCGCCCCAGCGCGATCGCGCCCGAGGAGACCAGCACCACATCCGTGCCCCGCGCCCGCGCCGCCGCCACGTCGTCGCAAAGCGCGCGCAGCCACTGGACACGCAGCCCGTCCGGTCCGACCAGCAGCGCCGAGCCGATCTTGACCACCAGCCGCCGGGCGCGGCCCAGCTCGGGGGTCACGGCTGCCACGATCCGCTGTCCTCCTCGCGGGTGATCGCACGCGACGGCGCGATGCGGGACCACAGCGCGCGCAGCACCTCGGTCACCCCCTCGCGCGAGACGCCGGACATCAGGTGAACCGGGCCGCCGGTCTCGGCCTCAAGCGCCGCGCGCTTCTCGGCGATGTCCTCGGGGCTCAGCGCGTCGATCTTGTTCAGCGCCGTCACCCGCGGCTTTTCCGCCAGCGCCGGGGAATAGGCCTCAAGCTCGGTCAGGATGGTGCGGGCATCGGCCGCCACATCGGCGCCGGTGCCATCGATCAGGTGCAAAAGCACGCGCGAGCGTTCGACATGGCCCAGAAACTGGTCGCCAAGGCCCCGCCCCTCGGACGCGCCCTCGATCAGGCCGGGAATGTCGGCGATGACGAATTCATGGCCATCGACGCCGACGACGCCCAGATTGGGGTGCAGCGTGGTAAAGGGATAGTCGGCGATCTTGGGGCGCGCGTTCGACACGGCGGCAAGAAAGGTCGACTTGCCGGCATTGGGCAGGCCCAGCAGCCCCGCATCGGCGATCAGCTTCAGCCGCAGCCACAGCGTGCGTTCGATCCCCGGCAGGCCGGGATTGGCGTTGCGCGGCGCGCGGTTGGTCGAGCTTTTGAAATGCAGGTTCCCGAACCCGCCATTGCCGCCCTTGGCCAGAAGCACGCGCTGGCCGGGTGTGGTCAGGTCGGCGATCACGGTGTCCTGATCCTCTTCCAGGATCTCGGTCCCGACCGGCACGCGCAGCACCACATCGTCGCCCGAGGCGCCGGTCCGCTGCGAGCCCATGCCATGCTGGCCCGATTTCGCGAAGAAATGCTGCTGGAACCGAAAGTCGATCAGCGTGTTCAGCCCTTCGACCGCCTCGGCCCAGACATCGCCGCCGCGACCGCCATCGCCGCCGTCAGGGCCGCCATATTCGATGAACTTCTCGCGGCGAAAGGATACGCAGCCCGCACCTCCGCCGCCCGAGCGGATGTAAACCTTGGCAAGATCGAGAAATTTCACGGGCGGCCTTCCTGCTGCAAAGACGGGCAGAATGTCGGATACGCGCTTGGCGCGCGCGGTTCAAGGGCGGCGTGACTTTCCCGCCGCCCCACGCTAAGGCGCGAGGGATGATCTGGCCCCTTTTCCGGCGGAGACCGCGATGCCCCTGACCACCTACGCCACGCTCTTCACGGCAATCCTGCTGGAGGTCATCGGCACCACCTGCCTGCAACGCAGCCAGCAATTCACGCAGATCGTCCCGACCGTGCTGATGGGGCTGTGCTATGCGGGGTCGTTCTATTTCCTGTCGCTGGTCCTGCGCAGCATGCCCTTGGGCATCGCCTATGCGGTCTGGAGCGGCCTCGGCATCGTGCTGGTGTCGCTGATCGGCCTTGTCGTCTTTGGCCAGAAACTGGACCTGCCCGCCATCGTCGGGCTGGGGCTGATCATCGCCGGTGTCGTGATCGTGAACCTGTTTTCCGGCAGCGTCTCGCACTGAAGGCGGCGCCCGCGCCCTTTCAATCCGGCGCAGGCCCATTAGATATGCCGCAGAAGGGGGGCCGCGATGATCCGTTTCGACAACAGCTATGCCCGACTGCCGCAAGGCTTTTTCACCCGCACCGCGCCAACGCCGGTGCGCGATCCGCAGCTTGTCGCCCTGAACCGGCCGCTGGCCGAACGGCTGGGGCTGGATGCCGACTGGCTGGCCAGCCCGCCCGGCATCGCCATGCTGGCCGGCAATGCCCTGCCCGAGGGCGCCGAGCCCATCGCCCAGGCCTATGCCGGCCACCAGTTCGGGGGCTTCGTGCCGCAGCTTGGCGACGGCCGCGCCGTCCTTCTGGGCGAGGTGGTGGCCCCGGATGGCGCGCGTTTCGACATCCAGCTGAAGGGCGCCGGACCCACGCCGTTTTCGCGGCGCGGCGACGGGCGGGCGTGGCTGGGGCCGGTCCTGCGCGAATATCTGGTCAGCGAATTCATGGCCGCCTTCGGCATCCCGACGACGCGGGCGCTTGCCGCCGTCTCGACCGGCGAGGACGTCATCCGCGAGACGCTGCTGCCCGGCGCCGTCCTGACCCGCATCGCCGCCAGTCATATCCGCGTCGGCACGTTCGAATTCTACGCCGCGCGCGGCGACCGCGAGCGGCTGCAACTGCTGGCCGATCACGTCATTGCCCGCCATTACCCCGACGCCACCGGCCCAGCCGACCTCTTGCAGCGCGTCGTCGACGCGCAGGCGGAAACCATCGCCGGCTGGATGGCGCTTGGCTTTATCCACGGGGTGATGAACACCGACAACATGTCGGTCTCGGGCGAGACCATCGACTATGGCCCCTGCGCCTTCATGGACGAATTCCGGCCCGACAAGGTGTTTTCCTCGATCGACGCGGGCGGGCGCTATGCCTGGAACGAACAGCCCAATATCGCCGTCTGGAACCTTGCCCAGCTTGCAAGCTGCCTTGTGCCGCTGATGGGCAATGACGATGCCGCCGTCGAGGAGGCGACCCGCATCGTCCACAGCTTCCCCCAGCGTTACCAGCGCGCCTGGCTCACGCGCTTTGCCGCGAAGCTGGGGATTTCCGCGCCCCTTCCCGCGGACGAGGCGCTGATCCGCCGCCTGCTGGACCTGATGGCCGGCCAGCGCGCCGATTTCACCCGCACATTCGCGGGCCTGTCGGACGGGACGGCGCGGGACGAATTCACCGACCGCGCCGCCTTCGACCTCTGGGCGGCCGAATGGCAGGCGCGCATCGCCGGTCTGCCCGATGCCGCGGCAACGATGGCCCGCGCCAATCCGCGCCGCGTGCCCCGCAACCACCGCATCGAGGAAGCCATCGCCGCCGCCCGCGACGGCGATTATGCCCCCTTTCACCGGCTTGACTCTGCCCTGCGCGCGCCGTTCGATGAGCGGGCGGACTGGGCCGATCTGGCCCGCGCCCCGCAACCGGACGAGATCGTGCGCCGCACCTTCTGCGGCACCTGACATACAGGGGTCCAATGTCGAAACGCCCCGGCAGCCTGCGGCTTGCCAGCTACAATCTGCACAAATGCCGCGGGATGACGGGCCCCTATGCGCCCGAACGCAACCTGCGCATCATTGCCGAGATGGGCGCCGACGTCATCGCCCTGCAAGAGGTGGACTTTCGCCACGGCGCCCGCCCCGAGGCCCTGCCCCGCGCCCAGATCTATGCCGCGACCGGCATGGTGCCGGCGATCTTCAGCGGCACCGGCAGCAATTCGCTGGGCTGGCACGGGCAGACCATCCTGCTGCGCCCCGATCTTCTGGCCGAGGCGCAGATCCGCCGCCTACCCCTGCCCGGGATCGAGCCGCGCGGCGCGCTGGCCTTGCGCCTGCCCGGCCTGACGCTGATCGCCATGCATCTGGGGCTTGCGCGCTCATCCCGGCGGGCGCAGTTGCAGCGCATCGTGGCACAGGCCGGACGGCTTGGCCCCGACCGGCTGGTGCTGACCGGCGACTTCAACGAATGGCGCATCGAGCGCGGCCTTGAGGCGCTGGAACCCCTGCATGTCATCGCCCCCGGCCCAAGCTGGCCCGCCCCCTTTCCGCGCCTGCGCTATGACCGCTTTGCCGTCTCGCGCGGGATCGAGGTGCTGGCCAGCGGCGTCTGGGACAATGACCACGCCCGGCAGGCCTCGGACCATCTGCCGGTCTGGGCCGACATCGTCTTCGAGCCGCGCTCGGCCGCGCCCGAGGCGGGAATTTCCGGCCGCCTCGACGGCCATCCCGGCGAATGACGCTTTTACCCCCGGGCGAAGGCCGCTAAACATCTGTCAACGACAGCCATTGCCCATTGCCACAAAAGGGACGGAGAACATGACGGCCATCATCGACATCTATGCGCGCGAGATCCTGGACAGCCGCGGCAACCCGACCGTCGAGGTCGATGTCACGCTGGAGGACGGCACCATGGGCCGCGCCGCCGTCCCCTCGGGCGCCTCGACCGGCGCGCATGAGGCGGTGGAAAAGCGTGACGGCGACAAGTCGCGCTTCATGGGCAAGGGCGTGCTGGAGGCCGTCGCCGCCGTCAACGGCGAGATCGCCGAAAACCTGATCGGCGAGGATGTGACCGACCAGGTCGGCATCGACCGGCTGATGATCGAACTGGACGGCACCCCGAACAAGGGCCGGCTGGGCGCGAACGCCATTCTGGGCGTGTCGCTGGCTGCCGCCAAGGCCGCCGCCGAAACCAGCGCGCAGCCGCTTTACCGCTATGTCGGGGGCACCAATGCCCGCATCCTGCCGGTGCCGATGATGAACATCATCAATGGCGGCGAACATGCCGACAACCCCATCGACATCCAGGAATTCATGATCATGCCGGTCTCGGCGGAAAACATCCGCGATGCCGTGCGCATGGGCTCGGAAGTGTTCCACACGCTGAAGAAGGAACTGTCGGCGGCGGGTCTGGCCACCGGCGTCGGCGACGAGGGCGGCTTTGCGCCGAACCTCTCCAGCACCCGCGACGCGCTGGACTTCATCCTGAAGGCGGTCGAAAAGGCCGGCTATGCGCCCGGCGACGACATCATGCTGGCGCTGGACTGCGCCTCGACCGAGTATTTCAAGAACGGCAAATACGACATGAAGGGCGAGGGCAAGATCCTGACCTCGGCCGAGAACGTCGCCTATCTTGAGGCGCTGTGCAACGACTACCCGATCCTGTCGATCGAGGATGGCTGCGCCGAGGACGACTGGGAAGGCTGGCGCCTGCTGACCGAAACGCTGGGCGACCGCGTGCAGCTTGTCGGCGACGACCTCTTTGTGACCAACCCCGCCCGCCTGGCCGAGGGCATCCGCCTTGGCTGCGCCAATTCGCTGCTGGTGAAGGTCAACCAGATCGGCACCCTGACCGAGACGCTGGACGCCGTGCGCATGGCCGACCGCGCCGGCTATACCAGCGTGATGTCGCACCGCTCGGGCGAGACCGAGGACGCCACCATCGCCGACCTCGCCGTGGCGACGAATTGCGGCCAGATCAAGACCGGCAGCCTTGCCCGTTCCGACCGGCTGGCGAAATACAACCAGCTGATCCGCATCGAGGAAATGCTGGGCGCGGCGGCGGAATATGCCGGGCGCTCGATCCTGCGCGGGTAATCCCGGCAGCCCCTCGAACGACATGGCCCGCGTCGCAGGACGCGGGCCTTTTTCATTGGGCGGCGCCGCGCCGGGCGATATGCTGCCCGGCAGCGCCGGCAATTTGACAGCAAGAAACGGATCGCGTGCCGCCGGCCGGCTGTGGCAAGTTCACAGCCATGAACAAGGCCCCAGCCGGAGAAACGCCCGTGTCCTCATCGCCTTCAACCAACCGCCCGATGACCCCGAAGGAATGGGCAATGCTGCTTGCCCTGGCCGTCGTCTGGGGCGGGTCGTTCTTTTTCAACGGTATCGCGGTGCGGGAACTCCCGGTCTTTACCGTGGTCGTCGCGCGCGTCATCCTGGCCGCGATCATCCTGCTGCTGGTCATGCGCCTGCGGGGCGAGCGGCTGCCGCGCGGGCGCAAGGTCTGGACCGCCTTCTTCGGCATGGGATTACTGAACAATGTCATCCCCTTTTCGCTGATCGTCGCCGGCCAGCAGCATATCGCCTCGGGGGTGGCGTCGATCCTGAACGCCTCGACGCCGCTTTTCACGGTCGTGCTGGCGCATTTCCTGACCAATGACGAACGCATGACCGGCGGCAAGTTCGCCGGGGTGGTGATCGGTTTTCTTGGCGTCGCGGTAATGATCGGGACGGACGCGATACGGCATCTGGGCGTCGGCATCGTGGCGCAGGCGATGTGCGTCGCGGGCGCCGCCGCCTATGCCTTTGCCGGGATTTACGGGCGCCGGTTCCGCGCCATGGGGATCAGCCCGATGAGCACGGCAACCGGCCAGGTCATCGCATCAAGCCTGATCATGCTGCCGCTGGTCATGCTGATCGACCGGCCGTGGACGCTGGCCATGCCCAGCCTTTCGGCCATCGCCGCACTGATCGGCGTCGCCGCGATTTCGACCGCGCTGGCCTATGTCCTGTACTTCCGCATCCTTGCCACGGCGGGGGCCACGAACCTGCTGCTGGTGACCTTCCTGATCCCGGTCAGCGCGATCCTGCTGGGCACGCTGTTTCTGGGCGAGGTGCTGACGCCGCGCCAATTCGCGGGCATGGCCCTGATCGGCGCCGGACTGGCGGCAATCGACGGACGGCCGTGGCGGGCAATCCGCAAGGCGGTCACGCAAAGGGCGGATGCGGCGCAATAGGCCGGCAGCGCCTTATTCCCACCACCTGCCGGTCAGCGCCAGCCGGCCAAGCGCAAAGCGGCGCCGGAATTCCGAGGCGGTGATGGCGACGGGTTTCCCCTCGGCCGCCATCAGTTCCAGCGCCGCGATATGGCCGGGACCGCGGAACAGGACCGGGGCGGCGGCGCGGGGAACGTCGCGACGGGCAGCGCGGGCGCGCTCCAGCGCCGCAAGGCCGCGCCGCGCCAGCTCGGCGATCAGCGCCGGATCGGGCCGCGCCAGCCCCAGATGCAGGCGGTCCAGTTCCGGCAAGGCCGACAGCCAGACCGCCAGACCGCAGCCAAACGCCTGATCCTGCGCAGCCGGCACCGCCCCGACGCCGACCGCCGTCAGCGCGTGGCGCATCAGGGTGCCGGCGGTGGCCTGGACATAGGCCTGAACCGCGTCGGCATCGGCGAATGGCTCATGCTCGCAATCGCGCTGATGCGCCTCGGCAAGGTCGATCAGGCTGCCCGCGTCGCGCCCCCAGCTTGCCGCCAGCGAGGCCAGCGGCTCATTTTCCGGCACCGCGCCGCCGCCGATAGCCTCAAGCTGGTCGATCCACCAGCGCAGGCGCATCATGGCGATCAGCGGCTCGTTCGATTGCAGCGGCGCGCGGGCCAGATCATGGTTCAGCGCGTAAAGCGTCCACAGCCTTTCGCGCGCCGGCTGCGGCACCAGCAGGCTGGCGCCGAAGCGGTCGGGCTCTGACGCGCGCAGGTCCCCGGCGATCTCGGCCAGGCTCATTCCGCCACCACGCCGTCGCGGATCAGCTTCCAGCGGATCGCGTCGACCAGCGCCTCGAAGCTGGCATCGACGATATTGGGCGAGACGCCGACCGTGGACCAGCGCCGCCCCTGCCCGTCGGCGCTGTCGATGATGACGCGCGTCGCCGCATCGGTGCCGCCGCCGGTGATGCGGACGCGGAAATCGACCAGATGCATGTCGTCGATGGCCGCCTGATAGGGGCCAAGGTCCTTGGCCAAGGCCCGCCACAGCGCGTTGACCGGGCCGCGATCCTGACCGTCATCGCCGTGGCTTTCGCTGACCGACAGCATGCGTTCGTCGCCGATGCGCACCACCACCACCGCCTCGGACACCGAGATGCGGTCCCCCAGCGCGTTCTTCCTGCGCTCGACGGTGACGCGGTAGCGTTCGACTGCAAAGTATTTCTGCAACCGGCCCAGCTCGGCCAGCGCCAGCAGCTCAAAGCTGGCCTGCGCGCCGTCATAGGCATAGCCCGCATCCTCGCGCGCCTTCACGAGGTCGAGGATGCGTCCCAGCGCCGGGTCGTCGCGGCTGACCGCGATGCCGGCATCGGCCAGCCGCGCACGCAGGTTCGACTGCCCGGCCTGATTGGACATCGGGATGATGCGCTCATTCCCGATCAGCGCGGGGTCGACATGCTCATAGGTGGCGGGGTTCTTCAGGATGGCGCTGGCATGCAGCCCGGCCTTGTGCGCGAATGCCGAGGTGCCGACATAGGGCGCACCGCGCAGGGGCGCACGGTTCAGGATCTCGTCCAGCCGGCGCGAGATGCGGGTCAGGTGGACGACCCCTTCCGCGGTCACGCCGGTTTCCAGCGCCGAGCGATAGGGTTCCTTCAACAGCAGCGTCGGGATCAGCGTGGTCAGGCTGGCATTGCCGCAGCGCTCGCCCAGCCCGTTCAGCGTGCCCTGGATCTGGCGCGCGCCGGCATCGACGGCGGCCAGCGTGCAGGCGACGGCATTGCCGGTATCGTCATGGCAATGGATGCCCAGCCGGTCGCCGGGAATACCGCCGGCGATCACGGCGCGGGTGATCCGCGCCACTTCTGCCGGCAGCGTGCCGCCATTGGTGTCGCAAAGCACGACCCAGCGCGCGCCGGCATCCAGCGCCGTGCGCAGGCAGGCCAGCGCGTAACCCGGATCGTCGGCATAGCCGTCGAAGAAATGCTCGGCATCGAACAGCGCCTCGCGCCCCGAGGCCACCAGATGCGCGACCGAGGCGCGGATGTTTTCAAGGTTCTCGTCCAGCCCGATCCCCAGCGCCTCGCGGACGTGAAAGGGATGGGTCTTGCCGACCAGACAGACCGCGCCCGTGCCCGCATTCATCACCGCCGCCAGCACATCGTCGTTTTCGGCCGAGCGGCCCGCCCGCTTGGTCATGCCAAAGGCGGTCATGGTGGCGCGGGTCCGGGGCGCCGCGGCAAAGAAATCGCTGTCGGTCGGATTGGCGCCCGGCCAGCCGCCCTCGATGTAATCGACGCCCAGATCGTCCAGCATCCCGGCGATCTCGGTCTTTTCGGCGGCAGAGAACTGCACGCCCTGCGTCTGCTGGCCGTCGCGCAGCGTGGTATCGTAAAGGTAAAGACGGTCGGTCACAGAAGCGTTCCCAGTTTCTTGGCGTCAACCCGCGGGCCGGCAATCAGCTCGACCCCGGTCTTGGACATCCGCACCTCGACACCGGCTTCGGTCAGCGCGGCTTTCAGCGCATCGACAGCCGAGAAATCCTTGGCCGCCATCGCCTGTGTGCGCAGGTCGGTCAGTTTCTGCGTCAGCGCCGCCAGCACCTCGTCCACCGGCACCGACATGTTGTCGATCACCGCCAGATCGCCGGTCATCCAGGCGCCCATATCGGGCCGCAGGAACCCCAGGAACCGCGCCGAGGCCAGAAGCCGCGCCGGATCGTCCTTCAGCGTATAAAGGACCGCGATGGCGCCGGCGGTGTTCAGGTCGTCGGCCAGCGCCTCGATGACGCGCGGATCGGGCGCGGCAGCGGGTTCGACGCCCTTGGTCAGCACGCGCCATTCCCACAACGCGTCCTCGGCCGCGCGGGCCTTTTCGTCGGTCCAGTCCATCGGCTTGCGGTAATGCGTAGAGAGCAGCACGAAGCGGATCACCTCGCCGGGGACGCGCTTCTCCAGCAGATCGCGAACGGTGAAGAAGTTGCCCAGCGACTTGGCCATCTTCTTGCCCTCGACCTGCAACATCTCGTTATGCAGCCAGACCCGGGCAAAATCGCCATGCGGATGCGCGCAGGCGCTTTGCGCGATCTCATTCTCATGATGCGGGAATTGCAGGTCGATGCCGCCCGCGTGGATGTCGAAGCTTTCGCCCAAAAGCTCATAGGACATGGCCGAGCATTCGATATGCCAGCCCGGACGCCCACGGCCCCATGGGCTGTCCCAGCCCGGAAGCCCCGCATCCGAGGGTTTCCACAGCACGAAATCCATCGGGTCTTCCTTGAAGGGCGCGACCTCGACCCGGGCGCCGGCGATCATGTCATCGACCGAGCGGCCGGAAAGCTTGCCGTAATCGCGATACGAGCGGACGCGGAACAGCACATGGCCTTCGCGCGCATAGGCATGGCCCTGGGCGATAAGCGTCTCGATCATGGCGATCATCTGCGCGATGTAATCCGTCGCGCGCGGCTCGTGATCGGGGCGGGCGGCGCCAAGCGCATCCATGTCGGCATGATACCAGCCGATGGTCTCATGCGTGCGTTCGCGGATCAGGTCCTCAAGCGAGCCGGGGGCGCCCGTCTGCTGGCGGGCCAGCGCGGTCGCGTTGATCTTGTCGTCCACATCGGTGAAGTTGCGCACATAGGTGACGTGATCCGCGCCATAGACATGCCGCAACAGCGCCACCAGCACGTCGATCACCACCACCGGCCGGGCATTGCCCAGATGCGCGCGGTCATAGACCGTCGGCCCGCACAGATAAAGCCGCACGTTCTGCGGGTCTATCGGGGCAAAGACTTCCTTGCCGCGCGTCTTGGTGTTTGTCAGTCTGATCTCGACCATGACTTCCCCTTTGCGGGCGCCATCAGGTCACAGTGAACCGCCCGCCTGAAATTTCAGCCGGTAATGATGCAGCGGATGGTGGCGGTTCGCACCTTGTTCATGCGTTCCGCTTAACGCATTGTCTTGCCTCTGCCAAGAGAGGCTGCGAAACTCACCGCATGAGCCGCGAACTTGTCAATGAAATGAGCGCCGCGCAGCCCGGGGCAGAATGGTCCGACCCCTGGGGCGGTGGCCATGACTGCTGGAAGGTCGGCGGCAAGATCTTTGCGCTGATCGGAACCGAGGGCACGCATGTCTCGGTCAAGACCGGCGGGACCGAGATCGCCGAACTGCTGATCCAGACCGGCGTGGCCGAGCGCGCGCCCTATATGCACAGCAGTTGGGTCGCCTTGCCGCTGGATTCGGCCCCCGACGAACTGGCGCATCGCGTGCGCCATTCCTATCGGCTGGTGCGCGGCGGGCTGCCAAAAAAGGTGCAGGCCGCCCTGCCGCCGCTGTCGATGGCTGAACGCCCGGCGCTATAGCACGTCGCGGGACCGGCAATCGGCCCCGCGGCATCCCTTGACCTCAGGACGGGATCTGCGCTGCAAGCTGTTGCAGCAGCGTGTCCATCTGCTTGCACAGCGCCTCTTCGCTGGTCTTCTGCTCGGTCGCGGCATCGGCCAGCGAGCGTTCGACCCCCATCGCCGAGACCGTGCCCTGCTTGCCCTTGGCTTCGGCGGCGTCGCCCTTGGCGGTATCGCCGGCGGGAATCATGGTCAAGAGCTTGGTCTGGGTTTCCACCGCCGTCGGCCCGATATGGCCCTTGTCCTGACAATAGATCAGCACGCCAAGCTGGTTGCGCGCGCTTTCATAGGCGGCGCCGGTATCGGCGGCGACAGGCGCGGCCGCAGGCGCGGCGGGGGCGGCAGGCGCGGCAGCCTCCTGCGCCAGAACGGCGCCGGCGCCAAGGCCGATCAGGGTCACGGCAGACAGGAACGCGGAACGTAGGATCATCTCGATCTCCGTCAGTTGATATCTGCCGCGACTTTGGCATGCGGGGCGCGATGTCGCAAATCGCCTGGGCGAAATGCCGCCCCCGCGCCCCTGCGATCAGCGGAAAAGCACCAGCGAGCCGGGCGACCAGCTTACACTGGTGCGCGCGCCGACCTCTTGCACCTCGCGGCCGAAGACGTTGCGCATGGCGATGCGGATCGGCGGCACCTTGACCCCGAAGGCATCGGCGCCGTCCAGCCGCACGTCGTAATAGGTCATGTCGCCGTAATAGACGACCTCGTCGATGGTGCCCTCGGACATGCGGGCCTGCGCCGGGGCGCCGGCGCTGACGATCGAGACCGCCTCGGGACGAAAGCCGACCGTCGGCCCCTCGTCATCGGGATTGGCGCGGCTGACATTCCGGGCCGGAATCTCGACCCGGCCAAAGCCGGGCAGTTCGACCTCGACCCCGTCCGGGGTCTCGGCGGTGATGCGCGTCGGCAGGAAGTTCATCACGCCGATGAAATCGGCGACGCGGCGGCTGGCGGGGCGGGCATAAAGCGCCTCGGGGCCGTCAAGCTGGGCGATCTGGCCCTCGAACATGACGGCGATGCGGTCGGACATGACCAGCGCTTCCTCCTGGTCGTGGGTGACCAGAACGAAGGTGATGCCGACCTGGCGTTGCAGCTTGATCAGTTCGACCTGCATCTGCTCGCGCATCTTGCGGTCCAGCGCGGAAAGCGGCTCGTCCAGCAGCAGCACCTTGGGCTTCAGGATCAGCGCCCGCGCCAGCGCCACCCGCTGCCGCTGGCCGCCCGACAGCGCATGGCTGGCGCGCGCGCCGTAACCTTTCAGCCCGACCATGGCCAGCGCATCGTCGACTGCGGCGGCCTTTTCGGCCTTGCTGCGCGGGTCGCGGCGCAGGCCGAAGCCGACATTCTCGGCCACGGTCAGGTGCGGGAAGATGGCATAGGACTGAAACACCATATTGGTCGGCCGGTGGTTTGCCGCCACCCCGGCCATGTCCTTGCCGTCGATCAGCACCACGCCCGAGGTGATGTCCTCAAACCCGGCGATGGTGCGCAGAAGCGTGGTCTTGCCGCAGCCCGAAGGGCCCAGCAGCGAAAAGAATTCGCCGGCGCGGATGGTCAGGTCGATGCCGCGCAGCGCGTGGTAATCGCCGTAATATTTGTGGACGTCGCGGCATTCGATCATCGGCTTGGCGGCTTCCAGCCGGTCGTAACGGGATGGGGTCAAAGGAAGCCTCCGGTGTTGGTGGCGCCGGTCCGGGCATTGCCGCGGCGGCGGTAGTATTCGGCAAGCGTCAGCAGCAGGACCGACATCGCCACCAGCAATGTCCCCAGCGCCATGATCATCGGCGTCTGCTTGGGAAAGCGAAGCTGGCTGAAGATATAGGTGGGCAGCGTCGGCTCATTCCCGGCCAGGAAGAAGGCGATGATGAACTCGTCAAGGCTGATGGTGAAGCTCATCAACAGGGACGAGATCACGCCGGGCATGACCAGCGGCAGGATGACCAGGCGGAACGCGCTCCATTTCGTTTCGCCAAGGTCATAGGCGGCCTCCTCCAGCGAGCGGTCGAGCGAGTTGAAGGCGGTGGACAGGATCACGGTCGCATAGGGCATGCAGATCAGCGTGTGCCCGATGATGACGGTGAAGATGTTCAGCGTGACGCCCATCGACAAAAGCACCACCAGAAGCGAGATCGAGACGATGATCTCGGGCAGGACCAGCGGCAGCATGATCAGCCCCATCATCGCGCCCTTGCCGCGAAACTCGAACCGGGTCGAGGCGCGGGCGGCAAAGATGCCAAGGCAGGTCGCGAAGACCGAGGACGACACCGCAATGATCAGCGAATTCGTCACCGCGCGGCGCAAGGTCGCGTTCTCGAACGCGTCGACGAACCATTGCGTCGTGAACCCCTTCAGCGGGAACGAGATCACCGTGCCATTGTTGAACGCGAAGATCGGCAAAAGCAGGATCGGCGCGTAAAGAAAGAACAGGTAGAAGACCGCATAGATGCGCAGGCCGTTGCCTTTCATTGCCGCACCTTCAGGAAACGCCGGTTCAGGGCGACGAAAATCAGGCTGAAAATGGCGACGATCAGCATCGCCGTGACCGCCAGCGCCGAGCCCATCGGCCGGTTGTCCAGATCCAGCATCTGCGCCTGGATCATGTTGGCGATCATCGGGATCTTGCCGCCACCGATCAGCGTCGGCGTGACATAGTCGCCGATGGTCGGGATAAAGACGATCAGCGAGGCCGCGACCACGCCCGGCATCGCCAAGGGCAGCGTCACCCGCCAGAAGGTCATCGCCCGGCTTTCGCCAAGGTCGCGCCCCGCCTCCAGCAGCGAGCGGTCGATCTTTTCCAGCGCGATGAAGATCGGCAGGATCGCGAAGGGCGCATAGGCATGGGCCAGCGTGATGACGATCGAATTCACGTTGTAAAGGATGAAGGTCAGCGGCTGTTCGATGATGCCCAGCGATTTCAGGCCCGAGTTGATGACGCCGTTATAGCCCAGGATCACCTTCCACAGAAACACCCGCACCAGATAGCTGGTCCAGAAGGGAATCGTGATCAGGAACAGCCACATCGCCTTGCGTTCGGGCGCGACGACGAAGCTGAGGAAATAGGCGACCGGAAAGGCCAGCACCACCGTCACCAGCGTCACCAGCGCCGCCACCCCCAGCGAGCGCAGCATGATCTTGTGAAAGATCGGGTCGCTCCAGACGGCGACATAGTTTTCCAGCGTGAATTCGCGGATGATGGTCAGGTAGCCGTCCTTGAAAAAGGAATAGGCCAGAATGGTCAGCAAGGGCGCGGCCAGAACCAGCAGCGCATAGCCGAAGGGCGGTGCGATCAGCGCATAGCCCTGCTCGGCCTGTGATCGGTTTCCAGAAGCCATCCCTGTCCCGCGCGTGAATCCAAGTGTTTTCCGGTGTTCAGGTTTTCATATCCACGCCGCAAGTGGAAGTGTTTTTCGGAGCTTGGCCGCGCGTGCCGACCCGTCCTTTGTGACATGTCCAGCCGCTGGCCACCTGCCCCGGTCACGGCCACACGGCAGGGGCGTCATTCGGCCGCCTCATCCGGCGTTTCCAGCGCGGCGGCGCCGTCATGGTCGACCTCAAGCCGCTTTTGCGCGCGCGCGCCCAGTTCGCGCAGCATCTCGGCCTGGCGGATGACATTGCCCGATCCGCGCGTCAGCCGGTCCATGGCGGTGGCGTGGCTTTTCTGCGCCCGCTCCAGCGCCGTGCCCACATCCTCGATGGCCGAGACGAAGCCGTGCAGCTTGTCGTAAAGCTGGCCGGCGCGGCTGGCGATGGCCATGGCGTTCGACTCGCGCCGCTCGACGGTCCAGATGTGATCGACGGTGCGCAGGGTCAGCATCAGGGTGGTCGGCGTCGCCAGCCCGACGCGGTTCTCCATCGCGTGGCGCGTCAGGTCCGGGTCGACCCGCAGCGCCTCGGAAAACGCGCCCTCGACCGGAATGAACATCAGGACGTAATCGACCGAGCCCTCGTCCAGCGCCTGATAGCCCTTGGCCGCCAACTGTCCGATATGGGTGCGGATCGCGGCGACATGGCGGCGCAGCGCGGCCTCGCGCGTGGGCGCGTCCTCGGCATTCACCGCCTCTTCATAGGCGTTCAGCGACACCTTGCTGTCGATCACCAGCGCCTTTTCCTGCGGCATCCGCACGATCACGTCGGGACGCCACAGCCGGCCGTCGGCGTCGCGCCGGCTGGTCTGGATGTCGTAATGCGTGCCGGCGATCAGGCCGGAATCCTCAAGGATACGCTCCAGGATCATCTCGCCCCAGGCGCCGCGCTTCTGGCTGTCGCCTTTCAGCGCGCGGGTCAGCGCGACCGCCTCGCGCGAGATGTCCTCGGACCGCTTGTGCAGATATTCGATCTGCTCCTTCAGCCGGGCGCGTTCCTCGTCCGTGGCCTTGTTGCGGGTCTGAAGCTCGGTCTGGAAGCGGTGGACCTGATCGCGAAACGGGTTCAAAAGCGCGTGCAACTGCTCGCCATGCGCCTTTTGCATCTCGGCGCCCTGGGTCTTTAGCGTCTCATGCGCCATCAGCCGGAACTGGCCGGTCATTTCCTCGCGCAGCGCGCGCAGGGTTTCGACGTCGCGGGCGGCGGTTTCGCGGTCCTTTTCGGCGGCAAGCCGGGTTTCGGCCAGCTCGCGCTCAAGCCGCGAGACCGCCTGCCTTTCGCGGTGCAGCACATCGGTCAGCCCGTCGCGTTCCTCGACCAGCTCGGCCAGCCGCGTCTCTCGCCCGGCCAGCCGTTCGTCAAGCTGGCCGGCGCGCAGCGCGTGATCGCGGGCGGCCTGCGCCTCGGCCCGCAATTCCGGCTCAAGCGCGGCGATATGCCGGGCGCGGCGGTCCAGTTCGTCGGCCTGCTGGCGCGTCTCGGCCCGCAGCCAGTCGATATCGGCGCCAAGGCCCTGCTGGCGGCGGCGCTGCAACCCGTAAAGCACCAGCATCAGCACCAGCGCCACAAGGGTCGCGGCCAGCACCTGCTGCATCGTGGAAAGGTCGCCCGTCCACGCCGGCAAGCGTGCGGTCCAGTTCTGCGGCATTGCTCACCCGCCTGTTGGTTGATCCGGCATTGTTCCCTGTTTGCCCCCGCTCCGCAAGCCCTGCCGCGGGCGCCGCATCTGAAAACCATCGCGATAGGGCACAGCCATAAACCGAAACGGTTACGTCCTGGTTAAAGCCGCCGGATCCGGCGGCCTGCGCAGCAATTTTGGGTCCATAGCTACGACCCAAAGCCCCTTCCATCTTTGCAGATCGACGAATAGCCTTTCCCAACCCATCGCAAACAGGAGATCGGGAATGGTCAAGACCGTCGCCGTGATGATCGGCTCGCTTCGCAAGGAATCGATCAACCGGAAACTTGCAAAATCGCTGGAGAAACTGGCCGGTGACCGCCTGCAGTTCCATGAGCTGCATATCGGCGACCTGCCGCATTACAATGACGATCTGTGGGACAACATTCCCGACGCGGTGGCGCGTTTCAAGGATCGGCTGAACAACTCGGACGCCGTGCTGGCGATCACGCCGGAATACAACCGCAGCTATCCCGGCGTCATCAAGAACGCCATCGACTGGGGCACCCGGCCCTATGGCCAGAACAGCTGGGGCGGGCTGCCGACTACCGTCACCGGCGCCTCGCCCGGCAGCATCGCCACGGCGGTCGCGCAGGCGCATCTGCGCAGCGATCTGCTGACGGTCGGCTGCATCGTCATGACCCAGCCCGAGGCCTATATCCAGTGGAAGCCCGAGGCCTATGCCCCCGATGGCAGCGTGACCGACGAATCGACCCGCCTGTTCCTGCAGGGCTTCGTCGACAATTTCGTCGCCTGGATCGACAAGCACGGCTGAGCCGGCGCCCGCGACATGCAAAGGGCCGCGCTGGCTGGCGCGGCCCTTATGCTAATCCGTTCAGCCCCTTACTGGTCGAGGAAGCTGCGCAGCTTGCGCGAGCGCGAGGGGTGCTTGAGCTTGCGCAGCGCCTTCGCCTCGATCTGGCGGATGCGTTCGCGGGTAACGCTGAACTGCTGGCCGACCTCTTCCAGCGTGTGGTCGGTGTTCATGCCGATGCCGAAGCGCATCCGCAGCACGCGTTCCTCGCGCGGGGTCAGGCTGGCCAGAACCCGGGTCGTGGTTTCCTTGAGGTTTTCCTGAATGGCGGAATCCAGCGGCAGGACGGCGTTCTTGTCCTCGATGAAATCGCCAAGCTGGCTGTCCTCCTCGTCCCCGATCGGGGTTTCGAGGCTGATCGGCTCCTTGGCGATCTTCATCACCTTGCGGACCTTTTCCAGCGGCATCTGCAGCTTTTCGGCCAGTTCTTCCGGGGTCGGCTCGCGGCCGATCTCGTGCAGCATCTGGCGGCCGGTGCGCACCAGCTTGTTGATCGTCTCGATCATGTGGACCGGGATGCGGATGGTGCGGGCCTGATCGGCGATGGAGCGCGTGATCGCCTGACGGATCCACCAGGTCGCATAGGTCGAGAACTTGTAGCCGCGGCGATACTCGAACTTGTCGACGGCCTTCATCAGGCCGATATTGCCTTCCTGAATGAGATCAAGGAATTGCAACCCACGGTTCGTGTATTTCTTGGCGATCGAGATGACCAGTCGCAGGTTCGCCTCGACCATTTCCTTCTTGGCCTGACGCGATTCCTTTTCGCCGCGCTGGACCTGGTTCACGATGCGGCGGAATTCCTCGATATCGACGCCGACATGCTGGCCGACCATGGCCATGTCGCTGCGCAGGTTCTCGACCTGCGGACGCGATTTCTCGAACAATGCCTGCCAGCCGCGACCCTTGTTGTCGGCCATGCGGTCGACCCAGGTCGGGTCCAGTTCGGCGCCGCGATAGGCGTCGATGAATTCGCGGCGGTTGATGCGGGCGGCGTCGGCCAGCTTCACCATGCCGGAATCGATGGTCACGATGCGGCGGTTGATGCCGTAAATCTGGTCGACCAGCGCCTCGATGCGGTTGTTGTGCAGGTGCAGTTCGTTGACCAGCCCGACGATGCGCGAACGCAGCACCTGATAGGCGATCTCGTCCGTGGCCGAGAAGGTGCCATCCTCGTTCAGGGTCGCCGACATGCGGTTGTCCTGCATGTGGGCCAGTTCCTCATAGCCCTGCGCAATGGATTCCAGCGTCTCAAGCACCTTGGGCTTGAGGCTGGCTTCCATCGCGGCCAGCGACAGGTTCTGGCCGTCGTCGTCCTCTTCGTCATCGTCGCCGCGCGACATCGGGTTGCCGTCGGCGTCCAGCTCCTCTTCGTCCGAGGCCGGGCCGCCGGCGGTGGCCGGGCGCGCGCTTTCGGTGTCCAGCACCACCTCATCCTCGCCATCCTCGTCCATCGAGCGGCCGAAGGTGGTTTCAAGGTCGATCACGTCGCGCAGCAGGATGTCTTCGTCCAGAAGTTCCTGCCGCCACATGGTGATGGCCTTGAAGGTCAGCGGGCTTTCGCACAGGCCCGCGATCATGGTGTTGCGGCCGGCCTCGATGCGCTTGGCGATGGCGATCTCGCCCTCGCGCGACAAAAGCTCGACCGAGCCCATCTCGCGCAGATACATGCGCACCGGGTCGTCGGTGCGGTCCAGCTTTTCGGTTTCGGTGGTGGCGACCGCAATCTCGCGCGAGCCAGAGCCGGTGGTCGCGATCTCGCCGCCCTGCTCGGCGTCGTCGGTTTCCTCGTCGCTTTCGACCACGCGGATGTCCATTTCGGACAGCATGGACATGACGTCCTCGATCTGGTCCGAGCTGACCTGTTCGGGCGGCAGAACGGCGTTGAGCTGGTCGTAGGTGATGAAGCCGCGCTCACGCCCTTCGGCGATCATGCGCTTGACCGCAGCCTGCGACATGTCCAGCGAATGATCGTCGTCCTTGGTGTCGGGCTTCTGGTCGTCGTCGTTGGCTGCCATGCTGGTTCCCTTGAAGCGGTGATTCGCGAATCGGCGAATCGGGTCGGCTTTGAGGCCGGTTCTAGCCGAATCACGGGCCGATTCATAGCCCATGACCGCCCGGGGACCGGTCCGATTCGGCGCATGTGATTCGCGCCCTGTCTAGCGGCGCGGCTTGCGCCAGATTTCGTTTTTCAGGGCCGCCTCAAGGACGGCCCGAAAGGATTCGCTGTCCTCGCCCAGATCCGACAGATCGGCCAGCGAGGGGTGGTCGGCCTGCTGGCGCGCGCGCGCCGATTGCGCCATGCGCCAGGTCAGCCCCTCATCGGCCATGCCCTCGATCTCGGCCTCGGCGCGGGCGATTTCCTCGCGCGCGGCGCGGCGGGCCTCGATCCGGTCAAGCGCATTGGCAAGGATGCCCGAGGCGGCATCGCCGTCATGCGGACGCTGGATGGCCGGAGCCGCCTTCACATGGGGGTCGGCCAGAACGCTTTCAAGGGCGCGCTGCCCGGCCTGCGACTGCGTGCCCGACAGCAGGTCGTGGACCAGCGCGGCGCGGTCGCTGTCCTGCGGCTCAAGCCGTTCCAGCCGCGATTCCACCGGCGCGATCAGGTCGGGATGCGTGGCGCAGATCGCCAGCACCATCGCCTCGATCAGCGCCTCGGCGACATGCTCGCCCGCATCGGGCGAGGACAGGCGCGAGGCCCGCGTCGGCGCCACCGGCGCAATCGGCAGGAAGCGGTCGTCACGCCCGCCACGCCCCATGCCCGGACGCGGCGCACGCGGGGCCGGCGCCTCCTTGCGCGGGCGATTGCTGAAAAGCTGCCATTTCAGGTCCTTCAGCGCCGCGAAATAATGGTCGCGCGTGTCCTTGTCGGGGATTTTCGCGATGGCATCCCCCAGCGCCTTGTCCAGCGCCGCCCGGCGTTCGGGACTGTCGAAGACGCGGCCCTCGGTCTCGCGCCGCCACAGAAGATCGACCAGCGGCCGCGCCTCGTTCAGAACCGCCGCCATCGCCCCTGCCCCCTTGGCACGGATCAGGTCGTCGGGGTCCTGCCCCTCGGGCAGGAAGGCAAAGCGCAGCGCCTGCCCCGGCGCGGTCATCGGCAAGGCCAGATCGATCAGGCGCATGGCGGCGCGCAGGCCGGCGGCATCGCCGTCAAGCGCGATCACCGGCTCGGGCGAGACGCGCCACATCAGCCGCAACTGGTCCTCGGTGATGGCGGTGCCAAGGGGCGCAACCGCGCCCTCGAACCCGGCGCGGACAAGGGCGATCACGTCCATATAGCCCTCGGCCACGATCAGCGGGCGGCCCTTGGCCACCGCCGCCCGTGCCGGGCCGACATTGTAAAGGTTGCGCCCCTTGTCGAACAGCGGCGTTTCCGGACTGTTGAGGTATTTCGCCCGCGCGTTCGGGTCCATCGAACGGCCGCCAAAGGCGATGCAGCGCCCGCGCCCGTCGCGGATGGGAAAGGTGATGCGCCCGCGGAAGCGGTCGAAGGGCGCGCCGCCGCCCTCGGGCAGGGCCGCCAGACCGGCCTCGACGATCAGCGCCTGATCGATGCCCTTGCCGCGCAGCGCGTTGAACAGGCCCTGCCGCTGGTCGGGGGCGAAACCGATGCCGAACTGCTCGCAGGCGGCGGCGTCCAGTCCCCGCCCTGCCAGATATGCCCGCGCATCGGCCGCAGCCCCCCCCTGCAATTGCAGGCGGAACCAGCGCACGGCCTGTTCCATCACCTCGACCAGTTCGGTGCGGCGGTCGGCGCGCTGAACCTGCCGGGGGTCGCGTTCGGGCATCTGCAACCCCGCCTCCGAGGCCAGCAGTTCGACCGCCTCGATAAAGCTCATGCCCTCGGCCTCGCGCAGGAAGTTCAGCGCGTCGCCCTTGGCGTGGCAGCCAAAGCAGTAATAAAACCCCTTCTGGTCGTCGACATGGAAGGACGCGGTCTTTTCGCCGTGAAACGGGCACGGTGCCCACCAGTCGCCCTTGGCCTGATTCGAGCGGCGTAGATCCCAGACCACCTTGCGCCCGATCACGCGCGACAAAGGCACGCGGGCGCGAATTTCGTCAAGGAACTGGGGTGGCAGGCTCATATCGTCTTATATCGGGTCGCGGGCCGTGGATGCAAAGGCCAATCGCGCCTCAGGCGCCGACCGCGCCGCGCACCAGTTCCCAATAGACGGCAACGACCTTGTCCTGATCCAGCCGGCCGCCTTCGCGATACCAGTTCGTCACGCCGGTCAGCATGGCGATCAGCGCCATCGTGGTCAGCCGGCTGTCGGGAATGGACATGCTGCCCTCAGCCATGCCGGCGATCAGGATCGCCTCAAGCGCGCCTTCATAGCGGCGGCGCAGGTCGGCGATCAGACGGCGGTTCTCGGGCGTCAGGCTGCGCAGTTCCATATAGGCCAGAAAAACGGCCTCGGGGCGGTCAAGGCTGGTCTGGATGTGAAAGCGCAGGAAATGCTCAAGCCGCGCCAGCGCCGGGCGGGTCGGGTCGTCCTGCCAGGCAGAAAGCAGGTCCTCCATATGGCCGTGCAGCAGATCGGCCAGAAGCGCCTGCTTGTCGGGCGTATAGGCGTAAAGCGCGCCGACCTGCAGGCCGACCTCGGCCGCGATCTGGCGCATCGAGACGGCCGCGAACCCGTGCCGCGCGAAAAGCCTGCGCGCGGTATCCCGAACCAGCGGCCCGGTGATTTCCGCCTTTGATCCCTGCGTGCGTGCCATGCCGCCTTCTAGGCCGGAACGCCGCGCGAAGGAATAGCGCATCTTGCCCCTGCATCCCGGCTGGTCCTATGTAAGATGAATGACAGATATCTGGGGGATGGCATGGGCTTGCGGCTGATCTGGGGGGCGCTGGCGCTGGCGGGACTGGCGGCATGCGGCGACCGGACGCATGACTACCCGGCCCTTTTGCCGACCGCCGAGGTCCTGGCCGAGCCGCGTATCCCCGGCCATGCCGCGGACGCCGCCCGGGATGACAGCGTCGGCCCCTCGCTTGAGGCGCGCGGCAAGGCATTGGCCGCACAGGCGGGCGGCCCGTCCCACAGCAGCGACAGCGACCTGCAAGCCCGCGCCAAGGCCTTGCAGGCGCGCGCCAAGGCGCTGTCGCAGCAGCCGCTTGACGACAGTGCGGCCAGCCCTGACTGCCCCGCCGACCAGCCCGATTGCACCGGCACGCCCGCCAAGGACTGACAAAGGAGATTACCGATGCCCGTCATCACCTGCATAGATGATCTTAAGAAGATTTATCGCCGCCGCACGCCGCGGATGTTTTACGACTATGCCGAAAGCGGCAGCTACACCGAAAGCACGTTTCGCGAAAACAGCTGGGATTTCCAGCGCATCAAGCTGCGCCAGAAAGTCGCCGTCGACATGTCGGGCCGCAGCACCGAAAGCACGCTGATCGGCGAAAAGGTCGCCATGCCGGTGGCGCTGGCGCCGGTCGGCATGACCGGCATGCAATCCGCCGATGGCGAGATCAAGGCCGCGAAGGCCGCGAAGAAATTCGGCGTGCCCTATACGCTGTCGACCATGTCCATCTGCTCGATCGAGGACGTGGCCGAGGCGACGCAGGCGCCGTTCTGGTTCCAGCTTTACGTCATGCGCGACCAGGAATTCGTCGAGAACATCATCGAGCGCGCGAAAAAGGCCAATTGCTCGGCGCTGGTGCTGACGCTGGACCTGCAGATCCTTGGCCAGCGCCACAAGGACCTGAAGAACGGCCTGTCCGCCCCGCCCAAGCTGACGCTGCCGGTCATGCTGGATCTGGCGACGAAATGGAGCTGGGGCCTTGAGATGCTGCAAACGAAGCGCCGCAGCTTCGGCAATATCGTCGGTCATGCCAAGGGCGTCGGCGACACCCGCTCGCTGATGAGCTGGACGGCCGAGCAGTTCGACCCCAAGCTGGATTGGGACAAGATCGCCCGCATCCGCGACCAGTGGGGCGGCAAGCTGATCCTGAAGGGCATCAACGACCCCGACGACGCCCGCATGGCCGCCGATTTCGGCGCCGACGCCATCGTGGTCAGCAACCATGGCGGCCGCCAGCTTGACGGCGCCGTAAGCTCCATCCGCATGCTGCCCGAGATCGTCGCCGCCGTCGGCGACCAGATCGAGATCCATCTCGACAGCGGCATCCGTTCGGGTCAGGACGTGCTGAAGGCGCTGGCCATGGGCGCGCATGGCACCATGATCGGCCGCGCCTATATCTATGGCCTTGGCGCCATGGGCGAGGCCGGCGTCACCAAGGCGCTGGAGGTCATCCAGAAGGAACTGGACGTGACCATGGCGCTGTGCGGCGAGCGGAACGTGAACCATCTTGGCCGCCACAACCTACTGATCCCCAAGGATTTCCTTGACAGCTACGCCTAGGTGACGGGGCGCAAGCCCCCCGCACAAGCCCCCCGCATATGGGATATCAGGCGTCGGCCCCGGTCCGGGGCTGGCGCACGGCAAGCGGGACCGTGTCGCTGCCGGTTCCGGCTTGCTGCGGCGCGCCGGTGACGAAACCCGGCACCCGCAGCGCACCAAGCCCCAGCGCCGCCAGCGCCGGCAGCCCCACGGCCAGCAGCATTAGCGCGCCAAGTGAACTGACCCCAAGCACCGCGGCCAATTTCAGTACCAGCACATGCATGAAATAGATCGCGCCCGAGATCGGGTCGAGCCGGATCGGCGGCTCGGGCATCTGCGTTTCCAGAACCGCCAGAAACAGCGCCGGCGCGGCCAGATAGGCGGTCAGCGGAATATCCAGCATGACCGACACGCCCCAGCGCGCCTGAACCAGCCACGCCTCGCCCAGCAGCAGGACAGTCCCGACCGCCAATGCGACCAGCACCGCCGAACGCCCGGGCAGCGCCAGCGGCCCGCCCAGCACCAGACGCCGCCGCAGCAGGTAGCCGATGGCGACGAAGGGGAAGCACATGAAGATGCCGTTCTCGAACTTGCGCACGCCGATCTGGGCAAGGCCCGACAGGTTGGCATATTGCATCGCCACGCCCGCCACCGCGCAGACCGCGACGACGGCGACAAGCAGCGGCACCTCGGTCCCGAGGCCGATGACGCGCGACAGCCAGCGCAGCCCCAGGATCATGACCCCGGCCACGATGATGCCGGCCATGAACCACAGGTGGAAGAACCCCAGAAGCAGCGTCTTGACCAGCGAGACGAGGTCGTGAACCTCATTCAGCCAGAACGGCAGGTAGATCGCCATCCAGAAGATATAAAGCGCCGTCGCCCGCCACAGCCACTTGGCCCCCTTGCCGCGCGCCGCCGCCGAGTAAAGGAAGAAACCCGCAACAATGCAGAAGGCCGGCACCATTACCCGCATCAGCCCGTTGCCAAGCAGGAAGGTCAGCGTGTTTGCGTGACTTTGCAGCCAGTAAGTGTGGCCGAACGCGACCAGGACGGCCAGCGCAAGCTTCAGATAATCCAGCGAATGTATTCGCGACAACGCACCACTCTCTCCCAACCCAGAACATGGATAATGACCATTGCAGACATAACCAAGCTCTCTTTAGGTACAACTCGACGTATAGTTGAGGCATGGACGTTTTCGGCTTCACAAGACGCCCGATGCGCGCTATAGGCGCCGCTTCGGCCATGCACCCTTGGAGGATGGCCGCAAACCGTTAACAAAGGATTACCAAAATGGCCAAAGAGATCCCGGATCTGGTGGCTGAGGCACGCGCGGGGACAGGCAAGGGGGCCGCCCGCCAAGCTCGCCGCGAAGGCAAGGTGCCCGGCATCGTCTATGGCGACGGCAAAGAGCCCTCGCCCATCCAGCTTGAGTTCAACTCGCTGCTGACCAAACTGCGCGCCGGTCGCTTCATGTCCACGCTGTGGAACCTGAAGGTCGACGGTCAGGACGACGTGCGCGTCGTCTGCCGCGGCGTCCAGCGCGACGTGGTCAAGGACCTGCCGACGCATATCGACTTCATGCGCCTGCACCGCAACACCCGCGTGAACCTGTTCATCCATGTGACCTTCGAAAACCACGAGAAGGCCCCCGGCCTGAAGCGTGGCGGCACGCTGGTCGTGGTGCGCCCGGAAGTCGAACTGGTCGTGACCGCCTCGGACATTCCCGATCACATCACCGTCGACCTGACCGGCCGTGAGATCGGCGATTCGATCCACATCAACGACATCGAACTGCCGGCCGGCGTGAAGCCGACCATCGACCGCAACTTCGTGATCGCCAATATCGCCGCGCCCTCGGGCCTGCGGTCGGCCGACAACGAAGAAGCCGCCGCCGAGGAATAATCGGCGCGGGCCTTGTGGCCACGGATCGCGGGCGGCATCTTTCGCGGATGCCGCCCGCTTTCCATTGGCGGCTTGCCGATCGGCGCCGCCATTGCTATCCGCCCCTTGAACGAACAGGCAAAGCACATGACCGACGCCATCCATATCATCGGGGCCGGCCTTGCCGGGTCCGAGGCCGCCTGGCAGATCGCCCGCGCCGGCGTGCCGGTGGTGCTGCATGAAATGCGCCCCGCGGTCGCGACCTTCGCCCATCGCACCGGCGACTGCGCCGAGATGGTCTGCTCGAACAGCTTCCGCTCGGATGACGACCAGATGAACGCGGTCGGGCAGTTGCACTGGGAAATGCGCGCGGCAGACGGCCTGATCATGGCCATGGCCGACCGCCACCGCCTGCCCGCCGGCGGCGCACTGGCCGTGGACCGCGACGCCTTCTCGGCGGCGGTGACGCAGGCGCTGCGGGACGAGCCGCTGATCAGCTTCGCCCCCGGCGAGATCCGCGAATTGCCGCAGGACGGGCGCTGGATCGTCGCCACCGGGCCGCTGACCTCCGAGGCTTTGGGCCGCGCGATCCTGTCGGCGACCGGCGAAGGCTCGCTGGCGTTTTTCGACGCCATCGCCCCCATCGTCCATGCCGACAGCATCGACATGTCGATCTGCTGGCTGCAAAGCCGCTATGACAAGGGCGAGACCGAGGCAGAGCGCACCGCCTATATCAATTGCCCGATGACCCGCGCCGATTACGAAGGCTTCATCGACGCGCTGCTGGCGGCCGACAAGGCCGAGTTCCACGAGGGCGAGACCGCCGGCTATTTCGACGGCTGCCTGCCGATCGAGGTCATGGCCGAACGTGGCCGCGACACCCTGCGCCACGGCCCGATGAAGCCCGTCGGCCTGACCAACGCCCATAATCCGGCGGAAAAGCCCTATGCCGTCGTCCAGCTGCGCCGCGACAATGCGCTGGGGACGCTGTATAATATCGTCGGCTTCCAGACCAAGATGAAATACGGCGCGCAAACCGATGTTTTCAGGCGAATTCCCGGCTTGCAGAATGCCAGCTTCGCACGGCTGGGCGGCATCCATCGCAACACCTTCCTGAATTCGCCACGGCTGATCGACGACCGACTGCGGCTGCGCGCGCGCCCGAACCTGCGTTTCGCCGGTCAGGTGACGGGGGTCGAGGGCTATGTCGAAAGCGCCGCCATGGGCCTGCTTGCCGGCCGCATGGCCGCCGCCGAGGCATTGGGGCGCGACCTGCCGCCGCCGCCCGTCACGACCTCGATGGGGGCGCTGGTCAATCACATCACCGGCGGCGCGGATGCGAAAACCTTCCAGCCGATGAATGTGAATTTCGGCCTTTACCCGCCGCTGGACGAGATGCGCGGCGGCCGCAAGGGGCGCAAGGACCGTTACCCGGCCTATACGGATCGCGCGAAAGCCGATTTCAACCAGTGGCTTGCAGGACAGAGTTGAACCGGACGCGGTTCGCCCCCTCGCCGACCGGTCCCCTGCATCTGGGCCATGCCTTTGCCGCATTGACGGCGGCCCGGCTTGCCGACCCCGGTCAGTTCCTGCTGCGGATCGAGGATATCGACCAAAGCCGCTGCCGCCCGGAATACGAGGCGCTGATCGCCAAGGATCTGCACTGGCTGGGCCTTGACTGGCCGCGGCCTGCCATGCGCCAGTCCGAACGCCTGCCCGCCTATCGGGCCGCGCTGGACCGGCTGGCGGCGCTTGGCCTGACCTATCCCTGCCAGTGCCGCCGCGCCGATATCCGCGCGGCGCTGTCGGCCCCGCAAGAAGGCGCCGCGCCCCTGATCGGTCCCGATGGCCCGGTTTATCCCGGCACCTGCCGCCACCGCCGCATGGCGGATGCCGGCCCCGATGACGCGATCCGGCTGGACATGGCCCGCGCGCTTGCGCATCTGGAGGCCGACGACATCGCCTTCATGGACGAGAATATCAGCCCCGGCATTCCGCACCGGCTGACCGCCGCCGATATCGTCAGCGGCATCGGCGACGTGGTGCTGGCACGGCGCGGCATGGGCACCAGCTATCACCTCTCGGTCGTGACGGATGACGCGGCGCAGGGGATCACGCTGGTGACGCGCGGAAAAGACCTTTTCGATTCAACATACATCCACGTCATTCTTCAGAAACTGCTTGAGCTTCCGGTGCCACGCTATCACCACCACCGGCTGATCCGGGACGAGGCCGGAAAGCGCCTTGCCAAGCGCGACGACGCCCGCGCCCTGCGCCTTTACCGCGAGGATGGCGCCAGCGCCGCCGATATCCGTCAGATGCTGTCGCTCTGAGGCGCCATGATGATGACCTCCTCGCCGTCGCGCAGCGCGGTGTAAAAGCAGCTTCGCCGGTTGGTATGGCAGGCCGGGCCGGTCTGCTCGACCAGCAAAAGCAGGCAGTCCCGGTCGCAATCGACGCGCATCTCGACCAGCTTCTGCACATGGCCCGAGCTTTCGCCCTTGGTCCAGAAGGCCTGGCGCGAGCGCGACCAATAGGTGACGCGACCCGTTTCCAGGGTCTTCTGCACCGCGTCCGCGTTCATCCAGGCCATCATCAGCACCTCGCCGCCCAGATGGTTCTGGGCAATGGCGGGGATCAGCCCATTGGCGTCGTATTTCAGGCTGGCGGGGTCGAACATCGGCTTTCCTTTCGGCGGGACGATGCCTATCTAATGCGCACGAAGCCCGGGGAAAAGACCATGTCCGACACTGACCTGATGCAGCTATATTCGCAGCGCATCCTGGCGCTGGCCTCGGATATTCCGCATCTGGGCAAGCTTGAGGCGCCGACCGGCAGCGCGCATAAACGCTCGCCGCAATGCGGCTCGTCGGTCACGGCGCATGTGGTGGTGACGGATGGCCGCGTTGCCGATTTCGCGCAGGAGGTGCGGGCCTGCGCGCTGGGTCAGGCCTCGGCCGGGGTGCTGGGCCGCGTGGCCATGGGGCGCAGCCGCGATGAGATCGCCCGCGCCCGCGACGAGTTGCAGACGATGCTGAAAGCGGACGGCCCCGTTCCCGCCGCCCCCTTCGAGGCGCTTGAGGTGTTGCTGCCCGCGCGCGAATTCCCCAATCGTCACGCCTCGATCCTGCTGGCATGGGAGGCGCTTCTGGGCGCCATCGACGCCTCGGCCGCTTGATTTCACATGAAAAAGCCGGCCCACAAAGGGGCCGGCAGTTGCGCGCATGATCATCCGGGAAAACGGGCAGAGGACAGGCGTGTCGTGCCGAAATGCGCGGGGCAGTCGGGGACGGACGGGATCAGGCCGCCAAAATCGAAGGCAGGGAAAACAGGATGATGGCGGTCACCGAAATGGCGATCGTGCCAAGCAGGTCAGACAGGGATTCGCGGGTCATTGGCGTTCTCCTCAGTTTGTTTATACTTTGTTCTCATTCCGGCAGAACAAAGTAAAGAACTTTTTAGGAACATTTGCCAAATTGTTAACGCGACGAGTCAGCCCGCGGTGACAAGGCGGATGGCGCGGTCCTGCTCCATCAGCCAAAGCAGCAGGCGCACGGCGCGGCCGCGGTCGCTTTCCATGCCCGGATCGCGTTCAAGAAACGCCTGCGCATCCTTGCGCGCCAGCGCCATCAACGCGCCCTGCCGTTCCAGATCGGCGATGCGGAACCGCGGCAGACCGGATTGCGCGGTGCCGATCACGTCGCCGGCGCCGCGCATCGCCAGATCCTCCTCCGAGATGCGGAAGCCGTCCTCGGTCTCGCGCAGGATCGAAAGCCGGCGGCGGCCGCTTTCGGACAGCGGCTCGTGATACATCAGCAGGCAGCTTGAGGCACCTGAGCCGCGCCCGACCCGCCCGCGCAACTGGTGAAGCTGCGCCAGACCGAAACTTTCGGCGCGCTCGATGACCATGATCGTCGCCTCGGGCACGTCGACGCCAACCTCGATCACGGTGGTGGCGACAAGAATGCGCGCCCGGCCCGAGGCAAAATCGGCCATGGCGGTATCGCGGTCGTCGGCGGGCATCTGGCCATGGACCAGCCGAACCTCGTCACCGAACCGGGCGCGAAGCTCCTGAAAGCGCGCCTCGGCGGCGGTCAGGTCGATGGCCTCGCTTTCCTCGACCAGCGGACAGACCCAATAGGCGCGGGCGCCGCCCTCAAGCGCGCGGGCAAGATGGTCGACGACCTCGGCCATGCGGGCATCGGAAATGACCGTCGTGCGGATCGGCTGTCGCCCGGCGGGCTTTTCGTCCAGCACCGACAGGTCCATGTCGCCGAACTGTGCCAGCGCCAGCGAGCGCGGGATCGGCGTCGCCGTCATCACCAGCATGTCGGGCGGCAGGTGGTTGCCCTTGGCCCCCAGCTCCATCCGCTGGTTGACCCCAAAACGATGCTGCTCATCGACGATCGCCAATCTAAGGTCATGGAATTCGACGGTTTTCTGGATGACGGCATGGGTGCCGACAAGAATGTCGATGCGCCCCTCGGCCAGATCGGTCAGGATATTGGCGCGCGCATCGCCCTTGTCGCGGCCGGTCAGCACCTCGATGCGGATGCCGGCAAGCCGCGCCAGCGGCTCAAGCGCGCGATAATGCTGGCGGGCGAGGATCTCGGTCGGCGCCATCAGCACGCCCTGCCCGCCCGCCTCGACCGCGACCAGCAGGGCAAGGAAGGCGACCAGCGTCTTGCCGGCGCCGACATCGCCCTGAAGCAGCCGGTTCATTCGCCGCGGCGCCGCCATGTCGGCGGCGATTTCCTCGACCGCGCGCGTCTGGGCGCCGGTCGGCGGCCATGGCAGCCCGGCCAGCACCTGCCGGCGCAAGCGCCCGTCGCCCTGCGTCTGCAACCCCGTCTGCCGCCGCCGGTCGCGCCGCATCAGCGCCAGCGTCATCTGATGGGCGAAAACTTCGTCATAGGCCAGCCGCGCCCGCGCCGCATCGGTCGGTGAAAGGTTCTGCGGCCCGGCCGGCGCATGCGCCCGCGTCAGGGCCTCGGCCCAATCCGGCCAGCCCTCTCGTGCCAGGACCGAAGCATCGATCCATTCGCCGACCGCAGGAACCCGCATCATCGCCGCCGCAACGGCCTTTTGCACCACGCCCTGCGTCAGCCGGCCCGAAAGCGGGTAGACCGGCTCGAATTCCGGCGGCAAGGGAGTACCCTCGGGGCCGATATGGTCGGGATGGACCATCTGGGCCATGCCGTCGAACAGTTCGACCTTGCCCGAGACGGTGCGGCGCTGGCCAACCGGAAGCTGCCCCTCGATCCAGTCGCGGCGCGGGTGGAAAAAGACAAGCTGCAGGTCCGACACCCCGTCCGAGCACTGCACGCGCCAAGGCCGCCCCTTGGCAGTCGGCGGTACATGGCGCTGGACGGTTACGGTGACGGTAATGATTTCAGGTGGTTGCGCGTCAGAAAGCCGTGCGATGGGCCGGCGGCGGATGCCGGAATGCGGCAAGGTCAGGATCAGGTCGCGCGGACGGGTAATGCCCATCTGCGCGAAAGATTCCGCCGCCCGCGGGCCGACGCCCGGCAGGGTTTCGATGCCCGCGAACAGCGGAAACAGTGCCGGCGGCCGCCCCGGCGTCACCCCTTCGCCAGCGCCAGCCATTCGTCCTCATCGATGACCTTGACGCCCAGATCGGCGGCCTTTTTCGCCTTCGACCCCGCGCCCGGCCCGGCGATCAGCAGGTCGGTCTTGGCCGAAACCGAGCCCGCGACATTGGCCCCCAATGCCTCGGCCCGCGCCTTGGCCTCGGCCCGGGTCATCTTTTCCAGCGTGCCGGTAAAGACCAGCGTCTTGCCGGCGATGGCGCTGTCGGTGGCGCGCGCCTCGGGCGGTGCGACGTTGCGCAATTGCGCGAAAACGCGGTCGATGGCAGCACGCTCGCGCGGGTTGGTAAAGGAATCCGACAGGGACAGCGCCATTGCCGGCCCGACGCCATCGGCGGCGATCAGGTCGGACCAGGCGTCGCTTGCCGCCGACGAAGGATCGATTTCCGCAATCGCCGCTGCACGCGCCTCGGCAATGCGGGCGCGGCGGCCTGCCGCGGATGCTGCCGCACGCTCGGCCTGCGCCGCGTCATCGGCGGCGCGATGGGCCAGCGCGGCGGGACGCCCGGCATCCAGCGCATGTTCCAGCGCCTGCCAGGTCTGGAAATGCCGCGCCAGATCCTGGGCGCCGACCTCGCCGACATGGCGGATCCCCAGCGCGAACAGCAACCGCGCCAGCGTAATGTCGCGCCGCCGGTCGATCGCCTGAAACAGGCTTTCGGCGCTTTTCTCGCCCCAACCCTCGCGGTTTTTCAGCTGCTGAAGCTGGCCGGGGCCAAAGCGCGATTGCAGGGTGAAGATATCGGCGGGCTCGCGAAGCCAGCCGTCGCGGAAAAGTTCGTCGACCAGCTTGGCCCCAAGGCCCTCGATATCGAAGGCAGCGCGCGACACGAAATGGCGCAGCTTTTCGACCGCTTGCGCCGGGCAGATCAGACCGCCCGTGCAGCGCCGCACCGAATCGCCCTCGTCCCGGATCGCAGCAGAGCCGCATTCCGGGCAGACGACCGGGAACGCATAGGGTTGCGAGGTTGCCGGGCGCTTGGCAAGATCGACATCGGCGACCTTGGGAATGACGTCGCCGGCGCGGTAGATCTCGACCCAATCGCCGATGCGGATATCCTTGCCGCCGCGGATCTCCTGCCCGTCAGCGCTGCGCCCGGCGATGTAATCCTCGTTATGCAGCGTCGCGTTCGAGACCACGACGCCGCCCACCGTCACCGGGTGTAGCCGCGCGACGGGGCTGAGCGCGCCGGTGCGTCCGACCTGGATATCGATGGCCTCAAGCCGGGTCCAGGCGCGTTCGGCGGGGAATTTATGCGCCAGCGCCCATCGCGGCGTCGTCGAGCGCATGCCAAGCCGCGCCTGATAGGCCAGGTCGTTGACCTTGTAGACAACGCCGTCGATATCGTAATCCAGCACCGCGCGCATCTGCTCGATCCCGGCCCAGACCGCGATCATGTCGTCGATGGATTTGCAAAGCTGCATCAACGGATTGGTCTGAAAGCCGAAATCGCGCATGCGCCCGACCGCGCCGAACTGGGTGGTGGCAAAAGGGGCGCTGACCTCGCCCCAGGCATAGGCAAAGAAGCGCAGCGGGCGCGCGGCGGTCACCTGCGGATCAAGCTGACGCAGCGATCCCGCCGCCGCATTGCGCGGATTGGCAAAGACGCGGCCGCTGTCGGACTGGTTGAGCTTTTCGAAATCCTCGCGCGACATGTAACATTCGCCGCGGATCTCAAGCACTTCCGGGAAGTCGCCGCCCCGAAGATTCTGCGGGATATCGGCGATGGTGCGGGCATTGGCGGTGACGTTTTCGCCCACCGCGCCGTCGCCGCGGGTCGAAGCCAGCACCAGCGCGCCATGTTCATAGCGCAGCGACAGCGACAGGCCATCGATCTTGGGCTCGGCGGTGAAGTCCAGCGGCGCGGCGTCGGGCAGGTTCAGAAACGACCGCACGCGCTGGACGAAGCTGGTGACATCCTCTTCGGCAAAGCCATTTTCCAGCGACAGCATCGGCTGGCGGTGCGTGACCTTGGCAAAGCGCCCGTCAGGCGCGGCACCGACAAGGTTCGTCGGGCTGTCGGCGCGGGCAAGCTGCGGAAAGCGTGCCTCGATGGCGGCAAGCCTTTGCTTTCGCGCGTCATATTCCGCGTCGCTGATAAAGGGGGCATCCTGGTTGTGATAGGCTTGGTTGGCCCGCTGGATGTCAGCGATCAGCGTCGCAAGCTCGGCCTCGGCCGCAGCAAGGTCCAATCCCTCGGCTGTTGGCCGCAGATCGCCGCCATCCGCTGCATCCGGGCCTTGTTCGCCATTCTGTCCGGCCATACCGCCCTCCGCCCTGTGCCTGGCCCCGGGGGCCTTCCGTCAGATGAAAGGTGATAGCGGGGCCGGGGCCGGATTGTCCAGCGCCGGCCGCCCCTTTGCCTCAGGCCCGCAAGGCCAGCCGTTCGGCGTTCTGGGCCGGTGCGGCCGGGTCGCGCAGGACGTAGCCGCGGCCCCAGACGGTCTCGATATGGCTTTCGCCGTCCATCGCCGTCGCCAGCTTCTTGCGCAGCTTGCAGACGAAGACGTCGATGATCTTCAGCTCGGGTTCGTCCATGCCGCCATAAAGGTGGTTCAGGAACATCTCCTTGGTCAGCGTCGTGCCCTTGCGCAGGCTCAGCAGTTCAAGGATCTGGTATTCCTTGCCGGTCAGGTTGATCGTCCGCCCCGCTACCTCAACTGAGCGCGCGTCCAGATTCACCACCATTTCGCCGGTGCGGATCACCGACTGGCTGTGCCCTTTCGAGCGCCGGATGATCGCCTGGATGCGGGCAATCAGTTCGTCGCGGTTGAAGGGCTTGGTCATATAGTCATCGGCGCCGAAGCCAAAGCCGCGCAGCTTGCTTTCCGTATCGTCCGAGCCGGTCAGGATCAGGATCGGCGTATCCACGCGGGACATGCGGATCTGGCGCAGCACCTCCATCCCGTGCATGTCGGGCAGGTCCAGATCAAGCAGGATCAGATCGTAATCATAGAGCCTGGCCAGATCGATGCCTTCTTCGCCCATGTCGGTGCGATAGACATTGTAGCTGGCGTGGGTCAGCATCATTTCGATGCTGCGCGCCGTGGTAGGATCATCCTCCACAAGAAGGATTCGCATGTCATTTCCCCTTGCTTACCCGTTATCGACACAAGCTTCTCAGCAAAAGGTTAATATCACGTTACCGGCGATCCGTCAGACAAAACACAACCTAAAATTGTCGAAATTTTTGCAGCTGCGTGATTTTCAACCCGTTCCGTCCATGCTTGCGCACCGCGCTGGCCCAGGTGTCGAACTCTTCCTCGGTCAGGCCATAGCGGCGAATCGCATCCTCGCGCGTGATCAGGCCATGGCTGACGGCATCGACCACCACTGCCTTGCGGCTGGCGACCCAGCGCGTCACCGGATCGGGCAGGTCGGCAAGGGTCAGAACGCTGCCATCGGAAAGAATGGCGGTGCGCGGTCCCGGAGTTTTCTTCAAAAACATCGGCAAGTTCCTGTCTTTCTTGCCCTGTTTCTGACACAGACTTCTTAAGTCCAGATGAAGCCCGCAAAGCTTTTCCGCGCCCGCCCCTTGAGAATTCGCGGATTTTTCCTATAAATGTCTGGAAAAATGCGGCACCCCGACGCGGCGCTGCGAAAGGACGATCCATGACAATGCCCGGACCCGATCTGCGCAAGGCCGCAGAGACCATGCCCATGAATTCGCTGGGTTTTCGCAAGCCGCCGGCACAAACGCGCGTGGTCGTCGCCATGTCGGGCGGCGTCGACAGTTCCGTTGTGGCAGCGATGCTGGCGGCGCAAGGCTATGACGTGATCGGCGTGACGCTGCAGCTTTACGACCACGGCGCGGCGCTGGCGAAAAAGGGCGCCTGCTGCGCCGGACAGGATATCCACGATGCCCGCCGTGTGGCCGAACGCATCGGATTCCCGCATTATGTCCTTGATTATGAAAACAAGTTCCGCGAATCCGTGATCGAGGAATTTGCCGACGCCTATCTTGCCGGCGCGACGCCCGTGCCCTGCATCCGCTGCAACGAACGGGTCAAGTTCCGCGACCTTCTGGACACCGCGCGCGAGTTGGACGCCGATTGCATGGCGACCGGCCATTACATCCGCCGCCATGACGGTGCCGCGGGCGCTGAACTGCACATGGCCGCCGATCCGGCGCGCGACCAAAGCTATTTCCTGTTCTCGACCACGCGCGAACAGCTTGAATTCCTGCGCTTTCCGCTGGGCGGCCTTGCCAGCAAGGCCGAAACCCGGGCGCTAGCGGCGGAATACGGGCTGGCGGTCGCCGACAAGCCCGACAGCCAGGACATCTGCTTCGTGCCGAACGGCGATTATGCCAGCGTCATCGAAAAGCTGCGCCCCGGCGCCGCCGACCCGGGCGAGATCGTCGATCTGGACGGCAATGTGCTGGGCCAGCATCGCGGCGTCATCCATTACACCATCGGCCAGCGGCGCGGACTGGGCATCGGCGGCCTTGGCGACCCGCTTTACGTCGTCCGCCTTGAGCCCGAGACGCGGCGCGTCGTCGTCGGCCCGAAACAGGCGCTGGCAACACGGATCGTGCCGGTGACCGAGGTGAACTGGCTGGGCGACACCCCGTTCGAGGGCGAAATTTCGATCAATGCCCGCATCCGCTCGACCCGGCCACCGCGTCCGGCAATCCTGCGCGCAACCGGCCCCGGCCGCGCCGAGATCGAGCTTCTGGACCCCGAAGAGGGCGTAAGCCCCGGACAGGCCTGCGTTTTCTACGCGACCGAGGGCACGCGGGTCCTGGGCGGCGGCTGGATCGCGCACCGCCGGGGCGGCTGATCAGGCCGCTGCGGCCAGCGCCCTGATCCGCCCCACCATCGCGCGCAGGCCGTTCGAACGCTGCGAGGACAGGTGCTCCTCCAGCCCCAGCCGGCCCAGTTCGGCGCTGGCATCGATGGCGCCGATCTCGGCCACCGGAACGCCAGAGTAAAGCGCGTGCAGAATCGCGATCAGCCCGCGCACGATCAGCGCATCGCTGTCGCCCTGAAAATCGAAGCGTCCGCCTTCGATCCGCGGCATGATCCAGACCTGGCTGGCGCAGCCGTCCACCTTGGTCGCCGGCACCTGCAACGCCGCGTCCATCGGCGGCATCGCCTTGCCCAGTTCGATGACATGGCGATAGCGGTCCTCCCAGTCGTCGAGGAAATCGAAAGTGTCGGCGATCTCTTCAAAGGCGGGCGTGGCCATGGGCATCCTTTCCTGTCGCGCGGGCTGCGGGCCGGCCCGGCATAGCGCGACGGACCGGCGCGGTCAAAGAGGCTTTCGCGCCCGCACGACTTGGCCTATCACTGCCGCAGGAACAAGGAAAACAGGGACAGCGATCCATGCGGACAAGAACATTGGCGCTTTTCGGCGGTGCGATGCTGGTTCTGGCCGGTTGCGGCGGACCGGGCAGCGGCTGGAATCCCATGGGCTGGTTCGGAAGCGGTTCGTCGGCGCCTGAAACGCTGGTCCCCGATGGCGGTTATCCGACCGCGCAGACCGACGGGCGCCTGCCGCTGGCGCGTGTCGTCAGCGCCAAATGGGACCCGCTTTACGAAGGGCGGCTGCTGGTCGTGCAGGGTCTTGCCTCGACCAAGGGCTGGTGGGACGTGGCGCTGGTGACCGAGGTGCCGATGCCCAAGGGCCGCATCCGCCCCGATGAAAACGGCGTCCTGCGCCTGCGCCTTGTCGGCTATCCGCCGCAGCCCGACACCTTTGCCGCCGCGAACGCGGCCACCCCGGCCAGCGACATGATCACGGTGGGCCTGACGCTGTCGGCCGCCAGCCTTGCCAACCTGCGCGAGGTGGTCATTTCGGGCGCCGGCAACGCCATCACCCTGCGCCCCTGATCCGACGGGCCGCAGCAAATGCAAAGGGCGCCCGCAAGGCGCCCTTTTTCATGTCCCGCAGCTTAACCCATCTTGCGCAGATAGGTCCAGGTCGGCACGCGGGCATCGCGGGCCACCGACCAGCTTTCCGCATCGCCCAGATATTCAAAGCCGCAATTCGTCAGCACCCGGGCCGAGCCGGGATTGTCCTGAAACGCCTCGGCAAACAGCGTGCGCGAACGATGCGGATTGGCGGCGACAAGCCCGGCGACCGCCTCGGTCGCGAAGCCGGTATTCCAGAAGCCGGCGCCGATCCAGAAGCCAAGCTCGGACTGCTCGGCCTCCATCCGGGTCAGCGAGACGACGCCCAGAAGCTCGGCCAGGCGATTGGCCGAACCGTCGATGGCCCAGACATCCTCATCGCGTTCGGGCGACATGGCGCGCTTGACGAAGGCCTCGGACGCGCCCGGCGGCAAGGGATGCGGGATCGAGCGCGTCCCCTCGGCCACGCGGCGGTCGGCGGTGTAATGCGCGATCAGCCCGGCATCCGACTGCCGCAGCGGCCGCAGCAGCAGCCGTTCGGTCGCGATCTCGCGCAGCGGCGCCAGCGCCGAGGTCATCAATCCGGTGGTCATCTCGTCGTTCTCCCCCCTACTCATTGTAACTGATATGGGTACGGTCCTTAAAAATGCGAAGGGGACCGGCCTCGGCCGATCCCCCTTTAGCAACCGAGTGTTAAAAACAGGTTACTCGGCAGCCTCAAGATTGGTCGGCAGCACCGAAATATAGGTGCGGCCCTTCAGGCCCTTGCGGAAGGTCACCTGACCGTCGGTCAGCGCGAACAGCGTGTGATCGCGGCCCATGCCGACATTGGCGCCGGCCCACCAGGTGGTGCCGCGCTGACGCACGATGATGTTGCCGGCAACGGCCGACTGGCCGCCAAACAGCTTGACGCCAAGACGGCGACCGGCCGAATCGCGACCGTTGCGGGACGAACCGCCTGCTTTCTTATGTGCCATGGGTCAGTCTCCTTATTCGCTGGCGGCTTCGGCCGGCGCAGCGGCCTTGGCTTTCGCCGGTTTCGCGGGGGCGGCCTCGACCTTGGTGCGGGCGCCGACGGCGGCCTTCACGCCGGTCTTGTCGGCGCCTTTTTCCACAAGCTCGGTCACGCGCAGCAGCGTCAGTTGCTGGCGGTGGCCACGGGTGCGCTGCGAGCTGCTTTTGCGGCGACGCTTGACATAGGTGATGACCTTGTCAGCCTTGATCGTATCGATCACTTCCGCCTGCACGGCCGCACCGGCAACCAGCGGCGCGCCAACGGTCGCGCCGATCATCAGCACGTCGTTGAACTGGACCTTGTCGCCGGCCTCGGCGTTCAGTTTTTCGACGCGCAGCACATCACCGGCCTGAACCCGGTATTGCTTGCCGCCCGTCTTGAGAACTGCGAACATTCCGTCTTTCCTTGTTCTGCCGCGTCCTTTGGCCCCTGCGAAGCAGGTGTTGGTGGGTCAGCCCCGCCTTCGGACAGCGCACCCCTTGGATATGGGTGAGGTTCAAAATAACGAACCGGCAACAGGCACAAGGCCCGGCCGGTGGCGGCTATATCGCGGATTCGCCGGGTGAAGTCAACCGGATTGACCGCGCCCCGCCCAGAGATCCAGCGCCTCATCGACGCTGAGCCGGCGCCCCTCGCGCAGCGCCGCGGGCGTGCGGGACAGCCGCGGCGCCGGGTTCGGGCCATCGCCGCCATGGACCTGCCGGGCAAGGTTATGCGGATGCGCCGCCGCCTGATCGATCGACAGGACCGGCGCGGCGCAGGCATCCGTGCCCTCAAGCGCCGCCGCCCAGTCGTCGCGTGACCGCGTGCGGATGCGCGTGGCCAGCGCCTGACGCAGCGCCGGCCAGTTCGCCGGGTCATGGCGGTCGGGCAAGGCGGCGGGATCAAGCCCGATGCGCGCCAGAAGCTCGGCCCAGAATTGCGGCTCGATGGCGCCGACGGCCAGATGGCCGCCGCAGGCACATTCGTAACAGGTGTAATAGGGCGCGGCGCCGTCCAGCACATTCGCCTGCCGCCGGTCCTGCCACATGCCCGCCGCGCGCATCCCCGAGATCATCGCCATCAGATGCGCCACCCCGTCCGAGATCGCGGCATCGACGACCTGCCCCTGCCCGTCCTCGCGCGCCTTCAGGATCGCTGCCAGCATCCCGGCCACCAGATACATCGAGCCGCCGGCGAAATCGCCCAGCAGGTTCAGCGGCGGCAGCGGATGGCCGGAGGGGCCGATCGCGTGCAGCGCCCCGGTGATCGCCAGATAGGTCAGGTCGTGGCCGGCGGAATGGGCCAGCGGCCCCGACTGCCCCCAGCCGGTCATGCGGCCATAGACCAGACGCGGATTTTCGGGAAAATCGCCGGGGCCAAGGCCCAGCCGCTCCATCACGCCGGGGCGCATGCCCTCGATCAGCGCGTCGGCGCGGGTGATCAGACGGCGGGCGGTGTCGCGGCCCACGGGCGATTTCAGGTCCAGCTCCAGCCAGTCGCGGCCGCGGTCCAGCACATCGCGATCCAGCCCCAGCACATGGCGCGCGCCGGGCCGGGCAATGCGGATCACCTGTGCGCCATGATCGGCCAGCCACATCGCGGCAAAGGGCGTCGGGCCAAGGCCCGCGATCTCGACCACGCGCAGATGCGAGAGCGCGCCGCTCATCTTGGGCAATCCGATGGGGAATGGTGGGCGGTGAGGGACTCGAACCCCCGACATTCTCGGTGTAAACGAGACGCTCTACCAACTGAGCTAACCGCCCCCGCCCCGGCTGATAGCCCGAGCGTGCGCCCCTTGGCAAGCCGCCTCATTTCCGCAGCCGTGCGATCAGCGACGAGGTGTCCCAGCGCCCGCCGCCCATATTCTGCACATCCTTGTAGAACTGGTCGACCAGCGCCGTCACCGGCAGGCTGGCCCCCGTCTCATTGGCAGTGGCAAGGCAGATGCCCAGATCCTTGCGCATCCAGTCGACGGCGAAACCGAAGTCGAAGCGATTCTCGGCCATGGTCTGATAGCGGTTCTGCATCTGCCAGCTTCCGGCGGCGCCCTGGCTGATGACCTCGACCACCTCGGGGATGGAAAGCCCGGCCTTTTCGGCAAAGTGAAGCGATTCCGACAGGCCCTGCACCAGCCCGGCAATGGCGATCTGGTTGCACATCTTGGTCAGCTGCCCCGCACCCGATGGCCCCATCAGCCTGCAGATGCGGGCATAGGCCGCCATCACCGGCTCGGCTGCGGCATAGGCGTCGGGCGCGCCGCCGCACATGATGGAAAGCTGGCCGTTCTCGGCCCCCGCCTGCCCGCCCGAGACCGGCGCATCGACAAAACCCAGCCCCATATCGGCGGCGATTGCCGCCAGTTCACGCGTCACCATCGCCGAAACGGTGGTGTGATCGACGAAGATCGCGCCCGCGCCCATGCCGGCAAAGGCGCCATCACCGCCCAG
The DNA here is from genome assembly GCA_046348875.1 of Paracoccus sp. (in: a-proteobacteria). Lineage (GTDB taxonomy): Bacteria > Pseudomonadota > Alphaproteobacteria > Rhodobacterales > Rhodobacteraceae > Paracoccus. Next base: position 85,511 of record JAXMDJ010000016.1, read on the forward strand.
ACAGACCTGCCGCAGATCGTCGTCATTGCCGACACAGGCCATGACCAGATCCGCGCGCCCGGCCGCCTCGCGCGCAGAGGCGGCGGCGCGGCCCTTGTGCCTTGCGACCCAGGCCTCGGCCTTGGCGGCGGTGCGGTTCCAGACCGTGACCTCGTGCCCCGCCGCGGCAAGGTGGCCCGCCATCGGAAAGCCCATCACGCCAAGTCCCAGAAATGCCACGCGCGCCATCACAATTCTCCCATCTGCTGAAAGGCGCGTTGATCCTGCCCGCGCCCTGCCCTATCAGGCCATGAATTCCACCACCTGCCGCAGGGGTCAACCGCCTCTGCGCCCAAGCATCGGGACCGCGCCTTACTTCATGGTGACATTTTTCCGCTGGCTTGTGCGCCTGACGGTCGGACTGATCGTTCTGACAATCGCATTGGTTGCGCTTGCCTGGTATTTCGCCATCCGGTCGCTGCCGGATTACGACGCCACCTATCAGGTCAGCGGCATCACTGCCCCGGTCGAGATCATCCGCACGACCGAGGACGTGCCCCATATCTTCGGCAAGACCGACCGCGACGTGTTCTTTGCGCTGGGGCTGGCCCATGCGCAGGACCGGCTGTTCCAGATGACCGTGCTGCGCCGCGCGGCGCAAGGGCGTCTGGCCGAAATCTATGGTCCGGGCGCGCTGGCCGCCGACGATCTGGCGCGTCGGCTGGGACTTTACCGCAATGCGCGCGCCTCGCTTGAGGCGCAGTCGCCCGCGGCCACCGAGGCGTTGCAGGCCTATGCCGAGGGCGTCAACGCCTGGATCGAGCAGGTGAACCTTGGCGCGCGCGGCCGTGGCGCGCCAGAGTTCTTTCTTTATCCCGACGAGATTTCCTATTGGGAACCGGCGGATTCGCTGGCGATCCTGAAGCTGCTGGCGGCCTCGGCCACAGTGCAGATGCGGCGCGAGGTGCTGCGCGCCCGCCTCTCGCTGGCCGATCCGCAGCGCGGGCAGGAACTGGTCGCCATGCCGGGCGAGCCGGCGATGCCCGGCTATGCAAGCCTGTTCCCCGGCGCGCAACTGGCTGCGCCCGAACGCCGCACGGCGGGGGCGCAGGACTGGGCCTCGACGCTGGCGGGCTATCTGGCGCCGTCGGCCGGGGCCTCGGCCAATGGCTTTGCGGCGGCATCGGCGCGGACGGCGGCCTCGGGCGCGCTGCTGGCCAACGACCCGCAATTCGCGCTGACCGCGCCGGGCCTGTGGTATCTGGCGCGGCTTGAACTCAGCACCGGCGGCGTCATCGGCGGCACCATCCCGGGCATTCCGGCGGTGCTGTCGGGGCGCAATACGCGCCTTGCATGGGGCATCACCCCGGCGCAGATCGACGATCAGGACATCTATATCGAAGAGGTCCAGCCCGGCGACGCCAACCGCTATCGCGGCGCCAATGGCTGGACCGAATTCACCACCCGGCGCGAGACCTTGCAGGTGCGCGGCGCCCCCGCCCAGACCATCACCCTGCGCGAGACCGATAACGGCCCGATCATTCCCGGCAGCCACCTCGGGCTGGCGGCGATCCTGCCCGCCGGCCATGTCGCCGCGCTGAGCTGGACCGGAGGCGCGGGCGGCGACCGCAGCATGAGCGCGCTCATCGGGCTGATGCAGGCGCAGGACCGGCAGGCCGCCGCCGGCGCCATGGCCGGCATGGTGGCGCCCGCGCTGATGGTGACGCTGGCCGATGGCAAGGGCGTGGGCCAGATGCTGGCCGGCGCCGTGCCGCAGCGCCGCCCCGACCACCAGACCGCCGGCCGGATGCCGGTGCCGGGCTGGCTGGCGCAAAACCGCTGGCAGGGCGTTGCCCCCGCGCCGGCCGCGCTGACCGATCTTGCCCCGGCAAAGGGCATCGTCGCGACGACCGGCGCCGCCTCGGGGAACGACGCCGCGCTGGGATATGACCGTGGCGACCGCTATCGGCAGGACCGGCTGCGTTATCTGATCGATAGCCGCGAGGTCCATTCGCGCGACAGTTTCATCGCCGCGCAGAACGATATCGTCAGCCCGGTGGCGCGCGCCCTGCTGCCGCTGGTCGGGGCCGAGCTGTGGTTCACCGACGAACCCGCCGCACGCGGCACGCCCGAACGGATGCGTCAGGACGCGCTGGGTCTGCTGGCGAACTGGGACGGCGCCATGAGCGAGCACCTGCCCGAGCCGCTGATCTATGCCGCATGGATGCGTGCCTTGCAGGACCGGCTGGTGCGCGACGACCTTGGCCCCCTCGCCGACGACCTGACCGAACTTTACCCCGGCTTCATCGAGCGCGTCTTCCGCAATACCGGCGGCGCGGCAGGCTGGTGCGACATCCGCCAGTCCGCCCCGACCGAGACCTGCACCCAGATCGCCCGGCAGGCGCTGGACGCGGCGCTGCTGGACCTGTCGGGCCGCTTCGGCCCGGATCTGGCAAGCTGGCGCTGGGGCGACCTGCACCGTGCCCGCCATGTCCACCCGGCCTTGGGGGACATGCGCGTGATCTCGTATATCGTGAACCTGATCCAGCCCACATCGGGCGGCGAAACCACGGTGGCGCGGGCAGGCTTCCTGGGCAGCGGCCGCAATCCGTGGCTGAACGTCACCGGCGCCACTTATCGCGGCGTCTATGACCTTGCCGACCCCGACAGTTCGGTCTTCATCATCTCGACCGGGCAATCGGGGCATCCGCTCTCGCGCCATTACGACAATATGGCCGAACTGTGGCGGCGCGGCGAATATGTCGGCATGTCGCTGGACCCGGCGCTGGCACGGGCGGCGGCGACCGGCATCACCCATCTGGAGCCGGCGGCGAACTAAGCCCCTTGCAACCGCAGCCGCCGCGCGCTTCCCTGCGCGGGCGGATTTGAAAAGGACAGAAGCCCATGGCGCGCAAGATCATCATCGACACCGATCCCGGGCAGGACGACGCGGTGGCGATCCTGCTGGCGCTGGCCAGCCCCGAACTTGAGGTGCTGGGCCTCAGCATCGTCGCGGGCAACGTGCCGCTGCATCATACCGTGAACAATGCGCTGATGATCTGCGAACTGGCCGGGCGCCCCGACCTGCCGGTTTACGCCGGTTGCGACGCGCCGATCTCGCGCCGGTTGGTCACGGCCGAGCATGTCCACGGCAAGACCGGCCTTGACGGCATCGCGCTGCCTGCCCCCGCCATGCAGGCGCGGCCCGGCCATGCCGTCGATTTCCTGATCGAGACCCTGCGCCGCGAGGCCCCCGGCTCCGTCACGCTGGTCCCCATCGGCCCGCTGACGAATATCGCCACCGCCTTTGCCCGCGCCCCCGACATCGTCAGCCGCGTGCAGGAAATCGTGCTGATGGGCGGCGCCTATTTCGAGGTCGGCAACATCACCCCCACCGCCGAGTTCAACATCTATGTCGACCCCGAGGCCGCGAAACAGGTCTTTGCCAGCGGCGTGCCGCTGACCATGATGCCCCTGGACGTGACCCACCGCGCGCTGACCAGCGCCCCGTGGGTCGAGGGGATGCGCGCCATGGGCCGCGTCGGTCAGGCGGTGGCAAGCTGGACCGACTTTTTCGAGCGCTACGACCGCGAGAAATACGGCAGCGAGGGCGCGCCCCTGCACGACCCCTGCACCATCGCCTGGCTGCTGGAGCCGGGCCTGTTCTCGGGCCGCCATATCAATGTCGAGATCGAGACGCGGGGCGAATTCACGCTGGGCATGACCGTCGCCGACTGGTGGCGGGTCAGCGACCGCGCGCCGAATGCGACCTTCATCCGCGATGTCGATGCCAAGGGCTTTTTCGACCTGTTGACCCGCCGCATCGGCGATCTGGACCGCCAGCAAGCGGCCAGATCGGCCTGAGCGCCTAGTTTCCGCCCGGCGGGGCTGGCTGCGGCGCCTGCGGCGCTGCGGGTGCAGCCTCGGGCGCAGCCCCAGGCGCAGGTGTCGGGGCGGGCGCCGCAGGCCCCGCGCCGATATCCGTATCCATGCGCCGGATCAGCGCCTCGGTCACGTCGATGCTGTCGGCAGCGACAAAGACCGAACGCTGGTCCAGAACCGCGACCGCGCCGCGTTCGCGCATCACCGCCGCCAGAACCGGCAGCGCGGCGCGGAAAAAGGCGTTGCGTTCGTCATTGGCGCGGGTCTGCAATTCGCGGGCCGCGTTCACGCGCTCGCGCCGGACCTCGACCACGCGGGTGTCGAATTCGTCGGCGCGCTTGCGGAATTCATCCGGCGGCAGCGTCTTGCGCAGCTCGGTCAGCTCACGCTCTTCCTGCGCGAACTGCTTTTCCAGCCGGTCATTCTCGGCGGCGATCTCGCGCCCCTGCCGTTCCAGTTCGGCCTGAACGCGCTGACCCCATTTCGAGTTCACATAAAGCGCGTCCTGATCCAGCGTGATGACCGGCAGCGCACCGTTCACCCTGGGCGAGCCGGGCGTATCGACCAGAATCGGCCGGGTCACCTGCACCTCGCGCCCCGACAGGTCGGCCTTGTGCGGCGTGATGGTATCCTGCGCCCGCAGCGCCGGCGCGGCGGTCACAAGCACCGCCAGCGCCGAAGCAAGGATCGCCGTCCCGCGCATCAGAACTTGGTCGAGATGGTCAGGTCGAAGTTCTGGACGTCGTCGTAGTCTTCTTTCTTCACGGCATGCGAGAAGTTGAAGCGCAGGGGACCGATGGGCGTGGTCCAGAACAGCGACGCACCGATGGCCGCGCGCAGCTTCATGCTGTCATCGACCCGGTTGCCGAAGGCGCCGTCCTTGTTGTCCAGCCCCCAGACCGAGCCGGCATCGGCGAAAAGACCGCCGGTGATGCCATATTCCTCGGGCAGGCCCAGCGGGAATTGCGCCTCGGTGCGCAGCGCCCAGAAGTAGTTGCCGCCCAGCATGTCCTCGTTCGGGGCGTAAAGGTCGCGCGGGCCGTAGCCGTTCGGCTCGAACCCGCGGATCTTGCCGTTGCCGGTAAAGCGGTTCGACAGGCGGCTTGTGTCACCGCCCAGCATATGGACGGCGCCGGCTTCGAACTCGGCCAGCAGGGTGACGTTGTCGCGCCATGCCGTGCTTTGCACGCCGCCGTAAAGCGTGGTGGTGATCGACTTCACGTCGCCGCCAACGCCGGCGAAATCCTGGCTGAAGCGCAGCCGATAGGTGGTCAGCGGATCCAGCCCGGCGATGCTGCTGTCATAGTTATAGGTGTAACCCAGCGCCGAGGTGATGTAGCCGCCCTGTTCATAGTAAAGGATCGGCGACGAACCGACCTCTTCACCAGTGTCCGGGTCGACGGTGCCGGCCTTTTCCACGCCGTTCAGGGTGTCCTTGCTGACCTTGTAGCGCAATTCCAGCCGGCCATTGTCCGAGACCGGGAATTCCAGCGAGGTCAGCGCGCCGACCGAGCGGGTCCGGTAATCCGAGTTCAGCCGATCGGTGGTGTTGTACCAGATCTGCGCCTTGGCGCGCAGATCGCGGCCAAGGAAATAGGGCTCAACAAAAGTGATGCCCGAGGACTGCGTGCCCGACGCGGTCGAGAAGGACGCATCCAGTTCCTGCCCGCGGCCCAGGAAGTTCTTTTCCGACAGGCCGACGTTGAAGCCGACCCCGGTCGAGACGCCGTAGCTGGCGCCGAACGACAGACTGCCGGTCGGCTGCTCTTCGACGTTCACATCGACGATGACCTGCTCGGGCGACGAACCCTGCCGGCTTTCGGCCTGCACGTCCGAGAAATACCCCAGCGCCCGCAGCCGTTCGGCCGAGTTGCGGATTTCGCGCGGGTTGAAGGGGTCGCCTTCGACGGTGTTGAACTGGCGGCGGATCACCTCGTCCAGCGTCGTGGTGTTGCCCTCGATGTCGATGCGCTCGACAAAGACGCGCTGGCCGCGGCTCAGCGCGAAAGTCAGGTCCAGCGTCTGGTTGCGCTCATTGCGGGTGATCTGCGGCTCGATCTTGACAAAATCGAGACCCTTGCGCAGCGCCAGGGCCTCCATCCGGCGGATGGTGGTGTCGATGATGGTCGGGTTGTAGACGGCGCCCTTCTCGACCCGGTTCTGGGCGGCGAACTCGGCCGCATCCACGCCGGGGATCTGGCTGACGGTGTTGATGTTGCCGAAGGTATAGCGCGGCCCTTCCTCGATCTGGAAGGTGATGTAGAAGGCGTCGCGTTCGCGCGCGACCTCGGGGGCCACCGCCTGCACCTTGAAATCGGCATAACCGCGCGAGCGGTAGAAGTCGGTCAGCAGCTTTTCATCGACCGGCAGCCGCTCGGGCGAGAAGGTGTCGCGCTTGATCAGCGTGCGCAGCAGGCCCGCCTGTTTGGTCTGCAGGACGTTGCGCAGCTTCTTGTCCGAGAAGGCGCGGTTGCCGACAAAGCCGATGCGCTCGATCTCGGTCACGGCGCCTTCGTAGATCTCGAAGACCAGATCGACGCGGTTGTCGCTGCGGCGGATGATCGAGGGGTTCACGCGCGCCGCCAGCCGGCCCTGCGCGGCATAGGCCTGGCTGATCGCCGAGGCGTCCGCCTCGGCCTGCGCCGGCGAATAGACGCGGCGGGACTTGGACTTGGCGATCTCGGCCAGGTTCTCGTCCTTGATGCGCTTGTTGCCTTCGAAGCTGATGGCATTGATCGTCGGATACTCGGCGACCCGCACCACCAGCGTCCCGCCCGAGGGCACCAGTTCGACCTTCTCGAACAGGCCCGAATTCTGCAGGCGCTGCATGGCGTCGTTCAACTGCCCCGAGGACACGTCCTGGCCGCGCGGCAGATCCATAAAGGACAGGATCGTCTGCGGCTCGATCCGCTGGTTGCCCTCGATCTTCACGTTCCGGAAAACATAGGCCGCGGCGGGCGTCGCCATCATGCCGACCGGCGCAGCGATGGCCAGCGCCGAGATCAGCGCCAGCGCGCCCTTGCCGAGTTTCCTGTCAGTCATCGCCGCCCCTCGCGCGTCATTCGTTACGACGGGCGGTTTTTCCCGGCCCGATTTGTGCAGATGGATAGCCCGAAGCGGGCCATGCTGTCAAAAGGCAACGCCCGTTCAGGGACAGAAAATGTCGTTGGTGAGCCCGAATATCATCAGTGCCAGCACCGCCGCCATGCCAAGCGCCGAAAGCATGTCGACCACGCGCGGCGACGGCGGACGCCGCATCACCGCCTCGTAAAGATAGAACATCAGGTGGCCGCCATCGAGGACCGGCACCGGCAGCAGGTTCAGAAAACCGATGGCCGCGGACAGGACCGCGATCCACCAGATAAAGCTTTGCCCACCCGCCGAGGCCGCCTGCGCCGTCGACTCGGCAATGGAAATCGCGCCGCCAAGGTTGCAGCTTCCGATCTGGCCAGTGACCATCGCCCAAAGCCCCGACACCGAGGACGCGACAATGTCCCAGGTGCGCGCCACACCGGTCTGCACCGCCTCGGTCAGGCCGGTGGCGCGGGTCGCCGGGTCGAAATAGGTGCCGCCGCCGGTGACGCCGATCAGCCAGCGCTTTTCATAGCCGGTGGCGGTCGGCAGGTCCTGCTGGCGCGCGGCCAGCGCGTAATCGGCGACGCCCGCGCCCTCGCGCCAGACCGACAGCAGCACCGGCTTGCCCTCGGCCGCGGCGACCTTGCTGCGCAATTCGTCAAAGCGCGTGACCGGCTGGCCGTCGATGGTCAGGATCACGTCGCCCGCCCGCAGGCCGGCCGCAGCGGCGGCGCTGCGCGGCGCGATGCCGGTGATCAGCGGCGGGATCGGGTCAGGCCCGGCGACGGTCATCTGCGCGCCGCCCCGCTCCACCGTCCAGTCATGGCTTTCGCGCGTGGGCAGCTTTTCCGCGAGGCGGCCCAGATCGGCCCAGTTTTCTACGGGTTTGCCGTCCAGCGCCACGATGCGGTCGCCGGTCTGCAACTGCATGACAACGCCCGGAGGCGTGGGGCGAAGCGTCCCGACCTCGACCTGCTCGACCGGCATCCCCTGCCAGATCGCCATGCCGGCAAAGACGGTGATCGACAGGATGAAGTTGAAGACCGGCCCCGCCGAGACGGTGGCAAAGCGCGCCCAAAGCGGGGCGCCGCCAAGGCTTTGCCGCGCCTGCCCGGCCTCGACCGCCTGCCCGCTTCCGGCGCTGGCGGCATTGGCATCGCCAAGAAAGCGGACATAGCCGCCCAGGGGAATCGCCGCGACCTGCCACAGCGTGCCACGCCGGTCGCGGCGCGCAAACAGCCTGGGGCCGAAGCCCAGCGAAAACACCTCGGCCTTGATGCCGGACCAGCGGCCGACGATGTAATGGCCGTATTCATGCACCGCGACGATGATCGACAGCGCCACGACAAACGAGGCCGCCGTCCACAAAAGCCCGCCCAGCCCGTCCAGAAGCGTCATCATGCCGCACCCCGCCATTCCGCCGCCGCGCGCCGGGCAAGGCCGTCCCAGGCCAGCACCTCGTCAAGATTGGCCGGGCTTTGCGTGAAGCCGGCCTCGGCGCTGGCGCGCGCCAGCGCGTGTTCGACCGCGGGCGCCATGTCGGTAAAGCGGATGCGCGCGGCGATGAAATCGTCCAGCGCCTGTTCCTTGGCGGCGTTCAGGACGGCACCGGCAGCGCCGCCCGCAAGAATCGCCTCACGCGCAAGGCGCAGCGCCGGCCAGCGCGCCTCGTCGGGTTCGGCAAAGGTCAGGCTGCCAAGCGCCGCCAGATCCAGCGCCGGCACCGGCAGCGCCGCACGTCGGGGCCAGTTCAGCGCATAGCCGATGGCGTGGCGCATGTCCGGCGCACCCAGATGCGCGATCGAGCCGCCGTCGCGATGCGTGACCATGGCGTGAACGATCGATTGCGGATGCACCAGCACCCGGATCTGCTCGGCCCCGAGGGCAAAGAACTCATGCGCCTCAATGACTTCCAGCGCCTTGTTGAACATGCTGGCGCTGTCGATGGTGATGCGCTGGCCCATGTCCCAGTTCGGATGGCGCGATGCCTGCGCGACGGTGGCCTCGGCCAGCCGCTCAAGCGGCCAGTCGCGGAAGGCGCCGCCCGAGGCGGTGATGGTCACATACTCGACAGAATCGAGGTCTTCGCCATTAAGCGATTGAAAAATCGCAGAATGTTCGGAATCGACCGGCAGGATGGTGGCGCCATGCGCCCGCGCCCTGGCCATGACCAGCGGACCGGCGGCGACCAGCGTTTCCTTGTTGGCCAGTGCCAGCGTGCCGCCCCGGCGCAGCACCGCCAGCCCCGGGGGCAACCCGGCCGCGCCGACGATGGCCGACAGCGTCCAGTCGGCGGGACGCGCCGCCGCATCGGTGACGGCCTGCGCCCCGGCTGCGACCTCGATCCCGCTGCCCGCCAGCGCTGCGCGCAGCTCTGCCAGCTTTTCGGGCCAGGCGGTGACGGCGATCTCGGCCCGCAGCGCACGCGCCATCTGGGCCAGCCGGGCGATATTGGCGCCGCCGGTCAGCGCGACGGTGCGATAGGTCGCCGGACCGCCCGCCCGCATCAGCAGATCAAACGCGCTTTCACCGACCGACCCGGTCGCGCCCAGCACAGATACGCTGCGCATCGTCAGCCTCCGATTATCGGCAGAAGATCCGCGATCAGCAGCAGAAGCGCCATCAGCAGCGCCCCCGCCATCGCGTCGAAACGGTCAAGAACCCCGCCATGCCCCGGGATCAGGTCGGAACTGTCCTTGACGCCCACCCGGCGCTTGAGCCAGCTTTCGGCGATATCGCCGAACTGGCCGGCCACCGCCAGCAGTGGCCCGGCAATCATCACGCCCCAGCCCGCGCAGCCCGCCAGCCACAGGACCAGCGCCAGCCCCAGCGCCCCGACCCAGCCGGCGATGGTGCCGCTCCAGGTCTTTTTCGGGCTGATCGAGGGCCAGAAACGCGGTCCGCCCAGCTTGCGTCCGACGAAATAGCCAAGAATATCGGACAGAACGACGGTGCCGACGATCCAGAACAGCGTCGGCGGCCCCGCAACCTCGCTGATGACGACCAGCGCATAACCGGCGCCCAGCGTTGCCAGCGTGAACAGCAGATAGGCCGGGCGTTCATGTTCATGCGTGCCGGGCCAGCCGGCGACGATCGGCACCAGCGCCAGCGCCAGCGGCCAGTCGCCGGGCAGCACCAGCATGGCCAGCATCACCAGCCCCGACAGAACACCGATCAGCACCGGATGGCGCGGACTGTGAAATTCGGGATGGCGCCAGCCGGTCAGCCGCGCCAGTTCCCACATCATCAGCCCGACCACAAAGGACACGCCGAAGCGCAGCCACAGCCCCGAGGACACCAGCAGGACCACGCCCAGAACCGTCAGGACCGCACCCGAAAGGACCCGGCGCCCCAGATCGCCCCAGTTGCCGTGACGGATCGCCTCGCGCAGGCGCGGGGGCTGCGGGTCGGGGCGGCTCATGCGCCCCCGAAACGCCGATCACGCAGACCGAAGCGGTCAAGGATCTCGGCCAGATGCCCGGGCGTGAAATCAGGCCAGAGCGTCGGGGTGAATTCATATTCGGAATAGGCCGCCTGGAACGGCAGGAAATTCGAGGTCCGCGTCTCGCCCGAGGTACGGATCACCAGATCCGGGTCCGGGTGGCCTGCGGTATCAAGGCAATCGGCCAGATCGGCCTCGGTCGGGTCGGTGATCTCGCCCCGCGCCAGCCGTGCCGCCAGCCGCTTCGAGGCGCGCACGATCTCGTCGCGGCCGCCGTAGTTGATGGCGACGGTCAGGTTCAGCCGGCTGTTGCCCATGGTCCGGGTCTCGATCCCGGCCATCAGGCGTTGCAGCTTTTCGCTGAGCCGTTCGCGCCCGCCGATAAAGCGCATGCGCACGCCCTCGGCGGCCATGCCATCGGCCTCGCGTTCGATATAGCGGGCGAAAATCCCCATGAGACCAAGGACTTCCTCGGTCGAGCGCTTCCAGTTCTCGGTCGAGAAGGCATAGACCGTCAGCCAGTTCACCCCCAGATCGGGGCAGGCGCGGACGATCTGCTTGACGCGCTCGGCGCCGCGGCGATGGCCGACAAGCCGCGGCCAGCCCCGGTTCTTGGCCCAGCGGCCGTTGCCGTCCATGATGATGGCGACATGGCGCGGGCGCTGACCCTGCCCCTCGGCGCTTGCAAGGCTGGCGGCGGTTTCGGCCATGCGTCAGACCTGCATGATTTCGGCCTGCTTGGCCTCAAGCGCCTTGTCGACCGACGCGATCATCTTGTCGGTCAATTCCTGCACCGCGCCTTCCCAGAACTTCTGGTCGTCCTCGGACATGCCCGAGGACTTGGCCTTCTTGATCTGGTCCATGCCGTCACGGCGCACGTTGCGGACGGCGACGCGGGCATGTTCGGCATATTGCGCGGCGACGCGGGTCAGTTCGCGGCGGCGTTCCTCGTTCAGTTCCGGGATCGGCAGCATGATGATGGTGCCATTGAGCTGCGGATTGATCCCCAGCCCCGATTCGCGGATCGCCTTTTCGGCCTTGTTGACCAGCCCCTTGTCCCAGATGTTGATGGTGACCATGCGCGGTTCGGGCACGTTGACCGTCCCGATCTGGTTGATCGGCGTGGGCGAGCCATAGGCATCCACCATGATCGGCTCGACCATGCTGGCCGAGGCGCGTCCGGTGCGCAGCGATGAAAATTCATGGCGCAGCGAATCCATGGCGCCCTTCATGCGGCGTTCAAGGTCGTCGGTGTCGATCTCGTCGGTCATGCTCGATCATGGCCTTTATGCTGTTGGTTTCCGCGCTTGTAGCCGAGCCGTGCCGTCATGGCAAAGCCTATGCTGGCTTTTTAACCATGCACCCGCGTATAGGTTCCGCTGCCCGACAGAATTCCGCGGAAACCGCCCGGCTCGTCCAGCGAGAAGACGATGATCGGCAGGTCGTTGTCGCGCGCCAGCGCGATGGCCGAGGCGTCCATCACGCCCAGATGCTTTTGCAGCACCTCGTCATAGGTCACGTTCTCATAACGCTTGGCGTCGGGGAACTTGGCCGGGTCCTTGTCATAGACGCCGTCGACCTTGGTGCCCTTGAAAATGGCCTCGCAGTTCATCTCGTTGGCGCGCAGCGTGGCGGCGGTGTCGGTGGTGAAATAGGGGTTGCCGGTGCCGGCGGCAAAGATGCAGACGCGCTTCTTTTCCAGGTGGCGGACGGCGCGGCGGCGGATATAGGGCTCGGCCACCTCGTCCATGCGGATGGCGCTGATGACGCGGGTGTGGATCTTCAGCGTTTCCAGCGCCGCCTGCATGGCCAGCGCGTTCATCACCGTGGCCAGCATTCCCATGTAGTCGGCGGTCGCGCGCTCCATCCCCTGGGCGCTGCCTTGCAGACCACGGAAGATATTGCCGCCGCCGATGACCATGCAGATCTCGATGCCCAGGTCATGGACGGATTTCACCTCTTGCGCGATGCGCGCCACGGTCGGCGGATGCAGGCCATAGCCCTGGTCGCCCATCAGCGCCTCGCCCGAGATCTTCAGCATCACGCGCGAATAGGCACCGGGGGTCTTGATTGCGCTTTCCGTAAGATTGCCGGACATGGGGATACCTTTTCGCCGCTGTTTCATTGCCGCGCAAAATGTCGCAAACAGCCCCCATGTTCAACCGCCGCCTTCGCACAAGACGATGATCCACCGCCACCCGATCCTGCGCCAGCTTTCCCCCGAACGCCACGTCGTCATCGCCGGCCCCACCGCCAGCGGCAAATCCGCGCTGGCGCTGGAGATCGCCGGGGCGCAGGGCGGCACCGTGGTCAATGCCGATGCGTTGCAGGTCTGGTCCTGCTGGCGGGTGCTGACCGCGCGGCCGCCCGTCGCGGACGAGGCCCGCGCCCCCCACGCGCTTTACGGCCATGTCGCGCCGGACCGCGCCTATTCGGTCGGCGACTGGCTGGCCGAGGTCGCAGCGCTCAAGGGGCGGCTGATCGTCGTCGGCGGCACCGGGCTTTACCTGAACACGCTGACGCAGGGGCTGGCGGCGATCCCGCCGACGCCGCCGCAGGTCCGCGCCACTGCCGACGCCCTGCGTGCCACGCCCGACGGGCTGGCGCAGATGGTCGCCGGGCTGGACGCCCCGACCCGCGCCCGCATCGACCTGCAAAACCCGGTCCGCGTCCAGCGCGCATGGGAGGTGCTGACCGCCACCGGGCGCGGCATCGTCAGTTGGCAGGCCGAAACACCGCCGCCGCTGATCGCCCCCGCAGACGCCGATCTTCTGGTCCTGGAAGCCGATCGCGACTGGCTGGCGCGCCGGATCGGGCAGCGTTTCCACCTGATGATGGAACAGGGCGCGCTGGACGAAGTCCGCGCCATGCTACCCCAGTGGGACCCGGCGGCGCTATGGGCCAAGGCCATCGGCGCGCCGGAACTTGTCGCCAGCCTGCAGGGCAAGACGGCGCTTGACGCGGCCATCGCGCAGGCGATCGTCGCCACCCGCCAATATGCCAAGGCGCAGCGCAGCTTCTTTCGCGGCCGGATGCGCGACTGGCGCTGGATCGAGGCGGCAGAACGCAGGGAAACTGACTGATTGGGGGCGAAGAATTAACTTTATCTCAACCAGAAGAGGTATAACTCTTCTGTGAACACCTGTGACCAGTAACGATTCGCCCATGCCTCTGTCGAAAGCCCTTCGTGATGAATGACGCCGTCCGCGCATTTGGCGTTGACGCCCCGCACCCGCCCGCGCCGCCTCTGCCCGACCCGGACCGGCAAAGGCTGGTTGCGGCTGGCGTGACTGCGGCCGTGGTGCAGGAACCGGCGCTGGTCGATCCGCGCCTGCGTCATGCCGGGCCGGACCCGGATAGAGACGCGGCCGAAGCTGCCGGCATCGCCCCCGTCTCACAGCCCGAACCCACGGCCCTGACCGCGATCACGCGCATCGCGCACCCCGCGGTGCCCTATGCGCCGACCGGCGGGCTGCGGCTGATACCGCTGTCCGGCTTTCACTGGGGCGGCGCCGTCCGGGGCCGCAACATGCCGCCCGCGCCGCGCGTCCGCGGCGATCATGTCCTGATCCTGTTGGAACGGGGCGTATTGCAGGTCGAATTTCCCCGCAGCCAGCAGCTTCTTGGGCCGGGCCGCGTGGCCTTCATCCCCGCCGGCACCGCCTTCGCGCTGCAACCGGGTGCGGATATGCAGGGGCGTGCGCTGTTGATCGCGCCGACGCATGGCCGCGGCCTGCCCATCGCGCTGCCGACAGCCTTCCGCTTTGGCGCACCGACCGGCGACGACCTGCCGCTGATCGATCCGGCGATGCAGGCGCTGGGGGTCGCGCAGCCGCGAACCGCCGCCGGCGACGCCGCCATCGCCTGCCAGCTTGGCCTGCTGGCCATTGCGCTGTCGCGTCTGGACAGCCGCGCCAGCCGCCAGGATGCCGCCCGAAGCCGCGTCGCCGAGGCCCGGCCGCTGACCGAGCGTTTCCTTGAACTGGCGCAAGCCGAACTGGCGCAAAGCCAGACCATCGCCGAGATGGCGGGCAAGCTGGGCCATTCGCAGGCGCAACTGGACCGCGCCTGCCGCCAAAGCCGTGGCCGTGGCGCATTGGAGCTGCTTTACGACCTGCGCCTGCAACGTGCGGCCGAGGCGCTGCGCAACTCGGCCCGCCCGGTGGCCGAAATCGCGCAGCAACTGGGCTATGCCGGGCTTGGCCATTTCATCCGCAGCTTCTCGGCCGCCACCGGCCGCTCACCCGAGGCTTATCGCGACATCATGCACGGCGACTCGCGGAGCTGGCTGGGGCGGCAGTTCAGCTAGGCGGAAAGAAAGCGCAGCGCGAGGTTTCCGACATGTGCCAGCCGGGGCGCGATCTCGGTCGACCGCCGCCATGTCCATGCCGGATCCCTGCCGACACGAGAGCCACGGAGGCCCGGACATTTGCCGCATGTCTTCTGCCGGGCGTCGACATACGCCGGAACTGCCTGAGTTAATGAAGGAAGCGTTCGCTGGAGTCGCGTCTTTTGTCGAGCTCTGGCGGAATGGTGTGCGGCATGCCGATCCGGTTTTGCATGAAAACTTGCATGAGAATATGGCGCGAACCTCGCACCCTTTTTTCGCTACGCTGACAGTCAGTTCCGTCAGTGGCGTGCCGCCCATCAGCCCCTTCTGGACGACCGGAAATGTCCTGCGCAAGACCGGACAGCCGGCGCCAGGCTTCACATCCCTGACCTTGCCGACATTCTTTCGGTCTGCGTCAGAGTGTCATTCGCCAGCGCTCATCCATGCCGCCCCGCGCTTCAGTCCGCGTCCTCGTCGGCGTCATCCGCAGCGCCGCGCCCCTCACCCCGAAAACCCTGCGCGACCACGAATTTCTCGGACGAATCCGACCTGCTTGCCGGGGGTTTCACATTCGCGACCTTGGTGAAGCTGCGCTTCAGCATCGCCTGCATCTCGTTCTCGGCGCCGCCGGCCAGGACCTTGGCGACGAAAGTGCCGCCGGGTTCCAGAACGTCAAAGGCGAATTGTACCGCCGCCTCGACCAGCGCCACGATGCGCAGGTGGTCGGTGCCCTTGTGCCCCGAGGACGCCGCCGCCATGTCCGACATCACCACGTCGGCACGCCCCCCGAGCCAGGCCTTGACCTGCTCGTCGGCGCCGTCGGACAGAAAATCAAGCTGGTGGATCTCGGCCCCGGCGATGGGATCGACCTCTTGCAGATCGACGCCCAGCACGCGCCCGACCTTCTTGCCGGATTTCTCGCCAAGCGCGTTCACGCGCGCCACCGCCACCTGGCACCAGCCGCCCGGCGCGCAGCCCAGATCGACCACGCGCGCGCCCGGCACCAGAAAGCGATACTTGTCGTCCAGCTCA